>CP011020.1:4772500-5972500 GCA_001023535.1 Pseudomonas chlororaphis
GTTCTTCCGCACCACGTTTGATCAGCGCTAGCTGCTCTTCAACCGACTTCATAACAGACCCGCAAGGCTCAGATTCAAAGGGCCCCAACCATACAATATCGCGCACCAAATACAAGGCTTGCCCGGCACGCGGACGCCAATCCACGGACAGAGCGTCCGCGGGCTTGCTTCGAAGGGGATTTGGTTATATTTTATACAGTTATTTCATCTTCATCATGTCATTCATCTTTTCCAATTCATCTTTTCAAAAGTCAAATTACCTATGACCACCGAACCGTCTAAAGCGCCACCGCTTTACCCGAAGACCCACCTGCTTGCCGCAAGTGGTATCGCCGCCCTCCTTAGCCTGGCGCTCCTGGTATTCCCCTCCAGTGACGTGGAAGCCAAAAAGACGACGCTGAGCCTTGAACTGGAAAGCCCTGCTGAACAACTGACACAAGAACAAGACGCTGCCGAAGCCGTCCAAGCCACAAACGAACCGGCAGCCTCCCCTTTTGCGCAGATTGAAAACAACGCCGACGACGCCCCCGAGACCGCTCAGGCCGTTGCTCCTGCGGTCGAGGAAAAGAAAGGACCGGACCATCGCGAAGTGATTGTCGCCAAAGGCGACACCCTCTCTACGCTCTTTGAAAAAGTGGGCCTGCCTTCGACATCGGTCCACGAAATCCTGGCCAGCGACAAGCAAGCCAAGCAGTTCACTCAACTGCAGCGCGGCCAGAAGCTCGAATTCGAACTCAATCCAGATGGCCAGTTGAACAACCTGCACACCAAGTTGAGCGACCTGGAAAGCATCACCCTGACCAAGAATGACAAGGGCTATGTATTCAACCGCGTCATCGCCAAACCCACCGTTCGCTCGGCATATGTACATGGCGTGATCAACAGCTCGCTGTCGCAATCGGCAGCCCGGGCCGGCCTGTCCCACAGCCTGACCATGGACATGGCCAACGTATTTGGCTACGACATCGACTTCGCCCAGGATATTCGCCAGGGCGACGAGTTCGACATCATCTACGAGCAAAAGGTGGTCAACGGCAAAAGCGTCGGCAACGGCCCGATCCTGTCCGCACGCTTCACCAACCGTGGCAAGACGTACACTGCGGTGCGCTACACCAATAAACAGGGTAACAGCAGCTACTACACGGCGGACGGCAACAGCATGCGCAAGGCATTCATCCGTACGCCGGTTGACTTTGCTCGCATCAGCTCCAAGTTTTCCGCTGGCCGCAAGCACCCGATCCTGAACAAGATTCGCGCCCACAAAGGCGTCGACTACGCCGCACCACGGGGCACGCCGATCAAGGCTGCCGGCGATGGCAAGGTCCTGTTGGCCGGCCGCCGCGGCGGCTATGGCAACACGGTGATCATCCAGCACGGCAACACTTACCGGACGCTGTACGGCCACATGCAGGGCTTTGCCAAAGGCGTGAAGACTGGCGGCACCGTGAAGCAAGGCCAGGTGATCGGCTATATCGGAACCACCGGCCTGTCCACCGGACCGCACCTGCACTATGAATTCCAGGTCAATGGCGTCCACGTCGATCCACTGGGTCAGAAACTGCCGATGGCCGATCCGATCGCCAAGTCCGAGCGCGCCCGCTTCCTGGCTCAGAGCCAACCGCTGATGGCACGCATGGATCAAGAGAAAGCCACCCTGCTCGCCTCGAGCAAGCGCTAGGCCATGGCGCTTTATATCGGTGTGATGTCCGGGACCAGCCTCGACGGCCTGGATATCGCATTGGTCGAACTGGCTCCGGCGATCAAACTGGTCGCCACGCACTACATACCCATGCCCGCATCCCTGCGGGCCGAATTGCTCGAATTGTGCAGCAGCGGGCCCGATGAGATTGCCCGCTCCGCCATCGCCCAGCAGAACTGGGTAACGCTGGCCGCACAGGGCGTTCGCACCTTGCTCAACGAGCAGCAGCTCAAACCACAAGACATTACGGCGATTGGCAGCCATGGCCAGACCATTCGCCATGAGCCGGCGCGGGGCTTTACCGTACAGATCGGCAATCCGGCACTGCTCAGTGAGTTGACCGGAATCAGCATCGTCAGCGACTTTCGCAGCCGCGATGTCGCCGCCGGTGGGCAGGGTGCGCCCCTGGTACCGGCGTTTCACGAAGCATTGTTTGAAGAGCGAACTGGCAAACGGGCCGTATTGAATGTCGGTGGCTTCAGTAATCTCAGCCTGATCGAGCCAGGAAAACCCGTTACCGGCTTCGATTGCGGCCCCGGCAACGTGTTGCTCGATGCCTGGATACATCAGCAGAAAGGTGAACACTTTGACCGCGACGGCCAATGGGCCGCCAGTGGCAACGTCGAACCCACCCTGTTGAAAACGCTGCTCGGTGACCCCTTCTTCGTGACCACGGGCCCCAAGAGTACAGGGCGAGAGGTATTCAACCTGCCTTGGCTGGCCCGGCACCTGTCGCACCTGCCGACCTTCACACCCGAAAACGTGCAAGCCACACTGCTAGAACTGTCGGCGGTGACCATCGTCGACGCCTTGCGACAGGCCCAGTCAGATACCGAAGAGCTGCTGGTTTGCGGCGGCGGCGCGCACAACCAGGCGCTGATGACGCGCTTGGCCGATTTGTTGCCACAGACCCGCGTCAGCAGTACGGCGGTGTACGGCGTCGATCCGGACTGGGTGGAGGCCATGGCATTCGCTTGGCTGGCCCATTGCTGCCTTCATGGCATTCCCGGCAACCGCCCAAGCGTGACCGGCGCACGAGGTCTTCGCGTACTCGGCGCCATCTACCCCGCTTGAGCCTATGAATCGCAGACAACAAAACGCCGCAGTGCCGTAAGGCACTGCGGCGTTTTTGATTGACGCAATCAGATCGAGAACGAAGAGCCGCACCCACACGTCGTGGTAGCGTTAGGGTTCTTGATCACGAAACGCGAACCTTCCAGGCCTTCCTGATAATCCACCTCGGCACCCGCCAGGTACTGGAAGCTCATTGGATCGACCACCAGGCTGACGCCTTCGCGTTCCACGATGGTGTCGTCCTCGGCCACTTCCTCATCGAAAGTGAAGCCGTACTGGAAACCGGAACAACCGCCGCCCGTTACAAATACGCGCAGCTTCAAACGATCATTGCCCTCTTCATCGACCAGGCTCTTCACCTTGTGCGCAGCACCGTGGGTAAATTGCAAAGCCGTGGGGGTGAAGGTTTCGACGCTCATGCTGAATATCTCCCGGCGTTTACGCCGCCATAATGCGTGATGGCGGGCATTATCCGCTTCTCCTACCAAATCGGTCAACTATTAGAAGCGCGGCTGCAAGCTCCAGGTTTCAGGCTGGAGTCTTGCCGCTTTCAAACGGCTTTAAGGCAACATCCCCGCGTGGGACAACCCCAGGCGCTCATCCAGCCCGAACAGGATGTTCATGTTCTGCACCGCCTGGCCCGATGCACCCTTGACCAGGTTATCGATGACCGACAACACCACCACCAGGTCACCATCCTGCGGACGGTGCACGGCGATACGGCAAACGTTCGCGCCACGCACACTGCGGGTTTCCGGATGACTGCCAGCCGGCATGACGTCCACGAACGGTTCGTTGGCATAGCGTTTTTCGAACAACGCCTGCAAGTCTACCGAGCGATCGACGACGGTTGCGTAGAGAGTGGAGTGGATGCCGCGAATCATCGGCGTCAGGTGCGGGACGAAGGTCAGGCCGACGTCCTTGCCCGCGGCACGGCGCAGGCCCTGGCGGATTTCCGGCAAATGCCGGTGACCTTTGACGGCATAGGCCTTCATGCTCTCCGATGTTTCGGAGTACAGCGAGCCTACGCTGGCGCCACGCCCGGCACCGCTGACACCGGATTTGCAGTCGGCGATCAAGCGCGACGCATCGGCCAGGCCTGCTTCGAGCAGCGGCAGGAAGCCCAACTGTGTTGCCGTTGGATAGCAACCCGGCACCGCGATCAGTCGCGCTTGTTTTATTTTTTCGCGGTTGACTTCCGGCAGGCCGTAGACGGCTTCTTCGAGCAACTGCGGCGCACCGTGGGGCTGGCCGTACCATTTGGCCCACTCGTCCGCATCCTGCAGGCGGAAGTCCGCCGACAGATCGATGACCTTGGTCCCCGCAGCCAGCAGCTCACCCGCCAGGGCGTGGGCAACTCCGTGAGGCGTGGCGAAGAACACCACGTCGCAGGCGCCCAGGGTCTCGATGTCTGGAACACTGAAAGCCAGGCCATCGTAGTGGCCTCGCAGGTTCGGATACAGGTCGGCGACAGCCAGGCCAGCCTCGGATCGCGAGGTAATGACCACCACCTCAGCTTGCGGATGCTGTGCCAATAGACGCAGCAGTTCGACACCGGTGTAACCCGTGCCGCCGACGATACCGACCTTGACCATAAACCTGCCCTCAACGAACCCACTGGAAAGCCGTCGATGATAGGGGGCGCGCGGCGCCGCGACAACCGCCAAGGTGACGTGTGGCCGCTCTAACCTCTACTATCGGGCTACCGTGAATCTGGGAATAACTCAAAATGCTCTATCTGTGGCTCAAAGCACTTCACATCGTCAGCATGGTCTGCTGGTTCGCAGGGCTGTTCTACCTGCCTCGCCTGTTCGTCTATCACGCCCAAAGCGAGGACAGCGTCAGCCAGGAACGCTTCAGCGTGATGGAGCGCAAGTTGTATCGCGGCATCATGGGCCCGGCAATGATCGCCACCCTGGTGTTCGGCATCGGGCTGCTGAGCCTGAACGCCGGCGCGTATTTCACCCAGGGTGGCTGGATGCACGCCAAACTGACGCTGGTGGTGCTGCTGATCGGTTATCACCACATGTGCGGCGCCCAGGTAAAACGCTTCGCCCGTGGCGAAAACACCCGCAGCCATGTCTTTTATCGCTGGTTCAATGAAGTGCCGGTTCTGATATTGCTGGCTATTGTAATTCTGGTCGTGGTTCGCCCGTTCTAGGACAAAGCCTAACCTTCCAATCGGCACTACTTTATCCGGGGTACTTCTCATGTCGCTGCCCGCTCTGCTCGAACAACGCCTGCGCTTGCCCGTCGTGGCTGCGCCGATGTTCCTGATTTCCAATCCACAGCTGGTACTGGCCTGCTGCCGAAACGGTATCGTCGGCAGCTTTCCCGCACTGAACCAGCGCGAAAGCAGTGGCTTCAAGGCCTGGCTGGAGGAAATCGAAGCAGGCCTGGCAATACTGGAGAATCCGGCCCCCTACGCCGTCAACCTGATCGTCCATCACAGCAATCCGCGCCTTCAGGCCGACCTGGCGATCTGCATCGAACACAAGGTGCCGATCGTCATCACCAGCCTGGGCGCGGTCAAGGAACTGGTGGACGCCGTGCATGGCTATGGTGGCCTGGTGTTCCACGACGTCACCACGCGGCGCCACGCCGAGAAAGCAGCCGAAGCCGGCGTTGATGGCCTGATCGCCGTGGCGGCCGGCGCCGGGGGCCATGCCGGGACCTGGAGCCCGTTCTCGCTGGTCGCCGAGATCCGCCAGTTCTTCGATAAAACCTTGCTGCTGGCGGGCTGTCTGAACCACGGCCATCAGATACTGGCCGCCCAGTTGCTCGGCGCGGACCTGGCCTATTTCGGGACACGCTTCATCGGCACCGGCGAAAGCCATGCGCCCGACGCCTATAAAGAGATGTTGCTCACATCCAGAGCCGCAGACATCGTGCATACTCCTGCGGTATCCGGGGTGCCGGCCAGCTTCATGCGCCAGAGCCTGGAAAACGCCGGCTTCGACCTCGCTGCCTTGCAGGGCAAAGGCGAAGTCGACTTTGGCTCGAAGCTCAAGCCGCTGAACGATGAGGCCAAGGCCTGGAAAAGCGTGTGGTCCGCCGGCCAGGGCGTGGGGGAAATCCATGATCTGCCCAGCGTCGATGAGTTGGTGGCCCGACTGGACAAAGAATACCGCCAGGCGCAAGCCCGGGCGACGCAGCTCGGCGGCCAATGGCCTCGCTGAACTGCCCCGATCAAAAACCGCTGCATAACCATTTAGAGACAAGGATGCCGGGCATGAGTGAAACCCGTTTCAATATCGTATTCGACGGAGCCCTGATGCCGGGCGTCGATACCACCACAGCCAAACTCAACCTCGCCGAGTTGTTCAAGAGCGATGTCAGCGCCATCGAGCGGTTGTTCAGTGGCCGCAAGGTTGCGCTCAAAAGCAACCTGTCCCAAAGCGAAGCCCAGAAATACCTGGAAGCGCTGAACAAAAGCGGAATCGATGCCCGGATCGAGGCAGAGCCATCTCTCCAACTGGACCTCGGCGAAGTGCAGGACTCGCCCCAGCAGCCAGGCGCACGCCACTCTGACGCGCTCATTGATCCCGTCTCCCCCTACGCTCCCCCTCGGGCCGACGTTGGCGAAAGCCTCGCCACCTACAGCACCCTCAAACCCTTCAGTTTCGAAGGCCGTATCGGGCGCCTGCGCTACCTGGCCTGGACCATGGTCCTGACACTCGCCATGTTGCCCGTCATCGGCATCGCCTTCTGGTACAGCCTGTCATGGGTCCTCGCTTCGAATTCGCTGGCGGCCATGATCGTCGGCGGGTTGATCGGCGGGGCCATCTTCCTCGGCTTTGCCTTCGTGAGCATCCAGTTCAGCGTCCAGCGCCTGCATGACATTGGCTGGTCCGGCTGGCTGTGGCTGCTCAACCTGGTGCCGTTCGTAGGCAGCGTCTTCCCGCTCGTGATGATCTGCGCGCCAGGCAACGACGGCCCCAACCGCTACGGCCCACCGCCACCGCCTAACAGCACCGCGGTCAAGGTTCTGTCGTGGCTATGGGTCGTGCTGATCGTCCTGATGATCGTTGGCGCCGTGGCCGGGGCCTTCAGCGGCCTCTCCGAGGACTACGACACCAGTTCCCTGAGCAGCTACGAAAGCAGTGAATCCAGCGACGAGACCAGCGCAGAACCCGCTGCCGAGGCAGCCGAGCCCGCCTCTCCTTCTGTAGACTATGAAGAGGAACAAGAGGAACAATAAGCGCGCTGCGTACCGGTGACAGCCCAGTCCACTGGCGGCGGGCTGTTGCGATGGAGAACTGCATGACCCGTTACGCTCTGATCACTGGCGCTTCCAGCGGCATAGGCCTGGCCATGGCCGAAGCGCTGGCCCGGCGCGGTCGCGACCTGATACTGGTGGCCCGACAGCGTGATCGGCTGGAAAGTATTGCCATTGAACTGACCCAGCGCTTTGGCGTAGAGGTGTTGTTCCGGGCCTGCGACCTGGGCGAACCGTTGAGGCTTTCAGGTTTTCTCTTGGAGCTGGAGGAAGGCGAGCGGCAAATCGACTTGCTGGTCAATTGTGCGGGCATCGGCACCTGCGGCCCGTTCCTGGGCCAGGACTGGATGACCGAACAGGACCTGATCGAAGTGAACATCCTCGCCCTGACGCGCATTTGCCACGCCGTCGGCAACAGCATGGCCTTGCAGGGTGGCGGCCAGATCCTCAACGTGGCATCGACGGCCGCGTTCAAGCCCGGCCCATGGATGAGCACCTATCACGCCAGCAAGGCCTACGTGCTGCACTTCTCCGAAGCCCTGCGGGTCGAACTGAAAAAGTGTGCGATCAAGGTCTCGGTGCTTTGCCCCGGCCCGACCCGTACCGGTTTTTTTGCCAGGGCGCAGATGCACGAGCAGCACCTCACCCACGACAAGCACCTGATGAGCCCGGAAGAAGTCGCGCTGTACGCCGTGCGTGCGCTGGACAAAAACACCGCCATCATCATTCCCGGACGCCGCAACCGCTGGTTGGCCGCCTTGCCACGCCTGGGCTCGCGGTGGCTGGTCCGGACCCTCGCCGGCAGGACCAACAAGGCCTACTGCCCGCGCTGATCTGCCGAACGTTTAAAAACCCAGGCTCGCCGACCGAGCCTTCAGTACACTCGACCTCGACCCACTCAACGGAGAAACAGCTGTGGATACTCTGTTTACCAAGATCATCAACCGGGAAATCCCGGCGAAGATCATTTACGAGGATGACCAGGTCCTGGCCTTCCACGACATCGCCCCCCAGGCGCCGGTGCATTTTCTGGTCATTCCGAAAAAACCGATTCGCACCCTCAATGACCTGACCGAAGCGGACAAAGGCCTAGCCGGGCACATTCTGTTCACCGCCCAGCGCCTGGCGCTTGAACTGGGCTGCGAGGAAGGCTTTCGCGTGGTGATGAACTGCAATGAACTCGGTGGACAGACCGTCTATCACATTCATATGCACGTGCTGGGACAGCGCCAGATGAACTGGCCGCCGGGTTGATAACCCTGACCCAACGCAAATCACCGGCGGCCGATTGAGTTAAACTGGCCGCTGTTTTTTCCCGGAGGTACGCATGACTACCCAACGTCACTACTCGCCGATTGACCGCCTGCTGCTGCAAGCCGATACCGCGATGCGCACGCTATTGCCCTTCAGTGGCCAACCGTATCGGCCATCGCCGGCTATCGTGCAGCCGGACGCCCAGCTCAGTGACGAGCAGACCCGCCACGTGGCTGGCCTGATGCGAATCAACCACACCGGTGAAGTCTGCGCCCAGGCCTTGTACCAAGGCCAGGCGTTGACCGCGAAATTGCCCCGGGTGCGCGAGGCCATGGAGCATGCCGCCGAAGAAGAAATCGACCATCTGGTCTGGTGCGAGCAACGCATTCGCCAACTGGGCAGCCACACCAGCGTCCTGAATCCGCTGTTCTACGGCATGTCATTCGGCATCGGCGCCGTGGCCGGGTTGATCAGCGACAAGGTCAGCCTGGGGTTCGTCGCCGCAACCGAGCATCAGGTGTGCAAGCACCTCAATGAACACCTGGAACAACTCCCCGCCGAGGATGAAAAATCCCGCGCGATTCTGGAGCAGATGCGCAAGGACGAAGAACACCACGCCGAAAGCGCGCTCGAGGCCGGCGGCTTCCGCTTCCCGGCTCCCGTGAAGTTCGGCATGAGCCTGCTGGCCAAGGTCATGACCAAGAGCACCTACCGGATCTGACAAGGCCAATGTTCATGTGGCAACGGCGTGTGCGCCCTTGCCACGATGAACTCAGCTCGATCAGCCCAGCTCGATGATTTCGTAATCGTGGGTGATTTCAACGCCCGCAGCGCCAAGCATGATCGAAGCCGAGCAGTATTTCTCGGCAGACAACTCGATGGCCCGCTTGACCTGGGCTTCCTTCAGCGCACGCCCTTTCACCACGAAATGCATGTGGATCTTGGTAAACACTTTCGGATCTTCCGTGGCGCGTTCCGCTTCCAGGAACGCTTCACAACTTTCGACGGCCTGGCGCGACTTCTTGAGAATGCTGACCACGTCGAAGTTACTGCAACCGCCTACGCCCAGCAGGAGCATTTCCATGGGCCGGACACCCAGGTTCCGACCACCGGCATCGGGCGGGCCATCCATGACGACCACGTGACCACTGCCCGACTCACCGAGGAACATGGCTTCGCCAGCCCATTGGATGCGTGCCTTCATCGCCAAGACTCCACTGTCTAAAAAAGGGTCGCCAGCTTAGCACAGCCCTCCGTCGTGGCTGCTTTTGCCTTACGTCGCCTGACACTTACGTCCCTGAGTAAATTCTCGAATCAATTTTGAGTGCCTCTGTTAAGCTGGCGCCAACTCGCTGGCTTATTGCCAGCTTTCAGCGATTTTCATCGCGCCCATAAAAACCAAACCTCATACCGCGCCGTTTTTCGGGACACAACCATGGTTGCCATTACTCCCACGCTCAAGATCAAGAATCTCGACAAGCTCTTGATGCATTGCCAGCGCCGCCGCTATCCGGCCAAGCACAACATCATTTGCGCAGGGGACCGTTCGGACACGTTGTTTTTCATCATCAAGGGATCGGTCACCATCCTGATCGAGGATGACGACGGGCGGGAGATGATCATCGCCTACCTCAACTCCGGGGACTTTTTCGGTGAGCTGGGGTTGTTCGAGCAGGCAGGCAAGGAACAGCAACGCAGTGCGTGGGTGCGAACCAAGATCGAATGCGAAGTCGCGGAAATCAGCTACACGAAATTCCGAGAACTGTCCCTGCAAGACGCGGACATTCTTTACGTCCTCAGCGGACAAATCGCACAGCGCCTGCGCAACACAACTCGCAAGGTCGGCGACCTGGCCTTTTTCGACGTGACGGGGCGCGTGGCCCGCTGCCTGCTGGACCTGTGCAAGCAGCCCGACGCCATGACCCACCCGGACGGCATGCAAATCAAGGTCACTCGCCAGGAAATCGGCCGGATCGTTGGCTGCTCCCGGGAAATGGTCGGCCGTGTGCTGAAGGATCTGGAAGAGCGCAACCTGGTCGACGTCAAAGGCAAGACCATGGTGGTGTTCGGAACGCGTTAACCGTCCAGCAACTCGGTCAACAACGCCCGGTACAACGCATCGAGCCGCTCCAACGCCTCGGGCGCGGGGAATTTCTCATGCAGCGCGATGTGGCTTTCGGCACGCACTCGCTGCTCCAGGCCACAGGCCTGGTTGAAGCGATTGACCGCCGCAACCATGGACTCACGCTCGTTCTCAAGCAGAAGTGCGCCATGGACCAGACCCACCGGACGCTGGCCGCCCTTGCTTTGGCGCCAGCGCTGGGCGGTGCCGACCATCTTGCGGCCATCGAGGTTAACGTTGAATCGACCGTCGCAGAACGCCCCCTCCACCTCGCCCAGGGAAGCCACGCCGCCCAACTCATCCAGCAACTGGCAGATGGGCTCGCACAACCGACGGTAGGCCGTTTCGATGCGGCCGTGATCCCCCTCGCTGCGCGGCGGCGCGTAGACCAGGGCGATATTGACCGTCGCAGAAGACTGCGGCACCGGCTCACCCCCCGTTTCACGCAAAAGCACCGGCCAGCCGTGGGCCGCCGATACCGCGCTGGCGTGTTCAAAGCCGGGCAGGCGACTCAAGCGCCGCGGCATGACCAGCGCGC
The DNA here is from genome assembly GCA_001023535.1 of Pseudomonas chlororaphis. NCBI lineage: Bacteria > Pseudomonadati > Pseudomonadota > Gammaproteobacteria > Pseudomonadales > Pseudomonadaceae > Pseudomonas > Pseudomonas chlororaphis. The sequence goes on from CP011020.1 coordinate 4,783,407, forward strand.
GGTCACTGGGCTGCCAGAACAACAGGCCGAACTCGGCATCGCCCGCGCAAATGCTGGCGAGCAGATCCTGTTCGGCTTGCAGGCCCGCTTCGACGGCCAGGGAAATCACCGGCGACATGGGCCTCAGTCCAGCGTCGAGCCGCTGACCGGCAGGCCACGCTCAGGAAAGAACAGGCGTTGCAGCTCGGTGCCCGGGTTCTCGGCCCGCATGAACGCTTCACCCACCAGGAACGAATAGACGTCGCTGACTTCCATCAGCTCGACATCGGCGCGGTTGAGGATGCCACTTTCCGTGATGACGAGGCGGTCGCGCGGAATCCGCGGCAGCAGGTCCAGGGTGGTCTCCAGGCTGACCTCAAAGGTGTGCAGGTTGCGGTTGTTCACGCCCACCAACTTGGTGTCGAGGGTTTTCAGCGCCCGCTCCAACTCGTCACCATCATGGACTTCCACCAGCACGTCCAGGCCCACGCCCTTGGCCACGGCGGCCAGCTCGGCCATCTTGACGTCGTCCAGGGCGGAGACGATCAACAGCACGCAATCGGCGCCCAGGGCACGCGCCTCGACGATCTGATACGGGTCGATCATGAAGTCCTTGCGGATCACCGGCAACTTGCAGGCCGCTCGCGCCTCCTGCAGATACGCGTCGGCGCCCTGAAAGAAGTCGACATCCGTCAGTACCGAAAGGCAGGTCGCCCCACCCTTCTCGTAGCTCTTGGCGATGTCGGCCGGGACAAAGTCCTCGCGAATCACGCCCTTGCTGGGAGAGGCTTTCTTGATTTCAGCGATGACCGCCGGTTGCTTTCTCTTGGCCTGATCGATCAGTGCCTGGGCAAACCCCCGGGGCGCATCCGCCGAGCGGGCCAGGCCTTCCAATTCGGCCAGGCTGACCCGAGCACGGCGCTCGGCCACTTCTTCAGCCTTGCGAGCCAGGATGTTTTCCAGAACCGTTGGCACACTCATCCTTCGTTCTCCACTTTGAATACGGCGGTAAATGCACCCAGTTCCTCGAGCTTTTCCCTCGCCAGGCCGGTGTGCAGCGCATCATGGGCCAGCTCGACGCCTTGCTTGAGGCTGCTGGCGTGGTCCGCCGCGTACAGCGCAGCGCCGGCATTGAGCACGATCATCTCGGCGGCTTTCTGGCCATTCTCGGTCTTGCGGCGGCCCAGGGCATCGCGGATCAGCTCCAGGGATTGGGCCGGGCCGTCGACCGCCAGGCCGTGCAAGCTCTGGCTCTTCATGCCCAGGTCTTCAGGTTCGACCCAATACTCGCTGATCTGATCATTTTTTAGTTCGGCCACGAAGGTGGGGGCCGCCAGGCTGAACTCATCCAGGCCATCTTTCGAATGAACCACCAGGACATGCTTGCTGCCCAGGCGCTGCAGGACTTCAGCCAATGGCCGGCACAGCGCCTGGCTGAAGACCCCGACCACCTGATGTTTCACGCCGGCCGGATTCGTAAGCGGGCCGAGCATGTTGAACAATGTGCGCAGCCCCAGATCGCGGCGCGGCGCGGCGGCGTGCTTCATGGCGCTGTGGTGGGTCTGGGCGAACATGAAGCCGATGCCGACGTTGTCGATGCAACGGGCCACCTGGACCGGCGTCAGGTTCAGGTAGATCCCGGCCGCCTCAAGCAGATCGGCGCTGCCGCTCTTGCCCGACACCGCGCGATTGCCGTGTTTGGCAACGGTGCAGCCGGCCGCTGCGACGACGAACGCCGACGCGGTGGAAACGTTGAAGATATTGGCGCCATCGCCGCCGGTGCCCACGACGTCAACGACGCCGTCCAGAGTCTTGAGCTCGACCTTGTCGGCGAGCTCGCGCATGACCGAGACCGCGCCGACGATTTCATCGATGCTCTCGCTCTTCATGCGCATGGCCATCATGAATGCGCCAATCTGCGCATCCGTGCATTGCCCGGTCATGATTTCGCGCATCACGTCGCGCATCTCATCGGTGCTCAGGTCGAGATGGCCGACGATACGGCTCAGGGCTGTCTTGATATCCATGAAAAGTCCTTAGCGCGTGCCGCCGGTTTGTTTGAGGAAGTTGGCGAACAGCTCGTGGCCCTGCTCGGTGAGAATAGACTCGGGATGAAATTGCACACCCTCGATGTTTAACGTCTTGTGTCGCAGCCCCATGATTTCGTCCACAGAACCGTCGTCGAGCTGGGTCCAGGCCGTCAACTCCAGGCAATCGGGCAAGGTTTCGCGCTTGACGATCAGGGAGTGGTAGCGGGTAACGGTCAGCGGCCGGTTCAGGCCCTCGAACACGCCCTTGTCCTCGTGGAATACCGGGCTAGTCTTACCGTGCATGACTTGCCGGGCGCGCACCACATCGCCGCCGAACGCCTGGCCGATGGACTGATGGCCCAGGCAGACGCCCAGGATCGGCAGCTTGCCGGCGAAATACTTGATGGCTTCGATGGAGACGCCCGCTTCGGTCGGCGTGCACGGGCCGGGGGAGACAACGATGCGCTCAGGCTTGAGGGCTTCGATTTCGGCGATGGTCAATTCGTCGTTGCGCACGACCTTGACCTCGGCGCCCAGCTCGCCAAGGTACTGCACAACGTTGTAGGTAAAAGAGTCGTAGTTATCGATCATCAGCAACATGGCGTAAGCAACCTATTGAATTCACTGACTTTAAATACAGCCTTCGGAGAGTGACCCGCGCGGTGTTGCGCTTGGCAGGGCACGTGGCACCCCGGCAAAGCGGCTTTCAAGCGGGTAAAGAAGGCAAATCGGTACAGGTCCGGCGAGGCCGGCGGAGAATGTTCAGGCGCGCCAACGCCAGCGGGCGTGTGCCTTGATCATTTGATCCAGAAGTTTGCTGACAATCGACACAAGGGAAGTCTCGTTCATACGTCCCGGCACAGTAGCCTAGCTGGGCTGAGCACGCAATATGACCGATCCCGAAGGTCCTTGAAACAATCGCGGCAGCGCGGACAGATGGCAAAACGCCGGAAGTTTTTGGTACTGTCGTTTCGTTTGCCAAACAACAATAAGATAAAAACGGATTTTCCCATGATCAAAAAGACGCTGTTCGTACCGATTGCCAGTTGTCTGCTGGCGATGGCCTGCGCCCAGGCGAGCGCCGCATCCACCCCCTATTCCAAGTTCATCGTGTTCGGTGACAGCCTCAATGATGCCGGCCAATTCGCCGACCCCAATGGCCCACCTGGCTCGACCGAACGCTACACCAACCGAACCGGCCCGAACTACACGAACGGCAGCGGCGAAGCCTATTCCGCCAACTCGACCCAACTGCTCGGCGGGCGCCTGGGTTATTCCGCCGACGAAACCGCCGCCTCCACCTCGGCGGTCCGCGCCAACGAAGGGCTCGCCGATGGCAATAACTGGGCGGTGGGCGGTTATCGCACCGACCAGATCCTGGAGTCGATTACCGGTGTGTCCGATACCGGCGAACGCAGCCGCCCTGGCTACTTGCAGTCCAATGGCCTGCGGGCCGATCCGAATGCGCTGTATTACCTTTCCGGGGGTGGTAACGACTTTCTCCAGGGCCGGGTCCTGAACACCGCGCAGGCGCAGGCCGCTGCCGACCGCCTGGCCGACAGCGTCCAGGTGCTGCAAACGGCCGGTGCCCGCTATGTGATGGTCTGGCTACTGCCCGACCTGGGCCTGACCCCAGCACTCAATGGCGGCCCGCTGCAGGACGTCTTCTCGCAACTGGGCAACGACTTCAACCAGCAACTGGTCACACGGTTGCAGGGCATCGACGCCGAAGTCATTCCGCTGAACATTCCGCTGCTGTTGCGCGAAAGCTTCGCCGACCCGGCACGGTTCGGCCTCGCCACCGGCGAGAACCTCACCGCCACCTGCTTCAGCGGCAATAACTGCACGGAAAACCCCACTTACGGCATCAACAGTGCCACGCCTGATCCCACCAAGCTGATCTACAACGACGCCGTCCACCCGACCGAGACCGGGCAAAAGCTGATCGCCGACTACGCCTATTCCCTGCTCGCAGCACCCTGGGAGCTGACCTTGCTGCCGGAAATGGCCCACTCGACCCTGCGCGCCCACCAGGATGAATTGCGCAGCCAGTGGCAATCGGATTGGGAGAACTGGCAGGCAGTCGGCCAATGGCGAGCGATCGTTGCAGGCGGCGGCCAGCATCTGGATGTCGACAGCCAGAGCAGCGGCGCCAGCGCCGATGGCAGCGGCTACAGCCTGAACGTCGGCGGCAGCTATCGCCTCAACGAAGCGTGGCGCGTGGGTGTCGCGGCAGGCCTCTACCGCCAGGACATGGACGCCGGCCACAACGATTCGAACTACAAGCTCAACAGCTACCTGGCGACCGCTTTCGCCCAGTTCCAGCAGAATCGCTGGTGGGCCGACGCGGCACTGACCGGTGGCAAGCTCGACTACGACAGCCTGGAGCGCAAGTTCGACCTGGGCGTCAACGAGGCGCAGGAAAAAGGCGACACCGACGGTCACCTGTGGGCATTCAGCACCCGCGTGGGCTATGACATCGCCCAGCCGGGCAGCGAATGGCACCTGTCACCGTTCATCAGCGCCGACTATGCGAAGGTGGAAGTCGACGGTTATTCCGAGAAGAGCAACCGTTCCACCGCCCTGACCTTCGACGACCAGACCCGCGACTCGAAGCGCCTGGGCATTGGCTTGCAAGGCAAATACAACCTCACTCGCCAGACCCAGGTGTTTGGTGAATACGCCCACGAACGCGAGTACGAAGACGACACGCAGAAGGTGAACATCGCCCTCAACAGCCTGCCGGCCAACGACTTCACGCTTGAAGGCTACACGCCACAGAGCCACTTGAATCGCCTGAGCCTGGGGGTCAGCCACAAGTTGACCAACGACCTGGCACTGCGGGGCGGCTATACGTTGCGCAAGGATGATGACATGACCCAGCAAGGGGTGAGCGTGGGCGTCAGCCTGGACTTCTGATCGAGAGAACCTGTGGGAGCGAGCTTGCTCGCGATTGCGGACTGTCAGTCAACTGGTTGGTTGAATATGACGGCCTCATCGCGAGCAAGCTCGCTCCCACACATTGATCGAGTTGTTGAAGGGGTTCAATCGCTCGAAGTCTGTTCGGCCAGCGCCACGGCACGGAACATCGCCCGGCGCTTGTTCAGGGTTTCTTCCCATTCCAGCGCTGGCACCGAGTCGGCGACGATGCCACCACCGGCCTGCACGTGCAGTTCACCGTTCTTGATCACCGCCGTGCGAATGGCAATGGCGGTGTCCATGTTGCCGTTCCAGGCGAAGTAACCCACCGCCCCGCCATACACGCCACGCTTGACCGGCTCGAGTTCGTCGATGATTTCCATCGCGCGGATTTTCGGCGCGCCGGACAAGGTGCCCGCCGGCAGGATCGCCCGCAAGGCGTCCATCGCCGTCAGTCCGGCCTTCAGTTGGCCGGTGACGTTGGACACGATGTGCATCACATTGGAATAGCGCTCGATGACCATTTTCTCGGTGAGCTTCACCGAGCCGACTTCCGACACCCGTCCGGTGTCGTTGCGCCCCAGGTCGATCAGCATCAGGTGCTCGGCGATTTCCTTGGCGTCCGACAGCAGGTCTTCTTCCAGCGCCCGGTCGGCTTCCTCGGTGGCGCCGCGGGGGCGCGTACCGGCGATCGGCCGCACGGTGATCAGGTTGTCTTCGACCCGAACCAGCACTTCCGGCGAACTGCCCACGACATGGAAGTCGCCGAAGTTGAAGAAGTACATGTAGGGCGTCGGGTTGAAGCAGCGCAGCGCCCGATACAGGTCGATGGGCGCCGCCTTGAAGTCGATGGACATTCGCTGCGACGGCACGACCTGCATGCAGTCACCGGCCAGGATGTATTCCTTGATGGTGTCGACGGCCCGCTCGTAATCAGCCTGGGTGAAGCTTGAACGGAACACCGGGTCGGCCGCCGACTGCTTTCTGAAATCCAGGCCAGGGCGCGGCGTGATCGGCTGGCGGAGCTTTTCCAACAACGCTTGCAGGCTTTGTTGGCCTTGCTCGTAGGCATCTTCGTGCGACGGATCGGCGAGGACGATCGCGTGCATCTTGCCGGCCAGGTTGTCGAAGACGACGACCGCGTCGGACACCATCAGCAGAATGTCCGGCACGCCCAGCGGATCGGGGTTCGGGCAGGTGCCGAGGCGTTTTTCCACGTAGCGCACGCAATCGTAGCCGAAGTACCCCACCAGGCCACCGTTGAAGCGCGGCAGCCCGGCAATGGTCGGCACGTTGTAGCGGGCCTTGAAGGTTTCGACGAAGGCCAGCGGGTCTTCGACCTCGTGGCTTTCGACCTCGACACCGTCATGGGTCACGCTGACGCGATGGTCGTGGACCCGAAGCACCGTGCGGCACGGCAGGCCGATGATGGAATAACGCCCCCACTTCTCGCCGCCCTGCACCGATTCGAGCAGGTAGGAATTGGGCTGGTCGGCCAGCTTGAGGTAGATCGACAACGGCGTGTCGAAGTCGGCCAGGGTTTCGCAGGCAAGCGGAATGCGGTTGTAGCCGGCAGCGGCTAGACGCAGGAATTCTTCGCGGATCATGGGGTGCCTCGTGGCAAGAGGAGCTGACAGTCAGGAATGCAAACGCGCCGGACAACCGGCAGGATCACGTCAGGCGCGCCAACGCCAGCGGGCCAGGGCCTTGATGACTTTCATCCAGAGTTTGCGAGTGACCACCACGATGGCGTTTCCAGAAGAGGATTGAACAGCGTCGGGAAACGTTATCTCAGCGGCAGGGTCCAGGCAACCGGGAATTAGCAGGCGCAAATCGTCGATCACCAACGCGGGAAACTCTTCGGCGATGGGCCGGCCATGGTTGTAGCCATAACTGAGCGCCACGCACTTGACCCCCGCCGCTTTCGCCGCCAGCACATCGCTGCGCGAGTCACCGACGAACAGCGATTGGGACGCCGGGATGTTGGCCATTTTCATGACGAAGAACAGCGCCGCCGGATCAGGCTTCTTCTGCGGCAAGGTGTCGCCACCGATGATCCAGCGGAAATAGCGGCCGATTTTCATCTGGTCCAGCAACGGCGCGACGAAGCGCTCCGGCTTGTTGGTGATCAGCGCCATTTCCACGCCCTGCTTTTGCAACCACTTGAGGGTGGAGCGCACGCCGGGGTAGACCACCGTCAGCGAATGATCGCCCTCATAGGCTTCATTGAACAGTTCCAGCGCCTGCTCGACCAGTGCGTCATCCACGCCCTCGGCTGCGATGTCATTGGCCAGGGCCCGGCGCACCAGCATCGGCGCGCCGTTGCCGACCCAATGCCGGACCGCATCGAGGCCAGCCGGCGGACGCCCGAGCTTGAGCAACATGCTGTCCACGGCCGCCGCGAGGTCCGGGACCGAATCGACCAGGGTGCCATCGAGGTCGAACATCACCAGACGCGGCAAGCTGCCGGGGAACAGCTGCTCGAAACCGCTCATGGGCGTGCCAGGGCCAGTTCGGCGCGCATCTTGTCGATGACGTCCTTGTAGTCCGGGGCATTGAAGATCGCCGAGCCGGCGACAAAGGTGTCGGCGCCGGCCATGGCGATTTCGCGGATGTTGTTCACATTCACGCCACCGTCGATTTCCAGGCGGATGTCACGGCCCGAGGCATCGATCAACGCACGGGCTTCACGCAGTTTGTCGAGGGTGCCGGGAATGAACTTCTGCCCACCGAAGCCGGGGTTGACGCTCATGAGCAAGACCATGTCGACCTTGTCCATCACGTACTTGAGCACGTCCAGAGGCGTGGCCGGGTTGAACACCAGGCCGGACTTGCAACCGCCCTCGCGGATCAACTGCAGGGAACGGTCGATGTGCTGGGTGGCTTCGGGGTGAAAGGTGATGTAGGTCGCGCCGGCTTCGATGAAGTCGCCGACGATGCGGTCTACCGGGCTGACCATCAGGTGTGCGTCGATCGGCGCGGTGACGCCGTACTTGCGCAGCGCCGCGCAGACCATCGGACCGATGGTCAGGTTGGGCACGTAGTGATTGTCCATGACATCGAAGTGCACGATGTCGGCCCCGGCGGCCAGAACGTTGTCCACTTCCTCGCCCAGGCGGGCGAAGTCGGCGGAGAGAATCGACGGAGCAATAGCGAAGGGCTGCATGACGCACCTGTTTTGAGCGAAATCACGATGGCGCGCATTGTATACCGCAAGATTTGGCGCGCCCACCGTGACAGTCGATCAATACGCCGCGCGGTAGATCTTCTCGATATCCGCCGCGCTCAGCTTGCGCGGGTTGTTGCGCATCAGCCGCTCGATCCCGGCGGCTTCCACGGCCATGGCCGGAATCACATCTTCGGTCACGCCCAGGCCGCTCATGCCCCGGGGGATCTCCACCGCGACACACAACGCAACCATGGCCTCGACGGCTTCATCGGCCGCCTCGAGATCGCTCAGGTGAGCAGTCTTGATGCCCATGGCCTCGGCGATGTCGCGCATGCGCTCGACACAGGCCATTTTGTTCCAGGCCATCACGTACGGCAGCAACAGCGCATTGGCCACCCCATGGGAGATGTGAAAACGCCCGCCCAACGGGTACGCCAGCGCATGCACGGCCCCGACCCCGGCGTTGCCGAAGGCCATGCCGGCCATCAGGCTGGCGGTGGCCATGTCTTCGCGGGCTTGCAGGTGAGCCGGGTTGGCGTAGGCCTTGGGTAATGCACGGGTGATCAGCTTGACCGCGCCGATGGCCAGGGCATCGGTGATCGGCGAAGCATTGAGCGACAGGTAGGCCTCGACGGCATGCACCAGCGCATCGACGCCACTGGACGCGGTCACGCTGCGCGGGCACGTCAGGGTCATCTGCGGGCTGACCAGCGCCACGTCCGGCAACAGGTAGTCGCTGACGATGCCTTTTTTCAGTTGCGCCGCCTTGTCGGAAAGGATCGCCACGTTGGTGACTTCCGAGCCCGTTCCGGCAGTGGTGGGGATGGCGATCATCGGCGGGCCTTTGCGCGGCACCTGGTCGACGCCGAACATGTCCTGCAACTCACCGTGATAGCCGGCGTAGACGCCGACGCACTTGGCAATGTCGATGGCACTGCCACCGCCCAGCCCGATCAGGCCGTCATGGCCGCCGTCACGGTAGGCTTGCATGCAGTCTTCAACGATGGCGATTTCCGGGTCCGGCATGACCCGGTCGAAAATCTCGTAGTCGCGCCCGCCCAGATGTTGCAGGGCCAGCTCCACGGTGCCGGACTTGACCAGCACGGCATCGGTCACGATCAGCGGGTTGTCGACGTCCAGGCGCGTCAACTCGGCCGCCAGTTGCTCGATGGCAGCGGCACCGGTGATCAGTTTGTGGGCGATCTTGAATGAGGAAAGACTCATATGCGCGGCCTCTTGTTCGAGTATGGGCTGGCACAAGGATAGCTCGGTATCGGGGGTTGTTCTGCCATTCAGCTGATGAATGCAATGAGAAACCCTGTGGGAGCGAGCTTGCTCGCGATAGCGCACTGACATTCAGCATCAATGTTGAATGCTCTACCGCTATCGCGAGCAAGCTCGCTCCCACATTTGGACAATACAGACCTTCAGACCTGGGCCGTGCGCAACTTCTCGCTGCGCCCACGCAGCCACTCCAACGTCAGCAGCAGGATCACCGAGAACGCGATCAACAACGTCGCCGCCGCAGCGATGGTCGGGCTGAGGTTTTCGCGGATGCCGCTGAACATCTGCCGAGGCAGCGTGGCCTGTTCGGGGCCGGCGAGGAACAGCGTCACCACCACTTCATCGAACGACGTCGCGAAGGCGAACAGCGCCCCGGAGATGACGCCCGGGGCGATCAACGGCAAGGTCACCCGACGAAATGCAGTCAGCGGCGAAGCGCCGAGGCTGGCGGCCGCCCGCACCAGGTTGTGGTTGAACCCCTGCAAGGTCGCCGACACGGTGATGATGACGAACGGTACGCCCAGCACCGCGTGCACCACAATCAGCGAGATGAAGCTGTTGCCCATCCCCAGCGGCGCGAAAAACAGGTAGCTGGCGACCCCGATGATCACCACCGGCACCACCATGGGCGAAATCACCAGGGCCATCACCAGCGCCTTGCCCGGAAAGTCGCCGCGGGTCAGGCCGATGGCCGCCAGCGTACCGAAGACCATCGCCAGCAACGTCGCCGCCGGGGCGACGATGATGCTGTTCTTCAGCGCGCGCATCCATTCGGCGGAGGCGAAGAAGTCGTGGTACCACTGCAGCGAAAAGCCTTGCAGCGGGTACACCAGGAAGCTGCCGGAGTTGAACGACAGCGGAACGATCACCAGCACCGGCAGGATCAGGAACAACAGGATCAGCCCGCAGAGCGTGCGCAAGCAGTAGAACCACACCCGTTCCACGGGGGACATGTAAGGACTCACCATTTTCAATCTCCCCTTAGCTCAGGCGCAGGCGACTGGCGCCCACCAGCCAGCTGTAAATCAGATAAAGCACGATGGTCGCCAGCAACAGCAGCCCGCCGAGTGCCGTGGCCATGCCCCAGTTGATACTGGTGTTGGTGTAGAAGGCGACGAAGTAGCTGACCATCTGGTCGTTCGGGCTGCCCAGCAATGCCGGGGTGATGTAGTAGCCGATGGCGAGGATGAACACCAACAGGCAACCGGCGCCGACGCCGGCATAGGTCTGCGGGAAGTACACCCGCCAGAAACTGGCGAATGGATGGCAGCCCAGGGAAATGGCCGCACGCATGTAGGTGGGCGAGATGCCTTTCATCACGCTGTAGATCGGCAGGATCATGAACGGCAGCAGGATGTGGACCATCGAGATGTAGACACCCGTGCGGTTGAACACCAGCTCCAGCGGCTTATCGATCACGCCCATGGCCATCAGGGCGCTGTTGATCAAGCCACCCGATTGCAACAGCACAATCCACGCTGCCACCCGCACCAGGATCGATGTCCAGAACGGCAGCAGCACCAGGATCATCAACAGGTTGCTCTGGCGCGACGGCAGGTTCGCCAGCAGGTAGGCCAACGGGTAGGCCAGCACCAGGCAGATCGCGGTGATGATCAGGCCCATCCAGAAGGTACGGGCGAAGATGTCCAGGTAGATCGCCTGGTCGGGGGTGGCCGGGGCCAATTCGCCGAGGTCGTCGATACGGTGATCGACAGCCGCCAGCAGGTAATAAGGGGTGACGTTACTGGTATTGCGGCGGATCACCTGCCAGTAGGCCGGGTCGCCCCAACGCTCGTCGAGGTTTTCCAGGGCTTCTTTATAAGAGGCCGGCTCGGTGGCAAACGGCAACGCGCGAGCCGTCTTGGTCAACAGGCTGCGGTAGCCGGCCGACTCCATGTTCAGACGCTTGGACAGATCGCCCAGGGTCTGGTTCTTGCGGGCCTCGGCCAGGTCTTCACTGGCGGCCTTGTAGACCGGTTCGCCCGGCAACCCCCGTCCGTCCCACGTTGAGATCACAGCCACGGTGCGCGGCATGGCGCCGACCACTTCGGGGTTGCTGACGCTTTTGAACAACAGCGCCACGATGGGTACGAGGAACACCAGTAGCAGAAACAGCACCAGCGGCGCGATCAAGGCCTGGGCCTTCCAGCGGTTGACCCGCTCGGCGCGCTTGAGCCGCTGCTTCAGGTTGGGACTGGTGCCCGCGTTCAGTGGAACGGCGATGGCCATGGCGAACTCCGCAAATCTTTTTATCGTTACAGGGGCGGGGGAGCGCCCCTGTTCTTTTGAAACACCCGATTGGAGCAAGAACCTGTGAGAGCGAGCTTGCTCGCGATGGCTACGGCACATTCAACATTGATGTGTCTGACAAACCGCTATCGCGAGCAAGCTCGCTCCCACATGGATTTCATCCAGCTTCAGACTGTCGGGTTACTTCGCCGCCCAGGAGTTGAAGCGCTGCTCCAGTTGCTCGCCGTTGTCAGCCCAGAAGCTGACGTCGATCTGCACCTGGTTGGCGATGTTTTCCGGGGTGGTCGGCATGTCCTTCAGGACATCCTTGGCCAGCAACGGTACGGCCTGGGTGTTGGCAGGGCCGTAGGCGATGTTTTCCGAGTAGGTCTTCTGCTGTTGCGGTGCCACCGAGAAGGCGATGAACTTCTTCGCCGCTTCGGCGCGGGTTTTGTCCAGGCCGCGCGGGATGGCCCAGGCGTCGAAGTCGTAGATGCCGCCGTTCCACACCACTTTCAGGTTGCTTTCCTTCTGTACCGCGGCGATCCGGCCGTTGTAGGCCGAGCTCATGACCACGTCACCGGAGGCCAGGTACTGCGGCGGCTGGGCGCCCGCTTCCCACCACTGGATGTTCGGCTTGAGTTCGTCGAGCTTCTTGAACGCACGGTCCTGGCCATCCTTGCCGGCCAGCACCTTGTACACGTCCTTGGGCGCGACGCCATCGGCCATCAAGGCGAATTCCAGGGTGTACTTGGCGCCCTTGCGCAGGCCACGCTTGCCCGGGAATTGCTTGGTGTCCCAGAAGTCGGCCCAACTGGTCGGCGCGGTCTTCAGTTTGTCGGCGTTGTAGGCCAGGACGGTCGACCACACGAAGAAGCCGACGCCGCACGGCTGGATGGCGCCCTTGACGTAGTCTTCGGTCTTGCCGAACAGGGCCGGGTCCAGTTGCTCGAACATGTCCTCGTCGCAACCGCGGGACAATTCCGGGGACTCGACTTCCACCAGGTCCCAGGAAACGCTCTTGGTGTCGACCATGGCCTTGACCTTGGCCATTTCGCCGTTGTACTCGCCCGCCACGATCTTGCCGTTGCCGGCCGCTTCCCAAGGTGCGTAGAAGGCCTTGACCTGCGCCGCCTTGTTCGCCCCGCCAAAAGACACCACGGTCAGGTCCGGGCCCGCCGCCATCGCGCTTGCCGCACCCATCATGCCCAGGGTCAGGGCTGTGAACTTCAGGGATCTCAACATTTATTGTTCTCTCCACGTGCAGGGTTGGTGTTGGTACAGCAGGGGGCGATCAATTCGCCTCTAGAAGGGGATCGAGCGCACGCACATGCTCGACTTGCCAGCCAAGCGGAACCACGTCCCCGACGGCGAGCCCGGGATCGAGCTCGGCAATCGGCTGTTTCACGAAGAAGTCGTTCTTGCCGCAGACTTCCAGGCGAACCCGGACGTGGTCGCCCAGATAGATGAATTCCGCCACCCTCCCTGAGAAGCGGTTGACACATTGTTCGCTTGCGCCGTTGAGGCTCACCCGCTCCGGGCGGATCGACAGGGTCACCGGCTCGCCGGGCTGGCCGACGTTGACCGCCAGCGCCTCGACCTTCTCGCCACGCCCCAACTCCACCAGGCAGCGATCGCCGGTCTGGCTGTGCAGGCGGCCGCTGAGGCGATTGTTCTCGCCGATGAAGTTGGCAACGAAGGTGTTTTTCGGCTCTTCATAAAGCGTGCGCGGTGGCGCGATCTGCTGGATCTCGCCCTGGTGGAACACCGCCACGCGGTCGGACATGGTCAAGGCTTCGCCCTGGTCGTGGGTCACGTAGACCACGGTCACGCCAAGGCGCTGGTGCAGGTGCTTGATTTCCATCTGCATGTGTTCGCGCAGTTGCTTGTCCAGCGCCCCGAGGGGTTCGTCCATCAGCACCAGTTGCGGCTCGAACACCAGGGCCCGGGCCAACGCCACACGCTGCTGCTGACCGCCGGACAGCTGCGCCGGGTAGCGTTGGGCGAAGCTGTCCAGCTGGACCATGCTCAGCACGCGCTTGACCCGGTCGCTCACATCACTCTTGTTCAGGCCACGCACGGTCAGCGGGAACGCGAGGTTCTCGGCGACGGTCATGTGGGGGAACAGCGCGTAGTTCTGGAACACCATGCCGATGTCGCGCTTGTGCGGCGGCACATGGTTGATGGCGCGCCCGGCCAGTTGGATTTCACCGGCCGTCGGGGTTTCAAATCCGGCGAGCATCATCAGGCTGGTGGTCTTGCCAGAGCCGGACGGCCCGAGCAGGGTGAGGAATTCGCCTTTGCGAATGTCCAGGTTGAGGTCCTTGACGATCAGGTTCTCGCCATCGTAGCTCTTTTGCACACCACGAAAGCTGACCAGCACATCGCTGGCCCCCGCGCTTGAATCGACCTGGCTCATACCCGCACCTTTTGTATTGATGACTGCTTGTGAATCAAGCCTAGTGGAGCCTCGCCCCCGCGCAAATCGGGGCACAGGAGAGAATCACCTCAGACGGATGGAAGTGCGGGGGTAGGGATTGCCCTACACGGATGGCGGGATTGGATAAATGCAGCCACGAGCTTCGAGCGGCAGGCGGCAAGCAAGGGCGAGCAGCCGTGCTGGAGCGTGTCGCAAATGGATATGCCAACGCATTACCCCTGTGGGAGCGGGCTTGCTCGGGTAGAAACCGGGGACATCCTTTACGTTTTAAACCGGAGACATCGTTTACAGGTGCATAAATACGGTCAGGAGGTGCCTGACCATGCCCTGGAATCGAGAGTCCCCGATGGATCAACGAATCAAACTCATAGGCGACTGGCTGCAAGGCAGCTACTCCAAGAGCGAGCTGGCCCGTCACTACGGGCTCAGCCGACCCACTTTGGACAAATGGCTTGCACGCTACGAGGCGCACGGCATTGATGGGCTAAAGGAGCTGTCACGGCGCCCGCATACGAGCCCTTTCAAAATCAGCGACGAGGTACTTGAGCTGCTGATCGCGTACAAGCGCGAGCATCACAGCTGGGGGCCTGAGAAGTTGGTGCATAACCTTAAGATCGACCATCCAGACCTGTCTTGGCCCACAGTCAGCACGGCAGGCGAGTGGCTTAAGCGAGCAGGTCTGGTGCAAAAGCGCCGTTTCCTCAATCGACCGCCAGCAGGAAAAAATCCGCTGCGTGACGCCACTGGGCCTAATCAGACATGGGCCGCAGACTTCAAAGGTGACTTCGCGCTTCAGAACGGCCAACGTTGTTACCCTCTGACCATTACCGATCACGTCAGCCGATTTCTATTGCTGTGCAGAGCACAAGGCAGCGTTGCCGGTGCCCGCGAAGGATTTGACTGGGCGTTTCGGGAGTACGGTTTACCTGACGTAATCCGCACAGATAACGGCTCTCCTTTTGCCTCTACCGGCATCTCACGCATATCCAGTCTGGCCGCGTGGTGGATACGTTTGGGGATCTATCCGGAGCGAATCCAGCCGGGGCGGCCTGACCAGAATGGCCGTCACGAACGCATGCATCGAACACTCAAGGCTGCTTTGCTTCATGCACCTGAACGTAACCTGGTGGAGCAACAGCTGGCATTCGAACAGTTTCGACAGGAATTCAATTACGTGCGCCCTCACAAGGCCCTAGAGATGAAAGTTCCTGCGGACCTCTATGAGCCATCAAAGCGGCAGTACGATGGGCGCGTGCCTGAGGCCGAGTACGCGGCGGACATGACGATCCGCATGGTTAGGCAGAACGGGTCGATGAAATGGAAAGGCAAGATGATTTTCGTCAGCGAATCTCTGGCCGGTGAGGCGCTAGGACTCAAAGAAGTGGACGATGATGTGTGGGATGTTTACCTCTGCAGCTACCTTTTAGGTAGGCTGAAAAGCGGCGAAAGCCGCCTTTCAAGCCAACAGAA
The DNA here is from genome assembly GCA_001023535.1 of Pseudomonas chlororaphis. Taxonomy (NCBI): domain Bacteria; kingdom Pseudomonadati; phylum Pseudomonadota; class Gammaproteobacteria; order Pseudomonadales; family Pseudomonadaceae; genus Pseudomonas; species Pseudomonas chlororaphis. The sequence goes on from CP011020.1 coordinate 4,798,927, forward strand.
ACGTAAAGGATGTCCCCGGTTTCAATTGTAAAGGATGTGTCCGTTTCTACACCGCGAAAGCGCTGGATCAGTCACGAAGAAGTTGGCTGGCCTGAAGCTTTCGCGAGCAAGCTCGCTCCCACAGTGGTCTTGTGGTGCTGGCGGGAATCAGGTCCACCTTCCATCCCTTGTGGGAGCGGGCTTGCCCGCGAAAGCGCTGGATCAGTCACGAAGAAGTTGGCTGGCCCGACGCTTTCGCGAGCAAGCTCGCTCCCGCACGGTGTCGTGTTTGCACCGTGTTTTGCTGAATGCTTCCACATCAGCTCATGCCAGCTACTCTCTTGAAATACCCACAAGAACGAGGGCGCGCGTATGGGGTGTTTCCGCAAGATGGCCTGGCTGGGCGCAGTGTTGTTACTGGGGCTGACGCAAGTGCATGCCGCGACGCAAGATGACGGCCAGGCGGCCCGGGCGTTGCTGGAAAAGGCCTTGGCCTATTACCACGATAACGGCGACAAGGCTTTTGCGGCGTTCAGCCGCCAGGGAGAGTTCGTCGATCAGGACCGCTACGTCTTTGTGGTGGACACTCGGGGCGTGATGCTCGCCAGTGGCGGGCCTTCTTCGGCGCTGATCGGGCGGGACGTTTCCGAAATGCTCGGGCCTGACCTGCGCAAAGCGTTCAAGGATGCCCTGAAGACCCCCGAGGCCAGTGGTATCCAGCAGGCCGAGTATCGCTGGCAGAACTGGGCGGACGGCAAGGTCGAGCGCAAGCACGTGTACTTCCAGCGGGTTGGCGAGCGAATCCTTGCGGTCGGCTATTACTTGCCACGGGCCTCGGCCGAACAGGCCAGGGCGTTACTGGACAAGGCCTCCACCGACCTGCAGAAGAACGAGAAAGCCACGCTGACGGCGATCAACGCACTCAAGGGTGGGTACTTGCAGGATGACCTGTATGTCTTCGTGGTGGATTTGGTAACCCAGCGCTATGTCGCCCACGGCACCAATCTGCGGTTGGTCAACACCGATTTCGCCAAGGTCAGGGATCCAGCAGGCAAGCCGGTGGGCGAACCGATCCTGGCCATGATCGGCAAGCAGCCGACCGGGGAGTACGCCTATCGCTGGAAGAACCCGGTCACGGGCAAGGTCGAGGACAAGCACGCGTACCTGAGGAAGGTTGGGCATTTCCTGGTGGCGGTGGGGTACTACAGCCCGTGAGGCGAGGCGCTGGATATCGTGGCGAGAGCAAGCTCCCTCGCCACGGGTGAATCCAGGCAACCTTCAGCCAGTGGCAATCAGCCTGCCACCAGCACTCGGATCGCTTCCAGGCGCAACGCCGCCTTCTCCAGCATCGCCAGACCCTGTTCGCGCTGTTGGCGCAGCGCAACCAGTTCGCTGTCGCGTACGGTCGGGTTGACCGCTTGCAGGGCGGTCAGGCGTGCCAATTCTTCGTCGGTATCGGCCGCCAGGCGGCGTTGGGCCTCGGCCACGCGCTCGGCGTGACGCGGGGCGACTTTCTCTTCCCCGGCGTTGATCCGCGGTGAGAGCTGGTCGCGCTGGGCCTGGATGAACTTGTTGGCGCTGGCACGAGGCACGCTTTCGAGCTGGTCGTTCAGCGTGTCGAACGAAACCCGGGCAGCCAGGTCGTTGCCGTTGGTATCCAGCAGGCAGCGCAGGGCGGCCGGGGGCAGGTAGCGGCCCAGTTGCAGCGAACGCGGGGCGACCACTTCGCTGACGTAGAGCAGCTCCAGCAGCACCGTGCCAGGCTTGAGCGCCTTGTTCTTGATCAGCGCCACGGCGGTGTTGCCCATGGAGCCCGACAGCACCAGGTCCATGCCGCCTTGCACCATCGGGTGCTCCCAGGTGATGAACTGCATGTCTTCGCGCGACAGCGCCTGGTTGCGGTCGTAGGTGATGGTCACGCCTTCGTCGTCGCCGAGCGGGAAGCTGGCGTCGAGCATCTTTTCACTCGGCTTGAGGATCAGCGCGTTTTCCGAATGGTCCTCGCTGTCGATGCCAAAGGCGTCGAACAGGGTTTCCATGTAGATCGGCAGGGCGAACTGGTCGTCCTGTTCGAGAATGGCTTCCACCAGCGCGTCGCCTTCACCGGCACCACCGGAGTTGAGTTCCAGCAAGCGGTCACGACCGGTGTGCAGCTCGGTTTCCAGGCGCTCGCGTTCGGCGCGGGCCTCGTCGATCAGCGCTTGCCACTGGCCATCGTCGGCCTCTTCCAGCAGCGGCAGCAGGCGCGGGCCGAACTGGTGCTGCAGGGCGTTGCCGGTCGGGCAGGTGTTGAGGAACGCGTTCAGCGCCTCGTGGTACCACTGGAACAAGCGCTCCTGCGGACTGGTTTCCAGGTAGGGCACGTGCAGCTCGATGGTGTGCTTCTGGCCGATCCGGTCGAGACGGCCGATCCGCTGTTCCAGCAGGTCAGGGTGGGAAGGCAGGTCGAACAGCACCAGGTGGTGAGCGAACTGGAAGTTGCGCCCTTCGCTGCCGATTTCCGAGCAGATCAGTACCTGCGCGCCAAACTCTTCGTCGGCGAAGTAAGCGGCGGCGCGGTCGCGCTCAAGGATGTTCATGCCTTCGTGGAACACCGTGGCCGGGATCCCGGAACGCACGCGCAGGGCGTCTTCCAGGTCCATGGCGGTTTCGGCGTGGGCGCAGATCACCAGCACCTTGGTGCGCTTGAGCATTTTCAGCTGGTCGATCAGCCACTCCACGCGCGGGTCGAATTTCCACCAGCGTTCTTCGTCACTGGCGTCCGGCTGCGCCTGGAAGCTGACTTCCGGGTACAGGTCGGCGTGATCGCCCAGCGGCAACTCGAGGTATTCCTCCGGGCACGGCAGCGGGTAGGCGTGCAGCTTGCGCTCCGGGAAACCCTGCACCGCGGCGCGGGTGTTGCGAAACAGCACGCGGCCGGTGCCGTGGCGGTCCAGCAGTTCGCGCACCAGGCGGGCACTGGCTTGGACATCGCCATCGTTGACGGCGGTCAGCAAGGCTTCGCCTTCGTTGCCCAGGAAACCAAGGATGGTCTGGTGGGCTTGCGGCGAGAGACGGCCCTTGTCCAGCAACTCCTGCACGGCTTCGGCCACCGGACGATAGTTTTCGCTCTCGGCGCGGAAGGCCTTGAGGTCATGGAAGCGGTTCGGGTCCAGCAGGCGCAGACGGGCGAAGTGGCTGTCCTGGCCCAGTTGTTCCGGGGTCGCGGTGAGCAGCAGCACGCCGGGGATGGTTTCGGCCAGTTGCTCGACCAACGCGTACTGCGGGCTGACCTGATCCTCGTGCCACACCAGGTGATGCGCTTCGTCGACCACCATCAGGTCCCAGCCAGCGGCGAACAGCGCGTCCTGGGCCTTCTCGTCGTCCACCAGCCATTCCAGCGCCACCAGGGCCAGCTGGGTGTCTTCGAACGGGTTGCTGGCATCGCTTTCGATAAAGCGTTCTTCGTCGAACAACGCGACCTGCAGGTTGAAGCGCCGGCGCATTTCCACCAGCCACTGGTGCTGGAGGTTTTCTGGCACCAGGATCAGGACACGGCTGGCGCGGCCGGACAGCAGTTGACGGTGGATGACCAGGCCGGCCTCGATGGTCTTGCCCAACCCCACTTCGTCCGCCAGCAAGACGCGCGGTGCAATGCGGTCGGCCACTTCGCGAGCGATGTGCAGTTGGTGGGCGATCGGCTGGGCGCGCACGCCGCCAAGGCCCCAGAGCGAAGACTGCAACTGGCGGCTGGTGTGTTCCAGGGTGTGGTAGCGCAGGGAGAACCAGGCCAGCGGGTCGATCTGGCCGGCGAACAGGCGGTCGCTGGCGAGGCGGAACTGGATGAAGTTCGACAGTTGGGTTTCCGGCAGGGTCACGACTTCGTTCTGCCCGTTGAGGCCGTGGTAGACCAGCAATCCATCGACATCGTCGACTTCACGCACGGTCATCTTCCAACCTTCGAAGTGAGTGATCACGTCGCCCGGCGAAAACCGTACGCGAGTGAGGGGCGCATTCCGTAGCGCGTACTGGCGAGTGTCGCCAGTGGCCGGATAGAGCACGGTCAACAAGCGGCCATCCTGTGCCAGAACGGTGCCTAAACCCAGCTCGGCTTCGCTGTCACTGATCCAGCGTTGCCCCGGTTGATACTGCTGCGCCATGCTGCCTGACTCCCGCCTTGAAAAAGCCGGTTATCTTAACGGAATGATCCTTCAGACCAAAGGATTTACGTACACGGCCCCTCGACAGCAAGGCGATTGGTCACCCGACGGGTAGGGAACTTAAGCGCGCTCAACGATCAAACAGGCTCGGCCCCGGCTTTTTGTTGCAATGCCAACTGGGTCACAAGTTTCGGACCGGCGGTTCAAGCTGCGACGTCCGCCGCCGACAACCTGAAGACAGGAGACCTTTATGTTGCTACCTACGCTCCCTTTGAGCACCGTGCCCGTCACCGCGCAGCAGGATCCGGTTCGTCCACGACCGGACATACCGCCCGTGGTCCCGGTGCAGCAGAGCTCCAGCGAGAGCACCATCGACCTGCAAAAGCGCGATCCGGAAGAGGGGGCGCTGCTGCTGCGCGAGGAGCAACGTCGCCAGCAGGAACGCGACCGCCGTCGCCGCGAAGCCGACGAAGACCCCGAGGAACACCTGGCCGTACCGGGCACCGAGCTCAACGCCGATAACACCGTGCCCGTGGTGCCGCTGATGGAAGAGGAATCGCGCCAGGGCCTGTGGGTCGATATCCAGATCTGACCCAGCCATTGGCCGACGTACGCAGGCTGGTCAACGCCGCCAACAGCCCGCATCATGGGCGCATCCGACTTTCACTGCACGATGCCGACACGCCATGAGCCAAGACGCCAAACTGATCGACCTCAGCGCTGAGCGCGCCAAGCGCGTTCATGACCTCAACGACAAGCGCCTCAACGAAGTCCGCCAGGCTTTCGAGCAAGCGATGCCTTTGGCCAAGCCGAAGAAAAAGCCGAAAAACAAACCGAAAAAGCGCTGAACCCCTTCGATCCATTGATGCAGATCAGTTATTTCCCCACCTTTTCGCCCCGTTGCGGGCGTTATTGACCCCGGTCAATTTCCATCCAGGCCTGATTGGTTAACTTGAACCCATCGCAACAGGGACGAGACCAGGAGGCCAGTCATGTTTTTCGATAATGTGGTGTTTGCCGGTGTGTTGACGGTCGGCCTCATGTTCGTGTTCTTCGCAGGGTTTGGATTATTCATCTGGAAAGACGCCCACAAGCGCAAAAAACCATAGGTCTTTCCGGTTACAACGAGCACGCAAGGCATTTTGGGCGACTTCGGTCGCCCTTTTTTTTGCGCAAAATTCCCGCCCCATGCACCCGCTTTCACAGGGGATAATGTTTTGGGCAAAAAAAAGGTGCGACCCGCGAGGGTCGCACCTTTTTTTCAAGCCCCTGGAATCAGCTGCCCAAGGCTTTCGACGCCAGCCAGAACAACCCGGCCGACAGTGCCACCGTCGCAGGCAGGGTCAGCACCCAGGCCAGGAGGATGTTGCGCACCGTGCCACCTTGCAGGCCGCTCTTGTTGGCGACCATGGTGCCGGCCACGCCCGAGGACAGCACGTGGGTGGTGGAAACCGGCAGGCTGAAGATGTTCGCCATACCGATCATGCACGCGGCGGTGATCTGTGCCGACATGCCCTGGGCGTAGGTCATGCCTTGCTTGCCGATCTTCTCGCCGATGGTCAGTACCACGCGCTTCCAGCCGACCATGGTACCCAGGCCCAACGCCAGGGCTACCGCCAGGATCACCCAGAACGGGGCATATTCGGTGGTGGTCGTAAGGTCCTTGCGCAGCTTGTTCAGGTCGTCTTTCTCACGTGCCGCCAGGTTAGGCAACTTGCCCACCTTCTTCGCCGTGTCGTCCAGGCAGAGCAGGTAGCGACGTACTTCAATGCGGCTTTCCGACGGCAGCGAATGGTAGTCCGACACGCCTTTGAGGGTGTCGAGCAGCGCGTTGATGGTCGGTTCGGTCTGCTGCGGGTTGCAGCGGAATTTCTCCGGCAGGTCGCCTTCCACGCTCTTGCCCAGGGCCAGGAATTCGCCCAGCGACTCACTGTTGCGCGTGTAGAACTGGCTCAGGTGCAAGGTCGCGTCGCGGGTCCGTTCGATCTGGTAGGTGGTGCTGCCCAGGTCGAGGACGAATTGCGCGGGCACGATGCCGATCAGCACCAGCATGATCAGGCCGATGCCTTTCTGGCCATCGTTGGAGCCGTGAACGAAGCTGACGGCCATGGCCGAGATCACCAGCACCAGGCGGTTCCAGAACGGCGGGTGCTTCTTGTCGTCGATCTTGCGGCGCTGTTCCGGCGTCTTGTGCATCTTCGACAGCGGGCGCCACCATTTCAGGCCGATCAGCACCAGGGCGGCTATCAGGAAGCCGGCCATGGGTGAGAACACCAGGGACGCGGCGATATCGATCGCCTTCTGCCAGTTCACGCCGTCGGCCAGCGGGATATCGTTGATCAGCGCGTTGGCCAGGCCCACGCCGAGGATCGAGCCGATCAGGGTGTGGGAGCTGGAAGCCGGGATACCGAAGTACCAGGTGCCCAGGTTCCAGGTGATGGCCGCCGCGAGCAGCGAGAACACCATGGCCAACCCGTGGCCGGTGTTCACGTTGATCAGCAGTTCCACGGGCAGCAAGTGGACGATGGCGTACGCCACCCCCACGCCGCCCAGCAACACACCGAGAAAATTGAACACCCCGGAAAAGAACACCGCCAGGTGCGGCGGCATCGCTTTGGTGTAGATAACAGTGGCAACCGCGTTAGCGGTGTCATGAAAGCCGTTGATGAACTCGAAGGCGAGGACAAAAGCCAGGGCGAGCAAGAGGCTCACAAGCACCCAAGCATCCAGTCCGCTGAATAAATCGATCATGAAGGTTTTCTGACCCGGTCGTAAGGGGGCGCGATTATGCCAGAAAACCTCGGTAATCGATGCACTGCCTGCTCATCGGTAACATTCTTCAACGAAATAATTTGTAGGAAACCCTCCGGGACGAAGGGCCCGATGGGGCGCTCAACCCTTTGATTTCGGGGCGCAAAGCGCAGCAGCAGGGGTGACCGGAGTGGTGAAACTCACCCCCAGCGGCTGTATGAAATTTCTGAAAGAAGGTCGGCCTCAACCGCTCACGACCGGCGGTCGCGAGGCGCTGGCAGCCTGCTCGTGGCGGGCGTGCGGTATCAGCCTGCAGCCTGGGTGTGGGCCGCCATCCTTCGACAAACCCCTCAGACGTCGGGCATCAAATGCTCTTCGGCCTTGAGTTCCTTTTCCATCTTTTGAAGTTCCTGGGTAAAAGCCTGGTCTTGAACGGTGGCGCGTTTACGCCAGGGTTTGCGTTCCGGTTCAGGTTGCGCGGCGTAGGTGGTGATTTCTCCGCCGTAAACTTCCTTGTAACGTTGTTCCTGGCGCTCAAGTTCCGCGCGCAGTTCGTCTTTCGTCACAGTTGTACCTAATTAATTGAAATTTATTCTGGTGATACGCACTGCATGTCGTCATGCAGACGGCCACGGCACCAGAGCTGACAGCTGACGTAGCATCAGGGGTTCGTGTTGTTGCCGTTACGGGGAAGCGGCCATCAGGCGCCTCGGGCACCGCAGCTTGGCTACAGTGCCGGCGGACGATAGCGGTTGAAAGCCGTACCGTCGCTGAAGCGCATTATAGCGGTCCCGTCGAATAACACTACCGGCAAAAGTTAAAGAGGTCTGTTCTAGGCTATGTACGAAATAGCTTGAAACTTGGTTATGCGGCGTTAAAAACCGGCTCGGAATGCTCATTGACAACCAGTCAAGGCGAGCGCGACCCCGGTCGTTCCTCGCCGGTTTTTGCCTTGCCTAACCTGCGTTTCAAACTATTTCGTACACAGCCTAGTGTGAATCAATATTTGTAGAGGCAACTTAAACACCGCGGGTTTTCCAAAGTCGTCGATATCCTGACGCCGTGGGGTTCGACAAGTTCAATAAACCCCCTGCCTGGAGAACGGCCCGCGTTGTTTGCCAAGTTTGTGTATTGGATCCGAAATGAAAGTACCGATCGACGACCGCGCATTGCGATTATCGATCGTCGGTTCGATAATCGCACGTTGTTGGCGGCCGGCGCTTGCCGGCCCGTTGAGCCGCTGCTTGTAATAGCCCTCCACCCGGGAAGGATCAGACATGAACGACCAATTGCGCAACGCCTTCACTTCAGTCGCGCCACCGATCGTGGCCTCGGCGGCCAAGCGGATCCAGGCCCTGACTGGTGACCCGGACTTCATGACTTCCCTGGCCCGTGGGCTGGCCGTGGTGCAGGCCTTCCAGGAGCGCAAGCGGCATCTGACCATCGCTCAGATCAGCCACCGTACGGAAATTCCCCGGGCGGCCGTCCGCCGCTGCCTGCATACCTTGATCAAGCTTGGCTACGCCACCACGGACGGGCGCACCTATTCACTGCTGCCCAAAGTGCTCACCCTCGGGCACGCCTACTTATCCTCGACGCCCCTGGCGGTTTCCGCGCAGCCGTACCTGGACCGCATGAGCGAGCAACTGCATGAAGCCTGCAACATGGCCACCCTCGAGGGCGACGACATCCTCTACATCGCCCGGTCGGCCACCACTCAGCGATTGATCTCGGTGGACCTGTCGGTCGGCGGGCGGCTGCCGGCCTATTGCACGTCCATGGGCCGGATTCTGCTGGCGGCGCTGGACGATGCGTCGCTGCGCGATTACCTCGATCATGCCGACCTGCAAGCCAAGACCAGCCGCACCCTGCACACCCCCCAGGCCTTGCTCGAATGCCTGCAACAGGTGCGGCAACAGGGCTGGTGCATCGTCGACCAGGAATTGGAGCAGGGCCTGCGCTCGATTGCCGTGCCGGTGTACGACGCTTCCGGCCAGGTGGTGGCGGCGTTGAACGTCAGCACCCATGCCGGGCGCGTCAGCCGTAACGAGCTGGAGCAGCGGTTCCTGCCCGGCCTGTTGGGGGCCAGTCGCGACCTGAGCGCGCAGTTGTTCACCTAAGTGTTCGATAAACGCACACAGTCGCTTGCGGTGAATTGACGGTGTTTGTCCGGCCTCATTAATGTCGCGCCAGCGTCATCCGGCGTGCTGGAGCCTCCTGGCCCGGCCATGGGTGGGCGACTCGACACAATAATAATGAGAGACACGATGAACCAACCCCAGACCTCCGTAGGCCACTGCCTCGACGTGCAGTCCTTCATCAATGCCCAGCCCATCTCGCGCTACCAGTGGCGGGTAGTGATCCTCTGTTTCCTGATTGTTTTCCTCGACGGCCTCGACACGGCAGCCATGGGCTTCATTGCCCCGGCCCTGTCCCAGGATTGGGGAATCGACCGCGCCAGCCTGGGCCCGGTGATGAGTGCCGCGCTGATCGGCATGGTTTTCGGCGCACTCGGTTCCGGGCCCTTGGCTGACCGCTTCGGGCGCAAAGTGGTCCTGGTGGGCGCGGTCCTGCTGTTTGGCGCGTTCAGCCTGGCTTCGGCCTACAGCACCAACGTCGACCAACTGCTGGTGCTGCGCTTCCTCACCGGCCTGGGCTTGGGGGCCGGGATGCCCAACGCCACCACCTTGCTGTCCGAATACACCCCCGAACGCAAGAAATCGCTGTTGGTGACCAGCATGTTCTGCGGCTTCAACCTGGGCATGGCCGGCGGCGGGTTCATTTCCGCCAAGCTGATCCCGGCGTTCGGCTGGCACAGCCTGTTGCTGATCGGCGGGATCCTGCCGTTGCTGCTGACGGTCGTGCTGGTGTTCTGGCTGCCGGAGTCGGCGCGTTACCTGGTGGTGCGCAACCGCGGCACCGATAAAGTGCGCAAGACCCTGGCACCCATCGACCCGCACACGGTTGCCCAGGCCGCGAGCTTCAGTGTGCCGGAACAGAAAACCGTGAAGGCGCGCAACGTGCTGGCGGTGATTTTTTCCGGGACCTACAGCGCCGGCACGCTGCTGCTGTGGCTGACCTATTTCATGGGGCTGGTGATCGTCTACCTGCTGACCAGTTGGCTGCCGACACTGATGCGCGACAGCGGCGCGAGCATGGAGCAGGCCGCGTTCATCGGCGCGTTGTTCCAGTTTGGCGGGGTGTTGAGCGCGGTGGGCGTGGGCTGGGCGATGGACCGGTTCAACCCGCACAAGGTCATCGGCCTGTTCTACCTGATGGCCGGGGTGTTTGCCTACGCGGTAGGGCAGAGCCTGGGCCATATCACATTGCTCGCGACGCTGGTGCTGGTGGCCGGCATGTGCGTCAACGGCGCGCAATCGGCGATGCCGTCCCTGGCGGCGCGTTTCTACCCGACCCAGGGCCGCGCCACCGGGGTGTCGTGGATGCTCGGCATCGGTCGCTTCGGCGCGATCCTCGGAGCCTGGATGGGGGCGACCTTGCTGGGCCTGGGCTGGAACTTCGAACAGGTGCTGACCGCCCTGGTCATTCCCGCCGCACTGGCGACCACGGCGGTGGTGATCAAGGGGTTGGTCAGCCATGCGGATGCCACTTGAGCGGCTGACACAAATTCCCTTGGGATAAATCCCATCCCCTGTGGGAGCGAGCTTGCTCGCGATTGCGGTGCGTCAGTCTCCGAGTCTGGGGCTGACGGAACGTCATCGCGAGCAAGCTCGCTCCCACAGAATGCGTGGCACAGGAACCAATCGTTAGCCAAACAACAATCTGTTCGATAAACGAACACTCAGTCGATTATCGGATTGTTTGGCGTTTTGCCGCGGCTTACTCTTGGGTCACTCCGGCGCTGAACCTCGCGCCTTTTTCTTCATGTCGCTCTACTGGAATACGGGAGCCTGCACCATGGCTGAAATCCTTTCGCTGCACGATGCGGTGAAGCAGTTCGTCAACGACGGCGATACCGTCGCGCTCGAAGGCTTCACTCACCTGATCCCGACCGCAGCGGGTCACGAAATCATTCGTCAGGGCAAGAAAGACCTGACCCTGGTGCGGATGACCCCTGACCTGATCTACGACCAGTTGATCGGTGCCGGTTGTGCGCGCAAGTTGATTTTCTCCTGGGGCGGCAACCCGGGCGTGGGCTCGCTGCACCGGCTGCGCGATGCGGTGGAGAAGCAGTGGCCGCAACCGTTGGAGATCGAGGAACACAGCCACGCCGACCTGGCCAATGCCTACGTCGCCGGTGCCTCCGGCCTACCGTTCGCGGTCCTGCGGGCCTACGCGGGTTCCGACCTGCCCAAGGTCAACCCGCTGATCAAGAGCGTCACGTGTCCGTTTACCGGGGAGGTGCTGGCCGCCGTGCCGTCGGTGCGCCCGGACATCACCGTGATCCACGCCCAGAAAGCCGACCGCAAGGGCAACGTGTTGTTGTGGGGCATCCTCGGCGTGCAGAAGGAAGCGGCCCTGGCTGCCAAGCGTTGCATCGTCACCGTGGAAGAAATCGTCGACGACCTGAACGCGCCGATGAACGCCTGCGTGCTGCCCACCTGGGCCCTCAGTGCGGTATGCCTCGTACCGGGCGGCGCGCATCCTTCCTACGCCCATGGCTACACCGAACGTGACAACCGTTTCTATCAGGCGTGGGACCCCATCGCCCGCGACCGTGAGACGTTTACCGCCTGGATCGACGAATTCATCCGTGGCACCCAGGATTTCACCGAATTCCAGGCCCGACTGGCTGCCGCTTCGGAGGCGAAACAATGACGTACTCCACCAACGAGATGATGACCGTGGCCGCGGCCCGTCGCTTGAAGAACAACGCCGTGTGCTTTGTCGGCATCGGCCTGCCGTCGAAAGCGGCCAATCTGGCGCGGCTGACGTCGGCACCGGACGTGGTGTTGATCTACGAGTCTGGCCCGATCGGTGCCAAGCCTGGCGTGCTGCCGCTGTCCATTGGCGACGGCGAGCTGGCGGAAACCGCCGACACTGTGGTGCCGACCGGTGAGATCTTTCGCTACTGGTTGCAGGGCGGGCGTATCGACGTCGGCTTCCTGGGGGCGGCCCAGGTCGACCGTTTCGGTAACATCAACACCACGGTGGTGGGGGATTACCACCAGCCCAAAGTCCGTCTGCCGGGGGCCGGTGGCGCACCGGAAATTGCCGGCTCGGCCAAGAGCGTGTTGATTATCCTCAAGCAGTCGGCGCGTTCGTTCGTCGACAAGCTGGACTTCGTCACCTCGGTCGGCCACGGTGAGGGCGGTGATTCACGCAAGCGCTTGGGCCTGCCGGGTGCGGGCCCCGTGGGCATCATCACCGACCTGTGCATCATGGAACCGGAAGCCGGCAGCCATGAGTTCGTGGTCACGGCCTTGCACCCTGGCGTCACCCGTGAGCAGGTCATTGCCGCGACCGGGTGGGCAATCCGCTTCGCCGACCAGGTGCACACCACCGCCGAGCCGACCGACGTGGAGCTGCGCGCCCTGCGCGATCTGGAAGCTCGCACGGCGGCGGCCCACGGCCAGGCACCGGGAGAAGCCTGATGCGCGACGTCTATCTCTGTGATGCGATTCGTACCCCCATCGGCCGCTTCGGCGGTGGCCTGGCCGCTGTGCGCGCCGATGACCTGGCGGCCGTGCCGATCAAGGCACTGATGGCGCGCAACCCGTCGGTGGACTGGGAGGCGGTGGACGAGGTCTTCCTCGGCTGCGCCAACCAGGCCGGCGAGGACAACCGCAACGTCGCGCGCATGGCGCTGTTGCTGGCAGGCCTGCCGGAGAGCATTCCCGGCGTAACCCTCAACCGCCTTTGCGCCTCGGGCATGGACGCCATCGGCACAGCGTTCCGCGCCATTGCCAGCGGCGAAATGGAACTGGCCATCGCTGGCGGAGTGGAGTCGATGTCCCGCGCACCGTTCGTAATGGGCAAGGCCGACGCGGCGTTCTCCCGCAACATGAAGCTGGAAGACACCACCATCGGTTGGCGCTTCATCAACCCGTTGATGAAAGCCCAGTACGGCGTGGACGCGATGCCGCAGACCGCAGACAACGTGGCCGATGACTACGCGGTATCCCGCGAAGACCAGGATGCCTTCGCCCTGCGCAGTCAACAGCGCACGGCGGCGGCCCAAGCGGCGGGCTTTTTTGCCGAAGAGATCGTGCCGGTACGGATCGCCCACAAGAAGGGCGAAACCGTGGTCGAGCAGGATGAACACCCGCGCGCCGACACCACGCTTGACGCCTTGGCCAGACTCAAGCCGGTCAACGGCCCGGACAAGACCGTCACCGCCGGCAATGCCTCTGGGGTGAACGACGGTGCGGCGGCGCTGATCCTGGCGTCCGCCGACGCGGTGAAAAAACATGGCCTGACCCCGCGCGCCAAGGTCCTGGGCATGGCCAGCGCCGGCGTGGCGCCGCGGGTCATGGGCATCGGTCCGGTGCCGGCGGTGCGCAAGCTCACCGAGCGCCTGGGCCTGGCGGTCGCCGACTTCGATGTGATCGAACTCAATGAGGCCTTCGCCAGCCAGGGCCTGGCGGTGCTGCGCGAGTTGGGGCTGGCGGACGATGCGCCTCAGGTCAACCCGAACGGCGGCGCCATCGCGCTCGGTCATCCGTTGGGCATGAGCGGGGCGCGGCTGGTGCTGACGGCGTTGCACCACTTGGAAAAGACCGGCGGCAAGAAAGGCTTGGCGACCATGTGTGTCGGCGTCGGCCAGGGCCTGGCATTGGCTATCGAACGCGTCTGACGCGTCGCACTACTAATAAGAAACCGAGGAATGCTTCATGACTGACAAGCCTGGTTATCGTCGCCCTCAAGCGGGCACCCAGCCGCAATACCTGCACCCGCCGTACCAGTCCACCAACTTGCGCTCGCCGTCCAAGCCGCTGGTGTTCCTGCCTCATTCGCTGTCGGAAATCACCGGCCCGACCGTCGGCGCCGACCGCGTGCAGGAGAAGGACAACGACCTCACCGCCCAGCATGCCGGCGAGCCATTGGGGGAGCGGATTATCATTCACGGGCGGGTGCTGGATGAGAACGGCCAGCCGGTGCCGGGCATCCTGGTGGAGATCTGGCAGGCCAACGCCGCCGGTCGCTACCACCATGACCGCGACAAGCACGATGCGCCGCTGGACCCGAACTTCACCGGCACCGGTCGCGCCATCACCGACGCCGACGGCTGGTACCAGTTCCAGACCATCAAGCCCGGCGCGTACCCCTGGGGCAACCACCACAACGCCTGGCGCCCGGCCCATATCCATTTCTCGCTGTTCGGGCCCAGCATCCTCACGCGCCTGGTGACGCAGATGTATTTCCCCGGCGACCCGCTGCTGGCCTACGATCCGATCTACAACTGCGTGCCGGACACCCGTGCCAAGGAACGTTTGATCGCCAGCTTCGACCTGGAAAAAACCATCCCTCACTACGCCCTCGGTTATCGCTGGGACATCGTCTTGCGCGGCCGCGATGCCACGCCGATGGAGAAATAAGATGACGCTCACTGCCACCACATCCCATACCGTCGGCCCTTACTACCACATCGGCCTGACCTGGCTGAACCGCGAAGACTTGACCGTCGCCGAAACCCTCGGCCAGCGCGTGGCGATCACCGGGCAGGTGATCGACGGCAATGGCGAGTTCGTCAACGACGCCATGCTGGAAGTCTGGCAAGCCAACGCCGCCGGCAAATATGCCCACCCGGAAGACGATCAGGACAAGCCTCTGGACCCCAGCTTCGAAGGCTTCGGCCGGGTGCCGGTGGACGCTGAGGGGCGCTTTCGCTTCACCACCATCAAGCCGGGCACCGTACCGGGGCTGGGGGGCACGACCCAGGCGCCGCACCTGGTGGTGCTGGTGTTTGCCCGCGGCCTGGTCAAGCACCTGCTGACGCGCATCTACTTCGACGGCGAGCAGGCCAACGAAACCGATCCGCTGCTGGCTTGCGTACCCGAAGAGCGTCGCGCCACCCTCGTGACCAAGCCCGATGCGTCGGGGGTGTACCAATGGAATGTGGTGTTGCAGGGGACGGATGCCGAGACGGTGTTTTTCGATTATTGAAGAGCTCCTGTGGCCAGATACCTCAGGCTATCTAACTCACTGTGGCGAGGGAGCTTGCTCCCGCTGGCTTGCGCAGCAAGCCCAAAAGCTGGCGACTCGGTATGGCTGACGTCGATTTGCGGCTGCTTCGCAGCCGAGCGGGAGCAAGCTCCCTCGCCACGGGGATGTGAAGCTACTGTGGAACGGGACTGTTACGAAGTGTGTCTAGACTTTGTCAGTCCCTAACGAGTGAATAACCCATGACCACCCCAACCAGCCACTACACCGGCGAAGAACGCAGCAAGCGCATTTTCGCTATTGTCGGCGCTTCGTCCGGCAACCTGGTCGAATGGTTCGACTTCTACGTCTACGCGTTCTGCGCGATCTATTTCGCGTCGGCGTTCTTTCCCTCGGACAACCCCACGGTGCAACTGGTCAACACGGCCGGGGTCTTCGCCGCCGGGTTCCTGATGCGACCCATTGGCGGCTGGATATTCGGCCGAGTGGCGGACCGTCATGGGCGTAAGAACTCGATGATGATCTCGGTGCTGATGATGTGCTTCGGCTCGTTGCTCATCGCCTGCTTGCCCACCTACAAGGACATCGGCGTCTGGGCGCCGGTGCTGCTGTTGTTCGCGCGTTTGCTGCAAGGCCTGTCGGTGGGGGGCGAGTATGGCACCACGGCCACCTACATGAGTGAAGTCGCTCTCAAGGGCCAGCGTGGCTTCTTCGCTTCGTTCCAGTACGTGACGCTGATCGGCGGGCAACTGCTGGCGGTGTCGCTGGTGGTGATCCTGCAGCAGTTCCTCAGTGAAGAAGAATTGCGTGCCTATGGCTGGCGGATCCCGTTCGTGGTCGGCGCCGTGGCCGCGCTGATCTCGCTGTTTCTGCGGCGTTCCCTCAAGGAAACCAGCAGCAAGGAAATGCGCGAGAACAAGGACGCCGGCAGCATCGCCGCGCTGTTTCGCAGCCACAAGGCCGCGTTCATCACCGTGCTGGGCTACACCGCCGGCGGCTCGTTGATTTTCTACACCTTCACCACCTACATGCAGAAGTACCTAGTGAACACCGCCGGCCTGCCGGCCAAGACCGCCAGCTACATCATGACCGGTGCGCTGTTCCTGTACATGTGCATGCAGCCGCTGTTCGGCATCCTGGCGGACAAGATCGGCCGACGTAATTCCATGCTCTGGTTCGGCGCCCTGGGGGCGTTGTGCACAGTGCCGATCCTGTTGACCCTCAAGAGCATCAGCAGTCCGTTCCTGGCGTTTATCCTGATTACCCTGGCCCTGGCGATCGTCAGCTTCTACACCTCCATCAGCGGCCTGGTGAAAGCCGAAATGTTTCCACCCGAGGTGCGCGCGCTGGGAGTAGGGTTGGCCTATGCGGTGGCGAATGCGATTTTTGGCGGTTCGGCCGAGTACGTGGCCTTGAGCCTGAAGGCCCAGGGCATGGAAAACGCCTTTTACTGGTATGTCACGGTCATGATGGTGGTGGCGTTCCTGTTCAGCCTGCGCCTGCCCAAGCAACCGACGTATTTGCATCACGACCTTTGACTCATCCCTATTGATCCAACCGCGCCGGCCTCAAGGTCGGCGCACCCAAGGACTGTCTATGAGCGAACGACCGGGCAATCAGCTGTTCGATGCCTATTTCACCGCCCGCGACATGCGCGAGGTGTTCTGCGATGCGGGCCGGGTCCAGGCCATGCTCGACGTCGAGGCGGCACTGGCCCGGGCCGAGGCGCGGGTGGGGGTGATTCCCGCCAGTGCGGTGGCGCCGATCGAGCAGGCCTGTCGCGCCCAGTGCTATGACTTTTCGGCGCTGGGTGAGGCCATTGCCAGTGCTGGCAACTCGGCCATCCCGTTGGTCAAGGCGTTGGGCAAGCGCATCGCCGCCACCGACGCCGAGGCTGAGCGCTATGTGCACCTGGGCGCCACCAGCCAGGACGTGATGGACAGCGGGCTGGTGCTGCAGCTGCGCCAGGCGCTGGCGTTGATCGAAGACGAACTGGCGCAGTTGGCCGACACCCTGGCCCGTCAAGCCGAGCACTACGCCGCCACGCCGCTGGCCGGCCGTACTTGGCTGCAGCATGCAACGCCGGTGACCCTGGGCATGAAATTCGCCGGTTGGCTGGGGGCGATCACCCGCAGCCGCCAACGGTTGAAAGAGCTGAAGCCGCGCTTGCTGGTGCTGCAATTCGGCGGCGCCTCGGGGACTCTTGCTGCGCTCGGCGAGCAAGCGTTGCCCGTCGCCCAGGCCCTGGCCGCCGAGCTGCAACTGAGCCTGCCGGAGCAACCGTGGCACACCCAGCGCGATCGCCTGGTGGAGTTCGCCGCGGTGCTCGGGCTGATCGCCGGCAGCCTTGGCAAGCTGGGCCGCGACATCAGCCTGCTGATGCAAACCGAGGCTGGCGAGGCCTTCGAGCCATCTGCACCCGGCAAGGGCGGTTCATCGACCATGCCCCACAAACGCAACCCGGTGGGCGCGGCCGTATTGATCAGTGCGGCGACGCGGGTGCCTGGCCTGGTCTCGACGCTGTTCAGCGCCATGCCCCAGGAACATGAGCGCAGCCTCGGTCTGTGGCACGCCGAATGGGAAACCTTGCCGGAGATCTGCTGCCTGGTGTCCGGCGCCCTGCAACAGGCTCGGTTGCTGGCCGAGGGGCTGGAAGTGGACGCGGCGCGCATGGCCCGCAACCTCGAACTGACCCAGGGCCTGGTGCTGGCCGAAGCAGTGAGCATCGTCCTGGCCCAGCGGGTCGGGCGCGACACTGCCCATCATCTGCTGGAGCAATGCTGCAAGCGCGCTGTCGCCCAACAGCGGCATTTGCGCGAGGTGCTGGGGGACGAACCCCAGGTCGCCGCGCAGTTGTCCGCCGCCGAACTCGATCATTTGCTCAACCCCGCCCACTACCTCGGCCAGGCCCGCACCTGGGTTGCCCGAGCGGTGGCCGAACACCATGCCTTGAAGGCCTGAAAGGAGACTGTTGTGGGATTCGTCAAACTCGCCGACGGCGAACTGAATTACCGTTTCGACGGGCGGCAAGACGCCCCGGTGCTGGTGCTCTCCAACTCCCTGGGCACTGATTTGCACATGTGGGACGACCAAGTGGCGGCGTTCGGCGAACATTTTCGCGTGCTGCGTTTCGACACCCGGGGTCACGGTCAGTCGTTGGTCACCGAAGGCCCCTACAGCATCGAGCAGTTAGGCCGCGACGTGCTGGCGATGCTCGATGCGCTGGACCTCGACCAGGTGCATTTCTGCGGATTGTCCATGGGCGGGCTGATCGGCCAGTGGCTGGGGATCAACGCGGGTGAGCGCCTGCGCAAGCTGGTGGTGTGCAACACCGCCGCCAAGATCGGCGATCCGTCGGTGTGGAATCCGCGAATCGAAACCGTGCTGCGTGACGGCAAGGCGGCAATGGTGGCGTTGCGTGACGCCTCGATCGCCCGCTGGTTCACCCCGGACTTCGCCGAGGCTTATCCAGAGAAAGCCAGAAAAATCACCGACATGCTCGCCGCCACCTCGCCCCAGGGCTACGCCGCCAACTGTGCGGCGGTGCGTGATGCGGATTTTCGCGAGCAGTTGTCGTCGATCCGCGTGCCGCTGCTGGTGATCGCCGGCACCGAGGATGCAGTCACGCCGCCGTCGGGTGGGCACTTTATCCAGGAGCGGGTCAGTGGCGCGCAATACGCCGAGTTCCGTGCCGCACACCTTTCCAATGTCCAGGCCGGTGCCGCATTCAGCGCTCGGGTGCTGGATTTCCTGCTCGGGGCCTGAGGAGTTTTCTGTGGACGAGAAACAACGTTACGACGAAGGCATGCAGGTACGCCGCGCGGTGCTGGGCGATGCCCACGTCGACCGCAGCCTCAATGCCCTGAGTGAATTCAACAGCGAATTCCAGGAGATGATTACCCGCCACGCCTGGGGCGACATCTGGACCCGCCCGGGCCTGCCGCGCCACACCCGCAGCCTGATTACCATTGCCATGCTGATCGGCATGAACCGCAACGAAGAGCTCAAGTTGCACCTGCGCGCCGCGGCCAACAACGGCGTGAGCCGCAGCGAGATCAAGGAAGTGATCATGCAGAGTGCCATCTACTGCGGCATCCCGGCGGCCAACGCCACCTTCCACCTGGCCGAGTCGGTGTGGGACGAGCTGGGCGTCGAGTCACGGGAGTAGATTCACCGCAACCCCTGTGGGCGTGGGCTTGCTCGCGAAAGCGGTGGGGCAGCTTGCATCGATGTTGAATGTGATAACGCCTTCGCGAGCAAGCCCGCTCCCACTCTGATCTTCAGCGGCCACAGGGATTTGCGTACAGCACAAATCCCTGTGGGAGCGGGCTTGCCCGCGAAAGCGTTGGGTCAGCTTGCATCGATGTTGAATGTGACGATGCCTTCGCGAGCAAGCTCGCTCCCACACTGATCTTCAGCGGCCACAGGGATTTGCGTACAGCACAAACCCCCTGTGGGAGCGGGCTTGCTCGCGAAAGCGGTGGGGCAGCTTGCATCGATGTTGAATGTGATAACGCCTTCGCGAGCAAGCCCGCTCCCACACTGATCTTCAGCGGTCACAGGGATTTGCGTGCAGCACAAATCCCTGTGGGAGCGGGCTTGCCCGCGAAAGCGGTGGTACAGCCTCCATCCATGTTTGGCTTTTACAGCAGGCTGATCGGGTAGCTGATGAAAATGCGGTTCTCATCGAACTCATTGGTGCTGAAATCCCTCCGCATCGTCGAGTTGCGCCATTTCACGTTGAGGCTTTTCAGCGCGCCGCTCTGCACGGTGTAGGCCAGTTCGGTTTCGCGGCCCCATTCCTTGCCATCGTCGACGGTGGCGGTGTGCACATTGTCGCCGCTGATGTAGCGGTTCATCAGGGTCAGGCCCGGCACGCCGACGGCGGCGAAGTTGAAGTCGTGGCGCAGTTGCCAGGATTTTTCCTTGGCATTGTCATAACTGGAGTTGTAGCTGTCGTTGGCCAGGGTGCCGCCGCTGGTGCCGTTGACGCGCATCCACGCGTCATCGCCGCCGACTTTCTGCAGGCCGACGTAAAAGGTGTTGCCGCCGTACTTGGCCGAGAGCATGGCGAACGCGGTTTTGTTGTCCAGGTCACCGGCCAGCGCGCTGCCGTCTTCCTTGCCGATGAAGTAGCCGAGGTTGGCGCCCAGGGTCCAATCGCCGATGGGCTGGCTGTGGGTCAGGTTGAAATACTGCTGCTGGTAGATGTCGGACAGCTCGGCGTACCAGACGCCGACCTGGGTGCGTTTTTCGTTGAAGGCATACTCGCCGCCGCCGAAGTTGAAACGGTCGGAGGTGAAGGCGCCCCGGCCGTTCATCGACATGTCTTCCATGCTCGCGTCGTTGCGCGGGCTGTTGCCGCGGAACTGACCGCCGTAGAGGCTCAGGCCGTTGATCTCGGTGGAGGTCACCTGGCCGCCACGGAAGGTCTGCGGCAGGGATCGGCCATCGTCGGAGCGCAGGATCGGCAGCACCGGCATCCATTCACCGACCTTCAGTTCGGTCTTCGACACCTTGGCCTTCAGGGCCACGCCCAGACGACCGAAATCATCGGCCGGACGACCGTCGTCATGCACCGGTAGCAACTGCGTACCCGCCGTGCCGCGACCGCCGTCGAGCTTGACCGAGTACAGGCCCAGCACGTCCACGCCGAAACCGACCACGCCCTGGGTGAAACCGGACTTGGCGTCGAGGATGAAGTTCTGGGTCCATTCCTCGGCTTTGCCCTGGGCGTTGTTCGGGTTGGTGAAGTTGCGGTTGAAATAGGCGTTGCGCAGAGTCAGCGTGGCCTTGGCATCGTCGATAAACCCTGGTTCTGCCGCCAGGACGGGCAGGGCGACGCTGGTCAGGGCAATGGCAATGAGGCTGGGGAACAAATGCTGTGTGGGCTTCATGGGCGTTGTCTCTTATTTTTTCTGGACGAAGCGGATCGTTGCCGCACTTTTTTTAGGTGCAAGCGGTAAGGGGGTAGCCAGGGTTGTTAGGGCGATTGGGGATCAGCCGGGCGAGGCGGGGCGCAGGGGCATGGCGTCGAACCTGTTGTTATTGGTTTTGTGCGAGCGATGGTGAAGGCCCGGACATGATCGGTTCAATTGGCGTTGGCGGGTTTTGGGCGATTATCGAACGGCAAAACCAATCGATAGACGCCATTCCTGTGGGAGCGAGCTTGCTCGCGATGGCTGTGTCATAGTCGACCTGGATTTCGGGTACATATCCATTTTTGCGGTAACGGCTGCTTAGGGTTCCGCCCTTACGGCGGGTCACTTTTGGCAAACGCCCGGAATGCCGGCCCAGCCAAAAGTAACCAAAAAGGTCTGTGCCCCACCACTGGGCACCTCGCCGAGGCGAGGTGTTCCCTCACTCCGGCATTGCTCCGTGGGGCCCGCCGCGAAGGGCCATCCATGGCCCAGCGCGGCTAACCCGGCATCCATGCCGGGTTGCCCACTACGCAATGCCTGCGTTCGGCCCTTGTGGTTAATGGGGCGCTCAAGATCAAAAGCCAAAGCCAAAGCCAAAGCCAAAGCCATCGCCAGCAGGTTCCCTCCCACAGAATTCGGGGGCGGTCTGACAGACGCGGGGATTTTTCCGACGAGGTTTTAAGGTTGCCCTTCGGAAGCTGTATCTCTAGCTTGTTCGTGTCGCTGCACATTCAGCGATCGGGACTGCAAGCCCGCCGAATTTGTTAGGCGCCTAGCCGCGCCCCTATAATCCATGGCGCTTTTTGGTGCCATCGTTTTATGGTGGCTGTGTGCGGGAGACCTTCGGGTCTGCCGAGGTTGCCTAACGACTCGGTCTTGCAGACCCGCATACAGCTGCCTCCTATCATCTGCAAGTGATGCTGGCAGCTCTCATTTTCGTTAGGAGCACCATCATGATCAAAGAAACACCCAATCCCCCTGTGCCTGGTTCCACCTTCCCCTACAACGACCCCGATCCGAACAAGCTCCAAGAGGCGGCAGATCGAGCACTCGATTTCCATCTGGGCACCCACGCTGATCCCAAGCCCAAAACCTCAACTCAAGTTTTCACCGTCGTCGATACCCTCGACACCGAGTGCCTACTGGCGAATCTCAGCGAAACCCTGGCCTCGGCCAATGCCATGGTCAATGACCTGGCGTTCGATCTGGAAGGCTCGCGGCGGCATGTCGCATTGGGCGTGGCGCAGATGATTGAATTGAGTGAGCTGTTGGCTAATCGTGCCTTGGATATCGTCGACCCGCGTTAGCCAGGTGGGGTTTATCCCCAAGCTGGGCTGTGGGAGCAAAGCTCGCTCGCGATGGCAGTACGTCAGTTGATCACCGTGCTTTGGCTTTGGCGGCTTTGGCGGCTTTGGCTTTTGATCTTCAATGCCCCATTAACCACGCTGGCCGAACGCAGGCATTGCGCAGTGGGCACCTCGGCATGGATGCCGAGGTAGCCGCGCTGGGCCATGGATGGCCCTTCGCGGCGGGCCCACGGAGCAATGCCGGAGTGAGGGAACACCTCGCCTTAGGCGAGGTGCCGAGTGGTGGGGCTGAGACCTTTTGGTTACTTTTGGGGCGTTTGCCAAAAGTAACCCGCCGTAAGGGCGGAACCGCCAGCAGCCGTTACCGCAGCAATGGATATGTACTCTATCCAAACCCTAAACCGCCTTCGCGAGCAAGCCCGCTCCCACACAACCCTGTAGAAACCCAAACAAAAAGCCCACCTTTCGGTGGGCTTCGTGTTTCAGCGTTCAAACATCAAGTCAGAACAACTTCATCTTCGGCGCTTCTTCCTTCACCGGCTCGTTCTTGCCCGTCTCGGCATTCCAGCCACCACCCAACGCCTTGTACAGATTGACCTCACTGGTCAACTGCGCAAGGCGGTCAGTGATCAGCGATTGTTGCGCGCTGAACAGCTGGCGCTGGGCGTCGAGGAAGGTCAGGTTGCTGTCGACACCAATGCGGTAGCGACGCTCGGCCAGGCGGTAGTAATCCTGGTTGGCGGCGACGAAGTCGGTCTGGGCCTGCAACTGTTCGTTGTAGGTCTGGCGCGCCGCCAGGCCGTCGGAGACTTCCTGGAACGCGGTCTGAATCGACTTCTCGTACTGCGCGACGTTGATGTCTTTCTGGATCTTCGCGTAGTCCAGGCTCGCCCGCAGGCTACCGGCATTGAAGATTGGCAGGTTGATCTGCGGGGCGAAGGTCCAGGTGCCCGAGCCGCCCTTGAACAGGCCGGACAGGTCCGGGCTCAGGGTGCCGGCGTTCGCCGTCAGGCTGATGCTCGGGAAGAACGCGGCCCGTGCGGCGCCGATGTTGGCGTTAGCGGCGAGCAGGTTGCGTTCGGCCTGGAGGATGTCCGGACGACGTTGCAAGAGGTCCGACGGCAAACCGGCCGGCACTTCGCTCAGCAGGTCATCGCTCAGCGGTCGCGAGGCCAGGTTGGCCGGCAGGCCGGTGCCCAGCAGCAGGGTCAGGCTGTTTTCGTCCTGGGCGACCTGGCGGGTGTAGCGCGCCAGTTGCACGCGGGCGTTTTCCACGGCGGTGCGCGCCTGGCTCAGGTCCAGGGCCGAGGCCACGCCGACTTCGGCGCTGCGCGAGGTCAGCTTGAAGCTCTGCTCGTAGGCGCCCAGGGTTTCCTGGGTCAGCTTGAGCAGTTCCTTGTCGGCCTGCCAGGTCAGGTAGGCGTTGGCCACGTTGGCCACCAGGCTGATCTGGGTACTGCGGCGGGCTTCTTCGGTGGCGAAGTAGCTCTGCAATGCTTGTTCGCTCAGGCTGCGAACCCGACCGAACAGGTCCAGTTCATAGGCGCTGACGCCCAGGGTGGCCGAATACGAACTGCTGATGGACGCTTCACCGGTCTGCGACGCCCGTGCCGGCACCCGCTGGCGGCTGCCCGAGCCGGTGGCCGAGACCGCCGGGAACAGGTCCGCCCGCTGGATGCGGTACTGCGCGGCGTAGGCATCGATGTTCAGCGCCGCGACCCGCAGGTCGCGGTTGTTTTCCAGGGCCACCTGGATCAGTTGCTGCAACGCCGGGTCATGGAAGAACTGCTTCCAGCCTTGCTCGGCGGCGGCCTGGCCGGGGGCATTGGCCGCCTCGTAGGCCGGCCCCTGCGGGTATTGCGACGCGACCGGTGCTTCGGGTCGCTGATAGTCGGGGATCAGCGAGCAACCGCTGAGCACGACGGCAGCGATGGTCAGGGAGAGTAGCGACTTGCTCATTGGCCAGCCTCTTTAGAAGTTTCAGGAGTATCGTCCTGGTCGGCCTGTTTGCGGCGGCCTATCGACGACACGGTCACAAAGAACAACGGCACCCAGAAAATCGCCAGGACGGTGGCGGTCAACATGCCGCCGATCACACCGGTACCGATGGCGTGCTGGCTGCCCGAGCCAGCGCCCGTGGAAATCGCCAGCGGGACCACACCGAGGACGAACGCCAGGGACGTCATGATGATCGGTCGCAGACGCATCCGACAAGCTTCAATGGCGGCATCCATCAAGCTGCGACCCTGTTCGTGGAGTTCCTTGGCGAACTCGACGATCAGAATGGCGTTTTTCGCCGCCAGGCCGATGGTGGTCAGCAGCCCCACCTGGAAGTACACGTCGTTGGACAGGCCGCGCAGGCTGGTCGCCAGCAGAGCACCGATGATCCCCAACGGCACCACGAGCATGACCGCGATCGGAATCGACCAGCTTTCATACAGGGCCGCCAGGCACAGGAACACCATCAGCAGCGACAGGGCGTACAAGGCCGGAGCCTGGGAACCGGACAAGCGTTCCTCGTAGGACAGGCCTGTCCAGGAAATCCCCACGCCGGATGGCAGCTTCTTGGCGATGGCCTCGACTTCGGCCATGGCTTCACCGGTGGAATAACCGGGCGCTGGCGAGCCGAGGATCTCCATCGCTTCCACGCCGTTGTAGCGGGCCAGTTTCGGCGAACCGAAGACCCACTCACCCTTGGCGAAGGCGCTGAACGGCACCATGGTCCCGGCGCTGTTGCGCACATACCACTTTTTCAGGTCCTCGGGGTTCATGCGCGCGCCTGGCTGGCCTTGCACGTACACCTTCTTCACCCGACCACGGTCGATGAAGTCGTTGACGTAGCTACTGCCCAGGGCAATCGACAGGGTGTTGTTGATGTCCGACAGGGTGATGCCCAGCGCGCTGGCTTTTTCGTCATCGATTTCCAGTTGGTACTGCGGTTCGTCGTTCAGGCCGTTGGGACGTACCTGGGCCAGGACCTTGCTCTGGGACGCCATGCCCAGGAACTGGTTGCGGGCTTCCATCAGTTTCTCGTGACCAATACCGGCGCGGTCCTGCAGGAACACGTCGAAACCGGTGGCGTTACCCAACTCCATCACCGCCGGCGGGGCGAAGGCGAACACCATCGCGTCGCGGAAGGTGAAGAAGTGTTGCTGGGCACGGGCCGAGATCTTGAACACGGTGTTGTCGGCGTTACGTTCTTCCCACGGCTTGAGCATGATGAACGCCAGGCCGGAGCTCTGGCCACGACCGGCGAAGTTGAAGCCGGTCACGGTAAACACCGAGGCCACGCCATCGCCTTCGCCGCCGTCCTTGCCCGGACGCAGCAGGAATTCACGCATGTTGTCCACCACCACCTGGGTACGCTCGGCGCTGGAACCGGCCGGGGTCTGCACCTGGGCAAACAGCACGCCCTGGTCTTCTTCCGGCAGGAAGGCGGTCGGGATGCGGGTGAACAGCCAGACCATGCCGACCACGATGATCAGGTAGGCCAGCAGGAACGGGGCCTTGTGCCTGAGCATGTTGCCCACGCCGCGCTCGTAGCTCCTGACGCCACGGTCGAACGTGCGGTTGAACCAGCCGAAGAAACCGCGCTTGGGCGTACCGTGCTCACCTTTGGGAATCGCCTTGAGCATGGTGGCGCACAGGGCCGGGGTGAAGATCAGTGCGACCAGCACCGACAAGGCCATGGCCGAGACGATGGTGATGGAGAACTGCTTGTAGATCACACCGGTGGAACCACCGAAGAACGCCATGGGCAGCAATACCGCCGACAGCACCAGGGCGATACCCACCAGGGCACCTTGGATCTGGCCCATGGACTTCTTGGTGGCCTCCTTGGGCGACAGGCCTTCCTCGCTCATCACCCGCTCGACGTTCTCCACCACGACGATGGCGTCGTCCACCAGCAAGCCGATGGCCAGCACCATGCCGAACATGGTCAGGGTGTTGATGCTGAAACCGAACGCCGCGAGGATGCCGAACGTACCGAGCAACACCACCGGCACCGTCATCGTGGTGATGATGGTGGCGCGGAAGTTCTGCAGGAACAGGAACATCACCAGGAACACCAGCACGATCGCTTCGACCAGGGTTTCAACCACGCCCTTGATCGACTCGCTCACCACCGGCGTGGTGTCGTAGGGGAACACCACTTCCATGCCTGGCGGGAAGAACGGCTTGAGGTCATCCACGGTCTTGCGCAGGGCCTTGGCCGTGTCGAGGGCGTTGGCACCGGTGGCCAGCCGCACGGCCAGACCGGAAGCCGGGGCACCGTTGAACTGGGCGTTGATGCTGTAGTTCTCTCCGCCCAGGCCGACGTCGGCGACGTCGCCGACGCGCACCTGCGAGCCGTCCGGGTTGACCTTGAGCAGGATGTTCTTGAACTGCTCGGCGGTCTGCAGGCGGGTCTTGCCGATGATCGTGGCGTTCAACTGCTGGCCGGGCAGGGCGGGTAGGCCGCCGAGCTGGCCGGACGAGACTTGGACGTTCTGCGCGGCAATCGCCGTGCGCACGTCCACCGGGGTCAGGTTGAAGTTGTTCAGCTTGGCCGGGTCGAGCCAGATCCGCATCGCGTACTGGGCACCGAAGACCTGGAAGTCACCAACACCGGCGGTCCGCGAGATCGGGTCCTGCATGTTCGACACGATGTAGTTGGACAAGTCCTCACGGGTCATGCCGCCGTCGCGCGACACCACGCCGATCACCATCAGGAAGTTGCGCACCGACTTGGTCACGCGGATGCCCTGTTGCTGCACTTCTTGGGGCAGCAGCGGGGTGGCCAGGTTCAGCTTGTTCTGGACCTGGACCTGCGCGGTGTCGGAGTTGGTGCCTTGCTCGAAGGTCGCCGTGATGGTCATGCTGCCGTCGGAGTTACTTTCCGAGGACACATAACGCAGGTTGTCGATACCGTTGAGCTGCTGCTCGATGACCTGCACCACGGTGTCCTGCACGGTCTGCGCGGACGCACCCGGGTAGGTCACCTGGATCGCAATGGCCGGCGGGGCGATGCTCGGGTATTGGTTGATCGGCAACTTGAGGATCGACAAGGCCCCGACCAGCATGATCACCAGGGCGATTACCCAGGCGAAAATCGGACGGTCGATAAAGAATTTCGACATGGTTTACTCCCCTTTGCCGCCGGCTGCTTTATCAGCTGCCTGAGCGGGGGCCGGGTTCTTGTTGGCGACGTTGGTGGCTTCGGCGACCTTGACTTCCACCCCTGGCCGTATGAATTGCAGGCCTTCGGTGATCAGGCGATCGCCGGCCTTGAGGCCGTCTTCGACCAGCCACTGGCTGCCGACGGTGCGGGTGGCCTTGAGCTGGCGCAGCTCGACCTTGTTGTCCGGGCCCACCACCAATGCGGTTGGCGTGCCCTTTAGGTCGCGGGTCACGCCTTGTTGCGGGGCGAGGATCGCGGCGCTGTTCACACCAGCCTGCAACTGCGCGTGGACGAACATGCCCGGCAGCAGGGTGTGGTCAGGGTTGGGGAACACGGCGCGCAAGGTCACCGAGCCGGTGGTCTGGTCGACCGACACTTCGGAGAACTCCAGCTTACCCTCGTGTGGATACTGGCTGCCGTCTTCCAGGGTCAGCTTGACCGCGGCGGCGTTGTCGCCGGCCTTCTGCAAGCGGCCGCTTTCCAGCTCGCGGCGCAGTTGCAGCAGTTCCACCGAGCTCTGGGTGACGTCGACGTAGATCGGGTCCAGTTGCTGGATGGTCGCCAGCGCGTCGGCCTGGCCGTTGCTCACCAGCGCCCCCTCGGTGACCGAGGAACGGCCGATGCGCCCGGAGATCGGCGCGTAGACCTTGGTGTAGCGCACGTTGATCTGGGCGGTCTGCAGGTTGGCTTCCGACTCCAGGCGATTGGCCACGGCGGTGTCGTATTCCTGACGGCTGACGGCCTGTTCGTCCACCAATTGCTTGTAGCGGTCGGCAATCGACTTGGTGGAGCGCAGGTTGGCTTCGGCGCTCTTGAGGGTTGCCTCATACACGGCCGGATCGATCTGGTAGAGCTGCTGGCCGGCCTTGACGTCGGCGCCTTCCTTGAACAGGCGCTTGAGAATGATGCCGTTGACCTGCGGGCGAACTTCCGCGACACGGAAGGCGCTGGTGCGGCCTGGCAGCTCCGATGTCAGGGTGAAGGGTTGGGTCTTGAGGGTTACGACGCCGACCTGAGGGATAGGGGCAGGAGGTGCCGCTTCTTCCTTCTTGCATCCGCTGAGCAGCGATGCCAGGGCGATGGCGGTAACCAGAGCGGTAACAGCTGGCTTGAATTGCATGGAAATCCTCGGGTCCAGGCGCGCAACAGGCGCACTCGAAAGTGGAAGGTTAAAAAGGCAGCGTTATTCAATTAGTAGGATGCTAAGAAATATACTTACGTACATGGTTGTTTGTAAACAGCCAAATTGCGTACCATCCGACTTTACAAAAGCCTGACAAAGGCCGTGTAGGTCGGGGACGCGTTCCAAGGAAACGTGGCCCCCTTTTTTATAGTCGATCCTTTAGCACTGCTGATGCGTCCTGATTGAGGTGTTTACTGCCATGGTTCGTCGTACCAAAGAGGAAGCCCTGGAGACTCGCAGCCAGATACTCGAAGCGGCCGAGAAAGCCTTTTTCGAACGCGGCGTCGCCCGCACGACGCTGGCCGATATCGCCACCCTGGCCGGTGTGACACGCGGCGCCATCTATTGGCATTTCAGCAACAAGGCGGACTTGCTCCAGGCGATGCTCGATACGTTGCATGAGCCTCTCGATGACTTGGCCCGGGCCAGTGAGAGTGAGCAAGAGCTTGATCCCCTAGGTTGCGTACGCAAGCTGTTGGTGCGCCTGTTCCAGCAGGTGGCCCTGGATCCGAAGACCCGACGCATTAATGAAATCCTGTTCCATAAGTGTGAATTCACCGATGAGATGTGCGACCTGCGCCAGCAGCGGCGCCAGGTCAGCCTGGACTGCAACGTGCGTATCGCGTTGTCGCTGCGCAACGCGGTGAATCGCGGCCAGTTGCCGGATGACCTGGATCCGGAGAGAGCGGCGGTCGCAATCCACGCTTACATCGACGGCATTCTGTACCAATGGTTGTTGGCGCCCGACAGCTTCGCTCTGGCAGGTGATGCCGAGCGTTGGGTCGAGATTGGGCTGGACATGCTGCGCCTGAGCCCTAGCCTGCGCAAATGAAACAAAATGCGGAATTGCTTCGGTTTGTTTCATTCCAAGTGGTCGAAGCCGCTTTTATAAACTGAATGCCGTCGTGGTTGATAGGCGATCGTGAACAAAATTTGTAGGGGATTTGTTTCAGGATCACTGATGCTGCATCGGCCCCCAGGCCAGTGAACGTCATCATGCCGGGCAATGATGACGTGTCCATGTACAACGCCTGCTCCCGCCGGCCTCTTACCGGCCAGGTTCGACGATGAGGCGCACGGTGTAGTGGAAGGGCGGCTCGAGCATCTTCCGGGAAACATCGGACCGGCACGTGTATTCGCCATTGCCGGTGTAAGTGGTCCTGCTCTTCCAGTCCGGCTTATAACTGGGTTCCAAGGCGCCCGGAACGATCGAGGCCTTGAATCGTGTCTGCATTTGGCATTCGAAGTTGAAGTTGCTCATTTCATAGTTGAGGACTATTTCAATCGGCTTGATTTTCTTTAATGTCGGTTGCCAGCCTGCACCGGGGTAAGTGTAGTTTCTGATGTGGCCGATACGAAGTTGGTAAGTTGATTGGGGGGCGATCTCATGGGCGCCCGGGGAAAATTCCTCGGCCTGGGGTGGGTCGGTTAGCAGGCTGTTCATTTTCAAGGTGCCGCGGGTGTGGTTGGCAATCTCCACGGTCACTTCGGTGTTCGCCAGGCTGTGGGTAACCAGCGCGGGGCCCAGCAGTAAGGCAAGTGTGAAGCTTTTCAGCGTATTCATGGTCCTTCATCTCGCATAGGTGTAAGGCTTGCCGGGATGGCCTGCAAGCGGAGTGTGTTGGGTTGGTAGTGATAAAGTTGTTAATAAAGAATTGTCGTCATGTGCAAGTAACCCGTCCGTTGGTTAAATGAGTGATGTAGGCGGGAGGGATTATTAGCGCTGTCCGGCGAGTGAAGCCATGCTCGATAAGTGTCGTCTTGTTATTTGATGTTGCGGCTCAAGTTGCTTGAGTCACACTTGGCGTTTTGCGGGCATGAAAAAGCCCCGGCTCTTTCGAGTCGGGGCTTTTTTTCAATCAAGTGTTTTTGAACTTACATCACAGGGTAATCAATGTAGCCCACCGGGCCTTTTCCGTAGAAGGTTTCAGGGTGCGGCTCGTTCAGCGGGGCGTCGGCTTTCAAGCGTGCCGGCAGGTCCGGGTTGGCAATGAACGGGACCCCGAACGCGACCGCATCGGCCTTGCCTTCGGCCAGCCAGGCATTGGCGCTGTCCTTGGTGAAGCGTTCGTTGGCAATGTAGGGGCCGCCGAAGGCTTGCTTGAGTTGCGGGCCGATGCTGTCGTCGCCTTCCTTCTCGCGGGAGCAGATGAAGGCGATGCCGCGCTTGCCCAACTCGCGAGCGACGTAGCTGAAGGTTTCCAGGCGATTTTCGTCGCCCATGTCATGGGAGTCGGCCCGAGGTGCCAGGTGCACGCCAACCCGGCCGGCGCCCCAGACTTCGATGGCGGCATCGGTCACTTCCAGCAGCAGGCGGGCACGGTTTTCCAGGGAGCCGCCGTATTGGTCGGTGCGCTGGTTGGTGCTGCTTTGCAGGAACTGGTCGAGCAGGTAGCCGTTGGCGCCGTGGATTTCCACACCGTCGAAACCGGCAGCCTTGGCGTTCTCGGCACCGACGCGGTAGGCGTCGACGATGTCGGCGATCTCAGCGGTTTCCAGGGCGCGTGGCGTCGGGTAGTCCGCCAGTGGGCGCACCAGGCTCACATGGCCCTTGGGCTGGATGGCGCTGGGGGCTACCGGGGTTTCGCCGTTCAGGTACGACGGGTGGGAGATCCGGCCGACGTGCCACAGTTGCAGGAAGATCTTGCCGCCGGCGCCGTGGATGGCCTTGGTCACGTTGGCCCAGCCACGCACCTGGTCGTTGGACCAGATGCCGGGGGTGTCCGGGTAACCCACGCCCATCGGCGTGACGGAGGTCGCTTCGCTGAGGATCAGGCCGGCGGAGGCCCGTTGTACGTAGTACTCGGCCATCAGTGCATTGGGGACGCGGCCTGCGTCGGCGCGGCAGCGGGTGAGCGGGGCCATGATGATGCGGTTTTTCAGCTCGATGTCGCCGAGTTTGATGGGGTCGAAAATAGTTGCCATGGATTACAACCTCGAAATGGAAGGGGTAAAAGTCAACGCGTTGCCGGAGCCAGGTCGGGGTTAGCGCCCTGGCGGAAAGTGATCAGGGTGACCAGCAGCGCCAGCACGGCGAGCGCGCCGGCGGCCAGTGGAACGGTGGTCAGGCCCAGGCCGTGGTCGATGACGCTGCCGCCAACCCAGGCGCCCAGGGCGTTGCCGATGTTGAAGGCGCCTATGTTCAGGGTGGAAACCAGGTTCGGCGCGGCCTTGCCGAAGGTCACCACATTGACTTGCAAGGCGGGCACGGCGGCGAAGCAGGCGGTGGCCCAGAGGAACAGCGTGATCTCGGTGGGGATCAGCGCGACGCTGGTCCAGCTCAGCACCGTCGACACCACGGCCATGGTGATAAAGACACCCATCAGCGTGTTCACCAGGCTCTTGTCCGCCAGCTTGCCGCCGATGATGTTGCCCAGGGTCAGGCCCAGGCCGATCAGCACCAGGGTCCAGGTCACGCCACGGGGCGATACGCCGGTGACCTCTCCCAGCAGCGGCGCGACGTAGGTGAACAGGGTGAACACCGAGGCGGAAAACAACGCGGTCATGCTCAGGGACAACCACAGGCCGGCCCCCTTGAGGGCGACCAGTTCCGAGCGCATGTCGAGTTTTTCTTCATCGCGCTTGGCCGGCAGGAAACGCACCAGGCCGATCAATGCCACCACACCAATGGCGGTCACCGCCCAGAACGTCGAACGCCAGCCGGCTTCCTGGCCCAGCGCGGTGCCCAGGGGCACGCCCAGTACGTTGGCCAGGGTCAGGCCGGTGAACATCAACGCGACGGCCGAGGCGCGTTTGTTGGGCGCCACCAGGCCGGCGGCCACCACCGAGCCGATGCCGAAGAACGCGCCGTGGCACAGGGCAGTGATGACCCGGGCGAACATCAGCACGTTGTAGTCGCTGGCGATGGCGCAGAGCAGGTTGCCGATGATGAAAATGCCCATCAGCGCCACGAGGGCGGCCTTGCGTGGCAGCCGTGCGGTGGCGAGGGCCATGAACGGCGCACCAATGGCCACGCCCAGGGCGTAGCCGGTCACCAGCCAGCCGGCGCCAGGTATCGAGACACCCAGGTCGGCCGCCACATCGGGCAGCAGGCCCATGATGACGAACTCGGTGGTGCCGATGGCGAAGGCACTCAGGGCCAGGATGAGGAGCGAGAGGGGCATGTCGGGGTCCTTGTCAGGTCAGAGCTCTTGGCTCATTTGCTGGAGGAACTGCTGGATCAGTTCCTCGTTGCGCTTGAAGAAATGCCACTGACCGACCTTCTGGCTGGTAATCAGCCCCGCCCGTTGCAACACCGCCAGGTGCGCCGAGACCGTGGACTGCGAGAGGCCGCAGCGCTGGTCGATCTGGCCGGCGCAGATACCGAATTCGTGGTTGTGCAACTGCTCGGGGAACTGGACCTTGGGGTCTTTTAGCCAGTTGAGGATGTCTCGCCGTACTGGGTGTGCCAGGGCTTTTATTATTTCGTCGAGGTCGAGGGTCATGGTGGCGGTTCGTAATGGGCTCAAGTGGATAAAACGCTATATCGCGATGAAGCGAACCTTAAATCGTTGCTTCGCGATATACCAATATGTATTTGTTCTGAAGACCGAATAAATCGCTATATCGGGTTATAACGATATGGGCGCGACGGTGCTAAGCTGCCGACCATGAACTATCTCGCACACCTGCACCTCGGCGGCTCGGGCCGCGAACAACTGCTCGGCAGCCTCTACGGCGACTTCGTCAAGGGACCGCTGCAGGGCCAATACACGCCGCAGATCGAAGCGGCCATTGCCCTGCACCGGCGCATCGACATGTACACCGACCGCCATCCGCTGGTGGATGGCGCCCTGTCGCGTTTTTCCACCGTGCGCCGACGCTATGCCGGCATCGTGCTCGACGTGTTCTTCGATCACTGCCTGGCCCGGGACTGGGCGTCGTACGGCGAGGGGCCGCTGGGGGCGTTCACGTCACGGGTGTACCAGGTGCTTTCTACCGAACCGCAGTTGCCGGGGCGGCTGGCACAGATTGCGCCACACATGGCGGCGAATGATTGGCTGGGTTCTTATC
The DNA here is from genome assembly GCA_001023535.1 of Pseudomonas chlororaphis. Taxonomy (NCBI): domain Bacteria; kingdom Pseudomonadati; phylum Pseudomonadota; class Gammaproteobacteria; order Pseudomonadales; family Pseudomonadaceae; genus Pseudomonas; species Pseudomonas chlororaphis. The sequence continues at coordinate 4,832,445 of CP011020.1, forward strand.
AGGCGTTCGACGTACTCGAGCAGGTACTGCGCGGTATTTCCCGACGCCTGACCCGCCCCGAGGAACTGGCCGGGGCGATGGAGGAGCTGACCAGGCTCTATGAGCCGTTGAGCGAGGATTTCCGGTTGTTTTATCCACAGCTTCAGGACTTTGCCCAGAGCCAGGTCACACCGAATAACTAAATGTGGGAGCGGGCTTGCTCGCGAAGGCGGTGGATCAGTCAACCTCTGTGTTGAGTGTACTGCCGTCTTCGCGAGCAAGCCCGCTCCCACAAGGGATCTGTACAGCGATTCGGATCAGGCCGCGATGGCGGGGCGCATTGGCACTGGCTGCTTTTCGGGCACGGCGCCGAACAACGCCTTGTGCACCGCTTGCTGCGCCTGGAACGCCAGGGCCGCACGCTCCTGGCCGTGGCAGGCGATGGGTTGCAGCAGATGGATGTGCACGTCGCCCCGGTCGTTGGCGAACAACCGCATCAGGTGCGACAACAGGTCGTCGTCGCCAATGAACGGCGCCAGCGAATCAGGCTCGCCATTGCGCAGGTAACGGATCGCCACCGGCTGCAACGCCACGTCCGCATCGATGGCCGCCGAGAGCAAGCGACCATGGAAGGTGCGCAACGAACGGCCATCGGTGGTGGTGCCCTCCGGAAACATCAGCAGCGGGTGGTCCTGCTCCAGATGACGGCTCATTTGCTTGCGGATCAACTGGCTGTCGCCCGAGCCGCGACGGATGAACAGGCTACCGGCCTTGGCGGCCAGCCATCCGGCGACCGGCCAGGTACGCACTTCGGCCTTGGACAGGAACGACAGCGGCGTGAGCATGCCCAGCAGCGGGATGTCGGTCCAGGACACGTGGTTGCTGACCCACAGCATCGGCCGTTGCGGCAGTTGCCCATGGACGGTGACGGAAAAGGGCAGGGCATTGCTCAGCCGTGCCATGAAAAAACGCGACCAACGCTGGCGCCGCACCATGGAGTTGGCAATCCCCAGGCGTTCGAACAGGCCGAAAATGCTCGCCATGCAAAGGCCCAGTGTCACCACCAGCAACACCCGCGCGATCCGCGCGTACACGCGCAACCGGCTCATCACACGGCTGCCTTGAAGTGGCGGGCGTAGCGCGGGCAGAGTTCGTCGCGCTTGAGCAGGATGAACACGTCGGCCACTTGGAAATCCTCGTCCCAGCAAGGCTCGCCGCAGATTTTCGCACCCAGGCGCATGTAGGCCTTCAGCAGCGGGGGCATCTCGGCGATGACGTTGGACGGCACGTCGAGGGTCGGCAGCGGTTTTTTCGGTACGGCTTGCAGGTGTTCGGTGCACAGGTAGCGTTCGCGCAGGCGCTGCATGATTGCCTGGGCCTGGATGCCGCCATCTTGCATCGGAATGCTCGCGCAGCCCATCAGGTAGCTGTAGCCGCCTTCGTTCAAAACTTCGGCCAGCTCGCCCCAGAGCACGGCGATGGTGCCGCCGTTGCGGTAGGCCGGGTCGACGCAGGTGCGGCCGATTTCCAGGATCGGGCCCTTGAGGTGGACCAGGCCATGGAGACTGAATTCTTCTTCGCTGTAGAACCGGCCCAGGCTGCTGGCGGCCTGGTGGTCGAGCAGGCGGGTGGTCGCCACGAGGCGGCCGGTGTTCAGGTCGCGTACGCCGATGTGGGCGCAGTGAACATCATAGTCGTCCATGTCCAGACCCATTTCCGCGCCTTTGAGCTTGGCGTTGAATTCGCCACTGAAGACGTTGAAGCGCAGGGCCTGGGCTTCTTGCAAGGCCTGGGCGCCGATCAGGCGTTCGGCTTGCAGGCGGCGTTCATTGCCGGTGTCGCTGATGCGGGCGATCTGGGTCATAGCGAATCTCCGTGCTGGCCGTCTTAAGGTTGCAGCCAATCAACTTTCTTTATGCAGCCATGTTGTGCAAAGTCAGGCTATGTAGCCCCGGTGTCATCGCCATGAAGCTTTGGTGATGCTTATATGACAGCCTTCGAGGAGCCGCCCATGCCCTGGCAAAACCTGATCGAACGCAGTGAACGCCTGCCCGCCCACCCGGACCTGGCCGAGGGTTACGCGACCTTGCAGCAGCGATTGGGACCGGTGACGCCGTTCGAACTGGCGGTGGCCGGCGCACGGTTGATGGCGACGCCGGGGCTGGCGTTCCTGGTGGGCTATCAGGCGGCGTTGCGCGCGCTCTGGCCCAGTGCGCCCCAGGGCCTGGGCGCGCTGTGTGCCACCGAGCAGCGCAGCCTGCGCCCGGCCGACCTGCACACCCGCCTCGACGACTTGCGCCTGAGCGGGCGCAAGGACTTCGTCACCGCCGGCGACGCCGCCGAGTGGCTGCTCATCGCCGCTCGCAGCGAAGCACCGGGGCAAACGCCGCGGCTGAGCCTGGCGGTGGTCTACCCCGGCGAGCCTGGCGTGCACCTGGAAACACTCCCGGCCATGCCCCTGATGCCCGACATCAGCCATGGTCGCGTACGCCTTGAGGGCGCGTTGTGCGAATTGCTCGCGGGCGATGGCTGGGATGCCTATGTGAAACCGTTCCGCACCCTGGAAGACCTTTACGTACTCAGCGCCATGACTGCCTGGCTGTATGGCGTGGGGCAAGAGTGCGACTGGCCCCAGGCGCTGCAACTACGCTTGCTGGCGCTGCTCGCCGGGTGCGCGGAGGTGAGCCGGCACAACCCTTCCAGCGCCGCCGGGCATGTACTGCTGGGTGGCTTGTTCGCTCAGTTCCAGGGGCTGGAGGGGGAATTGAATGCCGCACTGGCCGCCGGGCCGACGCCCTGGCGCGAGATGTGGACGCGGGATAAAGCAGTGATGGACATGGCGGCGGGCGCGCGGGCCAAGCGGTTGGCCAAGGCGTTGGGCAGCACGGCTAAGTGACCCACCCCTGTGAGGGCGAGCAAGCACCCACCCGAGATTTGGCGTGTACGCTGCCTTTGCATGCACCACCTGACTCTGTGGGAGCGGGCTTGCCCGCGAAGACGGCGGCACATTCAGCCTCTTCATGACAGACACGCCGCTTTCGCGACCAAGCTCGCTCCCACCTCCCGCCCTGGCACTCAAACTGTCATCAAGCTCGACTAGGATCAGCAGGTTCAATCCTGCGAGCCCCACGCATGTCCAAAGGCTGGTTGCTGATCCCGCTCCTGCTGCTCACCCTGAGCGCCCACGCCGAAGACTGGCCTGGCGAGCAATGGCCCACCGGCCCTGCAACCAGTGGGCCGGCGGTTGAAGCCCTGGAGCAATACGCTTTCCCGGCTCGGGACGACGCCACCCGCCAAGGCATCCGTACCGACGCGCTGCTGGTGATCCGCGACGGTCGCCTGGTCTACGAACGTTACGCCGGGCCGAACAGCGCCGACACCCCGCACCTGACCTGGTCCATCAGCAAAAGCCTGCTGGCGACGCTGTTCGGCGTGGCCTACGGGGAGCGGCTGTTCGATCTGCAGGACCCGGCCGCCCGGTATTACCCGGCCCTGGACCAGCAGCCGACGATGACCCTGGCGGATCTGTTCCACTGGGCGTCCGGCCTGGACTGGCAGGAGGACTACGAATACGCGCCGCTCAATTCGTCGGTGGTGGCGATGCTGTACACCCGCGGACGCCACGACATGGCGGCGTTCACCGCACGGCATGAGCGCTACAGCCCACCGGGTCAGGCGTTCCGTTACTCCAGCGGCGACAGCAACCTGCTGGCGGCGGCGCTGAGGAACATCGTCGGGCCGCAGCGTTATCCCGATTACCCCTGGACGGCCCTGTTCGAACCGCTGGGCATTCGCCGCGCCACTTGGGAAAGCGATACCAGTGGCACGTTCGTCGGTTCGTCCTATGCCTACCTCACGGCACGGGACCTGGCGCGGGTGGGGCTGTTGATGCAGCGCGACGGACGCTGGGGTGAGCGGCAACTGATCCCCAAGGCCTGGGTCGCGTTCAACCGCGAGCCCTTCGTCCACTTCCAGGCCGGCCAGGATGAAGCGGTTCCCGGAGGCCATTGGTGGCTCAATCGCGCCGCCGACCCGGCCATCCATCCTTGGCCCGATGCGCCGCCGGATACGTTCGCCGCGCTGGGCCATTGGGGCCAGGCGTTGTACGTCATTCCCAGCGTGAAGTTGGTAATCGTGCGCTACGGCGACGACCGCGACGGCTTGTATCGCCACAACGAACTGCTCAAGCGTGCGATGGCGGCGTTCGCCGAAACGGTGCAGCCATGAAGCGGCGCTGGCTGCTCGTGCTGTTGGCGGTTCTGTTCGTGGCGCTGGCCAGTTGGCTCTGGCGCGAGCGAACGGCGCTGCGGGTCTTTCCGGACATCATCAGCGCCTACACCGCCAAGGAGTACTGCTCGTGCCGCTACGTGATGCTGCAACCGGCCGACTATTGCCGTGGCTATGTGAAACAGTCGGTGCCCATCAGCGCATTCCTGGAAACCCCCGAGGCCAAACGCGTCACCGTCAGCGGCTTGGGTCGTAGCCACAGCGCGCGGTGGCTGGGAGAGCGGCAGGGGTGTCGGTTGGAGCCCTGAAAGCTGACTTTGGCGATTGCCTTTTGTGGCGAGGGAACTTGCTTGCGCTCGAGTGTGCAGCGCTCGCAAATTCTTCAGTCGGTCGTAATCTTGGGGCTGCCTCGCAGCCCAGCGGGAGCAAGCTCCCTCGCCACGGAATGTGTGGATAGCCGGTTCACTGTTGCAACAGACAGTTTGCAAGCGGCCCTGGCCCGGTTAAGGTTCGCCACAGGTTTATCTGTCTGCCGAGTGTGTATGTTCAAGCGGTCTCTCTCCCACGCCGTCGCTACCTTGCTACTGGCCTGCGCCGCGCTGCCGGCCCAGGCCAACTGGTACCTGGACGGTGAATCGTCGCGGCTGTCGTTCATCAGCAGCAAGAACGGCAATGTCTCCGAGGTCCAGCGGTTCCTGGTGCTTCATGGTCAAGTCCAGCCCAATGGGCTGGCGCGCCTGGAAGTGGAACTCGACTCCATCAACAGCGGCATCCCCCTGCGGGACGAGCGCATGCGCGCCGAGCTGTTCGAGGTCAAGCAGTTTGCCGAAGCGACGGCCACCGCGCAGATCGACCTGGCACCCATCCAGGACCTGGCCAACGGCGCGCAACTGGAACTGCGCCTGCCGCTGACGGTGGACTTGCATGGCAAGCAGCATGAGTACAACGTCGAGCTGCTGGCCACTCGCCTGGATGAACGCCGCTTCCAGGTGGTGACCCTGGAGCCGGTGGTACTCGACGCCGCGGATTTCGAACTGGCGCCGGGCCTGGAAAAACTGCGCCATCTGGCCGGGTTGTCGGCCATCAGCCTCTCGGTGCCGGTCAATGCGGTGCTGATCTTTACGGCGCGCTGACATGAGCGGCCCGGTCTTCCCCTGGCGTGACGGCAACCGCTTCGAGCTGCTGATCGACGGGCCGCAATTCTTCCCGCGCATGCTGGTGGAAATCGCCCGCGCCCAGGAACAGGTCGAGCTGGAACTGTACCTGGTGGAAGCGGGGCACTGTGCCGAGGCGATGGTCCAGGCCCTGGTGCAGGCGGCCGAGCGCGGTGTTCGCGTGCGGTGCCTGTTCGACGACTACGGCAGCCTGGCGTTTACCCTCAGCCTGCGCAATCGCCTGGTCGAAGCCGGGGTGGAGCTGCGTTTCTACAACCGCCTGAGCTGGCGGCGTTGGGTGCGCAATTTCTACCGTGACCACCGCAAGTTGTTGCTGGTGGACCAGCGCTTGGCAGTGGTGGGCGGCACCGGCGTGACCGATGAATTCTGGAACCCCCTGGATGATCGCAGCGAATGGCACGAGGTGATGGTGGAAATCGTCGGCCCGCTGGTGCTCGACTGGCAGTTGCTGTTTGACCGCCAGTGGCTCGCCAACCGTCATCGGCGCGCCTGGAAGCCGGCTTCCAACTTCGGCTTGCCGCGCCTGCCACGTGTTCCGCCGGCGGGCGAGGGCATGGGGCGGGTGGCGTATGCCGACGCCCGCCAGCACCGCGACATCCTGCAATCATTGTCCCGGGCGCTGAACAGCGGCCAGAAACGCATCTGGATGGCGACCCCGTATTTCCTGCCGACGTGGAACGTCCGGCGCTCCCTGCGCAAGGCAGCGGCCCGGGGTATCGACGTGCGCCTGCTGTTGACCGGCCCGCGCACCGACCACCCCTCCGTGCGCTACGCCGGGCACCGTTACTACCCGCGATTGCTCAAGGCCGGGGTGAAGATCTTTGAGTACCAGCCCTGTTTCCTGCACCTGAAGATGGTGCTGGTGGACGACTGGGTCAGCATCGGCTCGTGTAACTTCGATCACTGGAACCTGCGCTTCAACCTGGAAGCCAACCTCGAAGCCCTGGACCCCGGGCTCAGCCAGGCGGTGGCGGCGAGTTTCGAGCGCGATTTCAGCCAGAGCCTGCAAGTCAGCCTCGACGCCTGGCGGCGCCGACCGCTGTGGAAGCGGTTCAAGCAGCGGCTGTGGGGATGGGTGGACCGGTTGGTGGTGAACCTGTTGGATCGGCGAGGCTAGCCTGAACACCCAGATACAACGGTGGGAACGAGCTTGCTCGCGATGGCGGTCTGATGTTCGACATCTGAGTTGAATGTTAAGCCGCTATCGCGAGCAAGCTCGCTCCCACATGGGTTTTGTGTTGCCTGGGGATCAGAGCAACTCAAAACTCTGTTGCTTCACATCCTGGGAGTCCAGGCCGATCTGCACATTGAACTTGCCCGGTTCGGCGGCGTACTTGAGCTGGGCATTGAAGAACTTCAGGTCATCCTCGCTGATGGTGAAGTGGACGACCTTCTTCTCGCCGGCCTTGAGCATCACCTTGCGGAAGTTCTTCAGTTCCTTCACCGGGCGGATGATCGAGCCCGTCACGTCCTGGATGTACAACTGCACCACGGTCTCGCCGTCACGCTTGCCGGTGTTCTCCACCGTCACGCTGGCGTCGAGCTTGCCGGTCTTGTTCAGCGTGGTCGACGACAGGGCCATGTCCGACAGGCTGAACTCGGTGTAGCTCAGGCCGTAGCCGAAGGGGTAGAGCGGGCCGGTGGTGTCGTCGAAGTATTGCGAGGTGTAGTTGCCTGGCTTGCCGGGTGTGAACGGCCGGCCGATGCTCAGGTGGTTGTAGTAGGTCGGAATCTGCCCAACCGAACGTGGGAAAGTGATCGGCAGCTTGCCCGATGGGTTGTAGTCGCCAAACAGCACGTCGGCGATGGCATTGCCGCCCTCGGTGCCGCTGAACCAGGTTTCCAGGATCGCATCGGCCTGTTGCTGTTCTTCCAGCAACGACAGCGGACGGCCGTTCATCAACACCAGCACCAGCGGCTTGCCGGTGGCTTTCAGGGCCTTGATCAACTCGCGTTGGCTGGCCGGGATGTTCAGTTCGGTGCGGCTTGAGGACTCGTGGGACATGCCACGGGATTCACCCACCGCGGCCACCACCACATCGGCGTCCTTGGCGGCTTTCACCGCTTCGTCGATCAGCACCTGGGCCGGACGCGGGTCGTCCACCACTTCCGGGGCATCGAAGTTGAGGAAGTTCAGGTAGTCGAGCACCTTCTTGTCGCTGGTGATGTTGGCGCCACGGGCGTAGACCAGTTTCGACTCGGCGCCCAGGGCGCGGGTCATGCCGTCGAACAGCGTGACCGACTGCGCAGGGCGCCCGGCGGCGGCCCAACTGCCCATCATGTCGATCGGTGCCTTGGCCAGCGGGCCGACCAAGGCGATTTTCGCGCTCTTTTTCAGGGGCAGGGTCTGGTTGCGGTTCTCCAGCAACACCAGGCTGCGGCGTGCCACGTCACGGGCGTCGGCGCGGTGCAGGCGGCTTTCGGCGTAGGTGTCGGCCGGGTCATCCTCGGCCTTGCCGATGCGCAGGTACGGGTCCTTGAACAGGCCCATGTCGTACTTGGCAGCCAGCACTTCACGCACCGCGTTGTCGATGTCGCTCTGCTCGATCTCGCCGGACTTGAGCAGCCCCGGCAATTCCTTGCCATACAGCGAGTCGTTCATGCTCATGTCGATGCCGGCCTTGATCGCCAGCTTCGCCGCTTCGCGACCGTCCCGGGCGACGCCGTGCTTGATCAGTTCGAAGATCGCGCCGTGATCGCTCACGGCCAGGCCCTTGAAGCCCCACTCCTTGCGCAGCAGGTCGTGCATCAGCCAGGTGTTGGCCGTGGCCGGTATGCCGTTGATGGAGTTCAGCGCGACCATTACCCCGCCGGCGCCGGCATCGATGGCGGCGCGGTAGGGGGGCAGGTAGTCCTGGTACATTTTCACCGGGCTCATGTCCACGGTGTTGTAGTCCCGGCCGCCTTCCACGGCGCCGTACAGGGCGAAGTGCTTGACGCTGGCCATGATGCTGTCGGCGGCGTTGGCGCCGTTGCCCTGGAACGCCTTGACCATCACCCCGGCGATGCGCGACACCAGGTAGGTGTCTTCGCCAAAGCCTTCGGACGTCCGCCCCCAGCGCGGGTCGCGGGAGATGTCGACCATCGGCGCGAAGGTGATGTCCAGGCTGTCGGCAGCGGCTTCCTGGGCGGCGATGCGCCCGGAGTGGTAGATGGCGTCCATGTCCCAGCTCGACGCCAGGGCCAGGGGGATCGGGAAAATGGTGCGGTGGCCGTGGATCACGTCATAGGCGAAGAACATCGGGATCTTCAACCGGCTGCGCATGGCCGCGTCCTGCATCGGACGGTTTTCATCGCGGGTGATGGAGTTGAACGTGCCGCCGATGTTCCCCGCGGCGATTTCCTTGCGGATCATCTCCCGGGGCATTTCCGGGCCGATGCTAATCAGCCGCAACTGGCCGATCTTCTCTTCGAGGGTCATCTGCTTCATCAGGTTGCTGATGAAGGCATCCTTGTTCTCTATGGGGGCTGGCAGGTTGTCGGCTACTACGGATTGACTGGCCAGGGTGACAAACAGGCCCAGCAAACACAGCTTCTTCATGAATAGTTTTCTCGCAAGCCTAAAGGGCGGTGAGCACACGCCGGTCAGCCAAAATGTGAGGAGCGGCTATTGTTGTTCGGTCAAATACAGCACACTTTCGAGCCCGGTGGGCTGAACTTAGTTTCGCACCGCGCATCTTTTAGCCCATCGCCCTGATTGAATCCAGTGCGGCGGCAGATTATGCCCTAGACGCCGAGGCGATAGGTGGCCGCGTTTTTTAATGTCATGCAAGGGAGAGCTTCACCCGATGAATCTACGACTGAACCACCGCAGCGGCTTACAGGTGCTGGTGCTGATGCTGTTCACCACGCTGCTGGCCGGTTGCGGCATCAACAACATCCCGACCCTGGACGAACAGGCCAAGGCCGCCTGGGGCCAGGTGCAGAACCAGTACCAGCGGCGTGCCGACCTGATCCCCAACCTGGTGGAAACCGTCAAGGGCTACGCCCAGCATGAACAGGAAACCCTCACCGCCGTGGTCGAGGCCCGGGCCAAGGCCACGTCGATCCAGGTCGATGCCAGCACCCTGGACAACCCGGAAAAACTCAAGCAGTTCCAGCAGGCACAGGATCAACTGTCCGGGGCATTGAGCCGGCTGATGGTGGTGTCCGAACGTTATCCGGACCTCAAGGCCAACCAGAACTTCCTGGCCCTGCAATCGCAACTCGAAGGCACCGAGAACCGCATCGCCGTGGCCCGTCGCGACTTCATCCTGGCGGTGCAGCAGTACAACACCGAGATCCGTACCTTCCCGGGACGCCTGTGGCACAGCGTGATGTACAGCGACCTGCCGGTCCGCCAGACCTTCGAGGCCACCAGCCCCGATGCCGAGAAAGCGCCCCAGGTGAAGTTCTGATCGGTACCCGGCGCCTACAGGAGTTCCAATGCGCGTGTTGAAATTTGGCCTGGTGCTGTTGCTCTGGGTGTTTGCAGTCACGGCCCAGGCCGAGTTGAAGTTTCCGGCGCTGACCGGGCGGGTGGTGGACACCGCCCAGTTGCTTGAGCCGGCGGTGCGCGAGCAACTGGATGCGCAGCTCAAGTCCCATGAGCAGGCGACCGGCGAGCAGGTGGTCGTCGTCACGGTGCCAGACCTGCAAGGCGCCAGGATCGAGGACTTCGGCTATCTGCTCGGGCGCCACTGGGGCATCGGGCAGAAGGATAAAAACAACGGCGCCCTGCTGATCGTCGCCCGGGATGACCGTAAACTGCGCATCGAGGTGGGCTACGGCCTGGAGGACCGCCTGACCGACGCCCAGAGTTCGGTGATCATCAACCAGGTGATCACCCCGGCGTTCAAGACCGGCAACTTCAACAAGGGCATCAGCGACGGCGTGTCGGCGATGCTGGTGGTGCTGGGCGGCAGCCCGCTGGATGAACCGGCGCCGGTGTACAGCACGGACGAGCAGCAGGAGGGCGATTTCGTCCAGCGGCACCCGTGGCTGTTCGTCCTGCTGGTGATGCTGTTTATCATCACCGTGATGGTGTGCCAGGTGCTGGGCATCCTGCCCGTAAGCATCGGCAGCTCCAGCGGTTCCAGTAGCAGTGGTTCCAGTGGTGGTTTTGGCGGCGGTGACTCCAGCGACGGAGGGGGCGGCGGAGGCTTCAGCGGGGGCGGTGGCAGTTTTGGAGGCGGCGGTTCGTCGGGCGGCTGGTGACAATAATAATGAACGGGCATTTCTAACCATGGCATTACTGACTGAACACGAACAACGCAAGGTGGCCGAGGCCATTGCCCGGGTCGAGCAGGATACCGACGCCGAGCTGGTCACGGTGCTCGCCGCCCGTGCCGACGACTATGCCTACATCCCGCTGCTGTGGGCCAGCCTGCTGGCCCTGGTGGTGCCCGGCGTGGTGCATTACCTCACGGGCTGGCTGGCGATGCACAGTTTGCTGCTGGTGCAATGGCTCAGCTTCATCGGCTTGTGCCTGGTGTTTCGCATTCCCCGCATCACCACGCACCTGATCCCCCGTTCCGTACGGCATTGGCGCGCCTCCAACCTGGCGCGCCGGCAGTTCCTCGAACAGAACCTGCACCACACGGTGGGCGGCACGGGCATGTTGATCTTCGTCTGCGAGGCCGAGCGCTACGTGGAAATCCTGGTGGACGAGGGCATTTCCAAGCGCCTCGACAACAAGCATTGGGACGCCATCGTCGCCACGTTCACCCAGCAGGTGCGCCAGGGCCAGACGTTGCAGGGCTTCGTGAACTGCATCGAAGCCTGCGGCACCTTGCTCAAGGAACACGTGCCGGTGACCCAGGCGCGCAATGAATTGCCGAACCGGTTGGTGGTGTTGGGCTGAAGATCTGCTGTCGAACATCGTTGTGGCGAGGGGATTTATCCCCGCTGGGGGCGAAGCCCCCCAAAGAGCCGACGGCTGGAACGCCAAGCGATCTGGTCGCCTGTTTTTTTGAGGGCTGCTGCGCAGCCCAACGGGGATAAATCCCCTCGCCACATTAATTTCCCAATTCCCCGTGCCCTCGAACCCCATCCCCCCTAAAATACCCACCACTCCCGTTTCGCCCCGCCCCGAGGCCGCTTGTTCATGTCCGTTACCGCCACCCCCGCCCGTCCCGCGCCGGATCATCACGCCCAGTTCATCGAGCTGTTGCGCACCAGCCTTGCGCAAAACGCTTTCATCAAACTGGTACTGGCCAAGCATGTCGGGGATGAAGCGGACCTCCAGCGGTTGATCATCAAGCCGCTGACGGTCAAGGAGCAGCCGTGCCTGTCCTTCGTCTACCGCTACAAGACCCGCGACATCACCAAGAATTTCCCATTGGCCGAAGGGGTGGACACCGTTGCTGCGCTCTTGCCGGCGTCGTTCAAGAATGCGCACCTGCTGGCGGTCACCGACGAAGCGCAGCTGGAATACAGCAAGAAGGGCAAGCCTTCGCTGTTCAGGAGCAAGCCCCAGCAGTTGCGTGAGGTGCCGTCCGGCGAGCACAACCGCGAGAAGAACCGCTTCCTCGACCTGAGCCGGCCGTTCCTTGCCGACCTGGGTGTGACCAACCACAAGCACGAGCTGATCCCCGCGATGTCGCGCAAGTGGAAGCAGATCAACAAGTTCATCGAAGTGTTCAGCCATGCGCTGACGTCTTCGCCCCTGGCCCTGGACAAGCCGGTACGGGTCTCGGATTTCGGCTCGGGCAAGGGCTACCTGACCTTCGCCATCCACGATTACCTGCGCAACACCTTGCAGGCCGAGGGCGTGGTCACCGGTGTCGAGCTGCGCGAAGACATGGTCAAGCTGTGCAACGAAGCGGCGGCGCGCCTGGAGCATCCGGGCCTGAGCTTCCAGCACGGTGACGTGCGCAGCGTCGCGCCGAGCGCGGTGGACGTGATGATCGCCTTGCACGCCTGCGACATCGCCACCGACTACGCGATCCACATGGGCATTCGCTCCGGCGCCTCGATCATCATGTGTTCGCCGTGCTGCCACAAACAGATCCGCCTGCAGATCCAGAGCCCAGCCTTGCTCAAGCCCATGCTGCAATACGGCCTGCACCTGGGCCAGCAGGCGGAAATGGTCACCGACAGTCTGCGGGCGCTGTTCCTCGAAGCCTGTGGCTACGAAACCAAGGTGTTCGAGTTCATCTCCCTGGAACACACCAACAAGAACAAGATGATCCTGGCGGTCAAGCGCGCCGAACCCATCGATACGACCGAACTGCTGCGCAAGATCCAGGAACTCAAGGCGTTCTATCACGTCACCGAGCATTGCCTGGAGACCCTGCTGCGCGCGGATGGACACCTCTGACGCCGCCCCTGTGGGAGCGAGCTTGCTCGCGAAAGCGGTACATCAGCCCCATTGCCGTGGGCTGACACACCGCCATCGCGAGCAGACCTATTTCTCTCTCCTCGTGCAGCCCGTCCGGTAATGCCGGGTTGGCGCTGCATGGCCGGGCCACCGGGCTACCTTTAATGCGTTCACCCTTCTCGCATACAAAGGAGCTCAACCATGGCCGCCAAGAAAATCCTGATGCTGGTCGGCGATTACGTCGAAGACTATGAAGTGATGGTGCCGTTCCAGGCCTTGCAGATGGTCGGCCATACCGTGCACGCGGTGTGCCCGGACAAGAACGCCGGGCAGACGGTGCGCACGGCGATCCACGATTTCGAAGGTGACCAGACCTATAGCGAAAAGCCTGGGCACCTGTTTGCCCTCAACCATGACTTCGCCACTGTCGCCGCCGCCGACTACGACGCATTGCTGATCCCGGGCGGGCGTGCGCCGGAATACCTGCGCCTGAATGAAACGGTGCTGCAACTGGTGCGGGATTTCGATCTGGCCGGCAAGCCGATCGCGGCGGTTTGCCACGGCGCGCAATTACTGGCGGCCGCCGGCATCCTCGAAGGTCGCGAATGCAGTGCTTACCCGGCCTGCGCCCCGGAAGTGCGGCTGGCCGGAGGCACCTACATCGACATTCCGGTGACTCAAGGCCATGTCCAGGGCAACCTGGCGACCGCTCCGGCCTGGCCGGCACATCCGAACTGGCTGGCGGGGTTCCTGACCTTGCTGGGCACGGCGATCACGTTATAGCCATGTCGCCAGGCATCGCCAGCGTCTAGGCCACGATGGGGGGGGGGCGGTCAAACCTCCACCGGCACCGCCAGCTTCGGATCGCCCAGGGGATGACTCTTGGCGTCGAAGAACCGCAGCTCCACCGCCAACCCCTGGAACACGTTGGCGTAGTGGCGCTTCTGGTGCTGGATGAACGCCTGGCTGCGCGGGTAGATCGAGATCGCCACGACCTTGGGGGCCGCCAGGCGAAGGGCGTCGACGATGTGCCGGTCCTGCTCGCCGAGGGCATGGCCGAACAGGCACAGGTTGTCGCCGTGATGCAGCAACTGGTCGTAGCAGAATGACAGGTAGTCGGAGCTGCGGATGGTCTTGAGCTTGTCCTGGCTCGGGCCTTCATTCACGAACAGCGGCACATCGTCGAGGGTCTTGAGCGTGTTGTTGATGGCGAAGCTGCCCAGCAACGTGCCTTCGGTGGAGCTCAACCTGCGCGCCATGCCGTCCTGGTTGCGCACCAGGTGCAGGCCGCCGTGCAGGTACAGCAGGCGCGGTTTGTCGGTGCTCGCCTGGCTCAGGTCGAAATGGTGATCGCTGCCCGTGAACAGGTCGGTGAGGGTGCCCGGCGCGTGCTGGATCGCCCAGTGATTGAGCAGGTCGTAGTTGGTGGTGAACACCGTGCGGTAGTGGCTCAACGCCTGATTGAGCGTCGCCAGCGTGGAAGGCTGCACCAGTCGCCACGGGATATGCACCGCGTGCACGGTATTGATCAGCGCTTCCTTGATCGCGTAATAGCGATTGCGCGGGGCGGCGGAGCTGACGGCCAGGGCCTTGTTGACCCGGCTGGTGGTCTTGAGCGCGCCGAGCACCTGCTCGAAGCTGCGCGTCTGCATCGCATCGAACACACTCAACTCCGACGGGCTCAGGGGCTTTTCCTCGACGGTGCGGGCGTTTTCGAACAGTGAGTCGTAGCCGAAATCGTCCCACACCGCGCGGCTGGCACCATTGCCCAACAGCAGGCCGCTGAAGTCGGTGCTGGCCTGCAGGGCCGCCCAATCTTCAAGCCGGGCGTCGTATTCGTGGAAATCGGTCATCGCGAAGCTCATCCAAAACGTGGCAAAGGCAGGGCGCGACTTTATCACGACAAACTCTTGAGCCAGATCAAGGAACGCCGTGACTGATCGGTCAATCCTGTATGCCCCTACCGATCCGGTCTCTTCCAGGAGCGTGTCCCATGAGCAGCACCTTTTTCATTCCAGCCGTGAACATCATGGGCCTGGGTTGCCTCGACGAGGCGATGACCGCCATTCGCAACTACGGTTTTCGCAAGGCCTTGATCGTCACCGACGCTGGGTTGGCGAAGGCCGGCGTGGCCGGCAAGGTGGCTGAGCTGCTGGCAGTCCAGGACGTCGATGCGGTGATTTTCGACGGCGCCAAGCCCAATCCAAGCATTGCCAACGTCGAGCTTGGGCTGGGGCTGCTGAAGGAGAGCGGGTGCGACTTCGTCGTGTCGCTCGGCGGAGGTTCGCCCCACGATTGCGCCAAGGGCATTGCCCTTTGCGCCACCAACGGCGGGCAGATCCGTGACTATGAAGGCGTGGACCGTTCCAGCAAGCCGCAACTGCCACTGATCGCCATCAACACCACCGCCGGCACGGCCAGCGAGATGACCCGCTTCTGCATCATCACCGACGAGACGCGCCACGTGAAAATGGCGATCGTCGATCGCAACGTGACGCCATTGATGTCGGTGAACGACCCGGCGCTGATGGTCGCGATGCCCAAGGGCCTGACGGCGGCCACCGGCATGGATGCGCTGACCCATGCGGTCGAGGCGTACGTGTCCACCGCTGCCACGCCGATCACCGATGCCTGTGCCCTGAAAGCCGTCACCCTGATCAGCAACAACCTGCGCCTGGCCGTGCGCGACGGCAGCGATCTGGCGGCGCGGGAGAACATGGCCTACGCACAGTTTCTCGCCGGGATGGCGTTCAACAACGCTTCGCTGGGTTTCGTGCACGCCATGGCCCACCAACTGGGTGGCTTCTACGACTTGCCTCACGGGGTGTGCAACGCGGTGCTGTTGCCGCATGTGCAGAGTTTCAATGCCACGGTGTGCGCCGCTCGCCTGGCTGACGTGGGGCGGGCCATGGGCTTCGACGCGCCGAGTGCCACCCCGGAAGAGGGCGCACAGGCCGCCATCGCGGCGATCCGCAGCCTGGCCCAGGATGTGGACATCCCCGCCGGCTTGCGTGAATTGGGCGTACGCCTCAATGACGTACCGGTCCTGGCCTCCAATGCGCTGAAAGACGCCTGCGGCCTGACCAACCCCCGAGCAGCGGACCAGCGTCAGATCGAGGAAATTTTCCGCAGCGCGTTCTAATCGACCCGGGGCGGCCTGGACCTCACGCAGGCCATCGCCGCCACACCCAGCAAGGCGCACAACGTCGCCAGTGGCCAAGCCTGTTGGCTCAGCAACAGGCTGGCCACGGCACCGATCACCGAAGCCAGCAGTTGATGCACGAACCCGCTCAACGCCATGGCATAGGCACCGGCCACCGGCGAGCCTTGGTTGGCCAGGGACAGGCTGATGGGGTAGTTGACCGACTGGCCGAACACCGCAAAACAATAGGGCAGCCAGAACAGCAAGGCGACGTGGCTCAGCGCCAGGCTGCTGACCAACATGATCGTGCTGCCGGCCAACACCAGGGCAATGCCCCAGCCCATCATCCGCTGCTGGCCGGTACGCAGCACGAAAGCATTGACCGTCAGCGCTCCGAGCAGGTACGCCGCGCTGATCGGCCACCCCAGCAGCCCGTATTCGATGGGCGACCAGTCAAAGCCTTCCTGCAGAATCAATGGCGCTGCGGTATTGAAGGCAATGATCACGCCGTAACCCAGCCCGCCGGCCAATGCCGGTCGCAAAAAGTGACGGTGCCTGAGTATCCGGGCGTAGATTCGCCAGGCCGATGGGCTGTCCTGGCTCGGCGCCACCACCGGGAACCTGGCCCGGGAGACCGCCGCCGCCATGACCAGGCTGGTGGCGCCCAACCCTTGGAAAATCGCCTCCCAACCCAGTGCAGCCTGGATCAACGAGCCCAGGTATTGACCGATGCCGAGGGCCACCACGAAGGCGATGGATATCCATGAAAGGGCCTTGGCCAGCAGGTCACCGCTGAAACTGTCGCGAATCAGCACCCGTGCCATCACCGAGATACCGCTGGCGCCGATGCCCTGGATCAGCCTCATCGCCAGGAATGCCTCGGCGTTGCTGCCCATCGGCAAGGCCAGGTTGCTCAGGCCGTAGAGCCCCAATGCCGCCAGCAACACCACCTTGCGCCCCAGCCGCTGGCTCAGGCTCCCCCACCACAGCATCGGCAGGGCCATGCCGATCAGGTACGCCGCCAGGCCCCAGGACACCCGGGAGGCGTCGGTTCCCAGGGCCTGGGCGATGTCAGGCAGGGCCGGCAAATAGATGCTCATGCCCAGTTGTGCCAGGAACACGGTCGTGCAGGTGACGATCAGGGTGGTGCGGTTGTTCATCAGGAGGCTCGTTTCATGGGCGGATGTCGCGTCCGTGGGCAGCCAGCAGTTGAGTGATGCCTTGGCAGAATTCGCTGATCACCTTTGGCTCCATATCGGCGCGCAGGGTAATACGGATCGCAGCCTTGCCTTGGGGCACCACCGGGAAAAAGACCGCCGAGGTGAAGTACCCTCGTTCGGCCAGTTC
The DNA here is from genome assembly GCA_001023535.1 of Pseudomonas chlororaphis. NCBI lineage: Bacteria > Pseudomonadati > Pseudomonadota > Gammaproteobacteria > Pseudomonadales > Pseudomonadaceae > Pseudomonas > Pseudomonas chlororaphis. The sequence continues at coordinate 4,849,615 of CP011020.1, forward strand.
GGTCGCCAGGCTGTTCGCCAGGGTGGTTTCACCGCAAGGCACCAGTCGGATCGCCATGGGGCTGCCGTGCTGTTCGGTACGAACGAGGCGGTCGAAGAGGCGGATATTAGCCTGCAAACGCTCCTGCAAGCTGCCGAGCTCGCGGCTGTGGTGCAGGCGAATCGAAGCCATGCCGGCACCGATGGCTGCCGCGTTCAAGCTCTGGGACCAGTTGCTCGGCCCACCGTAGCGTTGCACCAGCGCCTTGTGCCGTTCGCTGCCGAACATCGCCAGCCCACCGCTGGCCCCGAAGGATTTCGCCAGCGAAGCGACGATCAGAGTGCGCTCGTCCAAGGCGGGCAGGCGCGAGCGGACCAGGCCCATGCCGCGCTCCCCGACGGCCGACAGCGCATGAGAATCGTCCAGGTAGAGAAACAGACCGTACCGTTGCTTGAGGTACATCAGGCTGTCCAGGTCCGCGAGGCCGCCCATGCTGTAGGCGCCGTCGGCCACGTACGCCACGTTGCGCTGGCGCTTGCACACGTCCTCGATGAAGTCCATGTCGTTGTGCGCACAGGTGAGCACCTGGGTTTCATCGGCGCAGGCCGCCTTGATGTGATTCATCGAATAATGGGCCAGCTTGTCGAACACCATGACGGGCGATCGATTGTCCGAGAAGGCACCGCTGGCCAGCAGCGGCAGAATTCCGGCACTCGCCGCGCTGCACGACAGCGCACTGAGGCAACTGGCGCCGAACAGCTCCGACAATTGGGTCTCGTACTGCGCAAGGATCGCCAGCTTGCAGCGGTTCCTGGAGTTGGCGACTCGCAAGGTCCCGGTTTCCCACAGGGCGGTCATGGCGCCATCCAGCAAGGCCGGGTGGTAATCCAGCCCCAGGTAGGACGTGGTGCAGAAGTGATGGAGGGTACGGCCATATTGGTCGACCAGGACATTGGGCGTCTTGACCTCGACATTGAGCCCTGAGATTTTTCCGGCTTCAGCGCATTGCCAATCCTGATCCGCGAGGGAAATGACTTTACGGTAGTGGGTGAAGCGATGGGTGGGGTGTGCAGTCTGGTTCATGGTTCGATCACATTCCTTGATTCACGACGCTGTCCGTGGCGTGTTTCGTCGCCGTGTTTCCAGACTTTACAGCGCAGGGCCATAGGCTTTGAATCGGTCGTTTCCGGCATGTTTGAGTGTTACTGGAGACTTCTGCGTAGGAGTTTGCCTAGGAACCTGGACGGCAAATCCATTTGCGAGTGCGAGGTGCCGGCAGGTTATGCTCTGCGGGCTGGGGGGCTCTATTCTTTAATGGGGGGGCGTGGCTTGCGCCTCGGTCACCTGCGCTATCCTCATCATGACTTTCGCCCCTTTACCGCTGCACTCACCCGGATGACTCCAGCACCATGGACACCCGAAGCCACACGCCGCTGGCCAGTTACATCGACCTGATGCTGGACGCCGTGTGCGCGGTCGATGGCCAGGGGCGCTTCGTGTTTGTCAGTGCTGCCTGCGAGCGCATTTTCGGCTATACCCCGCAGGAATTGATGGGGCAGGCGATGATCGACCTCGTGCACCCCGCCGATCGCCAGCGTACCCTCGAGGCCGCGCGGGAGATCATGAACGGGGAGCCCAAGCTCAATTTCGAGAACCGCTACCTGCACAAGGATGGCCGGGTGGTGCACATCCTCTGGTCGGCGCGCTGGTCGCCGGTGGACCAATTGCGGATCGCCGTGGCGCGCGACATCACCGAGCGCAAGCTGGCAGAGTCGCGCCAGGCGGCGTTGTATGCGATTTCCGAGGCCGCCCATGCGGCGGCGGACCTGTTGGCGCTGTTCAAGCGCGTCCACCAGATCATCGGCGAATGGCTGCCGGCGTTGAATTTTTCGGTGGCGCTGTACGACGAGCAATGCGCGCAGTTGAACTTCGCCTATCACGTCGACGACCTGGAGCAGCAGCCCGAGCTTCCCGGCACGATGACCGGGCGTTTGTGCGCCGAGGTGATCCGCAGCGGCCAGCCGATCCTGTTGACGCCCGGTTGCAGCTCACTGCCGTCGGGGTTCTGCGACCTCGTGGCGCAGCCGGGCGCGCCCTGTTGGCTCGGTGTGCCGTTGAACTCGCAGAACGGCACGATCGGGGCGCTGATCGTCAAGAGTGCCCCGGACAACGAGCGCTACACCGAGCAGGACAAGGACCTGCTGCAATACGTCTGCGCTCAAATCACCATCGCCATCGAACGCCAGCAATTGCATGCCCGGTTGCAGCACATGGCGCAATACGATCAGTTGACCCAGGTGCCCAACCGTGAATTGCTGCGTGACCGGTTCAAGGCTGCACTGGCCAGCGCCCGTGCCGTGTCGGGGCGCATGGCCTTGCTGTACATCGACCTCGATCGCTTCAAACAGATCAACGACACCTACGGCCACGGTGTAGGCGACCTGTTGTTGCAAGCGGTGGCCAGCCGTCTCAAGGGCTGTATACGGGATGTCGACACCGTGGCGCGCATCGGCGGGGACGAGTTCGTGGTGCTGCTTCATAGCATCCAAGCGTTGGACGATGCTCACCGCGTGCAGGAAAAAATCCGCCAGGTGCTGAGTCAGCCGCTGCGGCTGGACGGCTATTGCCTGAGCATCGAGCCGAGCATCGGGGTCGCTTGTTTTCCCGACCATGGGGTCGAAGATGTGGCGCTGTTCCGTCATGCCGACGAGGCGATGTACGCCGCCAAGCGTCAGAACCATCGGGCATTCAGCCACTGAGCGTAGGTCGCCGTTCGTCGCGGCGAGGCACTTGAATCAAACTTTTCAGCCCTTTTGCCTTTCGAAACCCTGGCAGGTCCCGTGGTGGGGCCGCTGCCGAATGTTCAATTGAGGAGGGCGCGACCATGAACCGGATGGCCACCTTTTTTCGCACCACCAGCCTCGTCGTGTTGATGGGCCTGGGTGCCAACAGTGCCTGGGCCCAATCGCCTGCCGAATTCATCAACGACGCTTCCGCCAAGGGCATGGCCGACATCGAGGCCAGCCGCATGGCCCATGGCAAGGCTGAGTCCAGGGAGGTCAAGGACTACACCATCATGGTGATCAACGACCGTACCACCGCCAACCAACACCTGGCGAAGATCGCGAAGAAGCTCGACTTGCCCGTCGCGCCTCGGGAGGAAATGGCTGACAAGGCCAAGACCCTGATGCCGCAGGTGCAGGAGGGCGAGTCGTTCGAGGCCGCCTATGCCGCCAGCCAGGTCAAGGCCACGGAGGAGGCCATTACCCAGATCCAGGAGCAGGCCCAGACCACCGAAGTGCCTGAGATCAAGGCCTTCGCCGATGAGACCCTGCCCAAGTTGCAAACCCATCTGGAGATGGCCAGGGCGCTGCAAGCCAGCCGCTGAGCCGCTGCACCTTTTGACGTGAGGGCGACATCCATTGCCTTGACGGTGGCCGGGAAGACGCGAGGGGCATCACGCCCCTCGCGTCTTCGTATCAGCACTGATTCAGGTCAACGTTGCTTTTTTGCTCAAGGCCTTCAAGGTTCTTGACCTCGCCCTGGCCCATCGTCTGGTAGTGCTTCCTCAATGCCTCCAGTTGCTTGAGGTCCAGCGATTCGAGACCGAGCATCGCGTTCTGCGCCTCCGCCGTGGCTCGCAACAACTCATCGATCTTCAGGTGCAAGATGTCTGTGTCGCGGTTCTGCGTGTTCTGAATCAGAAATACCATCAGGAAGGTGATGATCGTCGTCGACGTGTTGATGATCAGCTGCCAGGTGTCGTTGAACTGGAAAAAGGGGCCGCTGATCGCCCAAAGCGCCAGTAATACAATGGCGCCCAAGAACGTCTTCGGGCTTCCCGCCCATAGAGCCAGCTTCTGTGCGATTTTTGCGAAGTTCATTGCCGTGTTCCTTAATGGGATTCACCTGTCTGGTGAGACAGCAACGACGCGTTGAAAATTCTGCTTACATTTGCACCGCTCCCACAGGTTTATTTGCGAGAGGCCCCGGGCCGATCAATTGATAACAACCAGCCGGTGTTGTGATGTGCAGTTCTCGGATTCTGCCTACAAGCCAAGCGGAAGGTGTCTGCTATCCACAGGAGTGACCCCGTGAACGTTATGAATTATCAAGGCTACGCCGCTCGGATTGACTACAGTGACGAGGACGGTCTGCTTGTAGGCCATATCGCGGGGATCAAGGATGTCGTCGGGTTTCACGGCGAATCTGTCAGCGAGCTTCGAGCGGCGTTCAAGGAGGCGGTGACTGACTACCTGGAGACGTGCGCCAAGCTGGGGCGCGCACCGCAGAAGCCTTATTCAGGCCATCTCATGTCACTGGAGTGTGCGCTTGAGGAAAAACAGGTTCAGCGCTTTGGGTTGCAGGCATTCCCGGACTTGGATATCCAGGGAAAGTAAATGTGGAGCGGGTGAAGGGAATCGACCCGTTAATGGACAACGAAGTGTAAATGTTGTGTAGGTGTGTAGGCGCGCGAGTGAACTGGTCAAGTAATTCTGGACACCAGTTAAGGTTTCACGCCGCCAGTTTCTCCATAGCTACCGGCGACCGATAGTCGTTGTAGCTATGGAGCCTGACGTTGTTGTAACGCATCACATAACGCTGCACATCCACGCGGGCGTCATGCTCCGAGCTGTAGCCATCTTCTGGCACCCACTCTGATTTCAGGCTCCCAAAGAAACGCTCCATCGGGGCGTTGTCCCAGCACTCACCTTTGCGACTCATGCTTTGCAGGAGTCCATGCTTGCGCATCTCATTCCTGAATTTGTGGCTGGTGTATTGGCAACCTTGATCAGAATGAAACAGCACCTCTTTTGGACGGCCTCGCAATTGCACCGCCATCCGCAACGCTTCGCAGGTCAGCGTGGCATCGGAAATCATTGAAAACGACCACCCCACGATCCTGCGAGCAAACAAATCCAGTACTGCCGCGAAGTACATCCAGCGCTTACCCACCTTGATGTACGTCACATCACCACACCACACCTGATTGATCGCCGTGACATCAAACTTGCGCTTGAGCACGTGCGGCGCCACCAGGGCCTCCACGCCGGAAGATTTGTACTTGTGCCGCCGCCGCTGATGACTGGCAACACCGGCTTCGCGCATCAAGCTGCGAGCCATATGTCGCCCGACGCGATGCCCCTTTGCTTGCAACTCCTTAGAAAGGGTGCGAGACCCTGCGGACGCTCTGGATTCCTTGTGATGTTCGACCAGCACGGCTTTAAGTTTCTCCCGCTCAGGCTTCACCTTGCCTTGGCGCTGACGCCAGGCGTAAAAGCTGCTGCGGTTGACTCCAAACGCCCGACAGCAATTGTTAACGCCGTACTGCTCGTCCAGCTCATTGATCAACGAGAATGATCTTTGGAGTCCAAAAGCAGGAGAGCACTGGCCTTTTTTAGGATTTCAATGTCCAGGTCTTTTTGCCTGAGCAACGCTTTGAGCTGCTGGATCTCTCGCTGATCGGCGGTAATCGCCTTGGCCCCTTCCGGGGTCGAACCCAAGCGCTCTTTGCGAACCTGGTCGACCCAACGGCGCAAGGCAGTAGGGCCAATATCCAGACTGGCACAGACCTCAGGGACTGACTGGCCTTCGTCCAGCACCATGCTGGCAGCTTTGAGCTTGAACTCACTGGAATAAGATTTACGCATAGCCAAACACCTCAGATTTGGGCGCCATCATAACGCCCGATTGGAGTGTCCAAAATCATTAGGCCAGTTCAAAGTTGCACCGTTAAATAATGGCTCTTTGATGTTGCATTCCTTTTGACCTCTGCTACACCTAGCAAAGACGATGAGTTTTTAGGTGATTTAGTGCTCATCAAACGCTCACGGATGGAGGCGGCGCAGACCGAAGCTCAATGAAAAGACTTTTTCTCCCTGAGCTCATGGCATTAGGTCTATTGAGTGGATGTACGAGTCACCAGCCCTCTCCAGAAGAACGGGGCGTTTCCTTTCCTTTAGCATCTTGTACGCCTGTCACTTTGGAAAAGGCAGGGAAAATATCAGGTACTGTAAACAGTGCCGATAAAGATCATTTTCCCAAATTTGACCCGAGCTGGGTGTGCGTCACTAAGCCAGAGGCATTGGGAAAAAACGAACCTGAAGAGGTTAATGAGTCCGATGAACAAACTGCCGTGAGACTAGAGGCGCAGGCGTTCTCAGGCGAAGAGCAACGCCTTCGAGATACCTTGGAAGGCCCTTTTACACATCCTAATGGTAAAAGACCTGCATTGGGGATAGCACTGTCTGGTGGAGGCTCGAAAGCTTCGTCTTTTGCTATAGGGGTATTGGCTGGGCTGGCAGACCAGCACTTGTTGGATTCTTCGGACTACGTCAGCAGTGTCTCTGGTGGCAGCTACGCGGCCTATTTTTACTACACTCATCGAATCTATCCAGTCACTCGCAATGAGAAATCTGATCGGGAAAACCCGACCAGCGAAGATTTGTTTCGAGACTGTATCATGTCGGTCGGATCTAACTATACGGATCCGAAGGTCGTGAATGAGATCAAGGAATACGGTGCATGCAAACCTTATGACCTGCTTTATAGTTCAAATGACACAACCGGTGGTGCAGATAAAAATAATAAATACCAAGCTTTTTTACGTTGCCAGCAAGATGTGTTCAAACCAGGCATCTGTTCGACACAAAGAACAACAGAAGATTTCGGCATTCCTCCAATAGCATTTTTGGGGACTGCTGCAGCGGTTCCGCTGAGCTTTATCGCCAATACAATATTTGATACCGGCATATCAGTTTCGCCAACAGCGCGATCGTATCGCGATGGAATTGGGATCGCGTATGGGGCTACGATAAGCGATATCAACGCTCTAAAACCGGCGCAAGGTGGTCACTCCATTGAAATTCCCTGTACGAAAAACGAAAATGGTTATGCGACTGATTGCAAGCCGAACGAATTTGATTCAGACCCCGTTGATATGACATTTGAGGAACTCAGGACTGGTTTGCTTGCGATCAAGAAAGAATCGCAAATTCCATTCTGGATTATTAATGCTGCTGCGCCGAAGTCTAGAAGCGGATTAGGGTGGTGGGCGTTCGGTGAAGATGACACAACCAACAGTGACATGTTTGAATTGACTGCGGTTAGCCATGGCTCGGGTCGATACGGTTATGTCTCGGCGCCTGCCTCATTGCACAACATGACTGTTCTAGATGCGGTCGCCTCATCCGCTGCGTTCCTAGATGCCAACCAGCTGGTCTATAAGGAGCCCCTCACTCGCGGTGGAATTGGTGTGCTCGCTCATACGTTTGCGGCGGACTGGGGAATCGACATCGCCAACTATAACGTCAAAGACTCCCGCAGAACATTACACCGATGGCTCCCTGTGCCTCTTTACTGGCTGGATGGCGGGTACGCGCGGTACTTGACTGACGCCTCGAAAAGCAAAGAAACTCAGGATCGAGTCCGATCGTCCTTAATTCGATTAATAGATGGTGGGAATGGCGAAAATCTAGGGGTCTATTCACTCGTCAAAAGGAATGTCCGAAACATTGTAATTGCCGATGCGGCCTCTGATCCGGATGGCAAGTTCGGGGACATTTGTTCGTTGGCGACGCGGCTAAGGAATGTGCCAAAGAGTAGGGGGGGATACCTTTATATGCCGGGTCTGAATAACTTCAATAAACACTGTGCTGCTTTGCTGGAGCATAAGCAGGGTTACAACATTCGTGAATGGCCGTTCGAGTTCCCTACGCTGGTTGGCTGCATCAGAAAAACGGAACAGATGAATGAAGCGCACGCCTGCGAAAATCTTTCTGATCAAGATACGAGGTTGATCGTTGTCAAGCCCGCGATCAACATGACCGTGATCATGGGGCGGGAACTCCAAGGTCATCAATTAAGGACATGCGGCGTTCCAGGAAGCTCCTCAAAGCTTACGGGATCGAAGGTTCCATTACTTAATTGCGATGCCGCCGCCTTGATTTTAAATAGCTGGAATCGAAAAAAATCCCTGTGCCAGGTCTTTCCGCAAAACTCCACGGTGTTAATGACAGCAAACTCCTCCCAGACGCTGTTCTCTGCCTACCGAGAGCTCGCTCGACAGTACGTCAATCAAGCTGGCGAGATGATCAGGCTTCTGAAGAATGAAGACCCAAAAGGGGCGAAGATGTTCTCAGATATGGCGAAGGCACAGGGCACCCAATACGACTTTCGGGCAACGCAGCAGTCCTGCGAAGATCAATTGAAGGTGACAAAAATTTAGGTGGAATATGCGTGTCGCCGTCCGGGGGCTCGGGTTTCCGGTTTGGCGAGTGGCGTTACTTTGTTGTCAGGTACTTTAGGTTTCAGGTATTTCAAGCTGGTGAGCGGTTCGGTGAGTATCAGATGTTGGCGGGCTGGAATACATGGCTCGGGGTTCTTTGACCCCACTGTCTACGCCAGTATTCCAGCCAGAAATGAACGGTTTGTCTTAATCAGGCAAAACGATCTCGTTATGAGACCATACGTAATTGACTCCGTAGCCTTTTTCAAAATTTTCTGCTTCCGCCATTATTCTGAAGGCTTCTTTCAGCTCCTCGACAGGATCTGTTTTAGCGCACAGGATCTCTTGCGCGTATCTGACCAGGAAACCAATAAGTACGTCAGCCGCTTGAATGCCGATGTTGTCTTCCGACTTGGAAAAAGTCAGCGAGGCCTGCTCAAGAAAATTATAGTTTGCAATGGGCGAAATTTCGCGAGCATTGCGTAACATTTCAGTAGCTTTTTTTGCAAGATCTAATATTTCATCATACTGCGCCTGCTCGTCATGTATCAGATGTATGTTTGCAACCTTTCCTTTGTGAGCATGATTGATACGAGCGTAAAGGTTGGTCAGTGAAGAATAGTTCGGAAGGATCCAATATTCTTTCCCTTTTTTTCCTGTATCGGGCAAAGGTAGAAATCGCTTCACCGCACCCTCAACGCTCTTTTCTTCCTTGATAATGAGTTCAAAATCGTCGATCGACTCATTAACACACTTAACGAAACCCTGATAAATAGGGTCTGTTGGTTGTGAATGCCCAAAATCAAGAAGCGCTTGGAAAGCTGCCATCAAGCTTTCTTTCGTTCGTTCTATGCAGGCCTTGAAGTACGTATTAAAAACATCGTCCGGAGAGTTTTTTGTGATCAATTGAGCAAAGAAATTTCTCATATTATTTGATGCTTCATGGTCGTCAATGTTGAAATAGGGCGGCCACACCAAATAGAAACTTATATTTGTAGCAATAAAAAACTTCTTTTCGACAAGCTCCACGAAGAACGGGATTTTATCGTTGGCGATTAATTTTATGAGGTCGAGGATGAATTTCGGTTTATTTTTGTAAATTTTGGTGGATTTTAGGTCGTTCGATTTAATGTTGTGCTTGTTTTTAAGGTTAATAACCTTTTTCTCAAACCCATCAACGTCGGTCACACCTATGCAACCAAGCCCAAAATAAGGTTGGTTTCCAAATTCAAGTTTATTGCCCGCCGTGATCAGGTCGCCGGTATTTCCAGACTCATCGATGAAGTAGGTAATTTGGGGGGAGGGCTTCTTGCTAGCGTCCATGAATCGTCCTTATCGGTGAGGGGCGCTCAATTGGGCTCAGGCAAACCTGAGCAGCTCGATTGCAATACTGGTTGGCATCACTCGGGCTTATGATCAGCATCGCAAGCGTCGTGAGATGCGCTAAAAGGGATATTTCCCAATTGCTCGCGTGGAAGGATTGACGAATTACCATGCGATCTCGCACGGTGCTGAGCGCTAAATCCAACATGGCTGTCCGACGTGATCACGTTCCTGGGTGAATGGCTGTCTAGCCACGTGTCATACCCACTTCGAAAGTAAGGCGCCCAATGTCTTTGTATTTCGTTCGCCCTGTTGGCTCACGTTTCGCTGAAAAATCAGGGTACAGTTTGATAGTTTGATTAATTTCTATATTACTTAAATCGAAGACATTGTCCTCGAGATACACGGGTTGCAGGTTAAGAACGTGCATCGCGATTGACTCTGTCTGGAGGGAGCGATGTGTACTGGCACTGCGATAGGCTTCTGTGATGGCGCGGCCGTAAGTAATAAATTCAGCGGTACGTTCACTGGTCTCGGCACTCAATGCCAACAGCTCCTTCCTTAAATCGGATAGTTGTTGTTGCTTGGTTTCTTGGGGTACGGCATCACGCTCGCGGATAATTAACTGCGTCAGGTTTGCGAAGTACTCTTTCACTTCTTCACTGGACACTCCGGCCTTGTGCGCATCGCGAGCGTTTTTTGAGTCTTCACTGGGGTCAAAAAGGGCTGTAGTTCCCTTTGGCAGGCGGGCCATGACGCCTGGTTACTTTATCCATGTGTCAAATTCTTTTATGTGACCATCAAACGGGATGCCCCGAAAAAGGAGAGACTTGTCATGTAATTTTTCTAACAATGGACGGGTCTGATCACTTTCGACCCAGTCAGACTGTTGAAGTTGTTTCGCAACAGAAAGATAGTCCGCTGCATCTTGAGTAACCTCGCCTAGCCAATCACCCATTTGGCGGAGATCATTCGGAACATTGTTATCGGTGTGTACTTCTGGAATCTCTATCTCAGAAATATCACCGTCACCGAAATCAATAATCATCAACGCCATTTGTATGTCTCCTGTGCGAAATCAGCAGTCGATCGCTTATTGTTATTTTTATCGACTTCTTGATCTAAATATAGCACGCGCTTCTGCACCGTTTCCACGAATGTACTGAAGGCTTTTTTTTGCGCTTCGGTCGTCGCAATCACGGGGATGTTCGACTCAATCACGACCACGCACCCCCTTGGCTGCTGTGTCACCGATTCTGGCTGTGACTCCGGCCCCCGAGGGACTTTTGGAAACAAAGGGATGCAAATAATGAAGCAGGCATCACCCCAGATCTGCCGCTCAGTCAGCGCCTTTGAGGAGTTCGCTGATGTGAATATTTTCGAGTACAGCGCTTTTTTGTTCCAGCAGTATTGCGCAATGTGAGATTTCACTTTGGCGCCGAGGCTCGCGGCGTCTTTGTCACCCGGTTGGTATCCAGCTGTATAGGCCGTGACAAACGAGCCTGACTGCTCCACGGCGAGGCCTACTCTGACGCGCACATTCGCTTTATTTGGGTCAGCCCAAGCCAGGGGGCCCGCAGTCAGCCTCTTCATGTCCCTCTGAACCAAAGCGGCGAAGGTTCGCAGGACGAGAGGCGATAAACTTAGGTCAAGCATGATTGTGCTTCGCGTTGTTTGCCTTGCTTTCTTGGCCTCATCTCTTAGGACTAGAACCGACTTGTCGAAGTCGAGCATCCCCAATGTTGTGCGTAGGATGACCTGTGACATTTTTCCTGCCGCGCGGGTATGAACCTCTTGTGAACCGTTCACAACGCTACCGACCACCGAGAACAACCAATGCTTATGCGCTGGAACGGGAGGCTCTCCGATGCTCAGCGCAATCGTAGGGATGTCCGGATCGTCCTTACGTTCCTGATCAAACGGCCAGGCAGGTAGGTTGGAAACCAATCCGCCGTCTAGAAATGTCGTCTCAACAGGAGTCGGTGGGTGGGTGTCGTGACGCTCGAACACGAGTCGCCAAGGTTTGAAAATGACAGGCAGGCAGATTGAAGCGGCCACCGCATCGGCAATGGCAACGTCCGGCGTACGCTCTATGCAAAATAACTCTAAGGTCTCACCGTAGACGTTGGTAGCCACAATCTTGAGCGGCGGCTTTTTTGCCCTTCGAAGATCAGCAAAAGTCACACCTTTATCTGTGTCCTTCATTAGGGGGATCTTGTTTCGTAATGCGTTATCAATGAAATCACGGACTTTGTTTACGGTTGTGATTCCTTTGAGTGCCTTCCACACGACCAACCCGAGAGTAATGAACACTCCAACTGCAACCCACATGGTGGTTTTCAACGTTTCCCGATCTTGAACCGCGACCCATTCCACCCCTTCATGGATGAGGTATCCACAAAATACCAATTTGGTAGTTGTGCTCAACAATCCGAAAAATCGACGAAGAGCATGCTCGATAGCGCCGGGCTTTTTGCTTGGAAACAGCCAGCTCAGAAGTTTGCTCTCCAACGAGAGCAATCCTCCCCCTGCAGCAATGACCAACCTGGAAAATCTTAGAGCTTGCCAGCCCCAAAACGGGAAAAGGTCGGTAGGTTTTTTTACCTTTAATTTTGAGGGCAACGTCTCAAATAGATTTCCGTCGCCGTCTAGATTGAGAAGGTCTTTGCCTTTGTAACCGACAGCAACAAGCGCCGCGACGATGGAACCCGCTGAAGTACCCGCCACGCCTTTGATATCGAGATTCATGTCATCGAGCGCCGTCAAGCCACCCACATGCACGATGCCCTTGGCGCCGCCACCCTGCATGGCCAAAAAAACCGGCCGCTTATCCAGTTGCTTAGTTTTGTCGCCCTTGTTTGAGCGGTGGTGCTCATTCGACCTATGCGTCGCCCCAGCTCGCAAAGCTAGCCCTGGTACTCCTGTACTTTTGAGATCTGATTCAGTAGGCAGTTCGGTAATAGTGGACTTGCGTTTTACTACCAGATCCTTACCACCAGCAGGCTTCGGATGCGCCGATTCCGTCATGTCGTCCTTCGTCATTCTGTATGAATACCCAATGGCCGCGATCTTACCCCATGCGTAATGGCCTAATGGTATTATTTGTGGTTTTTGGGTCGACAATACCTAAGGTTGATTAGGCGTGAGCGATGCGAGCTGGTAAATGACATCTGCAGTGAGTTTGACCAAAGCGACGGCTACGCGCAGTCTAGGGCTCAGTTTCTACAGACACTGCATGCCCCGGCGTTTCGCCTCGTGGTTCGTTTGTATCAAACCATTCGCACCTGGGCTCATCGAGCAAGCAGTCAGAAGGTTGATCGGATATTTCCAATCAGTTGGATGAACGAGTTCTAATTGATTGGATGCTTCGAGTGCTAGCGCCCACACCGCTCGCTGTAAAAGACTTAATGCATTTAGAGAGTGGGGCACAGATCCAGTCCAATAGGGCCGGCAGAGCGCTAAATAAACACGATTTTGCGTTTCGCCCAGCCGCAGCCCAACCGTGCGCTGCATAGGCATAGGCATAGGCATAGGCATAGGCATAGGCATAGGCATAGGCATAGGCATAGGCTTGGTCGGCATGGAGCGGTTTCCCAGCTTCACGAATGTGAATTCACTCAATCAAAGGAGTGTCCGAAATGGACTTCATCACCACTGGAATCATCGCAAGCTCTGTCTACGATGTCTTTAAACACGGTCTGAAGCTGAGCGCGGAGAAACTAAAAGAGCGCTTGGGTCAATGGATCAAGGAGGATGTCGTCGCACAAGCTTTGGCTGAAGAGCTAACCAAGCTGGGCATTGACAATTCGATGAGCGAGATAGCCATTGCGCAGCGTCTCGATCAATCGCCTGCAATGACAGGTTTGATTCGCGAGATCAATGCCAAGGTAGCGATCGTTGCGACATCCACTATTACCAACGTGACGCAGACCCACACTGGCAGCGGTGACAATGTAGCCGGTAACAAAATCGTCAAGTGATTCGATCTGAGGTAGCCCGCTTGAATAGCGTTGAGCAGCACCATAGTGGCAGCGGTGATAACGTCAGGGACAAGATCTACATCGAGATCAAGTCGCTGGCCCCGTCTGATCTACTCATTCCCATGGAAATGGTGTTCGAGAGCCTGCGCAAAAAAGACCCGGCCACTGCAAAAATTCAGATGACGATGCTGAAGGCGATGGCCCAGAAAGACCATGAAGCAGCAGCGTTGGTTGAAGTCATTTCCATCTATGGTGAACTGGTCGAGGTCGAAGAGCAGGGCGCCGCTTGGGGAACGGTTTCGAAAATCGCAGCATCAGCCAAAAACGCTATCGTCAAAGACGTCTGTTTAGCTGCTCTTCTGCGCCTGGCCCGTCGCACCGAGCGGGAATCGGCGGCAAAAGAGCATTACCTCGCGGAACCTGCTCCAGGGCCGTACTCCAAAGAAGCGTTCTTGCGCTCCTACGCCGATTCAATTCTACTTGAGGCGGCAAGCCAGCAATTCATCCTATCGGAAGGGGAGCTTACGGGGATCGTTGAAGGAGCTCTTCGACTGGATCTGGGCGATTTGGCAAATCGTATGGCGAAGCGTCTGAGCGATGATTATAAGTCCTACAACGCCGATGTACTTCAAGTAATGGCGAGCGCTTCCACCCTGAATGGACATCTGTTCTCACTGCATCTTTGGCTGAATTCGCCGGAGGTGAAACAACGTCTGGACGACCTCACCGCGCAGGTCGTTGAACTCATGGAGCGATCGGACGGTACCGACGTTCGCCTCTATAACATGGCATGCCCCATTTTTGAGACCTATCAAGGCTTGGCTCCGCCAATACTGTTTGAACTACTCAAAAAGAATCTCCAAGTATTCGACCCTGTCCATCCCGAAACCGCCGCCCGATTCAAAGCCATCGCCGGAGACCGCACGCACCTTCCCCAATGGCAGCAAGACCTTTGGGATGCCAAAGAAAGCCCGCAGAAACGAGCCGCATGGTGTCGGCAGTTTCTAACAGCAGGTACTCAAAAACTTGTAGAGGTGATTCCTTTCATCCATCTCGCGACCCCGGCTGAGATTGGCGTGTGGCTATCTAAGGAAACACCGATTGGCGAAACGTCAGAAATGGAAGTTGCATTCCTGAGACTTCTCGCTCGCGCATTCCGTAGTGCTGAAGAGGAGGGCGACCTGCTGCAACGAAGTGAGTTGGCTGATCAGGTTGAGCGCTTCCTAAACGACTGGGGCGACAAGATCCCAAGTATCGCACCTGAACGAATATTCGAGCTCGCTGAAAAACTGTTCGATGCCAAGCTGCCTCACAAGTCGCTTGGCATTACTTCACGACTGATACCCAGCCACGCTTTGTGGCCTTCGCCCTTTGTAGTCATGCACCTGAAGTGTCTGCTGGAGACGCAGCAATACAAGACCTTTGACGACGTCGTATCCCGGGTTGCAGGGGCGGATACGTCTCTCATGATCATGAGCTTTTGCTCGCTGAGAGATGAGCAGTTGGGTGACATCGCATCGGCAATGAAGATCAGCGACCAGATGGTTGCGCTTGCGCCCAAGGTGCCATACGGCTGGTATCGAGGCTGCTACTTGCGCAACCGCTATCGAGATGAATCTGAACAGAAAGAGTTTCACGTACAGATACCTGACTCACTGCTGCAAGATCATTCGCGTGAGGTGGCGGCGATACTCTATTTCCTCACCAAAACAGGGGATTTCAAGCGAGCAGAAGCCCGATGGGTGGAATGGTTTATCGATGATCCTAGGGGGCTCGCGGTCGAGCTTGTGAATTTCCATTTTGGATTGATCACCGGTGGCTGGAGTCAATTTGAGGATTCGCCTGAGCTGGAGATATGTAAGGCCGCTTTTCAGTTTGAGCAAGACGACAGCACGATGATCAGGCTGATCGTCGATGACCACCATCCTTCTAATGAGTGCACGTTGAAAGCCTCCAGCCAATTGGCGGAGCTGCTTCAGAGATTGCCCATCGGCGAAAGCGCCAACTTGGGCATGACTAGTTATAAAGTTCAGCAGCGCCTACCGCCCTATGTGGCTTGCTTGCGAATCGCACTCCAGCTTCGGCATATCCACAACGACGGCAGCGACTGCTTCGCGATGATGAAGATGCCGTCGGATACTGCTGAGATGGTGCCTTTTCTGGAAGAGAAATTGGGGTTTGGAGGCGACAAACAACTGACGACCAAGGTCGACGATGTTCCTCTTTTCATGCGTGGGCATGCCCTGTATCCAGACAATGCTTTCAAAGGAGCATTGAATTGCTGGACTGACGTTTCCATTCCTAAGTCGTGGCTCTTCGCTGAAGGAGACGCGGAGCCCCAAGCGGTTGTGCTTGATGCCTACAGTATCGGTTATCTAGCCGTCACTGATCTGGCACAGCATTTATTGAACGTAGGTGTCTCGTTCGTTTTGCCGGCTACTACCAAGGAGGCCCTCAGCGAATGGCTTGAAGAAATCAGTGCAGAAAATTTCATGGCACTGGGCGTGACTGAAGGGGGTAGGTTGTTTCGCACCACCGCAGCAGATATCCGAGCCCGTGATGGGCATATCCTGCAGGCCCTACGTGTAATTTTGGACAACACAACTGTTGTCCATCCCGTCCTGCACGATACCGAGCTTGAGATCTATTCGATCAAGGAAGGCATCGACTCTACGGCGTACGACGCGATGCAACTTTCGCTCGCAAACGACATTCCGTGGCTTTGCATGGATGGAACGTTTGCCTCGCTTCATCATTCGACGGGATACAAAACTGCGAATGCGAATGCACTCGTTGCGCGTGCGATGGCCAGCTCACCGTCGGACTTTGAGCACAAACGCCACGGGCTCTTGCTCTATGCTTTAGGCGCGCTTCCATTGCCGCTCACATTCGGTGAGATCCATCATTTGGCCGCGAACTCGAATGCACTGGCCGGGTTTATTTTGTTCAAGATCATCCAGAACCACGGGCATCAGATTTTTCTGAAAAACGATCAGTCGATGTTCCTGTTGGACATGATCTTGACTCACCTCACGAGCCGGTTTTATTCGGGGAACAGTCACAAAGCAGTGCGGCCAGCCTATACGCCCTGGACAAATTACACCTCACACGTTTTTAACCATGGAATGAAGCTTTTTTTGGCAGCCTTTGACGTGGGCACTATCGAGTATCGGCTGGCCGCAGCGATGATGTACATGGGCTCATCGATCAGCTTCAACACACCACTCAAGAATTTCGTCATTGGTCATTTCATGGACTTTGCAAGAGGACATTTTCTGGATGTCGAGGCCATCAAGGAAAATCTTCGATCATGGAGCCAGGTGATGGATTCGAGTTCCGTTGAGGTTGGTCAGTAATAGCGGCGAAAAGTCTTGGCGTGTTCGCATGTAGTCGGCTCCGTGACCCATCTCGGCTTTTCTGCTGCTACTCCAAATTGGCGGGAGCTCAGGTTGAGTATTTGAGGTAACCCCGGCGTCGCACGGTGGCTATTCCACCAGCGTCGCCAGGGTCGGAGCACTGCGTGTTGTTCTATTCAGATCGTTCAGGCACGAGCGAAGGAGGGGTGGTAGCGGTATCGCTTGGCCCTATAGCTTTCGAAAGCACACCGTCACTAGGTTCCTCTGTTCCCCCAATTGGTTCGGTTATAGGGAAAGGAGGGGGCTCTGGATGCGGTTCACCAGTGGACAGCGCCTCTCTTATCCGCAATGCAGCCTCTAATCGGGCATGTAGTTCTCTGGCCCGTTCGAGGCGAAAAGCAAAAAAACCAAGTAGGAAAAAGCATGCGCAGCTGCCGATTTTCAGAATCTGAGCTGTTTTGATTTGGCTATCGATGGACTCTGCGATGAATTCGTCATTAAGTCCCAATACAAGATTACAGATAGCATCCTTGTCCCACACGTCGATCGCGATTTTAGGATCGTCGGTATAACGACATTCAGCTTGCTGGAGATGCCAAGTCTTACCTCGCAGCATGTGTGGGAGATCGAATGTCGGGCTGTGGGCTTCATTGTTTCCGGCCCAAAACCAGGTGCCGGTGAAATTAATCCGCAGGAGGGCAAAGTCGTCCTTATCCACGAATTGGCCGATTGCGAGCAATAAAATTCCCATCACCACGTAGGCACCCCGGACTAGGCATAACCGCCACAAACCTGGAATGTCAAAGCTCAACTGGTTGGCGTTGAAGTAACCGCCAGCCCGTCGTAATTCTGCGAATTCCAAATTGTGCTCTCGCATCCAGTCATGCAACTTCACTTTAGCTTTAACCGAGCGAAGGTGAAATCCTGTCTTCAGATTGAATTTGTTCAGATCGAGATAATCGTCGGCAACCTTTTGGTCGTCCGCATTCGTGTACTTGCCTTCAAGACCCAGCCACTTCAACAGCTGGTGAACGATGAAGAAAAGCGATCGTGTGCGCCACCAGACAGCGCCAACGACGAAAATGCCGCATGCTATGGGCCAGAGTTTGTAGAGAACGTCCAGCACATGCATCACGGCTGTGAAAGTTTGTTCGGTCAAGATTTGAGGGCTCCGGTCGGTCGGTAGGGCGGTTCATGTAGGTACACAGTAGAAACTTGGGCGTTTGCGCCTGCAACCGAATAGCGTAAAAATGAGGAGGATGAATAGGCGAGGGCCTAGCTGTTGGTCGATAGTTCGTCATAAAAACCTGATGGTTCGTTCGAACCAAAACCTACATGCAGGCAACCTTTTACCCACTGTCTGCCCCGAACAAATTCTACGGATTATCCGGAATTTCCAGGCCGTATTTTGGCGTGCGCCGGAGCTCGCTGCGGCGGACGATGAAGCGGTGCAATTTTGCGCATCCTGGAGGATTTTTTTGTGCAAACCTTACGTAAGCTCTGTCGCTATACCCAAACGAGGCTGGCCAAACGCGTTGTGGCCTAGACGTTGTTTCCCTACGTGATCTTTCAAACCGTTCAATCCTCGAAGGCGCTCATGTGCGCTAGTGACCGGACTACAGCAGAACCTGTAAGTGCTAAACAATGATGGCACCGGAATGCGACGCTCGGCAGAGTTATAATCGCTCGCATACCCCAAGGGATAGGTGGTCTGGGGCTATGTTCAAGAATGACGAAAGCGCAGTCATACTTGACAGAGTCCAGCAATATGATGAGTTTTACCGTGGCTGGCGACAGCGTCTTATCGAAAACCAATTTAGGGTTTCCAGGTACTTTGGAGCAAACCTCTCCGATAACATCCTTAACCTGAAGGAGTTAGAAGTCCCTAAACTTGAAGACCCGTCGGAGCCTGAACGATGCACCATGCCCGAATCGGGTAAAGATATGGATATGAACAAACGCGCCGAGCGAATTCGCTGCCTAGTCACGGTCTCAGCTTTCTGGGATCGGAGGCAGAAGGCTGCAGATCCTCGCGACCCGGAAGAAAATTTTGCTCTGGGAAAAATGCGATCTATCAACACGGAAAACATTCATCCACAGATGATCAGTCACGAAGCAAGCTACGTATCGATACTTCGAGGGATAGATAATCGTTTTTTTGCATTGGGTGCTCAGACGGTGAAGGTGCGTGAGCCCTGAGGGTTGAAACAGCGCCTTGCTCAAGAGGCGGCTCACCGACACCAGCTAAACCCCTGTATATTAGCCCAGTAAAGAAGTCATCTCCGACGATTTGTACCAAAATTGTCCCCAATTTTGTTTACCTCCCCCATCGATCACGCTAATTTGCAGCAACGCTGGCACAGTGCCGTTATCGGGCGCCCCCGAATAGCCTTCACATACGCGCACCGCTGCCCGGCTGGTGCCTACCCTGATTCAGGGCGGGATCATTGATTGTATGTAGCAACCGCCGAGGATTTTGCGGTGCAGCTCTTGTGGGAAGTGTTATGGATGGCGTCAGCTTCAAGCAGGTAGACCAATATGCGCTGTGTTGTGTCGAGAATTTTTCTGATGAACTCAAGCTCGCGCTGAGGGAGAACCTCACACGGATCTGCCATGGCGCTGATCAGGCCAGCAAGGACAGGGCGATCTACAAATACCCAGCGACGATCAAGCACTTCTGGAACGAACGCTACTCCAAGAAACCCTGGGAAACCCGAATCGGCATGTTGGGCGAGCTTCTGTCCCATGTCATCATTCTGAAGCTCTTCCCCGACTTCGACGTCGTCTCTCCATTCTTCAACATGGAAGAAAAGAGCATCCGGAAGGGGTTCGATCTCCTCCTGTACGAGACTTCAACCAACAACGTCTGGATCACCGAGGTCAAGTCGGGCGGCAGAGGGGTGGACAAGACCTCGTGCTCGGCCACCAGCGCGCAGTTGCGCCTAGCTCGGGATGATCTCAAGAAGCGCTTAGCTGAGCCGGAGCTCAATCACTGGCTCAACGCAATCAATGCCGCGAAAAATGCCATCCACAACAAAGCCAACTACCGGGACTCCGTCATTGAGATTTTGGAGCTGGAAGGTGATTTAGCCGAAGAAAACGGTGCGACCGCTTCGGACAACAATGTGTTTCTCATCTCTGCCCTTTTCAGCGATGTCACCCAGGCCATCGCCGAGAAGACCGTGTCGAAATTCACCACCAAGCTTGTGGCTGATGCAGTGTTCAAGACGGTGTGGGTGCTATCACTACACAAGGGCACCATGGAAAAGCTGGAAGAGTTCTTGAGGCTGGAGGCGGAGCAGTAGCATGGAAGAGCTGACCATCAGGAAGCTGGGCAACACCAAGTTCAAGGGCTTGTATTTCCAACTCCTAAAGGGAGACGAACTGGGTGGCACGGAGACAGTGAAGCTTCTGGCTATCGCAGTGCTCCTCCTGAATCACAAGACCCCCGAGATTCGGCGCCTTGGCTACCGCATCATCCTGTTCTACGGGAACTCGTCTGGTCAATACCAGGCGCTGTACGATGTGGCACTCAACAGTGGCCTGCACCCTGTCTCTGCAGTGATTAGCAGCTACTTTTCCAAGGAAGACCACCGCAGCGAGTCATTCATCCGAAATATCGTAGGCAGCTACGTCGATACCTTCCGCGATCAAGGCATCGTGCTGACTGAACAACAGGACGCCCTGCGGACATTTGTTCAGTCGGAGTACCGTAAATCCTCAGTCGTGGTTGCTCCGACCAGCTACGGCAAATCTGAGCTCATCATCCAATCGGTGAAGGAAAATCCGGAGCAGCGGGTTCTGATCCTCGTGCCCTCAAAGGCCTTGCTGGCCCAGACGAAGAAGCGTTTGATCTACGCAGACATCGACGGGCTGGGTAAGGTGGTGACCCACCCCGAGATGTTTTCGGTGGAACGGAATAACAGGGCGTTTGTCCTGACTCAGGAGCGACTCAACAGGCTCCTGAACGAGAACGCCGGGCTGACCTTCGATATGGTCTTCGTCGACGAAGCCCACAACCTGCTTCAGAGCGACCGCAGAAGTGAGTTACTCGCCGCCATGCTGTGCATCCTGGGAGCTCGTAACCCGGAGACGTCGTTCAAGTTCCTGACACCTTTCCTTTGCGATGAGCTCAATGTCCGTGTGCGCTTCCTAGACATGATCCCGAGCGGGTTCAAGATCGACGAGTACATCAAGTCTGAGCGTTTCTACATTAGGGATTTCAGGGTAGGGAAGGGTGAGACGAAGCTCAAGCTTTACGACCATTTCCTGAATGACACGATGGAGTTCGATAGGAAATACGCAAACTGCTTCGAGCTCATTCAGGGCGAAGCACTGTCCAAAAATATCGTTTACGGCAACAAGAAGAAGGGCATTGAATCTTTTGCTGTCGAGCTGGCAGCAGTGCTGCCACCCGTTGATTGCCCCTTGATTCAGACCGCGTGTGACGAGCTGGAAGAGCTTTTTGACCGGCGCTACAAGTTGATCAGCTGCTTACGAAAGGGGGTCATGTACCACCATGGTTCGATTCCTGACACCATCCGCCTGTACCTAGAGAACCTGTTCAGCAGTTCCAAGAAGATGAAATTCCTCGTCTGCAACTCGACCCTGCTTGAGGGGGTAAATCTGCCGATCGAGAGGCTGTTTGTTTATGACTTCACCAAGGGCAAAAGCTACCTGACCTCATCCCAGTTCAAGAACCTCGTGGGACGTGTAAACCGCTTCAGTGAAGTCTTTGCACCTGGTGCACAAGCTGCGCTGAAGAAGCTGGAATCCAGCATCTACCTGCTAGGCGTTGATGGTTATACAAGCAAGCGGGCGGATTTGGAAAATTTCTACAAGAAGGCCGTGAACGTCTCGAAGATCGACAAGGACACCGTCAGCAATGTGCTGCTGGAGGCGACCAAGATCGTCGACGGGAAGGTATCGGATCGGTACGAGGACGCCGTTGAGCGCCTGGAAAACCTGCACCCTGGTGTGGTTCGAGATCGCGAGTGCAAGTACGTCGCCACTGAGGTAGGCAAGCTCCTCATCGCAAATAGTGTTAGTGAAATCGATGTTTTCGAGCAGGAAGATGCCATCGACAGCATGATCAGGCGGAGCGTTGAGGCAAACGGTGTCATCAATACCGTCGACAGGCTGATGGTTGCCATCTGGAGGTCTTTCGTCGAGTACTTTGATGAAGGCCGGGAGTACAGCGATCTGCTGCGTCTTAAGCAGGAGCCAGCGCGGAATTTCTACGCCATGATTCTGGACTGGAAGTTGAAGAAATACAGCGTGAAGCAGACCATCCGATTTACGCTCGATTACTGGAAGAAGCTGGTCGAGGAAAAACGTAGTGACCACGTGTTTGTGGGCAAGTGGGGAGACACGACCTATGGCGATAGCAAATTCGAGAATTGGGTAAGGATCTCCAAAAAGGATGTCACCGAGCGGATCAACCTGGCGATTGTCCGCCTCAAGGACGAGGACGATTTCTTCGACAACAAGATCTTTAAATTCGTCGAGGTACTGAATGGCGTAGGCGCCTTGGATCCTGGTTTCTACAAGCTCATCAAATACGGCACTGCTGATGACACCAAGATCAAGCTCATACGCGATGGGTACAGCCATGGCCTGGCGGATCTGATGCTCGAACGGTATCCAGAAACGGTGCGTGCGACGCTCGGCGGAGAAATTGAAGTGAGCCCTCGTCTCGTCAACATGATGATCAAAAACGAGGAGAGCGATCTGTTGATTTTTGAAGCCAAGATGAACCTTAAACCAGTCTGATCGAGGCCCTTGAAAGTACCTGTGATGTTGAACTGGTAGTCTGTCGGGCGGCTACCAGCAGCGTCTGTGGCGCGTTTACTCAGCTTGACTAGATAGAGTTGCCCAGAGAGTTTTTTGTGATTTGGGTTTACATAGGCAGGGAGACTTCTGAATGTTCTGGTTGGGGCCATTTGAGTACAAATCAAAAAAAGAGCTGTTGGATCGGCTCAAAGACTATCTGCATAGATACAGTCGCCTTTCACCTCGATCCAACAGATACGAACAACTTGCTGTATGCATCAGAGGATTCGTTAGAGCGTGAGCTAGCCTTGGCCAAGTGCCAGCGCTTCAACGGAAAATATTTCGTGTCACTCGCCGATCAGTTTGGTGTCTCTATCATGGCTATGGCGATTCGGTTCAAGGAACTCAAACTAGTTCGCTGGCCGTGAACTGCTAATTAAACGTCCTGTTAAAGGCGGATACACACTACAGGGGACATTCGGCGTGAGTGAAAAAGACTCGTGAAATAGTGATTAGTAAAAATCCGATTTCAGGTGTCGACTACCTCTAGCAATCGCTTAAATCTTAGAAAAAATATTAACCTTGACGAAATCTCGCTCCAATAGGCTTTTGTAAATAGTATTGCACCAAACGATAATTCTAGCTGCGCGCAGTGCTAAAGTAGACTGATTTTCTTGCATGTGTGCGAAAGGTGCCCACTTCGGGTTAGGAAGTATTTTATCGGATTCAGAAAGGAATCGCGCCTGCCCTCTCTTCGAACACCACGCTGAAGGAGGACGAAGACAAAACTTGTAAAATTCTTGCGCATCTTCCGATGTGAGCGAGAGAATTGGCTTTCCTGCAAAAAAAATCGCCCATAATAGTAGCTTTTCCAGTGCAAGAATTTTTAAGCGTGCACTGCTGATGTTTGAGTATATATGCAACAGTTCGACTGCCTCAAGGCCACCTCGAACTAGTTGCGGTGGAAAATTACATTCAACATACGAACGCGACTCTTTAACTGATAAAAATAATACCCGATGGTTGTTCATATCAAATAGCGGCAGCACAGGCAGACCGATCCGATCTGCCGAAAGTACTTGAGATGTTTCAGCCAGGTTGAGAGCCACGGCAGGGTTTACAGAACACTTCCGTTCCCAGGAACGTCTATATTGCCGAGAGGCTTCAGCCCGCCTATTGCCATGCAGAATTTCGTTCTTTAGATCTTTAGTTTTAAAGCCTACAGCCCGTCTTAACACATTACTGGGTGAAGTAGGCAGATCACTCATAGGAGGCAATCTCCACATGCATTTTTTTAGAATCGAATCTGATATAGCTGGCTGAATTTCAGTTTTTGATGGAATCGGGGGTAAGCTAAGAAATTCCCTATAGCGTTTTAAGTATGAAACCAACGGCGCAGGGATCTCTACCCTGTAGTTTTTATAGTTTCCCCGCATCACAAACATCGCGCTATCGCTATTTGTCAATTCAAAACATGCCATGCAGAAGTAGTTTCGTTCCACGCATAGCTCTTCAAAGCTAATTCCTAGGTAATAGCACGTAGAAAATACAAACAGGCTGCGCTCAGCTACTATTGTAGAGCGTGGGAGTTTATCGAGATAATCAATGTATGTCTCCGCCCTGATTAAATCTTGCTCATTTAATAGGTCAGGCATTTCACCGTAAAATTCTGAGGGAGAAATTCTCAGCTGGTGACCGAGGGCAGGGGAGATAGCCTTAAAAAACCTGTTTAGCTTGTAATGAGCTTCCCTATTCTTAATCGGCCTAGCAAATGGTCTCCATTGTGGATTGAAGTGCTGTTCCTCTTTGTAATATGTAAACCGTGCACGCGGCATGCCCACCCAACTTTCAGCGGGCATTGAACAAAAATCCATAAATTTTCGCAAATCTTGGTTGGTCAATTCTACTAGAGACTTCATCTCGACGCACATAACCCAAAGTATAAATCTTTCTAGGTAGCGAGCAATGCCTAACCAAGCCGGATTCGTTTTAGACAACATATCGATGTAGTTGGTGAACAACTCGAAGCTCTCGCAAGCTGCCAAGCTTTGCGGAAACGTTGCAAGGTACTCCCGAATTAGGGTTTCTTGGGTATTGAAACTTTTTTGACCTAGAGCGCATGAAACCGCTTCAGTCAGCAAAGGCCGAGGCATCGGCGTGCATTTTTTCATGAGCTCATTCTTTTCCCAATCCGATGCCTTATTTATGCCAGAAACGAATACGAAGCAAGTCGATGAACCTGGCTTGATGAGAAGCGAGAGTAAATACCGCAGGAAATTTTCATATTTCCGTTTTAGTTCCGACCGCGCGCTTGTAATCCTCGAATAACGTATTAGGAGAAAAGCTGAATTTTCAGAGGGTTACGCTATTTTTAAAAAACACTCAGTTCATTTTTCCGGTTTCATTCCGGCAATAACGGCTGGATTAAGAGCTTATCCGCTTATGCTTAAAAATCAGTGCGTTACGTCTTTTAGGCTCCGGTTAAATTTCAACGACAATCTCATAGGCTTTTGAGGATCTAATATAAGAGGCAAGGTCAAGGCCTTGACTTAGCACGGATTCCGGTGGATACGACAGATATCCGGTTTGGTTTCAACGTTTACAGCAGGCCCGGCCGGCCGCGTAACGCCGACAGGTGACAAACCAATATAAACGCACGCACACACGACGTTTAACATAATATACATTATGCGTAACAAGATATTACACCTACCACGCCACACCCCACAGAAATTCAACCTGCTCAGACCATAAAACCCTCCACCTCCAGACCACCTCTATACAAAACAACCCCTGTCAAAGCAGATTCTGTTCAATCCACCGCACCACATTGGTCGTCTCGATTTGCCGCTCGCCGTTGTACGTCCGTGCTTTATCCCACGCAACGCCTCTGCCTTGAGCGAACACCGCACGGTATTTGCGCAGTTGATCGTCAGGTTCGGCACGCAGGTCTGCCTCCAACGCAGGCACTGTCCATTCGACACGTTCAAGTGTTCTGCCCAGCAACCGCTCCACAGTGTCGGCCAATTGCCCATACGTGAGCGTGTCACCTGCGATATAGACCACCTGGTTACGCAAGGTTGAATCGAACAGGATCGTCGCTGTCAGCCGGCCGATATCGTGCGCGGTGGTTACCGTCACGGCCGTGTCCCAACTGCCCAATGCACGTACGGTGTTGTTGTCCAGATCGACCACGCCAAAGCCCGGCTCGAACAGAAAACTGGTGAACATGCCAGTCGAGATGATCAGCCATTGCACCCGGGATTGAGCGCGGAGCAAATCGCGTACGTCCAGTTGTTCGTTGAACAGATCCTGCGGGCTGCCTCGGCCGATCGCATCGTAGTCGACTCCGAATTGCCATGGCACGTAACGCTTGATATCGGACTGTAAAGCGGCACGGGTGAGTTTTCGTTGCGTGCCGGGGCCGGCGACAAAACCCAGGCAACTGACCAGCGTATCGAAGGCATTGAAGCTCGCCGCGAGGTGCTCTTCGCTGTCATTGACGGCATCCCCCGCCAATACCTCGACACCCAGGCTTTCCAGCTCGCGCAGAGCCTGGTGTCTCTCGCTGGATATCGCCTCTGGTGCGACCGGACGCAGCATCACCGCCACCTCCGCCGCTGGATTGAGCACCAGTGCGCGAACCACCGCCAGGCCCAACTCGCCAGCGCCTAAGACGAGAATCTTCTGGTTTTTTGCAGGATTGTGCGGTTGCATCTGTAGCTCCCAAATGTTGGTCGGCAATGAATGTCTGCATCCTGCCAGCCCTGGTTAACGCGCTGAAGAAGGCACACCCGTGATACCGCACGACGAAATGAGTGAAGATGAAGTCATCCGCCAGTCCCAGGCCGTGTGCGATGCCCTCGGTGCCGAGGACGGTGAACTCAAGCGCGAGGTGCTGACCCACGCGGGCAATCGCTGGTCGTTGGGTATCGTGCATGTGTTGGGCGTGGCAGGCACGTTGCGTCACGCCGAAATTGGTCGACGCCTGCCGGGTGTCACCCAGCGGATGCTGACCCGTAGCTTGCGACAACTGCAGCGTGACGGTCTGATTGCTCGCTTCGACCACGGCGAAACGCCGCCCCGGGTCGATTACGAGCTGACCTCGCTAGGGCGCAGTTTTCTGGTCCGAATGGTGCCGTTGTGGACTTGGCTGTTGGAAAACGCGGAGTGTTTTCGCCGTGCGAGGATGATCTTTGATGCCGCGGACCGGCCGGGTGTGCCGCAGGCCCGGCCTGAAACAGGCGCTGTCACAGCCGTCGACAGGCCTGACTGATGTGCCTGCAATTCGCGTATTGACATATCGAAAAATCTCGATATCCTGGGCGCATGGAACTACTCGACATATTCAAAGCCCTCTCGAACCCTACTCGCCTGCAGATCCTGAAAGGCTTGAAGGACCCCGTAAAGAACTTCCCCCCACAGGATGAAGGTGACGTTCACACGGTGGGTGTCTGTGTCAGCAGTATTCAGGAAGGCATCGGCCTGTCTCAGTCCACGGTGTCTGGTTATCTTGCAACGCTGCAACGGGTGGGTCTGGTCGAGGTCAGGCGCATCGGTCAGTGGACCTATTACAAGCGCAACGAAGCCACTATCAGCGCCCTCTCCGAGCTGATTGGGAAGGAGTTGTAGGTTTTTTTTATCACAGGATATCGAAATATCTCGATATCTAATTTTATCGATTAGAGGATTTTGCAATGAAAGCGATGATGCTCACCTCATTTGGCGGCCCGGAATCGTTCGAACTTCGCGAGTTGCCCAAGCCAGTGCCGGGGCCCGGACACGTCCTGGTCCGGGTGCATGCGACCTCCATCAATCCGTTGGATTACCAGGTCCGGCGCGGCGACTACCCCGACCTGGTGGCGCTGCCGACCATCACCGGCCACGACATCTCTGGCGTCGTTGAAAGCGTCGGGCCTGGCGTCACGTCTTTCGTGCCGGGGGATGAAGTCTGGTACACCCCGCAGATATTCGACGGTCCCGGCAGCTATGCCGAGTACCACGTCGCCGCCGAAAGCATCATCGGCAAGAAGCCCGCTGCGTTGAACCACCTTGAGGCGGCGAGCCTGAGCCTGGTTGGCGGGACGGCGTGGGAGGCCCTGGTCGTCCGCGCAGGCCTGAGAGTGGGTGAAAGCATCCTCATCCATGGCGGTGCGGGAGGCGTTGGCCATGTAGCGATCCAGTTGGCAAAGGCCATCGGCGCGAGGGTGTTCACCACCGTGCGCGAAGCTAACGCCGAGTTCGCCCGTGCCATGGGAGCCGATGTGGTCATCGACTACGAAAAAGAGGATTACGTCGAGGTCATCAACCGCGAAACGACCGGCCAAGGCGTCGATGTGGTGTTTGACACCATCGGCGGCAACACGCTGTCGCGCAGCCCCGACGTGTTGGCTCAACTGGGCCGCGTGGTTTCGATCGTAGACATTGCCCAGCCACAGAACCTCATCCAGGCCTGGGGCAAGAACGCCAGCTACCACTTCGTTTTCACCCGACAAAACCGTGGCAAGCTCGATGAGTTGAGTGCCTTGATCAACCGAGGTCAGCTACGGCCACACGTGGGAGCGGTTTATTCACTTGAAGACATCCCCCTTGCTCATGCCCGGCTGGAAAGCCCGAACAACGGCCTCCAAGGGAAAATTGCGATTGCCGTCGAGCCATCGCTGATCGCCTGAATGGCTGTCACTAACCGTTCAAATCACAATGGATGAACATCATGATTTATGAGATCGCCCTGCTCCCCGTACACCAGGATCGCATCGATACGTTCAGGCGCGCCTTTGCCGAGGTCACGCCTTTGCTCTCTCGTGCTAAAGGCTACGGCGGCCACCTGCTCGCGCAAGGTATCGAGAATCCCGGCCAATTCAACCTCATCGTGCGTTGGGCTTCACTTGAGGATCACACGCCGGGGTTCGAAGCGAGTGAAGACCATCGGCTATTTATGAGGGGGCTGGAGCCGTATTTTTCTGAAGAGCCCACCGTCTACCACATCGAGGGCGCCGCGTTTACGGCCGTAGAACAGGAGGATTTTTTCTTCAACGCTGGTGCGCACTGATCGATGATGGCTTTGGAAACAGGCAATTGCGCGACGGTTCAAGCCTTGGATCTCGCGCAAAAGCCCTTACAATCACCCTCCCCCTCATTCGGACCCTCTTCATGCAGCGTCTTTTGCCCCTGGTTCTACTGCTCCTGACCGGCCAGGCCCTGGCGTACCCAGCCCTCCCGGATACCGAGCTCTACACCCAGAAGACCCACGATTGCCAGGATGTCGACCTCGCCACCTGGCAACACCCTGCCCGCACCGTGCTGGAGAAAAGCGGCATCAAGCTGGAGCGGATACAACTGTGCAACGGCGGGCGCTATCCGATCTTTATCGGTGAGGTCCCCTACGACCCACAGGGTCAGACCAAAGACTTCTTCCTGCCTTTGTATGAGGATTTGCGAAAGGCCAACGGCAAATGGCCCTACGTGCTGGTCGCCAGCAACTATGGCGAGATGGTGTATGTCAGCTATCCCAGAAGCGATTCGATTTCCCTGGGCTATGAGAATTTCGAGGTGCCGTAAATAAGAATCCGTCTGGACCGTGCCAGGCCCCCGGCCTGTTGATGGTTGAAAACAGCTATCCAGCACACGTTCTCCCCAGCAAAAACCGACTCAGCACGTTCCGGGTGATCATGACGGTATACACATCACCCAGCACCAGCCCCTGCACCCATTCGCACGTCGCGGCGGTGAAAACTTCACCGTTGCCTTTTTGAAAATACACCACCATGCCAGCCCCCCGGCTATGCTCGCCGACGCTAGCATCGCTGGGGTCGGGCGCCAGCAACGCAGCACGAAACCGAGCGTCGCCATCCCCCAGCATGAACGAATACGCATCCTGGGGTCGGCCCTGCTCGGCGACGCTGGCCCAGCCCATGGCGAGGATCTGCAACCCTGGCGGAGCACCGTCGGTGCCAAGGGGTTCCGGCAGGCCTTTGACGAAGGTGTACTCAAGCCCGTCCACTTCGTAGCCAAAGAGGTTGGCCTCATCACCGAACATATCCGCGTAACCCAGCCCCGTGCCGGCGAACGCCCAGTGCTGTGGCCTGAACACTGTGAAGCCGCGCGGGCTGCGCCGGGCCATGCCGCCAAATGCGCCGTATATCCCTCGCAACGCGTTCACGCCGAACGTCTTGGCACCGGGACGACCCACCCGCGGATCTTCCCAGGCACCGGTTAGCCTGCCGGGATCGATGGCCGCCAAAGGGTCGAGTTCGGCGGCGTCATACTTATAGGCCACTTGACGCAGCCCTCCGTTCTCCAGGCGAATCTGCCACATGAAATTGCCTGCAAAGCGGGCCACGTTGCCGCCACCCTCGACAAAGGCGTCGACGTGGTCGCGCATCTCTTGCGTCCAATATTCGTCGTGCCCCACGAAGACAGCACAGCCGTAGCCTTCCAGCGCGTGCGGGTCGTGATGCAAGTCATCCTGGGTCAGGATGTCCACCGTATAGCCCTGTTGCTCGGCCCACACCATGAAAAGCCGCTCGTAAGAGGCCCAGCCCGCCAACGCGTAATACTTGCTGAAGCCATTCAAAGCGGCCCACTCGATGAACTCATAACGCGCAGGGCCTGGCTTGCGGGGGCGCGAGGCGTTGATCGAACGCGGCGCGTCCTCTGGCAGCCAGACCTGCCCACGCGCCCAGGGTCGTTGTACCGACAACAGCGGTGAGCGCCCGCGCGGTGTGTCGGGGTGGATGCCGAAGTAATGGTTGGCGCCTCCCCAGTCGTTGTAGGCGGCCCAAGTAGAGGTCGCCGCCACCAGCACCAGTGCGTCAGCGCGTTTGTGCGCCGCCTTGACGATGAACAAGTGATGCCCAAGCACGTGACCGGCGCCATCGTGCACCTCCACCACGTAGCCGCCGGGCTCGGCGTCTGCCGGGATTGCCCAGTGCGCAAACACCGGCCATTGACACCCCTGCTCGTAGACACGCTCGGGCAGCGGATGAAAACCGGCAGCGAGAGCGCTGGTGTTGTGCACGGTGCGGGCAAGCGGCCCGTCCCGATAGATCCTCAGCGCTACCTGAGGGCTGTTTGAAGACAAGTGCAGATGCACCGTTTCACCCGGGCTGTAGGAGCGCCGGTCGGAGTAGCACCAGGCAGCCAGCGGCCCCGCCTCGGCAGGGACTTCGACCCAGATCTCCCTGGCGCCCTGGCGTGGGCCGGAAGTCTGGAGGGGGGTTACGTCGGCACCGGGCCGTTCGCCGCGGGCGGCCGTGTGCTTCGATTCGGGTGGATTCATGGAGTTATCGCCTGTATTCAATGGTCTTTGCGGATCGACACGCCTGGCATTCATGGCTGGGACGCGACCGACCTTCCCGTGCTCGTGGTCATCCGGGCACCCGGCGCCTGGATATCGGCGAGATCGATACCCACCGTTTCCTCGATGAAGTAACCGGCCACCACCGTGAGCAGGCCCAGCCCCATCACGTAACCGATGTACAGGTAGCCAAGGTCGGCGCCGTTGAGATAGCTGTGCAGATAAGGGGCAGTGCCGCCGAAAACGGCCACCGAGACGGACGAGACGAAGCCGACGCCCTGGGCACGCGCCTGGGTCGGCACCTGCTCCGACAAAACCGCCGGAAAGATCGCCGCAATCAGGGCCCAGGCGCTCAGCCCCAGCAGTTGGGCCAGGAACAGCGTATAGGGCTCGGTGGTGACCATGATCGACAGCGGGTAGGTCAGCAGCATCACGCAAATGCCCCAGGCAATGACCATGGGTTTGCGCCCTACCCGGTCAGACAATCTTCCGCATACCGGCAACCAGCACACGCAAATGATCTGCGCGAGCAGGCTCGCTACGTATGCGCCCGTCGCATCCATGCCTCGGGCAATGGCCGACGCGGCACCGAAGGTGACCCAGGCGTAATAGGTGACATTTGCGGCCGCCGCGAGCATCACGATGTTACGAGCAATGCGTAGCACCTCCCCCCTGGACAGCGTTCGCGACGCATGAGTCTGCCCTTGCTGTTGCTCGAACACATGGGATTCCTGCGCGCTGCGGCGCAGGAACAACGCGTAGATGCCGAGCACCCCACCGATGGCAAATCCGATGCGCCAGCCATAGTCATTCATGGCTTCGGGCCCCAGCAGCCAGGTCAGGGCCGCCGCCACTGCGGTTGCTGCCATGACCCCCAGCGTCACCCCGACATACACCGAGCTGGACCATAATCCGCGGTGCTGGCTGGGCGCGATCTCGGCGACGTACGTATACGACACACCCGTTTCGCCGCCATGGGCGAGGCCTTGCATCAACCGAAAAAACAGCAAGCCTGCGGAGGCGTACAAGCCGACGTTTGAGTAAGCCGGGATGATCGCGATACCCAGGCTGCTGACCGCCAGGAGCAACATCGTGATCACCATGATGGTCCGGCGTCCGAGGCGGTCGCTCAGACGACCGAACAGCAGTCCGCCGATAGGCCGGGCGACGAAGCCGACCGCAAACACGGCAAGGGTCGCGAGCATCGCCGAGCGCGGATCCGTCTGGTCGAACAGATTGCGCGACAGGTAGACCGAGAACGTCGCGTACAACGTCCAGTCGAACCACTCGAGTGCATTGCCTATACCGGCCGCGCGCAACGAAGCGAGGCGTCCTTGATGGGACGTCGAATTATTCATGTCACTTCTCCAGATCATGGGTTCAGCAAGGGAGACGGGGGGATGCCCCGAAGGGGCTGGCTCAGAGGTGTAAAGCAGCCCCAGCCGCGGCACCTGGCGCGGGTGCCTCCACGCGCACACGCAGGGCGATCAGCAGCGCCGCCAGAAACATCAGCACCGCGGCCGCGATGAACACACCGTCGATGCCGCTGAAACTGAACATCACACCACCTCCGGCAGCGCCAGCGGCGATGGCGGACTGCACCGAAGCGACGACCATCCCGCCGGCACTTTCCGCCTGGTCCGGCACCGCGCGGGCAACCCAGTTCGACCACGCGACCGGCACACCGCCGAAGGCCATGCCCCAGACAGCCAACAACACCGCCTGCCCTGGCACAGACGCTGGCAAGATGACCAGGGCCAGGGCCGCGAGCCCTACCAGCATCGGCATCAGGACCAAAACGCCACGTGGATTGCGCTCAAGCAGCCAACCGGCCAGCAAGGTGCCGATGAAGTTCGCCACACCGAAACCGAGCAGCATCAGGGACAAGCCCAGCGGCCCTACTCCCGTGGTGCTTTCCAGGAACGGCCGGATATAGGTGAACAGGGCAAAGTGGCCGCTGTGCACCAATATGCAACCCAGCATGCCCAAGGCAATGCCCGGGCGCAGCAAGACCTCGAGTACGGTGCGCAGACGTGCGGGCCGTCGCGGTGCCAGAGGCGGCAAGGTGAGTGATTGGAAGACCAGCGTCACCGTGCCCACCGCCGCTGCCGCGATGAATGCGCTGCGCCAGCCGTATAGCTCGCCCAGGTAGCTACCCAGGGGAACCGCGACCACTGTTCCTACCGCGATGCCACTGAAGATGATGGACAGTGCACGAGGCAACAGCGCCGCCGGCACCAAGCGCATCGCCACGGCCGCCGCCATGCTCCAGAAACCACCCAAGGCGATACCCAGCAAGACCCGCATCACCAGCAGGACGGCCAGGCTCGAGGAAAAAGCGACCAACAGGTTGGACGCGATCATCAACATGGAAAACCCCAGCAAAACCCAGCGCCGGTCGATGGCGCGGGTCAGGCCCGGCACCAGCAAGCCGGCGAACAACGCCACCACCGCCGTCACGGTCACCGCCTGCCCGGCGAGGGCTTCTGAAACCCCCAACTGAGTCGCCATCGGCGTCAGCAGGCTGGCCGGTAGGTATTCGGCGGTCAGCAATCCGAATACCCCCATGGCCAGCGAAAACACGGCCATCCACGCCGGTGACGTCGGCGCCTCGTCTACCACCGCGTGACGGCTGTCGAACACGGCGTCACATACACATTTAGTCATTGCAGATCTCCACATTTCATCGCGACCCGCAGTCTAGGCGCGTGAAAATGGATGATCTATGATGCAGCGTCTCTATCTTTTGACCGAAACTCCGGAATGCCCATGTCCGATCCCGTTCCCCTTTCTTCCGATCTCATTGACGAGTTGCTGCGTGGCATGCGTCTGCGCGGCGTCCAGTACCGCCGCATCCAGACCGGACCTGATTTCGGCCTGGGTTTCGCGGCCCAACCTGGCCATGCCTGGTTCCATTTCGTTGCAGTCGGCAACGCCGTGCTTCGGATGGAGGATGGAACCTGCTTCGCGTTGTCTGCAGGGAACGCCGTGTTCATCTCCCATGGCGCCGCCCATCAGTTGCTCTCCGACGTTGACGTGCCCGTCCAGGACATCGACAGCCTGGACGCCGCGTCGCTTGGGGACACCGTCTGCGCGGTGGATGTCGGCGGCGAGTCCGACACCGCCTCTCCCACGATCATTTTCAACAGCTGCATGGCGTTCGAGCTGGGCAGCATTCACGGTCTTGGCAAACTGATGCCGGGCTTGATGGTGATCGACGCCGGGGGCCAGCGTTATCCGGGGCTGATGCCGATCCTGGCAACGATGGAGCGCGAGGTCAGCGCCGCCCGCATCGGTTTTGCCGGCATCCTCGCGCGGCTGGCCGATGTGGTGACCGCCATGATCGTTCGCGGATGGGTGGAGTGCGCCTGTGGCAACGCCTCGGGATTGGTCGCGGCCCTGCGCGATCCGCGCCTGGCCCGGGCACTGCTGGCCTTGCACCAGGACCCGGGGCGCGATTGGACCGTCGCGCAACTGGCGCAGCAATGCAACACCTCGCGCTCGGCATTCGCCGAGCGCTTCCACGCCACGCTTGGCATTGCGCCCTTGCGATATGCCACAGAATTGCGGATGAGGCTGGCAAGCCAGTGGCTGACGCTTGAGCGGCTCCCGATAGAAGAAGTAGCCCAGCGGCTGGGGTACACGTCGCAGGCGGCGTTCAGTCGCGCGTTCAAGCGCATCACCGGGCAGCCGCCGGGGATGAGTCGTCAAGGGCGGCGACTTGCGGGGGCTTGAAATGTTGGGTGATCGATATAGCCCATTGACTGTTTGCCTAAGCGCTCAGCTTGAGTCAGTGGGTGTTGTTCAGTTAATGCCCAAGTAATGAAGGGCCCCAGTGTTTCCTAATCCTGACCCCCACAGCCCGCAATTGCCTTTTACTTCGTAGTAATCAATTGCTGTGAGTAATTGTTTTTTTGTAAAGACATTCAATAGCTCCCTGGAAAAATCAGATCAGTCCAAATGTTACAAGAACGACAATTTGCTGCTCTCGAATACAGGTGTGGTCAGTATTTGCAGGTAATGAACGCTATATTCCTGGCAGCGAGTTCGCGACGTTCGCCGTTCTCGAAGTCTAGAATGCCTATCTGGAACGAGGCTATAGCACAAACGTGCTAAGGGGCGTTTGAAAGGATGCAGCGATCACCAGACTTATCCAGCAGATCGACTATTTGAAGAAACAGGCGAATCACCCGACAAAACAAAACCTTTTGTAACCATACAAACAAGGAAGGCCCACAGTTATGCCGGCCCGGCTTGCCGTTGCGGCAAGCCGATCACTTCTATGCGCCGGCCAGGTCCAGACGGCCCCCCTCTGGCTCAACCTCTCCTGCGGCCCTGAGGATTTCATCGCGACAAGCCGCGAGGATTTCATCGGCCAGCGGCGAATCGTCGGGACAGGCACGCGACAGGATAATTGCGCCCAACGAGTGAGCCATGATGGCAAGGTACTTTGCACGGGCATCGGCTAAGCCGGGCTCGTCCAGTTCCCCTGCTCCGTTGAGCAACACCGCCAACTGGGTCTCGATGCCTGCGGCAAAGGCGGCCTTGACTTCATCCTCTTTTCGAGCGGCATCAGCGCACAGGGCAGCCAAGGTGCATCCGGTCGCCCGGTCATCACGGTGCTCGCGAGACAAGTACGCGTTCACAAATTCGGGTACCGACGCCCCGGCCGTCAGCGCCGCGGATTGCGCTATACCGGAAGACGACGACTCCGCCATCAAATCGGCCTTGGATTTGAAGTGTTTGTAGAACCCGCCTTGGGTAAACCCGGCGGCAGCCATCAGTTCGGCAATACCGATGCCGTCGTAGCCGCGTTCTCGAAAAAGCGCGGAGGCGGTCTCGACGATGTGCGCCCGATTCGCCTGCGCCTGCTGCTTAGTGACTTTCATCGTTCATCCAACATGGCTTACACATGGCTGCAATATACATTGATGTCGACCGACATCAAAGTGTTGACATTTTAGAGTTCGACCATAATCATTGGAAGCACCTCCCCACCAGAAGCAGAAAGAAATGACCTCAAAAACGCTTTTCGAGCCCTATGCCCTGGGCGATCTGACGCTGGCTAACCGCATAGTGATGGCGCCGCTGACTCGCAACCGTGCCGGTGCCGGTCTGGTTCCCAACGAGCTGACAGCGACCTATTACGCGCAACGCGCCGCCGCAGGCCTGATCATTACCGAGGCCACGCAGATTTCCGCGCAGGCCCAAGGCTACCAGGACACCCCTGGGCTCTACACGGCTGAACAAATCGAGGGATGGCGCAAGGTCACGGAGGCCGTGCATGCACAAGGTGGTCGCATCTTCGTTCAACTTTGGCATGTGGGGCGTGTCTCCCACGTTGACCTGCAACCGGGCGGCGCAGCACCCGTCGCCCCTTCTGCGGTGCGCGCTCAGACCAAAACCTTTGTCAACAATGGCTTCGTCGACGTTTCAGAGCCTCGCGCTCTTGATTTGAGTGAGCTACCCGGCATCGTGAATGACTTCCGTCAGGCCGCGGCGAATGCGGTGCTCGCAGGTTTCGATGGTGTAGAGATTCACGGAGCCAACGGCTACCTGCTTGATCAGTTCATCAAAGACAGCGCCAACCAACGCACCGATGCGTACGGTGGAACAGTCGAAAACCGTGCGCGCCTTTTAATCGAAGTCGTTACCGCGGTAGCCGATGAGATCGGTGCAGGTCGCACTGGGGTGAGAGTTTCACCGGTATCGCCAGCCAACGACGTCGCCAGCAGCGATCCCCAAGCGCAATACGATTACATCGCTGACCAGCTCAGTGCCCTGGGTATTGCCTATCTGCACGTGGTCGAAGGTGCGACGGGTGGGCCGCGTGATATTGCCCCCTTCGACTACGCCTCATTGCGCCGCAGGTTCAAGCAAACCTACCTGGCCAATAACGGTTACGACCTGGAGTTCGCCAGCGCCACCCTCAACGAGGCCAAAGCGGACCTCTTTGCCTTCGGCCGGCCCTTTATCAGTAACCCGGATCTGGTTGAGCGGTTGAAAACCGGCGCGCCTCTGGCACCGTTAAACCCGGCAACACTCTACGGCGGCGGTGCACAAGGCTACACCGACTACCCGACATTCGCCGGTTGAAGCTTCGTCCTTTCTCTCTCTTGCCAGAATCTTTTAATCAGGAAATGCAAATGAACACACTTGCGACTGTCCTTATTACCGGCGCTTCAACAGGCATCGGCGCCACTTATGCCAAACGTTTTGCTCGTCGCGGGCATGACCTCGTACTGGTGGCCCGCGACAAAGTCCGCCTCGATGCCTTGGCCGCTCAGTTGCGTGGAGAGTACGGCGTTGCTGTCGAGGTGCATCAAGCCGACCTGACCGACACGGCAGACCTGGCGGCGATTGAAGCTCGTCTGCGCGAGGACGAACGTATTGGCGTGTTGATCAACAATGCGGGCGTGGCCCAATCCGGTGGGTTCGTTCAGCAGAGCGCCGAAAGTATCGAAAAGCTTATCTCACTCAATATTGTCGCCCTTACCCGCCTGGCCGCGGCGGCGGCCCCCCGTTTCGCGCAGTCAGGTGAAGGGGCGATCGTCAACCTCGGCTCGGTGGTAGGTTTGGCGCCCGAGTTCGGCATGACGGTATACGGGGCGACTAAAGCGTTTGTGCTGTTTCTCTCCCAGGGCCTGAATCTGGAGTTGTCGCCTAAGGGCGTATACGTCCAGGCCGTATTACCGGCTGCCACTCGTACAGAAATCTGGGAGCGTGCCGGGATCGATCTCAATGCAATCCCGGAAATGATGGATGTCGAGGAGTTGGTCGATGCTGCCTTGTTGGGCTTTGATCGTCGGGAACTGGTCACTATCCCGCCGCTGCATGCAGAAGCCCGATGGGAGATTCTGGACCAGGCCCGGCTAGGGTTGATATCCGATATTCGTCAAGCTAACGCCGCCGAGCGCTATCAAACCAAGGCCTGACCGGTGTCTTAGTGGCGTTCTCTTTGAGCAAATGCTCCCAACGGCTGTTGCCGTAGGGAGCATTGAGCAAACACGTACCAACCCCTGACATTCCTCAAATATCTCGGAACCAGATCAATATGAAAGCGCTGACCTTCAAACGTTATGGCAAGTCGCCTGATGTCGGGTTCACGCAGGTCACTCGCCCCACAATCAAACCCGATGAATTATTGGTTGAAGTTCACGCGGCAGGTTTGAACCCGATTGACAACATGATCCCCACAGGAACATTCAAGCCCGTCCTGAAATTCGACTTGCCCGCCACTTTGGGCAGTGACCTTGCCGGCATCGTGATAGAGGTCGGCAGCGCGGTGACTCGCTTCAAGGTGGGTGATGCCATCTTTGCCAGCCTATTTGACCTCGGAAGAGGTTCGATTGCCGAGTTTGCAGCCGTGCCGGAAAGTGCTGCAGCGGCAAAACCCGACAATTTGGATTTTGTCCAGGCAGCCGCCCTCCCCATGGTCGGCCTGACCGCCTGGCAGGCCCTGAAAGAGCGCGCCAACCTTAAAACCGGGCAGAAAGTGTTCATACCCGCCGGCTCAGGAGGAATCGGTACCTTCGCGATTCAGCTGGCCAAACATTTCGGGGCCGAGGTAGGTACGTCTACCAGCACTGGAAATGTCCAGATGGTTCGCCGTTTGGGTGCAGATGAAGTGATCGATTATAAAAAACAGGCATTTGAACAGGTGTTGAGTTCATATGACCTGGTCCTAGGCACCATCAGAGGCGATGCCGTTGAAAAGTCGGTGGGTATACTCAAGCCAGGCGGCCAGATCATTTCCCTCATCGGTCCACTGGACAAAGCCTTCGCAAAAGCGCGTTGCATGAATGTCTTCTTCACCATTGTGTTCAGCTTGATGAGTCGCAAGATCATGCAGTTGGCGAGAAAACACAATGTGAACTATTCGTTCCTGTTCGTCCGACCGGATGGGGCTCAACTCGATGAGATTGGCAACCTGATCAAAAATCGGCGCGTCCAGCCCGTCATTGACAAGGTCTTCCCTTTCGAACAAGCCCAGCAGGGCCTTGAGTACCTGGCTCAAGGGCACGCGAGGGGCAAGGTCGTCGTAAAGGTCAAATGATGGTGCGAGTGAGAGAGTCGAGGCTCATCTGAATGCCCCCCTCTCTCCAGTTGTCCCATCGTTCTCAAAAAAACCACATACAGCTCACAGAATTTTCATCCGCTTTGGCCAACTCTGTAATGGCTGGCAAAGGGCCAGCTCCGCAAGGCGTTACGTAACGCGCCACTGGAGCCAAACATGAATCTGAGATCCCTCAATATCGCGCGCAGAGCTGCATTCTGCTTCGGTGCAATCACGTTGCTGCTGATCGGGCTGGGAGGATTCTCCTACGTTCAAATCGACCACTTGCGTGCTGCGGAACAAAACATAGAAGAGAATTCGCTGCCCAGCGTTCAAGTGGTCGATGACATCCAAATAGCGCTTCTACACGCACGCCTCGAAAGCATCCGGATGCTCGCCAGCACAGATCCCTCAGTCAAAAGCGCGTCGCAAGCCAAAGTGCGACAAGCCATGGATACGTTGCAGTCGCGCAGTGAGTTCTATCGGCAGAACCTGATCTCCGACGAAAAGGACCGCGCCAAGTTCGATGACGCTCACAGCGCGATGAACACCTACATCGAGGGGTTGAAGCAAGTCATTGAAATGGACACCGCTGACCATGACAAAGCGGTTGCTTTCGCCAACTCGGAGCAGGCCAATCGCGCCAGCGCTTATCAGGAAAAGCTGACGCTGATGCGTGAGCTCAATACCAAAGCGGCGGAGCAATCGGGCGCCGTGGCAACGGCCGTGTACAACCATAGCGTCAACGTCCTGCTGATCGTCGTGGTCGTAGCGCTGGTACTGACGGTAATCCTCGCTATCGCCTTGACCCGCAGCATTGTCGAGCCGATCAACACATCGCTGAAACTGGCTGAAGACATTGCCGAAGGCGACCTGACCCGGCAGCTTGAAGTCACCGGGAAGGATGAAGCGTCCCGCTTGATGCAGGCGCTGAACGTCATGTCGCAGAGGCTGCGGCGAACGGTACTGGAAATCGCCGGTGCGTCTACGCAACTGAGCACCGCTGCCGTCGAAATGACGTCCATCACTGAAGACGCTGACCGAACCTTGCAACAACAGAACAGCGAAATCGAACAAGCCGCCACGGCCGTCAACGAGATGAGCGCGGCGGTTGAAGAAGTGGCCCGCAACGCGACGTCCACCTCCCAGGCCGCGCAACAATCGAGTCTGTCGGCAGACC
Source organism: Pseudomonas chlororaphis (assembly GCA_001023535.1). Classification (NCBI taxonomy): domain Bacteria; kingdom Pseudomonadati; phylum Pseudomonadota; class Gammaproteobacteria; order Pseudomonadales; family Pseudomonadaceae; genus Pseudomonas; species Pseudomonas chlororaphis. The sequence goes on from CP011020.1 coordinate 4,889,787, forward strand.
TGGGCAACGAACGTGTCACTGAAACCCTGGCGGCCATGCGCAGCCTGACGAGCCTGGTGGAAGGTTCATCCGCGCAGGTGCTGGCCCTGGCCGGCCAGGCCCAGGACATCAGCAAAGTGCTGAGCGTGATCAGGGGCATCGCCGAGCAGACCAATCTTCTGGCCCTCAACGCCGCCATCGAAGCGGCGCGAGCCGGCGAACAAGGTCGAGGCTTCGCAGTGGTGGCCGACGAAGTGCGGGCCTTGGCACACCGTACGCAAACCTCCACCCAGGAAATCGAACAGATGATCTCGGCGATACAGGCCGGCTCTTCTGCCACCGTGGAGTCGATGCAAAAGAGCACGCAGGAGGTGCACAGCACCCGGAAAACGGCGGAAGACGCCGGGCAATCCTTGCAACAGATCACCCATGCGGTACTGGAAATCAATGAACGCAACCTGCAAATCGCCACGGCGTCCGAGCAACAGGCGCATGTGGCACGGGATGTGGATCGAAGCCTGGTGAGCATTCGCGATCTGGCAGCGCAAAGCAGCGAGGGCACCCGTCAAACGCTCATCGCCAGCAACGAGCTGTCGCACCTCGCTGTGAACCTGAACAATCTGGTGCTGCGTTTCAAGACCTGACTGTCCTAGCGTGGTGACGTTCAGCGTCCGAACACTTAAGCTGTCTGGCAGACAACGTTCAAGGAATGCACATGTCAGTTGATTTCCACCACCTGCTGCTCGTCTTCACTGCCTACATTGTCGGTGCGGCCAGCCCCGGTCCGAGCAATATGCGGATCATGGGGGTGGCCATGCATCAGGGCCGGCAGCCGGCGCTGATGCTCGCCGCCGGGGTCATCAGTGGTTCTTTTTTCTGGGGATCGATGGCCGCTACCGGCGTGTCGGCCATCCTGACCCAGTTCGCGCAGGCACTCTTCGCGCTCAAGCTGATCGGTGGGCTTTACCTGCTGTTTCTTGCCGTCAAGGCTGGGCGCTCTGCCCTGACGCCCGATGAGCGGCTGGAAAAGGAATTGGCGGCCGCACCAGCGGTGTCGGGTTTCGATCTCTATCGGCGCGGCTTGCTGATGCACCTGACCAACCCGAAGGCCTTGCTGGGTTGGATGGCGACAATGACGCTGGGACTGGGGCCGCAGTCCACGCCTGAAACGGTGGTGATCATCCTGGCGGGCTGTGCCGTGCTGAGCATCACCATTTTCTGTGGCTATGCGGTCGTTTTCTCCACGGCACCGATGATTCGGGGCTATCGCCGGGCACGTCGCTGGATCGAAGGCACGCTTGGACTGGTGTTTGGCGCGGCAGGCCTGAAATTGTTGTTTTCTCGCCCGTGATTCAAGGCCAGCCCTCGCGGCTGGCCATGGTTTTTGACCTACGTTCGAAAGCCGTCCACCCACTGCTTGAGCCGCGTGGCTTGTCGCTCAAGGTCGTCACACGCCTGCAGCGTGGCCTGGAGGTTTTGCACGCCTTCCTCGTTGAGGGTCTTGATCTGGGTGATGTCCACGTTCAACGAATCAATGACCGACGTCTGTTCCTCCGTTGCAGCCGCCACCGACTGATTGATCCCGTCGATTTGGCCAATGCCATCCGTCACGCTGCTCAACCGCTCGCCAGCCTGGTAGGCGATCATCACGCCATCCTTACTGTAGCGCTCGCTTTCGCTCATGGTCTGAACCGCTGCACGTGCGCCTACCTGAAGCTCTTCGATCATCGTATGGATTTCCTGGGCTGACGTCTGGGTGCGATAGGCCAGGCTGCGCACTTCGTCCGCTACCACGGCAAAACCACGCCCCGCCTCGCCCGCCCGCGCCGCCTCAATCGCGGCATTGAGCGCCAGCAGGTTGGTCTGTTCGGAAATGCCTTTGATGACTTCAAGGATCCGTCCGATGTTCTCCGTCTTGCCATTCAGCGCTTCTATATTGCTGCACGACAGGCGGATCTTTCCGGACAACTCGTCCATGGCATGGATCGTCCGGGTCACGATCTGTCGCCCGCCTTCAGCCTGAACACGGGCATCCGACGCCTGGTGAGACGCAATCCCCGCATTGCGTGCAATTTCCTGGGCGGCCGCCCCCAGCTCGTTTATCGCCGCCGCGATGCTGTGGGTGCGATTGGCCTGTTCGTCCGAGTTCGCCATGGAAGCGCTGGAGGTCTGCATCACGCGCCTGGCCACCTCATTGACATGTGTGGTGGCAGAAGAGACTTCTCGTATCGAGTGCTGGATACGCTCCACGAATAGATTGAAGTCGCCGGCCAGGGTTCCGAACTCATCCTTGGAGTGCACATCCAGTCGACGGGTAAGGTCGCCCTCCCCCTGGGCGATATCCCGCATGGCTTTGCCCATCAGCCTCAAGGGCTGCATCAGCACGCGAATCAGGATGCCCAGCAGGAGCAGCGTGAGTGCCACGGCGATGACCATGGCCAGAATCGCCGAGGCGCGAAAATCGCCCAGCGCCTCATAGGCTTTGTCCTTGTCGATGGACAAGCCGACGTACCAGTTCACCGAAGGCAACCCCTTGATCGCCGAAAACATCAGGATCCGAGGTTTTCCTTCCTGTTCTGTCTCACTGATGTGCGTACTGAGTGTCGGCGTCTTCTGGGGATAGATATCGCTCAGCTGTTTCATCACCTGACCCTTGTCCGGGTGAACCAATACCTTGCCATCAGCGTTGACCAGGAAGGCATAGCCGATGCCGCCTAGATCGAGTGAGCTGACGATGTTGGCCATGGTTTCGAGCGTCAGGTCGCCGCCTACCACCCCAAGCGCCTGACCGCCATGGCTGACCGGCGTGGCGATGGTCATCATCAGTTGCCCCGTCGTTACATCCAGGTAGGGCTCGGTCAAGGTGGTTCCCCCGGCAGCCATCGCGTCGATGTACCAGGGACGCGTGCGCGGGTCGTAGTCAGCGGGCAAATCGTCCTTGGGGCGAATGGCGAAACCGCCGTCGCGACGGCCCAGATAAGTGAAGGTGAATGTCGACAGCAATGATTTCTGCTCCAGCAGCCGTGTGACGCTCTCCGGTGCGGGATCGTTGGCTAGCGTCTGGGCAACATGATCAACCAGCAGTAGGCGCCCCGAAAGCCAGGCCTGCACGCTAGCGGCGGTGATCTGGCTCATTTCTTCCAAGTGGTTTTCCAGGTTCGTGCGGATGGTTCTGCGCTGGATCGAGTCGTTGTACAGCGTAAAGAGGGAAAATGCCGCGACCACCACGAGCGATGCCGCAAGCAAGACCTTATGACTGAACTTCAGGTTGGCAATCATCATGTTGTATCCGAAGGCCGAGAGTGTTGTCGTTGTTATTCGGTGCCCAAGATGCGTCGATGAGTGCTTGATGACGGCCACACCGTGGTAGGCCGTCAGCCTCTCGAATGCCCGCAGACTCGTATGCCTAAGGTTTTTAGCGTTTCACTTCAACCCATTGGACAAGAATTGCTGCAGGCGCTCGCTTCGAGGGTTATCCAGGATTTCAGGCCCGCCCTGCTCTTCCACGAGCCCCTGGTGGAGAAACAGCAACTGGTTGGAGACCTTTCGCGCAAAGCCCATTTCATGGGTCACCATGATCATCGTCCGGCCCTCTTCAGCCAGCCCCTGGATGACTTTCAACACCTCGCCCACGACCTCGGGGTCGAGTGCCGATGTGGGCTCGTCGAACAACATGACCTCAGGTTCCATGGCGAGGGCCCGGGCGATCGCCACCCGTTGTTGCTGCCCTCCGGAAAGAAATGCCGGGAACTGATCGGCGACCCGGGCCGGCAGTCCGACTTTCTCCAGGTACCGGCGGGCCCGCTCTTGCGCGTCTTTCTTGCTGACCCCCAGCACCCGCCGCGGGGCAATGGTGATGTTGTCCAGCACGGTCATGTGCCCCCACAGGTTGAAATGCTGGAACACCATGGCCAGGCGCGTGCGCAGTTGTTGCAGTTCGCGATCGTCCTGCACCTGCAAGCCCGCCGGGCCCTTGATCATGCGGATCGGCTTGCCGTCCAGGCTCATGGTTCCGTCATTGGGGGTTTCGAGAAAGTTGATACAGCGCAGGAACGTGCTCTTTCCCGAACCACTGGCGCCGATCAAGCTGATGACATCACCCGTCTTGGCTTGCAGGGAAACGCCCTTGAGCACTTCATGGTTACCGTAGTGTTTGTACAGACCTTCAACCGTCAATTTGTACATGTTCGCAATCATCCTCTAACGCGGATTGGGATTGGCCCTATCGGGCTCAGTGAGTCGGCCCTAAAAAAGCCAGCCAATGACGTTCGGCCATTCTGAACACGCCAACCAATGCAAAAGTCACCGCCAGGTAAATCGCTGCAGCCATCCCAAACGATTGAAAGGTCAGGAAAGTCGCCGAGTTTGCATCACGGGCGACTTTGAGAATGTCTGGCACCGTTGCGGTGAAGGCCACGGTTGTCGAATGAAGCATCAGGATCACTTCGTTGCTGTAGTACGGCAGTGAACGACGCAAGGCGCACGGCATGATCACGAATGCATAGAGTTTCCAACCTGAGAGGCCATACGCTTTTGCCGCTTCAATTTCTCCATGGGGGATGTTGCGAATGGCGCCGGCGAATATCTCCGTGGTGTAGGCGCAGGTGTTAAGGGCGAAGGCCAGAATGGTGCAGTTCATCGCGTCACGGAAAAACGCGTCCAGCAGTGGCTGGGACCGTATGGCCGCCAGGCTATAGACCCCGGTGTAGCAGATCAGCAGTTGGATATAGAGCGGCGTCCCCCTGAACAGGTAGGTGTAGAACTGCACCGGCCAACGTACGTAGAACCTGGGCGATACACGAGCGATGGACAGAGGGATCGAGGCGATAAAGCCAATGAGCAATGAAGCGCTGAGCAGCCACAATGTCATGGCCAGGCCGGTCACCTGCTGGCCATCGCTGTAGACGAAAGGCTTCCAGTACTCTTGCAGTAACTCGATCATCGTACCGCCTCCCGTGAACCCGCCGCGTAGTGCCTTTCGAGAATGCGCAGGATGACATTGGAAACGCTGGTGATGACCAGGTACGTGAGGGCGGCCAGCACCAGGAAAAAGAACAGCTGATAAGTACTCTTTCCCGCATCCTGGGCCGCTTTCACCAAGTCAGCCAGGCCGATGATCGAGACCAGTGCTGTGGCTTTAAGGATCACCATCCAGTTATTGCCAAGTCCCGGTAGGGCGAACCGCATCATTTGCGGGAACACTACGAAGCGAAAGCGCTGCGCACGACTCAAGCCATAGGCTGTCGCCGCTTCGACCTGCCCACGGGGTACCGCCAGCATGGCACCGCGAAAAGTTTCGGTGAAATAAGCGCCGTAGATAAACCCGAGGGTGATGATCCCGGCGACAAAGGGATTGATTTCGATGTACTCCCAATCCAGCGCCCCTGTGATGACGGTCAGCCAGGTTTGCAGGCTGTAGAAAATCAGCAGCATCAGGACCAGGTCCGGGACCCCACGGATCAGTGTGGTGTAGAGCTGCGCCGGCAAACGCAGCAGCTTGAGGCCGGAAAGCTTGGCGCCGGCCCCCATCAGCCCGAGCAATACGCTGAGCGCCAAGGAAGACAGGGACAACTTGACGGTCATCCAGGCGCCGTCCAGCAGCAAGGGGCCGAACCCCTGCAAACTGAATGCGGAGAGCCCGAGTGCGCCTAACAGTGTTTCGAACATGATCAACAACCTATCGCGAGGAACGCCCATCCGGCGGACGGGCGCCGGGTGGTTATTTGCCGCTGTAAAGATTCAGGTCGCCAAAATGCTGCTTTTGGATCGAATCGTAGGTGCCGTCTTCATGCAGGGCCTGGATCGCCTTGTCCAGCATGGCCTTGAGTGCTGAGTTGCCTTTGACGATGCCGATAGCCGTCTTGGATGGCAGGTAAGGGCTCTCCACGGGCGGGCTCATTTCGTAATCGGCGCCCTGGGGCGAGTTGATAAAGCCCAACTGTGCTTGCAGCGTATCCTGCAGGGAGGCGTCCAGCCGTCCTGCTACCAGGTCGTAATACACCTGGTCCTGATTTTGATAGGACTGGATTTTTACGCCTGCCTTGTCCAGCACAGCCTTGGCGTAGGCTTCCTGGATGCTGCCTTGAAAGTAGCCCACCCGCTTGCCTTTGAGTGACGCGACGTCCGCGCTCAGCCCTGAACCTTTCTTGAACACATAGGACGTGAACCCGGAGAACAGTTCGCTGGAAAAATCGATGGCTTTTTCCCGGGTGGGTGTCACGGTCATGGAAGACAGGATGCCGTCGAACTTGCCGGCCCTGAGACCTGGAATCAAACCATCAAAATCGCTTTCCACCCAGATGCACTTGACTGAGAGCTTTGCGCAGATCGCGTTACCCAAGTCAATATCGAAGCCTTTAAGGCTGCCATCAGCAGCCTTGGACTCAAACGGCGCGTAGTTGGCATCCACGCCGAAACGCAGGGTGGAGTATTCTTTGGCCGAAGCGCTGCCTGCACACACAGCCAGGCATATCAACAAAGAAAGTTTCTTTAGCGAGATCATACGTAATTCCCTAGATATTGTAGTTGGATTAAGGGCAGTGAACAGCGGACAACCTGACAGCGAGCAGCACATTGTTAGTAGGGCACTTCAGTGCTTCAATTCAAACGTTACCTGACTGCGACGACTTTACGAATATGGCAAAGTGAACGTAATTACGAGCAAAATGCTCGCGTTTCAGGCAGACACCAGTTTCATCAACAACAGCCCGCCGACGATCAGGACTGCCGCCAGGATCCGTAGCAGCGTGACGGGCTCCCCCATGAAAAAGATGCCCGCAGCGAAGGCGCCGACCGCACCGATACCGGTCCAGATCATGTAAGCGGTGCCCAGCGGCAAGCTCTTCATCGAAAACGACAGCAGCGCGAAACTGGTGATGACCGTGATGAATGTGATGACCGAGGGAACTAACCGCGTAAACCCCTCGGATTGTTTCATCGAAAAAGCCCAGACCACTTCCAATAAACCGGCAATGAACAAACTGACCCAAGCCATGAATAATTCCCAAGCCAATGGCAAACCCCGTCGTTCGCTTGAGCGACAACTACTAGGCTGACCTTGTTAAAAAGACCCCCGCGAGCACGGGGGTAAAAGACGGGTTGACCAAACCCTGTTACATGCCAACAGTCGTTACATCACTTGAACGTTGCGTCCAACGCGAATGTGATGTCCTTGATCAAGTCTTCTGGATCTTCCAGGCCCACCGAAAAACGCAAGTGACCATACTTGCGAAACTCCTCGGGATACTTGTCAAAGCCGCCCCGCCCTTCTGCCCCCACATGCACGATCAGCGATTCGTCATGTCCCAGTGAAACGGCCGAGGTGATAATGCGCAGGTTCGAAACAAAGCGGTTCTGGGTGTCAGGGTCGCCCTCTACCGCAAAAGCCATTACCGCCCCATAGCCCTTGCCCTCGAATTGCCGGCGTGCCAACTCGTGTTGCGGGTGGGACGGCAAGCCTGGGTAGTAGACGTAGGCAATCCGATCATCGTTGTCCAGGAATTGAGCCAGCTTTTCGGCGGTGCTCAACAGTTGCTTGAGGCGCAATGGCAACGTGACGGAGCCGCGCATGATCATCCAGGCATTGAACGGCGAAATAGTCGCGCCCAGGTCAACCAACGCATCATTCTTAATCTTGTTGATCAACTGATGGGAGCCGATCACTACCCCACCCATGGCATCGCCATGGCCGTTGATGTACTTGGTCAATGAATGAACGACGAAGTCGACACCGTGCTCGCTCGCCCGAAAAAATGGCGGAGGCGTGAACGTGGCGTCCACCGAGATGAGTGCGCCGTGCGCATGGGCAATGTCGGCCAATGCCGCAATGTCCGCCACCTTGGTGGTGGGATTGGCGATGGTTTCAGTATGGATCAACCGGGTGTTGGGCCGAATGGCCCCACGAACCGATTCCAGGTCACCGACATCCACGAACGTTGCTTCAATGCCGTAGCGCTCAGGCAGAAGCTCGGCGAAAAGCTTCCAGACCGCCTGGTAGGTAATGTCACTGACAATCACATGATCGCCACTTTTCAAGAACGAGAAAAACACCGAGTGCAACGCCGCGACACCGGTGGCGAACACCACGGCGTTTTCACAGCCCTCAAGGGCGGCCAGTTTTTTCTCCAGGCAGACCTGGTTGTGGCCTTGGTTGCGGGTGTACACGAGACCATCGGGGCTCGACCAGTCCATGGTCGCCGGGTCCTCCGGCAACAGGTAGGAGTTGGCCATGACCAATGGCGTGCGGACCGCGCCGCTGGTGGCATCGGCGACATTCCCGCCGTGAACGGCCAATGTCGCTGCAGACAGGGTCGAGAGATTGTGCTTGTCGGGGCGCATGTCGATTCCTCTTTATTGTTGTGTGTCGTGCTCAAGCCGAAGAGCGGCCTAGCGGCCACCGGCATCGTTGATGCAAACCACCTTGGGCTGCGTCATGTCTTCATAGGCGAAACGTACGCCCTCACGGCCCATGCTGCCGTACTTGAACCCTCCAAACGGCATTGCATCGAAGCGATAGTCGGAAGAGTCATTAATCATCACGCCACCGGCTTCAAGTCGCTTGGCAGCGGTCATCGCCACATTCAGATTGCTGGTGAAAATCCCGGCATGCAGGCTGTACTCGGGTTCGTTGGCCAGCGCCAACGCCTCATCCAAAGACGCGACGCGCTGCAGGATGACCACCGGGCTGAATACCTCTTCGCACCACAACCGGCATTGGCGGTCGACGCCCTCCAGCACCGTGGGCGAGTAAAGTGAGGCCCTGCGCGTGTTGCCGAACAACAGGGTGGCACCTTGGGCAATGGCGTCATTGACCACCTCTTCGGTGCGCTTGGCAGATGCCTCGGTGATCATCGGCCCGACATCGGTTTGCTCATCGGCCGGGTTGCCCACGATCAGCTCTCGGGTCTTTTCGACGAAGCGTGTTTTGAAAGCTTCATAGAGTGGGGCCTCGATGAGGATTCGCTGGGTCCCTATGCAGTTTTGACCGGCGGCCCAGAAAGCCCCCGATACGCAAGCATCGACCGTCTCAGTCAGTGCACAATCGGCCATTACGATGACCGGTGCGTTGCCCCCGAGGTCCATGGCCAGTTTCTTCAGGCCGGCGGTACGCGAGATCTGCTCACCGGTGACAAAGCCCCCCGTGAACGACACCATGCGCACGGCGCGATGGGCGACCAAGGCCTTGGCCAGCGCGGCGCCACCGGTAGCGACCGTCACCACGACCCGCGGCAGGCCCGCGTCGACAAGGCATTCCACCAGCTTGATCGCCGATAACGGCGTGAGCTCCGACGGCTTGAGAACAACTGCATTGCCACCGGCAATGGCGGGCCCCAGTTTATGTGCGACCAGGTTCAGCGGGTCGTTGTAGGGCGTGATTGCAAGAATTACCCCCAGTGGTTCGCGAGTGAACCAGCCCTGGCGCGATTCGGAGCCGACATAAGCGTCGAAAGGTACGACTTCACCGGCATTGCGCTTGGCTTCTTCGGCTGACAGCTTCAACGTGTTGACGCAGCGCAGCACTTCTTTTCGTGCCTGTTTCAGGGTCTTGCCTGACTCCGCGACGATGAGTTGGGCAAAAGCGTCCTTGTCACGCTCGACCGCATGCGCGGCCTTTTCCAGGATGCTCGCGCGTTCATGGCGGGCAAGGTTTTTGGCCACTGAAGCACCCAGGAGAGCCGTGTCGACAATCGTAGTGGCCGAGGAGGCAGGCATGTCCGTCACTTCTCCCACGGTGCTGCCGTCGAACGGGTTGAACACCGTTATGGCCTTGTAATCAGCAGCGAGCGAAAGACTCAAGCTATTCATGATGACTTACCTGACGCTGTCTTGTGGTTGTGGATGCTCACGATATCGGCGAGCAAGGCGAAGGCGGTTTCAACACGACCGGCCCCCGCCCCCACCACCGTGACGGGACCCAGAAGGGTCGTGGCGAAGGTGATTGCGTTGGTGGCGCCACTGACTGCACTGAGCGCATCATCGGCGGGCAGTAACTGGGGGCTCACGGAAGCTGAAATCGAGCCGTCGGCCTGTTTTTCCGCGCTGCCGATCAATTTCCAACGGGCATTCACCTTGGCCGCCTCAGCGATGTTCCCGGCGGTGATCTGCGAGATGCCTTTGCACACAACATCGTTAGGCTTGAGCTGGGCGCCCAACAGTTCGTTGGCCAGGATGGCAACCTTCAGGCGCACATCGTGCCCTTCCACATCGGCTGTTGGGTCGGCTTCGGCATAACCCAGCGCCTGGGCCTGAGCGACCGCACCGCAAAAGTCCAACCCGTTTTCCATGCTGGAGAGCACGAAGTTGGACGTACCGTTGAGGATCCCCTTGAACCCAGTGATTTGCGAGCCGGCGAGTAACTCCTTGGCCAATCGGATGACCGGGGTTCCGCTCATGACAGCCCCTTCGAACTCGAACCGGGCACCGGTACTTTGAGCCAATGCTTTCAAGCTTTGCGCATGAAGCGCCACGGGGCCTTTATTCGTGGTCACGACGCTGACGCCTTTTTCCAGGGACCAGCGGCAGAACGTGGTGGCAGGCTCCCCGTCCACAGGATTGGTGAAGGTTGCCTCAGCGACAATGTCCGCACCCGAAAAGCGGATCACGGTTTCGTTTGCCGGTTCGGCGTTACCACCTGGCAACGTGGCGAAACTGCCTTTGACAGCCGGCACGGCAGCCAACGCCTGTGCATCCAGGCCGTCTTTGTCGATGATCGAACCCAGGTAAAGGTCGCTGACACCGACAACCTTCAACGTGAAGCCCAGTTCATCTGCCCAACGTGAGTTCCTATCGGCAATAAGTTGAGTCAAGGCGCGATTAACGCCACCAAAGCCAAGCAAGGCTACTTTATATTCAGTCACGACAGGGTTCTCATTGTTATGATGTGGTGCTGAAATGGTAATCCAGTGATTTAACTTTACGAATATGGCAAATAGAACGTTGTCGCGAGCAAATTGCTCGCATCACCGTGCAACTTGCTATTTGGCGCTGGACAAGACGAAAGAGGTGACGGTGTTCAAGACGCCAGGAAGTGCCGATATCTCTGCCCATACTTTGTGAATGCGATCGGCGTTGATTGCTTCGACGGTTAATACCAAGTCCCAATCACCACTCATGACATTGCAGGAAATAACTTCCGGCATGGACACTACACAGCGAACCACTTCAGCATCACGCATGCGTTCTTTACGGTAGACGAAGATGAGTGCCTTGATAGGCCCGGTATCGTTAGAAGGCATGCCTTTGACGATGGTGTACCCTCTGACATAACCATCGCGCTCCAGGCGTTCTATTCGCAACCTGACGGCGTTTCTGGATAAGTTGACCTTCATGGCAATGTCGTTATGAGACAGTCGTGCATTACGGGTCAATGCTTCCAGGATTTTTTCATCCACCTTATCTAAAACACGTTTCATCTCTGGCTCCGACGTTATAACAAGTGAGACTCCGTGTCTTTGGATAAGACCCCGACCCACTCAGCCAGCGCCCTACTGTCATTAGCGATGCAAAGGCAGTCTGGTTCAGGTGCCGACGAGCCTGCTGCATCCTCCTGGCGGCCGTGGTCCGAGGGATGGGTCGTTGCCAGGCAGATCATGGGGATGAGCAGGCTGCGCCTGCTCACCCGGGCGGCGTGCAAGCCGACAGCGGTATTGGCGCTGATCCGATACCCGTTCTGCGCAAACAACTCATGAATGCAAGTCAATGCATCGGCGTCGTCCACGGCCAGCGAATCGAACAACTTTCGTGCGCCCAACCATTCATCCTGTTCCAACTGGACCGCGCCGCTGCCCTCCAACAATTCCATGTTCCGAACGACTTTTTCTGTGCATCGATTGAGCATGCTCCATTGCAAGCGCTCAAAGTTCGAAGCCAGTGAAACATTCATGCTGGGTGTGTTGGTGGTGCGGATTTCACTGCGGCTGTAGAGGTTTGACTGCAGGAAGTGGTGCAGGCCGGCGTTGGCGTTAGTGGCAACAACCAACTGCCGTATGGGCAGCCCCATTTCCTTGGCCATATAACCGGCGTATAGCGCGCCAGAATTTGCCGTGGGTACACTGAATGCGACTTCTCGCTTAGGCGCACCGAGTTGTAGCGCGGAATAAAAATAGAACGACAGATGCGCCAGTACGCGAACCCAGTTCACAGAGTTGAACGAAATGATCGGCCGCTTTGAATCGTGACGTTGGCGGAAGAATTGTTCGCACAAGCGATGACAATCGGAGTAGTCCCCGTCAACCGCTATATTGACCACATTTTCCGCACTCGCACTCAGTAACCGACGACGATGGGCTGGGGTTATTCCTTTCAAGGGGTGCAGCACCAAGAGAGTGACACCCTTGATGCCCGAAAAAGCTTTTATAGCCGAAGCGCCCGTGTCCCCGCCTGTACAACCTAGAACCAACGCCTCCCTTGAACTCTTCAGTAACTCGTGCTGAACAAAACGCGACATTAACTGGAGCCCAAGGTCTTGATAGACACCGGCAGGGCCATGGAACAATTCCAGTACCCACTCGTTGCTTGCTGTCTGGTGCAGCGGTGCAACGGCGTTGCTTTTAAAGCCGCCAAACGTCTCTTCAAGCAGATGAGACAGTTGTCCTTGCTCAATCCAGTCCCCGACAAAGGGCGCAATCACGTGTCGAGCCAACTCATGAAAGGGCAACCATTCTAGCCGGGTGAGCGCTTCCTTTTTGAAGCGGGGTACCTTGCGCGGCACGTACAAGCCACCGTCCGGTGCGTACGAGCCCATCAGCACTTCGCTGAATTCGAATGTTCTTCCAGGCGTCCGCGTGCTGACGTATTTCATGATCCAAGACACCCTCAAGCCATCTGTGAGCTACCAGCCCGCAAGGGGGCGGCGCTCGGCTGGAATTCATTGCGGCGGTTTCTACGCCTCCTGTCCAGCTTCAGTCTACCGACTATAAAAGTCAATATACTGACCTGACAATATTCCAAGTGGTTGGGACTGCTGGCATAAGCGCTGCTGCCTCCCACCGCGAGAAGGAGGCAGGAGAACAGTGCGATGTTCAGCTCAATTCAAGCGCGTCGATCACGGCGGCAATTTGATCGCGCCCTTCCCCGGTAACAGTCCGTAGTGGCAGCGGGACACTCGGAAAGCAGGTAAGGCCGCGAAGCTCCGCCGCTGTCGCAATCACGCGAAAGCTGCCGCCAAATTGGCGGAACAACGCCCAAAGCGGCTTCAAGGCGTCAGAAAGGCGTGTAGCTTCATCGGCGTCACCTGACAACGCCGCTCGCGTGATTGCCAACGCCGTATGGGGAAACAGACCTCCCATAACGGAGTACCAGGCATCGCAGCCAGCATTCATGCCCACGGCGGCGAACACATCACCGCTGACTCCGATCGTCACATGACTTGGAATCAGCTCACGCAGGCGCTCAACGCGCGCGCAGGCCAGGTCGGGCGACTCGGGAACGCCCGGGATTTTGATCGACCCGACATTTGGCAGCGCTGCGATGCGTCCATGCAGCTCGTCGGTAAATTCGAAATGGGTGGTCCCCGGATTATCATAGACACACAGCGGGACCGAGATATTGGCCGTGACCGTTTCGTATAGCGAGAACACGTCGTCCTGAGACAGTTTCTGGTAAGAAACAGGGGGCAGCAGCAAGGCTTTGACGCCCACCTTCTGTGCCTCTTCTGCCAGCGCCAGAACCTCGCGTGTGCGCAGCGCCCCGATGCTCACCATGACCGGCACATCCTCGGCCGCCTCCACTGCCAGATGCGCAATGCGAGTGCGTTCGGCTCGAGAAAGATACGCGTAGCCTCCCGTGGATCCGAGGGCTGCGATGGTGTCGACTTTCGCCCGCGCCAGTTGTTGCACGAGCCCCATGAACGCTTTTTCGTCCACGCCCTGCTCATTCATGGGGGTCAAGGGAAACGCACCAAGGCCAGTAAACATCTTCGTCATCCTCGATTATCTGGCCCCAGGACCAATCAATGAGCTTTCGATCAGGACGCCTGGCATCATTTGCTCCAGGCCTTCGATCAACTTGTCGCCCGCTTGCGTCAAGGCTTCGAGCGGCATCGCCGGCAAACTCTCCAGAATGAACCACATGGACGTGGCGTCCGCGCCCAGACGCGTCCTGACACCTTGCCGCCAGTTCCAGCGACGGCAGGTGACGCCTTTGTCATCGCACCAGACAACCTCGCCTGCGTCTGGATACTCGAAGGCCGGTGCGCCCTCTTTCATCGTGTCGAAGGGCTCGCTGCCATCGGCGATCACCAGCCGTGGAGCGCCAACATAGGCCTCTATGTTTTCCCCGCCCACAGGGATGGCGTACTCAATACTGATGGCGTTGTAGAGATCGACGATAGGGTCCAGGCTCGGCAAGCTACCGTCGCGTAGAACCCGCTTGCGCAATGCTTCGGCGGAACACGGCGTGCGCTGCGGCTTGGCACCGAACTTTCGGAATGTGTCGGCCCAAGCATTCAGGTGGGCTTCTCCCCAGCTGGGTCCACCTGCCAGCACTGCCTTGCAGGCACGTTCCAGGGCTGCCCGGGCAACCTCGGGATGAGTCAGAGGCGCAGCTTGCACGACGATGCTCAGCGCCCTGAATTGCGGAGCCAGTTCTGCAACGGCTTGATCGATTAACGGCAGTACAGACAGCATCAAAACCTCCAGCACCTTAAATGTCAGTTCATGCTAGTCAGCGACGACCGTCGAAGTCAATATAATGACCAATATGATCCACTATAAAGGGCGGACTGATTGACGGCACCGTTGGTAAGGGCTGAGAATTCCAGCTCATTTTTCTCATGACGCTCATCAATGACCACCAATACCAGCCTGTCGACTACCCCGGGTGCTGATGCTCAAGCCGTCAGCCTGGCCGTCGCCCGCACACTCAAGCAAGCACGCAAGGCGCAAAGGATCACGCTGGATGAGCTTTCACGGCGCTCAGGCGTGAGCAAAGGCATGGTCGTCGAAATAGAGAAATGCACGGCGAACCCCAGTATCGGGATCCTCTGCAAAATCGCAGCCGCGCTGGGGCTGTCCGTAGCCGATATCGTCAATGTGACCGAAGCCCCCTCTGCCCATGTCATCGACAGCCAGGACATCCCCACCCTCTGGACCGGCGAGTTGGGTGGCACGGCGCGGCTGCTGGCGGGCACTTCCGGCCCCAACATGATCGAGCTGTGGCGCTGGGAAATGCACCCAGGCGAATCCTTCACCTCACCTGGGCACCCCCAGGGCACACTTGAACTGTTTCATGTGGAGAAGGGAACGCTGAAATGCGTGATCGGAGAAACAGAACTCATCATCCCGGCGGGGAGCTCGGCGGTGGCTAAAACCGACGTCCCTCATGCCTACTCCAACGCAGGCAAATCCAGGCTGGTGTTCACCATGTCCGTGGCGGAGATACACCAGTAGCTTGAAGAGCGCTGCACCGAGCAGGCTGGACGTCGTCCCCTTTCCCCGGCTAGGGTCCGCTGGCGATGTACACTCCCGCCCCCCCTGTCTCCACGCTGGCGACTGGGCCTCGGGTTCCTTTTGACCGACGAATTTTTACCGATCAAAGCCACCTGACCCGGCAATTCAAGCAGGCGTTCGGGATCGGCCCTGGTGCCTATCGGTCCGCCCTGTTGCGCTGATACCCCGGCCCGCTCTCCGTTAAAAAAGACTAGTTCTGACAGTTCCTGTCCTGTCCTTCGCAATCGCGTAATCGCCGCCGCCCCCATGCGGCAGCGTTGCCTGGGGATTCTTGTACAAGAAGCTCATTTTTGTAAAACCGACCAGCGGTCTTGTCAAAAAGACCCTATCTAGAGCGCCCAGTAAAAACAACGGCGCCGATGGCAGCACCAGCGATATGGTTTTCCAGGGCGAGGCCAGCACCCTGTGGCAAGCCCGATACAGCGCCGAGCCGTTCAACGGTTTTACCTTCGAAGAAGTCTCCTCGCTGGACGAGTTGATTGCCGGTGCCGGCGTCGTCGAAGGTGCGACGCCGGTCTGGGCTTTTGCTGGTCTCGGCTTGCTCGGGGTGGGCGGTACCGCGGCCGCGGCCGGCGCGGTCGCCAGTGGCGGTGGTGGCGGCAACGGCGCGACGGTCGATACGACGGCGCCTGACGCACCCACAGGGCTGGCACTGAGCAGTGACGGGTTGACGCTGAGCGGCCTGGGGGAAGCCGGGAGCCTGCTCACCATACGTGATGCACTGGGCAACCTACTGGGCACCGGGACGGTTGGCACTGATGGCCGGTTCGAGGTGGTACTGAGCAGCCCGCAGACCAATGGCCAGACCCTTGAGGTCGTCTTGACCGATGCGGCCGGCAACGTTTCGGCTCCCGGCACAGTGACCGCCAGCGACAACGCTCATCCAAAATTAATTTGCAAAAACTATTATTGGATCCAAAGTGAACAGACAGATGGCGAGCGGCAATGCCAAGGCAACGCCGCTCAAGACCTGACGGGGCTAGTTCTCCACCGCCCGGTACTCCACCGTAAGATGAGTCACTTCATGTACCGCGCTCAACGCCGCCCGTACATCCTCCGCGGAAAACGCTCGCGGGCCCTGCACACTGACGATGGCGGCACGCGCTTGCGGCCCCACCTGCCACACGTGCAGGTCGGTGATCTGGAGTCGGCCGGCTTGATCAAGCAGCGCGCGGATTTCTTCGGCGACGTGCTCATCCGTCTTGTCCAGCAACACCGCCGCGGTGTCTTTCATCAGCGACCACGCCCAGCGGGCAATGACCAGTGCCCCGACAATGCCCATGAGCGGGTCGAGCCATACCCAGCCCAGAAACCGGCCGGCCAGCAGCGCCACGATGGCCATGACCGACGTGACCGCGTCGGCGAGCACGTGGACATAGGCGGAGCGCAGGTTGTTGTCCTGGCCATGGCCATGGGCGTGACCGTGTCCGTGATGAGCATGGGCATGGGCATGGGCATGGGCATGGGAATGACCGTGGTCATGCCCGCCTCCACCCAGCAGCAAGGCACTGACGATGTTCACGATCAGCCCGATGACCGCGATCAGGATCGCCATCGTGAACTGCACCTGGGACGGCTCGAAAAGCCGAATCACCGATTCGACCCCGATGCCCAACGAGATCAAGCCGAGGATCAACGCCGAGGCGAACCCTCCCAGGTCACCCACCTTGCCGGTGCCGAAACTGTAGGCAGGGCTCTGCGAATGCTTGCGGGCGAATGCATAGGCGGCCGCCGCGATGCCCAGCGCGCCGGCATGGGTTGCCATGTGGAAACCATCAGCCAGGAGCGCCATCGAGCCGGTGATGTAGCCGGCGGCAATCTCCCCTACCATCATCACCACCGTGAGTGTCACCACCCACAAGGTGCGCTTGGCATTGGCATCGTGGGCGGCCCCCAGGAAATTGTGGCTATGAACGGAATGAGTGCTCAATGCAGTGCTCACTTTGAATACCGGTGGATGGCTTCGAGCAGTTCTTCTACGCCTTGTGCCCGCTCCTGATCGGTCAGGCCTGGCTTGGCGACATGCTCCCGGGCATGGTCCTCGATGATTTCGTCGAGCAAACCGTTCATTGCACCCCGCGTCGCCGCGACCAGATGCAATGTCTTGGCGCAGTCGGCGTCACCCTCCAGTGCACGCTCGATCGCCTGCACCTGCCCGGCGATACGCTTCACACGCTTGAGTAGCTGTTCTTTGCCTGCTTTTGTATGCGCCATAGCATCCCCCCCTACCCTATATTGGCAGTGAGCATAGCACGGCAGGACTTCCCAACGACAAGGGCTCCTCAGGGGCCCTGTCTGCTTGAACCAGGATCGCTCGGGCCTGTTGCCGTGAGCGCGGGTCTACAACCCCGCCGCCTGGGCAATCTGCAACCGCCAGTTTTCCGCTTCCTGCCAGTCGTTGCCGAATGACCAGGTGGTCCAGCACGGCGTGCCGGCACCGATCTGGAACTGAATCTGCAAAGTAAAGGTGTGGTGGGTCGTGCTGGACGTGTAGGTGGTGGAGTTCGACGTGCCCTTGCCGATCTCGCCGCCAAAGTGCGTGCTGCTGACCCGACGCTCGCTGTGGGTGGTATGGGTGTTGGAGGTGTGGACGGTCTGGACTTTCTCATCGACCCGCACTTGGCGAACCACTTGCGGCGCATCGATCAGCGCATGTTGGTAGCCGGACTCCTCTGCATAGAGATAGAGCACGCCGGTTTCCGGAAACAACCCGAGCATGTTTTCCCCGCGGGAGATCCAGCGATACGGCCCCAGTGCCTGTTCGGCGAGGAAGTCCGTGCAGGTCTTGTGCAGGACGACGCCGACATTGTCTTGAACGCGTTTGAGTTCGCGGCTTTCCTGGCGCCAGAACAGCGCCAGCGGCAGGCTGAAGACCCAGGTCACGCACCAGAGCAGCCCCGCGAGAATCGGACCGCCGATGTAATGCCCCTGCGCCACCCATTTGATCAGGAAATATCCGCAGACCAGCCCCTGGACGATCATGAACGGCTTGAGAATCACGTGCTTGCGCTGCGCCAGGCGTGCTTCGGCGGGCGGTATCAACTGGCGGGCCTGTTCAACGCTGGGGGAAAGTGGGACGTGGATGATTTCAGGGCGGGTAGCGATTTCGCCGTGGGACATGTGAAGGGTTCCTGTGACTGCCGTGTCAGCGCCGGAGTGGCGTAAAACGCGCACTATAGCGGCTACCGGGCAGGCTGCCCATGCAGACGGCAATCAAAATATCGAACAGGCCCTTGCCTGCTGATGTCATGGCGCCGGTCCATCACTTTTCGATGACCTCGCCGCGCATCGGTGCCAGGCGCTTGATCAGGCGATTCTGCACAGGCACCGGTATGCGTTGCTCATCCATCGCAGCGATCAGGTCCTCGACCAGGGCATTGAAGTCACTGCGACTGACCTTTTGTCCTTTATGACTTTCGGCCATGGTGTCGCCGGTATAGGTGCAGGGGCCGCCCGCCTCCACGCAAAACTGTTCGATCAGTTTGTCGCGCAACCGCTGGATATCGATTCTGCGAAAGCGCTCCACGATACGGTCATCACGGGCGATGTTCAGCAACATGCCCTCGACGATCGCGGTAATTCCCGGCTGGCCGCCGAGGTCTTGATAGAGGCTGTCGTCCTTGGGCAAGGGTTGTGTGCACGCGCCCAGCAGCACGATGAGCATCAGCAGGACCCCACGCATCAGAAGCCCCCCTGAATGGACAAGTACAAGCCGTTCTGGCGATCGAGCGTCGCGATTTCACCCAGTCGCGCGTAGGCCAGTACCATTGATACGTGTTTGTTGGGGAAGTAACCCACAAACAGATCAGACCAGTCACTCTCCCCGCTGAAGGACAGGTTGTCCGGTTTCTGGCGATACTCGATACCCAAGGCCCAGCGCGGATTGAGCAACACGGCCAGCGAGCCTTCCTTCAGCACGCTGCGGGTATC
The DNA here is from genome assembly GCA_001023535.1 of Pseudomonas chlororaphis. NCBI lineage: Bacteria > Pseudomonadati > Pseudomonadota > Gammaproteobacteria > Pseudomonadales > Pseudomonadaceae > Pseudomonas > Pseudomonas chlororaphis. The sequence goes on from CP011020.1 coordinate 4,909,142, forward strand.
GCGACGATCGCCGCCGAACCCCAATAGCCCCAGTTCGTTGGCGCGGCTGTAGCGCAGGCTGCCGTTGACCAGCAGGTTGTAGCCAAACGCCGCGCCCATGAATAGCCGACTCGCAGCCAGGTAGCCCTCGGTGTCGCTGTCGCGCCGGGCGCCCACCAGGCTGGGGATGAGAAAATCGTTCTGGTGCTTGTATTGCAGGCCGACGGAGACCTGCGGCAAGGTGTCATAGATCACGTCACCGAACAGGCGCACCTTGATGGCGTAGATGTCCTGGTCGAGATGGTCGTCCGGTAGGTTCAGCTTGTTCACCAGCGACCCCAGGTCGAAACGTTGCCGGGCAAAGGACAGCTCCACCCGGTTGTCATAGGCCACGGCCAACCCCGCCACATCCAGCCGATAATCCGGCAGGTTGACAGAGGTCGCGAACGCGGTCGCGCCCCACTCGTTCTGTTCACCGTACCCGGCCAGCATCGCCCAGGGCGTGATCCCGCCGCCCGCGGCACCTTCCAGGCTGCTGGCGCCGCCTGTCGCGATCAAGCGCCCGCCATCGGCGCAAACGTGTTGGAAGGCCAAGGCCATGCAGCAGCCGATCGACAGGAAAAAACGTGAAGCCATCATGTTCAATGAACCAGCGCTGTACGGATATTCAAAGGCAACGCCACCCAGGCCGCGAAGGCTGCGGCGCTGAGCGGCGGGCTGATCAGGTAACCCTGCGCTGTATCGCAATGCCAGCGCTCGAGTAACCGAAGGCTGTGGGCATATTCGACGCCCTCAGCCACCACCTTGAGCCCCAGGTTGTGGCTCATCTCGATCGTCGAGCGCACGATCACCGCATCTTCACTGGCCTCGTCCAGGTCGCGGACAAAAGACTGGTCGATCTTGAGCTCTTGCACCGGCAATCGCTTGAGGTGCGCCAAGGACGAATAGCCAGTGCCGAAATCATCCACCGACAGGCTGATGCCGCAATCGCGCAGCAGATGAAGGTTCTTCAAGGCCCGCTCGGGTTCGCGCATGACCGCGCTTTCCGTGACTTCGAACACCAGCTGTTCGGCTGGCAACCGGTGAGTGCGTAACAACACCGCGACCCGGTTGGGCAACTCATCGCTGATCAGGTCCTCGGCGCAGATGTTCAACGACAGTTCCAGGCACAGGCCCCGTTCATTCCACTCGGCCAGTTGACGCATGCCCTCGTTGATCACCCAATAGGTCAGGGCCTGGATACTGCCGGTGCGCTCTGCCAACGGGATGAACTCGCCAGGCGAGATCGAGCCCAGTTGGGGATGGTGCCAGCGCAGCAAGGCTTCGGCCTGGCGCACGTGATGTTTGAGGATGTCCAGCTTGGGCTGGTAATGCAGGACCAGCTCACCGTTGTTCGCCGCATGGCGCAGGTCACGAATCAACGTGATTTGACGACGGTGCGCCAGGTCCCGCCCGTGCTGGTAAACCTGCAGATGCCCTGGCATCTGAGCCGCATCCTTCATCGCGATCGATGCGCGCTCCAGCAGGCTTTGGGCGTTTTCGCCATCCACCGGGTACGCCGCGATCCCGAGGCGGCAATCCAAGGCCAAATGATGGCCGTTGATTTGCTGGGGCTTGAGCAGCAACTGCTGCAGTTGGTCGGCGATAGCCACCGCCGCGTCGCTGTCCATCCCGTCGAGCAGGATCAGAAATTCCTCGGCGATCAGGTGCGCCACGGTGTCGCCAGGTTGCAACAGGGCCTGGATGCGCTGGCCGGTTTGACGAAGCAACCGGTCAACCGTCTCGGGGTCCACTGTTTCGTTGATGCCGCGCAGGTTCTCGATGCCCAGGAAGATCAATGCCATCGGCCGTTTTGCGCTGATCGCACTGCCCAGGCGCTCCATGGCCAGTGCCCGGTTGGGCAAGTCGGTGACCGGGTCATGCAACGCATTGTGGGCCAGTTGTTGCTCACGCTCGGCAATGCCTCTTTGCATGGCGTTGACGGCGCTGGCCAACAAGCCGAGTTCATCGGCGCGCGGCAATACCACGGGGGTCTGGTAATCGCCCTGCCCGATGCGCTCCGCCGCCAAGGCCAGCGACTTGACCGGCCGCGACACCCCCCGGGCCAACAGCAAGGCACCGACCAGCGAGGCGATCAGCGCCATCAGGCTAATCACCAGGATTTTTTCATCCAGCGGCGCGAAGGCCTGCATGGCTGCGTCAAGCGGGCTTTGCAGCAAGGCGATCACTTGCCCATCGTACTCACCCGAACCGTCGGCCAGCGTCAGTAACTGGCTGAGGTAGTTGTGATTCAGGTGTTCCGTCGGCATGGCCCCGCTGCGGATGGACGAGCCGAGCATCAAGCGGGATATTGGCCCGTGCAATACCTCTGGCTGAGTGCTGACCAGCCCCCCTGGTTGTTGCCGATCGACGGCAAGAAACGACACTTGCAGGTTGGTGAGTGAGCGCAGTTCACGGGCAAAGGTCTCGTCCATGCTGAACCCCATCACCACCCTGGCCACCGGCAGAGGCGCGAGCACGGGCGTTTCCACCAACAAATGCGGCTTGCCCTGCAACGGCACGATCACCATGGCCTGGCGCGTACGTTGTGCCAGGCGCAGCGCGCCGTCGTACTGGAACAGCGATCCATCGGGCGTATGGTCAAGGGTACTGGCGAGTATCGTGCCATCCATGCTCAGCAGGATCATGTCGCTGGCATTGATCCGCTTGCCATGGTTGATCAGCACTGAACGGATGGTTGCCGCGTCCCGGCTGGCCACCGCTTCGCGAAAGCCGAAGTCGGCCGCCAACAGCTGCACGCCATCGGCTAGGCGCCGCCCCTGGACTTCCATCAGCCGTTCGAAGATGCGCGTGCCGACGTCCAGTTGTGCGTCGGCCTGCCCTCGCACGGCCGTGCGGGTCGCCGCATTGACGCTGAAATACAACAAGCCGATCACCAGCAGCGACAGCAAGATCATCACTGCCGCGACTTGCGCCTGAAAACTATTGCGCAGTTTCACGAGTGGCTCGCTTGAAGGCATCACCGAAGGCACTGGTCGCGGGCGCCATCTGTTCAGGTAACGGTTCGAGTGTCAGCGTGTAGTGCTGCTGGAGTCCGCTGGCAGGAAGTTTCAGCGTGCCGGCATCGATCGGCTGCATCCCTTTGAGCTGCGGGTGCCAGAGGGTCACGTGGTATTCACCGACCGCGAGCTTGTCCAGCGTCACGTTGCCTTGAGCATCGCTGACGGCAAAGAACGGATCGTCGGTGACGAAGACGTAGCCCAGCATGCGGTCGTGGATGTTGCAGCCCAGGACCACCACGCCAGGCTTGTCGAACAGGACCGGCTCGGAGGGCGTGCCCTCGTACAGACGCAGCTCGAAACGCTTGGCGGGTGAAAACGAGTAGACCTGGTGGCGGATGTTGTCGCTGTTGGGAAACTTGATCAGGGAGCCGGTGTGCACTGCCAGTACGTGAGGCGCAAACTGTTGGTTGCGCTGGTCCATGCTGGCGGCCAAGTCAGTTGAGGGCCTATCGATAGGGCCTTTGAGGGTAATGACCGCATCGGGTAACCGCTTGCCCGTGCCCTCGAGAATCTCGACATCAAGCTTCGCCACACCCGCCCACCCGACCGGGGCAGCAAGCAGCAATAGCAAGGCGAAAAGGGAGATTTTTTTGGCCATGCCAATTCCACTGAAAACGATGGGTGAAGGATCTGGGTGACACACCCCTCACGGCGGCACCGGCAATCACGCACTTGGGCGTCTATCAGGGTATCGACCGTCTGGCGCAAACCTGAACAGGCTGGCCTGAAATTCCTTGGCGCCATGGCATGCCCAGGCCACGCCACACCTGGAGGCTCGCTCCTGTAGGCACAATTGAATGCCTGGTCTACCGGGACCCCGCCGATGTCGGGGGGTTACTGAGCATCCAGCGTGAGGCGAACTTTTTCCAGCAACTCGCTGATCTGGAAGGGCTTGACCAGCATTTCCATGCCGCTGCCCAGGAACACCTGGCGGTTGAGCGCGGTTTCGGCGTAGCCCGTCATGAACAGGATGGGCAAACCTTCACGCCAGCCTCGCGCCACATCGGCCAGTTCCCGGCCGCTCATGCGTGGCAGGCCGACGTCGGTCAGCAGCAGGTTAATGGTCGGATCATTCTGCAAGCGCTCCAACGCGGTTTCGATATCCGGTGCCTGGGTGCAGCGATAGCCCGCATCCTCCAGCACTTCGGTCACGAACAGGCGCACCGAAGGCATGTCCTCGACAATCAGCACATGCTCGCCAGAAGCCTGCGGGTCGACAATGAGCGGGGCGACGTAAGCCTGTGTCGAGTCGCTGGTGGCCGGCAGCATGATCGTCACTTCAGTGCCGCACCGCGCCACGCTGCGGATGTGCGCATCGCCGCCAGACTGACGGGCGAAACCGTAGATCATCGACAGCCCCAACCCGGTGCCCTGCCCCAGCGGCTTGGTGGTGAAGAAGGGCTCGAATACCTTGTCGATCACACTGTGATCGATGCCGGTGCCGTCGTCGCGCACCGACAACGCGACATACGCGCCATCGGCCAGGTTGGGGGCGCCATGGGAATGCGCCGCATAGGTGTTGAGCCAAATGTTACCGCCCTTGGGCAGTGCATCCCGGGCGTTGATCACCAGGTTCAGTACCGCGCTTTCCAGTTGCACCGGGTCGACCAGCGCAATCGCCGGTTTGGTGGTCAATTCGAGCTTGAGGTTGATGCGTTCGCCAATGGTGCGCATCAGCAGCTCTTCCAGCGAGCGCACTTGCTCGTTGATGTCCACCGGACGGGTGTCGAGGGGCTGCTGGCGAGCGAAGGCCAGCAGTCGATGCGTGAGGGAGGCCGCGCTCATTGCCGAATTCAGTGCCGCCTCGGCGTAAAACTGAACCTTGTCCGGACGTGCATCGGCCATGCGTTTCTGGATCAGTTCCAGGCTGGTGATGATGCCGGTCAACAGGTTGTTGAAGTCATGGGCGATGCCGCCGGTGAGCTTGCCCAGCGCGTCCATTTTCTGCACTTGCAGCAATTGTGATTCGGCGCGCGCCCGCTCGGCGACTTCCTTGGCCAGTTGTGTGGTGGTGTCGTCCAGCCGTGCCAGGTGAGAACGCTCACGGTGGCGGTGTTCGGTGACGTCCTCGATGAACACCAGGCTCAGTTGCGGCGTGCGGTACGGTGATATCTGCCACTCGGTCTCACGAATCTCACCCTGCACGCGCATGTTCAACGTGCCCTTCCAGCGTTCGCCATCGGCCAGGCGTTGGCGCAACTCGTCGAGAACCGCGCCCTGGTCCTCGTCGAAGCATTCGCTGAGGGTTTCCGGGGCATGGTTGTCCTGGATCATCTGCGCGAAAGCATGGTTACACTCATGCACTTTCAAATGCGCATCGAGCACGGCAATTGGCGCCGAGACGTTGACGAAAATCTCGCGAAAGCGCGCCTCGCTCTCGCGCAGCGCGTTTTCGGTGTCGCGCACCCGCAGCAAGGTGCGCAGGGTCGCCAGCAGCACGTCCGGGTCCACCGGGTGGATCAGGTAGGCGTCGGCACCGGCGTTGAGGCCGGTGATGATGTCGCCGGTCTGGATCGACGCGGCCGATACATGGATCACCGGCAGCAACGCGGTGCGCGCATCGGCGCGCAAGGTACGTACGATGTCGAAGCCGCTCATGTCCGGCAGGTTGACGTCCAGGATCAGTGCGTCGATGGGCTCGTCGGCGATCCGCGCCAGGCCCTCGCTGCCGGTACCGGCCTCCAGCACCACGTAGCCGTGGCTCTCCAGGCGCCGGCGCAAGGCATAGCGGGTGGCGATGTTGTCGTCGACGATCAACAGACGAATGTCACGATTCATCGGCATTCTCCAAGGCGAGCGCCAATGGAATGGTCACGAAGAAGTTCGAGCCGACCCCCGGTGTACTGTCCATCCCGACCTCGCCCCCCAGCAACGCCGCGAAGCGTTTGCACAACGACAGGCCCAGGCCGGTTCCGCGCAGGCGTTTCTGCAAGGGCGAGTCGACCTGGATGAAGTCCTCGAACAATGCACCGTGCAGTTCCGGCGCGATGCCTATTCCGGTGTCGCTGACAGCGAAGCGCACCCGGTCCGGTCCTTCCAGGCGGGCCGAGATCCGCACTTCGCCGCGGGTGGTGAACTTCAATGAGTTGGAAATGAAGTTGCGCAGGATCTGCGCGAGTTTCTTGTCATCGGTGTACAGGCGCGGAAGGCCGACGGGCTCTTCGAAGATCAGGTCCACCGCGGACGCATCGACGATCGGTCGGAACATCCCGCGCAGGGCCGAGAACAGGTCGAACATGTCGAACCACGCCGGGGAAATGGAGATCCGTCCGGCTTCGATTTTCGCCAGGTCGAGCAAGTCATCGACCATGTCGCTGAGTTCGCGGGCGGCGCTGCTGACGAACGCCACCTGCTTGTGCTGCTCGGGGCTGAGCGGGCCGTCGAGTTCATCGGCGAGCAGGCTGTTGATGCTCAGGATCGAACCCAGCGGTGTGCGGAACTCATGGCTCATGTACGACAGGAAGCGGCTCTTGAGGTCCGAGGCCTGGCGCAGTTGCTCAGCCTGGGTGTCGAGTTCGGCATAGAGCGCCAGCACGCCCTGGTTGGTTTCATCGAGTTCGTCGCGCAGGGCGGCGTTCTCGCCCTGCAACTGGGCGATCAACGCGGCTTGCTCGGCAGGGTTCAGGGTAGACGGCTCAGCCATGGGCGGCCTCCAAGGCAACGACCAGCACGGTCACATCATCGCGTCCACGGCAAAAGTCGCGATGCAGGACAGTGGCGACCACAGCGGGATGACGGTGCACCAGGCCGGGGTAGTCTTGAAGATTCCAACGGGACTGCAAGCCATCGCTGTACATGATCAATAAATGTCCGTTCACGTGAGCATAGTCAAAGGGCTGGGCTCTGCGGTATTGGCTGCCGACGATGCCCGGGCTCGACACCAGGCCCCGCGACTTGTCCGCGCTGATAAGGGTAGCGCCGATGTTGCCAACGCCGGTAAACGTCAGGCCATCGCGCGCGGCATTGAACTGGGCGAAAGCGGCTGCGCCGCCACGCGTGCCAATCATGTCGCGGTGCATGTCCTCCATCAACAGCACCGCACTGGCGAACGGGGTCTGGGCGAACGCTCGCTCCCCCGCCTTGGCCGCACGCTCGGCATCCTCACCGTGGCCGAGGCCGTCGATCACCAGAGCACTGATGTTGGCGCCGTTGTACGCCAGGTGCCAGGTGTCGCCACACGCCGGATCGTCGTTCAGCGAATGCTGGCTGACGCCGTAACGCAAGTCCGGCTGGCGATTGCCGCGCGGATACAGCCGCGCCAGCAACACCGCGCCACGGGCATCGGCGTACACATCGAACACTTCGGTCTGGCGCGCCACGGCCCCAAGGCCGATGCCCTGGGTGCCCCCGGTGGAATACCCATCCGTCAGGCAGGCGTCCAGATCGAAGCCCTGGGCGCGATCGACCGCGAGCATCTCGATGCCAAACCCGTCGGGACAAGGTAACAGGCGCAGGTGGAGCTCGCCGCGGCTGGCGTGCTTGAGCACATTGCTGGCCAGTTCGGTGGCGACCAGGGCCACGCGTCCGGCATCGGTGGCATCAAAGCCGTTTTGCTCGGCGAGCCTTTGCGCGGTACGCCGGGCATGGCCGACCTGGCTGCTGTCTTCGATCGGCAGCACCTGGGTCAGTGACCCAGCGATCGTCATGTCCATCGGGTAATCGTGATTCGTGTGCCCTTGCCGGGCTCGGTGTCGAGCTCAAATTCATCGACCAGTCGCTTGGCACCGGTCAGCCCAAGCCCCAGGCCACCGCCGGAGGTCCAACCGTCGGTCATCGCCAGCTTGATGTCGGCGATGCCCGGCCCTTCGTCGCGAAAGACCAGGCGCAGGCCGACCCTGTCGCCCTCGTCGAGGATCTGCCAATCCATGTCGCCGCCACCGCCATAGACCATGGTGTTACGCGCCAGCTCGCTGACCGCGGTCACCAGTTTGGTCAGGTCGATCAGGCGCATGCCGCATTCGGTGGCCAGTTTGCGTGCCGCTTGCCGAGCGAGCACCACGTCCTGTTCGATGTTGATCGGTTGAGTGCCGCTGCTGCGCACGGTCATGAATGGCGTACTCGTTCCTGCAGCAGTTTCATTCCGCGCTCGACGTTCAGCGCGGTGCTGACGCCGGGCAGCGTCAGGCCGAGCTCAACCAGGGTGATCGCCACGGCCGGTTGCATGCCCACCAGCATGGTCTCGGCGTCCATGATTTTCGACAGGCCGGAAATGGTCGCGATCATCCGGCCGATGAACGAATCGACCATGTCCAGTGCGGAAATGTCGATCAACACCCCGCGGGCCGACGTCTTGCTGATGCGCTCGGACAAATCGTCCTGCAGGGTCAAGGCCAGTTGGTCATGCATGTCGACCTGGATCGTGACCAGCAGAAAGTCGCCCATTTGTAGAATCGGGATACGTTCCATCGGCTCAGACCGTCTTGCCAAGGCTGACGCCCAGGCGGGTCAAGGCCAGTTTCAGTGCGTCGGCCAGGTTGGCCTTGGTGACCACGCCTTGCAGGTCGAGGCCCAGGTGCACGATGGTCTGGGCGATTTGCGGACGCACGCCGCTGATGATGCAGTCGGCGCCCATCAGGCGAATGGCGGTCACGGTCTTGAGCAGGTGCTGGGCGACCAGCGTGTCTACGGTCGGCACACCGGTGATGTCGATGATGGCGATTTCCGAACCGGTGTCGACGATACGCTGCAGCAGCGACTCCATCACCACCTGGGTGCGTTGCGAATCGAGGGTGCCGATCATCGGCAGCGCCAATACGCCGTCCCACAGCTTGACGACCGGGGTGGACAGCTCCAGCAGTTCCTCCTGCTGACGCTTGATCACCGCCTCGCGGGATTTTTGGAAGGTGCGGATGGTGTGCATCCCGAACGCATCGAACAGCTCGGAGATTTCCCACAGTTGCTCAGCCAGCAGCGCCGGTTGCTCACGGTAATGAGCTTGCAGCAAGGCAAACAGCGGCCCCTTGAGGGCGAAAATGAAACTGGCGGTCTGTTGCGAATCCTGCCCGAGTTGGGCGCGACTTTGGGAGAGCTTTTCGAGGAACTGGCGCGTGGACTCCCAGCCCGGGGTATTGATGTTGGTGCCGTTGTTGTTTTGCAGGCCATTGATCACCAGTTGCAGGAACTCGCTGGTTTGTTGCTGCAGGTCCTGGCTTTTGAGGTTGCGGGTCGCGCCACTGGTTTCCAGTCCGTTGACCCATTCGCCCAGCACCTGCGCCTGTTTGTCTTTCATCGCCTCGAACGTGGTGTTCTGCAGTGCTGCCATGTGTGAGTTGCTCCTGAACGTAGGGGAAACCGGTGACTGAGAACGACCGGCGCGAATGAATGACCTTGGCCATCAGAAATAGTTTGGGTAGTTGTTTCGGGAATTTACAGGGGCTTAGTCCTTGATGCTCGTAATTTTTTTAACTTTGCCTGGATGTCACTTATAGCCGTGCAGATTGCGTGAATGAGTGTTGCTTTTTCGCCCGAACCTGCAAGTGCTGGCCGCCGTCCACGGTAGCCGGGTCGGCAAGCTAGGCCTGCGCAGGGGCGCCCAGGGTCTTGATCAGAAAGCTGCGCAGTCCATCCACCGCGATCGATCCTTGCGAGGCCCGGCTGCGATAGACCGCCACGCTCATGGATTCCAGCGCGCCCAGGCCATGTTCCTGGCCCAGCACCTGAAGGTTGGCCGGGGTGCAGCAGCGGGTCAGCACCGCCACCGCGACCCCGCTTTCCACCGCGGCGATCTGCCCGGCCAGGCTCGAACTGTTGTAGACGACCTTATAGCGGCGCCCATGGCGGACCAGGGTTTCCACTGCCGTGCGGCGGGCCAGGCTTTCTTCGTCGTAGACCGCGATCGGCAGCGGATCCCGACGCCAGAGCTCGAACTGCGGCGAGCCGACCCAGACCATGGGTTCATGGAACAGAAAGGCGCCGCGACGCGGACTGTCGCGCGAGACCAGGGCCAGGTCCAGTTCACCGCTGGCCACCCGGGGAATCAGTGCGGTGGATTGCTCACAGGTCAACTCGATGTCGACGCTGGCGTAGCGCGCCGAGAACCGTTTCAACACCGGCGTGAGGTAAGGCGCGGCGTAATCCTCCGCCACGCCGAGGCGGATCCGTCCGCTCAGCTGTTCGCCCCAGAAGGCCCCCAGCGTTTCTGCGTGCAAGGCCAGCATGCGCCGGGCGTAGCCGAGCAGTGCTTCGCCGTCACTGGTGAGCTGGAAGTGTCGCGGGCCGCGGCTCAGGACCTGGCGGCCCAAGGCCGACTCGAGTTTCTTGAGCTGCATACTGACGGCCGACTGCGACTTGTTGATCTCAAGGGCGGCGCTCGACAGCGAGCCGGTATCGACGGCGGCGACGAAGCACTTGAGCCAATCGATCTGAAGATCCCTGGGTGTCATGGTGGAAAACCCTGCATTCGATAATCGAATACCTGAGTGCCACAATATGCGCTTTTCGTCCAGGCATTCTCGCGTCAACATCGGCGCCTGTCATCGTGCACCGGAGCCCCCATGTCCCTCGACGCCTGGCTGTTCTACCTGCTGACCTGCTGTGGCATCGCCCTGGTGCCCGGCCCCAATGCCCTGTTGGTGCTGACCCACGGGGCGATCCATGGCCACCGCAAGACACTGTTCACCATCACCGGCGGCGTCCTCGGTTTCGTCATCGTGATCGCCTTGTGCGTCCTCGGCCTGGGCGCCTTGCTGCAAGCGTCGCTGCATTGGTTGACCGCGCTGAAGATCATCGGCGGGCTCTACCTGATCTGGCTGGGGCTGAGCCTGTGGCGTTCGGAGGCGATGACCCTGGCGGTCAGCGACGTGAGCGGCTCGGCCGACTGGTCGCTGTTTCGCCAGGGGCTGCTGTCGGCGATTTCCAACCCCAAGGCCTTGCTGTTGTTCACCGCATTCATCACGCCGTTCATCGACGCCCAGCGCAATCTGATCCTGCAGGCGACGGTCATGGCGCTGACCTACGCATTCGTCGAATTCGCCGTGGAGTTCGGCGTGGCGAGCGCGGCGAACCGGGTCCGGCCGTGGCTGGCGCGGATGGGCCGGCGTTTCAACCGCATCTGCGGCGGTTTTTTCGTGGCGTTTGGGGCGTTGTTGCCGATCCGCTAGGCAGGTGCCTTCGTGGGGGGCGGCGTGAGCGACGGACGCCTGCCGCAGCCGCCATTGTGCAACGCAATGGCGGCGCATGTTCCGTGGCGGGCTCCCCCCACGAGGCTCAAGCTTGGGCCTTGCATGCCGATCAACTTCCCAGTTCGCCCTCGCCTTCAGGCAAGATAGGCCCTTTCAGATTCAGGGAAGATCCCCATGTCCGCTTCGCTCGACCTCGCCGCCACCCAGATCCGTCAGGCAGTACGCGCCGCCACCGAAGGCCTGGTCGGCCGTGAGCAACTGGCCGAGTTGATCGTGCTGGCGGCGGTTGCCCAGGAGCACATCCTGGTCGTGGGCCCGCCCGGCACGGCGAAAAGCGCGGTGGTGCGTCGGGTCGCCCAGTCCATGGGCGGGCGTTATTTCGAATACCTGCTGGGACGCTTCACCGAGCCTTCGGAGCTGTTTGGCACGGTGGACCTGAAGAAACTGCGCGAAGGCACGGTGGAAACCGACACCAGCGGCATGCTGCCCGAAGCCGACATCGTGTTCCTGGATGAAGTGTTCCTGGGCTCGACGGCCATTCTCAACACCCTGCTCGGCGTGCTCAATGAGCGACGGTTCCGCCGAGGCCACACCCAGGTCCAGTGCCCCTTGCGCGTCTGCGTCGCTGCGGCGAACGGCCTGCCCGACGACGAATCGCTGGCGGCCTTCGGCGACCGATTCCTGCTGCACCTGTTCGTGGATGCCGTCCCCGACAACCAGCTCGAAGCGATGCTGGCCGGCGGCTGGCAGTCCGAACAACGCCCGGTCCCGCAACTGCTGGGGCTGACGCCGCTCGACACGCTGGGCCAGGCGCTCAAGGACGTCGACCTGTCCCGGGTGCGCCCGGCACTGGCCCAGGCCATTCGCCGGTTGCGCGAAGCCGGAATCCAACTGTCCGACCGCCGTATCGTCAAATCCCAGCGCCTGATCGCCGCCGCCGCGTTGCTGCGTGGCCACCGCGAAGCCAGCGAAGCCGACCTCTGGCCGCTGCTCTATGTGCTGCCGACCCGCGAGACCCAGCAGCACGGTCGCGAGGTGCTGAAAGACCTTTTGGCCCAGTGCAACAACAGCCATCTGTTCAGTGCCGTCGAAGAAGCGACGCTGCAACCGATGGCTCGCCTGCATCGCCTGCTGGAAACGGCCGAGGATTACCTGGGGCGCAGCGAGCCGCCGGCCAGCCCCTTGCTGGAAGCGCTGCTGCGTGAGATCGACGCCAACTTCAACAGCCAGACCATCCCCCAGCGGCTGCATGAGGTGCGCGGAAAAGTGGCTCACCTGCTGAGCGCCCAGGCATGACGAACAGGGCCACCCCTGCCCTCGACTGGCATTGGCGAGCGCGGCGTGAGGCCGGTCAACCCCAGGCGGCCGTGGCCTGGGGTGATGTCGCAGCGCGTCTGCACGCACGCCTGCTGCGCATGCCTGAGGATCAAACCGCTCGCCTGCAAGCCACGGCCAACCGGGACGTGCTGATCGTCACCGGCCATGTGGATGACCTGCCGTGGGTCGAGGGTGTCGACTACGCCTGTAGCGAGCCCGCCGCTCCCGGCCTCTGGCTGCCCACCAGTTGGGAACCCGATATGCCGGTGGACCTGATGGGCCAGGCGCTGCTCGACAGGTTCGCCCGCGCGCCGTTGCTGTTGTGGCACGCGCCCAGGGCGGTTCTGCCCCTGGACCGCTGCCTGCCCGTCACGGCCCGGCATCTGCAACGTATTCAGGATGAGTGGGCAGGTCATTGATGCAATTACCCAAATCCCTGCAACCCTGGCGGGACTGGCTGCAATGGTTTGCCCCCGAACAACTGCCGGTGCTGACCGACCTGTTCACCCGCCTCAACCCGTTGCTGGGTCCGTTACGCGGCATGCAGCCGGGCGGCGACCCCGAACCCGACGGCCTGGGCGACCTGCAACGCCGCGGCCCCTATGAACGACTGCTGACCAGCGAATGGTTGCTGGCCGATGAGTTGCCCGACGAGTTTCTACGCAGGGCGGTGGTGGGCGAGCATCTGTTTTTGGCGCCGCGCTACCGCACGCATCACGCCAACCGCATGATTGTCGTGCTCTTTGACGCCGGCCCCTTGCAACTGGGCGGCCCGCGACTGGTGCACCTGGCCCTGCTGATCCTGCTTGCCCGCCGTGCCAGCGAAGCCGGGGCCGAATTGCGCTGGGGCATTTTGCAGGAAGCGCCTCGACTGAACGAGTTCAAGGGCGCCGCGCATTTGAAGCAGTTACTCAGCGCCCGTACCTATCAGACCGTCAGTGACGAGCACTGGCGCACCTGGTGCGCCTGGCTGTCGGAACAGGCGTACGACAGCGGCGAACGCTGGCTCGTCGGTCAGCGCCTGCCGCCCACCGATAGCCGTTCGTGCACCCACCGGGTGCAGATTCAAGACAGCCTCGATGGCCGCAGCCTGATGTTCTCGCTACAGGCCGCAACCACCCGGCAAATCGCCCTGCCCTTTCCCGACAAACGCCAGGCCCTGCAACTGATCAAAGGCGAGTTCGACACCGCTCGACAGTTGGCGCGCACGCCGGTCAAGACCCCCATTGCCCGGGTGGTCCTGACCCTGGCGCCGATCATCGCCAGCAGCGGCTCCCATGTCGCCCTGAAAATGCTCGACGAGCCCGGGCTCGTGGTGATCAAGCTCCCGGCGCCACGGCAGAAAAAACCGCTCGAGGTTCGCAAGACTCTCTGGAACAGCCGTGGCACGCCGCTGGCGATCACATTCCCAGGGCGCATGCCCGGTGCGATCCTGAGCTTCGACGAGCAGTTGGTCTTCTGGAACATGGACTTCGTCAAGGCGGCCGCCCGGCCTGAACGTAATCAACTGCAGATCCCCGTGGGCACGGCCACGCTGCTGCCCATGGTCTGGTTGCACAACGGCACCCACGGCGCAGCTTTCCTGCTCGACAACAAGGGACACCTGGCCTTCTGGGTGACCGACAACGGCAAGCTGCCGCCGCAGCGCGCGTCGGGGATGACGCATTCGATGGCCGATAACGTGGTGGGCATGGCGCAGGTCAGTCGCGACATGCTGGTCTATCTGCGCCAGGAAGCCGGTCGGCTGTATGTCCATCGGCTCAATGCCTGGCTCAGCCAGCCCGCGAGCGATCTGGTGGGCACGGCGAACGACGTCGCTCAGGTATTGTTCCCGGCCAGTGCATGCTGGAACCGGGCCTTTCACGGCTGTGCCTGGATGCGCCTGGTCGACGGCCACCAGCAGTGGCAGCTGGTCGCCCCCGACCTTCAGACCGTGCAGGTCGACCTGGCGCCAGGCTGGAAAGGCCTGGGATTGCTGATCGGTGACGACGAAGTCTTTTCCATGGTCCTGCTCAGCCCTCACCAGCAGACGGTCGCCCTGTACTGCCAGGGTGAGCAGCAGGCGCTGTTCACCACCCAGGACCCCATTGCCAGGATTACCTTCTGTCCGATGAGCGGGTTGGTCGCTGCACTGACCAAGGCTCGCGAGTTGGTGGTGTATGCGGTCCGGGAGGAACGCAGGGTCCTGCAGGTCATGTGCAATCCGCCGCAGCCATATTCGGAGCTAAGCACCTATGTCCGGTCCTGATATCGTCATGATCCGCCGGCCGGTGCTGAGCGGCTATCAACCGATCGAGGCATTGTGGTTTCCCGCCGAGCGCTTCAGTGAGCATGAACGGGCTCGGCTGATCCTGTCCCACTGGCAAACCGACGCCAAGGCCTATCGCTTTGCCGACGGCGACCTGCTGCGTTTTCCCAAGGCTTGTGCACGGCTGTGCGAGGGGTTGGCCGGCTGGCCGTTGATTCGCCAGGGGCGAACGCTGTGCTCGGCGCGGCTGAGCAACGAGGAAATGCAGCACCTGGCACCCGCCGATGTCTGGCTGGTACGCGGCACCCAGGTCAGTGCGCTGCACCTGCGCGACGCCACGGCATTGGCCCCCGGCCAATGGATCGACGTCAGTCAGTACGCCCTGCTCGCCACTTATGACTGCCGCGATGCATTGCCAGAACCCCACGCCGAGCCGCTGGTTGTGCAAACCGATATCCGGGAGATCCTCGGCGATTCACTGGCGCCGGTCAGCCCCGAGCGCGAGGGGGTGATGCGGGCCCTGTTGGAGCGCCAGCGTCAGGCTGCCGTCGACAAGGCAACGGCAGCCCACCGCCCGCCCGCCTCCGCGTCTCACTCGCAGGGCCGAGGCCCGTTGAAAGATGGCCTGCCAGGCTTCATTGGGGTGGCCGTGGGCACCGGTATCTTCGCCATCAATGCCCTCAACGGTACGCGGTCCCCGACCACCGCGCCGCCTGCTGAAACCGTCAAGCCGCCGCGAACGGTGGATCCTTCCGGGTTCGACCTGGACAATGCCCTGGCGTGGGCGCTGATCGGGACTGTGTTTTTCGTACTCTTCATGTTGGCATTGATGGCCGGGCGTGCCTGGGTGCGGCGCGACGGCGTGAGGACGACGACTGGAAAAGCCACCCATGTTGCCGATGCCGCCCGCCCCGTGCAGCCGAGCGTGCCACCGCGGGCCTCGGGCCGGCCGCGAGGCCCGGCCAGGTGGCGACGCTGGTTGACCCAACTGACTCGTCACTCGCGACTGTCAGCGCTGTACGGCAAACGACAGGCCGCCTACATGCAACGCATGCTGGACATGTTCGAGAACGGCAACCTGGAAGAAGCCTTGCGCCATGCCATTCCGCTGGGCGGCGGCCAGGGCGATGCCGGCCAGGCATTCGGCACCCCCACCCGGCGCCAGGACCTGACGCTCAGCCAGCACTCAGTGCCCGGCACCCGCTTGCTGTTCGAGGCCGATCTGGAAAGCCACCTCAAGCAGGTCTACCGGCAGTCCTTCGAGCGACTGGATCGCGAGGGGCGGATCGAGGAAGCCGTGTTCGTGCTGGCCGAACTGTTGAGGGCGCGACAGGAAGCGCTCGATTACCTGGAAAAGCAGCAACGCCATCAACAGGCCGCCGACCTGGCCCTGGCCTGGGACATGTCCGCCTCGACCATCGTGCGCCTGCTATGCCTGGCCGGGGATTGGCAGCGAGCGCTACAAGTCGCCCGGCGCGACAATGCGTTCGCCGATGCCGTTATCCTGCTCGAAAAGAAATGGCCCGAAGCCGCTGCGCGCCTGCGCCTGGAATGGGCGCTGGCCCTGACTGAAAAAGGCCTGTGGCTGCAGGCGGTGGACGTCATCTGGAGCCTGCCGGCAGAGCGCGAACGCGCCGCACAATGGCTGCTCGCCGCCGAGGCCGCAGGCGGCAGCCTGGCCATTGGCGCCTTGGTCAAACGCGCCATCCTGCTCCCCGACACGCTCACGGCCTATGAAACCTGGGTCGAGACACTGCGCAGCGATCCGGCGCGGGTCATGGACCGCGCCACCCTCGCCCAGGCGCTGCTGGCGCACAAGGCCTACAGTCCAGCGCTGGCCTGGCTGGCAGCCGCGACCGTGCGGGCAATCATTTGTGACCAGGCCGGGCCACAGGCCCACCTGACCCAGAACCAGCTCCAGGCGCTGGTTAAAATGAGCAAGGACAAATTGCTCCAGGCAGACCTGCCCGGCAACGGCCTGCCTCGAAACAAACGCCTCAACCAAGGCCTTGAGCGGTTCAGCGACCCGTTGTCATTCACCGCGCCAGACAGGGGCGTTCGGGCGATCTGCGATGCCGTGCCGTTGACGGATGGACGCTACCTGCTGGCGCTGGGCGAAGCCGGTGCGTCGGTCGTCGAAGCCAACGGCAAGTGCGCCTTCCACTTCCCGGTGCCGACCCAGGTCATTGTGCTGGGCCACAGCCGCCAGGTCGCGCTGGCGCTGGCACGGCGCGGCGACGTCTGGCGCATCTGCAAGCTGGACCTGGTCAATCGCAGCGCCAGCGACTTGGGCGTGCTGATGCTGGACGCCTTCGCCAGGACGTTCGACGGCACGGCCTGGACCGTTGGCCGCGGCACGCAGTTGCGCGTCGTGGACGTGGGTCGCCGACTCGAAACCCTGTGGCACGTCGGTGACCTGCCTGGGCAGATCACGTCGATTCGGGATGACGAGCACAATGAATCGGTCTTCCTGCAGACCCCGCAGCAAGCGCTGCTCTGGCACTACCGCTTGCCCGAGCGCCGATTGCTGCGCCGTGAACCGCTGCCCGTCCGGCGTCAGGCGCACAGCTGGCAAGTGTTCGACGCGGTGGGCCGAACCGTCGAATTGTGGATCGAAGACGGCGTCGACAACGATCCCGCGCTGATGGTGTACGAGGGCGTCACGAGCAAGCGCTATCGCCTGCCCGGCTTCAATACGGAGTCCGCCGGCCCGTTGCACGTCTACCCCTTCGCGCAGTGGCTGGTGATAGGTTTCAGGGTCGGCGAGGATGAGGCCCGCTGGCACTTCATACACCGCAGCAGCGACCGGCTCTGCGCCGTCATGGACTGGCCGCTGGAGCATGCGCAACTGCGTTTCGTGGGCAGCGAATGCGTGCTGTTCGATCATCAGGGGCGGTTATGGCAAATCGACGTCGCCCGCTCCACGACCGCGGCCCTGTCGGTGCAGTGATCTGCCGGGCGCGTGCCCTCTATTTTGCGAAGATCTGGCTCATGTCCTTGAATGCCTTGAATTCAAGGGCGTTGCCGCATGGGTCGAACAGGAACATGGTGGCTTGCTCGCCGACCTGGCCCTTGAAGCGAACGTAGGGTTCGATCACGAAGGAGACGCCAAACGACTTCAAGCGTTCGGCCAACGCCTCCCATTGCTCCCACCCCAGGATGATGCCGAAGTGTGGGACAGGCACATCGTGACCATCGACCGGGTTGCTGTGAACACTGTCCTGGGCGGCGGTCTTCGGCTGCTGGTGAATCACCAGCTGGTGACCATAGAAATTGAAATCGACCCACTGGCTGCTGGAACGTCCTTCTTCAAGACCAAAGACTTCTCCATAGAAACGTCGCGCGCCGGGCAAGTCGTAGACGGGGATGGCGAGGTGAAAGGGCGAGAGGCTCATCAGGGGCTCCGATACTGTTGTTGTGATGGGCGAACACCGCCATCGTCATGGCGCCTGGCAGCGGTTGTCGTGGGGAACAAACGCATCGTAGCGGGTAAAACCAACCAGAAAAATCAATATATATTTCTTAGAAGCACAATTAATATTTGTGAATGATCAAAGAACTCAAGACGCTCATTGCGGTGGCGCGCGAAGGCACCTTTGCCGCTGCCGGGAACAGAATCGGCCTCACGCAGGCCGCTGTCAGCGCACAGGTCCAGCGCCTGGAGGCCGAGCTCGGCTTCGAGCTGTTCGACAGAAAAGGCCGCACGGCCCATCTCAACCCCATGGGCCAGCAGGTACTCCTGCAGGCCCAGGAACTGCTCAAGCTCTACGACAACCTGGGCTCCGCGGCGGTGGGGCAACCAGCGAGCGTGCGGGTGAACATCGGTGCGATCGCGTCCGTGCAGCGCTCCTACCTGCCGGATGCCCTGGCCCGGTTTCACCAGCAAAGTCCACTGTGCCGCACGCGTGTCATCCCGGGACTGTCGATGGAGCTGGTAAACCTGGTCGACGCTGGCGAGATCGACCTGGCCGTGATCATTCGACCGCCCTTTTCGCTGCACAGCGATCTGCGCTGGACGACCCTGGCGCTTGAGCCCTACCGCCTGATCGTGCCGCGCCAGGTGCCAGGGGACGATTGGGCGGCGCTGCTTTCCACCCACCCTTTCATTCGCTACGACCGATCCTCCTTCGGTGGCAGGCAGGTCGATCGCTTCCTGCGCCAGATGCACGTCACCCCGCACGAAGTCTTCGAACTGGATGAGCTGGAGGCCATCGTCAAACTGGTCGAAAACGGTGTCGGGGTTGCGCTGGTACCGCAAACGACGCAGAACCCGCCCTGGCCGGCGGGCGTGCGAGCACTGGACCTCGGCGTGCACACCTTTCACCGTGATATCGGGTTGATCCATCGTTCTGGCCAGGGTTTGACCGAACCGGCACGGCTACTGGCGGAGCTCATTCGTGAGCACCTCCAGGGCGAGCGCCTCTAACGGCACCCAGACTACAGGGCCGGCACCGGACGCCCGTCCAACTCATCCGAGCGCAACGTCAGCACCGACACCCCAGATGACGTCACCGCCACGGTGTGTTCGAACTGCGCGGAGAGTGCGCCGTCCCGGGTCACCACCGTCCAGCCATCGGCCAGGGTCCTGACGTGGCTGCTGCCCTGATTGAGCATGGGCTCGATGGTGAACACCATCCCCTCGCGCAGCACCAGGCCGGTGCCTGGCTTGCCGAAGTGCAACACCTGGGGTTCTTCGTGCATTTGCTGGCCGATGCCATGGCCGCAGTATTCACGCACCACCGAGTAACCATTGCGCCTGGCGTGTTGCTCGATCGCCGCGCCAATGTCACCCAGCCGCCCGCCTGGGCGTACCGCGCGGATGCCGAGCCACATCGCCTCGTACGTGACCTGGACCAGTTGCCGCGCAGCGGCACTGACATTGCCGATCAGGTAGGTCTTGCTGGAGTCGGCGATATAGCCGTTCTTTTCCAGGGTGATGTCGAGATTGACGATATCGCCATCGCGCAGAATCCTGGAGGGCGATGGCACGCCGTGGCAAACCTGCTCGTTGACCGAGCAATTGAGCACGAACCCAAAGCCATACTGGCCCTTGCTCGCCGGTCGGGCCTTGAGATCGTCGACGATGAACCGTTCCACCATGGCATCGACCTGGAGGGTCGACATTCCTGCGAGCGGGGTTTGGTCCAGCCGCTCGAACACCAACGCCAGCAGTCGCCCTGACTCCGCCATCAGCGCGATCTGCTGCGGATTCTTGATCATGCTCAACTCATCACCAGTGGCTGGGCCCGCACACCCGCGCTGCCGAGCTCACGGCGCATGACCTCGTTGAAGCTCAGATCGGGGTTCATTTCGCATAGCAGTCCGACCTTGATCCAGAAAGCCGCCTGCGCGTTGATGGAACGGCAAGACACTTTGGTAGCGCGGCGCAGTTGATCATGCAGTTCGTCGTCGATGTTCACGATGCCCATTGGTTTCACTCCATACGTTTCGTATATGAAGAGCATATGCTTTGTATGTATTAAAACCAAGGGCAATGGTCGGGCGCCCGCGTTGGCAATCCTGATTCATCAGGGCCGGCGTTGTGATCAGCTCGCCAAGGACGGTTTCTGTTTCTGTGCCTTGGGCGCTCGGGCCGTTGAGTCCTCGTTGCCCGCCGGGCGCGTCTGCTCTTGCTTGAGGGCCTGCTGGCGACGCTCCAGCGCATCAGCGCCGTCCGAAGCCTGGACGCTCCATGGAACAGACATGATCAAACCGAACAGGATTGGAACAAGAAGTGGCTTCATTTCATTTCACCTGGGTTGTGTTAACGAAAGCGTTTGCGCTTATCCGCGCTGACGAGGTGTGCGTACGTTTCGAGCAGCCTCGCCAGCTCCCGATAATCGGCAGCCAGGTCGTGGGCGCCGAGGCGGGTCAGTGAGCTTGCGGTTCGACGGGCCTGGGCCGCGCTGATCGCCGGGTCGGAGGCAGACGTCGAAATCCGTCGATCGCCCCGTCGCGCGCATTGACCAGTCGATGACTCCGGAGCCAGGTCGCGGGTTTTGCGTTGCAGCCGAATCAGTTGCCGGCTCAGTTGCAGGGCCGTGGCGTCGGCCTGGGCAGTCTGCGATTCATCGGCCGCTGCCAACGCCTGCAAGGTCACCCATCGGTGTTGCTGCCTGGCCTGCCACTTGAACGGGTCAATCCGGTGCCCATGACGAAGCAGTCGGTGGGTGTCCTGGTGAATCGCCTTCCTCAACACGTGTGGGTGGCGATGGGGTTTTCCCGGCACCAGTTGGAAGGCCAGCACGCATAGGGCAAGCGCCACGAGCCACGCGAGCGCCTGGTTGGCAAAGTCGGCAAAATCGTACTGGGCAGCCAGGCCTGTGCTGACGAGCGTGTTGAAGCCAATCAGGTAGGCGATGCCTTGCAGGGCGTGACGCGGGCGGGTCGTGGCTTGAATGCCCACGGCCCAGAACGCGATCATCACCACCGTGAGCAGCGCCAGGCCGCTGAGGTGTGGCAGCACCAGGAATTTGCACGCCGCTGCCGCCAATATTCCGTAGACAGTGCCCTCGAAGAAGCGCGCCAGGCCTTGGGTGGGCGCCGGGCTGGTGGCCAGTAACGTGCAGCACGGCCCTAACACCGCCAACAGCGTCGGCCCTTGGTCCCAGGCAGACAGGTACCAGAACGCTGCGGTTGCCAACGTCGCCAGCAGCGCTCGCAAGCCGTTACGCAACGCGTCTGCATAGTGACGATGGAAACCCACCGCGCGGGCAGGCGCCTGGGGCGCATGCTCAAGGCTGGCGAAGCTCACCAAGGCGCTGGACAGGTCAGCCAGTTGGTCCTCCAAGCGCTGCTGGCTCGTCGTGTGCTCAGGTGCTTGCGCCAGGCGAGTTTGCAGCGCCCGGACACGATCGGCCGCTGCGCGAAAGCCGGGTAGCGCGTCGGCCAGTTGTTGCAACGCCATGCCCGTTTGGGTGAAGGCTGGTGAGACACACCGATCGGTCGTGCATTCGTCCAGGACCACGGCGTGCAGGTACGCCAGCCCCGCCTGCAGGTTCGCCTGCCTGGCGCGAATCAGAAAGGACTCGCCTCGACCGACCCCGAGCAGCTCATCCACCTTGTTGATGTCGAGGGCGAGCTGGCGTTGCGTAATCGCCGGGTGCGCACCCTGCTCCGCCTTGAACTGCATGGCCAGCCACTGCAGCGTGCGGGAACAGATGTCCTGGAGGGCCAGGCGCAGTTTCGGCTCGACGGTCTTGCGGCTGAACAAGGTGGCCACCAGGCTCAGGCTCAACACCCCCAATACGACCGCCGTGCACCGCGCCACGATATGATCGAAACCCAACTGCGGCGCGACGATGGCCGGCCCCAGGGCAAGGCAGACGGTGTAACCGGCAACCACGGCTGCCGTGGCCTGGTAGTGCCGCAGCAGGGTCATGGCGCCGACGCAGAGCCCCAGCCATACCCCGATCCCGAGGATGAACAGCAGCATTTTCTGGGCGAACAGACCGGTCAGGAGCAACGCGACAACGAGTCCCACCACGGTTCCCAGCACCCGATTGAAGCCTTTGCCGACCACCGCGCCCTGGAGCGGATGGATCAGCAACAACACCGTCGAAGCCGCCGAGAACGGCGCCTCCAGGTGCAGTTGGAAGCCCAGCCATAGCGCCAGAGTGGCCGCCGCGAGGCTGCGCAGCAGGTAGCCCGAAGGCTGGGGGCTCCATGCGCCGAGCCGTGCCCCGAGCATTTGCAACCCGCGGGCCATCACAGGAAAGCCTGAAGCCACTGCGTCAGCCTCCAACGTGGCGCGGCCCCTGCCTCGGCGACCTCGATGCTGGCAGTCATCCCGGCGGCCAATTCCACATCCGCCGGCACCTTGTCCAGTTCAATCCGCACCGGCACCCGTTGGGCCAGGCGTATCCAGCTGAACGTTGGCGCCACTTGAGGCAAGCCGTTGCTACTGCGCAGCTCATTGCCGTCAGCGATGCCCCTGCCCATGCTCGCCACATGCCCTTCAAGCGGCGTCGCAAACCCCATGAGCTTGATCGATGCCGTGGCACCGACCCGAATCCCCGACAACTTGGTTTCCTCGAAGTACCCGGTGACCCAGAAGCTATGGCTATCGACCACAAAGATGTTGGTCTGGCCCGCCGACGCGTAGTCACCGGGCTGGAGCCGCAGTTGGGTCACGTAGCCGTCCACCGGCGAGCGAAGGGTCGTGCGGTCCAGGTCAAGGCGCGCCTGGGCCAACTGGCTTTGGGCCGCGTCCAGGCGCGACTTGGCCACTGCCAGGTCACGGGCGGCGTTGTCGATCTCCTCCTGCGCGATGGCATCGCCCAACTGATGACGACGCTTGAACTGCGTGCTGCGCTGTTCGAAGACACTGCGCGCCTCGGCCAACTCGGCCGTGCGCTGTTGCTCGGCGAGCAAATAGGCGCTGCGGTCGATCTGATACAGCAGATCACCCTTGGCCACCCATTGGTTGTCGCCCACCCGCAGCCGCTCCACCTGGCCGGACACCTCGGGGGTGATACGGATGACGTGTGCGCTGACCCGCCCGTCCCGCGTCCAGGGCGCCAACTCATAGGCACGCCACAACTGCGAGCAAAACAGCAGGGCAATCAGCCCGAGTCCAAGGGTGACGAGCACCTTGAGCACTTGTTTGATGATCATTGCGCCGCCCTCACCCCTTCAAGACCAGCAGCGAGAGGACGATCAGCGACACGAAAAAGCGCGCCATCTCCGGGTGCCAGGTCCAGTCCAGCCAGCGCCGCATGATCCGTTCCAGCGCCCCGTACACCAGGGCTGCAACCCCCACGTACAGCAAGAAGGGAGGCAGGTAGAGGTGGGCAATTGTGATTTCACTCAGCATCGGTTGCGTCTCGCAGTCGGCAATCACCTTGATGGCCTTGGTGACGATGCTAAGCACTGCAGGGACGTGCCGATATTGAGTATGCTGCCAACCTATAATCAAATTCAGACAACTTGAGTGAGACGGCATGGGCCAGACGCATCTCTCGGCGATGGAACAATTTGAACTGGACAGCTTCGAACAGCCCGCCGTCGCGCTGATGCTGGGGAGCCAGCGACACGACACCGAATTCCCCGTGCATACGCACCGCAAAGGCCAGTTGGTGGTGGCTTATCGCGGGGGCATCGTGTGTACCGTGGAGGATGGGGTCTGGATGGTGCCGTCGGGGTTCGGCGTGTGGATTGCGGGTGGTATCGCCCACAGCAACCGGGTGACCGCCAACGGCAAGATCGGCTACCTGTTCGTGGAACCCGGCGCCGCCGCGCTGCCGCAAAAATGCTGCACGCTGGTGCTTTCCCCGCTGATCCTGGAGTTGATCCTGCACCTGAGCGCCCAGCCCCAGGACTATCCACCGGCCAGTACCCAGGCGCGGTTGGCCAGCGTGCTCCTCGAACAATTGGAACTGGCGCCCACCGAACAGCTGTACCTGCCGCTTCCCGCCTCGACGCAACTGCGTTTCATCGCCCGTAGCCTGGCGCAAGACCCGTCGAATCGCTGCACCATGGCCCAGTGGGCCCATCAGGTCGCCATGAGCGAACGGTCCCTGGCGCGCCTGATCAAGCGCGAAACCGGGCTGACATTCGGCCAATGGCGCAAGCAATGGCAAATCATCGTGGCCCTGCAGAACCTGGCCGAGGGCGAGTCGGTACAACGCACCGCCGAGGCGCTCGGCTACGAGTCAGTGAGTTCGTTCATCAGCATGTTTCGCAAGACGCTGGGGTCGTCGCCGGCGCGGTATATCCGCAATACCGTGACGCGCTAGTCGAAGGCACAGACTACGAGGTGACATGCTTACTTGACGAACTTGAGGCAGGCGAACCCGGTCTTGATCTTCAGTTGTTGAATGGGTTCTACGCTCTCTTGATCGCCGACTTTTTTGATGACGCCTACCCCGCAGAAATGCTCGTCGCGGTTGAAGATAGGGAGAATGCCTGCCTTAGGTTCGCTCCAGGAGCCCTGGACCAGGGTGTAGGTGGCTCCATCCTGTGGCGTGAAGGAGAACGGGATCTTACAAGCGCTGCTTCCAGTGATTTTCCAGTAGGTCAGGATCAGCTCCTTGTTCGCAGCCACCCGGGATTCGATGTGGTCACCGTTTGAAGGCAGGGTCGTGTAACCGGCATAGCAACCGTTGTCGCTAAACGTCATGGCATCGAGCCTCGCACCACCGCCTGTTTTGAGGCGAACGGTTGCGGCGGGGTCATCGGCCCCGGGAACGATGTATTGCTTGCCCTGCAAAAACGAAGTGCAACCGCTCACCACCAACACGCAGGCCAGCAAGATAAACCTGCCGGATTTTTGATTGACGTACATCCATCTCTTCCTGATTCCATTGCCCCCAGCCATTTCAGCGACTTGGGATTGCCGAAAAGCGGCCTGATGGTAATGGATTCAAGGTTGTTCTAACCAGTTCCCAGGGAATACGCCTGGGTTCGCCTTCCTCCATGACCCTATCTGGCCCAACGCCCAAGCCCCATCATTGACAGCACCAGCCTTCAAGACTACTAATGACTCAAAGGTCATTAATAGTCGTGAGGCCAGTTCATGCCACAGACAGATGTGCTCATTGTGGGAGCCGGCCCCACTGGATTGACGCTTGCGCTCTGGCTCCATCGGCAAGGCGTTGCCGTCCGGATCGTGGACAAGAGCAGCGCCCCGGGTGAAACGTCTCGCGCCATGGCGGTGCAGGCACGCACCCTGGAGTTATATCGCCAGCTCGACATGGCCGATGCAGTGGTGGATGCCGGTTACAAGACACCCGCCATGAACATGTGGGCCCGTGGTGATCGCAAAGCACGCTTGCCACTGATCGATGCGGGCGCACGGATCTCGCCCTACCCGTTTGTCCTGATTTACCCGCAGGATCGTCACGAGCGCCTGCTGATCGAACAGCTCCAGGGCGTTGGTATCGACGTCGAACGCCAGACCGAACTGTTGTCTTTCGAGGAAGAGCCAGGCCAGGTCACGGCCCTCCTGCGACATGCCGACGGGCACGAGGAAACGTTCACGGCGTCTTACCTGGCCGGCTGCGACGGCGCCCGTTCCCTCGTTCGTCATGCGACCGGCAGCGGTTTCGATGGCGGCACCTACAAGCAGCTTTTTTACGTTGCCGATGTCACCGCCAGCGGCGTTGAGCCTGCCGGGGAAGCCCATGTGGCTTTCAACCAGTCCGAGTTCGTGCTGGTCCTGTCTTACGGTGAAGCGGATCGTTATCGCCTGATTGGCACCGCCCGGGACGAACGTGCCGAGCCTCCGCAAACCCTGACATTTGCAGATGTCAGCCACGACGCGATCGATGGCCTGAACATCCAGATCAGCGCCGTGAATTGGTTTTCCACCTATCGCGTCCACCATCGCGTCACGGATCGGTTCCGCCATGGCAGAGCGTTTCTGCTGGGCGACGCCGCCCACGTTCACAGCCCGGCAGGTGGCCAAGGCATGAACACAGGGATTCTCGATGCGATCAATCTGGCGTGGAAACTGGCCGCGGTGTTGAACGGCAAGGCTGGCGAGACCTTGCTCGACAGTTATCAGGCCGAGCGCCAGGCCTTTGCCCACAAGCTCGTCGAGACCACCGACAAAGTGTTCACGTTCGCGACCGCCCAAGGCGGGTTCGCCGACTTCGTGCGCACCCGCATCGTCCCCGCGTTCGCGAGTGTCGCGTACAAAAGCGAAAACGTGCGTGAGTACCTGTTTCGTGTCATTTCGCAAACCACCCTCAACTACCACGAGAGTCCGTTGAGCCAGGGTCAGGCAGGTGACGTCCAGGGCGGTGATCGGCTGCCGTGGGTGCCCACGCCCGGTGCGGACAACTACGAACCCCTGCGTGCCATCGGCTGGCAGGTGCATGTCTACGGTGAGGCCAGGCCCGACCTGGTGCAATGGTGCCAGGCCTGCGGCATGGCGCTGCACGTCTTCGCCTGGCAGCCTGAGCACCAAAAGGCCGGGATGGCGCGAGACGCCGTGTATCTGTTGCGTCCGGACACCTACGTGGCACTGGCTGAGCCCAATGCGGACATCGCCGCGTTAAACCGCTATTTCAGTGAGCGCGGCTTTATACTGCCGGTTTGAAGCACTCAGGCCAGGCGATGGACGTTACGGATACCAAACCCAAATGGAACCGGCGCAAGGACGCACGCCCCGCCGAGATCATCGACGCGGCGCTGGATGTGTTTGCCGAATGTGGTTTCGCCGCGGCCAAGCTGGGCGACGTGGCGAAGCGCGCCGGCGTGGTCAAAGGCACGCTCTATCGCTACTTCGACACCAAGCAAGACCTGTTTCGTGCCGTTGTGCAGCACGCCGTTTCGATCAACCTGCAAGACATCGAGCAGGTGTCGACAGGCTATCGAGGACCACTGCGCGACCTGGTGCCCCTGATACTCAGCGGTGCGGCCGGACGCCTGGGTGACAGCCGCGTTCCTGCCCTGGCCCGGCTGGTGATCGCTGAAAGCAGAACCTTCCCTGACCTGGCGACGATCTGGCACGACAACGTCGTGGCCCACCTGCTGAAACTGATGACGGGGGTCATTGGCGAGGCGCAACAACGCGGTGAAGTTCGTCCTGGCGACCCGACTCTTTATGCGTTTTCCGTGCTAGGCCCGATGATCGCGGGGGCCTTGTTCAAAGAGATATTCGGCCTGTTCAGTCCCTACGCGCCCGACCTTCAAGCGCTTGCCCGGCAGCATGCCGAGACGGTGATTAGGGGGATGACGGTTCACGGGCGCCCATAGTTGGTCTTGCGTCAAAGCATCTTCAACTAGAGATCATCCGGCCAGTTCTGCCATTTAACCCCATTGATAAGATGCCCCCTGCGAATGAACAAACCACTGTTGAAAGCCCTGAGCAGCCGGTTGTCACCAGGCTCGACGAACTGGCGCTCGTAGGCGTTCGCAACTTTTTTGACATTCCGATCGGAAACCTTGGAAGACACATACTCGATCCCCGCACGTTGGTGGGTACGTTTGTCGAATCGGTAGTTCAAACACCAATTCAAGAGCGGATACGTCCCGCGCTGCGCATCGTCCATTAGAAACCTGTTCAAGTTGCTGGGCGCACGGAAGTCGAGCTTGTCCGTGCATCTGAACGCAACCGATGCGGCATTCGACGGGTCTCCCTCTCTGTCGAACAAATACTCCCAGAGGTATCGCCTGACAGTGTTGGATTGGTCGATGGACGTGATGGGCTGGCGGCTGATCCAGCGTTTGACATTCCTGAACATGGCGCCAGCCTTGGGGCCGAGTTTCAGCCCGATGCCGATCAGGTACCACTGGATTCTGTGGGTATGTTCGCCGTGCTGTGGGCCGGCGCCGAGGTCCTTGAAGGGGCGTCCCGATGCCAGTTGATCGTTGAACAGCGACAGCACGTTGCCCACCAGCAAGTCCGCCGGTAAATGCTTGCTGGAAAAGAATTCCTTGTCGACAGCGAAGCCGTTATCGGCTTCCCAGCGCGATAACACGGTGGTCAGCAGCTTGCTGGTGGTTTTCTTCGCGATCTCGGCCAGTTCATTAAACTCAGCGGGTGTTCCCCTGTTCCATTGTTTCCTCATGCCGCTCAAATGATTGAACAGGTCCAGCAAGGTGTCCGGCGTAATGTCGATGTTCTTGGCGCGTAACGCCCCCTGGGCAGCCATTACGCGCTCTGAGAACAGGATAAATAACTGTTGTTCCAGATACGCCAGCGGGCCCCGACAATTTTCTTCCGCTGACAGAAGCGCTCCTACATCGCAGAAGTCCTGGTAATAGTCGCTGTTTTGAAACGCCTGAGAAAAGTGTTGGGTGAAATCCACCGCTACACTGGCTTCGCTCTGAGCGGGCATCGCGTCATCCTCCATGAGTGGCCTCTTGAGCTTAGCCCGCGGCCACAAAGGTGCACGGTATACGCAAATCACGTCGTCCCCCTCGGCTGGTGCATTTGAAATAACCCCTATAGCTAACGAGCCTAACCAACCCTGTCGTGTCACCTATCTTGAAACACAGTTCAGCGCTGTCTCGGGTCAATGACGAGGCGATATGGAGATCACGCAAAACAACCGCCTGGTGCAAGTCGACAGTCCACTCGGCGGCAATGTCCTGGTGTTGCAGGGTATGGAAGGCAGTGAAGAGCTGGGGCGGTGTTTTCACTATGAGCTGGACCTGACGTCCGAAAACCGCGCGATCACGTTCGATCAGTTGCTGGGCAAGCCGATGGGCCTGGCGCTGGAGCTGCACGACGGAGGCAAGCGGCACTTCCATGGCGTCGTCTGCGGCTGCCGCCAGTTGACCGGCCACGGCCAGTTCGCCGGTTACCGTGTCAGCCTGCGGCCCTGGTTCTGGTTGCTCACACGTACGTCCGACTGCCGGATTTTCCAGAACAAGACCGTCCCGGACATCATCAAGCAGGTGTTTCGCGACCTTGGGTTTTCCGATTTCGAAGACAGCCTGAGCGCCAGCTACCGCGAGTGGGAATACTGCGTGCAGTACCGCGAAACCAGCTTCGACTTCGTCAGTCGACTGATGGAGCAGGAAGGCATCTACTATTACTTCCGACACGAACAGGCGCGCCATGTGCTGGTGCTGGCCGATGCCTACGGCGCCCATTCCACGGTGCCGGACTACGCCTCGGTGCCCTTCTATCCACCCGACCGGCAAATGCGCGAGCGCGATCACTTCTACGACTGGCAACTGGCGCGGGAAGTGCAGCCCGGTTCGCTGGCGTTGAACGACTACGACTTCCAGCGTCCCCGCGCCAGCCTCGAGGTACGCTCAAGTGTCGGCCGCAGCCACAGCAACGGCGACTATCCGCTCTACGACTACCCCGGTGAATACCTGCAAAGCAACGACGGTGAGCACTACGCCCGTACGCGTATCGAAGCCATTCACAGCCAGTTCGAGCGGGTGCAGTTGCGCGGTCTCGCCCGTGGGTTGGGTGCCGGCCATTTGTTCAAGCTGACGGGGTACGACCGGGCGGACCAGAATCGCGAGTACCTGGTGGTGGTCGCACGCTACCAGATCCGCCAGGACCCCTACGAGAGCGGACAATCGGACCTGGCCGAACAGTTCGTCAGCGAGCTGGATTGCATGGACGCCCACCAGGCCTTCCGCCCGCTCCCGCTGACCCCCATGCCTATTGTTCGCGGGCCGCAGACTGCCGTGGTGGTAGGCCCCAGCGGCGAGGAGATCTGGACCGACCAATACGGCCGGGTCAAGGTGCACTTCCATTGGGACCGTCACGACCAGTCCAACGAGAACAGCTCCTGCTGGATTCGCGTGTCCCAGGCCTGGGCCGGCAAAAACTGGGGCGCCATGCACCTGCCACGGATCGGCCAGGAAGTGATCGTCAGTTTCCTGGAAGGTGACCCCGACCGGCCGATCATCACCGGCCGTGTCTACAACGCCGAACAGACCGTGCCCTATGCCCTCCCCGCCAATGCCACCCAGAGCGGTGTGAAAAGCCGTTCCAGCAAGGGCGGCTCGCCGGCCAACTTCAATGAAATCCGCATGGAGGACAAGAAAGGCTCGGAGCAGTTGTTCATCCACGCCGAGAAGAACCAGGACATCGAGGTCGAGAACGACGAAACCCACTGGGTCGGTCATGACCGCCGCAAGACCATCGACAACGACGAGACCGTGCACGTCAAGCACGACCGCACGGAAACGGTGGACAACAACGAGACCATCACCATCGGTGTGAACCGCACCGAGGAGGTCGGCAACCATGAAAAAATCACCATCGGCGTCAATCGTACCGAGAAGGTCGGCAGCAACGAGCACATCACCATCGGAGCGGACCGCACGGAAAAAGTCGGCGCCAACGAGGCCATCACGATTGTGGGCAATCGCACCGAGGATGTCGGCGGCAATGAAACGATCGGGATTGCGGGCAACCGCAACGAAACGGTCAAGGGCAATGAAGGCATCGAGATAAGCGGCAACCAGAGCACCGACGTCACCGGCAACCACAGCACCCACGTCGGCCAGAACGAATCCCGCGATGTCGACCAGAGCCGTACCACCAACATCAAGCAGAACGAAAGCCTGGACGTCGGCAAGCACTTTTCGCTCACCGCCGGTGACTCGATCACCCTGACCACCGGGGCGGCCAGCATCACTCTGAAGAAGGACGGCACCATCATGATCAGCGGCAAGAACATTACTGTCGACGGTTCCGGTGCCATCAAGATCAAGGCCGACAGGAACGTGGTCGTCAAAGGCCAGAAAGTCCTGCAGAACTAACTGGAGCGTGCGCCATGACCGTTTCACAGCCTCTTCCCGCCTGCAAGGACACGCGCCTGGACGGTGTCGTCATCGGTGTGCTGCTGGACGTGCCCAGCGCCGACGCCCCGGTGGTGGGCTTTCCCGGTTGCCCCAATGACACAGGCCTCGCCGCGC
The DNA here is from genome assembly GCA_001023535.1 of Pseudomonas chlororaphis. Classification (NCBI taxonomy): domain Bacteria; kingdom Pseudomonadati; phylum Pseudomonadota; class Gammaproteobacteria; order Pseudomonadales; family Pseudomonadaceae; genus Pseudomonas; species Pseudomonas chlororaphis. The sequence continues at coordinate 4,940,206 of CP011020.1, forward strand.
GCAGCACCACACCGCTGTGCCGCGAAGACATTGGCGTGCAGCTCGCACTGATGTTCGAGGCGGGCGACCCGGCGCGACCACTGGTGATCGGTCGCATCCAGCGTTCGCCGCCAACCAGCGTGCCGCCGGTGGCCCAACTGGACGGCGAGCGCATGGAGTTCATCGCCGAACGGGAAATCGTCCTGCGCTGTGGCAAGGCCAGCATCACCCTCACCCGCGAAGGCAAGGTGCTGATCCGAGGAGCCTACCTGTCCAGCCGCTCCACCGGTGTGAACCGTATCAAGGGCGGTTCCGTCCAGATCAACTGAGACCGTCATGCCATGGAATGGATAAACAAGACCCGCCTGGCCAGTGGCTACACGAGCGCAACCGACAAGACCGGCCGCGAGTGGCTGGTCATGGTCGCGAAAGGCACCTATGGCATCCCCGTGCATCCCGTGCACGAGCCCCGGCTGCTGGACGAGCAGGTGCTGCTGGTCACGGCCGATGTGTTCCCCGGCGACCCCGGGGAGTCAGCGGCGTCTTACGAAAACGACTTTGCCCTTTACAAGCCACGCTGCGATGTCTTGCTCAATGGGCATTGCCACGCCCCTGATGGCGTGCCGGCCACCGATGTGAACGTTGCCATGAAGATCGGCTCGCTGGTCAAGGCCTTCAAAGTGGTCGGGCCACGCATTTATGAAGCGGGCGCCTTCTCCTACGCGGTCGGCAGGCCGCTTCCATTCACCAGGATGCCGATCACCTATGCCCAGGCCTTTGGCGGCGTGGACCGGACGGCGGTAGACCCGACGAAGCACTCGTGGTACCCGTGGAACCCGGTGGGGGTCGGCTACCACCCCGGCGCCGATCCCACGCAGCTCAATGGCCTGCCGCTGCCCACTACCGAAGAGCTGGACCAGCCCGTGACTGCGCCCGACGGTCATTACAAACCGATGGCGTTGGGTCCCGTGGGACGGGCCTGGCGGCAGCGGGTCCAATGGGCCGGCACGTACGATCAGAAATGGCTCGATCAGCAGTTTCCGTTTCTGCCGGAGGATTTTGACGTGCGCTACTTCCAGAGTGCGCCGCAAGACCAGCAAATGGACTACCCGCAAGGGGGTGAGCAGGTGGCGCTGCTCAACCTTGACGACAAGGGCCGCTCGGCATTCAGGCTTCCGGCCCATTTGAAACTGCCGATGCTGATCCTCCTGCACGATGGCAGCACCCGGGAAAGCGCAGCCGTCGTCGACACAGTCATTCTCGAACCTGACGCCAGGCGATTCACCCTGACGTGGCGAGCGTCATCGCCGCTTGGGCGCAACATCAGGGAGGTCGCCCGCGTCATCGTCGGGCAGACAGCCCGTCAGTTCGAACAGGCCAAGGCCTACGAAGAACGCATGCGGGGCAAGCAACACTTCGAGTCACTGGATCAGCTCATTGCCTGGACGAAAGAAGCCTATCCGCCTTCGGAACACACCCTATGACGCCGCCCCTGTTCATCACCGGCACGGGCATGGTCAGCCCGGTGGGCCTGTGCGTTGCCAGTGCCTGTGCCGCCAGGCGCGCAGGCCTTTCAGCGCTTTCGGAACTGCCGTTCCTGGACAACGACGGCGAGCCCATCATCGGCGCGGCGGTGCCCACCCTGGACCTGGATTTGCCGGCCTCGCCGCGCCTGTCCAAACTCTTTATGCAGGCGCTCGCCGAACTGATACAGAACGCGCCAACACAGGACTTCAAGGAGGTGCCCTTGCTCCTGTGCCTGGCTGAACCCGAACGTCCGGGTGTCGATATCAGGGCATTGGCCCAGACCATTCTTCAGGATCTCGCCACGCGGCTGGGCATACAGTTGCACCCCGGCCTGTCGAAAGTCATCCCGTGCGGCCATGTGGCCGGCCTGCGCGCCCTGCATGAAGCCAGTCGCTTGATCTTCGAAGCGGGCGTCCCCGCTTGCGTGGTGGGCGGAGTCGACTCGCTGCTCAACGCATCGACACTGCAGTGGCTGGACCAACATCGCCGGTTGAAGACCAGCACTCACGTGGACGGGCTGTTTCCAGGCGAAGCCGCCGCGGCCGTGCTGGTCCAGGCCCGCCGGCAAGCGGACACCTGCCTGCAAATCTGTGGCCTGGGATTTGGCCAGGAACAGGCACCTTTGCTGTCGTGCAAGCCCTTTCGGGCAGAGGGCCTGGCCGAGGCCGCGCGGGCTGCGCTGGCACAGTCGAACCTGGGACTGCACCAGATTGACCTGCGCCTGTCCGATGCCACGGGGGAGCAATACGGGTTCAAGGAAATCCCCCTGATGGAAGCCCGGCTGTGGCGCACGGTGAGAAAAGAGAACCAGCCTCTCTGGCACTGGGCGCAGGCCATGGGCGACACCGGAGCGGTGGCCGGCATCGCCCAGTTGATCCTCGCCGACCAAGCGTTGCGCAAGGGCTATGCACCAGGCAGCACCGCGATCTGCTTGACCAGCGCCTTGCAAGGCGCACGGGCCGTTGCAGTCGTGCGTGACCCACGTCAATCAGGGGGTGCCTCATGAGCTGCGAGGTCTACGCAAACGGCGATGAGATTGCCTGCAAGGCAGGCGATGGCAAAGTCATCGCGGCATTTCCGGATGTCTGCCTGACCCCTCCGCCGCCGCCGGCAGGCCCCATTCCGGTCCCCTACCCGGACACTTCATTTTCCAAGGACATGAAGAAAGGCAGCCGCACGGTCAAGATCAAGAACAAGGAGGTGATGCTGAAAAACCTTTCGTTCTACAAAACTTCACCGCTGGGTGACGAACCGGCGACAAGAAGCCAGGGCGCCGGTGTCATCACCCACGTCATCACCGGCAAGACCTACTTTATTTCATGGTCGATGGACGTGCTGTTCGAAGGCCAGAACGTCGACCGGCACACCGACCTCACCACCTCGAACCACGCCAGCCCGGCGGCCAATGCGGCAGTGCCGATGGTCAATACCGCCAAGTACGCCCCGGTCCAGCAAGACGCCAAGGTGGCGGGCAAACACAAATGTGAATGCTGCGGCGGCACGGCGCATTCCAAGGCCCAAGCGAACGGTGAATTCATGTCGGAGGAACAATTCTATGGCACGGCCCAGAACCCCGGGAACGCCGCCCTCCTCGCCAAGGTCCGGGCCAACCCCCAGTGCCGGCACCTGCTGCCTCCTGCCGGGAAAAAACCCAGTGGATGCAACAAGTACTACGTCACCAGCAAGCGGGAGAAAAGTAACATCGAGACGGACTGGACGATAAACCGGCCAGCCTACATGGAGTGGAAAGGCGTGGGCCAGGGAGAGCCTGTGGCGCACAGGGTGCCCAAGGCCGCCGGGGGGTGTCCGGCGGGGCAAGGAAACCTTGCGCCCACGGGCAAGAAGTGCGAGAAACTCGAAGGCGAGTTGAGTACGCTCCAAGAGGCGCGCATCAACAGTTTCCCAAGGCCCGCATGATGAAAGCCAGCATCTACACGTACACCCAGAGACCGGACTTCCTTCAGGACTGCTTCTATTGGAAGGGGCGCGGATACCACTACGCCGGCCCCGTCCCGGCGCAAGTATTGTCACCTGAGGGGTGGCGCAGCGATGACCCGTGGCTGGCGCTGGCTTCGATCCTGGAGAGTGCCAAGCGTGGCGATTACAGCCATGTGTCACACCTGCGCCAATGGATCCTGGACAAGGATTGCGCGCCAACACTGGTCTCGGCCTGCCTTGGCCTGACCGCCGATGCCGGCCTGGACAGCGACCTGGAGTTCCTCGCCGAACTCATGCTCGAAGCCCCACCGTACCTTCGCATCGAGGCGTGCCTGGCGGCCCAGTGGTCGGGAGTGCTGTGGCTGATCCCGTTCATGGTCGAGGCGTGGCGAACGCTGCCGCGGCGGGCCGACCGGGCGGCCGTGGAGGCCAACCTGACCAACCTGCTGGACCCTGTCGAAAACGAACCCGAATTCTTTGACAGCGGCTTGAGCGACAGCCAATACAAAGATGCGGTCGACGCACGCCTGCGCGAACTGCAGAACGCTTATGGCAGCGACCGGTGTTCGATTTCCGGCGGCGAGCCCATCGACCTGAACAAACAAGCCTGGCTGATGCGAAAGGCGCTGATGCCTGGTGACACCGAGACGTGGATCGACTGGAGCAACTTCCTCGTCTGGAGACGCAAGTTCGAAGTGTACAGCGGTGTCGACTGTTCCAGCTTCTACGCCAGGAACGGCGACTTTCAGCCGCTCAATGCCGCGGCCATCCTGGATCGCTACCTTGCATCGCCCCAGCCCTTTGAGGTGGGTAAGCGCTATTTCTTTGGCCACCCGCTGCCCTAGCAGGCTCCCAAGCGGCTGGCTGACGTCTACGCTGGAAGCAGACACGCGCAAGACAGAGACGTCATGGCCTCCATCTCAACAATGATCGAACAACACGCCGAAGAGGCCTGCTTTCTCATTCTCCTGCACGACTACGCCGTGCGTGCGCCCCACTACGATCTCGATGACCTCGGCAACCTGGACGAACGGATCGACGCCCATCTCGATGGGCTGCGCATCGCCGGTCCGGAGGGACTGGAGGTGTTGCTGGCCCAGTTGGGTCCACACTCGGTCGGTGAACTGTTCGCCTGTGTGGTGCTGGCCTTCCAGTCGGCCAATGCGAAGGTGTTGTCACGACTCAGCGAGCAGGTGCGAGGCGCCGCGGAAACGGAGCGTGGCTACCTGATGGCTTTGGGCTGGCTGGACTGGGCGTGTGTCTCGCCCTGGATCGACCGCATGCTCGCCTCCTCCGAACCGTTGTTCCGACGCCTCGGCCTGGCTGCCTGCGGAATGCATCGTCGCGACCCTGGCCAGGCCCTGCCAAGCGAGCTGGCCCAGGCTGAACCCAGTGTCCTGGCGCGCGCCGCTCGAACGGCCGGCGAGTTGCGTCGGCGTGACCTGCTGCCAATGCTTCAGGCCCATCGCCGGCATCCGGATGCAGGCGTGCGTTTCTGGAGCCAGTGGGCCTGCGCGCAGATGGGCGATGAACAAGCCTTGGAAAGCCTGCGCCCGTTCGCCGAGCAACCGGGGGAGTACCAGTACCGCGCGCTGTGTGTGTTGTTGGTCTGGCAGCCGCGCGACCTCAGCATTGCCTGGATCCGCCAGGTGCTGCAGAACCCTGCACAACAGCGCATCGGCCTCCAGGCCCTGGGCTTGCTGGGTGACCCGGTCAGCGTGCCGTGGCTGATCCAGCAAATGAGCGAGCCGCCCTGCGCCCGCCTGGCTGGCGAGGCTTTCAGCCTGATCACCGGCGCTGATCTGGGGCTGCTCGATCTGGAGCGGCGGGACCCGCCGGATTTCGATGCAGGCCCCAACGACGACCCGGCAGACCCACAGGTCGCCATGGACCCCGACGAAGACTTGCCGTGGCCCGATCCGCCGTCAGTCGCCGCCTGGTGGCAGGCCCATGAAAGCGAGTTCCAACCGGGCATCGGCTACACGCTGGGCTTGCCCCAGAGCGAAAACAGTTACCGCAAAGCCCTTGTCCACGGCCAGCAACGCCAGCGCCTGGCGGCGGCCTGTGGCATCGCCCGCTATCGACCGACCGAGGTGCTGTTCCCCACCAGTGCACCGGCGCGACGACAACGGCAGTTATTGCGCTAACGCCCAAGGCATGGCTGCGCGGGCCGCTTTCACGCCGCGGCCAGAATCTCCTGGAGAAACCCGATGAACACGTTGATGCGGCTCGAACCACGATGATTGGGCAGGTACAACGCGTTGATGCAGGTGCTGGCACTGCCCGGATTGACCTCGTATTGCTCCAGCAGCCGGATCAATCGGCCTTGGGCGACATCCTCGCGCACCAGCCAGTCGGCCAGCAGCGTCACGCCGCCGCCGGCAATAGCGGCCTCGCGCAGGATATCGGCGTTGTTGCTGTGCAAGCGTCCCCGCACATTCAGCGAGAGGGTTTCACCGCTGGCCCGGAACGTCCATTGCGGGTGGGTGCCGCCATAATCGAAGCGCAGGCATTGATGTTCAAGCAAGTCGTGGGGATGAGCGGGTACGCCATGGCGCTGCAGGTAACTGGGGCTTGCCAGCACCCAGCGTTGGAAGCCGCCGAGCCGTTTGCTGACGATCTCTTCGCTGACAACCGTCGACCCCAAGCGCACCGACACGTCGATCTGCTCGCTCAACAGATCGCCCACCTGGTCGTTCAGCGACAGGCTGATCTCCAGGCCTGGATGGCGCTCCAGCAAACGGCTCAAGTGCGGTGCGATGATGCGACGACCGAATTCCACCGGCACGCTGACTCGCAGCGCCCCCTTGGCCTCGTTTCCCCGGTCGGCGACGAAGGCATCGGCTTCATCCATGGCTTCCAGAATCGCCACGGCTTTTTCGAAATAGGCCTGCCCGGCAGTCGTGACGCTGATGTGGCGGGTCGTCCGGTTGAGCAGGCTGGCCCCCAGCGCCTGTTCCAACCCCGCGACCTGGCGGGTGACCGACGAAGTGGCGATGCCAAGTTTGCGCGCCGCCGAGGAGTAACCGCCGCAGCGCACGGTCTCGACAAACATCTTCAGGGCCAGCAACTTGTCCATGAATGGCTTCCGATCAAGAACGAACGGTGCCGATTGTGCATCACCGTTGGCCCGCCGTCTTGCCGCACGGTGCGTCACCACACTATTGGCCGTGGGCCACTGGCGCCGCGTGGACCCCGCGCGCCAAGAACAGCACCAGCGCCAGAGCTGGAATCACGGCCACCGCGAGGGCCGAGACGGTCCAGCCAAATTGCTCGTAGAGTGGACTGGCGACCAGCGAGCCCAAGGCACCCCCCACGAAGATGCTGGTCATGTACACCGCATTGAGCCGCGCCCGGCTGTGGGGGTCGAGGGCGTATACCTCGCGTTGCCCCAGTACCATGCTCAGTTGCACGGCGAAATCCAGCAGCACGGCGCACGCCACCAAGCCAACATAGCCGTGGCCGGGCAATGCCGCGATCAGCAAGGAAATCGGTGCCAGTAACAGCGCCACCCGCGTGCCCTTGCGACCGTGGCCGGCATCGGCCAGGCGCCCGGCGATGGGCGCTGCGATCGCGCCCACTGCGCCCACCAAGGCAAACAGCGCGACCTGGGTCTGGTCGAAGCCGTGGTTGCGCATCAATTCGATGGGGGCGATGGTCCAGAACAGGCTGAAGCTGGCGAACAACAACCCTTGGTACAGCGAGCGCTCACGCAAGACCGCATGCCGCCGCGCCAAAGCCAGTACCGAACCGATCAACGCCGCATAACTGGCCCGATGAGTGGGTTCCCGGCGTGGCAAAGCCACGGCCGTGACCGATGCGATAAGCGCCATCAAGGCCGCCGCGCTGAAAAATACCCCACGCCAGCCGAACGCTTCGACCAGCAGGCTCGACAGCGGCCGCGACAGGAGGATCCCCAGCAGCAGGCCGCTCATGATGTTGCCCACCACGCGACCACGGCTGGCCTCCGGCGCCAGATGCGCCGCCAATGGCACGAGGATCTGCACGGCCACCGAGGTCAGGCCGATCAACAGCGAAAAAACCAGGAACATCGAGGGCGTCTGGGACAGCCCGGCCAACAACAGGCTGACACCCGCCGCCAGTGTAAGCCCCACCACCAGACGCCGGTTTTCCAGAAGGTCGGCCAGCGGCACCAGGAACAACAGTCCCAGGGCGTAGCCGAACTGCGTGAGCGACACGATCAGGCTCGCCTTGGCACTGGACAGGCCGATCTGCGGCGCGATCAGCTCGACGATCGGCTGCGCATAGTAAAGATTGGCCACGACCGCGCCGCAGCAGAATGCCAGGAACGCGACCATCAGGCCGGACAGCGAAGCACTCGTTTTGGCAGGGGCCGTAGCCGCTGGATTGCCCGTGAGCATGATGACACCTCGTCAAGATAAGGAAGTGTCATCCAGGCTAAAGATCGGCGTGCATCAGGAGAATCCGTGCTTCGGGCAACACAGTGATGCGCCGCGCGCAACGACGGGCTTGTGGTGGCGGGCAGGTGCAAAGGGGTTGGATCAGGGGCCGCTTTCGCGAGCAAGCTCGCTCCCACAAAGAGGAGTGGTGTCCTGTGGGAGCGAGCTTGCTCGCGAAGGCGCCATCGAGGCCACGCACACATCCGACAGCGAGTGAATCCTCACCCCCGCTCAGAACACAAAGCCATGCCCCAGCTCACTCTCCATCCACTCCAGGAAGCGCCTGACCCTGGGAAACCCCGAGTGCGCCTTGGGAAACACCAGGTGATGCGCCGCCACCGGCGCGCTCAGGGTCTGCGGCGCGACCTCGACCAGTGACCCGCTGGCCAGGTACTTCTGGGCCAGCAGCGTGCTTTCCAGGGCAAAGCCCAGGCCATGGCTCGCGGCTTCCAACGTCATGTACGACCGGTCGAAGCTCAACGCGTAGGGCTTTTCCGGGCGTGACAGACCGTGCTGGGCGAACCACTCCGGCCACTTGAGCAGTGTGGCCTCGGAAAGGATCAAGTCTTTTTCCAGCAGGTCCGTCGCGCTGACGATGCGGTGCCGGGCGAGCAACGCGGGAGACGCCAGGACCGCAAAAGTCTCGTTGCGCACGGTGCGAACTTCGTAGCTCGGCCAATTGGGCTGGCCATGGCGGATATCGACGTCGATCTTGTCCCGGCTGAAGTGCAGCGACTCGTACGAGCAGGACAGGTTGATCTGGATATCCGGATGGCTCAGGCGAAACGCCTCCAGGCGCGGCATCAGCCAGAGCAAGCCGAAACTGGGTGCGGAATGCAGCCTGAGGCAGTCGAGGCTGATGTCGCTGGAGGCCCGTTCTGTCGCAACTTCCAGGCTGTGCAACAGCCCAGAGATGTCTTTGAGGTACTGCTCGCCCACCGGGGTCAGCGTGACGCCACGGGCGGCGCGAACGAAGAGCTGGCGGCCTATCATCGCCTCCAGTTTCGCCAACTGGTGACTGATGGCCGAGGGCGTCAGGTCCAGCACTTCGGCCGCCCTGGCCAGGTTGCCAAAGCGAGCAGTTTGCTCGAAGGCCTGAATAGCTCTCAACGGTGGCAGGTTCGCTGGCGCATTATCGTCATCGCGCATAGAGGCTCCGCGCATATTTATTGTGGTTTCAGGGGCCACCTGCATTCAAACATCCACGGCGCGGTTTGACGAGAGGTGAATTTTCTTCACCTACCAGTGAAGTTTGCGTTATTGCTCGTGGCCCTGGGTCGGAACACTCTGAATCATCGATCACCTATCGAACCATAAAAACAATCAGAGGAACCGCTCATGCTGCTTCAAGGCAAAATCGCAATCATCACCGGCGCCGCATCGGAACGTGGCATCGGTCGGGCCACCGCCGTGACCTTCGCCCGACAAGGGGCGCGCGTGGTGATCCTGGACCTGGATGAGTCCGCCGCACGTGACGCCGCGGCGTCCCTGGGCGAAGGTCATCTGGGCCTGGCTGCCAACGTCGCCGACGAAACCCAGGTCAAGCAGGCCGTCGCCCAGGTTCTCGAACATTTCGGCCGCATCGACGTGCTGGTCAACAACGCAGGCATCACCCAACCCATCAAGACACTGGACATTCGCCCCGGCGACTACGACAAAGTGCTCGACGTCAGCCTGCGTGGCACGCTGTTGATGTCCCAGGCAGTCATTCCAGGCATGCGGGCGCGATCGTCGGGCAGCATCGTGTGCATGTCCTCGGTATCGGCGCAGCGCGGGGGCGGCATTTTCGGCGGCCCTCATTACAGCGCCGCCAAGGCCGGCGTATTGGGCCTGGGCAAAGCCATGGCCCGGGAATTCGGGCCGGACGGGATCCGGGTGAACTCGATTGCCCCCGGCCTGATCCACACCGACATCACCGGTGGCCTGATGCAGGATGAGCGGCGTCACGCGATCATCGAAGGTATCCCGCTGGGACGCCTGGGTGCCGCCCAGGATGTGGCCAACGCCGCGCTGTTCCTCGCCAGCGACCTCTCCTCCTACCTCACAGGCATTACGCTGGATGTCAACGGCGGCATGCTGATTCACTGATGACACGTGAGCAGGTCGGCAACGGCCTGCGCTGTTCTGGATCGATGACACGCCGGCGATCACGCCCGGCGGTCTATAAAAACAAGAGATCGGACCATCATGATCACCACCCTGACGCTCGACGCGGTCTCGACCGTGCGCTCCACTGCCTACCGCAAGACGGCCTGGCGCCTGATGCCGTTCCTGATGCTGTGCTATCTGTGCGCCTACCTGGACCGGGTCAATGTGGGGTTCGCCAAACTCCAGATGATGAATGACCTGGCCCTCAGTGAAACCGTGTATGGCCTGGGCGCCGGCATGTTCTTCCTGGGCTATTTTCTCTGCGAAGTGCCCAGCAACCTGATTCTCCACAAGGTCGGCGCCCGCCGCTGGATCGCCCGGATCATGATCTCCTGGGGGATCATCTCCGCCCTCTTCGCCTTCGTCGAGACCGCCTGGCAGTTCTATGCCTTGCGCTTTCTGCTGGGGGTGGCCGAAGCAGGCCTGGCGCCGGGTCTGTTGCTGTACCTGACCTATTGGTTTCCGTCCTATCGGCGCGCCAGGATGACGGTCCTGTGGTTCATCGCCATTCCGCTGTCAGGCATGATCGGCGGCCCGCTGTCCGGCTGGATCATGAACCAGTTCGCCGGTTTCCATGGCTGGAGCGGCTGGCAATGGATGTTTGTCATCGAAGCCATTCCGACCGTCGTCGTCGGCTTGCTGGTGCTGTCCTACCTGAAAGATGGGGTGCATCAGGCCACCTGGCTGACCGATGATGAAAAAGCGCTGGTCACTCAGGAGCTCGCCGAGGACAACCGCTGCAAGGTCACCCATGCCTCGCCACGGGAATTCATCCGCGATCGGCGCCTGTGGTTGCTCGCCGGGATCTACTTCTGCGTCGTCATGGGGCAGTACGCGATCACCTTCTGGCTACCGACGCTGGTCCGCAACGCCGGGGTCTCCGATCCCTTGCACATCGGCCTGCTGACCAGCCTGCCCTACCTGTGCGCAATCGTCGCCATGCTGCTGATGGGCCGCAGCGGCGACAAGCACCGCGAGCGTCGCTGGCACCTGGTGGCCCCCATGATCGCCGGCGCCATAGGCCTGGCGCTGGCCGCCCTGCTCGGCACCAACCTAGTGCTCTCGATCCTGAGCCTGTGCCTCGCGGCAGCCGGCGTGCTATCGGCCTCGTCACTGTTCTGGATGCTGCCGACCACGCTGCTCGGCGGGGTGTCCGCCGCGGCCGGCATCGCCGGCATCAACAGCTTCGCCAACCTGGCGGGTTTCTGCTCGCCGTACCTGATCGGCTGGATCACCACCACAACGGGCTCCAGCGCCATCGGCATGTACCTGATCACCGGGGTGTTGTGCCTCGGCGCCTGCCTGGTCCTGCGCATCCCCGCCGCCTCGGTCAATCGTTAAGTTATCGGAGTCGTCATCATGACTGTAACCGCACCGTCCACATCGTTATCGGCCCTGGCTGATCGCGCCCACAACATCCGCCGTCATGCGCTGCGCATGGGCCAGGTCCAAGGCCAGGGCTATGTCGGCCAGGCGCTGGGGGCGGCCGACCTGCTGGCCGTGTCCTACTTCCATGCCCTGCGTTACCAGCCGCAGAACCCTGAATGGGAGCAGCGCGACCGTTTCTACCTGTCGATCGGGCACTACGCGATTGCGTTGTACGCGGCCCTGATCGAGGCTGGCGTGATCCCCCTCGACGAGCTGGAAACCTACGGCTCGGACGACAGCCGCCTGCCGATGTCGGGCATGGCGGCGTACACCCCGGGCATGGAAATCACCGGCGGCTCCCTCGGCCATGGCCTGGGCATCGCCGTGGGCGCCTGTCTTGGGCTCAAGCGCAAGGTATCCGACGCGTTCGTCTACAACTTGCTGTCCGACGGCGAACTCAATGAAGGCTCGACCTGGGAAGCCGCGATGTCGGCCTCGCACTGGAAGCTCGACAACCTGATCGCGATCATCGATGTCAACAACCAGCAGGCTGACGGTCATTCCAGCGAAGTGCTGGCGTTCGAACCGATCGTCGACCGCTGGCAGGCATTTGGCTGGTTCACCCAACGGGTGGATGGCAACGACATCGCCGCGCTGGTCACTGCTTTCGACGCCGCCCGCCGACATCCAGGGGCCCAACCCCGGGTGATCATCTGTGACACCAAGATGGGCAAGGGCGTGGACTTCCTCGAAACACGTGAAAAGACCCACTTCATCCGTGTCGACGAAAACGAATGGGATCTGGCATTGAACAATCTGAAGGTCGGGAGAACCGTATGAGCAGTGTGAACACCCCCGCGAACGGCAAGAAGCGCCTGACGACATCGGCCATGATCGCCTCGATCGCCGCCGAAGGCCAGGCGACCCGCTCCGCCCCCTTCGGCCATGCCCTGGCCGCACTGGCCGAGCAGCGTTCGGACATCGTCGGGCTGTCGGCCGACCTGTCGAAGTACACCGACCTGCACATCTTCGCCAAGGCCCATCCGGAGCGGTTCTACCAGATGGGCATGGCCGAACAGCTGCTGATGAGCGCCGCCGCCGGCATGGCCCGCGAAGGTTGCGTGCCGTTCGCCACCACCTACGCCGTGTTCGCCTCACGCCGTGCCTATGACTTCATTTGCATGGCCATCGCCGAAGAAAACCTCAACGTCAAGATCGTCTGCGGCTTGCCCGGGCTGACCACCGGCTACGGGCCAAGCCACCAGGCCACCGATGACCTGGCGATCTTTCGCGCCATGCCGAACCTGATGGTCATCGACCCTTGCGACGCGCTCGAAATCGAACAGGCGGTGCCGGCCATCGCCGCGCACAACGGGCCGGTGTACATGCGCCTGTTGCGCGGAAACGTGCCACTGGTGCTCGACGAGTACGGCTACACCTTCGAGATCGGCAAGGCCAAGACCCTGCGCACCGGCAAGGACGTGCTGATCATTTCCACCGGCCTGATGACCATGCGCTCGCTGGAAGCGGCGCAGAAGCTCCAGGCCGACGGTGTCGACGTCGCCGTGCTTCACGTCCCGACCATCAAGCCGCTGGACGAGCAGACCCTGCTCGCCGAGGCTCGTAAGCCGGGGCGCCTGGTGGTCACGGCCGAGAACCACTCGGTGATCGGCGGCCTGGGCGAGGCGGTGGCGACCGTGCTGCTGCGCAACGGTGTCACGCCAACGTTCAGACAGATCGCGCTGCCCGATGCGTTCCTTGATGCCGGCGCACTTCCAACACTCCACGACCGCTACGGCATCTCGACCCAGGCAGTCTGCGCGCAGATCAAAAGCTGGCTGTAGATACTCAAATCGCAGGGGCTACGGCCCCTGCTCCGCCAGGAGACACGAATGGATGCGGCAGCATTGCTTGACCCAGCGTATCGAGTGTTTCTCGAAGAAACGCCCAGTGACTGGACGCTCGCCACCCTGCCCGACATCCGGCGCCGGGTTGGCAGCGGTTACAAATCGCCCCACGATGCCCGCGGTGAAGTCCGGTGGACAATGGACACGCCAGCGACGCCAGGCGTCCGCTTGCGCCTGTACCGGCCCGACGCAGCGCCTGAAGGTCAGCCGCTGGCAAGCCTTCTTTACTTGCATGGCGGCGGCTTCGTACTGGGCTGCCCCGAGATGGCGGACGATTACCTGGCCGACCTCGCCAACGCACAGCAGGTAGTGATCGTGGCGGTGGATTATCGGCTCGCGCCGGAGCATCCGTTCCCGGCCGCTCTGCAGGACGGACACACAGCCCTCGACTGGATGGCTCGCAACAGTGAAACCCTGGGCCTGGACATCAATAGAGTGCTCATCATGGGCCACAGTGCCGGCGGCGGCCTGGCCGCTGCCCTGGCCATCTCCGCGCGGGACAGCGGCCTGATCGCCATTGCCGGCCTGGTGCTCGTCTACCCGATGCTCGACCACCGAACAGGCTCACCCTGCGCCCCTGTCGCCAACCCCACCACCAGGCAATTGAGCTGGCGGCCGGAGGCCAACCAGTTCTGCTGGCAATGCCTGCGCGGCGCCTATGCCCTGGACGATGAACGCGTGCCGCTGTTCTCTCCCGCCCTGGCGCAGGACCTGACGGGGTTGCCACCGACGTTCATCTGCGTCGGCGCGCTGGACCTGTTCCTGGAGGAAGACGTAGCGTTCGCGCTGAAGCTGTCGCGCGACGGCGTAGCCGTGGAACTCCATGTGTACCCCGGCGTGCCGCATATGTTCGATCAACACCCCGGTGCGCTCAGCGAGCGGTGCCACAGGGATGTTGCGTGGGCAATCGAGAAGTTCTGCCGCTGACGGCGCCAAGGAACGTTACGGTGAATCCGGCAGTCGGAGCAATCAGGCCCCTTCTCAAGGAAAATCACCCCATGCCCCTGCGTTCCGCCGCCCTCGCGGCCTTGTTTGTCCTGGCGAGCCACTGCGCGAGCGCGGCACAGGAGCCGCTGCGCCTGGAGGGCCTCAAGCGCTGCGGCGACCTGCTGGACGATCAGCGCCAGGATTGGTGCCTGACCGTGCGAGGGCTGGGCGAAGCCGTTCCGACACTGCATCTGGGGGCAAAGGCACTCCCTACGGACGTGGTCCGGCGTGAGGGCAACGCCCTGCGGTTAAGCTTGGCCAGCCGCGGATACCAGAGCGGCCCGCTGTGGCTGGAAGACGGTTCGCGCCACAGCAACGCCGCCTGGCTGAGCCTGCGCGACAGCCATGTGCTGGCCGCCGGACCGGGTGAAGTGGCGAAGAATATGGATGGCTTGACCACCTACGTCGACCTGGTCAGCGTGCTGATCGAAGAAGATCACGATGGCCGCCAGGAAGCCGAGCGCCTGGCCCGCAAGTACGGGGCGACGGTGGTCGGGCGCATCGCCCCACTGAACCTGTACCAGCTTCGCCTGCCGGCCAAGGACCTGGTCCAGCGTGATGCCCTGGTGCTGCGCTTGGGCAGCGAGACCAGTGTCGATGCGGTGGTCGTCGAGGAGTCCGCCGCCGAAGAGGCCGAGCAGGCACCGGCTCGCCCCGAGGAACCCGGCAAGCCCTCGCCGGACTCCGATGAATGGGCCGCCAATCGCTTCCTCGACGCGGTGAATTACTATCAGCGCCGCATCCCCGGGCGCCAGGCGCCGATCCCGGCGCAACCGGTGCGCATCGGCCTGATCGAGCGCGACGTCGACTTCGACACCGCCGATTTCGCCGACTACGTCGGGCCGTGCACGCTGCCGCGCACCTGCGTCTACGCGCGTGACGCAGACAAGCCGGACAACCATGGCACCACCGTCGCCGGCATCCTCGCGGCGCGCTGGAACGACGGCGGCAACAGCGGTTTCCTGCGCGGCCTGGACAAGGCCAGTGGGGGCTTCGAGGTCATCGTCGAGCGCAACTCCGATGCCGGGATCACCGCCAACATCGCCGCCTCGGTCAACCTGGTGGAAGACGGCGTGCGCGTGCTCAACTGGAGCTGGGGCATCCACCGCGTCGGCGCCAAGGACGTCAAGGGCGATGACGTGGATTCCCTGCTGCGCTCGGGCATTGCCATGGGCGGCTACGAGGAACTGTTGGAAGAGTTCTTCCTGTGGCTGCGCAAGGAACACCCCGACGTGGTGGTGGTGAACTCCGCCGGCAACGGCTCGTCGTTCTCGGGCACCGATGAATATCGCCTGCCCTCCTCCTTCATCACCGAACAACTGCTGGTGGTCGGCGGGCATCAACGCAGCGAGCGCGAGGACGTGGCCGTGGACGACCCCGGCTACGCGGTCAAGCGCAGCTCTTCGAACATCGACATGCGCGTCGACATCACCGCGGCCGCCTGCGCCCACGCCTCGACCGCCCGCGCTGGCGAGGAAGGCGCCGTGCATTGCGGCACCTCCTACGCCACGCCGATGGTCGCCAGCCTGCTGGCGGCGATGCTGTCCATCAATCCGCAGTTGCAGCCCGAGCAATTGCGCATGCTGCTGCGCCGCAGCGCCATGACCATCGGTGACAATCACGACTTCGAAAGGATGGACGCGGAAGACCTCACCGCCCCCATCCTGCCATCGGAGCGCCGCTACCAGCTCAACGACCGGGACGTCGGCCGTTCAGCGCGGCTGGACATGCAGAAGGCGCTGGACCTGGCGGTGCAAAGCCGCGAGCGGGTGCGCTGAAGCGGCCGTCATCACCAGACCGCAATATGCGAATCCGCCCGAGGCTCGGTCCCGCCACACAACACGCCACTGACCGGGTCGCGAAGGATGATCTGGCCGCGCCCATAGTGGGTCAGGTCGCTGCTGACCTGCACCTGATGACCCCGCCGGGCCAGGGCGTTGACCAGATCCGCTGACGCGCCGTGCTCGATGCCCACGTTCATCCCGCCCAGCCATTGCCAGCGTGGCGCGTCCAGGGCCGCCTGCGGGTTCAAGCCGAAATCCACCAGGTTCATGACCATCTGCACATGCCCCTGGGGTTGCATGTAGCCGCCCATGACGCCAAAGGGGCCAAGGGCCTGGCCATTGTGGGTGAGGAAGCCGGGGATGATGGTATGGAAGGTTTTCTTGCCTGGGACCAGGCAGTTGGCATGCGCCGGATCGAGGCTGAATTCCTGCCCGCGATTCTGCAGGGCAATGCCACTGTCGGGCAGCACCACCCCGGAGCCGAAGCCGTGGTAGTTGCTCTGGATGAACGAGACCATGTTGCCTTCGGCATCGGCGGTTGCCAGGTACACCGTGCCGCTGGCGTGGGGATCGCCCGGCGCGGGTGGCTGCGCCTGTTCGCCGATCTGCGCGCGGCGTCGGGCGCTGTAGTCATCGCTGAGCAAGTCTGCCACGGCCACGCGCATGTGCGCAGGGTCAGTGATGTAGTGCAAACCATCGCTGTAGGCCAACTTCATCGCTTCGAGCTGGCGGTGCCAGGTCTGTTGGCTGTCACGGTGATCGAAACGGAACCCTTCGAGCAACTTCAGCGCCATCAAGGCCACCAGGCCCTGCCCGCTCGGTGGGATTTCCCAGACATCGACGCCTCGATAATTGACGTGGATCGGCTCGACCCACTGGGCGCGATAGTCCTTGAGGTCCGCGCTGCGCAAGTAGCCACCGCTGGCACGGGAATGGGCATCCAGGCGCTCGGCCAGGGCACCGCGATAGAGGCTTTCGCAGCGGGTGGCGGCGAGTTCTTCAAGGGTCCGGGCCTGGGCCGGGTTGCAGAACACCTCCCCGGCCCGCGGCGCGCGGCCGTCGATCAGGAACGTTTCGAACCATGCCTGCAGCACCGGGTCGCGATGGGGCGTGAACTCGTCCAGAGCCGCCTGCCATTGATGGGCAACCACCGGCGACAGCGCAAAGCCGCCTCGCGCCAAGCTGATCGCCGGTTGTAGCAACTCGGCAAAAGGCAATTTGCCGAAACGCTGCGACAGCTCGGCCCAGGCCGATGGGCATCCCGGCACGGTCACGGGCGTCCAGCCATAGAGCGGCATCTGCCCATGGCCGGCGGCCTTGACCGCTTCGATGCTCAGGGCCGCCGGCGCGTGGCCGTTGCCATTGAGGCCGTGCAGTTGGCCCTGGCTCCAGACCAGGGCGAAGGCGTCGCCGCCGATTCCGCAGCCGGTGGGTTCGACCACCGTCAGCGCCGCCGCCGTGGCGATGGCGGCATCGATGGCATTGCCGCCTTTTTGCATGATCTCGATACCCGCTTGTGCGGCCAGGGGCTGGGAAGCCGCCACCATGCCGCGACGGGCAAAGACACTCTGGCGTTGCGAGGGATACGGGTGCTCGTGAGCCGAAAATTTCAACATGACAAAGTCTCTTCACCGACGAAATGAATCAAAGCACGCGACTGAGAAAAGCCCGGGTACGCGGATGGCTGGGATGACTGAAGATCTGCTCCGGCGGACCTTGCTCGATGAGCTCGCCCTGGTCCAGCACCACCACGCGGTCCGCCACTTCGCGGGCGAAGCCCATTTCGTGGGTGACCACCACCATGGTCATGCCGTCCTCCGCCAATTCCTTCATCACCTGCAAGACCTCCCCGACGGTTTCCGGATCGAGGGCGCTGGTGGGTTCGTCGAACAGCATCGCCTGGGGCTTCATCGCCAAGGCGCGGGCAATCGCCACGCGCTGCTGCTGGCCGCCGGAAAGCATCGAGGGGTAATGGTCGGCCTTGTCCGCCAGGCCAACCCGTTCCAGCAGACTGCGGGCCTGCTCCAGAGCAGCGCCGCGCGGCGTCCCAAGCACCTGGATCGGCGCTTCGATGATGTTTTCCAGGGCCGTCATGTGGGGGAACAGGTTGAAGCGTTGGAACACCATGCCGATGTCCCGGCGCTGGCGGGCGATGTTGCGCTCCGAATCACGCACCAGGCTGCCATCGGCGCGCTCGCGGTAACCCATGGCCCGGCCGTTGACACGAATGCGCCCGGCCTGGATGTCCTCCAGCAAGTTGATGCAGCGGATGAACGTGGTCTTGCCGGAGCCGGACGCGCCGATCAGCACCACCACCTCGCCACGGCGCACCTGTAGGGAAATGCCCTTGAGGATCTGCAAGTCGCCAAAGGACTTGTGCACGTCCAGCGCCTCGATGATCAGTTCTTCGCTCTTGTGCGCCATGGTCAACGCTCCCTCAACAGTTTAAGGCTGCTGCGCCCGAACATCCGGGTAGCGGCCGGCGGCGGCGACGATGGTCGGTCCGATTGCCCGAAACGGGCTTCCAGCCAGCGCTGGAAAAAGCCCCAGAGGGTGGTCAGCAACAGGAAATAGATCGCCACCACCAGGTACAACTCGAACACCCGGAACGTCGCGGACGTAACCATTTGCGTGCTGAGCAGCAGCTCCTGCACACCGATCACACTGACCAGCGTGGTGTTCTTGAGCATGACGTTGAACTCGTTGCCCAGCGGCGGCACGATGAACCGAAAGGCCTGGGGCAGGATGATCCGGCGCATCAGCTTGGCGAAGGTCATGCCCAGGGAGCGCCCGGCTTCATACTGGCCCTTGTCGACCGCGCCGATGCCGGCCCGGATGATCTCGGCCATGTAGGCGCCTTCGTTGAGACCCAGGGCAATGATCGCCGCCTGGATATTGCCGGGGATCACCAGGCCGAATAGCTCAATGTCCTCGAAGCGGAACACCCCTCCGGCCGCCAGCGCGGTGTAGAGGAAGACAATCTGCACCAGCAATGGCGTGCCGCGCATCAACCACACGTAAAAGCGCACGGGCATGTGCAGCAATGGGTTCTTCGACAACCGTAGCAAGGCTGCGGCCAACCCGAGCACACAGCCCAGCAGCATCGCCAGCACGCTGATCACGCAGGTCAGCCACAGGCCGGTGAGGTAGACCCCACTGGGCTGTAGCAGGTACTGCCAAAACACATCCCAATTGAAATTCATCGACGCCTTCCCTCAATCGAGCGTATCGCTGGCGACGTGCCAGTTGCTGAGCAATTGGCGGTAGCTGCCGTCGCTGCGCATGTCGTTGATGATTTGCTGCACCGCAGCGCTGAGTTGCGGATCGTCCTTGCGAATGCCGATGCCGGTGAGGATTCGGCTGAAGGCCGGTACGCCTTCCTCGAACAGATCGGGGGCCATGGCGGCGTAGTAGCCGGCGGTTTCCACGGTGGTGCCGTAAGCATCGACCTGGCTGATGCGCAGTGCCTGGAACGCATCGGTGTCGGTGTTGTAGACCACCAGTTTCATCGGCGGCTTGCCGGCCTTGGCCAGCGTGTCATTCTCGGCGTCGAGCAGGGTCTTGATGGTGGAACCGTTGAGCACCGCGACCTTGCGGGTGGACAAGTCTGTCAGTGTCTTGATGCCCTTCGGATTGCCCTTGGGCACCACCACCGCCTGGCTGGAATACATGTAGTTGACGATGTCGATGACTTCCCGGCGCTCGGGCTTGTCGAACAGTTGGTCGACGATCATGTCGCACTGCTTGGCCAACAGCGCCGGGACCAGACCGGAGAACGGAATGACCCGCCATTGCACCTTCTTGTCCCCCAGGCGCTTGGCGATCTCCAGGCCCAGGTCGACCGTCAGCCCCTTGGGCTTCTGCGCCTCATCGAAGGCCACCAGCGGCGGCGAGTCCATGCCGGAGCAGTAGACCAGTGTGTCGACCTTGAGCAAACGCTCCGGTACGACGGGGGCGGCCTGCGCCCACTGAGTACACAATCCCAAGGTTATTGCAGCGATCAACAAGCGAGGCTTATGCATGACCAGACACTCCAGTTCGGTGGGTAACGGGCAGTACTCAGCGTCAAAACAAGGCAGGCTCGTGCCTGCTCTGGCTATTTTTTCGATTGCAGGAAACGGATCAGTTCAGGGACGGTGCCTTCGATATGGGTGCGTATGACTGCCTCGGCCTTCTCGGCATCGCCGGCCCGTATGGCCTCGAGGATCACCGCATGCTCCTGGCGTGCGCTCAACGGCTTGTCGACATGCTGCAACCACAGGCGCATAGGCGCTTCCACCAGCGCGTAGAGGGCGCTGATCTGCTTGAGCAATCGCGGGCGACCGCTGAGGCTGCACAGGTATTCATGAAAGGCCCGATGCCGGCTGACCCACTCGGCGCTCTCGTCGCGGTAGTCGTCCATCTCATCCAGCAGGCGTTCAAGCGCGGCCAGTTGCCGGGCGCCGATGCGCCCCACCGCGACGCGCATCGCCAGGCCTTCGAGGGCGCTGCGCATTTCGAAGACTTCCTGCAATTCATCGATGTCCAGGCCACTGACCACCGCCCCGCGATTGGGCCGCAACGTCACCAGACCCTGGGCGTCCAGGCGGCGAAACGCCTCGCGCACCGGCATCCGGCTCATGCCGATCTCACTGGCGATGTCCTCGGCGATCAGCCGGTCGCCCTTGTGAAATCGTCCGCCACAAATAGCCTCCAGCAGGAAGTTGTAGGCCTCTTCCTCGGCCGTCATCGGAGGGCGTTCAGCAAACGTAGGAGCGAATTGCATGGCAGCACCTTCTGCATTTTTGTATCCAATTATCCATAGATTCAAAAGAGCAGGATGCATGCCAGCTTCGAGCATGACCGGACAAGTAACTGATTTATTGAAAAATATCTTCGGTAGGAGCCATTTCGTACGGTGATGGTGGTCAGTAAGTGTGCTACCGAACGGCTCACCGGCGCCCCTTGAATGTGCAAGACGGTAGCCCGGTAACACCGGCGTCGTATCTGGCGTCGGCAGCACGACGGCGCACTGTCCATTCTCCACTACACTGGGTGAATTCGAGCTGCTCACCCCCTGAGGATACTCAGATGCCCTCTGTGCCAGTTTCCCAAACCCCGTGGTCCCGCAGCATGCTCGATGTTTTGATTCGCGCCGGCCTACTTGCCGTCATGGTGTTCTTCTGTTACCGGATCTTCAGCCCCTTTCTCGATTTGATGCTGTGGGCGGTGATCCTGGCGATCACCCTCTATCCCGTGCAAATAAAGCTGAAAGACAGGCTGGGTTTGAGCGACGGGTACACCGCGACGCTGCTGGTATTGATCACATTGGGTATCCTGGCGATTCCGACCCTGTTGCTGGGCAACTCGCTGGTGACCTCGATCCAGGGCGTGATGACCGACATCAAGGGCGACAATCTCCAGGTTCCGCTACCGCCCGATACCGTCGCTAACTGGCCGCTGGTGGGCAAGCCACTGCAACAGCTGTGGATGCGCGCCGCCACCGACCTCCCGGCTCTGGTGCAGAGCTACATTCCCCAGATCAAGCACTTCAGTCTTTCCCTGTTGAGTAAAGTCGCCGGTTTTGGCTTGGGCTTCCTCATCTTCGTCGGTTCGCTGATTGTTGCGGGTTGCTTCATGGCCTATGGTGAACGTGGGCACGCCAGCGCCATCCAGATTGTCTCGCGTATCTGCGGCGCGACCAAAGCCCACAGGATCACCCAACTGTGCACCTCGACCATTCGCGCGGTAGCGCTGGGGGTGATTGGCATCGCCTTTATCCAGATGCTGCTGGTAGGCCTGGGCTTCGTGTTCATGGGAGTGCCCGGCGCTGGTCTACTGGCGCTCGCCGTCCTGCTGATCGGCATTATGCAATTGCCGGCGACGCTGATTACCCTCCCAGTCATCATCTTCGTGTTTTCCACCGAGGGCGCGAGCACCACGACCATCGTCTTCGCCGTGTATGTGTTTGTCGCCGGTCTGGTGGACAACGTGCTCAAGCCGCTGTTGCTCGGCCGTGGGGTCAACGTGCCGATGCCGGTGATCCTGATCGGCGCCCTGGGCGGCATGGTCACCGGTGGCGTAATCGGCCTGTTCGTCGGCCCGGTGGTGCTTGCCGTCGGCTATCAGTTGTTCTGGCAATGGGTTGCCGCCCGGCCGCCGGAAGTCGCCGTCGAGGATGAGCTTCCGCCCGGCGCGCAGTAGCCCGGCCATGCGCGCCTCTCTGCATGGCGTCGCGCTTTGGCTGGCTGTCTTGTTCCTCGTCGCCTGCACCCGCCTGGGCCCGGACTTCCAATCGCCCGGCGAACCCTGGACAAAGACCTGGAACAGCCCAGCCATCGAGCACGCCAGCCATCGCCAGCACAGCCCGGACCTGCGCCAGTGGTGGCAGGTGTTCAGCGACCCGACGCTCGAACGCCTGATCGCTGAATCCGACGTCCATAACTCAAGCCTGAAGATTGCCGGTCTAAGGGTGATGGAAGCGCGAGCACAGTTGGGCATCGCGCAAAGCCAACGCTATCCGCAACTGCAACAAGCCAGCGCCGACACGCTGTACGCCAAGCGGTATCAGTCCGGGGGCAGTAACCCTCGGGACAGTCGATTCTGGCAGTACAGCGCCGGTTACGACATCGGCTGGGAGCTGGATTTCTGGGGCCGTTTTGCCCGCGCCATCGAGTCCGCGGACGCCGCTTACTTTGCGGCCCAGGCCAACTATGAAGACGCATTGGTGCTGCTGCGCGCCCAGGTCGCCATGACTTACTTCGCCTTGCGCACTACTGAAGCTAGACTGCGGGTGGCCCGGGAAAACGCGGCTCAACAACTGCGCAACCTTGAGATCACGGAAAAGCTCTACGCCAGCGGCCAGATCGCCGAACTCGACGTGCAACAGGCCAAGACTCAGTACCTGGGCACCTCCAGCAGCATTCCGAGCCTGGAAGACCAGGCCGCTCGCACGCGCAACGCATTGGCAGGGCTGATCGGTCAACCGCCAGGGGCCCTGTCGCTGCGGGATGAAAGCACTGGCTTGATCCCACTGGTGGACCGGGCCGTGTTGCAGGACGTGCCGGCCGAGCTGTTGCTGCGACGCCCGGATGTGCGAGCCGCTGAGCTCAATGTCGCCGCACAATCGGCCTTGATTGGCGTGGCCGAGTCCGAGCTTTATCCATCGCTGACGCTGCTGGGCAGCATCGTCTGGTCCACCGACTCGCTGAGTGGCACCTCCAACAACCTGGACCTGGTGGGCGGCCCCAGCTTGCGCTGGAACCTGTTCGACCATGGCCGGATCCGCAATAACGTGCGCGTCCAGGACGCCCGCCTGCAACAACTGATCGAGGCCTATCGCGAACAGGTCCGTCAGGCGGCGCGCGAAGCCGACGACGCCGCCACTGGACTGATCAAGGCGCTCGAACGCGAGCGCATTCTGCGCCAAGCCGCGCAGGCGGCCCAACGTTCGCTGGTGTTGGCCAACACCTGGTATCGCGAGGGCTACTCGGATTTCCAGCGGGTCCTGGACGCCCAGAGCGCGCTGTTGCAACAGCAGGACAACTACCTGATCAGCCGCAGCGACGCCGTAAACAACCTGGTCGCACTGTACAAGGCGCTGGGCGGAGGCTGGCAGAGTGACCAGCCTCTCGTGGACCCGCAGACCCGGCAATCTATGGAGCAACGCTCTGACTGGGGCAACCTGCTCACCCCTCCGACCGCCGCGCCGCCATCCGCCGCGGCAGCGCTCAAGGTGACCGACCATGACTGAAGCGCCGTCCCCCGCTCCGGCTCCAGTGCCCGAGGCCGACCCGGTGAACAGAGGCATCAAGTGGGTACTGCTGCTGATCGTGCTGAGCCTGGTCTGGTATTTATTGTCAGACCGCTTTACACCCTATACGCAGCAGGCGCGTGTCGGGGCCTTCGTCATTCCGGTGGCGTCCGAGGTCGCCGGTCGGGTAACCCGGGTCAACGTGCGCAACAACCAGGACATCGACGCCGGTGAGCTGCTCTTCGAGGTGGACCCATTGCCGTACCGGATTGCTGTCGACCGGGCCCGCGCCGAATTGGAAGCCACCCGTCGCCAGATCGGCGCCAACACCGCCGGCATCGCTTCGGCGCAGGCTTCGTTGCGTGCAGCACAAGCCAACGAGCTCAAGGCACGCCAGGACAATCAGCGCCTGGAGGGGTTGTACCGGGCCGATCCGGGAACCATTTCCGTGCGCGTGCTTGAGATCTCCCGCGCGACTCGCGAGCAGGCAACCAGCCAGGTCGCCGCCGCGCGCGCCGAGGTGCAACGGGCGCGCGAGCAGGAAGGCGGCAGCGACGAAGCCAACGCTTTGCTGCGCAGTGCCACCAGTGCCGTGCAGAAGGCTGAACTGGACTTGGCCAACAGCCAGGTACGCGCGCGCTCAGCCGGCCTGGTCACCGACCTGCGCACAGATGTCGGCCACTTTGCGGCGGCGGGCACGCCGGTGATGACCCTGATCGCCATCCACGATGTCTGGATCAGCGCGGACATGACCGAGAACAACCTTGGGTTGATAACCGTCGGTACACCGGTCGCCATTGTGCTCGATGCGTTGCCCGGCGAGGTATTGCAAGGGCGCGTGCGCAGTATCGGCTACGGCGTTGAAGTGAGCCAGGGCACCGCGCCCGGCACCCTGCCCACGGTGCGCAACAGCCGTGACTGGCTGCGTCCCGCGCAACGCTTCCCGGTGACGATCGAATTTTCTGCCGACGCCCGGGAGCGCCTGCGCACCCTGGGCGCGGTGCGGGCCGGTGGGCAAGCCGAGATAATGGCGTTTCCCTCGGAGGACAACCTGTTGAACCCGCTGGGCCGTGTGTTTCTGTGGTTGATGAGTTGGCTGTCCTATGCCTATTGAGCGAAGCGTGCGTGCCCAACGAGCGTTGCGACTGGCGAGCGGCACGGCGTCGAGTCTGGCGATCGGTTTCGGCCTGGACCTGCCGATTCCATTCCTTGCCCCTGTTCTTGCCATGATCCTGGCAATGACTCACCGGCCATTGTCCGCCGAGGACTGCCTGAAGCTGATGCTGGCGGCAATACTGACCACAGGTTGCGGACTGTTACTGATCCCTGTCCTGCGCTATTACCCGTTGTGCGGCGTCCTGCTGGTGGGGCTCGGTCTGTTCGTGGCATTCCGCTACGGCTTGTCGGGTGGCAATGTCCTGGTGATGACGTTCCTGGTCATCGGCCTGACCATGATCCCGGCTGCCGGTACCGCTGACTTCGGCGCTTCGGTCATGGTCATAGCGGCGCTGGTCCAGGGATTGCTCCTGGCGGTCGTCGCGCTGTTCTTCAGTCATTGTCTGTTTCCCGAGCCCAGCCAGGCGCCGACGCCGCCCATGCCGACAAGCCCATCCCCCAGCGACACGGGCCGACTGGCGCTGCGGGCCACCTTGATCGTGCTCCCCACGTTCCTGCTCGCCTTGATCGAACCCACCAAGTACCTGCCCATCATCCTCAAGGCCGTCGGCCTGGGCCAGCAAAGCTCCAGCACTGCCGCCAGCCAGGCCGGACGCGAGCTGCTAGGCTCGACGTTGCTGGGCGGATGGCTGGCGGTCGCGTTCTGGTGCGTCCTGAGCCTGTTCGTGCACCTCTGGATGTTTTTCCTGTGGACACTGCTGGTTGCCTTGTTGCTGGGCCGTAAGTTGTATGGCCTGGACCACACGCGGCTAAGCCCCGGTTTCTGGCTCAACACACTGATGACGATGATCATTCTGCTCGGCCAGTCAGTCCAGGACAGCGCAGCGGGCAAGGATGTCTACACCGCGTTCGCCGTACGCATGAGCCTATTCATTGCCGTCACGCTGTACGCGTGGCTGATCGTTCACTGGCTTGACCGTCATCGATCAAACCTGCCTGCCCCGGGGTAAAACGCGTAGCAACGCGAGCAGGTTTGCTCCACAGGAACGGCGCCGCTGATAGGAGAACATCCAATGCCTCATGACGGAAGCCTGCTCAAAGCCACGGTGATGTTCCTGCTGGCGGTGGTCCTGCTGGTGCCACTTGCCCAGCGTCTGCGGCTCGGCGCTGTGCCTGGCTATCTATTGGCCGGAGTACTCATCGGACCTTCGGTACTGGGCCTGGTGAACAATGCCCAGAACGTCAGCCGGCTCTCGGAAATCGGCGTGGTCATGCTGCTGTTCATCATCGGCCTGGAGTTGTCGCCGCGACGCCTCTGGATGATGCGCCGAGCGCTGTTCGGCGTCGGGTTGCTGCAGGTATTGCTCAGCGGCGTGGCCATCGGCGGGGCGGCGCTGCTGCTTGGGCAGGGCCATCAGGTGTCGGTGGTGATCGGGTTGGGCCTGGCACTGTCCTCCACCGCCTTTGGCCTGCAGATGCTGGCCGAACGCAAGGAACTGGGGAGCCCCCATGGCCGCCTGGCGGTAGCCATCCTGTTGTTCCAGGACATTGCCGCCATCCCACTGATTGCCTTGGTGCCTTTGCTCGGTACCCTGGACAGCGGCGCAGCCGCCGAAACCGGGCTCAGGCCAGTGCTGGCGGTGATCGTTGGGATCGGCGTGATCATCGTTGGCGGGCGCTTGCTGCTGCGACCGGCTTTTGCCTGGGCAGTGGGTTCGAGACTGCGGGAAGTCTCCACTGCCACCGCGTTGCTGCTGGTGCTGGGCACCGCCTGGATCATGGAGCACGTCGGGGTATCGATGGCATTGGGGGCCTTCCTGGCCGGCATGTTGATGGCCGAATCCGAGTACCGGCACGAAATGGAGACCCAGATCGAGCCGTTCAAAGGTTTGTTGCTCGGTTTGTTTTTCGTCGGCGTGGGCATGTCCATGGACTTGCGCTTGTTGAGTGCCGAACCTTGGGTGGTGCTCGGGCTGACGCTACTGCTGGTTGGCCTGAAGCTACCGATCCTGATGGGCCTTGGGCGCTGGGCCGGTGGCCTCGATCGGGCCGGGGCGATAGGGCTTGGGGTGGTCCTGGCCTCAGGTGGCGAGTTCGCCTTCGTGGTGTTCAAGCTGGCACTTGAGCAGCACCTGGTCGATCAGCGCCTGCACGATCTGCTGGTGTTGGCCATCGCGCTATCGATGGCTCTGGTACCGCTGTTGATGCTGGGCCTGGCACGCCGGCTGCCGGCGCGCGCAACTGATAGCCTTCCCTCCCAGGACCAAGACCAGCAATGAGGTGTCGTCTGTGCACTGCAAACCCATGGCCCGAGGTGGACAATGGCGTGCACATCTGCAATTCATGACGTGTTTTGATCCGTATGACTGCTGGGAAGCGAGCGTAAACAATTGGGGTGAGTAAGCGCCGAACTTAACGGGGTTTCAAGATAGCTACCGGGATAAGTGGCTGGCTGAAGGGATTCGTCACTTTGTTATTGGCACGAGCATAGAGGTTAATCGCCAACATCAGAAACTACAGCCTCTGTCACACGTTCAATGGAGTTTGGAAGGTCGAATGCGCTGTGGGATTCGCCGCCAATACTTGAACTTTCAGATCAAGGCGCCACTTCTTGCTCGCTGAGCGGGCTGTCTGTTCAGGCTTGCAACGGCCATGGGCTTCATATTGATTTGGTATAGACGCGATTACGAACCGCGTTATAACGCCAATCGCCGAAGATCATCGGCCGCCTGTCAAAGGTGGAGCGAGCGCCCACCAGGGGAAATATAAGCCTGTCGAATTATAAAAAATCAACGGCGCATTAGCGTGAACTTTCTTGCAGCTTTCCAATACTTAGCTATAGCTAGTTTTCCTTCCCCCGCATGAAGTGAGGCACGGAATGACCGCCGCGAAGAAAATGACGGTAGTGCAGTTGACCATGTTGACTGCCGTCAACATGCTGGGCTCAGGCATCGTTTTATTGCCGAGCAAACTGGCCGAGGTGGGCGCTATTTCCATCCTGTCATGGCTGGTCACTGCCACCGGCTCCCTGGCACTGGCCTATGCGTTCGCCCGCTGCGGAATGCTCAGTCGCAAGACCGGCGGCATGGGTGGCTATGCCGAATACACCTTTGGCAAGGCCGGCAACTACATCACCAACTACACCTACGGCCTGTCGCTGTTGATTGCCAACGTAGCGATCAGCATCACCGCCGTCGGCTACATCCAGGAACTGTTCCAGCTCAAGCTCGATTCATTGCAAGTGGGGCTGGCAACCATCGCTTTGTTATGGATCACCACCTTCGCCAACTTCGGCGGTGCGCGGATCACCGGCCGGATCGGTGCGGTCACTGTGTGGGGTGTCATTGCGCCAGTGGTGCTGGTGTCGACCCTGGGTTGGTTCTGGTTCGACAGCAGTGTCTACGCGGCGGGTTGGAACCCCCACGACAAGAGCTGGTATGAAGCGGCCGGTGCTTCGGTGGCAATCACCTTGTGGGCGTTCCTGGGGCTGGAGTCCGCTTGCGCCAACACCGATGCGGTGGAAAATCCCGAGAAGAATGTACCGATCGCCGTACTGGGCGGAACCCTCGGTGCGGCCGTGCTCTACATCGTGTCAACGAACGTCATCGCTGGCATCGTCGACAACGCCGAGCTGGCAGCCTCCACGGCGCCGTTCGGGTTGGCATTCGCCAAGATGTTCAGCCCGGCGGTGGGCGACCTGGTGATGGGGCTGATGGTGCTGGCGTGCATCGGCTCGCTGCTCGGTTGGCAGTTCACCATTGCCCAGGTCTACAAGAGTTCGGCGGACACCGGCTACTTCCTGGCGATCTTCGCCAAGGCCAACAAGGCTGGCACGCCAATCATCGGCATGCTGGTATTGCTGGCGGCACAGACGGCATTGGGCCTGCTCACCATCAGCCCGGACCTGAGCAAGCAATTCGATACCCTCGTCAACCTGGCAGTGGTCACCAACCTGGTGCCCTACATTCTCTCGATGGCCGCCCTGATGACCCTGCAGAAAGTCTCCAACGTGCCCGCCAGCAAGGCCCTGGTCACCAACATCATCGCCTGGGTGGCGGCCGCCTACAGCTACCTGGCGCTGTACAGCTCCGGCGAGCAGGCGCTGATGCTCGGCGGCGTGGCGACGATCTTCGGCTACACCTTGTTCGGCTTCGTCAACAACCGGCTGATTCGCCTTGAAGCGCTGAACAACAGCGTACCGACGCAAACCGTCAGCGCGCAGCACCTGACGGGTGACCCCGTACCGGTGAACCACTTGAACAAAGGCAGCCTGGAGGCTCAATCATGACGGAAAATACCCAGACGCTCGGGATGCTCACTCTGCTGGTCAGCAGCCCGCCCGACAAGCGCACGGTGTTTGGCCGCGCTCTGAATCAACTGATCAGCGACGTCGAGCAACGCGCCATCAGCGTGCTGGTGTCCGAATCCCTCGGCGACGCAACGTCGATCCTCAATTCCGACCCGGCCATCCAATGCGTCCTGCTCAGTTGGGAAATGGACGCCAGCGAAGGCCACGAAGAATGCATCAAGCTGCTGGCCAACCTGCGCGAGCGCAACACCCGGGTGCCGGTGTTCCTGATCAGTGATCGCAGCACCGCCTCCAGCATCCCGCTGGTGGTGATGCAACACGCCGACGACTTCATCTGGTTACCGGAAGACACCAGCCGGTTCCTCAGCGGCCGAATCCTGGCGGCCATCGAGCGCTATCGCAAGGCCGCCCTGCCACCGATGTTCGGTGCGCTGGTCAAATTTGCCCGCTCTTATGAATATTCCTGGCACACACCTGGCCATGCCGGCGGTACGGCCTTCCTGAAAAGCACTGCTGGTCGGGCGTTCTACGAGTTTTTCGGGGAAAACCTCTTGCGCTCGGACCTGTCCATTTCCGTCGGCGAGCTGGGCTCGCTGCTGGACCACAGCGGGCCCATTGGCCAGGGTGAACGCTACGCGGCCAAGGTATTCGGTGCCCATCGCACCTACTACGTCACCAACGGCTCGTCGATGTCCAACCGCGTGATCCTGATGGCCAGCGTCACGCGCAACCAGATTGCCCTGTGCGACCGCAACTGTCACAAATCCGCCGAGCATGCGATGACCCTCTCCGGCGCCCTGCCCACCTACCTGGTGCCGACCCGCAACCGCTACGGCATCATCGGACCGATCCTGCCGCAGACGCTGAGCGCCGAAGGGGTGAAAGCAGCCATCGCGAATAACCCGATGGTCAAGGCCGGCATCGACCCGACACCGGTGCACGCGATCATCACCAACTCCACCTACGACGGCCTGACCTACAACGTCACCCGCGTCGAGGAACTGTTGGGGCAAAGCGTCGATCGCCTGCACTTCGACGAAGCCTGGTACGGCTATGCACGGTTCAACCCGCTGTATCGCGAACGCTTCGCCATGCACGGCAGCCCTGACGATCACGATGATTCCAAGCCCACCGTGTTCGCCACCCAATCGACCCACAAGTTGCTGGCCGCGCTGTCCCAGGCTTCGATGATTCATGTGCGTAATGGCCGCAACCCGATCGAGCATGGGCGCTTCAACGAGTCGTTCATGATGCATGCCTCCACCTCGCCCAACTACGCGATCATGGCGTCCTGCGATGTCAGCTCGGCCATGATGGAGGCGCCGAACGGGCAGATCCTGACCAGTGAATCCATCGAGGAAGCCGTCGCCTTCCGCCAGGTCCTCTCGCGCATGCACAACGAGATGCAAGGCAAGGACGAGTGGTTCTTCACCTGTTGGCAGCCGCCGTCGGTGCAGGTTGACGGCGCCCCGATGCCCTTCCACGCCGCCGACCCGGTGATGTTGCGCACGGAGCCGGACTGTTGGGTGCTGCATCCGAACGAAACATGGCACGGCTTCGGTGACATCGAAGACGGCTACTGCATGCTCGACCCGATCAAGGTCTCGGTGCTGAGCCCGGGCATGGGTGACGATGGCCACCTGCAGGACTTCGGCATCCCTGCCTGTGTTGTCACCGCTTACCTGGAGCACCAGGGCATCGTGGTGGAGAAAACCACCGACTTCACGATCCTGTTCCTGTTCTCCATCGGCATCACCAAAGGCAAATGGGGCACGCTGGTCAACGCCCTGCTCGACTTCAAGCGTGACTATGACGAAAACCTCGAACTGGAGTTGTGCCTGCCGGACCTGCTGACCGCCAACCAGCAGCGCTACGCCGGCATGGGCCTCAAGGACCTGGCCGATGACATCTTCGCCGCCATGAAACAGCACAAGACCACCGCGTCCATGGCCCAGGCGTTCGGCATGCTGCCGCAAGCGGTGTGCAGCCCGGTGGAAGCCTACGAAAAACTGGTGCGCAACCACATCGAGAAGGTCACGCTGGACAACGCCGCCGGACGCATCGCGGCCACCGGCATCGTGCCCTACCCACCAGGGATTCCCCTACTCATGCCCGGCGAAAATGCCGGCCCCGCGGATGGCCCGCTACTGGCTTACCTGAGGGCGCTGGAAGCCTTCGACAGATCCTTCCCAGGCTTCACCCATGACACCCATGGAATCGAGGTCGAGGACGGCGTCTATCACCTGTTGGTACTGAAGGCCGCTGGCGGGGTTGCGGATTGACCAAGGCCGGGCCATGTAGTCTCTATGGCTTCTGTAGCTTCTGTAGCTTCTGTAGCTTCTGTAGCTTCTGTAGCTTCTGTAGCTTCTGTAGCCTCTGTGGCCTCTGTGGCGAGGGAGCTTGCTCCCGCTGGGGCGCGAAGCGGCCCCTTTTTGCCCGACCCGAGCGCCTGCGGCGGGAGCGGACTCTCTCACCACGCGAGCCCTGTGTTCGCGGTGTTCGCGCCTGGCATTTGAATTTTGCTGAATTCGTGAACATCGGCGCGGTCGGAACAAATAAGCCTGTGGCATGATGCCCATCGGATTTTCCCTGATATCCAACCCTCGGCGAGCGTCTTCTGTGTCAGTGATTCCCCTAGTGGTATGCGATGACTCCAACATGGCCCGTAAACAGGTATTACGGGCGCTGCCGGCGGACTGGCCGGTTTCGATCACCGAAGCCACCAATGGCCGCCAGGCCATGGATGCCATACGCCAGGGCCTGGGACAGGTGGTGCTGCTGGACCTGACCATGCCGGAAATGGACGGTTACCAGGTCTTGAGCGCCTTGCGCGCCGAAGGACTGAAGGCCCAGGTCATTGTGATCTCCGGCGACGTTCAGGAAGAAGCGGTGCGCCGTGTGCACGAACTGGGCGCGCTGGCCTTCCTGAAAAAACCGTTCGACGAAGCCGAGTTGCGCCAGACCCTCGGCAAGCTGGGATTGCTGGCACACCCCGGACAAACCCCACAACCACGCGCGGTACAAAACACCGCGATCAGTTTCCACGACGCTTTCCGCGAGACCGTCAATGTCGCCATCGGCCGCGCCGCTGCCTTGATCGCCAAGGTGCTTGGGGTGTTCGTGCAGTTGCCCGTGCCGAACGTGAACATCCTTGAAGTCGGCGAACTGCACATGGCCCTGGCCGATGCCAGCAATTCCCAGCAACTGACCGCGATCTGCCAGGGTTTCATCGGCGGGGGCATTGCCGGCGAAGCGCTGCTGATGTTCCACGATTCGGAAATCACCGACATCGCCCTCCTGATGCAGCGGGAAAGCGCCGATTATTCCGACCTCGAAATGTTGCTGGACCTCTCCAGCGTGCTGATCGGCGCCTGCCTGAGCAGCATCGCCGAGCAGGTCGACGTGGGGTTTTCCCAGGGCCATCCGCAGATTCTGGGCCAGCATGCGGCCATCGACGAGCTGATCCGGGTCAACCGCAAGCGCTGGAAAAAGACCCTGGCCGTGGAAATCAGCTACAGCCTGGAGGGCCAGGACATCAGTTTCGACCTGTTGTTGCTGTTCACCGAGGACTCCATTCCCCGCCTGACCCACAAACTCGCCTACTTGATGAACTGAGCCATGAACGATTCTATCGACCTGAACGAATTCCACTGGTTGCTGGCCGTGGTTCAGAGCATCGACGTCGGGGTGGTAGTGCTCGACCGCGACTACCGCGTGCAAGTCTGGAACACCTTTATGGAGAACCGCTCCGGCATACAGCCCAAGGACGCCCAGAACCAGCACTTCTTCAGCCTGTTTCCGGAAATCGACCGCCAATGGTTCAGCCGCAAGGTGGAGAGCGTTGCCACCTTGGGCACGCCGGCGTTCACCATCTGGGAGCAGCGTCCGTACCTGGTGCGGTTCATGAACTACCAGCCGATCACCGGCGAAGAAGAGTTCATGTACCAGAACACCACGCTGCTGCCGCTGCACTCCCCCGACAGCAAGATCAACCATATCTGCCTGGTGATCTACGACGTCACCGACGTCGCCACCAACCGTCATCAGTTGCAGGCCGCCAATGCGCAGTTGCAACAGTTGTCGAGCATCGACCGGCTGACCGGCCTGTACAACCGCGGTCACTGGGAAGAAAACCTCAAGGCCGCCTACGCCCGGCACCTGCGCTATGGCAATGAGCTGAGCCTGGTGATGTTTGACATCGATCACTTCAAGCGGGTCAACGACACCTACGGGCACCAGGCCGGCGACAAGGTGATCGAGCAGGTGGCGCGGGTCCTGCGCGAGCATGTGCGCGACTCCGATGCCGCCGGGCGCTACGGCGGCGAAGAGTTCGGTGTAGTGCTCTCCGACACCGACAAGGAAGGCGCCCAAGTATTTGCCGAACGCCTGCGCAAGGCCATCGAAGGCCTGGAAGTGATGCATGGCGACCAGCGCATCCGCTTCACCATCAGCCTGGGCGTCGCCGACCTGAGCCAGCCCGCCAACAGCCATGCGGACCTGATCGCCTGGTCGGACCACGCCCTGTACACCTCCAAGGAGTCTGGGCGTAATCGGGTGACGGTGTATGGGTAAATAGCACGTCAGCCCAGCTCAGTTGATTGCGAGATACCTCAACTGAACTGGGCCTTTGTGGCCTTATCAGGTTTCAGACTTCACCCAGGGCGAACTCGAACCGCACCGCTTGCACGATCCCGCCGATGACATCGCCCACCAGCCATTGGCCCTTTTGCGCACTGGCACCCAACGCCGATGAGAGCACGCCACTGGCGGGCACCCATTCGGTGCGCGTGGGGTACAGGTCGTAGACCGGGAATTCGGCCGGGCCATGGGCGGGAATCCGGTCAAGCGCCACTAATTGCGGGTGATAGTGCAGCATCATCGAGGTTTCGATGACCGCCGCATGTTCCAGGGCGATACCGGGGAAACCGTCGGGGAAAATCCGCTCGATCGTCTGGGGCTGCAAGAACTCCCAATGTTCCAGGCGCATGACCTGCAGGCCAGCGTCCGGGCCGATGTCGCGCAGGGCCAGGTCGATGCCCTCGGTCACGAACCATTGGTTCTCGTAATGCCCAATCACCAGGACCAGGCGCTTGACCCCATGGCGATGAAACTCGCGCACGGCATCGCGGACCATCGCGATCAGCGTCGCGCCGTCCACGCTGGTGGTGCCGCAAAAGTGCTGCCCTCCTCCGCACTTGGGCTGGGATTTGTACCCATAGGCCAGCGCCGGCGCGACGATGCCGTGGATTTCCCGGGCGACGTCTTCGCTGATGGCGCTGGCCAGCAAGGCGTCGGTGCCCAGGGGCAAGTGCGGTCCATGCTGTTCGGTCGCACCGATCGGCAGAAACACCACGGCACCGGATTGCACGCGGCGCTCGTATTCGACCCAACTGAGGTTGTCCATCCGGACGTTGTTCATGGCTGTCTTCCCATCGTCGGTTGTGAGGCAAAAGTCCCGACGCCAGGGGCGCCGGGAGCCGCGTCGTGCCTACGGGCGCGCCGGGTACCAGGATTCGGGTTCCGGATAATCCCAGTCCCCAGGGAACGCATAGGTCTCAAACACGGTGGTGGTGTCGGCCTCGGTGCCGAAGAACGCAAAATGGTTCACCCCCATCCAGGAGCCCGACTGCACGCACTTGAAGCCACGGCGTTGCAACTCGGCGATGCGTTCTTCGAAGGGAATGTTGTTGCAGTCATAGGCCACGTGCTGGATGCCTTCGCCGTGCTTCTCCAGGAAGTCGGCGAAGATCGTCGGGCCGGACACCGGCTCCATCAGTTCCCAGACCATGTTCCCAGACTGGGCGAAACAGACCTTCAGGACGAATTCGGCCGGCTCTCCGTGGTAGGTCTGGTTCTCGGTGTTGTCCGGGCTGAAGGTGTACACCCGCCATGGGCCAATCCCCAGCTTGAGCAAGCCATCCATGGTGCGCTGGTGGTCCCGGGTCACGATCGCGATTTCCACGACGTTGCCCAGGAAGGCGTCGACCTCGGCCCCGGCACTCAATGCCGACAGCACGTTAGTTTGTTCAAGATGAGACATATGCATTGACCT
Organism: Pseudomonas chlororaphis; assembly: GCA_001023535.1. Taxonomy (NCBI): domain Bacteria; kingdom Pseudomonadati; phylum Pseudomonadota; class Gammaproteobacteria; order Pseudomonadales; family Pseudomonadaceae; genus Pseudomonas; species Pseudomonas chlororaphis. Next base: position 4,975,474 of record CP011020.1, read on the forward strand.
CTTTCATCGTTAATAGGTGTTTTACAGACAACTTCTTATTCAGCGACTGCCGGGGTGTGAACCGTTGCCACTCGCCGGGAAAGATGCAGTAAGTAATAACTGCCGCCGCCCACGCTTAATCCTGCCAACCAAGACAAATCGATTCCGCCCAAGGCCATTGCAATCGGCCCTTGTAATGACGCGACGGTGCCAACTTGAAATAACCAGGCCGCCAGTACACCCACGGCAAGGGCCAATACGCCTTTCCAGTTCACGTCGGTGCAGGCACTTTGCGAGTGGTGGCAGTACAACGAATCGAGATCCACCCGGCCGCGGCGGATCAGGAAAAAGTCCACCAGGGTGATACCCGCCCAAGGGCTGATCCACACCACAAAGAACACCATCAGGTTTTCAAAGGCATGGACGAACTCACCCGATTGCAGGAACAGATAAAGAATGAACAGTGCCACCACCCCCGAGACCAGCGACACCGCCCAGCGCGCAATGCGCAGGTCCAGCGACAGGGTCGCCAACGCCGCCGAGTAGATGACCACGATGTTGGTGGCCACCGGGCCGTGCAACAGCACCAGCAGCACCGGCAGCGCCATCGTGCCGAACACTGCGATGATCAGTTGCGCCGGGTCCGAACCGCCACCCGCCGAAGCAATCGCGGCGCCGAGGAAGGCGAGCCAGACGGTGGGCAGGAACATGCCCAGGAACGTCGAGCGAAACACCTGGCCGTCGGACAGTTTGGTCTGGGTGAACCGGGTGTAGTCCGAGGCGTAGACCAGCCATGAGATGCCCCAGCCGATCCCGATGGCCGTCATCAGGCTGCTCATGGCCGAGAGCTTGCCGATTCCCTGGATGGTGGTCGTTTGCCACTGGATGTCCACGTGCGTGAACGCCAGCACGGTCATCACCATCATGATCACCAGAATCACCGGCATGGTGTAGCGCTCGAAGCACTTGATCGCGTTGAACCCCCAGGCCGCGATGACCACCTGCAGGACCATGACCGCCACGGCGATCAGGTACTTGAGTTCCATGCCGCCACTGACACCGACTTTCTCCAAGGCCGCCACCGACAGGTCGAGGACGATCCAGGTGTTGGTCGCCACCCACCCCATGGGCATCAGCACTTGCATGAGGGTGGGCAGGTAGGCGCCGCGCCGACCGAAGGCGAGCCGCGACAGCACCATCTGCGGCACCCCGGTCCGGTGGCCCATGATGCAGATGCCGCCGAACAGGGCCGCACCCAGCAGGTTGCCGATGACAATCACCAGGAGCGTTTCCATAAGGCTAAGCCCCAACTGGATGCCGATGGCACCGAGCACCCAGTTGATCGGTGCCACGTTGGCGCCGGCCCAGATCCAGAACTGGTCCAGGGGTGTGGACGTACGATGGCTGTCGGGCATGGGTTCAATGCCCAGCACATCGTGATTGACTTGACTGACTTCGGAGTTTCGACGCGTTGACATTATTATTTTCCTCGCTGATCGGCGACCACGTGAATCGCTGCGAATCATTAAATCGAGGTGCGAAGATTTAAGTAATTGATTAAACCTAAAAGGCCGTTTAGAAATATTCGCGGCTTTAGTTTTATTCAATTGCGCGCGACAACCAGAAGTGCAATTGGCACTTCAACGCGCCACAACCGCTCAAAAGAAGATGACCAGGTTAAATAAAATTAGCGGGTTGAGTTTTATTGGCCAAGCGCACAATAAATATCAATAGCCGAGCCGACGACCGTCGTGGCCCACTGGATCCGCTGCCGAGACATTTCGCCTCGGCATTTGAGGGAGTTATTCATGACCACGTTACTTCATATTGATGCCAGTGCACGCTCCGATCGCTCCTTGAGCCGTAAACTGTCCAAGGCGTTCGTCGACACCTGGCTTGAACGCGACAAACTGGCGCGGGTCATTACCCGTGACGTCGGGCACAACCCGCCTCCGTTCGTGACCGAGGCCTGGATTGCGGCGGTATTCACGCCCGAGGCACAGATGACCGCTGAAAAGCGCGAGCAAATCCGCCTTTCGGATGAGTTGATCGATGAAATCGACCGTGCCGACGTCATCGTCATCGGTACGCCGATGTACAACTATGGGATGCCCGCCGCGCTGAAATCCTGGTTCGACAAGGTGATCCGCATCGGCAAGACCTTCACCTTCGACCTGGGCCGGGGCGACTACCCGCTGGAACCGATCATGAGCGGCAAGAAACTGATCATCCTGTCTTGCCGAGGGGAATTCGGCTTTGGCCCCGGTGGTGTACGCGAAACCATGAACCACCTCGAAACCCATATCCAGACCTGCGCGCATTACCTGGGCGTGAACGAAACCCACGTCATCGCCATCGATTACCAGGAGTTCGGCGACGCTCGCCACGAAGCCTCCATCGCCGACGCCTTCGATGCGGTGCCGGTACTGGTCGGGCAACTGATCGGAGAACGACACAACCTGCGTGCGCCGGCTTGAGCAGCCGGCTTAACCCGACGAAGGGAGACGACATGACCACCCTGTTGCACACCGCCGAGCGACTGAAGCAAGGCCTGACGACACCTGACGAACTGGTCGCGGCGGCCTTGGTCGCCGCCCGCCATGGCGCTCATGTGTTCATTGAACTGTTTGAACAACGGGCCATCGAGGCGGCGCGGGCCTCGACCGAGCGCTGGCGGGACGGAACCCCGTTGAGCCCGTTCGACGGCATACCCTATGCGGTCAAGGACCTGCTGGACGTCGCCGGCACCCGGACCACCGCGGGCTCCATCACTCGCCTGGACGCGCCGATGGCGGACGCCGACGCCCAGGTCATCGCTGCGCTCAAGGCGCGGGGGATGATCGCCCTGGGCAAAACCAATCTCTCGGAGTTCGCCTACTCGGGCCTTGGCCTGAATCCACATTTCGGTACGCCGAAGGGCGACATGGCCGTGGGCGAACGCCGCGTACCCGGTGGTTCGTCGTCCGGCTCAGCCATCGCGGTGCAACGAGGCATCGTCAGCTGCGCCCTAGGCACCGACACCGCCGGATCGATTCGCGTCCCGGCGGCGTTCAATGGCGTGGTCGGGTACAAGGCCAGCACCGGTCGCTACAGTATGCACGGCGTCCACCCGCTCGCCGTCACCCTGGACAGCCTGGGGCCGTTCGCCCGGACCGTCGCCGATTGCGTCGCCCTGGATGCGGCCATGCGCGGTGCTGCCTGCCCGGCCATCGAGCCCGGCGCGCTTTTCCGCCTGCGCCTGGTGGTCGACGATGCGGTGCTGGCCGATGACGCGTTGCAGCCAGCCGTCCGCCACAACCTGTTGGCCATGATGGAATGTCTTCGTGGCGCTGGCGCACAGGTTGAACACCGTGCTGTGCGCGCCGTGGCCAGCACCCGGGAGCTGATCGCCCGGGATGGCTGGCTGGGGGCGATAGAAGCCTGGCGGCTGTTGGAGGCGATCGTCGAGGGGCCGGACGGCGCGCGTATGGACCGACGGGTCCGGGCGCGCCTGCGTTCGGCCAAGGCCATCGGCCCTGGGGTCGAAGCCAGGATTCGCCAGGCCCGCGACGAGTTGATGGCGGCCATCGAACGTGAGCTCGACGGTGCTCTGCTGGTCATGCCGACGGTCAAGCATGTCGCGCCGGCGATGGCGCCCCTGGAACAGGACGACGCGCTGTTCGCCGCGGTCAATCTGCAAACCCTGTCGCTGACCATGATCGGCAGCCTGCTGGATATGCCGGGGGTGGCCGTGCCGTCTGGCACGGACCCCGCCGGGCTACCGACCTCGGTATTGTTCTCGGCCCCGCAAGGCCACGATGACGCACTGCTCGGCGCGTGCCTGGCGATGGAAAGCACCCTTCACGCGGCGAAAGTCAGGGGGTAGGCAACGGCTGGCCGGCCAGGTCATCCAAGGTGTTTTCCCGGAATGACCTGGCTTCGCCGAGCAACCAGTCGCGAAACACGCCCAGGCTACGGCGCGAGGCACCCGGGTTGTTCTCTATCAGGTGGTACGTGAAACCTGGCAAGGTCGGGCCTTCGACCCGGCGCATCCGGCCAGAGCGCAACGCTTCGTCCATCAGCACCGTGCTGCACAACAACGGCCCGAGCCCGCGCTCCACCGCGTGCAGCGCCAGGGTTTCCTCGCTGTACCAGGAGATGCGCAATTCCCGCGACGGATCATGCGCGACCCTGGCGAGCCAGGCTGACCAGGAAGGCGCTTCGAGGGCCTGGTTTTTCCACTTGAATGCCAGCAATGCGCGCTGGTGAAAATCATCAATGGTGGGCGCCCGTCCGTCAGGACAGATGCGGGCGTCCGCCACCGCCATGTAACGGTCCTCGAACAGCACCGGCGCGCGGGCATTGGCGGTGAGCGGGCCATAACGAATCGCCAGGTCGACAGTTTCGGTGCGCAGGTCCACGACTTTCTCCGAGGCATGAATCGAGACCACAATGTCCGGGTAAATGGCGTTGAAGGCCGCCAGCCGCGGCATCAGCCACCGTTCGGCGAACGCCCGCGTGGTGGACACCTGGATGGCATCCGCGGCCTTTGGTGCGTCGATCAGGGCGAACGCCTGGGCGATCTGGTCGAAGCCGTCGCGCAACAACGGATAGATCGCCTGGCCGGCCGCGGTGAGCGTGACCGTCCGGCCCCGCTCCAGGAGTTTTTGCCCCAAGCCGTCTTCCAGTTGTCGGACCTGATGGCTGACCGCAGCGACCGTGACGGAAAGCTCGTTCGCCGCCGCTGAAAAACTCTGGTGTCGTGCGACGGCTTCAAACGCCCGAACGGAGTTCAGGGGAGGTATTTTGCGCATGGTTGTGCAGCCTCTTATCGGTGTGGCTTACCACGGACCCAGTATCCTGCTGACCGGTCGCGGCCGCCAGCAGGCTTTACCGGACGCTCAGATCACGCAGTAGTGAATATCCTGGGGCTGCATCCCATTGACGGCCGTGATGTCCTGGGGGCAGGCCGAGAGCACGACCACGGCGTCCATCGCCGCTTGCAGGCAGACGTAGTGCCCTGGTTCGCTGACCGGCGCCGCGAACTCGATGCGCCCGTCCCGATGAACCGGCACGTTCATGAACAGATTCAACGGGCTCGGAGTATCTGGCGCCGTCAGGCCCAGGGTCTGCAAGGCCAGGAACAGGTTCTCGTTGCAACTGGCATGATGGCCGACCACCCCCAGTTGCACGTAGCGGGTCGGATCGCAGGCGGCCACCAGGGAGTCATGGACACCAGGCGAGGTGTCTTCGATGAGCGTCAGGATGATGCGGCGCTGGTTGGTCAACAAGCCGTCTCCCTTGCACGGGTTGAGCTTCAGCCAGAAAGGACGGCTGTGCTCCATTGACATCGACTCCGTCAGGTCATCCGGGTTGAACGCCCAGGTGTCCACGACTTGCTTGCCGTGGGTGTTGACCACCTTCAGGGTCTGCCCCTTGCTCAGGCGGATCGCCACGCCGTGCCGGGCCGGGAGGCGGAGGTGTTCACCGGGATGGATCGAAGTCACTGCGTTCATGTGTTTGCCCCTTCTGGACAGATGGATTGGCCCGTGTACTGGACCCCTGCCCAAAGCAAAACATACGACCCGTGTACAAACCAATAATATAAAGTGGCCTCGGTATAAGTTGGATTTATAGGAAAAACCATGCGAATCCGTCAGCTCGAATGCTTCAGGACGTTGATGATCCACGGCACCATGACCCGGGCGGCAGAGTTGCTGAACATTTCCCAGCCCGCCATCAGCAGCACCATTGCCAACCTGGAGCACGACACCGGCCTGACCCTTTTCGTGCGCAAGGGCGGGCGCCTGCAACCGACGCCCGAGGCGCGGCTGTTTTTCGTCGAAGCGCAACGGGCGCTGGAGGCCGTGGAGAAAACACAGCGCATCGCCAGGGAAATTCGCACCGGCAAGCGCGGACATCTGGCCATTGCGGCCTACGCCAGCCTGTCGATCGCGCTGTTGCCTCGGTTGATGGCCGAGTTCGCCAGGGAACGGCCAGGGCTCGAACTCAAGCTCATTACCCGCAACTCACAATCGGTCCGTGAGCTGATGACCACCCAGCAGTTCGACCTGGCCGTCGCCGAGTTGCCCCTCGACTACCCCGCCGCCCACATGGACGTCATCCGCTATGAATGCCAATGCATGCTGCCGCCGGGCCATCCCTTGGCCGATAGGGACGTGATCACCCCGGCGGACCTGGACGGCGTGCCGTTCGTTTCGCTGTTCAAGGGCGACCCCATCTATCAGCAACTGGCCACGGCCTTCTCAGCCTATGGCGCCGCCTGGAACGTGGTGGCGGAAACAGAGTTCTTTTCCAGCGCTTGCGAACTGGTGCGCTGCGGCCTGGGGGTGGGCCTCGTCGACCCGGTGGTCAGTCGGCCCTTCACCGAACACCTGCTGCTCAAGCCGTTTTCGCCCCCGATCCAGTATGAAATTGCCCTTCTGCTGCCCACCCAGGAAGAACCGTCGCAACTGGCGCGCGCGTTTGCAACGTTCCTCAAGCAGCAGTTGTGAGCACAGGCTCAGCCCAGGTCGCCCCCACCCACCGGCAAGGTCACACCGGTGATGTATGACGCGTCGTCGGACGCCAGGAACAGGATCGCGGCGGCTTGTTCGTCCAAGGTGCCGTAGCGTTTCATCAGGCTGCTGTCCAGGGTCTGGTCGACGATTTGCTGGTACCAGGTTTTTTCCTGCGGGCTTTGCTCGGCGCTGTTTCGCGGGATCAACCGGGGCGGTGCCTCGGTGCCGCCGGGTGCCGTCGCGTTGACCCGCACCCCGCGACCGGCGGTTTCGAAAGCCAGGCACGCGGTCAATGCGTTGACCCCACCCTTCGCGGCGCCGTAGGGCACCCGATTGATGCTGCGCGTGGCGATGGAGGACACGTTGACGATCGCGCCGCTGCCCTGCTCAAGCATCAATGGCAACGCCGCGTGGCAGCACCACAGTGTCGGGAACAGCGAACGGCGCACTTCGGCCTCGATCTGCGGGGCTTCGTAATGTTCAAAAGGCTTGGCCCAGATCGTGCCGCCGACGTTGTTGACCAGCACGTCCAGGCGGCCGAAATGCGCCACGGCGAGGGTCATCACGCGGCGGCACTCGTCGTACTGTTCCAGGTCCGCCGTCAAGGCAAGCACCGGGTGAGCCGATGCCAGTTCCTCCTGCAACGCCAGCACTCGCTCAGAACGGTCCACCAGGATCAACCGCGCACCTTCGGCCGCCATGCGTTGCGCCACCCGCAGCCCGATGCCCTGGGCGGCGCCGGTGATCAACGCGACTTTTTCGTTGAATCGACTCATGAACACCTCAAGCCGCGCTGGCGGCAAATTTTTCGTAGTAGAAGTTCGCCGGGGCAATGCCCTGCTCGCCCATGAACTGGCTGACCGCCTCGACCATGGGCGGCGGACCGCACAGGTAAACGTCGACGTCACCCTCGTTCAGATACCCAGGCTCGATGTGCTCGGTCACATAACCCTTGAGCGGATGCTGGCTGGCCGGGTTGGCCACGCAGGCAGCGAAGCTGAAGCGGGGGATTCGGGCGGCGAAGGCTTGCAGCCGTTCCAGCTCCACCAGATCGACATCGTTGCTCACGCCATAGATCAGGTGGACCGGGTGCTCACTGCCCAGTTCGGCGATTTTTTCCAGCATCGCGGTAAACGGGGCCAGGCCGGTGCCACCGGCCAGCAGCAACAGCGGCCGCCGTATGTCACGCAGGTAGAAACTGCCCAGCGGCCCGGCCAGCCGCAGCGTGTCACCGGCCTTGGCCTGGCCGGTGAGGAAGCTGCTCATCAGGCCGCCCGGCACGTTGCGAATCAGGAAGCTGACTTCGCCGTCGCGCGGCAGTGAGCTGAACGAGTAGGCGCGGGTCTGGTCGCTGCCGGGCACGCCGAGGTTCACGTACTGGCCCGGCAGAAACGCCAGCGAGCTCAGGGCCTCGCCTCTGATCGACAAGGCGATGGTGCTCTGCGACAACTGGCGCACCGCACTGATGTTCGCCTCGAAGTGGGCCTGTTGCGTGCGGCAGACGTCCGAGGATACGGGCACCTTCACCACGCAATCGCTCTGGGCGCGCATCTGGCAGGTCAACACAAAGCCCTGCTGCGCTTCGTCGGCGGTGAGCGCATCGTCGATGTACTCCTCGCCCAAGTCATAGCGCCCGGCCTCGGCAAAGCACTTGCAGGTGCCGCACGCGCCGTCGCGGCAGTCCAGGGGAATGTTGATGCCCTGGCGGTAAGCGGCATCGGCCACGGTTTCGCAGGCGGTGGCCTCGATGAACCGGGTGACGCCGTCTTCGAAGTTCAATGCAATGGAATGAGTCATGACGGCTGCCTCACAGGTGATAGACATCGATGACCTGGCGAACGTAATCGTTCTTCAGGACCACTTTCTTGGCCTTGATCAGCGGGTTTTCACCGCGCATGTCCAGGGTGTAGAAGCTGCTGCCGAAATAGCTGTCGACGGTCTTGTAGCGAAAGCTCAGGGTGTGCCAGTTAAAGCGCACCTGGCACAGGCCGTCGCGTTGTTCGAGCAGCTCGATGTTGCTGAGGTTGTGGGACGTGCGGGTGTCCGGCACGGTGGCGCTGGAACGCTCGGTCTTGATCCGAAAGACCCGGTCTTCCAGGCCGGTGCGGTTGCCGTACCAGATCAGGGAGATTTCCCGCTGCGGGTCTCCGGTCAACTCGTCGTTGTCGTCCCAGGCGGGCATCCAGAACGTCGCATCCGGGGCGTACAGCTCCAGCCAGGCGTCCCATTGGCGGTCGTCGAGGTAGCGGGCTTCGCGGTAGAGAAAGTCGCGCACGGCGTCATGGGTAATGGTCATTGCACGGCCTCCACGGCGATCCGTTCCGACTGCTCGGCCGCCAGGGCCTTGAGCAGGGTTTGCTGCCAATACTTGTGCTGCAACACGAACAAGCCTTCGTCCTCGGTGCGCACACCGCTGAGCAACGGCTGCAGGTCGATCTCCCTCGCGGCCTCATCGGCGCCCTCGACCCAGTGCTCGGCGCCCCGAGACATGTCGTTCCAGGCGGTCGCACTGCCCTGGTAGCCGGTCTGGCAAGAACGGAACTCTTCCAGGTCATCGGGCGTGGCCATGCCACTGACGTTGAAGAAATCCTCGTATTGCCGGATCCGGCTCGAACGGGCCTGGTCGCTCTCGCCCTTGGGCGCGATGCAGTAAATGGTGATTTCCGTGCGGTTGACCGAGATCGGCCGGGCGATGCGGATCTGCGAGCTGAACTGGTCCATCAGGTAGACGTTGGGGTACAGGCACAGGTTGCGCGAGTGCTCGATCATCCAGTCGGCGCGGGCCTTGCCGAAGCCCTGGGCGAGCTCATCGCGGCGCTCGTACAGCGGCCGGTCCTCGGGGTTCGCCCATCGGGTCCAGAGCAGCATGTGGCCGCGGTCGAAGGAATAGAAACCGCCGCCTTGCCGGGCCCAACTGCCGGCGCTCATGGTCGGGTTGCAATCGCCGGCCTCGCGCTGCTTGCGCTGGTTCTGGGTGGCCGCGTAGTTCCAGTGCACGGAACTGACGTGGTAGCCGTCCGCGCCGTTTTCCGCCGTGAGTTTCCAGTTGCCTTCGTAGATGTAGCTCGACGAGCCCCGCAGCACTTCCAGGCCGATACGACTCGAAACGCGCGACCCGGGTCAGGGTCAGTGAACATCTCGCGCTTGCAGCGATAGATGCCGTGTTCCTTGTCGTCTTCAAGCAGGGAGTGAAGGTATTCGGGTCGCAGGGACATGGCCGCCGCCTCCATTGTTTTTGTTCAGGCAGGGCCATGCTAGGACGGGGGGATGGGGTGCACTATCCGAAGGTTGCAGACCTTTATCCGTTTTGCGCAGGGAGAATCGACTGGCGAATTGAGTTGGATGCGTTGCCGTCTTCGCGGGCAAGCCCGCTCCCACAGCGTTATTGGGTGGCTCAAGATGTGTGTCCGCCCCAGACGCCCTTGTGGGAGCGAGCTTGCTCGCGAAGGCGGTGGGTCAGTTGATGAAGAGGTCGACTGACCCACCGCATTCGCGGGCAAGCCCAGCGCATCAGTGGCGGCGTTTCAAGGTCTCGGAAGGCAGTTCGCCGAATTGCTTGCGGTAGCTGTCGGAGAAGCGCCCAAGGTGCAGGAAGCCATAGTCCAGGGCCACTTCGGTGACGTTGCGAACGTTGCACGCAGGGTCGCTCAGGCAAGCCTTGATACGCTCCAGGCGTTGCTGCCGGATGTAGTTCTTCGGTGTGGTGCCGGCATGGCGCTCGAACAACCCGTACAGCGACCGCAGGCTCATCCGCGCCTGGCGGGCCAGCGCCTCGCTGTCGATGTCCTGTTTGAGGTGGCGGGCGATGTAATCGGCGAGCCCCTCGAACGTGGCCGCCTGCGAGCCGAGGCAGGTACGGCTGACATTGGTTTTCATCAGGCCAAGCATCTTGCTGGCGATGATCTGTGCGTAGTGTTCCTGCACCCTGGGCACCGGCTCGCTGGCTTCGGCTTCCTGGCAGATCATGGCCAGCAGGCCGACAAACCCTTCCAGTTCATCGAGCCGATAACGGTTCTCCAGGAACCGCACGCCCTGCCCCGGATACCGCCAGCGTTGCTCGTCACAAAGCGACTCAAGCAGCTGGACCGGCAGCTTGATGATGAATTTCTCGCAGTCGGCCGAATAGGTCAGGTCCACCGGTTCGTCGGGGTTGATCAGCAACAGTTCGCCCGGCGTGAAGGCGTGTTCCAGCCCACGACCGCGCCACAGGCAATGGCCGTGCAACAACACTTGCAGGTGATAGACGTTCTCCAGCGCCCCGGACGTGACGCGCACGCTGCCGCCGTAGCTGATGCGACACAGGTCGAGGCTGGCGAACTTGCGGTGGTTGAGGCTGGCCAGCGGCCGCCCGGAACGGGGCATGCCGATGCGATGGGTACCGACATGCTGGTTGATGTAGCCAGAGACTGCATGAGGGTCGGCGTGATCGAACACGGTACTGCGCTGACTCAAGAGTTGCGCGTGCATCATCGGGTCACTCCCGTTCTTGTTATGGGGCCCAGGCCCTAAGCGGCGCTGCGGCCCAAACGCCGACGGCACGGGAAAAGTCCCGTGCCGCAGGTCACCGTCGTAGGGTTCAGGCTTCGAGTGCGCGAACACGCTCGTGGCGCTGCTGCTCTTCGGGCTGGGCGGACGGCTGCAAGGTAAAGTCAAAATCGATCTCGGCAAACCGGCCACTGACACCCCGGGCGCTGGCGCGCGCCGGATCGTCGCTGAAGGTGATCCTGGCGATCAGTTCGTCGCGGGTCGCGTAAGCGAAATCGTCATGCAGGTACTGGTCGCCATCCAGGTTGATCTGGGTGGTGAGGTGCCGATGGTCCGGTGCCGAGATAAAGAAGTGGATGTGCGCCGGACGCTGGCCATGGCGACCCAATTGATCGAGCAATTGCTGGGTCGGACCGTCCGGCGGGCAGCCATAACCCGACGGCACGATGCTGCGAAAGCGATAGCGGCCCTCGGCGTCGGTGACGATGCGCCGGCGCAGGTTGAACGCCGATTGCGTGGTGTCGAAGTACGAGTAGGTGCCGCCAGTGTTGGCGTGCCAGACGTCCACGACAGCGCCGGCCAAAGGCTCGCCAGCGGTGTTCAGGACTCGGCCCTGCATGAACAGGGTCACGCCCGGGTCGGCGCCGTCATCCAGGCGCGCCTCGCCTTGGCACAACGGCGCGCCGGCCACATACAACGGGCCTTCGATGGTACGTGGCGTCCCGCCGTACTTGCCGGCCTGCTCGTCTTCGGCATCCATCAGCAGGTCGAGGTAATGCTCAAGGCCCAGGCCGGCCACCAGCAGCCCGGCTTCCTGGCGCGCGCCAAGGACGTTGAGGTAATTGACGGCCTTCCAGAATTCCTCCGGGGTCACGCCAAGGTCTTCGATGATGTTCACCGAATCACGCAGGATCCGGTAAACCAGAGCCTTGGTGCGCGGGTTCCCTTCGTCGTTGAACAGGCCGCTGGCTTGCTCGAGAAACTGCTGGACGCCGGCCGTGTGGGAAATCTTGATGTTCATTTCGGTAGTTCCTCATCTTGTAATTATGAGTGTAGCGAGGCGGCCCCAACGGGCTCAGCGATCATCCTCGTGAATCGAGGACGGGTGGCGGCACATCGCAGTGACTTCGATCGCCATGTACGGGTACAGCGGCAGTTGCATCAGCAGGTCATGCAGTCGCTGAACGCTGTCGACGTCGAACACGCTGTAGTTGGCGTAGAGCCCGGCGATGCGCCACAAATGACGCCACGTGCCCTGCGCTTGCAGGCGCTGGGCCAGGGCTTTCTCGTCGGCCTTGAGCCGCGCGGCCCGTTCGGGGTTCATGTCGACCGGCAGGTTCACGGTCATCTTTACGTGGAACAGCATGGGGCTCTCCTCAGGCGCTTTGGACGTGGGTGGCGGTCTTGTCACGGCGCAAGAACGCCAGGCGCTCTTCATCCAGGCTCACCCCCAAGCCGGGGGCCTTCGGCACGTGCAGTTCGAAATCGCGGTAGACCAGGGGGGCATTGAGAATGTCTTCGGTCAGCAACAGCGGGCCGAACAATTCGGTGTCCCAGGCGAGTCGGTCCAGGGTCACGAACGCGTGGGCCGACGCCAGGGTGCCCAGGCCGCCTTCCAGCATTGTCCCGCCGTACAGCGCGATACCGGCCGCTTCGGCAATGGCCGCGGTGCGCAATACAGCGCGCGGGCCGCCGTTCTTGGCGATTTTCAGGGCGAACACCGAAGCCGCGCCTTCGCGGGCGAGATTGAATGCATCCTCTACGCTTTCGATGGATTCGTCGGCCATGATCGGTGCCGGGCTGATGGCGTTCAGGCGTGCCATGCCGGCGCGGTTGTTGCGCGAAATCGGTTGTTCGATCAAGTCGATGCCGTTGCTGCCCAAAACCCGGCAAGCCCGCAGCGCCACCGCCTCGTCCCAGGCCTGATTGACGTCGACCCGCACGCTGGCACGTTCGCCCAACGCTTTCTTGATCGCAATGGCGTGCGCCAGGTCACGGTTGACTTCACCGGCGCCGATTTTCAGCTTGAAGATCCGGTGACGGCGCAGATCGAGCATTTTTTCCGCTTCGGCGATGTCCCTGTCGGTATCACCACTGGCGAGGGTCCAGGCCACCGGCAGTGAATCACGGACCCGTCCGCCCAGCAGTTCACTGACCGGCAGGCCGAGGCGTTTGCCCTGGGCATCGAGCAAAGCGGTTTCGACGCCGGACTTGGCAAAGGTGTTGCCACGGATGCAACGCTCCAGGCGCAGCATCGCGGCGTTGACGTTACGGCTGTCCTGGCCGAGCAGCAGCGGTGCGAAGTGCCGGTCGAGGTTGGTCTTGATGCTTTCGGGGCTTTCGTTGCCATACGCCAGGCCACCGATGGTGGTGGATTCACCAATGCCCTCGATGCCATCGGCGCAGCGCACGCGGATGATCACCAGGGTCTGGTGCTGCAGGGTGTGCATGGCCAGCTTGTGCGGGCGGATGGTTGGCAGATCGACGATGATCGTCTCGATCGACTCAATGGCGGTTTCCAGCATCTCGATACCCATCAGGTTCTTAAAATTCTGGAACCGATTCTGGTACGGCTTTTTTCGGGAAGCCAATATAGAATTGGTCTGAATCGATACCTTGAAGGTATTAACCATTCACTCATGGGAGGCCCCATGGAACTGCGCCACCTCCGGTATTTTCAGGTCCTGGGGCAAACCCTCAATTTCACCCGCGCCGCTGAACGCCTGCACATCGCCCAGCCACCCCTGAGCCGGCAGATCCAGCAGTTGGAAGACGAATTGGGGGTCATGCTGCTGGAGCGTGGGCGTCCACTGAAACTCACCGACGCCGGGCGTTTTTTCTTCGAGCAGACCACCACCCTGCTGGAACAGTTGGAGAAGGTCTGCGGCAATACCCGGCGCATCGGTGAGGGCGCAAGGCGTTGGTTGGGGATCGGTTTCGCGCCGTCAACCTTGTACGGCGTGCTGCCGGAACTGATTCGCCGCCTGCGTAGCCACGAGGCGATGGCGCTGGAACTCGGGCTCTCGGAAATGACCACGCTGCAACAGGTCGAGGCGCTCAAGGCCGGGCGTATCGACATTGGCTTCGGGCGCATCCACATCGACGACCCGGCGATTGTCCAGCGAGTGCTGACGGAGGATCGCCTGGTGGTCGCCCTGCCCGCCGGGCATCCGCTGATCGGTCAGCCGGTGACGCTGGATCAACTGGTCACCGAACTTTTCGTGCTCTACCCCGGCAACCCACGCCCGAGCTATGCCGACCATGTCATGGGCCTCTTCAAGGCGCGAGGCCTGAGCATCAATGTTGCCCAGTGGACCAACGAACTGCAGACCGCCATCGGCCTGGTGGGCGCCGGCATGGGCATCACCCTCGTGCCGGCCTCGGTGCAGGTGTTGCACCGCGACGACATCGGTTTCTGCACGCTGCTGGAGGACGACGCGACCTCGCCGATCATCCAGAGCCGACGGGCCAACGACGCGTCGCCAGCGATGATCCATTGCTTGGCCCTGATCGACGCGCTGAGGGAAGAACTCGGACGGCAATGACGCCTTCTTGCTGCCGGCAGGAAAATTAACGAAACGAGCGGCATCACGGGCGGTCTAGAAAATTAAGCCCATCTGATGAGAGTGTTCTTATGTTGAAATTCCTTGGCGGCACCGTTGGCATCATTTTCCTGATCGGCCTGATCGTGGTCATTGCGCTGTTCAAGTTCATCTTCTGATGACAAGGACGGCTTGATGGTCATGCCAGCAGCGCGGTAATCCACTTCACCTCGCGGGCAACGGCCTGCACCTTCGCCTCGGGCACGGCCTGCCGCGCCTGGGCGAAGCTGGCCAGTGTCTTGTGCTTCTGGCGCAGCAGGCGCTGCCACTTGGCCAGGAAGGCCGGGCTGCGTGACTGCAACTGCAAGGGGCCGAAGTACAGCTCCTGGGCGGTATACAGCACCGGGCCCGTGCGCTCGGCAACGATGATTTCATAGTCAAAGCGGTTCTCCCGCAGCACCTCTTCGCAGAGAATCCGATAGTCGTTCTCCATCAACCACTGGCGCAACGGCTGCTCACCGCCGTTGGGTTGCAGGATCAGGCGTTCTTGTCCGCTCAGGCGCGCTTTTGCGCTGTCGAGGATGTCGCGGATTGTCTCCCCGCCCATGCCGCAAAGGCTGATCGCCGTGATCCCATCACTTGGCTCGATCGCTTCCAGCCCGTTGGCCAGGCGCACCGTGACCTGGCTCTCCAACTCGCTTTCACGCACGGTTCGCTCGGCGGCCGCGAACGGCGTCAATGCCACCTCACCGGCCACTGCGGCTGTAATAGCGCCACGGCGAACCAACGCCACCGGCAGATAAGCGTGATCCGAACCGATGTCGGCCAATCGCGCGCCCAACGGCACGTGCGCCGCCACGCGTTCCAGACGCATGGACAATGTCTGTTCGTTCAACTGCCGCCCCTTTGACCCTCAACGTCCGGCACCTTTTGCCCGGATCGGGGCGCGATTCTGGCGAGCCACGTCGTGTAATTCAAATTTATGCGACAAGTCTCCCTCCAGCGCCGGCCGATCACGACGGGGGAATGGAGATCTGGCCCTCCTGGCCCGCCTCCCGGTACCTCGCCCGCAGCACCTCGGCCAGGCGCTGCTTGGCCTGGTCCTCGCCGTGGATCAGGCGGATTTCCCCGGGCCAGGCCTTCATTCCGGTGACAAAGCCCACCAGGTCAGCCTGGTCCGCATGGGCCGAGTAGCCGCTGACGCTGTCGACACCGGCACGGATGTCGACGCGAGCGCCCTCCAGCATCACGAATCCGCCCTCCGGCCCGTGGGTCAAAATGTCCCGCCCAGGCGTGCCCTTGCCCTGATAGCCGACGAACACCACGTTATGCCTCGGATCGCCCAACATGGCTTTGAGGTAGTTGACGATTCGCCCGCCGGAACACATGCCATTGCCGGCGATGACGATCGCCGGGCGAGCGGTGTCGGTAAGGTGCTCGACGATGCGTCGGTGTTCATCATGGCTATCGACCGTGATCAGTTGCTTGAAGGACAGCGGCTTGCGGCCTTGTTCCAGGCGTTGCCGGGCGTCGTCATCCCAGAAGCCCTGCAGCTCCTTGTAGGTGCGGGTGAATTGGCTGGCGAGCGGTGAGTCGAGAATGATCGGAATCTGCGGCCAGTCGATATCTGCAGCGCCGTTCCTGGCGTTGGCCTGGGGCTCACAGGCCGGGCTGGACAGGCCTTTTTCGTGAAGGATCTCTTCCAGTTCATACAGCAGGTCCTGGGTCCGGCCGATGCTGAATGAGGGGATCAGCACCGTGCCCTGGTCCGCCAACGCCCGCTCGATGGCGGCCAACAGGCGCTCGCGGCGATGGGCCCGGTCTTCGTGGCGGCGGTCACCGTAGGTGCTTTCCATGATCAGCAGGTCGGCGCGCTCAGGTGGCACCAGGTCAGGCAGGATCGGCGAATGTGGCGCTCCCAGGTCACCGCTGAACACCACGCGCCTGCCCGCCGGTTCCTCGTCCAGTTGCAATTCGACATACGCCGAACCCAGTACATGCCCGGCCGGTTGCAGGCGCACCTTGCAACGGGTCTGATCGGTTTCGTGCAGGGTGAACCAGTTGCCATAGGGCAAGGCAATGATCCGTTGCTCGACGACCTTGAGGTAGCGCTCCAGTTGCTCCTGATCGCGACTGATCGACAGGCGAAACGCATCCTCGAGCACGATCGGCAACAGCCGCGCCGAGGGCTCGCTGCACAGGATCGGACCCTCGAAGCCCGCCGCCAGCAGGTTGGGAATCCGCCCGACATGGTCGATGTGCACGTGCGTGACGATCAGGGCCTTGATGCCTTCGATGGAAAAATCCAGGCCCAGCGCATCGTTCCCGCCCTGCCCCTCGTCCTCTCCCTGGAACTGGCCGCAGTCGATCAGCAGACTGTAGGTCTCGTCCATCCAGACCTGATGACACGAGCCGGTCACACCTTCGTGCGCACCGTGGTGAATGACTTTCGGGTTGTTCATCAGGTTTCCTTGGCGGACGCTGGCTTGACGTCTTTTCGGCAACGCGCCGAGCGAGATAGTTTCCGCCGGTTAATGCCCTTCGCCACGCGCGATGGTGGGCTGAGCGGGAATCGACGCCTTGAGCAAGCACGGCTAGGTATCTCTACCGGCTATCGTTGATGCTATTGCCGACCGTACTTCCAGGAAGGTTATTCCAGTGCCTGACATGCCGAACCACCACGCGTACCTGAAACGCTTCAACGCGGTACTCGCCTACATCGAGGCCAATCTCGAAGCAGACTTATCGGTGAATGCGCTGAGCCAGGTGGCGAACTTTTCGGCGTTTCATTTCCATCGACAGTTCACGGCGTTCGTCGGGGTGTCCGTTTCACGCTATGTGCAACTGATGAGGCTGCGACAGGCGGCACACCGGCTCACCGCCCAGGCAGACTGTTCGGTGCTGGATGCCGCCCTCAGTGCTGGCTTCGAAAGTCCCGAAGCCTTCAGCAGAGCGTTCAGACGAGCATTCGGCCGGTCGCCGAGCGTTTTCCGCAAGGCGCCAAACTGGCAGGTCTGGAATGCGGTATTCGCCATCCCTCACTTTTCCAGGACCATCATCATGCAAGTCAAAATCGTGCAACGTGCCGAAGTCAGAGTCGCCGCGCTTGAACACTGCGGCCCTTCCGAACGCGTCGACGAGAGTGTGCGCACATTCGTCGAGTGGCGCAGGCAGAGCGGGCAATCGCCGGTGGCGTCCAGTCGGACGTTCGGCATTCCCTACAGCAACCCCGACACGACCCCGGCGCACGCGTTCCGCTTCGCCATTTGCGGTGAAATTCACGAGGCCGTGGTGCCCAATGAATTCGGCATTCGCGAACACGTCATTGCCGGGGGACGCTACGTGGTGGTGCGCCATTCGGGGTCGCCGGATCACATCGGCGAAACGATCTATCCGATCTATCGCGACTGGCTTCCCAACAGTGGCGAAGAACTGCGCAATGAGCCGCTGTTCTTCGAATACCTGAGTGTCTATCCCGAAACGCCGAAGAGCCAATGGCAGACGGATGTGTATGTGCCGCTGCAGTAGCGGCGCGACGCGTTACTTGACCTCGACCAGTCGCTGGGCGTTCGAGCCTTCCAGGGACAGGTGGATGACGCCGGTCTTGCTGGGGAAGTTCGGCGCGTCGTCGTCGGTGTTTTCCATCACGGGGATGTCGATCAGGGTTTGCTCGCCCGCCGGGTCGCTGACCAGCTTGGCATTGAGCTTGTCGATCGAACGCCAGCTGTCACCGCCAATGCGGATGACGTCCAGCAGGCTGTAATGCAGCATGCCTTCTTCGTTTTCTTCAGGCGTGAAGGCGGCCAGGTATTGGCTGTAGTTGTTGCCGCCGCCGAAGCCTTCGATGGTGAACACGGCGAGCGTCACCTGGCTTTCCTCGCCGGTGTTCAAGGTCTGGGCCGTGGTCGCCTCGGGGTAGCCGGTGGCGTAGCTGTCCTGGAGCAGTGCCACCAGGTGTCCGACCTGCTCTTGCAGGGCTTTGGGCACACTGGCCGGCTCGGCGGCGTGGGTCAGGGAAGAAAACAGGAACAGGCTGGCGGCAAGCAGACGCAATGTCATGGTGAGAGATCCTTTCATGATGAGCGATCCAAGGTGTTGGAGATGATCGCGGATGTTAGCGCGTGGATGGGAATTTGCTATCGAATTTCGGGCAGGCAAGCTCCACCCCGATAACCTAAAGGAGCAAGCCTGCCCGCCAAGGCAATGGCTCAGCCGCCCTGAAATCAAGGCTGCCGCCTCAGGTACATCCCCGGCAGATCCTCCGGGGACTCGAACGCTTCGTTGTGGCTGATGACCGCGAAGTGGGGTAACAGCTGTATGTGATAAGGCCCGCCGTCGCCCAACGCCTGCGGCCCGCGCACGATGATCAGGTTGTCGGCGTCCATTGGCACCACTTGGTGCTCCCGCAAGACTTCCCGGGCCGTCGCGGCGTCCCTCACGGTCACGGTGAACTCTGCGACTTCCCTGCCCTCGGCATCCCGCTCGGGCAGGATCTTCAAGTCCAGGTCGGCGTCGTGCCCCTGGGCGTCCTTACGCATCTGGTAATGTCCGCTGCGCTGGGCGGAACCGACTTTACCGCTCGCTTCGACATCCGGTTCGCCCGCATCGCCGTGCAGCATGACCGCCATTTGCCGGTCATTGCCCTTGACGCCACTAATCCAGGTGCCGGTGAAGTCGTAGGGCTCGGCCTGTCCCTGAGTGATCCGCCAGATACCTGTCTGGCGGCCATCGTCGGCAAATTCCTGGAGGACCGCGTAGCTGTCATCGCCGTCGTTGTTCATAAAGCCGGCCAGCTTGATCGGTTTACCGTTGCCGCCCTTGGTATAGCGCACTTCACCGATCATCAGCGCGCCCTGTTGCTGGTACCAGAGGTCCACCGGGACTTTGCCGCCGACGGTGCCCTTGAGCATGATCGGGTCCTCGTAGTCCGGCCCGCTCAAGCTGGTCTGCTCGTGCCACTGGCCGTCCTTCAACTCACCGTAGGTCTGGCGTTTATAGCCGCTGGGCATGCTGGAGCTGTCGCCAAGCTCGCTCGGCTCGACCTCATCCTCGCTGGAAGAGCGAAGCCGGACCAACGCGTCACCCTGCATTTGCCACTGGGTGGTACGGGTCGAGCAGCAGCCGTGGTCGGTCTGGGTGAACAGGATATGGTCCAGGGCAATCACCGAGAACATCCCGCTGCTGGCTTGCTTCGCCAGGTCCGTCAGGGCGGCGTTGAGTACCCATTGGGGTTTGTTCGGGTCTTGCAGGTAGACGTCGAACATCGGCTTGTAGCGCGACTCAGGGTCCGTGCCGTTGCGAATCGCCAGGTCCTGGCGACCGTCGAAGTTGAAGTCGGCGAAATACAACAGGCTGAAGGGACCTAGCAGCCAGGGGTTCACCTTGCCGTCGCGATCGACCGGCACATTGCCGGCCGGCGTCTGCAACTGCTGCAAGACTGCCTGCGTGTTGTTGTCGCGCACGGTGATGAACGCTTGCGCCAGTTGCTCGGGGTCTTCGGGCGGGTTCGGGAACAGGACGTCGACCCGATATTGGCCGTCGCGGTCATTGACCGAAAAAGAGCGCGGTTCAGCCATCGCCGGCGCCACCAGGGCCGCGGAAAGAAGCACACCACTGACAAGCGAACGCATCCATCGCTTCCTTGCTGAAAATCGGGGAGGCGCAGTGTAACGACAAGCTCGCCCCCATCGCGACAGCGGGCCGGACCTTTCAATGCAGTTGTAAGAACTGCATCACAGGACGACACTTGGATTTTCGCCGCGCCAGGCTCGGTGCGACGGCCAACCCTGCAACAGTGACCCCATCATGACAATCGACTGGCTCAACTTCACTCCGTGGTCCTCCCTCGCCGGCGGCGTATTGATCGGCCTCGCCGCCGCCCTGTTTGTCATCGCCAACGGTCGCATCGCCGGCATCAGCGGGCTGATCGGCAGCCTTTTGCAACGTGGCAGCGAAGGCGTCGATGAGAAGGCGTTGTTTCTGCTGGGCTTGCTGGTCGCGCCGCTGTTATGGGGTGTGTTTGCCGTGGCGCCGCGAATCGAATTCCAGGGCGGCTGGCTTGGCCTTGCGGTCGCCGGCCTGTTGGTGGGCCTCGGCACCCGCTACGGCTCGGGCTGCACGAGCGGCCATGGCGTGTGTGGCCTTTCCCGCCTGTCACCGCGTTCGATGGTGGCCACGGCCTGCTTCATGTTCAGCGGTTTCGCCACCGTGTTCATCCTGCGCCACGTGCTGGGGGCCTGACATGGTCAAGTTGACGGCTTTTATCGCGGGTGTACTGTTTGGCTTCGGGCTGCTGCTATCGGGCATGACCAACCCGGCAAAAGTACTGGCGTTCCTGGACTTGGGCGGCGCCTGGGACCCTTCCCTGGGCCTGGTGATGGCCGGTGCGATAGGCGCGGCGATTGGCCCGCTGACCTGGGCCCGCCGCCGTTCACGCTCATTACTGGGCAACCCTATGCAATGGCCGGCCAAGCGCGAGCTGGACCGGCGCCTGATCGGTGGCAGCCTGGTGTTTGGCATCGGCTGGGGCATCGCCGGCATTTGCCCCGGCCCCGCGGTTGCCCTGCTGCTGACAGGGCATTGGCAAGTCATCCTGTTCAGCGTGGCGATGCTGGTGGGCATGCTGTTGTTCAGCGCCCTGGAGCGCCGAAACCTGCGTTGATGAACAGTCCAATGCCCGGCGGCGCAAGCCAGTCCCTTCGCCACCGGGCAGCCGTGCAACTGCTTTGCACCGTCAGTCGGCGGTGCCGCTGGTGACCACGGTGAATTTGCGGCTGAACTCGAACACCTCGCAGATTCCCGTGTGCCCGGCCGGAATCGACACGCCGTCGCCCGCCCCCATTTCAAAGCGTTCACCGGTGTCCATCGTGATCGCGATACGCCCTTCAATCAGCACGAAGGCCTCATCGTTGTCGAAACGCCAGTGAAACTTCGCCGGTTGCGAGGTAAAGAACGCGACGGACTTGTGCGGGGTTTTCACGCCGACGGTTCGCAGCAGTTTCATGCGGGTGTCCGGCTGGCCCTCGATGACATCGTCACCCAACGGATAGGCCAGCCAGCCATCTGGCGTGTTCAATGAAGCAAGCGCTACGGAGTCGATGGGGTTGGGCAGTCGGGGACGCGCAGTCATGTCTTCAATACCTCGTGCAGGAATGTATGGATGCGACTTATGACAAATGGCATAGTCGGAGCCGAGCCTACACCCAAATATGACGATTGGCATAACTTTATGAAAATTTCGACTCGGGACCGGATGATCGCCGGCGCGGCGGACCTGCTGCGGCGAAAAGGCATGACCGCCACCAGCATGCGGGAAATCGTGCGTCACTCGAACACGCCACGCGGTTCCATCGCCCACCATTTCCCCGGCGGCAAACGTCAACTGCTCGAAGCGGCCGTGGACCATGCGGGGCGGGAAGTGAGCGAGCCGCTGGCCCTACTGCTGAGCAGCAAAGGCCCGGTCGAAGGCCTGGAGCGGTTTGTCGACAGCTGGCGCCAGGCCCTCGAAGACACAGCGTTCCAAGCCGGCTGCGCGGTGTTGGCCGTGGCGGTCGAACATTACGTGTCCGACCAGCGCGGCGAGTCCGAGAGTGAGCTGGAAAGGCAAGTCCAGCGGCAGTTGCTGGATCAAGCCCACGGGATATTCACTCAATGGCAGGCGATCATCGTCCGGGCCTTGACGGACGCAGGTGTAACGCCCACGCGGGCCCACAGCCTGGCACTGTTGACGATCGCCGCCATCGAAGGCTCGGTCGCGCTATGCCGGGCCGCCCGCAGCACGGCACCGCTGGACGTCATCTGGCAGGAACTCAAGCAAACCCTGGAGCAGGCGCTGGCGGTCTAACCGGCGATCTCGGCCGCTTCCAACTGATGCACACCGCGCGCGATCACGCCGTCCAGGTAGCCCGCGTCGCCGTAGATGCGCGTCAACAGGATCGCACCCTCGAAATCAGCCACCAGTTGCCGGGCGAGCGCGGTGGCCTGCTCCTGGTCGTAGCGCCCGATGAAGAGCCTGGAAAACGCGGCGGTCCAGTCGTCCAGGAAGGCGCGGATCGGTTCCATCAGTTCGGTCTTGCCATACGTGGCGTCGATGGCAACCACCCCCATCAGGCAGCCGATCGAATCCTGCTGGAACAACTTCCTGGCCTTGCGCCCCATCGCCACGAACCGTTCCTGGGGCGAGCGGCTTTCATCGTAGGCAATGGCGAACAAGGTTTGCTTGAGGCCGGCATGGGTCCACTCCAGCACATCGCGCAGCAACGACTCCTTGTTGGAGTAATGGTGATAGAACGAAGCCTTGGTCAACCCGCACGCCGACGACAGCGCGTCCATGGTCGTGCCATGGTAACCAAGGCGCTTGAACGTGTTTGCGCAGCGCTGGAGCAGCTCATCACGGGGAATTTTCAACGGTCGCACGGTCAGTCCTGCTCTCGATCAGTGGGATTGATTCTATGACATAAGCCTGGGCGTCTCAATTTGACGGTTACCGAATGTTTGTTTAGTTTCTGCAAACCAAACGTACGTTAAGTAACTGAACAATGTCCAGGAGCCCTACATGAGCGAAGTAAACAGCGGTGCGGGTCGCGTCACCCGCGAGCAACGTGGCCATCTTTTCCTGATCGGCCTTGATCGGGCGGGCAAACGCAACGCCTTCGACAGTGCCATGCTCACCGACCTGGCCCTGGCCTTCGGTGAGTTCGAGCGCGACGAGCAATCGCGTTGTGCGGTGCTGTTCGCCCACGGCGAACACTTCACCGCCGGCCTCGACCTGATGGAACTGGCGCCGAAGCTGGCCTCGGGTGGTTTCCAGTACCCGGACGAAGGCATTGACCCCTGGGGCGTGTCGAAACCGCGTCGGACCAAGCCCGTGGTCGTCGCCGTCCAAGGCACCTGCTGGACCGCCGGCATCGAACTGGTGCTCAACGCCGACATTGCCATCGCCGCCAGCAACACACGCTTCGCCCACCTGGAAGTGCTGCGGGGCATTCCACCCTCCGGCGGCTCGACCGTTCGCTTCACTCAGGCCGCCGGCTGGACCAACGCCATGCGCTACATGCTGACCGGTGAAGCCTTCGACGCCGACCAGGCATTGGCCATGCGCCTGCTGACCGAAGTGGTCGAGCCCGGCCAGGAGTTGGCCCGAGCCCTCGAATACGCCGAGCGCATCGCCAAGGCTGCCCCCTTGGCCATCAAGGCCACCTTGCAATCGGCTTTCCAGGCTCGGGATGAAGGCGACGCCGCCGCGCTCTCGAACCTCAATGCCCTGCTGTTCTCGCTGATCAAGAGCGAAGACGTGCGCGAAGGCGTGATGGCGATGATGCAAAAACGTGAGCCGGTGTTCAAAGGTCGCTGACCCTCGGACGCCGCCCGGACGTCCCGATCGCAACGGGTTCGGCAGCACTGGCCGAGCCACTGATCGGGGCGCCCGGATAACTTCAAACGGTCCCTGCGGGATGGAGCAAGCATGAACGGCTCGAACAACGACTGCGCAAGGCTGAAGCTGGTCAACGTAACAGGCAATGCAAGCGTGAACCTCGACCTCGAAGCGACCACTGTCGACGAGCTGCTGCATCAGCGCGCATCCCTCAACCCGCAGTCAACGGCGTTGTCTGCATGGGGGCAGGACATCAGCTATGCACGCCTGCAAGCGCTGAGCGCATCGGTCGCGACCTGGCTCATCAATCAGCGATTGCAGCCCGGTGCCCGGGTGGCTGTCGCGCTGCCGAACATGCTGGCCCATCCGATCGCCTGCCTCGGCGCGATTCGCGCAGGGCTCATACCCGTTTGCGTGAACTCTTTGTATACCGCGCAGGAACTGGCGCAAGTGTTCAAGGATGCGGAGATCAAGGCGGTGTTTTTCTTCGGCCCCATGGCCGCGAGCGTGAGGCACGCCATGGCCGAGGCCGGTACGGGCATCGCGGTGCACATTGCCCCCGGCGACCAATTGGGCTGGCGGCGTCCGCTGGTCAATTGGGTGGCCCGGCGACGTCTTGCGGTTCAGTCCGACAAGGTCGACGGCGCAGTTCCCTGGCGAAAAGTGGTCGCGACGAGGCCGGCCAGCCTCGGCCAGCGGCGCCCCACTGCAGCCGACCAGGCGGCGTTCATGATCTACAGCGGCGGCACCACTGGCCACCCCAAGGGCGTGCCTATCACCCACGATGCCCTGCTCTTCAACGTTGCCCAACAGTACGCCGCCCTGCGAACGCACCTGGAGCACACCGCTGGAAGCGACTACACCCTGATGCTCGCGGTGCCGCTCTACCACATCCTCGGCCTGGGTAACCTGCTGTTCACATTGGCCAAGGGGGGCAAAGCGGTCCTGGTGATGAACCCGCGCGACACGAAGGCGCTTGTCAAGGAGTGGGCCCGGCACCGGATCAGCAGCTTCCCCGGCGTCAACACGCTGTACAACTCGCTCGGGGACAGCGCGGCCTTTCGGACGCTTGATTTCAGCACGTTGAAACTCTGCCTTGGCGCGGGCATGCCGGTGAGCGAAACCACGGCAAAACGTTGGCGACAGGTGACGGGTTGCCCGATCACCGAGGCCTACGGCATGACCGAGACCGGCCTGATCGCCTGCAACCCCGCCGGCACATCACATCCAGGCTCCGTGGGACTGCCGGTTGCCGGGATTGAAATTTCCCTGCGCGATGACGCCGACCAGGCGGTCGCTTTCGGCGAAGGAGAAATCTGCGTCCGCAGCCGAGCCGTCATGACCGGGTACTGGCGGCGCCCCGAGGAGAACGCTTCGGCCTTCACCCACGACGGTTTCTTCCGTACCGGAGACATTGGAGTGTTCGACCCCGATGGCTACCTACGCCTGATCGACCGCAAGAAAGAGATGATCATCTGCTCGGGATTCAAAGTGTTCCCCTCGGAAATCGAACGGGTGCTCAACGCTCACCCCGGCGTGATTGAGTCGGCGGTCGTGCCGGCCGCCGATGACAAGACCGGCGAAGTCCCGATCGCCTACGTCGTACGACGGCATTCGACCCTGGATGAAGCCCACGTACTTGCCCACTGCCAGGAGCACCTGGCCAGCTACAAACGCCCCCGTCGCATCGTCTTCCGGGATGAATTACCCAAGAGCAACGTCGGCAAGATTCTTCGCAAAGAGCTGATCGCCGCCGCACGAACGGAACACCCCTCATGAGCAAACCTGTAACGTCCAAGGCCTTCTCAGTCATCGATCAGGTGAACCTGACAACAAGCGATGGTTTTCGTCTCGCCGCCACCCGCTACTGCGCCCAGGGCACGCCGAAGGGTAACCTGATCATGGCGGGCGCGACGGGCGTGCAACAACGCTTCTATCGGCGCTTTGCCCAACACGCCAGCGCGCGTGGCTTCAACGTGTTGACCATCGATTACCGGGGCGTCGGTGAGTCTCGCCCAAAGACGCTCAAAGGCTTCGAGATGTCTTATCTGGACTGGGGGTACCAAGACCTGGCCGTAGCCGTCGAGTTCATGGACGACGGTCACACCCCGCTATTTTGGGTGGGCCACTCCTTTGGCGGGCACGCACTGGGCCTGCTACCCAACCACGATCGGATCACCGCGGCCTATTGCTTTGGGACCGGCGCCGGCTGGGCCGGATGGATGCCCCGGCTAGAGGCCCTCAAGGTTCGCCTGCTGTGGACATGGGTGCTGCCGTTGATTGTCGCCTGCAAGGGCTACATGGCGTGGAGCATCCTAGGCATGGGCGATGACTTACCGCTGGGCGTCTACAAGGATTGGAAACGCTGGTGCGCCCATCCCCATTATTTTTTCGACGACCCGGCCATGGCGCACGTCGCCGATCTGTACGCCGAGGTACGCCTGCCGGTGGTGTTCGCCAACGCGATCGACGATCCCTGGGCGCCACCCGTGTCACGGGATGCCTTCATCAAGGGGTATCGAAATGCGCCGGTGCTGACCCGCGACCTTGCGCCCGACTCACCCCAGCAGGCCATCGGGCACATGGGCTACTTCCGCGCGTCGGCCACTCGGGCCTGGGATGAGATGCTCGATTGGTTCAGCGCTTCACTTGAATCGGCGGCGCCACGGCATCGCAACGGCACGGGGGATTACCGATGAACGCTCCGGCGCCCCGAACAGGCCATGCCGAAGGTTTTCGTGAATTGGTGAACAGCCGGCGCGCGGTTCGTCGCTTCACGGCCGAGGTGGTGCCGGATGACGTCATTCGCCAGTGCCTGGAACTCGCGATGCTGGCGCCCAGTTCCTGCAACCTGCAGCCGTGGAGCTTCCAGGTCGTACGCGACCCTGCGGTCCTCCAGCGCCTGCACCGGGTGTGCCTCGGCCAGAGCGCAGCCAAGGCGCCCCTGATCATCACCGTATTGGCGCGCACCGGCACCTGGGACCAGGCGTGCCGTGATGTACTCAGGTTCTGGCCCGCCCCCTCGGTGCCTGAAGCCATCGAGCGGTTCTATACAAATACCGCCCCCTTCCAATACAACCAGGGGTGGATGGGGTGGCGTGGTTTTTTCAAGCGCCAATGGGTCAGGCTGGCGGGCCTGGGACGGGCGGTCATGCGCACGCCCAACAGCCAGGAGCAGATGCGTCTGTGGGCCGTGAAATCGACGGCGCTGGCGGCCCAGAACCTGATGCTCGCCTTCCAGAGCCACGGCTACAGCACCTGCCCGATGGAGGGTTTCGACGAGAAACGCCTCAAGCGCGTATTGCCCATCCCTCGCGATGCCAACGCGATCATGCTGCTGGCCGTCGGGATGCCGGGAGAACGCGCGGTCTACAACCCGCGCTTGCGCTTCCCGCTCGAACAAAGCGTTTCCTGGCATTAAGAGCCTGCCGAGGTGTTCATCATGAGAGTCGACCTCCTGCTGCAATTGCACCTGTTCGCCGTGGCCTTCTGGCTAGGCGTCGTCGCGGTCGAGTACCTGATCGAACGAGGTCGGGCGCAAAGCCGAAGCCAGGGCTTCACCGTGGCCGCGCTGCATCGCCGGATAGATCTCCTCTTCGAGACACCGGCGTTCGGCGTGGTCCTGATCAGTGGCTTGCTGCTGATCGAGCCGTCCCGCCTCGACGGCCTCTACGCCTTGAAAGTCGTCGCCGGTACTGTCGCCGTGCTGGGTAACGTGCTTTGCGTCATACCGGTTTTGAGGCGCCATGCCACGGCGCAAAGGGATGACCTCGCCGCCGTCATCCGGCAGTCCAGGTTGATCGACCTGATTTCCATGCTGGCCATCCCGGCGGGCGGCGTGGCACTGATTTGCGGGTTCTACCTGATGGTGCAACGCTGAAACCCTGCCGCCCTCACCCACAAAGGCCCCTTTTTTCAACGAATCTTTGCTTTATCATGGCCCCCATCCCAATTCCCGGACTGATGGAACGACCATGACTTTCGATTTCGACACGGTGTTCGAGCGCCACGGCACCGGCAGCACCAAATGGAGTCGCTACCCGGCCGACGTGCTGCCGATGTGGGTGGCGGACATGGACTTCCCTGCCCCGCCCGTGGTCATCGAGGCGCTGCACAAGCGCCTCGAACACCCGATGCTGGGCTACAGCGTGGCCCAGGACAACCTTCGCGCAGCGGTCGTGGCCGACCTGTGGAACAAGTACGCCTGGCGGGTCGAGCCGCAGCAGATCGTGTTTTTGCCGGGGGTCGAGCCGGGCTTCAACATGGCCCTGCACGCCCTGGTCGCGCCCGACCAGAATGTCGTGGTGCAGGTGCCCAACTACCCGCCGCTGCGCAACGCCCCGGGGCATTGGCAACTGAACAAGGTCGAACTGGGTTTCAATGCGCTCAATGGCGAGTTCCATACGCCCCTCGGCCCGCTGCGTGACGCCCTGCAAGGGGGCGGTGCGTTGTTGTTGAGTAACCCCCACAACCCGCTGGGCAAGGTGTTCGGGCGCGAAGAGTTGCAGGCGGTGGCTGATATCTGCCTGGCGCAGGGTGCCTGGATCATCTCCGACGAGATCCATGCCGACCTGTGCTTCGACGGGCGCGTGCACATTCCGACCGCCTCCCTCAGCCCGGAAATTGCCGCACGCACCATCACCCTGATGTCCGCCAGCAAGGCCTATAACATCGCCGGGTTGAAGACCTCGTTCGCCATCATCCAGGACGCCAGGTTGCGCGAGCGGGTCAACGCTGCCCGCGCCGGCATGGTCGACAGCGTCAATGCCCTGGGGCTGGAAGCGACCTGCGCGGCCTACAGCGAAGCAGGCCCGTGGCTCGAAGCCTTGAAGGCCTACTTGCAAGCCAACCGCGACTACCTGGTGGAAGCGGTCAAGACGCGTCTGCCCGGTGTCACCATGACGGTCCCCCAGGGCACCTACCTCGCCTGGTTGGATTGCTCGGCGCTGGGGCTGGAGGATCCGCAGGGGTTCTTCCTCCAGAACGCCAAGGTCGGCCTGAGCGCCGGCCTGGATTTCGGCGATGACGCCGGCCAGTTCGTGCGCCTGAACTTCGGCTGCCCGCGGGCACTGCTGGAGGAAGGCATTGCGCGAATGGAGCGCAGCCTCAAGGCCAGGGTGTGTACGAAATAGTTTGAAACGCAGGTTAGGCAAGGCAAAAACCGGCTTGGAAGCGCAGTTGACTGGTTGTCAATGAGCATTCCGAGCCGGTTTTTAACGCCGCATAACCAAGTTTCAAGCTATTTCGTACATAGCCTAGGGGCTGAAGGCGGTGGCGAGGGGCTGCTCCCTCGCCATCCAAGGGGCTGAAAATTGCGCTCACACCCGTAGGTCCGGCGCATGCACGAAGCACAGCTTGTTGCCTTCCGGATCCCGACAATACGCCCCAAAGTATCCGGGCGAATAATGCGCGCGCAGGCCTGGCGCGCCTTCGTCGCAGCCGCCCATGGCGAGCGCCTGTTCCCACGCGGCGCGCACGGTTTGCGGTGAGTCGGCGGCGAAACTGACCTGCATGCCATTGCCCCAGGTGGCGGGCAGCCCGTTGAACGGCTCCTGCACGAACACCAGCGGCCATGGCCTGCCAGGTTGCTGCCAGCCCTCGCCGGGCGGGCCCGTGTCGTTTTCACTGGGCATGCGCACCAGGCCCAGGGTACCGAGCACCGCATCGTAAAAGGCGACCATTTTCGCCAAGTCGCGTGCGCCGATCATCACATGACTGAACATGCCTACCTCCTCTTCGATTTCATCCACCGTGCAGCTCATCGACCCGTCTGACAATCCAACCGAACTCTGCCCGAGGCCCCAACGTCCACCCTCCATTGCAACCACATCCCGCATGGAGAACGATCATGGTCGACTACCCTACCCCACCTTTTCCGAAACAAAGCCAGCCTGTGCCCGGCTCCCAACGAAAAATGGACCCTTACCCCGACTGTGGCGAGCAGAGCTACCGCGGTTCCGGACGTCTGTCGAACAAGATAGCCCTGATCACCGGGGCCGACAGCGGTATCGGTCGTGCCGTGGCGATTGCGTTTGCCCGGGAAGGTGCCGACGTGGCGATTTCCTACCTGGATGAACACGAGGACGCCCAGGAAACGGCGCGCTGGGTCGAAAAGGCCGGCCGCCAATGCCTGCTGCTGCCCGGCGACCTGGCAGACAAGGCTCAATGCCGCCGCGTGGTCGACGAGACCGTCGCGCGGTTCGGCCGCATCGACGTCCTGGTCAACAACGCGGCGTTCCAGATGACCCACGAAAACCTTGAGGACATCCCCGACGAGGAATGGGTGCGCACCTTCGATATCAACATCACTTCGATGTTCAGGATCTGCCAGGCGGCCCTGCCCCACCTGAAGGCCGGGGCGTCGATCATCAACACCAGCTCAGTCAACTCCGACATGCCCAAGCCGACGCTGCTAGCCTACGCCACCACCAAGGGCGCCATCGCCAACTTCACCGGCGGCCTGGCCCAGATGCTGGGGCCCAAGGGCATACGGGTGAACAGCGTGGCGCCGGGGCCGATCTGGACGCCGCTGATCGTGGCGACCATGCCCGAGGAAGAGGTGCAGAACTTCGGCTCCCAAACCCCGCTGGGCCGGCCGGGGCAACCGGTGGAAGTGGCGCCGATCTATGTACTGCTGGCCTCGGATGAGTCCAGCTACATTTCCGGTTCGCGCTATGGCATTACGGGCGGCAAGCCGATGCTCTGATCGGTAACCCGTGGCGAGGGGGACTCCCTCGCCACACAGCTCGCTCGCCAGGCTAGGGGTCGCGCTCAGGCTGACTCCCTGGCAATCACCGAGATCTTCCCGTTGCGCTCGATAATCGCAAACTTGATCTGCTCCAGGGTCTCGATGCCCTGGCTCGCGCGCGCCGCCTCCATGATGTCTTCCTCCACCAACCGTGCATGGCGCAGGCGACCATGCAGTATCCGACCGTCCTCGACAATTATGGTCGGCCCGCCGTCGATCAATTGCGATACCCACTTGGAGCGCAGCTTGAGCAGCGACAAGCCGACATCGATGGCAATCAACGTGACGATCACCATCAGCGAGTTGGTCAGCGAGAAATCGTCGCCCAACAGCGCTTGCTGCGTCGCCTCGCCAATGATCATCAGCAGCACGAAATCGAAGGTGGTGATTTCCGCCAGCGAGCGGCGGCCGGCAATCTTGAACAGGACCAGCAATGCCACATAGATCGCGGCGGCGCGCAACACGGAATCCATAGGTCACCTAAGGGAAAACGAACTGTTCGAAACTGACTGAGCGGCCACCGGGGATGGCGATGCGGCTGTGGTAGGTTCCCAGGCCATCGCTGAGGACGGACAGATAAAGGGTAGCCTGGCCCTGGGCGTCGGCCTGCACCCAGAACTTCATACCTTTACCCGCGGCCGCCGAACGCAAGGGTTGGGGCTGCAAGGCCTCGACGTCAAAGCCTTCTAGCCAATCGCCACCCAACTCCACTTCGAGCACTGCGTTGGGCGCGCCCTTGAGGTGAGCAGTCAGCGGGTTGGTGGAACCGTTACGGTGGAACCTTTCATACTCGACGGTGAGCCCGCCATCGTCGCTTCGCACCTCGCGAGAGCTCAACGGCCCACGGGAAAACAGGCCGAGCAACGTCAGGATCACCAGCAGCACCAGTCCATACCAACCGACCCGCTCGAACCGCCAGACTTTGAGTTGATAGGCCATGTCTTCGCGCACCGGAAACGTGCGGCTGTGAAAATCCTCTGGCTCGCTGTGCCGGGGCATGGCGTCCACCTATCTCGATTCACCCACCAGGGCGCGCTGATGGAAGTGCCGCAGCTGTAGCAGCGCGTGCTCGGCGGCACACAACTGCACCTGGTTGCGACTGCCGAAGAAGCGTTCCCGGCGGCTGAACAATGCGCGCCTGCCGTGCACTTCGAAGGCCCAGGCGAAACAGACGGTGCCGGCCGGAATGCCGTCCATGTCGTCCGGCCCAAGGATGCCGGTGGTGGCCACGGCCACGTTGGCGTCGGCATCGTGCAGCGCGCCGAGGGCCATTTCCTCGGCCACTTCACAACTGGTGAGATTGAAGGTGTCGATGGTCCGCGGGCTGACGCCCAGCAGTCGCTGCTTCGCCTCGGGGGAATACACCACATAGCCGCTCTCGATCAGCGACCCACTGCCCGGTATCTCAGCCAATATCGTGACGATCAGGCCAGCGGTGCAGGACTCGGCCGTGGTCAGGCGCAAGTCGTGCTCACGCAAGTAATCAACCATCTCCCGGGCAACTGTCATGGCACACGATCCTCCAAGGGGGCTGATGGGTTGACCCCATGGCCACCAATTCATTCCGTCTGATCGGAGGTCGCCTGCGCGGGCCAAATAAATGAAACCTCAGGCACGCGGTGCACCTCAAAATTCCAGGGCCTCACGCTGAGGCTGTCACGATCAGGAGGTCGTCATGTCTGCACTTTTCGTCAAACTGTTCACCCACCCTGAGTTCGCCTGGAAGGACATTCGCCAAGAAGAGCAAGCTCACCCGCGTCATTACCTGGCGCACTTGCTGTTGCTGGCCTTGATTCCGGCAGCCTGCCTGTTCATCGGTATCACCTGGACCGGCTGGAGCCTGGCGGAAAACGAAACCGTACGGCTGACCCAGGCCAGCGCCCTGCAACTGTGCGTATTGCTGTACCTAACCATCGTCGCCGGCGTGGCGCTGATGGGGGTGTTCATTCGCTGGATGTCCCGTACCTTTGAGGCGCGCCCGTCTCTCAACCAGTGCATTGGTTTTGCCGCCTACACCGCCACGCCGTATTTCCTCGCCGGCATTTCCGGGCTTTATCCGAGCCGTTGGCTGGCGGTGGCCGTGTTGCTGGCCGCGTCGGCCTACTCGACGTTCCTACTCTTCGTCGGCCTGCCGCGGTTCATGAACCTCAGGAAGGAACAAGGGCTGCTCTACTCGGCCTGTGTGTGGGGCGTCGGCTTGCTGGTGCTGGTGACCATCCTGGTGGAAATGATTCTGCTCTGGTTCAACGTGTTGCAGCCGGAGTACCTGCGGGTGCCGGTGGGTTGATCACAGAGGGGCTTATCTGGCTTATGTGGCGAGGGAGCAAGCTCCCTCGCCACATAAGCCCTCCCCGCAGGAAGCCTGGCCTCTACTTGGCCGTTTTCTTCATGCCTATCCGTCGGCGCATGTCCGCCGTGATGCTCTGGCGGGTTTTCTTCAGGTCGGCCCAGGGCTCATGCCCGACCTCCGCCAGTCGCTCATGGACATTGTGCACGTTCCACAGGTTCGCCCCTTTGAGTTGCGCCACCTCGTCGCGGTAGATCGGCACCGACACCGGCAGCCCTTCGCGGGTACGCACGGCGTAGGCGCAGATCGTCGTGGCGCCGAGGCCGTTGCGCAGGTAATCGATGAAGATCCGCCCGACCCGGTTCTTCGGACCCGAGACGGCCGAGAACCTGTCTGGCAGCAGCTTGGCGATGTGGCTGACAATGGCGTGGCTGAAATCCTTGACCTCGTCCCATCCGGCTTTTCGAGTCAGCGGGACGACAATGTGAATGCCCTTGCCACCACTGGTCTTGAGAAACACTTTGAGACCCAGCTCATCGAGCACCGACAGGGTCAGTTGCGTCGCTTCCACCATGCGCTTCCATGGCAGCGCCGGGTCCGGGTCGAGGTCGAGGACAAAGCGGTCGGGCTTGTCCAGGTCCACCGTCGTCGCGTTCCAGGTGTGCAGTTCCACGGTGCTCATCTGCACCGCGCCGATCAGCGCTTGCGCATTGTTGATGATCATCACCGGCTGCCCGGTGACGTCCTTGTCCAGGGTGGTGATGCCGGGAATCGCCAGGCGCTCGGCGTTCTTCTGGAAGAACAGCTCGCCGGCAATGCCGTCCGGTGCGCGCACCAATGCGACCGGGCGCTCGGCCAGTTCGGGCAATATGAACTCGGCGACACTGGCGTAATACTCGGCCAACTGCCGCTTGGTGGTGCCGGTGGTCGCATCGATGACGCGATCGGGGTGGGTGATCCGTACCTTGCCGTCCAAGGCCGACGTGTCGCCGGCCTTGTCCTTGGCTTTTGCCTTGGGTTTGGCTGCGGCAGGCTTCGCGTCGCCCTTGGATGGGCGCTTGGCGGTAGTTTTTTGGGCGGAGGTCTTGTTCACGGGTTTCGCTAGCTCCTGGGTGATGGCCTTGGCCGGTTTATCGTCGCGCAAGCCATGGAACACCGCGTGGCGTACCGAGCCTTCCTTCGTCATCTCGGCGAACGCGACTTCCGCCAGCAAGGTCGGCTCCAACCAATGCACGCCCTTGGCTTCGTAACCGGTCGGCGGGTTGATGACAGCGGGCTTCTTACGCTCCAGGGGCAGCAGTTGCTGGTGGATGCTCTTGAGGGTCGCTTCGTTGAACCCGGTGCCAACCTTGCCGGCGTAGCGCAACTGGCCGCTGTCGGCGTCGTGCAGCCCCAACAGCAAAGCGCCGAAGGCACTGCGGGCGCCCTTCGGCTCGCTGAAACCGATCACCACGAACTCCTGGCGATTCTTGCATTTGAGCTTGATCCAGTCACTGCTGCGACGGGAGGTATAGACGCTGCCGATGCGCTTACCGATCAGCCCTTCCATCTGCATCTGACAGGCGCTGTTGAGCAGCGCTTCAGGGGTTTGCTCAAACGCATCGGAAAAACGCAGCAAGGGGCTGTCATTGGCCTGTAGCACGGCTTGCAGCGCCATGCGGCGGTCTTGCACCGGGACGTTGCGCAAATCCATGCCGTTGAGATAAGGCAGGTCGAACAGGTAGTAGGCGATCTGGCCGCTGCTGCCTGCGTCGAAGGCATTCTGCAGGGCCTGGAAATCCGGCACACCGTGCTCATTGGCGACCACCATCTCGCCGTCGAGCCAGGCCGACTCCAGCCCCAGCGCCGCCAGGGCCTCGGCCTGCCTGGGCAATTTGTGGGTCCAGTCATGGCCGTTGCGAGTGATCAGGCGCACTTCACCGTGGTCGATCCGCGCCATGATCCGATAACCGTCGAACTTGATTTCGTAGAGCCACTCGCCGTCGGGGGCGCTTTCGACCAGCGTCGCCAGTTCCGGCTTGAGGGTTTCCGGCAGAGGCCCGGCCACTGCACCGTCAAGGGTGGTTCTGGCGCCTTTTTTCGTCGGCTTGATCTTGGCGGCTTTTTCCGGTTGTTTGACCGCTTTCGCCGCGGCGGCCTTGCCCCGCCGCCTGGGCACCAGGGTGCGCTCGCTGAGCACGCTGTCCGGTTCGGCCTGGACCACGTCGTATTCAGTTTCGGGGCGCGCGGCGTCGTCCTGGTGCTTGATCAGGAACCACTGCTCCTGCTTGCCGGGCATGTGGGTGCGCACCAGGTTCCACAGGCCGGCGAGCTTTTCGCCTTGCAGTTCGAACTTGAGCCGGCCCTTCTCATACGCTTCATGGGGATCGCCCTGGGGAATCCATACGCCCCGGTCCCAGACGATGACATCCCCCGCGCCGTAATGTCCTTCGGGAATGTTGCCTTCGAAAGTCGCGTAGTCCAGCGGGTGGTCTTCGACGTGAACCGCCAGGCGCTTGGACTTGGGGTCCAGCGACGGCCCCTTGGGCACGGCCCAGCTCTTGAGCGCGCCATCCAGTTCCAGGCGGAAGTCGTAATGCAGTCGCGAGGCGTCGTGCTTCTGAATGCAGAACTGCAAGGCGTGGGTGGTTTTCGCTGACTTGCGCGGACGCCGCTTCGCCGCCGGTTCCGAGGTGGCGCCGAAATCTCGCATGCGGTTGTAGTCGTCAAGGGTCTTGGCGCTCATGGTCCACCTGCGACGTGTTGCAGCGTCGGGTCGGCCACCGGCAGCCCGGCGCTCTCCGACACCAATTGATCGACCACCCGGCTCAAGGCCTGCTCCACGGAGTCGCCCAGCAACAGGCCTTGTTCGTAGAGCACGATCTGACGGTCGGCGCTGGTGCCTTCCTGGACGATGCGCCGTGCCTGCTTGAATACCTCCTGGCAGCCCAGCTCGGCGGCGGTTTCACCGAAGGTCTGCTCGGCCACGGTCAGCCATTCGCCAATGAGCATGGGCTGCTCCTGCCCTTCGGCAATGAACTCGGCGAGGATGCCGTGACGCTTGGCCCTCCAGCGGTTTTCCTTGAGGGTCCAGTGTGACGTCAGGCTGTACCCGGCGCCCGGCTGGGGCTGGTCGATGGCGTGGGCCACCATCACCCGGAACAACGAGACCAGGCACAACACGTCCTCGACCCGCGGGCAGGCATCGCAGATGCGCAACTCCAGCGTGGGGTAGCGCGATGACGGTCGCAGGATCCACCAGCAATCGCTGGGCTGATGAATCGAGCCGGTGCGCATGAGCAGGTTGACGTACCCGGCAAACGCCAATTCGTCCTGGAAATATTCCGGCACGCCCATGCGTGGCCATTCATCGCAGGCCACCTGGCGGTAACTGCTGAAGCCTGTGTAGGCGCCGTTCCAGAACGGTGAGGAAGCGCTCAACGCGAGAAACATCGGCAACCACGGCAGGATCTCGTTCATCACCCGCACCCGGTCACGGTCCACCGGCACCTCGACATGCACATGCAGGCCCGACAGCACGCTGCGCCGTGCCACCCGTTGGTAATCATCGAACAGTTGCTGGAAATGCAGCTCATCCGTGGGCTGCAAGCCCTGAGTGACCATCGGATGGGAGCCGGCGCTGAGCAGGCCCAGGCCGAACGGCGCCAGGCGCTGGGTCAGGCCGCTGCGCACCTGGGTCAGGTAGTCGGCGGCCGCGTCCAGGCTGAGGAAGATGGGCGACGCCATCTCGACCTGACTGAGGAACATCTCATGGGCGAAATGCTCGCCCAGCTCGGCCCGGCATGCCGCCACTGCCTCGGCAGGCGGCTGGGTGGGCATGCACCGGGTTTGCAGGTCGGTGACGAAGTACTCCTCTTCAATGCCGAACTTCAGACGCCTGTTCATCGATAATCCCTCCGATACCCGCGCCAATGCGGGTCACGACCAACGCCACCACGGCGATCCTTTCCACCTCCTGGTAACCCGGCGTCAGCAGTTCCTCGCCAAACACGTCCGGGTCCAGTTCCTTGTAGGTCCAGCCAAATTCCGCCGAGTCGCGCCAAGGCTCCAGCGCTTCCAGGAACGGGTCACGGCCATCGACCATCGCCACGCCGGTGTAGAGCACCAGCGAGCCGCCGGGGGTCAGCCGGGGCAAGGCCTGCTCGACGATGCGCAGCGACAGCCCGGCGCCCAGCACACCGCCGCCATGGCGATAGGCGCGTTCCGACGGGTCAGCCATATACGGTGGATTGGCGACGATCAGGTCAAAATCGCCCTCGACATCCTGGAGGACGTCGCTGCGGGCAATCTCGACATTGGCCACCTCGCCCAGGGCGGCATTCACCGCTGTCAGGCGCAAGGCCAGGGGGTTGATGTCCAGCGCCAACACCTGGGCCTCGCGCCGGGCCCGGGCGATCACGATGGCGCCGACACCGGCGCCACAGCCGATGTCCACGGCCCGATGCACCGCCGTGAAACTCTGTTGCAGGTGGGCATGGATCAGTTGGGCGAACCGGTAGCTGTCCGGCCCGAAGAACACCGCGTCGCTGGCTTGCGTGGGAAATTGCGAATGGGCGAACAACAAGCCGTCCAGGCTCGACCAGCGCACTCGGCTGCGCAGCAAACCATCGCGCTCCTCCAGCACCTCGGCTTCTTGCAATTGGCGCTGCTCATCGGCCGAGATCAGCCCGGGAGCAAACGGCCGCGACCAGCCGAACACATCCCGAAGGGTCTTGGAGTGCTCGTTGCCGGGCCGTTGGTTGACCCGTTCATGGGTCAACGGCGTCGGGGTGATGAAGCGGTAACCGTCGGCTTGCAGGCGCCGCCCCAGTTGCAACAGCGCCAGGTCGGAGGTGGACAGGCGATCTTCCTGATTCATGCAGGGCTCCCTAGCGAATGGCGGACTTGAGTTCGATGAAACGACGCGTGGCCAGCAGCCCGGCCGGATGGCTGTGACAGCGTGCCGAGAGCCAGGGCATCAAGGTCCGCATCTGCTCATCGGCGGACTGGCTGCGCAGCGTCTGTTGCAGGCTTTGCACATCGGGGTCGTCGACTGGCGTCTGCGGTTCGCTGGTGGTGCCGAAGCTGCGGCGCGGACGGTTGCGCTCGCTCTTGTGCAACCAGTCACCGGCGATCCAGTCGTGCAGCAATTGCTTCTCATAGGGGCTGAACACACCGAACATCGCCGCCCCGGCGCCTTCGATCAGCATCCAGAAGCGGCTGTCCTGCGGATCCTGGTGGCGCTTGATCCAGCCCTTGTTCTGCATCGCCTCAAGGAAGCCTTCCAATTGGCCGGGGGCCGCCAGCCACTGGTTGACGGTCTTGCCTTCGAACTTGCAGTAATCGGAATGCATGTGCTGGCCGAACGGGCGCTTGCGTTCGAGCATGTCCAGCACTTCACGGTCGAGGTCGAACGATTCGATGATCGCCCGGCTGCCTTGGCCCAGGTCATTGAGCCGATACCCCAGGGTCACCCGCTGCCAGAACGCCTCGCGATCCGCCGCCATCGGCATCAATTGCATCAATGCCTGCACGGCCTTCTGGGCATGGCCGGTGCTGGCGTTGTCGATGGTCACGTGGAGGGTGAAATAGTACGGGTCGATGTCCAGTTCGCTCAGCTCGTAGGCGCTGATCAACAGGTGCAGGGGCAACTGCTCGTAGCCCAGGTTGTAGCCAATCACTTCCGGCAGGTACTCATCGCTGGCGTAGCCCAGCGCCAGTTGCACAGCCCCTTGCAGGTAGCGCTCATCGTCGATGTCCGGGGCATCGACCAAGCCGTGTTCGGCGAGCAGCTTGCGGTAGATCACCACATGGTTCTGCGCCGGATGGCCGTCGCCCAGCTCCTCCAGGTACGTGCACAGCAGGCCGTCGAACCGGTGGTCTTGCCAATGTTTCAATACGCCGTACAGCCAGGCACCGTCCACCAACTTGGTCGGCGCCACGGCTTGCAGGAAATACAGCGCGTGGGCCTTGCCGCTGAAGTACTCCCGCGGGCCGCCGCTTTTGCGCCGCTCCAGGTAATCGGCGTATTGCCGGGCTACACCGGCACTGTGGGCTTCGACCCAGGCTTGCAGGGCCTGCGGCTCGTCGGGGGTTTCCTGGGGCAAGGCCCGGGCCTGTTCGAGGCACGACTGGATGAAGGCCTGTGCGACGGCGTGTTTGTCCGCATCGTCGGGGCCCTGGAGCAGCCGTTCATAGCATTGGCGCACCTGCCCGGCATCCCTGACGGGATGGAGGGTGGCTGGCCGGGATTGGAGGGGTGTCAGCGCAGTCATAAGGGCCTCATTGGTTCACGGCAGGACGCTGATTCAGCACGTCTCTTAAGGTGCAGAGCCCCGCGTGCGACGAAAAATTCCCTCCGATGAACAGGCCGCCGGATAAACGGGGCGGTGTCGTTTTGGTGGGAACCCTCGCTTCGCTCCAGGCCTCGAAAGAATAACGGAACCTGTGGCGAGGGGATTTATCCCCGCTGGGCTGCGAAGCGGCCCCAAGGCATCCGGGCATACAGAGCTGCAAGATCTTAGGGTCGCTTCGCAACCCAACGGGGATAAATCCCCTCGCCACAATTTCTGTCAGCTTGAATGAACATCGCGGCTGACCTGTCCGACACCCAAGGAGCAACCATGATCTTCACAGTGTGGGTAGCGGTGCTCGGTGCCGTGTTGTTGACCTTGGCCCTCACGTCGTCCTACCTGCGCTGGATGCCGGTCACCACGTCAGCCATGTGCCTGGTGCTGGGCGTTGCCATCGGGCCGGCGGGGTTGGGTTTGCTGAAGCTGGACATCACCGACTCGTCCGTCTGGATGGAGCACCTCACGGAGATCGCGGTGGTGTTCTCGCTGTTCGTCAGCGGCCTCAAGCTGCGCCTGCCCCTCAAGAACCGGACCTGGCGCGTTGCCTATGGGTTGGCGGGCCCGGTGATGATCCTTTCCATTGCGGGCCTGTGCCTGGCCCTGCACTACCTGTTCGGCCTTGGCTGGGGTGTGTCGATGTTGATCGGCGCGATGCTGGCGCCCACTGACCCGGTGCTGGCGGCCCTGGTGCAGGTCAACGATGCGCGGGATGACGACCGAGTGCGTTTCGGCCTCTCCGGTGAAGCCGGCCTGAACGACGGCTCGGCCTTCCCTTTCGTGATCCTTGGGCTGTTGATGCTGCGTGAAGACGGCGGCTTTGTCGGCGAGTGGGCCTTGCGCAATGTCCTGTGGGCGGTGCCGGCGGGCCTGCTGATCGGCTATTGGATGGGACGCGGGATCGGCAAGCTGACCCTGTCGATGCGCATCAAGAACGCCGACAGCACGCTGTCACCCAACGATTACCTGGCCTTGGCGCTGATTGCCCTGGCCTATGTCGCCGCCGAGTCCGTGCATGCCTATGGCTTTCTCTCGGTGTTTGCCGCCGGTCTCGGGCTGCGCCAGGCCGAGGTGCAATCCACCGATGAAGAAGATGCCCCGCCAGCGGAGCACCTGGTGCAACCGGTGGTGGGCCATGAGGCCGTCGATCCGCGCGAGGCGGTGCTCGGCGATACCCAGTCCCTGGGCGACGGCCAGGTGGCTGCCGGGGTGATGATGAGTGACATGCTGGCTTTCGGCAGCCTGGTGGAGCGGGCGATGGAGGTGTTCCTGGTGACGCTGCTCGGGGTGGTGCTCGCCACCCATTGGGACTGGCGCGCCCTGGCCATCGGCGCCCTGCTCTTCGCCGTCATTCGCCCGTTGAGCGTGTTACTCATGCCTTGGGGCCGCTTGCTGGACGCACCGCAACGGCTGTTGATCGGCTGGTTCGGCATTCGCGGCATCGGTAGCCTGTTCTACCTGTTCTTCGCCTTGAACCATGACCTGGCGCCACAAGCGGCGCAGCTGTGCATCAACCTCACGTTGTCGGTGGTGGCCTTGAGCATCCTGGTTCATGGGGTCAGTACCCAGCCCACCCTGGCGTGGTACGAACGGCAGAAAACCGGCTGACCCTCAGCCGATCGGATCCGTCACCTGGATCAGCACCGCATACACCCCCAGCAGCACCCAGAACGTGGCGAAGATCCACGGTGTGCGCACAGAAAACAGCAGCGACTTGCGATACCCCTTGTGGGTCGATTCCCGCTCGCTGAACAACGGCGACTCGTCGTAGACCAAACCCATGACCGGCTCGGCGCGCAGCAGTTCGCTCTGCTTGAAGTGCCAGTGGTCGATGATCTCGTAGGCCGCTCGAATCCCCGGCCAGGCATTGAGTGAACTCAGGAACCCCAGCAGCGCCAGGAACGGCGGCACGATCAGGGTGAACAACTTGCCCCACTCCGGGTTCAGGTTGGCCATGCACGAGGCAAAGGCAATCACCAGGAAGGATTGGGCGGCCAGGTAGGCATCGGTCCGATTGGCGAGGATGCTGGTTTCGTACTGGATTTCACGCCGATAGAAATCCAGTCGTTCCTTGGGCGAGCCGAACAGCTTGGCATTGTGTTCGCTCAATTCTTCTTCCGGCGTCTGGCCGGTCAATATTCTGGGCATTGCGTGAAGGGTCGCTGGTGGCAAATGAGGTTCGTTGGAAACCCGCGCCGCCGGGCAAGTTCAAGGCAATGGACCAGAGGCAGTGCACGCTTGCCAAAAGGGCCTGGCCAAGCCTCCGCCTAATTCATTGCCTGCCCGATGACCTGCACCAGGTCGATCTGCTTGAACGGCTTGGTCAGGCGCGGCAATTGGCTGGCGAAGCCTTCCAGGCGTTCGGCGTAGCCGGTGGCGAGGATGATGGGCAGGTCCGGCTGCCGGTCGCGCAGTAACTTCGCCAGTTGGGCGCCGTCCATCTGCGGCATGGCCATGTCGGTGATCACCAGGTCGATGTCCGGGTTGCGCTCATGCAGTTCCAGCGCCTGCGACCCTGAATGCGCGCACAAGACCCGGTGCCCGAGGTCTTCGATCAACAGGCGGGTACTGGTCAGCACCAGGCTGTCGTCATCGACCACCAGCACCAGCAACTCAGGAGGGGTAGGCGCTGCCTGCGCCTCGACCACGGCCTTCTCCGACGCTGCGCTATCGGCCAGTGGCAACCACAACTGCGCGCTGGTGCCCACGCCCTTCTGGCTTTCGAGGATCAGGCGGCCACCCAACTGCTCGGCCAGGCCGTGCACCATGGACAATCCCAGGCCCGTGCCCTTGCCGACCCCTTTGGTGGTGAAGAATGGCTCCACGGCCGAGGCCAGCGTGGCCTCATCCATGCCCTCGCCTTCATCGGTAATCGACAGGCAGACGTAGCGCCCCGGCTTCAACGACGCCTGCGCCCCGGCCTCGGTGGCCAGGCGCTCGTCGGCGGCGATCAGGATGCTACCGCCATGGGGCATCGCGTCCCGGGCATTGGTCGCCAGATTGAGGATCGCCAACTCCAACTGGTTGACATCGGCCAGCACCGGCGACAGCGCCTCGGTGAAGCGAGTCTGGATGTGGATCGAAGGGCCCATGGAGCTTTGCAGCAAGCCGCTGATGCCCTGCACCAGCACCGGCAACTCGACCGACTCGGCACTCAGCTTCTGCCGCCGGGCGAACGCCAGCATCCGCTGGGTCAGCGATACGCCGCGCAACGCGCCCTGGGTCGCGTTGTCGAGCAGTTGGGCCAGTTTCGGATCGTCCGGCATGCGCTTGCGCACGATTTCCAGGTTGCCGAGGATGACCGTCAGCAGGTTGTTGAAGTCGTGGGCGATGCCGCCGGTAAGCTGGCCGATGGCTTGCAGTTTCTGCGACTGGAACAGCGCCTCGCGGGCCTGTTCGAGGGCCTGCTGCGCCTGGGTGGCATCGGTGATGTCGCGGGTGATCTTGGCAAACCCCAGCAGGGTCCCGGTGTCGCTGCGGATCGCATCGATGACCACGTGGGCAAGGAAACGCGTACCGTCCTTGCGCACGCGCCAGCCCTTCTTTTCGAAACGCCCCTCGCTGGCGGCGATGCTCAGCGCCCGCTGCGGTTCACCGGCGGCGCGGTCCTCGGGGGTATAGAACATCGAAAAATGCTGGCCGATGGCTTCGGCCGGCAGATAGCCCTTGATGCGTTGCGCGCCCTGGTTCCAGTTGGTGACCTGGCCATCAGGACCGAGCATGTAGATGGCGTAGTCGGTGACGCTTTGCACCAGCAGGCGGAACTGCTGCTCGCTCTGCTTGAGGGTTTCCTCGGCCATCTTGCGATCGGTGAGGTCGCGGGTGATCTTGGCGAACCCGAGCAGTTCACCGCTCTGGCTGTCGATGATCGGGTCGATGACCACATGGGACCAGAACAGCGTGCCGTCCTTACGCACTCGCCAGCCCTCACCCTCGAAACGCCCCTCGCGCACGGCCGTCTCCAGCGCCCGCTGCGGCAGGCCGGCGGCGCGATCCTGATCCGTGTAGAAACGCGAAAAATGCTCACCCAGGATCTCCGCTTCCTCATACCCCTTGAAACGCCGGGCACCGGAGTTCCAGCTGGTGATGATGCCCGAGGGGTCGGTCATGTAGATCGCGTAGTCGACCACGGCGTCGATGAGCAGGCGAAAGCGCTGCTCCTGGTTTATGCGCGGCGACTGGGGGGTATTCTCAAGCATGTGGGCCGAGGCATCCGTGTGGATTTTTTCGAAGTATGGGGCAAGTCGCGCGCCATGAAAAACTATTGCCTCCCACACAGGATTCCCGCTGGCCGGCAGGCTTCAGTTTCCTGCACCTATCCGCCGGGTGCCGGATTGCTCCGGGTTCACCGACCACCAACGTGGCAGCAACTGCTGCACGCGCGCCTCGCCGAACCGGTCGTCGATGAGCATCACCACGCCGCGGTCCTGCTGGGTGCGGATGACGCGCCCGGCGGCCTGCACGACTTTTTGCAGGCCAGGGTACAGGTAAGTGTAGTCATAGCCATCGCCGAAGATCGCCGCCATGCGCTGCTTGATCTGCTCATTGACCGGGTTGAGCTGCGCCAGCCCCAGGGTGGCGATGAATGCACCGATCAGGCGCGAGCCGGGCAAGTCGATGCCCTCGCCGAACGCCCCGCCAAGCACCGCGAAACCGATGCCCTGGCTGTGCTCCATGAACCGGTCGAGGAAGGCCTGCCGCGGGGCTTCACCCATGCCGCGCGATTGTGCCCACGTGACGATCTCCGGGTGCCGCTCGGCAAACAGCCCGGCGACTTGCTGGAGGTAATCGAAACTGCTGAAAAACGCCAGGTAATTGCCCGGACGCGCGCTGAATTGGCGAGCCATCAACGCGACAATCGGCTCCAGAGACGCCTGGCGGTGGGCGAAGCGCGTGGAAATCCGGCTGACGACCTGAACGTCCAACTGATCGGCCTGGAACGGTGATTCAACGTCGATCCACACCGTCTCGGCCGGTGTGCCCAACAGGTCGGCGTAATAGTGCCGCGGACTCAAGGTCGCGGAAAACAGCACGCTGCTGCGGGCCGCGGTGAGCCTTGGCCGCAGGAACCCGGCCGGCACCACGTTGCGCAGGCACAGGGTCGAGCCGCTGCGCTGGCGGCCGAACTCGCGCTTATGGATGTCGAACAGAAACTGCTCGTCGAACGACTCGGCCACCCGGCCAAACTGCAGGGCATCGAAATAGAACGCCTGCAAGTCACCGTCCAGCCCTTGGGGGTGCTCGTTGAGGTAATCGCCAATGGCCGTGGTGCAGGTGGCCAGGGCTTGCAGGAATTTCTCCGGCAGTCGTTCATACGCCTGGTACGCCGCCACTTGTGGTGCATGCAAGGCGTTCCACTGGCGATTGACCCGTTCCAGCGGCTTCTTCAGGGCCTCGGGCGCGGTTTTGCGCACCGTGGCCAAGGTCGCTTGATCCAGGATCGCGCTGTACATCTGCCGGCCGCGCTCGACCAGGTTGTGGGCTTCGTCCACCAAGGTCGCGACCGTCCAGCCATTGGCCTGGGCCAAGCCGAAAAGCAAGGCACTGAAGTCGAAATAGTAGTTGTAGTCGGCCACCACCACGTCGGCCCAGCGGGCCATCTCCTGGCTGAGGTAGTACGGGCAGATCCCGTGGGCCAGCGCGACTTCGCGCAACGCCGCCTGATCAAGCAGGCTCACCTGGCTCGCGGCCACCCGCGCCGCCGGCAGA
Source organism: Pseudomonas chlororaphis (assembly GCA_001023535.1). Taxonomy (NCBI): domain Bacteria; kingdom Pseudomonadati; phylum Pseudomonadota; class Gammaproteobacteria; order Pseudomonadales; family Pseudomonadaceae; genus Pseudomonas; species Pseudomonas chlororaphis. The sequence goes on from CP011020.1 coordinate 5,020,426, forward strand.
CGGTCGTAGAAGCCCTGGGCCAACGGGCAGGATTCACCATGACAGGCTTTGTCCGGATGCTCGCAGGCCTTGTCCCGGGCAACCATCTCCAGCACCCGCAGCGGCATTGACGGGGCACTTCGGGTGATGACCTGGGCAGCGTCCAGCGCCAGCCTGCGCCCGGGGGTTTTCGCCGTGAGGAAGAACACCTTGTCCAACTGCTGCGGCGCCAGGGCCTTGAGCATCGGGAACAGCGTGCCGACGGTCTTGCCGATGCCGGTGGGCGCCTGGGCCATCAGGCAACGCCCGGTGCTCACGGCCTTGAACACCGACTCGGCCAGGTGCCGTTGCCCGGGCCGAAAGCCGGCATGGGGAAAGGCCAGGGACTGCGCCCCCAGGTTGCGGGCGTGCCGATGGGCCATTTCCTGCTCGGCCCAGGCCAGGAACAGCGCACATTGCGCTTCGAAGAACGCCAGAAGCTCGCCGGCCTCGAACCCTTGCGTCAGGCAGGTTTCCTTTTCGCTGACGACGTCGAAGTACACCAGTGCCACGTCGATGCGCGAAAGCTGCAACCTCTGGCACATCAACCAGCCGTAGATCTTCGCCTGGGCCCAGTGCAACTGCCGGTGGTTGGCCGGTTGCCTGGCCAGGTCGCCGCGATAGGTCTTCACTTCTTCAAGGCAGTTGCGCGCCGGATCGTAGCCATCGGCGCGGCCTTTGACGTTCAGCGTCTGGTAGCGCCCTTCCAGGCTAACCTCGGCCTGATAGACCTCGCTGCGCCGCGACGCCACGGTGCGATGGCCGGCGATGCCTTCCAGGGCCGTGGGCGACGGCGTGAAGCGCAGGTCGAGATCACCCACCTTGGCGGTGAACTCACACAAGGCCCGCACCGCAATGCTGTAGCTTGGCGCGGGGTTCATGCGCCCTGCTCCGCACCTTCTGGCAGCCACTGCACGTAGCACACTGCGACGGGCATGCGGTGCTCATGGCAGAACTCCAGCCAGCGCAATTGATTGTCTTGCAGCCGATCGCCCGGCCCTTTGACCTCGATCATGCGGTAGGTCTTGTGCTGCAGCCAGAACTGGATCAGGTCCGGCATGCCGGCGCGGTTGGCCTTGATGTCCAGCAGCAACCGGCTGAACCAGTGCTTGAGGTGCTCGGCCGGCAAGCAGTCGAGGGCCTGTTCCAGCAATGTCTCGGACAATGCGCCCCAGAACACGAACGGCGACTGCACGCCCCACTTCTCGGCAAAACGACGCAGGATGGTGTGCCGATAGCGGCCATCGTCCAGCTCGGCAAAACACGCCGCGAACAAGTCGGCCCGACGGGCATGGAAGTCTTCATTGAGCAGGTCCACCGGCCCACGCTGGAACGGGTGGAAAAATGCCCCCGGCAGCGGCGCGAAAATCGCCGGCCAGCACAGCAGGCCGAACAGCGAGTTGATCAGGCTGTTCTCGACGTAATGCACCGGGGCGGCGTCATCGTGCAGGTGAGCCTGGACGTGATACTCCACCGACAGGGTCGGATCGACCCTGGGCAGTTGCAACTCCAGCCGCTGCACTTCACGGGCCAGGGCGCGCGGCACCGGCGGCCCGCCAAGCTTGCGGCGCAGCCGCGGCACGATCCTGAGCAGGGCCTGGGTTTCGGCGGCGCTTTGCGGCGCCTGTGCCGCCGACTCGCCCAGTTGCAGGGCCAGGGCATATTCGCCGATGCGCTCCAGCACCCGGATCATCCGCAACCGTGCGCCGGGGTAGGTACATTCACGGTAGATACACAAGGCCAAGGTAAAATCGCCCATGCGTTCGCCCTGCTCGCCGAGCTGGTACAGCAACTTACCGCGCCGGCGCTCCAGCCACGGATTGTCCAAGGTCAGGGCATTGACCTGGGCGACGATCGCTTCCAGCGGCTCGCCGGCTTCGAAGCGTTGCTGGCATTCATGGAGGAACACACAGGCGTCGACGTCCTGGCGGTTGCGCAGTCCGCGGGACTCGGTGCTGAATTCGACGCTTTCATAGGTGAAGATGCCCAGGTCCGCCAGGACGAACTCCGACCAGTCCTGGTAGAGGTTGCCGAAGAACATCAGCCGCAAGCGGTCACACAGCGGCATGATCGTCAGGCTGTAGAGCCGATCGTCAAGCTGCGGACACCAGGCGTGGAACGCCTGCGGCGGGTCGGCTCGCTCGGCGACGGCCAGGAGCCATTCAGCCTTCTTCGCCTTGGGTTGTTCGATCAGGTGCCCGAGGCACTGCAGGATCTCTGCCTTCAGCAGCACGTCGAACAACTCGGCAACCTCCAACTCGGCCTGGTCCTCGACCCAACCCAAGGCCAGCAACGGTTGCACCGCCAGGCCAATCTCACCGATTTCCGGGTAGTTGAGCTTGCTGTGGCGAAACCGCACCCCCTTGCGCATGACCATCCGCACCAGCAAGCCTTGGGACGCCCGGGGCATTGCGGCAAAATCGTCGACGAAGCGCTGCTCTTCGAAGCTGAGCACGTCGGCATACCGCTGCGTCAGCCAGCCCAGCACTTGCTGAAAGTTGTTCAGGTAATAAAAGGGATCGTCGAGGGAACTGGCTGTCACGGGAAGAAGCGCCACGGATGCTGGAATACTGGTTATGCATACAGATAGCAGCTACTAACACCCCAGGCAACTGCAAAAGATGAACGGTCCCCTATATTTAGAGATGAAATCCTTCGCTAAGTGATGAACTTTCCTACAGAGAGCAGGACCAATGGCGGTTAGCTACGTGATGGCGCAGTCGAATCAGCTGGGCCGTGGTTCTTTTGATCGAGAGGTTTGGATATGAGCATCAGGTTTCTGAGCCTGCCCCTGGCCGCCGTGGCCTTCCTGACATTGGCCGGTTGCGCGTCGCCCACCGTGGTGACCTTGCAGAACGGTACCCAGTACCTGACCAAGGACACCCCCAATACCCGTACCTCCGATGGGTTCTACGAGTTCGAAGACATCGCCGGCAAGAAAATCCGCGTGCGCGCCGACGACGTGGCAACGATCCGCAAGGAAGATTGACACCGTGGCGAAGGCGCTTGCTCGCGCTTGAGTGTGAGCAAGCGCCTCGTCGCAGGTTACTCAGTCACCGTCCATGCCTGGTCATCAGGCGAACACGATACCCTCACCGCCCACCTGCCCAACCCCGACACCCACCAGGGTCACCGAGCTGTCCCCCACTTGCAGCAGCGTGTCGCTGCCGACCTGGGACAGGTGCTGTCGATAGTCATACCCTTCCCCGGCCCCCTGCACACCGATGAACACCAGTTTGTCGCCCGCGTCGAAACCGCTGATGCGATCCTGACCGAATGCACCGTTGAAAATGAACGTGTCACGTCCACCGCCCGATTGCATGACGTCGTTCCCGGTGCCCCCCACCAACGTGTCGTCGCCCGCGCCGCCCAGCAGCCGGTCGTTGTCGGCGTGACCGAACAGCCAGTCGCCCGTCGCGTGGGCCACGAGACTGTCATCGCCCGCGGTGCTCTTGACCGCTGACGCGTACGCCGTCAGGTTGCCGCCGGCCAACAGGCCATTGGCGGTGACGCTGTGGCTGACCTCGTCCTTGAGCATGCCCCACAACGATCCAGGTTCCTGGCTCACCAGCGTGCCGATGTCGCGGGTGATGCTGATCCCGCCGTGGGCATCGCGCATGTACAACGTTCCGGCACCATCGCTGGCAAAGGTGAAGTCGTGCACCGACTGCTGCAGATGCAGGCTGTTGTGGCCCTGCCCGCCCAGTATCACGTTGTAGCCTCCGCCGTCGCGGAAGGTGTCATTGCCGGCACGGCCTTCCAGGTAGTCGTTGCCCTGGCCGCCCTGGATCAGGTCGTCCTTGTCGGTGCCGAGGATGAACGTGCTGCCGGTGTGGGCCTCGGCGTTGCGGTTGAGGTCTTGCACCCAGGTGTTGCTGCGGGCCGGGTCCGACAGGTTGGCGACGACGATGGTCGAGTCTTTTTGCGTAAGGTCGTAGAACGCCGAGCTGATGATCCGGCCCATGCCATCGGCGTAACCGGTGGGCAGGTGGGAGATCCAGGTGGGGATGTTGAGGATGGAAAACGGCAGCACGTTCCACGCGGTCGAAGCGTAGTGATCATTGAAGCTGACGATGTTGTTGGTCGCCGAGGCCTGCTGCACGTCGTGCACGCCCACCGACGCCAGGTTGAACGTCGAGCCGTCCAGCGCCCGGAACACCGGGTCGTTTTCGTAACCGATGTTCAGCACCTTGTCGGTGCTGCTCTGGGTCGGCGACGCGTAGGCGATGTAGTTGGCGTTGTTGTAGAACCCGGACCACTGGCTGGTGCTCAGGTCGGCCAGGCTGTTGACCGCCAACCCGCCGAGGCTATGCCCGCTGACCAGGACGTTTTCCCCGCCAAGGCCATGGGCCTGGGCAAACCGGGCGACGTCGCCGAGCAGCGTGCCGAAGGCTTCGCCGGCGTAGTTTTTGGCATAGTCCTTGGGCCCCAGCGCGGCCATCACGTCATTGATCACGTCGCCAATGGAGTCGCCGATCAGGTTCTCCCGTGGGCCGCTGGTCCCGCGAAACGACACGCCGATCTCGCTCAACTGCCCGGCGGCGTCGTACTTACCCAGGATCTCTACCTGGGCGGTGGTGTAGCCGGCCTTTTCGCCGAAGAACGTACCGCGCCCGTCGACCTTGCCGGTGTAGCCCAGTTGCGACGCGCTGATGGGCGTCCAGCCGGCCTTGTGCAACGCCTCCAGGGCCAGTTTTTCCGAATCGGGGTTCCATGGCACGCCGGGAATCACCCCTTGCGAATCGGTGCCACCGAGCAGCGCGGTCACCAGGGTCGCCGGCAGGCCGGTGCCGAAGCCGTATTGCTGGTAGCCGACGGCGAACCCGTTGTCGAGGTTGTGGTAGGAGTACAACATGATCGCCATCGCATCGCCGACCAGGGCTTTGGACGCCTCGGTGCCGAAGGTCTTGTAGTCATAGATACCCATGTCCTGCTGCCTCTTTTTTGTTGTTGGAATGCGGAAAAACGAATGGCCAAAGACCTTCGTGGCGAGGGAGCTTGCTCCCGTCGGGCAGCGTAGCGGCCCTTCAGGGTGAGCGCTTCGCACTCAAGCGGGAGCAAGCTCCCTCGCCACGCAAACTGGTGTCTTTGCGGCTAGAACTGCCAATCCAGCGTCAGCCCCATGCCATGGCTTTTGTCCCGGGATCCGAGCAGGCCGTTGTAGTCCAGGTTGACCTGCACATCCTTGGCCACCGCCAGCCCGGCACGGGCACCGATCACGGCGGCGTTGCGGTCCATGGACACGCTCTGCACCGCAAAGGTGTTGCTGCTGCCGGCGAAGGCCAGGTCCTGTTCCGAACGGGTATTGCTCAAGTTGTGCTGCCAGCCGAGGGAGCCGGAGAGTTCCAGCTGCTGTTTCTCCGAGAGCGCCAGGCTGCGGCTCGCTCGCACACCCAGGGTCGAAAGCAGCGCATCGCGACGGTCGTCGTTACCTCGCAGCGCGGCGTTGTCGCCTTTTTCATGGAAGCTGTCGCTGTCCAGATGCACATAGGCCAGGTTGGCAAACGGCTCCAGGGCCAGCGGCTGCACGTCGAGGCGGTAGGCGGCTTCGGTGAAGAACTGGGCGGTCTGGGCGTCGCGCTTGGTTTTCTCCCGGCCGCTGACATCACCCCATTGCACGTCCCGTTTGACGTCGATGCGATGCCAGCTGTAGGCACCGCCGACGGTAAGGCGCACGGCGTCGATTTCATGCCCCAGGTAGGCGCCCAGGTGATAGCTGTCGGCCTTGGCCGACGAGTGCGTGCCATCGCCCATGCTCAATGAACTGTCGCTGTAGCCGGTGACGACACCCAGGCGAGTCTGCTCGCCGATCAACCCATCGGCCCCCACCAGCAGCCCGCCAATGGAGCTGTTGGCGCTGGCATTGTCATTGCCGCCATCGCTCTTGCCCCAGGCCCCGAGCACCTTGACCCAGACGTTGCTGTCGGCAGTGCTCGGGGTATTCGCGTCATACAAGGCGTCCTGGCGCAAGCGATCACCGACGGCTTCACGCAAGTGGCGGCTGTCGTTGATCAGCAACGTGCCGACGGCCGGGTGGATTTCGCCAGAGAGTGGCTGGAAGGCTTGCTGCGCCGCGGCGGCACTGGGCGATAACAACAAGGCTTCGTAAAGGCCGTTGCCGGCGCCCAGTTGCTCCGCGGCGGTCGCTACGGAGCGCTGGTTGGGCGTCAGGCCAAGGCTGGCGAACGACACGGCGTTGCGCTCGACCGCCAGTTGAATGCCACTGGCGCTGTAGGCCAGGTCGCCGCCGAGAAACGCGTAATTGGGCAAGACCTGGCCAAAACGCCCGTCGATACCGCCGGCGGCCTGCAGGATGTTGAACTGCGTGCCCAGCAGGCTCTTCACCTCACGGGCCGTGAGCAGCGTCGGGCTGTTTTCCAATGACAGCGACACCGTAGCGCCGTCGATGGAAGCCTTGCCGCCCGCCACGATCAAATCGCTGGAGGTCGGCGAGACCTCCACTGCGTAGGTCGAACCCGGCTCGAAGGTCACGTCTCCTGCCACCTGCAGTGTGCCGATGGAGTTGCCCGGTGCCACGCTGCCGCCGCGATTGGCGGTCAGGCCGGCAACGCGCCCGTTGCCGCCGAGGACGCCGCCGTCATTGACGGTCACCGTCGAGGCCAGTGAACCGTTGACGGCCAGTCGGCCTTCATTGACCAGGGTCGGCCCGCTGTAGCGGTTGTCGCCGGTCAGCACCAGGGTGCCGAGGCCTTCCTTGGTCAGCCCGCCGTGGCCGGCGATGTTGTTGCGCCAGACGTCCAGGCCACACTGGATCCCGCTGCACACGCGCTCCGTGGGCTTGCCGGCGTCTATGGTCGCGCCAATGCCCGGCAGGTCGACCACGAACTGGCCATCGCCGTAGGCCCCGTCGATCCGGAACGCTTCGGGAATGTCGGCCTCGGTCACCAACATCGACGGACCGTCGATGGCCTTGCCCAGGTTGATCATGCCCCAGCCGTACAGCGCATCGACGCCCGGCGCGCCCATGTCGGTGGCCGTGGTGCGCAGCACGCTGGCAACCTGAGCACCGGTCATGTACGGGAAGCGCTCCATCAACACGGCGACGCTGCCGGCCACATGGGGGGCGGCCATGGAGGTGCCGCTCTTGTTGCCGTAGCCCACGGTCAGGTCATCGGCGCTGGTACCGCCGATCACCGCACTGTAGACCCGCGTGCCCGGCGCCGAGACGCAGAAACTGGCGGTGTAGCCGCAGCGCGAGGAGAAGGTACTGATGGTGTAGGGATCGGGGCTGGCGGTATCCGGGTTGACTTGCAGCGCCGCGACGGTCAGCCAGTTGGGGGCGATGTCCGGCACGAAATACGCCAGGCCGGCGATGGCGTCGGGGTTGTTGAGGTTGTAGTCGTTGCCGGCGGCGAAAATCGTCACGATGCCGCTGCGGGCCGCCGCGATGGCGCCCTCGTAGGCGCCGCCCGGCTTGGTCCCCAGCAGCGGGCGGATCTGGTCGAATTGCAACTGCGCGTCCTGCACGGTGAAGTGCGGGAACGCCGGGTCGCGCCCGCCCTGGTCGAAGCGGTCGGTGATGCCGATGCCCCAGCTGTTGTTGATGATCCGTGCGCCGCTGGCGATCAGCGCGTCCCAACCGGCCTTGTACACCGCGCCGTCGTTGCCCAGGATGATGCCGTCCTCGGGGCCGGGGTCGCCGTTGTCGGCGCTGATGATCTGTGCGTTGAACGCCACGCCGTGCATTGGCCCACCGTCGCGGCTGCCGGCGGCGATCCCGCCGACGTGGGTGCCGTGGGAGCCCAGCTTGCCGTCGGAACCGACCGTGGGCGAACCGTCGTAGCGAAACGGATCACCGGCCTTCACCGGAATGTACGGGTCGGTGTACTCGCGGATGCCGCTGGTGACCAGGGTCACGACTTTATCGCTGCCGGAGAACTCCGGGTGGGCGGCATACACCGGCTGGTCGAAGATCCCCAGTTTCACGCCCTTGCCGGTGTAGCCGGCGGCATAGGCCTTCTGGGCGTTGATCGCGCCCAGGCCCCATTCGGCGTTGAATTCGCTGCTGCGCCAACTGTCCGGATCGCCTGCCTTGCCCGCCTCGACATACGGCGCCGCCTGCGCCGTGCCCAGGCTTGCCAGTGCACAGAGCATGGCGTGGTTGAGGGCTTTGGGCACAAACACGCGACGGGTTCTTGCGGGTTGTTTTTTGTTATCAGTCTTCATCAACGAACCTTCCTTAGTGGCTGCAAAAATCCTGTGCTGACCTACGCCGGTCCCCGTGGCGAGGGAGCTTGCTCCCGCTGGGTTGTGCAACAGCCCCTGCTTGTGAGCGCTTCGCACTCAAGCGGGAGCAAGCTCCCTCGCCACAAAGGCCGGACAGCCATCCCTAGTCAGTGGCTGACGAACGCCTCATCCACCTTCGCCAGGTCCTGCGCCCCCAGCGTGCCGGCGTAGTAATGCAATTTGGTCCAGGCCATGAGGTAGTCGTAGCGGGCCTGGGCCAGGTCGCGGCGAGTGGTGTAGAGCTGTTGCTCGGCATTGAGCGCGTCGAGGTTGACCCGCTCGCCGCCGAGGATGCTTTGCCGGGTCGAGACCACCAGCGCTTCGGCCGAACCCAGGGCTTTCTGGTAGGCACGCAGTTTGTTCACCCCCGAGACGCAGGCGCTGAACTGGCGGCGCAATTCGATCAGCGTCTCGCGGGTCTTGGCGTCCAACTCGTATTCGGCCTGCTCCATGTTGCGGCTGGCCTGGCGGGTGGACGCCGAGACCCCGCCGCCGGCGTACAGCGGCACGCTGATCTCGACGCCAATGGTGTTGGTGTCGTAGCGCTGGTTGTAGGTGTTGCCGCTTTCCGATTCGTTCTGGCGCATGGTCGCGTAGGCACTGACTTTCGGCAGATGCCCGGCGCGGTTGCGCTCGACCTCGAAACGCGCGACATCCACGGCCTGGCGCTGGGAGGCCAGGTTCGGGTTGTTGCTCACCGCCAGCTCATGCCAACTGTCGAAGTTCGCCGGGTGCAGGCTGAAGGTCTGGAACGTGTCGTTCAGCGGTGCCAGATCGCCGATGTCCAGGGCCGGCACGCCGATCAACGCCCCCAGTTCGCGCAGGGACGCATCCTGCTCGTTGCGAGCCTCGATCTCTTCCGCCGTGGCCAGTTCGTAGCGTGATTCGGCTTCAAGGATGTCCGTACGCGTGCCTTCGCCCTGGCGAAACAGCTCCTCGTTCTGGTGGAACTGCTGCTCGAAGGCCTTTTTCTTCGCCAGGGCAATGTCGATCTGGTCCTGGGCGAACAACGCCTGGGTGTAATAACTGAGCACCCGCACCAACAATTCCTGGCTCTTGCCGCGAAAGTTCTCGTCGGCGAACAGCGCCTGGGCGACGCCCTTGCGGTAAGCCGCGTAAGCCTCGTAGTCCAGCAAGGGTTGTTGCAGGGTCAGGCTGGAGCCATAGCTGCTGTAGTTGCGATCATCATGCTGGCTGGCGCCACGGTCATTGAGGTAGGTGACTTTCGATTGGTTGCGGCCCTTGTTGTAGCTGTAGCCCAGGTGCGGCAGCAGCCCGGCGCGACCAATGGCGCGGTTCTCCAGGCCCGCATCGCGTTCCTTGATCGCCCCCAGGTAGACCGGGTCGTTGCGCAGGGCCTGCTCATAGAGTTCAAACGGGCCCATGGCCCAGGCGTGGTCGCACGCGCAAATGGCCAACAGGGCCAACCGGAAAAAACGCTTCATACCACAGCACACCTTATTCTTCGGTCAACGCAGAGCCGGCTCGGTCGAGCAGCGGTTTGAACAGGTAATTCAGGAGCGAGCGCTCGCCGGTGCGCACGAACATCTCCGCCGGCATGCCGGGCTTGATCACCAGGCCATTGAGCTTCTCCAGCGCACGGTCGCTGACGCTGCTGCGCAGGACGTAGTAAGGCGCACCAGTCTTCTCATCGATCATCTGGTCGGCGGACACCAGGCTGACTTCCCCCGGCACCCTCGGCGTGCGGTTCTGGTTGAAGGCGGTGAACAGGATGTCCACCGGCAAGTGCGTACCGACCTTGTCGACCAGGTTCACCGGCAAGTGCCCTTCCACCTCCAGGCGCGTGCCTTGGGGCACGATCTCCAGCAAGGTGTCGCCTTGGCGCACCACCGCGCCTTCGGTGTGCACACCGAGGTTGACGGCGATGCCGTCGGCGGTGGCGAGGATCTCACTGTGTTGCAGCTCGAACCCGGCGGACTTCAACTGCTGCTGCAAGGTTTCGCTCTTGAGCTGGGCGTCGGCCAGTTGGCTACGGACTTCTTTCTGGTATTCCTCGCCGTGCTGCTGCAGTTTGAGCCGCGACTCGACAATCCCCTGCTCCACCCGGCCGCTTTCGCCGCTGTTCTGCGCCAGTTCCTGCTGCACCTGCGACAATTGCCGCTGATAGTCCAGCAGTCGGTTACGCGGGATGTAGCCGTTGTCCGCCAAGGGTTGCAGGTTGCCCAATTGCAATCGCAGTGATTCAGCCTGGGCCGTCAGGTCACTGCGGGCCCGGCGCATGCCCGCCAGTTGCGCGGTGGCGCCGTCGATACTGGCGCGCAATGCCGCCTGCTCGCGGGCGAAGGCTTCGCGGCGGCTGCTGAACAGTTGCCGCTGGCCTTCGAGCACCAGGGCCAGGCGCGGGTCCGGGTCGTGGCTCAACTCGGCCGGGAAGCTCACACGGGCCAGGTTATCGCGCTCGCTCTGCCAGCGTGCCAGGCTGGCCCAGGCCATGCGGTACTGGGCTTGCAGCGATTGGACGTCGGCGTCGGCCTGGGTCTGGTCCAGGCGAAACAGCGGTTGGCCCTGCCTCACCGCCTCGCCTTCGCGCACCAGGATCCGGCTGACCACGCCGCTGCTCATCGACTGCACCGCCTTGCGCTTGCCAGACACCACCACGGTGCCCTGGACCGGGATGCCCTGGTCCAACGGCGCCAGGCTGGCCCAAGTGAAGAAACTGCCGGCGCCAATGAGCGCCAGTGCCCAGCCGATGCGGGTGAAAAACCGCGCGTCGCGCTCGGGGCTTTCGAAGATCCGGGTATGTTCGAGGTTCATGTCGCGATCCTGGCTCATGCGCCGCTCGGCTTGTTGACTGTCGGGTAGTGGCGGCTCATGCTCAGGCCGGTGGGGGCGGCCTGGGGTTTGTCCCGGGCCGACTCCGCCTGGCCAGACAACGCCCGCAGCACGTCCTGGCTGGGGCCGAAGGCCTGCAAGCGGCCTTCGTTGAGCACCAGCAGCTTGTCGGCCTGGGCCAATGCCGAGGAACGATGCGTCACCAGCACAACGCTAGTGCCCTGGGCTTTCATCTGCGCGATGGCACTGGCCAATGCCGCTTCGCCCACCGTGTCCAGGTTGGAATTGGGCTCATCGAGCACCACCAGGCTCGGCCGGTCATACATCGCCCGGGCCAGCGCCACCCGTTGCTTCTGCCCGCCCGAAAGACCGCTGCCGTCTTCCCCCAGCACCGTGTCGTAGCCCTGGGGCATGCGCAGGATCAGTTCATGAACGCCGGCCTGTTGCGCCGCGGCAACGACCTTCTGCGGGTCGGCCTCGCGAAAGCGAGCGATGTTCTCGGCAATACTGCCGCTGAACAGCTCGATGTCCTGGGGCAGATAGCCGATGTAGGGACCCAGTTGGTCGCGGTTCCAACGATGGATGTCGGCCCCATCGAGGCGCACGGTGCCACCCAGGGTTGGCCAGACGCCCACCAGCACCCGGGCCAGGGTCGACTTGCCGGACCCCGATGCGCCCAATACGCCGAGCACTTCCCCCGCCGCCAGGCTGAAACTGACCTGTTGCAGCGTCGCGTTGCGTTGCCCCGGCGGGCCGGCACTGACCTGTTCAAAGCTGACCTGGCCCTTGGGCGCCGGCAGCGCCATGCCTTCGTCCCGGGGAGCAAACGCCTGCAACAGCGCATCGAGGCGGCGATAGGCCAACTTGGCGCCGCTCCACTGCTTCCACACGGCGATCAACTGGTCGATGGGGCTCAGCACCCGCCCCATCAGGATCGAGCCGGCGATCATCATCCCGGCGGTCATCTGGCCCTTGATCACCAGCAGCGCGCCTAAACCCAAGACCAGGGATTGCAGGCACAGGCGCAAGGTCTTGCTCACGGAACTGATCACCGCGCCGGTGTCGCTGGCCCGGTTCTGCAGGCCGAGGAACCGCGAATGCACGGCGAACCAGCGGCTGCGCAGCGCGTCGAGCATGCCCATGGCCTGGATGGTCTCGGCGTTGTGCAAATGGCTGGTCGCCAATTGGCTGGACTGCTGCGAATAGACACTGGCCTGCCCCAGCGGCTTGCGGGTCATGACCTCGTTCAGGCAGGCCAGGCCGATCAACAACGCTGTGCCGACACTGGCGAACACCCCGAGCCAGACATTGAACAGGTAGATCACCAGCAGGTAGACGGGAAACCACGGCGCATCGAAGAACGCGAACAGCGCCGGCCCGGTGACGAATTGGCGCAGTTGGGTCAGGTCGCCCAGGGACTGCCCGGCGTTGCCCTCGCCCTGGCGCAGGTTGCGCTCGAACGCAGCTTTGTATACCTGGAGGTTGAAACGTCGCTCCAACTGGCTGCCGATGCGGATGACGACGAAACTGCGCACCATCTCCAGCAACCCGATGAACACAAAGAAGCCGACGACCATCAGCGACAACATCAACAAGGTCGTTTCGTTTTGCGAGGACAGCCCACGGTCATAGACCTGGAGCATGTAGATCGACGGCGCAAGCATCAGCACATTGATCAATGCGGTAAAACATCCGACGCTGATCAAAATACTTTTATATTCGCCCAGGGCTTTAAACAGCGGCACCGCCCCGGCACTCCTTGCCTTATTCATGCATCTTCCTTGCGTGTTGGCTGTATCAGGCCGCCTGGCCGTTAATCAACTTACTGATTCTTAGCGCCACTGTGGTTAGTGCGTGACTTGCGACTTATTACGTTCAAGCCTAACTACCAAACCGGACTTCAACGTCACTTGATAACGGTCTTGCTGGCGCAGCCCCAGATGAACCCGGGTGTTGTGCTGGCCGATCAACGAAAGACCGTCGGGTTCGGTAAACCACTGCACCGGTTCCTCTCCCAACCAATGCCCCAGGCATTCGGTTTGCCCGCCCAGGGTCTGGTCCGCCTTGAGTTCCACCAGGCAGGTGTTGGAAGGTTTGTCCTGCAATGCCTGGCTCTGGGCGTCATCCTGTGGGCCCGACAGCACGGCCAGCCATTGACCGGCCAACTGCGAGGGTTCTATCAACAACAGGCTGCGGGCCATGGTGGCGTCTCCGAAAAGCAGCATCAGCGTAGCGAGTGTCCAGGCGGTTGCCGAAAGCCTGCAAGGCATGGTGTGTTCTCGCGTTCAAAAGGTCTGGATTGTGTGGCGAGGGGCGTTACCCCTCGCCACGTCACTCAAGCTGACATCACGCCACGATATCCGTGACCGCCGCCTGGCCGACGGTGCTGACCAAGAAGTCCGCCACGCCATGCCCGGAGAAGTCCACCGACAGCAGGCTGTTGCCACCCGATGTCGACAGCACGGCGTCGCCCGCGGCACCGGTGAACGCGTTCACGAAGTGCAGGCCCGCGCCCTTGGTGATGCCGGTCAGGTCGATCTTGTCCAGGCCGCTGACAAAGTCGAGGATCTGGTCCGCCGCACCGGGCCGCGAGTCGCTGCTGGCCGCGAACACGAAAGTGTCCGACCCCGAGCCGCCCCACAGCTTGTCGGCTCCCCCCGCCCCCCAGAGGATGTCGTTGCCAGCACCGCCCTTGAGTTCGTTGGCGACCGCGTTGCCGATCAGCAGATCGCTGCCCGAACCGCCGATGGCGTTCTCGACGATCGCGCCCTTGGCGATGGACACGTTGCCCACCAGGCCACCCACGTCAGAGAACGAGGCATCGTTGAGGTTGATCTTCTGGTTCTGGGTGAAGCCGGAGAAGTCCAGGGTGTCGCGACCGCCCGCGTCCCAGACCGAGAACACGACTTTGTCCGAGGAGGACGTGGCACTGAGGAAATCCCGGCCGGCGTTGGAGTTGAAACCGTAGGTGGTATCGCCCGTGCGGATGCTGGTGTTGGCGCCGTAGAGTTTTTGGATGGCCGCAATGTCATCCATCAGCGGGCCGGAGGAATAGGCTTCGACGCCGCCCTTGCTGAAGTTCTGGCTGGTGTTGCTCTCACTCCAGTAACTCATGACGCTGTAGCCACGGGTGTCCTGGCCATAGGTGGCGTCATCGTAGGTCGGTGCGCCTTCGCCGGCGTTGTAGTCACCGGGGTGCGCCAGGCCCAGGGTGTGACCGATCTCGTGGGTCAGGGTCTGGCGACCGTAGTTGTTCAGGTCAGGGTTCTTGTTCTGGGTGTAGCCGCTGTTGATCAGGTACCACGAGGTGCCGTCGTAGCCGGCACCGGTGCCCGGCAGGTAGGCGAATGCCGCCGCGCCATCCTGGCCGCTGCTGTAGTTGCCGAAGGTCATGTGGCCGTCGCCGCCGCTGGCCTTCTCGGTGAACGTGACGTTGGCCACGTCTGCCCAGGACTGCATCGCCAGGGCTGCCTGGGCTTTCTGCTGGGCGCTGAACTGGCTGAAGCCGCTGATGCCATGCTTGTTCATGGTGCTCGAAGAAGCGGACGTCAGGAACGTGTAGGTCAGCTCGATCTTGCCGCTGCCATCGCGGTCCTGGTAAGCCGCGCCGTCACGCAGCAACTGCGTGGCCGCCTGGTCGACGGAATAGGACGGCTTGCCGTTGACGGACAGGTTGCCGCCACGATCGTATTGGTGGCTGAAACTATTGATCTGGTTGAACGCACTGCTGGCGGCCGCCAGTGATTGCGGGGCCCAGAGCAGTTGTTCGGCGGAATCAATAGCGCTGTTTTTGACTTTCGACATAAACACACTTCCTTGTTTGCAAATGGAACATTTTTCAGACGACAGGCGATCTCTGGCGAGATCGTCCTATCACTCGCCCAATGAGGGACGTAAGAAACCTGACACAATTGGAAATCAAACGTCTAGCAGTTTTTTCGAGGTCAATTTCTGTTCCCAGCCTTCATGCCCACAAACAACAGGTTTCGTCCGTTACGTACTCACTAGTTAAAAATTCGAATGCCGATTGTCGGACAAAACTCTATTTAAATATTAAATAGCGACAACTAACCATTTGCCTAAAGGCCGCACTTACGCCAACTAAGTGCCAGCGAAGTGCTATTAATCAATATCTACTAAATCGCCATGGGTTTGCGCGCGCACACTTCTCGCAGGCAGCCCCGAAGCCAGCGATGCACCGGGTCGGCATCCATGCGCGGGTGCCACAGCATGGCAATGGTGAACTCCGGCACCGGAAACGGCAGCGCGAAGCTGTGCATGCCCATGCGCAGGCTGGCGGTGTAGCGCGCCGGCACACTGGCAACCAGGTCGCTGGAGCGGGCCAGCCCCAACGCCGACGAAAAGCCTGGCACGGTGGTGACAATGTCCCGCGACAGGCCCAATGGTTCCAGGATCCGGTCGATGGGCCCTTGATCGAGAAAACGCATCGAAACCCCGATATGCCGACACGCCGCATAGCCCTCGGCGGTGATGGCGGCCTGGCTCAGCGGGTGTCCGGCGCGCACCACCCCGATCAAGCGATCACCAAACAGTGCCTGGGTCCGCAGTTCCGGGCTGGTGTCCTTGTCGACGACCGCGGTTTCCAGGTCCACGGTACCCTCGCGCAACGCCGTGCTGTCGCGGTTGGCCTTCTCCACGAAACGCAGGCGTACGCCGGGCGCCTGCTCGTTGATGCGAGCAATCAGGTCGATGGCGAAGTTCTCGACGAAGCCCTCGCGGGTGCGCAAGGTGAAGGTTCTGTTCAACTGGCCCAAGTCCGGCGTCGCGACCGGCCGCAGCACCGCCTGGGCCTCTTGAACCAGATGGCTGACCTGTTCGCGCAGCGCCAGGGCACGGGGCGTTGGCACCAGCCCTCGCCCGGCCCTGACCAGAAGCGGATCCCCCGTGGTTTCGCGCAACCGGGCCAGCGCCCGACTCATCGCCGACGGGCTCAACCGCAGTCTTCGCGCCGCACGGGCCACGCTACCTTCGGACAGCAGCACATCCAGGGTGACGAGCAAATTGAGGTCGGGAACGGACATGGCGGGGCCCTAGCGTAAATAGATGGCGTTGGGTGCAGCTATAACGTGCAAACGCTGCGTCTTCCGCCATGTTATGCCCAGGCGTAACGTTCTGACAGCGCCACGTTCAAGGCCGCAGACACAGGTGACCCAATGAAAACCCATGTTCCGCCGACAACCACCCACCCCCTTCCCTCTGCCTCGCGCGGGGCCTTGGCCAGCTTGGCGCTTTCGACGCTGCTGGCGTCCCTGGGCGCGAGTGTCGCCACGGTGGGCTTGCCGACCCTGGCCCAGGCATTCGAGGCATCCTTCCAGCAAGTCCAGTGGGTGGTGCTGGCGTACCTACTGGTGATAACCACGCTGATTGTCAGCGTCGGGCGCCTGGGGGACCTGATGGGGCGGCGCAGACTGTTATTGATCGGCATCGCGCTGTTCACGGCCGCCTCGGCAGGCTGCGGCGCGGCGTCTTCGCTCGGCTGGCTGCTCACCGGTCGGGCCCTGCAAGGCCTGGGTGCCGCCATCATGATGACGCTGACCCTGGCCCTGGCCAGTGACACCGTCAGCCAGGGCAAGACCGGCAGCGCCATGGGCTTGCTGGCGACGTTGTCGGCGGTGGGCACCGCCCTCGGGCCGAGCCTGGGGGGAGCACTGATCAGCGGCTTTGGCTGGCAGGCCCTATTTCTGATCAATGTGCCCCTCGGCGTGCTTACCCTGGTACTGGCCTGGCGCTCGCTGCCGGTGCGACCACCCCAGGCGACTGGCGCGCGCTTCGATGTCTACGGCACGTTGGTGCTGGCAGCCACCCTCGGCGCCTACGCCCTGGCCATGACCTCCGGGCGTGGCGACTTTGGCGGGCGGAACGTGGTGCTGTTGCTGATTGCGGCCCTGGGCGTCGGGCTGTTTGTGTGGGTCCAATCCCGGGCCGTCTCGCCGCTGATCCCGTTGACCGCATTCCGGGACCGCCTGTTGGTGTCCGGGTTGGCAACGAGTGCCGTGGTCGCCACGGTGATGATGGCGACGTTGCTGGTCGGCCCCTTCTACTTGTCGATCGCCCTTGGCTTGCCGGCGGCACTCGTCGGCCTGGTGCTGGCGGTGGGTCCCTGCGTGGCCGCGCTGGCCGGCGTCCCGGCCGGGCGCCTGACCGACCGCATTGGTGTGCGCCCCATGCGCCTGGCGGGATTGGCCACCATGGTCCTTGGCAGCCTGATGCTGTCGCTGGTTTCACCGGCGCTCGGCATCGGCGGCTACCTTGGCGCCATCGTGGTGACGACCCTCGGCTACGCTTTCTTCCAGACGGCCAACACCACCGCCGTGATGGCCAATGTGGCCGCCCACCGGCGAGGCGTGATTGCCGGCCTGCTCAACCTGTCGCGTAACCTGGGCTTTTTCACGGGGGCATCGGTGCTGGGAGCGGTATTCGCCCATGCGTCGGCGACGCCTGATATCGGCAATGCCAGCCCCGAGGCGATCGCAAGCGGCCTGCACACCACCTTCGCCGTCGCGCTGGCCCTGGTCGTCCTGGCCCTGCTCATCGCCTTCAAATACCGCGCGCCAGAGCCCTTGCGCGAGGTTCAGGATGGCCTGCCCGAAGCATGATGGCAAAACAGAATCTACCGTTTAGGCCTTGATGCAGATCAAAAGAATTGAACCAATCGCTAAACGGACTGAAAAAAGCCACATGACATTCATTTTCAGGTGCTATTTTTAGTTCTCACTGGTAGGGCCAAGATGGCTCTTCCTTCCTGACATGAGCAAAAGGAAGCGCTCGATTGAAGAAGGTGGGCAACACATGAATAAAGGATCTTTCAGCAAGGTTACCTTCCCCAACGCCTGCCAGCTGATGCGCTGGCACTTTCATCCAATGGGCTTTGAAGCCAGCATGGACGCACCCGGCAGCATGGTCGCCCGATTGTTTGACCGTGCCAGTGGCGAGACCATGATCGCCATCGCCGGCATCCCCTGCGCAACCGTGATGAACGCCCCGGATGTGGAGCGCATCATTGAAGCAGTGGAAGCCGAGCTGGAAGCCTTCGTGCCACCGGTTGGCTTGCGCAGGTTTGCTTCCTGACCGATCAACTCACCCGCTCCACCAGTTGGAGCGGGTCGCGTCACAGCCATCGCGTTCCCCTAACCCCCCTGTGGGAGCGAGCTTGCTCGCGAAGGGGTCAGCTTGGCCGCCCTCTTACTGTCTGATCTACCGCTTTCGCGAGCAAGCCCGCTCCCACAGGGGCCGAGCCGATTGCAGTTGCTCCTCACCGCCCACTTGGCCTGCCTCAACCATTGCGGGCCCGCCGATGGTCCGCAAAGAACGGTTTGCCCGTGCCGATACGATCCGAAGCCTTGGGGGCGTTCGCCGCCTGGCCATCCGGGGCATCGACATACCAGTAGCAGTGCTGCACCGCGCGGGTGATGCCCACATACGCCAGGCGCAGGATCTCGTCCTTTTGCGCAGTGTCGTAGGGTTCGGTATCGCCGTCGTGGCCCAGCCCGGCCATTCGGTAGACTTGGTTCTTGTAGGGCGACCGGGTCAGGTGCTGGCAATCGCCTAGCAGGAACACCGCATCAGCCTGTAACCCCTTGGCGCTGTGATAGGTCATTTGCCTGAGCCGTCGTGTTTCGTACGGCAAGCTAGAATCCACATTAACAGTTGGCGAAATATACTTTTCAATCAATGATTTATCGCTACTTTTTCGATACAACATCAAGATTGAATCGCCCTTTTGATAGTGTTCTTCAAGCCGCCGAGCCAGGCCTTCGTCATCCCGATCCAACACGTTGACCGGGCTCAACGATCGAGGCTGGCCGCTCGCCTTGGCCTTTTTCCCGGGGATCGCGGCGGCCGCTCGCACGATGTGCTCAGCGGCATCGATGATGTGCTGATGACTGCGGTAGTTATCGGTCAGCATCACCCGCGTGGTCGCCGGCGACGGGAACTGCTTGTTGAACGCCATGAAAAAGCTTGGCGAACTGCCGCGCCAGCCATAAATCGATTGCCAATCATCACCGACGCACAGCAACGAAGAACGCTGGGCGCCGCGCCCCACGTGCATCGCCGGGCCTCGGCTGCGCACTTCGCGAAGGCTGGCGCGCAACCAGGAGACGATTTGCGGCGAAACGTCCTGGAACTCGTCGATCATCAAGTGCGACAGGGGCCTGAGCATGCTGTCGCTCAATAGCTTGAAGTTTTCCGGCGTCTGCTCGCTGAACAACGCGAACATCCGGTTGTAGGTCATGATCGGTGGCGACTGGTCCAGCAGGTGATCCTCGAAAGCCCGCCAGTAGCGGCTCAATGCCTCGAAGAAGTAACGGTCAGGGTCATCCTGGGCAAACGACATCCGCCCCACGGCATCCGGTACATCCAGGCCAAGGTTCTCGATAAAACCTGCGGCGGCGACAAAACAGTCCAGCAACGGCGCCGAGGCCAGTTCGCCCTTGACCTTGTAATCGAAGCCGGGACCGGCGCTGGCATCCCCCGCCAGCGAAGCCAGAACACGCTTGGATGACTCATAGCTTTCAATCCAAATCAAAGGCTTACGACAGAAAGCTTGAAATAAGGTGCGCTTTACCGCCCACTCGGCGCGCACACTCAGCTTGGCCCCCGGACGGCTCAGGCGAGCATCTTCCCGCGGATCGAAACCCAGCACGACCCAAGCATCCAAGGACGGGATGTAGCCGTGGCAGCGAAAGGTCGAGCCGTTGATTTCAAAGGCTTGCCGCTTCGACTCGACGCCTTTGATAGGCCAGGCGCCGGCGCGCACCCACAAGTCTTCGATCGCGTCACACAACGCCTCATCGCGCTGGGCCGCCAACTCGGTCACGGCCACACGTTTTTGCACGTCCGGGTGATCGCGCTCCAGTTCCTTGAGTTGCAGCGCATGCCGGGACAGCGGCTTGATCAGCTCACGAAATCGCTCGTCCCGTTGGTAAAGCCGGTGGTAGCAGGCATTGAGATGCTGGCGCTGGACATCATTGATGCGCAAATCAAAGGGGTTGCCCTGCCCATCGTCGTCATTCACCTCGCGGTGACTGAGGGCCTCGAACGCTTGAAGGCGCTCGAACCCGGGCAGGCTGCGGACCATCGGCAAGATCCGCGAGTGGAAGGTGCGCACGAGGTCACGCGCCTGCTTGAGGCTGATCGCACGCCCCCAGAGGCCAAATACGTCGATCAGCTTCTGGATGAAGTCCTTGCGCGACTCCCGGGTAAACGTCACCACGGTCATCGAGTCCAATTCGAAACTCAGGTAATGCACCAGCAACAGGATGCGCAGCACCAGCGTCGTGGATTTGCCCGCGCCCGCCCCGGCGACCACCGAGGTCGAGGGGGTGTCACTGAAAATCATTTTCCATTGCGCGGCGCTGGGTTGCCCATGGGCCGGCAGCAACCGGGCGACATCGGCCTTGATACGCTTCTTCAATTCGGCGTTCAACGGCAGGCGCCAGTCATCGAACAGCGAGTCATCGACCTGCGGGGCCGGGTGCTCCGTGCTGCGGGAATCACGGATCAACAGGACCTGGCGTCCATCTTCCAGCCCTTCTTTATAGCCATAGTCAAAACCGGCGGTATGGCCGCTGCGAAACCCGTCGGCCTGGCCGTGCAGCCAGGAACTGCGGTGCTGGGCTCGAAGCCGTGTCAGGCCATGACCAAAAAACCGCGCCGCCAGGCGTTTAAGCCACGGCATCTGCGCAAGAGGCAAGAGATCGGGAGGAAGATCGGGAGTGTGTTGAGACACGCGTAGGAACTCCGGTGTTCTGAAACATGGCAGACATGGTGTCTGCATTTGCCGTCAGGTTCCACCAGAAATCTTATTTGTCATGGGGTTAGGCGATGAAGTGAAAGGTATCTGGAGCTTTAAAGGCTTGTGTAGGGACGAGCCTGCTTGCGAAGGCGGTGCTTCAGTCGACATCTCTGTTGATGTACTACCACCTTCGCGAGCAAGCTCACTCCCACAGGAGGCGGATTGGCGTCATGCCCGGGGAAGTCATCTTCCACAGGCATGAACGCCCCACTCACTGCCCGGAGATCGCCCCGTCCACCAGGGTTTGCGCTTCGGCCACCAGTTGTTTGAGGTGATCTTCACCAATGAAGCTCTCGGCGTAGATCTTGTAGATATCCTCGGTGCCCGACGGACGAGCCGCAAACCAGCCGTTTTCGGTCATGACCTTCAACCCACCGATGGCCTGGTCGTTGCCCGGCGCGTGGCTGAGGATGTTCTGGATCTTCTCGCCGGCCAGTTCGGTGGACGCCACCTGCTCCGGCGACAATTTGCTCAACAATGCCTTCTGCTGCGGGCTGGCCTTGGCGTCGACGCGCACCGAGAACGGTTCGCCCAACTCTTCGGTCAGGGCGCGGTAAGCCTGGCTGGGGTCACGACCGGTGCGAGCGGTCATTTCGGCCGCCAGCAGCGCCGGGATCAGGCCGTCCTTGTCGGTACTCCAGACGCCACCGTCCTTGCGCAGGAACGATGCGCCGGCGCTTTCTTCACCGCCGAAGCCCAGGGAGCCGTCAAACAGGCCATCGGCAAACCACTTGAAACCCACCGGCACTTCATAGAGGCGCCGCCCCAGGCGCTTGGCCACGCGATCGATCAGGCCGCTGCTGACCACGGTCTTGCCCACGGCCGCATCGGCGCGCCATTGCGGCCGGTTCTGGAACAGGTAGTCGATGGACACCGCCAGGTAGTTGTTGGGAGCCAGCAGGCCACCGGATGGCGTGACGATGCCATGGCGGTCATGGTCCGGGTCGCAGGCGAAGGCCACGTCGAAACGTTCCTTCAAGCCGATCAACCCTTGCATGGCGTGGCTGGAGGATGGATCCATGCGGATTTGCCCGTCCCAGTCGACGGTCATGAAGCGGAAAGTCGAGTCGACCTGGGTGTTCACCACGTCCAGGTCCAGGCGATAGTGTTCGGCAATCGCCGGCCAGTAGCGCACCCCGGCACCACCCAGCGGGTCGACGCCCAGGCGCAGACCCTCCGCGCGGATGGCATCGAAATCGATGACGTTGACCAGGTCAGCCACGTAACTGTTGACGTAGTCGTGACGGTGGGTCGTGTCCGCCTTCAGGGCTTGTTCATAGCTGATGCGCTTGACCCCGGCCAACTCATTGGCCAGCAGCTCGTTGGCCTTGGCCTCGATCCATTTGGTGATGTGGGTGTCGGCCGGGCCGCCGTTGGTGGGGTTGTATTTATAGCCACCGCTTTGAGGCGGGTTGTGGGACGGCGTGATGACAATACCGTCCGCCAGCCCCGTGGTGCGGCCACGGTTGTAGCAAAGAATGGCGTGGGAAACCGCCGGTGTCGGGGTGTATTCGTCGCCCTCGGCGATCATCACGGTCACGCCGTTGGCGGCGAACACTTCCAGCGCGCTTGCGCCTGCCGGTGTCGACAGCGCGTGGGTATCGATGCCAATGAACAGCGGCCCAGTGATGCCCTGGGCTTCGCGGTACAGGCAGATCGCCTGACTGATGGCCAGCACGTGCCACTCGTTGAACCCCAGGTCGAAGGAACTGCCACGGTGGCCGGAGGTGCCGAACGCCACGCGCTGGGTGGCAACCGATGCGTCGGGGCGGCCGGTGTAATAGGCCGTCACCAGTCGCGGGATATCGATCAACAACTCTGCCGGTGCCGGCTTGCCCGCAAATGGACTGACTGTCATGCAAAACCTCTGGATAGAGTGGCTCGGGAAATGGGATGCAGTTTACTGACAGTTCGACCATGGCGCGATGGGTTCGATCCATCACCCGCCATTACGCGGGTTCGAGCCGCAGGGCATCGGCCAGTGCGCAGAGTGCCGCGTCCAGGTCCTGCGTGCCATTGAGGGCATGCGTCAGGCGCAGATGTTGTCCATACAGCCCCTGGAGGCTGAACAGTTCGCCAGGCGCGATGACGATGCGCTGGGCCAGCAGCCGCTGGAACACCCGCCGCAAGTCGACCTGCCGTGTCGACTGCAACCAGATCGTCGCCCCGCCCTGGGGCTCAGGCCAATGCAGGCTGTCCCCAAGCCGCTCGCGCAACAGCTGGTTTGCCGACACGGCGCTGTCGCGCAACAGGCGCCGCAACACCAGCAAGTGCTGGTCGACCCTGCCATTACTGTACAAACGGGCGATGGCTTTCTGGCGAATGGGTGACAGGCGAAAAGCCCGTAACAGGAAATGGCGCTGCAGATGCAGGGTCAGCTGGCGCGACAGCACGTAGCCATACGGTGCTTCCGGGCCGATGGTTTTCTCGAAAGTGGAATAGACGATCAGCCGATCGGGGTCGAGCAAGTCGCGAAACGGCACGGTGCCGGCTTCGAACGCCAGGTCGGTATAGCTGTCGTTCTCCAGCACCCAGGTCCCGTGCCGCTCCAGCAGCCGGGCGACGGCACGGCGGTTCTCGTCAGGCACGAGGGTCCCCCTGGGCATGTTCAGGATCGAAGACAGCATCACCAGGCACACCGTTTCGTTCACCAGCAAGTGTTCGAGCTGTTCAAGATCGAACCCCCCGGTGGCCTGAAGCGGCAGTTCGATGACGTTGACCCCGGCCGCCTGCAGCAGGCGCAGGACCGTCCAGTCGCAGGGTGATTCGATCAATACAGTGGCGTCCCGGAGCGCCAGCGCAGCGATCAGGATCTCCAGGACGCCCCGCAGGTCAGCGCCCAGATAGACGTCGTCGGCATTCCAGCATCGGGCCGGCGAAGAGGTGTAGCGGGCCGCCAGCGCCGTGCGTAACTCCAGCTCACCCCAGGGCTGCGAGGGCATTTGCGGGGAACGCGGGTACTGGCGCAGCAACTCGCGTTCGAGCAGCAACAGCGGACTGTCCAGCGGTTGCATGGACGCCGGCTCATCGGCACTGAGCACCCGCATGCCCGGCCGTCGCACATTGACGTACAGGCGCTCCAGCAGGTCGTCACCGCCCTCGAGGCTTGCGACGCAAGGCACCGGCAACGCGTAATAGCCGGATTTGGCGATCGAGTAGACCCGGCCCTCCTTCTCCAGCAATGAATACGCGTACTGGATGGTGGAAATCGACACGTTCAGGCGCTCGGACAATTGCCGCAATGACGGCAGGCGCACCCGGGCATCGACCCCCATCTCGTTGATCAGCGTGGTCAGGTACCGATAAACCGCCTGGTAGGCGAAGTCTGTCTCCCGGCAGCCCTTCATGGCATCAGGCCCAGGCGGCGAGCCCTGCCCGGCCGTGCCGCAGCGCCCGGCGGCATGACGGGAAGCAGGGTGCAGGAAACCATCAAGCCTCGCTCCTCAATGCCGGGCCGAGCGTTCGCACAGGTCATCATCGCCCTGCTCGGCTTGTGCCGCGTCGGCACCGTCCAAGGCCTGTTGCAGGTCATGTTCGGGCTGGTTTTCCAGCCGTTCCGAGCGCGTGACGCTCGACCGATACAACGTACCGAGCACGTCCATGGGCAAACCGCTGACATCGACCATCCAATGTGCCACCTGGTCGGCAATGGCCGCGCCCTGCATCGCCTTGTGCAGGTCCGGCATCGCCACCAGCATGCCCGGGTGGCAGCAGCGCAGGAAATGCTCCAGGCCCGCCCCCTCTTCCACGAATGGCGCAAACAGCATGCACACCAACTGCGTTTCGCTGAGCCCCATGATTTTCTGCGCCTCCTGGGCGGCCTGGACACGGCGCTGCGGGATTTGCAGGGGCGAGCCGAACATCGCCTGCGCCTGCTCGCAGGCGTATTCCGGCAGTTGCTTGCGGTGCATGATCATCACCGCGCGCTGCGCGTAGTCCCCATACCCGGCTTCATAGCTGCGCCCATGCAGATAGCAGGCCTGCAAGCCATGCAAGTGCGCCGACAGCAGCGGGCTGAGGTATTCGTTCTCGGACGTCGACGGAATGAGGTTCTCGGTCTGCACCCGCAGGAATTCATTGAACAAAGGCCAATTGGTGCCTTCCAGACGATCGACGGTCAAGTCATCGATACCGATGTGCCCCACCCGCCGACAGGCCTCGAAGTGACCTTCCGGCTGCCACGGGACCAAGTGCTCGGGACCGTAGACCTGCCCATAGAGCTCGCTGCCAAGGGTATCCAACTGGGCAAAGAGGCTGTCGAAACCGTTGCCGCTGTCGGCCACCAGGCCGATCTTGCCGGCCGCGCGCCGAAGCCCCGACATGAAGTTTTTCTGCTGGCGCGGCGTATCACTGCTGACCAGTGAATCCACCCCCGCTTCCCAGCGCGCCATGTGCCGATAGAACTCCGCCATGGCCAGGTAACCCTCGTCCCCGACCTCCAGGGGGCTGTCCACCGCACGCAGGTGCCCCAGCACCAGCATGTCCATGCGATTGGCTTCGTGTCCCGCCACCGACAGCGGCTGCGTGTGATTGAACGGCACCACCTCGCGATTATCGGCCATCAGCAGCTCGACCCGAGGGTCGTCATAGACGAACAGCGCGCTGTAGCAGCGATGGATGTTTTCCAGGGTGGCCTGGGTGGTCTGGCTCAGGCGAGGCGTGGCCACGCGCAAGGCGAAGGTCGCTGGATGCCGGCCTGCGATGCTCAACTGTGCGGCTCGCAGTGCCGTCAGCACATAGAAGCCATCCCGGCTGCCGTTTTGCACTGTCAACACGCGATAATCACCCATCCGATCGATGCCTCCGGCGGCGACAATTAAACGCTGGATCAACAACTGCAACGCGGTTCGTTCTGCCCGGGAATAAAAACCCAACAGTCGCTGCAATACTTGTTGATACACGTGAGTCATTGCTTGCTCATGGATTGCACTCATAGCCATTTACCTGGAAATTCAACGGTCGGCGTCGCCTTCGCACCCACGGGCCGAGCGACGTATTGATCTGGATAGATTGTTCTAGTGCTGCAAAGAGTATTAGCAGTACATTCAAGCCTTGCTTGATGTCATTATTTGATACATACGTTTGCGGATTCGCTCGCCGCCTTCAACCCGCCCCTGAAAGCCGCATGGGCACTGGACGTGGTTGATCCCCTAGCACGTCCTAGGAGATTTCCGACAACGTCCCACAGACAATGAGCACATGAAATAAGGAACTTGCCGAACTTGAATCGACGCCCCACTACAACCGGCACGATTGACGATCGGTAGATAGGCTTACACCAAGTAAGGCTCAATGCACCTTGATTATAATTTGAAGGGCAACCCCCTTCGGAAAAGTTATACCACGCCACGACTTCTTCCTTGAGACGAAAACAAGCGTTCAATTATCAGGACTTAAACAATGATTGGAAGATACAGATTAAGGACAAAAACCAGTTCAGATGCGGGCGGGCAAACAGATCAGAAAGAGACGGCCCCAGCCAGGGCACTTGGGCAGGCAGGTACCCGGCAACGAGACCGGCAGCACAGGAAGGAAAGGCAGGCGCTCAGGCCGTAGGCAGCGCAAGAGCCGGGACACTGACTCTTGCGCGAGGCGTCGATCAGGCAGGATCGACGACTTGGAGGGCAACACGTTCGCGGCAAGGACATTCGTCCATGTAGCGATGGGCTTCGACAAACTCGGTGAATGGGAAGATCCGGGTCTTGAGGGGCACCACCACGCGGTCTGCTGTCAGTTGGTTGATGTCGCGCAGGGCCCGTTGCAAAGCCACTTGGTCCTGGACGATGCCCAGTTCCGGCTTGCCGGTAAAGTTGCCGATGCAATGCACGAAGAACTGGATGTTCTTCTGGAACGCCGCACACGCCGGGAACGGCGTCTGGTTGCCGCCCTGCAGGCCATACAGCACCAGGCTGCCACGCGGTGCCAGCACATCGCCGAGCAGCGACATCTGCGGCCCGCCGAGGCCGTCGAAGACCACGTCGACGCCACGGTTGTCGGTCAGCTTGTTGATTTGCATCAGCAAGTCCTGCTCCTCGGTGACGATGACCTTCTCGGCCCCCAGGGACAACAGGTATTCACGCTCGTCGGCCGTCTTGGTCGCCGCGATCACCCGCACGCCCAGGGCCTTGCCCAGTTGCACGAAGGACGGGCCGGCGCAGTGGCTGGCATCGGTGACCAGGGCGAACTGCCCCGGCTTGACCCGCGCCAGGTCGACGTAAGCGAAATAGGCGATCAGCAACGGCGTGTAGTGCACGGCCGCCTCGATCGGGCTGAGCACATCAGGGTAACGGGTCAGCGCGGTGCGCGGCAGCACGATGACTTCACCGTACACCGGATAATCGTTAGGGCTCTCGGCCGGGAAGCTGGCGACCTTGTCACCCACGACCAGGTCGTCGACACCCTCGCCCACGGCCGTGACCACACCGGCCATCTCATGGCCCAGTCCGGAAGGCAGGCGGGCCTGGGACGAAGCCAGGTTCTGGCGCCACAAGGTGTCGTACCAACTGATGCCGATCGCTTCGACACGGACCTGCACTTCTCCTGGCGCAGGAAGAGCCGCCGCATGCTCTTCGCATTTGAGCACCTCGGCACCACCAAACTTGTGAAAACGGATCGTGCGGGACATCGCAAACCTCGTCAAAGTAACCTCTAATGCCATGAACTCTATCCGGGCTTTGTACCCAAGACCATCAGTGGCTATTAATAGTCGACATGCCTGTCATTGATTCCGCAGCAAGAAAATGAACCGTTCCTGTCGGCTTTATCCCTGGGAAACCCGAATTAGCCAGTGCAGAGTACCAGCCTTTCCCCGTAAGATTCATGCCGGCCATTGTTGCCATATGGCCGCCCACGTCAAGCTTACCGAATCAGCCAGGACCCCAGATGAATCGTAATGACCTGCGGCGTGTCGACTTGAACCTGTTGATCGTGTTCGAAACACTGATGCATGAGCGCAGTGTGACCCGTGCGGCCGAGAAATTGTTCCTCGGCCAGCCGGCCATCAGCGCCGCGCTGTCACGCCTGCGCAGCCTGTTCGATGACCCCCTGTTCGTGCGCACCGGCCGCAGCATGGAGCCTTCGGCCCGGGCGGTGGAGATATTCGCCCTGCTCTCCCCAGCCCTGGATTCGATTTCCACGGCGGTCAGCCGCGCCGCGGAATTCGACCCGGCCACCAGCACCTCGGTGTTTCGGATCGGCCTGTCGGACGACGCCGAATTCGCCCTGCTGCCGATGCTGCTCAAGCGCCTGCGGGCCGAAGCCCCCGGCATCGTGCTGGTGGTGCGCCGCGTCAACTACATCCTGATGCCCGGCCTGCTGGCCTCTGGGGAAATCTCCATCGGCGTCAGCTACACCGACGACCTGCCGGCCAACGCCAAGCGCAAGGTCTTGCGGCGCAGCATGCCCAAGGTCCTGCGGGCCGACACCGCGCCGGGACGCCTGACCCTGGACGAGTTCTGCGCCCGCCCCCATGCGCTGGTGTCCTTCGCCGGCGACCTCAGCGGCTTTATCGACGAAGAACTGGAAAAGCTCGAGCGCAAGCGCCACGTGGTATTGGCCGTACCGCAGTTCAACGGCTTGAGTACCTTGCTGGCAGGCACCGACATCATCGCCACCGTACCCGACTACACCGCCGACGCCCTCACCGCCGCCGGCGGCGTGCGCGCCGAAGACCCACCAATACCGGTGCGCAGCTTCGAACTGCACATGGCCTGGCGCGGCTCCCAGGACAACGACCCAGGGGAGCGTTGGTTGCGGTCGCGGATTCAGATGTTTTTTGGCGATCCCGATAGCTTGTAAATGGAGCTCCAGTGAATTCCATAAAAGCAGAGCTGGCCACTGACATAGACCACCCCGCGGTGCACCACGTCGGGTACAGAGTCGCCGCGCGGCGCGAGCGGTTCGGGGAGCGCGACACCGATTTGGGCAAGCTTTGCGCACGAGATCATGTGGGTTCCTGGTGATAGACAGACCGTCGGGAGCCGACAGCCTACTATCCGGAAACCTGCGGTTTACTTGCCCAGAATGTTCTCCAGCGCAGCGGTATGGCCGGCCGGGTCGTTTTCGCTGGACATCACTTCGATGATGGTGATCTTCTGATCGCTCATCGTCATCAGCGAGGCCATCAGCAGTTTCAGGCCGTTGAAATCGTCGGTGCCGTCCAGGCGGTACATCCTCAAGCCGTTCACCTGGATGGTCTTCTCGCCAGTCATGCGAAAGTTGGGTGAGGCGGCCTGCTGCTTATCCTTCAAGGTATCCACGGCAATGCGAAACGCAGCGTCCGGGGTGGTACCCGCAGTCGGCGCCGGACCTTCGGTAACGATGATGGCCCGCTCGCTTTTCGGATCGAAGTACATCGTGCCGCCGTTCTCGCTGTTCAAGATACGGGCCTCGACGCCTTCCAGCACGAAGTTCAGCTTGCCGCCTGCCAGGGACACCGATTGCGTGTCCGATACCGCCGTAGCGTTAGGCGAGGCAGCAACTGCCATGGTGGCCGAGCCGCTCAAGGCAGTAAGCACGCACAAGGAAAGGGTCCAGCCCAACAGCAAATGCTTCGACATTGATAGCGCCTTATTTTTCAGGCCATCGAATACCGATGACCTGTCGCGCGAACAGCCTAGCTTACTTGCGTGCCCACTTGTCCAGTGATGTTGTTCACAGCCGCAGCGTGTCGCTTTTATTTGCGGTCAACTTGGGGTTGATACCCTTCGCGAGGAGCGCCCGTAGTTCTCAACTCTCGACGTATTGAGTGCGTTTTCACGCAGCCTGGGCCGAAAGCTGCCATTCGCGGGAGCAAGTGTATTAAGCCAGGGATCACGTAATGTGGAGCTTTTATCTGACGCTCAGCTTGCGCTTCGTCTCAGCTAACTCGCGCATATGGAAGCGCTTTCAGCAGATGCTTATGACGACGGACGTGGCGGTAAGGTTTTAGAGCCTTGTTCAGCCCAGAACGTCCGATCTTCAATCCTTGCTCAATTTGGGTATGGCCATACGGCTACCCGCTTTGATTTCGCGCAAAGCCAGACTCGACTGAATAGACGCGATGCCGACCTGGCGCCTCAGCACTTGCTCGATAAAGTCGCTATAGCTATCAAGATCCTCGGCCAACACTTGAAGTACATAGTCGGCATCTCCGGTGATCTTGTGGCAAGCCAATACCTCTGGCAATTGCGCAATCACTGCCTCGAAGGCGTCCGGAGCGTGATCGGCATGGGTGGAAAAGCGAATGTGCACGAATGCCATGATATCCAGCCCGAGCATTCGCCGATCAAGGTTGGCTTGATAGCCCTTGATGACACCCGCCTCTTCCATTCGCTTGCGCCGCCGCCAGCACGGAGTAAGGCTCAACGACAGCCGTTCACTGAGTTCGGCATTGGAAATGTTCGCGTCCTCCTGCAACAACTCAAGAATAGCCAGATCGGTTTCATCGAGACTGATGCGTTTGGATATTTTTTTCTGCATGAAACCACTCCTGAGTAAAAACTTCCGAATAATCCGCCAAATCGTGGAAAGAAAGCAAAGAAAGCGCAGCCATGCCGGAACAGAATATTTGCACTGGCTCACATTAACGGATGCGCAGAATGTTTACAGTTTTCAGTGATTCCCACCGGTTGCACCACGGCACCGAATTGAAAGACGGCGCGCTCAAACCGTCTTTCGAACAGCCGAGTCGGGCCGACACGGTGCACAACCGCGTCAAACAGGTTGGACTTGGTCAGATCATCGAACCGCGCGCTTTTGATCGCTCGTGCTACGTCAACGCGCACAGCGAGCGCTACGTCAGTTTTCTGGAAAATGCCTGGAGCGAATGGTGCGCAACCGGTCGCACTCACGATGCCTTGCCGCTGGTATGGCCGGTGCGCGATCTGGCCGGCGAAGAGGTGCCAACGTTCATCGATGGCAAGCTTGGCTTTTATGCCATGGACGCTGGCTCACCCATTACCGCAACGACCTGGCAAGCCGTGAAAACCAGCGCCGATATCGCCCTCACCGGCCTGGCCCTGCTCGATGAAGGCCACGACAGTACCTTCGCCCTATGCCGTCCACCTGGTCATCACGCCGCACGCGAATACATGGGCGGTTATTGCTACCTCAACAACGCCGCCATTGCCGCGCAGCAGGCCATCACCCAAGGCGCCAAACGTGTCGCGGTGCTGGACGTCGACTTCCATCACGGCAACGGCACGCAGAACATTTTTTATCAGCGCAGCGACGTCATGTTCGTGTCGCTGCACGGCGAACCGGCGGTGTCCTACCCGTATTTCTCGGGTTACGGCCACGAAGTCGGCGCAGGTGCCGGCGAGGGTTACAACGTCAACTATCCCCTGCCGAAAAACACCACCTGGGAGAGCTATCGCAACGCCCTGCTCCATGCCTGCAAAAAACTCCAGCAGTTCTCGCCGCAAGTGCTGGTGATTTCCTTGGGAGTCGACACGTTCAAGGACGATCCCATCAGTCACTTCCTACTGGAAAGTGAAGACTTCATTGGCATCGGTGAACTGATCGCGAGCGTCGGCTGCCCGACCCTGTTCGTGATGGAGGGCGGCTACATGGTCGATGAGATCGGCATCAATGCCGTCAACGTACTGCACGGTTTCGAGAGCAAACGCAGCTGAGCCCCCCACGCTCTACAACCTTTCAATGCCTGGATCGGAGAATAAGAACATGACGCTTTTTATAGATGTCGATGATGCTGCACGCTTGTTCACCCAAGTCGGTATCCGCCGCGCCATCCGCGAAATGGCGGGCTACATCGAAGCCGACTACGCACGCTGGGCGCAGTTTGATAAATCACCGCGCACGGCCAACCACTCAACAGACGGCGTGATCGAGTTGATGCCGACCGACGATGGCCAGCAGTACTCGTTCAAATACGTCAACGGCCACCCCAACAACGGCCAGCAGAATTTACTGACGGTCATGGCCTTCGGACTTTTGGCGGATGTGCAGAGTGGCTATCCTACCCTGCTCAGCGAACTCACCCTGACCACCGCCGTGCGCACAGCAGCCACCTCCGCGTTGGTCGCGCAATCGCTGGCTCGCCCCGGTGCGACCTCGATGGCCCTGATCGGCAACGGTGCCCAAAGTGAATTTCAGGCGCTGGCCTTTCATGAAATGTTGGGCGTCAACGAAATCCGTATTTTCGATATCGATCAAGAAGCGTCCCTCAAACTGAAGCACAACCTCGCGGCGTTCCCGGACATCGAAGTGATTCTGGCCAGCTCGGTGAAGGACGCGGTCAAGGGCGCGGACATCGTCACCACAGTCACCGCCGACAAAGCCTACGCAACCATTCTGACGCCCGAGATGATCGAGCCCGGCATGCACATCAATGCGGTCGGTGGTGACTGCCCTGGTAAAACCGAACTGCACGCCGACATCCTGCGCAACGCCCGGGTCATCGTCGAGTTCGAACCGCAAACTCGCATTGAGGGCGACATCCAGCAACTGGAAGCCGACTCCCCGGTGATAGAGTTTTTCCAGATTGTGCAGGGCGAAGTGGCCGGACGCGAAAACGATATGCAAGTGACAGTGTTTGATTCGGTGGGCTTTGCCTTGGAAGACTTTTCGTCACTGCGCTATCTCAACGACCTGGCTCAGGCACAGCAAATCGGCCAGCGTGTCCACCTGGTCCCGACGCCGGCCAACATCAAAAATCTATTCCAACTGCTGGATCCACCACCGGCCAAAGCCTCGCGTCTACGCACCGTCAGTTGATCGGTGATGACCGCCCTTCGCCGCTTGGCGAGGGGCCATTCACCCTCCAAGCATCGTCTTGATTAGCCGCTGCTTCTCTAACAAAAACGCTCGACATCCACTTTCTGCCAAAACTCAAAAACATAAAATCAAGAGGTTTTGCAATGAAATCGAACCCTTCCGGGCTGCTTGAACAGCCCGCGTTGCAGCGCACGCTCAGCAATCGTCACATCCAGTTGATGGCCATGGGCGGTGCCATCGGGACCGGCCTGTTCATGGGCTCCGGGAAAATTATCGCCCTCTCCGGGACGTCGATCATCCTCATCTACATGATCATCGGTCTGTTCGTGTTTTTCGTCATGCGCGCCATGGGCGAAATGCTCCTGTCCAACCTCAACTTCAAAACCTTTGCTGACTTCGCCGGCGCCTACCTCGGCCCGCGCGCAGCGTTCTTTCTCGGCTGGTCGTACTGGCTGAGCTGGAGCGTAGCGGTGATCGGCGACGCCGTCGTGGTCGGCGGATTCTTCCAGTACTGGTTTCCGGATATGCCGGCGTGGATACCCGCCGTCGGCATGCTGGCGACACTGTTCGCGTTGAATGTGCTCACGGTCAGACTGTTCGGTGAGGTGGAGTTCTGGTTCGCGATCATCAAGATCATTGCCGTCGTGACCCTGATCGGCGTCAGCACCGTGTTGATTGCCAGCTCCTTCGTCTCCCCCAGTGGTGTCACCGCATCCCTGAGCCACCTGGTGGACAAACAGGCGGCTTTCCCTAACGGATTGCTTGGCTTCTTCGCCGGATTTCAAATGGCGATCTTCTCCTTCGCCGGCACCGAGCTGATCGGCACCGCCGCCGCTGAAACCCGCTCGCCGGAGAAGACCCTGCCCAAAGCCATCAACTCTATTCCGCTGCGGATCATCCTGTTCTACGTCCTCGCGCTGAGCTGCATTATTGCCGTGACATCGTGGCAACAGGTTTCCCCCGTCAAAAGCCCTTTTGTCGAACTGTTCCTCGTCGCCGGGTTCCCCGCAGCGGCCGGTATCGTCAACTTCGTGGTCCTGACCTCGGCGGCCTCATCGGCCAACAGCGGTGTATTTTCATCGAGCCGCATGCTGTTCGGGTTGGCGAATCAAGACAACGCTCCGGGTATTTTTCGGCGTCTATCAGGCAACAGCGTGCCTTTGCTGAGCCTGGCCTTCACAACACTATTGATGCTGCTGGGTGTGCTCGTGCTGTTCATCGTTCCGGAAGTCATGACGGCATTCACCATCGTTTCCACCGTGTCTGCGATCCTGGTGATCTTCACTTGGTCAACCATTCTCGCATCTTACATTGCCTACCGCAAAAAGCGTCCCGAGCTTCATGCCAAATCTGCTTACAAGATGCCCGGCGGCGTTCCAATGGCATGGTTCTCAATGGCTTTTCTGGGCTTCGTTCTCTGCCTGCTGGCATTAAGACCTGACACCCGCGTTGCCCTGTTGGTCATGCCGGGGTGGTTCATATGGCTGGCAATTGCTTATCAGTTAACACGTAGGTGGAAGCCTGAAACCGCAGTTGAATCGGCAAACCAATTCGGTTGAGCTGCTCTAACGAACCCTCTGCGCTGGAGGGCTGTAACAAAGAGACAGCCCTCTATTTGAATCGCTGAGAAGTCGTCCTAGAGCCGAGTCAAAATGTTCTTCGGCGACCCCGACAGCCTGTAATCGAGCGTCACCAACCGAACCCAGCAAACACGCTGACGGCGAAGTCCCTGATCTCTGCGTGGAAGTCAGGGCATCGAGCAAGGTCGGCAAATCCCCCTCCAAGATTGGCGATTGAAGCATCCATTTTACGGCCACGTGTATTTGAGCATGGGGCGGCGTCGCACGCCGTGCTGATGGTGTTCGCCCAGAGCATGATGGGAACCGCTCAAACCGCCTACCCTGCCACCCCTGTTAAAGGCGTAATCCTTAAAAACTAACCACCCGATCCCATGGAAGCACCCTACATGCCTATCGACTTCAGACCCGCTCAAGCCTCGGACGCGCACGATATTGCGCGCTTCTTTCAACTGACATCGGAGGGCATGGCCGATTACATATGGAGCAAGCTTGCCGCACCGGGAGAAGCGTTGCTGAGTGTCGGTGCGTCTCGCTATTCCAGGGAACACGGCGACTTTTCCTACAAGAACTGCCTGATGGCCACTTTCGAAGGGCGTGTCATCGGCATGATGCATAGCTATGCCTTGCGCGCGGCCCCTGACGGGCCTGTCGAGACCGACCCGGTCCTCGCGCCTTATTCCGACATGGAAATACCCGATACCTTGTACATATCCAGCCTGGCTCTGGACGAGGCCTGGCGCAACCAGGGGCTGGGCGTCAAGTTTCTTCGCCACGCCCAGCAGCGCGCCGAAGACTCTGGGCTGGAGGGGCTATGCCTGATCGATTATGCAGAAAACCACGGTGCCCGCCGATTCTACGAACGGCATGGTTTTCAAATTGTTAAAACCTGCCAGATCGTTCCGCACCCGATGCTGGGCGTAACCGGTGAAGCCTACTTGATGTATCGCCCTACCCAAAACGTGCTCGAGAAAAAACCATGAACAAGAAACTGACCGTATTCCGCGAACTGGATATCCAACCGGTGCGCGACCTTCCCTTTTTTGAAGAAGTCCTTGAAGGCACCCCTCACACGCTGACGTCCAAGTACTATCACGATGAACAGCAAGGTCGCATTTCCGGAGAATGGGAAGCCAGCACCGGAGCGTGGCGCATCGACTACAAGGTTTGGGAGTTCTGCCATGTCCTGAGTGGACGCTGCGTCATCGAGCTTGAAGGTTGCGCCCCGCTCACACTGGCCGCTGGCGACACGTTCATTATCGAACCGGGCGCCAAGGGGACATGGACCGTGCTGGAAGACATGAAAAAGAACTTCGTGATCCTCTTGCCCGCGCAATAGAGCCCTGTGTTCACGGTCGTATCGGAAACCACCGATACGACTGGCCAGCACATCCCTTCTTCCTGGGCGTCCACGACCCCACCCGTCATTAACCCTTCTTCACCTTCAGACTTCGTTAAGAAACGGCACGGATACTTCGCTCAAATCCATTGAGGGAGGCGTTCTGCCCATGCCCGAGTCCGATTGGAACATCCCCCTGCCCCTGCACTTTGGCCAGGCTGAAACACCCCTGATGAGCCTGTCCGGTGCAGAGCACGGTGACGCTCAGCGAGCCGTATTCGAAGCGTTTATCCAACAGCGTTTTCGCAAGGCCCACGGTGCCGACATTCGTCAGTTCATGCCCCAGTTGTTGGGCGTGCACAACGGCACTGGCGAGCTCTGCGCGGTGGCCGGCCTGCGCCGCGCGCACCTTGAGCCGCTGTTTCTCGAACGTTACCTGCAAGCGCCGATCGAGCTGCTGGTCAGCGCAGCCGCCGACCGTACGGTGGACCGTCGCGTGATCGTCGAGGTCGGCAATCTCGCGGCCAGTGACACCGGCAGCGCCCGTCTGTGCATCATCGCCATTACCTACCTGCTGGCCATGGGTGGGCTGGAGTGGGTGACTTTCACCGGCAACATCGGCCTGGTCAACAGCTTCCACCGCCTGGGCCTCAAGCCGGTGACGCTGTGCGCCGCCGACCCCGAACGCCTGGGCGAGGAGCGCCATCACTGGGGCAGCTATTACGAAAGCAAGCCCTGGGTGCACGTGGGGAACATCCGTGCCGGGTTCATTCATTTACGCAACATCGGCTTGTTCACTCGCCTCGGTTTGCCCACGTCGATTGAAGGTGCCTGCCATGTCGCTTGAACTGCAGCGTTTCCAGGAAACCTTGCGCAGCCATGCCGGACGAAACGACGGCACCGTGGCGCTGTGGGGCGACACCCAGAAGATCGACTACGTGACCCTGTACGCCCAGGTGCTGTATCGCCAGGAGCGCTTGCGCGAAGAACAGGCGCACGTCATCGCCCTGGCGCTGGACAATGGCATCGAGGCGATGCTGTGGGACCTGGCCGCGCTGTGGGAAGGCGTGGCCTGCGTGACGCTACCGCCGTTTTTCAGCCCGGCCCAGCGGGCCCATTGCTTGATGCAGAGCCAGGCGACACGGGTCGTTGCCGAGCCGGAGCTTGCGGACGAATTAATCGCCGCTGGCTACACCCGGCGCGGTGAATTCTGGTGTCGCACCTTCGAGGGTGGGCAGCGCCTGCCGGCCGGCACCGCCAAGTTGACCTTTACATCCGGCACCACCGGCACGCCCAAAGGCGTC
This sequence comes from Pseudomonas chlororaphis, assembly GCA_001023535.1. Taxonomy (NCBI): domain Bacteria; kingdom Pseudomonadati; phylum Pseudomonadota; class Gammaproteobacteria; order Pseudomonadales; family Pseudomonadaceae; genus Pseudomonas; species Pseudomonas chlororaphis. The sequence goes on from CP011020.1 coordinate 5,057,236, forward strand.
TGCCTGAGCGCCGACAGCCTGCTACGGGTGGCCAGGGAACTGGAGCAGGCCAGCCTGCCCAGCGCGCCGCAGCACCATGTGGCACTGCTGCCGCTGGCGATCCTGCTGGAGAATCTCGGCTGCTACGCCGCCCTCTACGCCGGAGCCACGTTGAGCCTGCCAAGCCAGAAAACCCTGGGCATCCAGGGCGCCAGCGGCGTGGACGTGCCGCGCCTGCTGAGCAACCTCGCCGACCGCAAGGCGCAGAGCCTGATCCTGGTGCCCCAGTTGCTGTTGATGCTGGTCAGCGCCGCCGAACAACAGGCGTTCGACCCGCGTCACCTGCGCTTTGTCGCGGTGGGCGGGGCTCGGGTGGCGCAAGACCTGCTGCACCGCGCGCAGCGGCTCGGCCTGCCGGTCTACGAAGGCTACGGCTTGTCCGAATGCGCTTCGGTGGTGTGCCTCAACCGCCCCGGCGCTCACCGGCCTGGCAGCGTTGGCAAACCCCTGCCCCATGTTGAAGTACGCCTGGCCGAGGACGGTGAAGTGCTGATCAAGGGCTCGACCCTATTGGGTTACCTGGGCGAACCGCTGCACACCGAACAATGGTGGCCGAGCGGCGACCTGGGTGAATTCGACGCCGAAGGGTTTCTTTACCTCAAGGGTCGCAAAAAGCATCAGTTCGTCACCAGCTTCGGGCGCAACGTCAATCCAGAGTGGATCGAGTCCGAACTGACCCAGCGCCGCCACATCGCCCAAGCCTTCGTGTACGGCGAGGCCCAACCACTCAACCATGCCTTGCTCTGGCCCCATCGCCCTGATTGCAGCGACGAGCAACTGGCCGCCGCCGTCGCCGAAGCCAACCAGGCACTTCCCGGCTATGCCCAGGTGCACCGCTGGACCCGCCTGCCCCAGCCCTTCAGCGCCGCCAACGGTTTGCTCACCGCCAATGGGCGTCCCCGTCGTGACGCCATCGTCGCTTTGTATCGCAACCAACTGACTGAATCCGCCCTTTCCGAGGAGCCTGCATCATGAGTTTTTTCGACACCCTGCAAGAAGCCACGCAACAGGAACGCCACGAGTTGTTCAACCTGCCGATCATCGTCGATGCGTTGCAAGGCCGGGTCAGCCTGGACAGTTATCGCGCGTTCCTGGCCCAGGCCTACTACCACGTGCGCCACACGGTGCCGCTGATGATGGCGTGCGGCGCGCGCCTGCCAACACGCCTGGAATGGCTGCGCAAGGCGGTGTGCGAGTACATCGAGGATGAATATGGCCACGAACAGTGGGTGCTCAACGATATCGCCGCATGTGGCGGGGACCGTGACGCCGTTCGAGACGGCCAGCCTTCGCTGTCGATCGAACTGATGACCAGCTTCCTCTATGACACCATCGCCCGAGGCAACCCGGTAGGATTGTTCGGCATGGTCAATGTGCTCGAAGGCACCAGCATCGCCCTGGCCACCCACGCCGCCGGCAGCATCCGCGAACGCCTGGCCTTGCCGGAAACCGCTTTCAGCTACCTCAGCTCCCACGGCTCGCTCGACATCGAGCACATGCAGACCTACCGCCGACTGATGAACAAGCTTGAAGACCCGGAAGATCAGGCCGCGGTGATGCATGCCTCGAAGGTTGTCTATCGACTCTACACCGACATGTTCCGGGGCCTGCCCCGTGAAGCGCAGGCACACCATGCAGCTGCATGAGGCGCGAGTCGTGCTGACCGGCGCCAGCGGCGGCATCGGCCTGGCGATCACCGAGACCTTGTGCGCGGCCGGTGCGCGGGTACTGGCGGTGGCGCGGCACCAAGACGCGCTGCTGGCCTTGCTCAAGCGCTATCCGCAGAACCTCAGTTGGGTGGCCGCCGACCTGACGTTGGCGGCCGACCAGGGCAAGGTGCTGGCTGCCGCCGAGAGCGTGGGCGGCATCAACCTGCTGATCAATGCGGCCGGGGTCAACCACTTCGCCATGCTCGAACAGCTCGACGACAGTGACATCCAGGGGATGCTGGCGGTGAACGTCGGTGCGCCGATCTGCCTGACCAAACGGCTGCTGCCCATGCTCAAGCAGGCGGACAGCGCAATGGTGGTCAATGTCGGCTCCACTTACGGCTCGATCGGCTACCCCGGTTATGCCAGCTACTGCGCGACCAAGTTTGCCCTGCGCGGTTTTTCCGAAGCCTTGCGCCGGGAACTGGCGGATACCCGGGTCAGTGTCCTGTACGTCGCGCCCCGCGCCACCCGCACCTCGATGAACAGCGCCGCCGCGCAAGCCTTGAACGATGCGCTCAAGGCCAGCGTCGACGACCCACAAGCCGTGGCGTCGGCGGTGGCCCATGCCATCGCCGGGGAGCGCCGCGATGTGTACCTGGGCTGGCCGGAGCGCTTCTTCGTGCGCCTCAACAGTCTGCTGCCAAACCTGGTGGACCGCGGCCTGCGCAAGCAACTGCCGCTGATCCGCCGCCTCAGTGAAAAAACCGAGAACGAGCCACCAAAACCATGAAAAACATCCTCGCATGCCTGTTGCTAGGCGCCCTCAGCCAAGGTGCCTGGGCAATGGACACCGCCGATCAGCAACGCCTCGATGGCATCCAGCAGAGCTGGGCGCACATCCAATACGAAATGCCGGAAAAACAGCGCGCCGCCGCATTCGAGCAGTTGGTGGCGCAAGCCACACGCTTCACTGCCGAACGTCCGGCGGTCGCTGAGGCCTGGATCTGGAAAGGCATCGTCACCAGCAGTTGGGCCGGCGCCGAGGGCGGCCTCGGAGCGTTGGGCAAGGCCAAGGACGCCAGAGCCGACCTGGAAAAATCCCTGAGCCTGGACCCCAAGGCCCTGCAAGGCTCAGCCTACACCAGCCTCGCCGCGCTGTATGACCGGGTCCCAGGCTGGCCGATCGGCTTTGGCGACAGCGACAAGGCCGAGCAACTGCTCAAGCAATCGCTGCAACTGAACCCCGATGGAATCGACAGCCTGTACTTCTGGGGCGATCACCTTTACCGTCAAAAGCACTACGCTGAAGCCAGGGCGGCGCTGCAAAAAGCCCTGCAAGCCGCGCCCCGTCCGGGCCGGGAAAGCGCCGATGCCGGGCGGCGCAAAGAGATTGCCGCGCTGATGGTGGACGTGGACAAAAAACTCGACTGATGGGAGTCCAGGTGCGTTTATTACTGATAGAGGATGACGTGGCCCTCGGCGAGGGCATTCAGCAGGCACTGGGGCGCGAGGGCTACACCGTGGACTGGCTCAAGGATGGCGGTAGCGCCCTGCACTCATTGCTCAGCGAAACCTTCGACCTGGCCGTGCTCGACCTCGGGTTGCCGCGCATGGACGGCCTCGACGTGTTGCGCCGCTTGCGCAATACCGGCTCGAACCTGCCGGTGTTGATCCTCACCGCTCGCGACGCCACCGAGGATCGCATCGCCGGGCTGGATGCCGGCGCGGACGATTACCTGGTCAAACCTTTCGACCTCAACGAACTCAAGGCCCGCTTGCGGGCCTTGTTGCGACGCAGTGCCGGGCGGGCCCAGGCGTTGATCGAGCACGCCGGCATCAGCCTCAACCCCAGTACGCAGCAAGCCAGCTACCACGGCCAGCCCGTCGCCCTGACGCCCAAGGAATACCAGCTCCTGCACGAATTGCTGTCACCGCCGGGCCGGGTCATCACCCGGGACCAACTGATGCAACTGCTCTACGGCTGGAGTGAAGAAGCCGAAAGCAACACGCTGGAGGTGCACATCCATCACCTGCGCAAGAAATTCTCGGCCGATCTGATCCGCACCATCCGTGGCGTGGGCTACCTGGTGGAAGAACGCCGATGACGTCGATCCGCCGCCGCACCCTCACCTTGATCATCGGCCTGCTGCTCGCAGGGCTCGCGGTACTCAGCGCGTTCAACCTGCACGACAGCAACCACGAAATCGCGGAAGTCTATGACGCGCAGTTGGCGCAAAACGCGCGGCTGCTGCAAGGGGTGATGCGCATGCCGTTGGCGGCGCAGCAGCATGCCGACCTGTACCGGGCGTTCAACGACGCATTGGCCGACGCGCCGTTGCGCGGCGACGGCCATCCCTACGAGCGCAAGATCGCCTTCCAGGTATGGAACCGTGCAGGCGACGTCCTGGTGCACACCGCCAGCGCGCCCTCCTTCCGCTCGCCGCCGACCCAGCCTGGGTTCAGCGACGTGGTGGACCTGAACAGCCGTCACTGGCGCGCCTTCATCCTCGAAGACCCACAGAACGGCCTGCGCATCTGGGTCGGCGAACGGGGTGACGTGCGCGCGGATCTGGTCGACCGGATCGTGCGTCACACGCTGTGGCCGAACGCGATCGGTAGCCTGCTGCTCGCAGCGATGGTCTGGCTCGCCATCGGCTGGGGCCTCAAGCCGCTGGCGAACATGGCGGCGACCCTGCGCGCACGCCACAGCGGCTCCCTCGAACCCCTGCAACTGACGCCGCTGCCCAGCGAGCTCGAACCCATGCAGGCGGCGCTCAACCGCATGCTCGCGCAGATACAGGAAGTGCTCGGGCGCGAGCGGCGCTTTATCGCCGACGCCGCCCACGAGATGCGCACCCCGCTGGCGGTGCTCCGGGTGCACGCGCAAAACCTGCAGGAGGCCGGCACCGAACAGGAGCGACGGGAGTCCCTGGCGTTCCTCATCGCCGGGGTCGATCGCACCAGTCGCCTGGTCAGCCAGTTGTTGACCATGGCCCGCCTCGAACCCAAGGCCGGCGCACCCGTGCTGGAGCACATCGACCTCAGCGAGACCGTGCGCAACAGCCTGGTGCAGCTCACCCCGTGGCTGTTGAGCAAGCACCTGGAACTGGCCTTCGACGTCAGCGACCAACCGTTCCATGTCCTGGCCGACGCGGCCACTGTCGACATCGCCCTCAACAACCTGATCACCAACGCCGCCAATTTCTCCCCGGAACACGGCGTGATCACCGTACAACTGACCCGGGTCGACAACTTCTACCAACTGAACGTCGACGACCAGGGACCGGGCATCGACGAGGCGGATCGAGCACGATTGTTCGAGCGGTTCTACAGCCGCGGCAGTCCACAAGGCGCGGGCCTTGGCCTGACCATCGTCGCCACCATCGCAACGCGTTTGGGCGGACGGATCGAACTGCTCAACCGGCCAGAGGGCGGCCTTCGGGCTACGTTGTCGATCCCTGTCAGAGAATAATCGTGCAAGCGCGCCTGACTTCCTCGCGATGCTGTTGTCAGAGATGACTTGCAGGGGGCGTTCAAGCGGCTGGACATGGGCGCGGCCTGCCCGGCTCACAGAACATCGGGCCGTACGCCCCTCAAGGCAGACGTAACATGGGACAATCACCCCCGACTTGATCCTTTCGGAGGCCACAATGCTTCGTGTGTTCGAACGAAGACTCGACCCTTTCCCACCTGATGAAGCGCCCCCGCCCCCGGTCGGCCTGACCCGTTTCCTGTGGGCCTGCACGCGGGGTGCCCGCGGTTACATCCTTGTGTTCGCGCTGTTGAGCGCCGGCGTGTCGATTTACGAAGCCTGGCTGTTCTCGTTTCTCGGGCAGGTCGTGGACCTGCTTTCGACCTGGCAGGCCGGCGGCGATGCACAGGGCCAGGAGAGCCGTGTGCTATGGGGGATCGGCATCGTACTGGTCACCAGCATCGGGCTGGTGGCGTTGCGGACCATGGTCCAGCACCAGGTGCTGGCGATCAATCTGCCGCTGCGGTTGCGCTGGGACTTTCACCGGCTGATGCTGCGGCAAAGCCTTTCGTTCTTTTCCGATGAGTTCTCCGGCCGGGTCACGACCAAGGTGATGCAGACAGCGCTGGCGGTGCGCGAAGTGTTGTTCACCGTCATCGAGATCGCCCCCGGGATTGGCGTGTACTTCATTGCGATCATTGCCCTGGCCGGCGGTTTCGCCCTGAAACTGATGCTGCCGTTCATTGCCTGGATCGTGCTGTTCGGGCTCGCCATGCTGTATTTCGTGCCGCGCCTGGGACAGGTCGGCCAGGAACAGGCTCACGCACGTTCGTCGATGACCGGGCGCATCTCGGACGCCTACACCAACATCACCACCGTGAAGCTGTTCTCCCACTCCAAGCGTGAGGCGCACTTCGCGCGGGCGGCGATGGAAGATTTCAAGCAGACGGGCTTTCGCCAGATGCGCCTGGTCAGCCAGTTCGAGATCGTCAACCAGGCCCTGGTGGTGGCGCTGATCATCGGCGCGGGCGGCTATGCCTTGTGGCTGTGGCACCAAGGTGAAGTCGGCACCGGCGCGGTGGCGGCGATCACGGCCATGGCACTGCGGATCAATGGCATGTCGCATTGGATCATGTGGCAGATGACCTCTCTGTTCGAAAGCATCGGCACCGTGCAGGACGGCATGGAAACCCTCACCCGGGGGCCCAAGGTCCAGGACGCGCCTGACGCCAGCGTGCTGGTCCCTGCTGGCGGCGCGGTCACGTTCGACAACGTGAGCTTCAACTACAGCGGCGAGCGTCAGGTGCTCGATGGCTTGAGTCTGAGTATCCGCCCGGGCGAGAAGATCGGTCTGGTGGGCCGCTCCGGTGCCGGCAAGTCGACGCTGATCAACCTGCTGCTGCGCTTCTACGACGTGGACAGCGGCGAGATTCGCATCGACGAGCAAAACATCGCCAAGGTGACCCAGGACAGCCTGCGCAGCGCCATCGGCATGGTCACCCAGGACACGTCCCTGCTGCACCGCTCCATCCGTGACAACATCGCCTATGGCCGCCCGGACGCGACCGACGAACAGATCCACCAGGCCGCGGTGAACGCCCAGGCCGACGGGTTCATCCAACAACTGAGCGACCGCCAGGGCCACACCGGCTACGACACCTTGGTGGGCGAACGTGGCATCAAGCTTTCCGGTGGCCAGCGCCAACGCATTGCCATCGCCCGGGTGATGCTCAAGAACGCGCCGATCCTGTTGCTGGACGAAGCCACCAGCGCCCTCGACTCGGAAGTCGAAGTCGCCATCCAGGAAAGTCTCGATGAAATGATGGAAGGCAAGACCGTCATCGCCATCGCTCACCGCCTCTCGACAATCGCGGCCATGGACCGCCTCATCGTCATGGATGACGGACGCATCATCGAGCAAGGCACCCATGCCGAACTGCTCGCCAGGAACGGCACCTACGCCCGGCTGTGGCAGCACCAGAGTGGCGGGTTCCTCGGTGAAGACCAGGGGCTGACCGAGGCCGAGGCGATGTAATCACGGGCCGGGCGCCCTTCACGGCGCCCGGCCCTATAGCCAGGGATGCTATTCGCCCGCCCCTCGCGCAAACGCCGCCAGCGCCTGCCGCGCCTCCCGGTTGAGCGGGCAAGCCGCCTCGATCGCCTGGCCGACCGCCAGGAGCTCTTCGCGCAAGGCCTCGCCGGCATCGGTCAGCGCAATCAGCACTCGACGCTCATCGTCCTTGTCCCGCGTGCGTGTCACCCTGCCCGACGTCTCCAAGCGCTTGAGCAAGGGGGTGATGGTTCCGGTGTCCATGCCGAGCCTGGCGCCGAGGTCGCCCACGGTCCTGGGGGCGTCATTGAACAGCTCCAGCATCGCCAGGTACTGCGGGAACGTCAGGCCCAAGGGATCCAGCAAGGGCTTGTGAAGGCGCATCATCCGATTCGAAGCGCTGTACAAGGCGAACGACAGATGGGCGTCGAGTCCGGTTGCTGACGCCTGTCGCTCAACATTATCTAGCTTGCTAGATATTGTTGCGACAGGTTGCTTGTAAGCATCACTGCTTTCCTCGACTGGCGCCGATGTTGTGGGCTCCTGCGCCTGCCGATCAGCGGCGAGCAGTTCTTCATGGGTCGCCCGCAGGATGCGTGCGGAAAATGCCTGATCGTCGACCGCTCGGGCCAGCACCATCGCCCCCACTATCGAGGCGACAAAGCTGGTGGCCTGGTCTTCCCTCGAGCGACCAGGCCGCCATGGCAGGCCGGACTTCAACGTCTCGACCATGCGCGCCACCCGCTGAGTAAAGGAGCGGCGCATGCCGGGCTCACGCGCCACGTCAATCGCCAGCGCGGGCATGGCGCAGCCGGTTTCCGGGTGGTCCCGGTGCGACTCGGCAAGGTACATGGCCAGGAACGCTTGCTTGGGCACGTCACTGTTCGACAAGGTCTCGCGCAGCTTTTGCGCCAACTGATCCATCGCCCGTTCGAGGCTGGCGCACGCCAACACTTCCTTCGAGTCGAAGTGCGCATAAAACGCACCATGGGTCAGCCCTGACGCCTTCATCACCTCGGCAATGCTCGCCCCGGCAACACCCTTGGCACGAAACAGCCGAGACGCTTCTTCAACAATGCTCTCGTAGCGCTCTGCTGTCTGGTCCGAGGAATACCTCATGGAAACCTCCGTTTTTGTGCTTGACGGATTACATGATGATCATCATGCTTGCCGCTAAATATGATGATCATCATACATAACAACGACCTTGTTGGCTGATTTTTGTCTCCTGGTCGCTCACCACAACCGCTTCGATCAACAGGCTTAAAGGGATGACGGCTTCCGTAAGCGACTCCACCCAGGCACTTCAACCCCTGACCGGGCGGACCGTGGCGCTGCTGGCAGGCCTGGCCGCCATCGGCATGCTCTCCACCAACATCATTCTGCCGGCATTTCCAGCCATCGGCGACGAACTCGGGGTGACCACCCGCGAGCTGGGGCTGACCCTCTCCAGCTTCTTCATCACGTTCGCGCTCGGCCAGTTGATCGTCGGCCCGCTCGCCGACCGTTACGGGCGCCAGAAGCTGGTGTTGGGCGGGCTGTGCGTCTTTGTCGTCGGCACCGTCATCGCAGGTTTCGCGCCGACCCTGGAGGTCATGATCGCCGGGCGCGTGGTCCAGGCGCTGGGCGTGTGCGCCACCTCGGTCCTGTCCAGGGCGATTGCACGCGACCTGTTCGAGGGCGAGACCCTCGCCCGCGCGCTGTCGTTGACCATGGTCGCCACGGCTGCCGCACCGGGGTTTTCGCCGCTGGCGGGCAGTGTGCTGACCGACACCCTCGGCTGGCGCGCCATTTTCATCCTGGTGGGGCTGGCAGGCATCGCCCTCGCCCTCTTCTATGTCCGCGGCCTTGGCGAAACCCACCCCGCTGACCGCCGGGCACCGCATTCGGCCAGGAGCGTGCTGCTCGCCTATCGGCGCCTGGCCCTGGACAAGCGCTTCATCCTGCCGGCCGTTTCCATGAGCCTTTTGATGAGCGGCCTGTTCGCCTCGTTCGCCGCGGCCCCGGCCATCCTGATGAAAGGCCTGGGCCTGACGTCGCTGCAGACCGGCCTGTACTTCGCCTCCACGGTGTTCGTGGTGTTCGCGGCGGGCATGGCAGCGCCGCGCCTGGCTCACCGCCATGGCGCGGCGATCATCGCATTGCTGGGAATCATCTGCGCCATGGCTGGCGGGGCCTTGCTGCTGGTGGGCCCGGCCAATCCAAGCCTGGGTGGCTACGCCCTGTCCATGATCACCTTTCTTTGGGGCATGGGGCTGGCCAATCCGCTGGGCACGGCCATCGCCATGGGGCCTTTCGGCAAGGAGGCCGGAATGGCGTCGGCACTGCTGGGCTTTGTCTCCATGGCCGCCGCCGCACTGACCACCTGGCTGGCCTCGGTCCTGCCTTTTGCGCCGGTCACGGCACTGGGAGGCATTCAGGTCACGGCGTGCCTGATTGCCCTGGTCCTGTTCGTCCTGCGAGGCAGCCTCGTCAAACAACCCCTGCGGGGCTGATGCCTCGCTTTCTCTTTCGTCAACACCTGGAGATTCAACATGCAAATCAAAGGCAGTGTGGCCCTGGTCACCGGCGCCAATCGTGGCTTGGGCAAGGCGTTCGTGCAGGCCCTTCTCGCAGCAGGCGCCACCAAGGTGTATGCCGCGGTCCGCGACCCCGCCACCGTCGAAGCCCAACCGAACGTGGTGCCACTGAAACTCGACGTCACGCGCCCTGAAGACATCGCCGCGGCGGTCGAGAGCGTGCAAGACCTGACGCTGCTGATCAACAACGCTGGCATCCACGGCAACCAATCGAAAGCTAACATCAGCCTGGAGAACCTTCGCCAGGAGTTCGAGACCAACGCCGTCGCGCCGCTGGCCACCAGCCTGGCCTTCGCACCGATCCTGGCCGCGAACGGTGGCGGTGCGATCGTCAACATGCATTCGGCCCTGAGCTGGGTCAACCTGCCCAACACGGTCACGTATTCGGCGAGCAAGGCCGCCGTGTGGTCATTGACCAACGGCTTGCGTTTGCAACTGGCGAGCCAGGGCACCCTGGTGGTCGGCGTGCATGTCGCCTTCGTCGACACCGACATGACACGAGGCCTCGAAGGCGTGCCAAAGGCCTCGCCCCACGATGTCGTCCAGCGTGTGCTGGAGGGCGTCATCAATGATCAGCCAGAGGTGTTGGCCGATGAGACGAGCAACCAACTCAAGCAGAACCTGAGCAACGGCGTCTACCTTAGGCCGATTGCTTAAGGGCGCGAATGCGGGCTGCCGGGGGGGGAAAGTCCACTTTCCCCCCGGCAAACGTTCCCACGCTAACAGCTCACTGGAACATCAAGCATCCCAGCGCCGCAGCAACAAGCTGGCGTTGACGCCGCCAAAGCCGAAGCCGTTGGACAGCGCATGAGTGATCGGCATTTTTCGCGCGCTCAGGCCGACCAGGTCCAGCCCCTCGGCCGCTTCGTCGGGGTGATGCAGGTTCAGCGTGGGCGGCACGATCTGGTCGCGCAGGGCCAGCACCGTGAAAACCGCTTCGATCCCCCCGGCCGCGCCCAGCAAATGCCCGGTCGCGGATTTGGTGGAGGTGATCGCCACGCCGCGATCGCGCCCGAACACCGCGCTAATCGCCGCGAGTTCGCCGCTGTCGCCGACTTGAGTGGACGTGGCGTGGGCGTTGATGTGCTGCACGTCCGCAGGGCTGACAGCCGCCTGACGCAGCGCCTGTTCCATGGCGCGCCGGGCGCCGTTGCCGTCTTCCGGGCCGGCCGTCAGGTGGTAGGCATCGGCGCTGGTGCCATAGCCGACCAGTTCCGCCAACGGCGTGGCCCCACGGGCCAGGGCATGCTCCAGGGATTCGATCACCAGCACCCCGGCCCCTTCGGCCATGACGAACCCATCCCGATCCCGATCAAAGGGCCGCGACGCTTGCTGCGGATGCTCGGCGAAGCCGGTGGACAGCGCCCGGGCCGCCGCAAAGCACCCCAGGGTCACACGATCGATCGCCGCCTCGGTGCCGCCGCACAGGGCGACGTCCGCCTCACCGCTGCGGATCAGCCGCGCCGCGTCGCCGATTGCCTGCACGCCGGCCGCACACGCCGTGACAGGTGCGCCGAGCGGGCCTTTGAAACCGTGCCGGATGGACACGTGCCCGGCGGCCATGTTGGCCAGGAACGCCGGCGCGGTGAACGGTGACAAGCGACGCGGCCCGCGGGCATCCGTGGTGCGGACGGCGTCGGCAATGGCGCCGAAGCCACCCACACCCGACGCGATGATCGTCGCGGTGCGCTCCTGCTGCTCACTGCTAGTCGGGTGCCAGCCCGCTTGCGCCAGCGCTTCATCGGCGGCCACCAGGGCGAACTCGATGAAGCGGTCCATCTTCTTGCGATCCTTGGCCGAAATCACTCGTTCCGGGGCATAGCCGGCGACGGCATCATCTTCCAGCGACGGCACTTGGCCGCCCACGGCAACTCCCGTGCCTTCGGTGATGGCGTCAGCCAGCCGACGGATGCCGGACTGGCCGGCCAACAACCGTCGCCAGGCCTCCTCCACCCCACAACCCAATGGGCTGACGAGGCCGACACCGGTGACGACGATTCGCTTCTGACCTGTGGGACTCAACATAAGCACCTCTTCGTTTTTCAATCGACCCGCCCTTCACCAGCCTGACGCACACTGGCCGCAGCCTGCTTCATTGCGCCGGATGACCGGGACGGATCTTGAACCAGATGGAATACATCGCCGGCAGGAACACCAGCGTCATGATGGTGCCGACGAACGTACCGCCGATCAGCGTGTAGGCCAACGTGCCCCAGAAGACCGAGTGCGTCAGCGGAATGAACGCCAGGATCGCCGCCAGGGCCGTCAACAACACCGGGCGTGCACGCTGGACCGTGGCCTCGATGACGGCGTTGAACGGATCCAGCCCTTCCTGCGCGTTGTGGTGGATCTGCCCGATCAGGATCAGCGTGTTGCGCATCAGGATGCCCGACAGCGCGATCAGCCCGACCAGCGCGTTGATGCCGAACGGCTGATGGAAAATCAGCAAGGTCGGCACCACGCCAATCAACCCCAGGGGCGCTGTGAAAAACACCATGATCATCGCCGAGATCGAACGCACCTGGATGATGATGATCAGCAGCGTCAGGGCAATCATGATCGGCACCAGCGGCACGATCGCCTTGCCGGCCTTGCCCGATTCCTCGATGGCCCCGGCCTGCTCGATCCGGTAACCCTGGGGCAGCGTGTCGATGATCGGCTGCAATTGCTTGATGATCGCGCTCGACACGTCCGGCGGCTGCAAGCCTTCGGCGATGTCGCCGCGCACGGTGATGGTGGGCGTGCGGTCACGCCGTCGCAGGATCGGGTCTTCCATGCGTACATCGACCTCGCCGACCTGGGACAGGGGAATGCGTTGGCCCGTGGCCCCTACCAGGGTAAAGCCTTCGATCCTGGCCGGATCGAGGCGGATGTCCCCCGCGGCCCGACCGACCACCTGCACCGAGCGGATGTCCTCGCGCACCGCCGTGATCGGCACGCCCGCCAGCAGGAATTGCAGTTGCTGGGCAACGGCGCTGGAGGTCAGCCCGACCGCCTGCAAACGGTCCTGGTCCAGGTTGAAGTGCAGCGTCGGCGTCAGCGGTCCCCAGTCGGTGTTGACGGTCCTCATCAGCGGGCTGGTTTGCATGACGTCCTGGACGCGACTGGCGATCTCCCGCAGTTTCGACGGGTCAGGCCCCATCACCCGGTACGCCACCGGGAACGGTGAGTACGGACCGAAGACGATCTGCGTGGCCCTGACCCGCGCCTCTGGAGCGAGCCCTTCGGCCACCGCTTCGCGCAGCCGGAACTTGAGGGTTTCCCGGGCTTGCTGATCGTCTGTCAGCACCACGATCTTGGCGAACGATGGATCCGGCAGCTCCGGCGCGATCGCCAGGAAGAAACGCGGCGCCCCCTGCCCGACGTAGGCGGTGATGATCTTGGCTTCCGCCTGCTTCTGCAGCCACGCCTCGACCTTGGCGGTGGTGGCGCTGGTCTGCTCGATGGAAGTGCCATAGGGCATCTGCACTTCGATCATCACCTCGGGGCGGTCCGAGGTCGGGAAGAACTGTTTCTTCACCTGGCCCATGCCCAGGATGGACACGGCAAACAGGGTGATGACCGTGCCGGCCACCAGCCATTTACGCGCGATCACCCGCGCCAGGATGCGACGGAAGCGGTTGTAGCGTGGCGTGTCGTAGATGGCTGCGTGCCCGCCTTCGACCTTTTTGATGTCCGGCAACATTTTCACCCCCAGGTAAGGAGTGAACGCCACCGCGACGACCCAGGAGGCGATCAGCGCGATGCCGACGATCCAGAACATGTTGCTGGTGTATTCGCCGGCAGTGGACTGGGCAAAGCCGTTGGGCATGAAGCCGATCGCCGTCACCAGCGTACCGGAGAGCATTGGCGCGGCCGTGTGGCTCCAGGCATACGCGGAGGCCTTGATCCGGTCGTAGCCCTCCTCCATTTTCACCACCATCATTTCGATGGCGATGATGGCGTCGTCCACCAGCAACCCTAGGGCCAGGATCAGCGAGCCCAGGGTGATCCGGTCGAAGTTCTTGCCGGTGGCCGCCATCACCACAAACACGATGGCCAGGGTCAGGGGCACAGCCGCCGCGACCACGATCCCGACGTGCCAACCCATGCTGATAAAGCACACGACCATCACCACCAGCAAGGCGACGAAGAACTTGACCATGAACTCGTCGACCGCCGAGCTGATGTTGACCGCCTGGTCGGTGACCTTGGTCAGCGTCATGCCCAGCGGCATACCTTCATTGATCTTGCTGGTCTCGGCGTCGAGCGCCTTGCCCAGGTCCAGGCCGTTCCAGCCTTCGCGCATGATCACGCCCAGCAACAGCGCTTCTTCGCCATTGTTGCGCACCAGGAAGGTCGCCGGATCTTCATAACCGCGTTCCACCGTCGCCACGTCCGAGAGTTTCAAGGTCCGGCCTTGGATAGCCAACGGCGTGTCGCGGATTTTTTCCAACTTGTCGAAGGCGCCATCCACCCGCAAAAAGACCTGTGGCCCATGGGTTTCGATGGAACCGGCGGGGGTCAGCACGTTCTGGCTGTTCAGGGCGGCGAAGATATCCTGGGGAGACACCCCCAGGGTCGCCAGCCGATCGTGAGAAAAGGAAACGAAAATACGCTCGGCCTGCTCGCCGATAATGTTGACCTTCTTCACCCCTGCCACGTGCAACAGACGCTGGCGCAGAACCTCGGCATCACGCGCCAGCAGGCGCTGCGGCTCGCCCTTGGCCTTGAGGGCGAACAACGCAAACGTCACGTCCGAATACTCGTCGTTGACCAACGGCCCGATCACCCCCGCCGGCAACCTGGTGGCTTCGTCGTCGAGTTTCTTGCGCGCCTGATAAAACTCCTCCTGCACCTGTGAAGGCGGCGTGCGGTCCAGCAGCGACACCATGGTGAACGCCAGGCCGGGACGGGTGTACGTTTCCGAGCGGTCGTACCATTTCAATTCCTGCAGGCGTTTTTCCAGGGGCTCGGCCACCTGGTCCTGCATCTCCTGCGCCGTCGCGCCCGGCCAGGCCGTGATCACGGTCAGTTGCTTGACGGTAAAGGGCGGATCCTCCGCGCGGCCCAGCGTGAAGAAGGCCAGGGTTCCGGCGACAGCAATCAGAAAAATCAGAAAGACCGTGATGGAGCGCTCGCGCACCGCGAGAGCCGAAAGGTTGAGGCTCATTGGTGGCTCCCGGCGACCTTCACATCGTTTTGTGGCAGCAGCCTGACGGACTCACCCTCACGCAACAGATGGGCGCCCAGGCCGATGATCTGTTCGCCGACGTTGAGACGGCCGGTGACGCGTGCCGCGTCATCGCTCAAGCCCAGGACCTGCACCGCTCGCCAGGTGACTTTGGCCGACTCACCGTCGATGGCCCACACGCCTACGCCATTGCCCGGGTCGTACAACGCCGCGATCGGCACTTGCATCACCGGCCCCTGGGCCGCGCCTTCGGCGATGCGCAGCGTCACCGTCGAACCCAGCGGTGCGTTGGCCAGTGCGCCTTCGAGCACATAGCGCGCTTCGAAGGTGCGGGTCACTCGGTCTGCCGAATCGGACAGCAACCTGAGTTTCGCGGTGACAGCTGCGCTGGAGCGGCCATAAAGCGTCGCTTGCGCACTCGAGCCGACGGCGGGCCGCAGGGTTTCCGGCAACTGCACGACGGCTTCGCGTTGCCCGGCTCGCGCCAGCCGGACCACCGGTTGCCCAGGGCTGACGACCTGCCCCGGCTCGGCCAGCGTTTCCATCACCACACCGTCGGCGTCGGCGACGAGCACCGCGTAGCCGGAAGCATTGCGGGCCACGTCGGCCTGCGCCTCGGCAGCGCTGAGCTGGGCCTTGGCGGTGTCGGCGGCGGCTTTGATCTGGTCGTAGCCCGACGCCGAAATCGCGCCGGCGGCCACCAACTCACGATACCGCGCTTCATCATCCGCGGTTTGCTTGGCCCGAGCGCGTGCGGCCGTGACCGCTTCTTGCTGGGCCCGCGCCTGCAAGCCCAAGTCGATCGGGTCCAGGCGCATCAAAGGTTGACCCTTTTTAACGGTCTGGCCCGCATCCACCAATCGCTCCAGCACCTTACCGGAAACACGAAAGCCCAGGTCACTCTGAACCCGGGCGGCCACGACGCCGGTGAAAGAACGCGCACTGGTAGAGGCCCCCTGCACTTGCACCACCCTCACCAGAGGAGCAAGCGTGCGGGGATCGGTGGCAGTGGATGAATCGCCACACGCCGTGAGGACGAGAGGCAATACGCAAGCGGCCAGGGTGACAGGTCGGAGCCGGAGCATAGGTTCCCTTTATTGAGCAGAGGACGGGGAGCTCATTCTTGCTCTCGTGACCAATTCTGTCAATGGTCACCATTTCAGGTTTTATTTTCAATTCACCTCACATCTAGGTAATCCTAAGTAAACAGGGAGTCTTGGATCCGTTCGAGCGCGTTGCTCATCCATTGACAGCCTGTGACCACTCTATAATATGGTCACAAATATTGATCCTAAGGATACTTCAATGCCTCCCTTCCGCCCCCTTGCTCTGTTGGTAGGCGCCAGCCTGATGGCCGGCTGCGCGGTCGGTCCGGATTACCAGCGTCCGGACACTGCGCTCTCGGATCGCTTCCTGGGCCAGTCCTCTGTCGAACAAAGGCGCGGTGCAGCGCCCACCAGCCTCACCACCTGGTGGGAGGGATTTGGCGACCCGGTACTGAGTGATTTCATCGCCAAAGCGCTGGAGCAGAACCTTGACCTTGCCCAGGCATCGGCGCGCGTTGCCCAGGCGCGTGCCGGCCTTGGCGCCGCCAATGCCGCCCTGCTGCCCTCGGGAAACATCAGCGGCCAGGCCGCACGCGCCTATCAATCGGTCGAGACCCCGTTGGGCCGGGTGCTCGATTCGACGCCTGGCTTTGACCGGTACGGCAATGCCTATGAGCTGGACCTGAGCGCGAGCTGGGAGCTGGATCTCTTTGGTGGCCTGCGACGCGGACGCGAAGCCGCATTGGCCGACTACCAGGCCTCCGAGGCCGGTGTCGCCGCCACAAGACTTGCCGTCGCCGCGCAGACCGCTGACATCTACATCACCCTGCGCGGCCTGCAAGCGCGACTCGACATCGCGAACCGCCAGGTCAAGACCCAGCAGGACTTGCTCGAGAAAGTCCAACTGCTCTACAGCAAAGGCCTCGCCGCCCACTATCAGATCCGCCAGACCGAGGGCGCGCTCGCTCAAGTGCAGGCCACGGTGCCTGTGCTGCAGACTGGCCTGGATGCCACGCTGAATGCACTGGATGTCATGCTCGGCACACCGCCAGGCACCCATCGCCAGCAACTGGCCGAAACAGGCAGCATTCCCCTGCCCCCTCAAATCAACGAAATGGGGACGCCGGCTGATCTGCTGCGCCGGCGGCCGGACCTCATCGTCGCCGAGCGCCGGCTCGCCGCTTCCAATGCCCGCATCGGGGAAGCCATCGCCGAGTACTACCCGAAATTTTCCCTCAGTGCGTTGCTCGGCAGTGCCACCAGCGTGTCGGCCGGGCACCTGTTCTCCGGCGGCGCCAGCCAGGCTTCTGGCGCACTGGGTCTGCGCTGGCGGCTGTTCGACTTTGGCCGGATCAACGCGCAGATCGACCAGGCCAAGGGGCAGGAAGCTGAAGAACTGGCGGCCTACCGCCAATCCGCGCTTCGGGCCACCGAGGATGTCGAGAACGCGCTCTCCGCCCTGGTGAACCGAGAGTCCCAGGCAACCACCCTCATTTCAGGCGAAGCGTCACTGAGCGAGGCTCGCCAGTCGTCCTTTATTGCCTATCAGAAAGGTGCGGCCAGCCTGATCGACGTCCTCAACGCCGACCAGACGCTGCTCCAGGCATCCGATGCACGGGCACAGGCACGAACCGAGGCGGCGCGCGCGGCAGTCGCGGCGTTCAAGGCCCTCGGTGGCGGCTGGCAAGCGCCTCAGCCGCAGCCCGTGGCGAATCGATGATCTGACATGTTGTTTTCAATCTTTCTTTACCACCGGAGTCCAGCCACATGAAAAGCAACGACAATTCCTGGGTGCTCATCACGGGTGCTTCCAGCGGCTTCGGCGAGGAGTTCGCCCGGCAATACGCAGCCCAGGGAAAATCCCTGGTTCTGGTAGCCCGCAGGCTGGACAAGCTTGAAGCGCTGTCGGCCCAGTTGCGCGAGCGCTTCGGCATCGAGATCCTCGTCGAGCAGGTCGACCTGTCTTCGGTCCCGGCGATCATCGAGCTGCACAAGCGGCTGGGTCAACAGGGTATTGTGGTCGATGTACTCATCAACAACGCCGGCCATGGATTGCAGGGCCCGTTCATTGACCACGCCGTTGACCAGTCCCTGGCAATGATCAATCTGGACATCGCCAGCCTCACGGTCATGACTCGCCTCTTCGCGCAGGACATGCGCATCCGCCGTCGGGGCCACATTTTGCAAGTCGCCAGCTTGCTGTCCTATCAAGGCGTGAAGCATTTTGCGGTCTATTCAGCCGCCAAGGCCTACGTACTCCGCTTCTGCGAGGCGCTGCACCAGGAGCTCAAGGCCGATGGCGTGGTCGTGACCGCACTGTGCCCGGGCATGTCCGATACCGGGTTTGCCCAAAGCGCCAGCCAGAAACTCACGCCGGTGCTGAGGAAGGTGATGATGCAACCTCAACCGGTGGTTCGCGCCGGCATCCGCGCGCTGCAAGCCGGGCGCATGAGTGTCGTACCCGGTTTCGGCAACAAGGCGCTCACGGTGTTGACCTGGGCCACGCCGCGCTGGCTCCACCAGCGTCTGATGGCCAATGTCATGGGTGTATGAAGGTCGCCGTGTGCCGGGCGCCGCGCAGGCGCCCGGCACACGGCATGTCGCGTCAGAAGCGATAGCTGATCGAAGTACCGAAACCGCTGGCGCTGTTGCGATATTTGGCACTGTACGCGCCACGGGTCGCAGAGGTTTCGTTGACCCGCACGCTCTCTTCCTGGAGATAGGAATACGCCAGGTCGATCGTCACATCCTGCACCGGCGTCCAGCCGGCACCGAAGCTGAGCACGGTGCGATCACCGGTTGGAATCCGCGGCCCGCGGTTGGTGTTGTTGGCCGGCGACTGATCCACCGACATGCCGGCGCGCAGCACCCACTGGTCGTTCAACCGGTATGCCGCGCCGATTGCATGGGCCCAGGTGTCATGCCAGTTCTGTTCTTCGCTGACAGTGCCCAGCGCGCCGCTCAACAGTGCAGGCAAGCCTGAGTTCTCGATGGTCAGTTCCTTGAAGCGACTCCAGCGTGTCCAGGTACTGCCCAGATAAAGGGTCCAGTCATCATTGAGCTGGTGGGTGAGCGAGAGATCGACTGACTCAGGGAGGTCCACATCCAGTGACGCGTCATAACTACGCCCGCTGACCCCGACGACGCTGAAAATCCCGCCGGTGAGCTTGGACTTCGCGTCCAGGTGATAACTGACCTTGGAGTGATACGTCAGCCCCAGGCGGGTCCGGTCGGTGGCCTGCACCAGGAGACCGGCATTGAAGCCGAGTGCGGTGTCGTCGCCGTTGCTTTTCAGCTTCCCATCGTTGCTGCCGGGGCTCAGAGGATTGGGGACCATTCCGGAGATCTCACCGCTGATCCGGTTGATGGTCGGCCCGAACCCGATCGACACCTTGTCGTTGAAGGCATAGCTGACAGTGGGCTGGAAGGTCAGCGTCGTCACTTCGCTTTTGTTGGCGTAGTAACGCCCGGCAAAGTCGCTGCCGTAATCGGTGATCAAGCCAAACGGCACGTAGAAACCCACGCCGACGGCCCAGTGCTCGTCCAGCGGCTTGACGTAGTAACCCATCGGCACCGTGGTGGTTGGCACCATGTCACCGTCTTGCTGGCCGCCGAATGTGCTGCGGGTCTGGCTGATATCGCTCTTGGCAAACAGCGTCGCTGCGCCGAGGCTGACCTGCTCGTGCTTCAAGCGCGACATGCCCGCCGGGTTACCGAAGACCGTGCTGGCATCTTCCGCTGAAGAAGAACGCCCGGCGAATCCCGTCCCCATCCCGCTGATGCTCTGTTCGTTAAGGGCGAAGCCGCTTGCAAACACCTGGGAAGTGGCAAGGGTGACGGCGAGCCCCAAGGGGGCCTTGAGCAAGATTTTTTTCATTATTAGAACTCTAGGAACACTGGCTGAGGGGTGTAACGGTTTGCTTTTCTATCAGGTGAAAATGGCCACGGTCTGACGTGCCCAAAGCACTCGCCGCCCGCTCTCGTCCCAGACCTCCATGTCCTGTAACGAATAGCCTTCGAAGGCCTGGCGACTGAAGGAACCGATAAGAAACCATTCGCCGGCCACGGCGGGCTGCGGCAGATCGATTGTCCAGGACGCCGAGCTGATGGCGGCCGGCTCCGTGAAGCAGGTCATGGCGGCTGGCGGCAGACTGTCCGCGAGGGCGATCAGGGCCACCGCCGGGTCCACCCCTTGGGCATCCAGGTGACGGACCCACATCAATAGCTCGGGATTTTGCGCACCGGACACCGGCAACGAGCCGCCTGCGGGACGCATCTCGAAGTTGAAGGCGCAGGCCGGCGCAATGGCGCGGTCCAGCTCCAGCGTGGGGTATCGCGACGGGCCTTCCACCGGCGGGCAACCCCACGCCTCATGGGTAATCCGGCTGGCCCGTGGCTGCGCAAACAGCAAGGTCGTGCGCAACGCCAGCTCATCACCGGACGTGCAGTCGACCGACACTGAAGTCACGGATCGCCCTTCGCGCAACACGCTTGTGTGGAATGTCTGGGGTTGCGTGACGGGCCCAATGAATGACACCTGCGCAGACTTGAACGGCGGGAAGCCTTCAGGCCGCTCGCGCAAAACCGTCTCCAACGACAATGCCGCCGACAAGCCACCGAAGATCGTTCGACCTTGCTGCCAATTGGCCGGAGCCACAAATGGCACGCCCGGATCAAATTGCGCCAAAACCTCAGCGAAGCGGGTCATATCGACGTTCTCCTACGGAGCTGAACGAGAACCCGCACGAGCGTCGCAAACACATGCCGAAGCTGTATCGAGGGGATCTCTGGATCGTTGAAGCCATACTTATTCAAGTGACTAATTGTGTCAATAGTCACCATGCAGACAAAAAGCGACTTCTCGGTCAGGCACCTACCGAAAGCGAGGAACGTGGTGTGGTTTGGGACGGCTGCGCGCGGCAGCCCTCCGTTCAGGGCATCAGGCTGCGCAGGATGAGGTTCGCGGTCAGCGTCGGCGCAACCTCGACGTGGTCGAGGCTGTACTGCAGCAACAGAGGATTGACGAAAGGTCGGAGGGTCAGGTGGATCGCTTCAACGGTTTCGTCCAGGGGAGTCTTGCGCTCGAACTCACCGCTTTCACGCCCTTCGCGCACCACCTGCACCACGAATTGCTTGATCCGTGCGTCATACACCTGGGAGCTGGGCCAGCGCTCCGACGCGGAGAATGCGGCAATGTCGTAGAGCTTGCGATCATTGAAGAACAGGTCGATTCCGGTGGTGATCAAGGTCTTGACCAGACGGCGAAAGCGCTCTGTCGAAGAGAGCCCTTGCTCGTTGATGGCCTCCTCCACGGCCTCGACGATCTTCGCAAGACAACTGGAGCAAATGGCCTCGCCAATCGCCTGCTTAGAATCGAAGAACTTATAGATGTACGCCTTGGAAAAGCCGATGGCCTTGGCCAAGTCGGACACAGTGGTCTTGGCGTAACCGTATTGACTGAAATGCTCGTTGGCCGCCGCGACAATCTGGTCGCGAATGTCATGATCGGCAGGGCCGCGAGTGCTGGGCGAAGGTGCTGGAGACTGGTTCATAGAAAGCAGCTTACGCATCCCAGCGAGCGATGACAACTTGTGACCACTTACGAATACCGTCACAAGGTAACCATTCGTCAGTTGCATAAGGGATGCGGTGAGTGGTTGCCCTGCGCTCGACCGCACACCCTGCTGTTAAGTCTGCCCGGCCACCTAGCGACCCAACTAAGTCTGCGGCCGTCGATCGGATCGAGATTGGCGCAAATAAAAATTAATTCGCAATAAGCCGCATCAATTTAAAGCGTAGCTCGCAATTGATTCTTTCCAGACAATTGACTAAATATTACACACGCAACACATTAGACGCCGCTGGGACACCACTTCGCGCGCTACGGCAATATATGGTAAGGAATACCAAATACTTGAAGTCAATGACGACTTCCTCTCAGGGAAAGAGCCTGTAACACCTAGCCTTCGCGGCTCCTCCAGCCCGCCCTGCTTTAGGCCTCCTCTACGATTTTTACTACAAAAATCTGAAGCTTTCCGATTAAGCCACGGCATCAATTTGAAATTTTGTTTCTCACTTTTTTTGAGGTCAGCTGCTGCGCAGCAGATTTCACGGTAGAGCGCCTCATATCCATATGAAAGGCGTATGGGCTGGCTTACCGATCGGACTGATCAAACAGATGTCGCCATTTTATCGATCTCAATCAGTCGCCCAATTCATGCTGGAAAGCGGTCGAGTAAAGGGGTAGCGGCTGTAACGCATTTATTGTTTCACTAGCCTATGACAGTGCAGTTCCATATAAGGACATTGCACTCTATGGAATAGCTCATGGTTCTCTACGATTTTCCGTATCGCCCCAACGTGCCCTGAATCCCAGCTTCCGGGAGGAAACGTTAAGAGGCCGAACCCAAACGGCCCACCTCAACATCATCGCAGGTATGTTGACGCTGATATTGGGGCAGACGCCATCAGGGAATCGATACTCATCCTTCGAGTCGCTGACGTCAGTGATCGACGCCCTAGTCGCTTTCCACGGTCATCGTCCTGGCATAAGCGAAGAAACCCTGCTCGCTACGTTTGCGATGGACAAAAAAACTGCCCCCGCCAACGTGCCTGCGCGGGGGCAGCTTATTTAGATACCGCTCAATGTGAAAGGAACGTTTACGGCAACTTACTTCCAGTTTGCTGCCAGTACCGAGTCAAGCTGAGCTCGCTGATCCGTGGTAATGGTCGTTTCAGCACCTGGAGCCACACCAAACGAAGCCATCGTGTCGACCAGACTCTGAACTTGACTATCAAGCAACGTCTTTCCGTCAGACAATTTCATGGCCTCAATGTGATAAACACCCCCTTGATACCAGTTACTGACTGTCAGCTTCTCGTCTCCGCCAACGACGCTTATTTCCAAATCAGACCCACTCCTGCGGAACCAAAGGTCTTGAGGGCTAAGATCCGTCCCAAGCGCTAAGGTATCGCTCATTCCATAGCCTGGATCATACTCATTGACAGTGTCCTGGCCATCGCCGCGGTTAAACAGATAGGTATCCGCGAAGTATCCGCCGGTCAATGTGTCGTCCCCTGCCCCTCCCGACAACGTATTGTCTCTTGAGTTGCTAGACACCTGAATCACGTCGTTCCCAGCCTCACCGAATAACCGGTTAGTACCGGCTCCGCCGTCAAGCACGTCGTTACCAGCACCGCCATAGATATTGTCATTGCCGTTGGAGCCCGACAGGCTATCGGCTCCTGCTGTGCCTACCTGCCGCAGGCCCTTAGCTGCGATATCCGCCAGAGCCCATGACGTACCGTCGGCGAACTCGACACGCTCAAGCACGCTCTGTGTCACCACAGAAGCACTCGACGTCGCCCCGTCAAACCAGCCTTTAACTTTGACCTGGTCTATACCGTTGCTGTGCATGAACACGACGTCCGCCCCTGACTTGTAAGCTTGGATGTCGCTAGCCAGGATCCCTGTCCCAAACCTCAAGGTATCGATGCCACCATAACCAGGGTCGTACTCGGAGATCGTGTCCTGACCGTCTCCCAGGTTGAACACATAAGTGTCTGAGAAGTAGCCGCCCGTCAGAGTATCGTTACCAGTGCCGCCAACCAGGAGGTTGTCCCTTGAGTTCGTAGCAACCTGGATCAAATCGTTGCCAGCATCACCGAACAGTTGGTTAGTTCCGCCTGCCGCGTCTAGTGTGTCGTCTCCACTTCCGCCGTGGATAATATCGTTACCATTCCAACCGAGCATGGTGTCGGCATTGTCCGTGCCCGTTTGATTCAATCCTGTTGCAACCATGTCGGACCAAGTCCAATACGTGCCATCGGCAAACTCGACACGTTCGATGACGCTTTGACTTACAGAGCTTGTATTCGAGGTCACGCCATCGAACAAGCCTTTGACTGTTATCTGATCAGTCCCGTTTCGATGAAGAAAGGTCAAGTCGAAACCGGTTCTGCGCATGAGGATATCGCTGGCTTGGACTCCGGAACCAAACCGCAAGGTGTCGAGGCCGCCGTAACCCGGATCGTATTCGGAGATCGTGTCCTGGCCATCACCCAAGTTGAACAGATAGGTGTCTGAGAAATAACCACCGGACAACGTATCGTTACCGGTCCCACCGGCCAAGGTGTTATCCCTCGAGTTATAGGCGACTTGGATTACATCATCGCCGGCATCCCCGAACAGTTGGTTGGTACCGGCTCCGCCATCCAAGGTATCGTTTCCACTTCCTCCATGGATGATGTCGTTGCCATTAAAACCAACCAGGTTGTCCGCCCCCGCGTTCCCCGTCTGGCTCAGACCCGCTGCAACCATATCCGACCATGTCCAGAATGTGCCGTCTGCGAATTCAACGCGCTCAATGAGGGTCGAGGTGACGGCGCTCGCATCGCTACCATTGCGGTCGAACACCCCCTTAACCATTAGCTGGTCCGAGCCGTTACGGTGCAGAAACATTAAGTCAGCACCAGTCCGACGTATCACAATGTCGCTGGCGACAATATCGCTGCCAAAACGTAGAGTATCCGTCGCTACGTTACCGCCGTCATACTCGCTGATAGTGTCCTGACCATCACCTAGGTTGAACACGTATGTGTCCGAGAAATAACCACCAGTCAAGACATCGTTACCCGAGCCGCCGGCCAGTGTGTTGTTCCTTGAATTGTAAGCGACTTGAATAACATCATTGCCTGCATCACCGAATAGCTGATTCGTACCGGATCCGCCATCCAGTAGGTCATCACCGTCTCCACCATTGATGCTGTCGTTACCGCTCGACCCCGATAGGCTATCGTTCCCGGCTGTACCGACTTGGCGAAAGCCCTTAGTTGCGATATCAGCCAGAGACCATGAGGTTCCATCAGCGAACTCTACACGTTCGAGTACACTCTGAGTCACGGCAGCCGCACTGGAGCTCGTTCCATCAAACCAGCCTTTGATTCTGACTTGGTCGGTGCCATTGTTGTGCATGAAAACGACGTCAGCGCCTGACTTGTAGGCTTGAATGTCGCTAGCCAGAATCCCCGCCCCGAACCGCAAGGTATCGATGCCACTAAAACCAGCGTCGTATTCCGAGATCGTGTCCTGCCCATCTCCCAAGTTGAACAGATAGGTGTCTGAGAAGTAACCTCCGGTCAACGTATCGTTACCGGTCCCACCGGCCAATATGTTGTCCCTTGAGTTATAGGCGACCTGGATTACATCATCTCCGGCATCTCCAAACAGCTGGTTGGTACCGGTCCCGGCATCCAAGGTATCGTTTCCAGCGCCAGCGTGAATGTTGTCGTTGCCATTGAAACCGACCAAGGCATCGGCGCCCGCCGTGCCCGTCTGGTTCAGACCCGCCGCAACCATGTCCGACCATGTCCAGAACGTGCCGTCGGCGAACTCAACACGCTCAATGAGGGTCGAGGTGATAGCGCTCGCATCGCTACCATTGCGGTCAAACACCCCCTTAACCGTCACTTGGTCCGAGCCATTACGGTGCAGGAACATTAAGTCAGAACCAGTCCGACGCATCACAATGTCGCTGGCGAGAATACCGCTGCCAAAACGCAGGGTGTCCATCGCCGAGTGGCCGGCGTCGTACTCCGTGATAGTGTCCTGGCCATCACCCAGGTTGAATACGTAAGTGTCCGAAAAGTAGCCACCGGTCAATGTGTCGTTACCGGTCCCACCGACCAATGTGTTATCCCTCGAGTTATAGGCGACTTGGATTACATCATCGCCGGCATCCCCGAACAGTTGGTTGGTACCGGCTCCACCATCCAAGGTATCGTTTCCACTTCCTCCATGGATGATGTCGTTGCCATTGAAACCAACCAAGTTGTCCGCCCCCGCGGTCCCCGTCTGGCTCAGACCCGCTGCAACCATATCCGACCATGTCCAGGTTGTGCCATCTGCAAACTCAATACGCTCAATAAGGGCCGAAGCAAGAGCGCTACTATCAGAAGTATTTCGATCGAACACTGCTTTTAGGGTTACCTGATCGATACCATTACGATGCATGAACACCAAATCGGAACCAGTCCTACGCATCAAGATATCGCTGGCGAGTATGTCTTCGCCGAAACGAAGAACATCCGTAGCGCTATAACCGGGATCATATTCCGAGATTGTGTCCTGACCGTCACCTAAATTAAACAAATAAGTGTCTGAAAAGTAGCTGCCGGTCAACGTATCGTTACCGGTTCCTCCGGCTAAAGTATTGTCCGTTGAGTTGTAGGCGACCTGGATTACATCTTCGCCCGCCTCACCAAAAAGCTGATTCTTACCAGTTCCACCATCAAGAATATCGTTTCCACTACCACCATGGATGATGTCGTCACCGCCGCCACCATAGAGAGTGTCGCTGCCGTCGTCCCCTCTCAAGCTATCGTTACTACCTTGGCCGTGCAAAGTGTCATTACCCAATCCCCCTACCAACGAGTCAGCAGCATCGGTTCCTGGCAGAAGGTCGTCCCCCTCAAATCCATTCTGGGCCATGGTGCTAATGAAATCTGACGTCCACACAGTTCCATCAGCGAAGTTAACTTGCTGAACTCGGTAAGAGAGACCACCCGACGGTTCAAAATAATATTTTATCGTCAGACGATCTGTTGTGCCCCTCAAGGAAATGACTAAGTCTGTGCCAGATTGGCTGAGTATAACATCCTCAGAAGTAATACCATCGGCAAATGTAATGGCATCGAATTCGGCGACGCCTAATTGAGGATTATTAATTGTATCCTGCCCCCAACCCTTGCCGAATTGATAAGTATCTGAACCTTCGCCACCCTCTAGGAAATCGTTCCCAAATCCGCCTATCAAGACGTCATTGCCAGTGCTTCCGTAGAGGCTATCATCACCCTCGCCACCTGCAAGCACATCATTTCCATCACCACCGTTGACTAAATCTTTCCCCTCATCCCCATCAAGAAGGTCATCATTAGCAAGACCATATAACCTATCATCGCCCAAGCCCCCCTTGAGGGTATTGATAGAGGCATCACCCCAAATGACATCATTCCCGTCGGTTGGACGTTGTACGACCATCTTTATTTGGTCAATTGTCCAAAAGCTGCCGTCATCAAATACGACGTGATCGACCGCGTAACCATGATTAGCAACAGTATCCTCGTCAAAATAACTCTGTATCGTAACTGAATCCGACGTACCCTTTATTTCCAAAATCAGATCATAGTAGTTGCGTCGAACTATAATATCCGCTGCGGTTATGCTTGGACCAAATAGCAGCTTGTCAATTTTAGAACCACTTACGTCTTGATCGGCATTAAAAATGGTATCCTTTCCATCGCCCCTACCGAATTCGTAGACATCAGCACCATCTCCACCGGCAAGATAATCTTCCCCCACACCGCCCGACAACAGATCATCGCCTAGACCTCCGTATATACGATCATTGCCACTGAATCCATACAAAGAGTCATCCAGGCCCGTACCATTGAGGACATCGTTCCCAAACCCACCAAAAGAACTATCTTTTCCGATATTCTTTAACAAGCTATCGAAAAGTCCGTCTTCGGTCGCAGGGGCAAGCTGGAGCCGTTCGATCAAACCACGCCCGAAATCTCCAAGCTCAGAAAGACTCCTTCCAAACTCAGTTATAGACACAGCTCCAGCTTCATGATCATTGTCGAACTGCACCTTCAGCTTAGAAATTATAGAGGACACATTCCAAACGCTGCCAGTTTCGGTCAATTCAATTTCCACACCATCAAACATTGATGAGAAATGAGTTTGCAGCATTAGCTTGCCGTAAACGGCCGCCATAAGATTATCAAAAGACTGGAGCAAGATTGCTGCCGCCGGGCCATGGGGATTGGGATCACGAGTTCCCCAACACCAAGTCCCCAAGTAATTCTCACCCAGAAACGCTTCTAATACCGCAAGTTTCCTCGCATCCCCGATTACGTTTCCATAGATCTGAGTTGCTGCACGGCTTTCAGGATCGATATCTTCGACCCCGGCCCAATGATATAGGATGTCAATGACCAAGTTTTGGCGCGTAGTTGAATCATTGGCATTGACAAACTGCTCAAGAAGCGACTTCAACTCCCCCGAAGCATCAAGCGCCATTGCGGTATGCAAATTATGTACATTCCCAAATCCATCCAAATTAGGGAGTATACTGATAGCGCTAGGTATAGTCGTTTCAGCTAGGTCAATCGTGTCCGCACCGTCCGCTATGAACCAGACGTCTTCCGCAATACCAATACTTCCGTCCGTGCGCAAAAAAGTTCCCACCTGACGATGTTGATTGCCACTAGCATCTATAACCGACGCTGAAACATCACCATTAGCATCAACAGCGCCAGGTTCTTCGTACCCGGTATTGATAGCGGCGACTCCCACACTTTCAAGAGAATAAAGCTCACCAGACTGGCTGACACCATCAGAATTATCATCTACCCAGACCCGCACTTGCGAAAAAGCGGAATCGCGCACATCAAATACGCCATCTCCATTTTCATCAAGCGCGCTTAATGATAGAAAACCATTTGCAGCCTTATTTCCTTTTGCTCCCATCGAGTTATTACCAAACAACTCGCTGCCGGCATCAATCGTACCGTTTCCGTTTCTGTCGAGAACCAATAACCCGTCATCTGGAGCCACCCAGCCTGACGCTTCGGAAAACTGATTACCATCGTGATCAAAATGGATGCCAGCAGATAGGCCAAGTGTTTCGACACCATCTCCATCTAGATCCAAAATGATCGGACTTCTCGTTATCTCTGCAGTACCGAATGCCCGTTTCATATCCAAGATCAACTTATTATTAAGTTCTTGAGTCCACGGCATAATAAGATGCGCCCTTAATGCCTCAATATTACTTGTCGGCCAGATTGCACCCTCGTACCCTTCAGAGTTAAGATCCACAAGACTTAGTGCTTTCCACACAAAATCAATGCAACTATTATTGATCCCTGAATACTGTAGACTGAAATTATATGCCTCTGGACTCTGCGCAAAATCGAGCAGGGTTTGATATTGATAGTCAGTTATATTTATCTGTTGACTATATTCAGTTCCTAAGTAATGTTCATCGTCATGACGCTTAACTTCGCCAGGCCCGTAGGGACTTCCGTCTTCGATGGGAGCAAAACCGAAGCTTAGAGCGCTTCCATCATCTGAAACCAACTCAAACCATAGATGCCCAGTTTGAGACGCACCTCCATCCGATAAAGGGGTGCCACGACTAGCGACGTTGACCATTAACTTAGGCATAAATTCCTCTATTTACCGTAAAACGCTTTGATAAAAGTAACTGTGGCGCTATTTGGCCTTATGCTTTCCGCGGAGCCATCGCGCCGAACAATCAAACGATAACGTCCCGACTTAAGAAATAAATCAGCAACTTCAGCATGCAAAACACCCTCACCCCAAGAGGATAACTTTGGATTTTTTTTGGTTGCTTTATATACTTGGCGACCAGATGATTCCTCTATAAGCTGAACTTGCACATCAAAAGGAGCTCCCGACTCAACGGCCTTACCAGGCGCCTCCATATGCAAGCCCCCCACCGCCCTCCACAAATCTGCCCGACTAGCCAGATTGTGCGCATCATAATAATAATCCACGCGAATTGAATAACGACTGTCTCGCGGCACATCGACTAGCTTCTCCGAAACACTGCTAGAGCCCTCAAGTCTGAGTTCAACGCGCTGCCCTTCCGCCCGTATATTTACCGTGGCAAAAAGAAATAGAATTGAAACAATCGACAGGACAACCAGCTTGTAATCTTTTCTTATTTGCATCTTTGCCCACCCCTAATCCATACATCACTAGAACTCATAAGAACAACCCCACCTGGAACGACGTGACGACCACCCCCCAACCTAATTTGCGGAATAAACACATAGTTTTTAGCAACCATGCTCCTCCCACTATCGCTCTCGCAAACTTTCATTAACTGCAATTTGCAACGGACTTAGAAAGTACTCGATTATCCTACGCTGATCCGTTTTGACTTCCGCGGTGACCGCCATGCCAGGCAACAACCTTATATTTTGTCCTTTCACCGTTAAATGATCCGACTCAAGCCGTATCTTACCGCTGTAAATCAAACCACGTTTCTCGTCCTCAACGGCGTCATCAGAAATACTTATAACTTCACCGCCAACCGCTCCGTATTTGGTAAATGTAAATGTTTCGACTTTTACAGTGACGGCCTGCCCCGGATGCACAAACCCAACATCTTTATTTTCAAACACAGCTTCAACCTCAACCGGCTGCCCGGTGGGTACGATCGTCAACAGCGGCAGTGCCGGCGTCACCACCCCTCCCACCGTATGTACATTCACCTGCTGCACCGTCCCATCCACTGGTGCCTCCAGTGTCGTCAACCCATCCTGATATTCAGCTTTGGCAAAATCCTGCTTCAAGGACGCCACCTTCTGATCTGCCTGCTGTAACAAATCCAGCATAGACCGTCGGGTTTGGGCCACCACGCCAGCTCTTCTGCGTTCAGCCTCCTGCCGCGCCGCTGAGGACTGCAACAAACTGGCTTGTTGCACGCTCAACTGCCGTTCAATGTCCAACCGAGCCTGTTCTTTTTCCAGGTAGGCATGGCGAGCGATGTACTGCTTCTCCAAAAGATGCCGGTAGTCATCCGCGAGCTTCGCGACGATAGGTAGGGTCTTCTGCAAACTGGCGACCTGGCCCCGGGCCGACTGTATGTCGGCTTGGCGCTGAGCGATCTCGGCCTCAGCGGTCTCCAAGCCGCTGCGGTACTCTTGGTACTGGCCTTGCAGCCAACGCTCCGCAGCCAACACATGCTCGGGATCGGCGCCCGGAATCGCGCCATTCAGAGTTTTGGGCGCTCGCTGTTGATCAATGGCATCAAGCATGGCACTTGCCCGAGCGCTGTCGATTCGAGCGGCTAACAGGTCGCTTTGCACGCGGCCCACGTCAGCCTCTGCGGCAGTAGAGTCCAGCTCCAACAACAACTCACCGGCTTTTACAGTCTGACCATCGTGGACATGAATGGCTTTGACCACTGCCGTTTCACTGGATTGAATAACCTTGCTCTTGCCACTGGGGATGATCTTGCCGGTGGCGGTCGCCACGACATCGATCTTGCCAATACACGCCCAGGCCAAGGCTAATGCCGCGAAACTCATGATCGCCCACATGAACACCCGAGGTGCCGGATGTGTCGGACGCTCCTGTAGTTCAAGAGAAGCTGGCAAAAACTGTATTTCATGCGCCAGGCGCTTCGGCGCATCCATGCTTCGGCGGGCTCTCCAGGATTCGCGCAAGACGTGCCGGTACCGTCGCAGTAAGCCTGTCGTTTCAGCGTTAGACATTGCTGGCTCCTTGCTGCAAACGATACAAACGTGAGTAATGCCCAGCCTGATGGTTCAAGAGTTCGGCATGACTGCCCTGCTCCACAATCTGGCCGCGGTCTACCACCACAATACGATTGGCATCGCGCACGGCTGAGAGCCGGTGGGCAATGATGATGACCGTGCGCCCCTTGCAGATGTCCTTCATGTTCTGCTGCACAACGCGCTCCGACTCATAGTCGAGTGCGCTGGTAGCTTCATCAAAGATCAGGATCCTGGGGTTACCCATCAGTGCGCGAGCAATAGCGACCCGCTGCCGCTGACCACCGGACAGCGAGGCACCATGCTCACCCACTACGGTGTCATAGCCTTCTGGAAGCTCCAGAATGAACTCGTGGGCGCCTGCGAGCTTGGCTACCTGAATAACCTTCTCCAGCGGTACGCCGGGATCGGCAAGCGCGATGTTTTCGCGGATGCTGCGAGCGAACAGCATGTTGTCCTGCAGCACTACACCAATCTGTCGGCGCAACGAAGAGACGTCTGCCAGCGCAAGATCCATTCCGTCCACCAATACCCGCCCTCGCTCCGGGACGTGCAACCTCTGAAGCAAGCGGGTCAAAGTGCTCTTGCCAGAGCCTGAGCGTCCGACAACGCCGATTACCTGTCCCGCTTCAATGCGAAGGCTTACCCCCCGCAGGATCTCCGCCCCATCAGGGCGATAGCGGAAGTGCACCTGATCGAACTCGACATGTCCGCGAATCGGCGGCAGCGAACTGCGCGTCGCCTGAGCCATCTCGGTGCGCGTATTGAGGATGTCACCCAGGCGCTGCACGGAGACGCCGGTCTGTTGGAAGTTGGTCCATAGCTGCGCAAGGCGCATGATCGGTTGCGCTACACGACCGGCCAGCATGTTAAAGGCAATCAGTTGACCTACAGACAACTGCCCATCGATGACCAAACGAGCCCCCACCCATAGGGTCGCCACCGTGACCAATTTGCCAATCAGTGACACGCTTTCGTTAGCGATGGTAGACAGCGTCTGGGTTTTGAAACCGGCCGCCACGTAACCGGCCAGTTGGTTGTCCCATTTACGGATGGCCTGGGGCTCGACGGCCATCGATTTGAGGGTGTCGATACCATTAACGGTCTCGACCAGAAACGCCTGGTTCTCAGCGCCTCTGGCGAAGCTGTCGTTCAACCGTGAGCGCAGTACGGGTGTAATCAGCACCGACACCAGAATATAAAGCGGCAACGACGCCAGGACGATGAGGGTCAACCAACCGCTGTAGTAGAACATCACCGCCAGGAACACGACCGAGAACAGTACGTCGAGGACCAAGGTGATCGCGTTACCGGTGAGGAAGCTGCGGATGTTTTCCAACTCCCTGACCCGCGCTACGGAGTCACCAACACGCCGGGCCTGGAAATAGGCCAGCGGCAACGTGATCAAGTGCCGGAACAGCTTGGAGCCCAACTCCACATCAATGCGACTGGCCGTATGGGCAAATACATAGCTGCGCAGTCCCGTCAGACCCGATTCGAACAGCATCACCACGGCCAACCCCACCGCAATGACGTCAAGGGTAGTCAGACCGTGGTGCACCAACACCTTGTCCATCACCACTTGAAAGAAGAGCGGGGTCACCAGCGAGAATATCTGCAACACGAACGAAACCAGCATGATTTCGCCCAGCAGCTTTCTGTATTTGACGATGGCGGGAATAAACCAGGTGAAGTCGAATCGAGATGATTCACCAGACGTATTTGCCTCCGAGCGAATCAGTAGCACCTGGCCCGTCCAGCGAGACTCAAGCGCCTCAAAAGTAATCACTTCGGGCCGCTGCACGGCTGGGTTGTGGATCAGCACCTTGCCTTGGTCCAGGCGCGCGATGATGAAGAATGCGCCATTCACATCCGTAGCGATGGCTGGCAACGGTGTGCGATGAAGTCGGTCGATGGTCGTGCTCGCGGCCTTAGCTTTGAGACCAAGCTTACGTGCCGCTAACAGCATGTCCGCCTGACAAAAGGGGCGGTCGACACTGCCGAACTCATGAGCGAGTTGCTCAGCGGAAGCCGCAACTTGATGAAACCGAGCGAGCATCACAAGAGAAGCTAATCCGGTGTCAAATAGGGGCGCATTTTCAGGCGTCGATTCGCCCGCTTCGCTTTCGATCATTGCGGTTACAGATTCCTTGCGCAGGCGACAGCCCGAGCCTCTGGCACGATAAAAATCACGATTAAGAAAACTTTGATGCCTGGGGAAGCATCAAACAAAATCCATTCAAACTCCCGGAGGAAGGAAATCTCGCTCCGGCACGTAATCCTGCTTCAAATAGACAGATAAGGATTTGAGGTCATCAACACTTAAAGTCCCTGCGGCCTGCTTCAGCTTCAGGTTGTCGATAATGTAGTCATAGCGTGCGTTGTTATAGTCGCGAACCACTGCATACAGTTGCCTTTGCGCAGTCAGTACATCCGCGATATTTCGCGAGCCGATATCAACTCCGACCTGATTGGCCTCGACGGATTTTCTGGCAGAGACAATGCCTTGGCGGCGGGAAGCAATTTGCGCGATATCAGTATTGACACTTCTGAACGCATTTCGAGTGTTCAGCACAATCTCACGACGTCGATCTTCCTTTTGGTCCTGACTTTCCAAAAGCCGCTCGGCTGACTCTTTAACTTTGGAGCGGGTCATTCCGCCTGAATAGATTGGAATATTCAGCTCAATGCCGATGCTGCTCTGCGAAACATCGTCACGATAGCCGTTGCGGCCAAAGTCGGTAGGGTTGCTGTAACCGAAACTATCGTTGTCACCCTTACGGTAAGAGGCTACCGCATCGATCGTGGGTAAATGGCCAGCCTTATGCTGCTTGAGGGTTTGGGCAGCAGCTTGCTCGGCTTGCTCACTGGCTTGGAGCTGCAGGTTCTGACGAACCGCTGTGTCGACCCAGGACTGTGCCTCGTTAGGGATCGGGGATTCGACGGGGAGCTGATGTCCGATTCCAGAAATGGTGCTGTAGGATCGGTTGGTCAAACGACCCAATGCTTCATACGCATCGTCAACCTTTCGCTGCACCACTTGCCGATTCGCTTGCACGTTGTCATAGGCCGCTTGAGCGTCGTACACGTCAGTGATGCTCGATGCTCCGTCTTCCAACCTGCCTTGCGCCTGATCGCGCTGATGGAGCAAAGCGGCTTCTTCAGCCTGGACCGCTGCCAGAGCATCAAGCTGACGCAACGTCTCAAAGTATGCCTCAGCGGCAGTCAACGCCAACGATTGCACCTTAACCGAAAGCTCCAACTCCGCTTGAGCGACACTCGACTCTGCCGCCTTCAATTGAAACCATCGGTCGACGCGAAAAAGGGGCTGACTGAGATTGGCTCGAAACGTGGTCCCGCTGCGCTCTCGACTGAGCGAGGGTTCGTCGCGCTCCAAACGAACTGTTTCTGAGGTTGCACCAGCCGTCAAATTGGGCAGCAGACCGGAGCGAGCTTGGGGTACCGCTTCGCGCTGAGCCAGATAGGCGTGGCGAGCCGCAGCCAGTTGTGCATCGTTTTTAAATGCAGACTGGTACACACCAATAAGATCGGCGTGATCTGAAGACGAACGATCAAAAGAAAAAGCTAAAGGGCTCGATGCGCAGCCCGCAATAAGTACACATCGGCAAACCGAGTCAATGAGATTCATTACTGCTTATCCAGGAAGCGATCACTTAAAAATCCATTCCATTAGCTCGGCTCAACGCCTAAAAACTTTACTCCTTCCTACCTGTAGAAAAGATTTTTCGTTCCAGGATGTGCCCAATACCAAAGAGTCTAATTTTTTTCGGCAGCATTAAACGCTTATAAATGCTATAAAAATCACACACACTCGACTTTCGCTATATACCAAATAACAAATAATTCTAAATACCTTCGACCTGCCATACCAAACTCCCGCCAAAACGCAACGCCCATTCGTCAGATTGATTGGATTCTCGAAAACTATATATAGCACCACGCCTTATAACCAAACACGGCACAGCGCTTATCCGAATTTACGAATATGTGTTTATGGTTGGTATGGCAGCTTTTCTTGAAAGATATCAAAAAGCCATCACCCAATCCATGTGCTTCCTAATTGTGAGCTTCCAATGCAAATCGACTTTCAGGTCAGGTCAGCCAGTTGCACTCACATCTTTTTTATAAGTCATTGATTGTAATGATCTTTAGTAAGGATAAGCTGAGTTCGCTTCCTGCTTCTATTCCCATGAGACGGCATGTAAGGCTAATCGATTTTCGACCAACGGCAGGGTTTGGGTCTAAACGATGAAATTCCGAACAGTGTTAAATGGGCACGCAAGGAGTGGCCAGAACTACCATCACTCGCATGTCCTAGATAGTCAGGCGGAATGCTGAGGAATGGGCTATTGGCCTGCTCCTCCTAATGACTACTCAGCAAGCCGTAAGAAAGATGATGGGTGAACGATTCCGGGCACCGCCCGCATGTACGACCGATATCGACAGCCAGCGCAAGCAGCTCGCGACGTTCGTTCAGTAGATACAAACGCAAAAAAATAACTCCAGCGCCTGCGCTCCAAGCTATTCGAAAGCTCCGAAGCTGACCACGAACACCCGTTATACTTGGCGACATGGCCATGGTGTTGACTCTGTTCGCTATACATCAAATATCGAGCCCCTTCCGTCGTGATAGGCGAAACAACGAATCATGAAGACTCATTACTCCATTCAATCACGCCGCAGGGTTCCCTACCGACTTTCTATAGCATCGCTGAACATCTATGGGGGCGAGGATGTGATGTCGATACAGACGGTGATTGCGCTGGCCCAGATGATCATCAATGGACAGAACTGACTTTGTCGCTTCGCGGTTCATCGGGACAGCGCTTGGACATTGATCCCGTCTCACTCATGCCACTGAGGTTGGTAATCCGCTCATCGCACCCAAGGCTCTGCCAAAGAGCAGCCGAGTATCTCCTGTCTGTCTCGGGAAGCTCTGTCGCTCAGGAAGAGATGATCATCGAGTGACAAGGCTCGCCTTCCCTCCCCCGTTGCCAGCCACTCTTCACTCACGCTGAGCAAACGCGCCAACTGCTCTATACGCATTTAGCGAGCCAATTCGTCAGACACTGCGGGCTGATGCTAAGCAGCTCCGAAGAACTAGCGAAAGAGATGTAGTGCTCTCCTAGCGTGGCCCTCAAACGTTGCCCACTGGCCCGTCGGGAGCGTGAAAGCGAATGTCTACGCTGGTCGTTCTTACCGCTGGTCATTAACAGTGCTCTGCCTACTGCAACTGCGAATAACCGGACCCAATGTAGGGGACAAAATGCAGGATGGGATAGGGTGAGCGCGCCTCGATTCGCATAAAGGGAATCGCCCCACAAAAGACGGTTAAAAAGACCTACAGACCGAACCTAAGCGAGGGATGCGCTGACGTATCAGGCGGCAGCAGACATGTCAGGAGAAGCTGATAATAAGTCCATCACCACGAGCAGGCACACCGACGTGGGCCCCAGACGAAGCCTGAATCGATGCAATCTGCCAAAACTCTTGTGAGAGCGAGTTCGAGACTCATCGACGGCGGGCTGTTACGACGTGATCTTGTACCGGCTATCCATCGAGCCGCTGCTCATCCAAATCCGAGGCTTGCGCCAAGTAAATGATCTATACCTTCAGAAACACGCAATCAGGCCAAGGTGGCACTACGGACGTGACCGGATGGAACGATCGTGGCGTATCCGAATCTCTGCCTCCTATAAAGAAGCCGGCCTGTAGACGTTGTAACCGGCGCCCCGCACGCCTGGATTGGCGCACCACTTTCAATGCCTGAAGTATCGTCCATGAGTCCGACCCAACGCGTTTTGAATGCCCCCAGCAAAGCGCTGTACCGAGTTTGCCTATTGCTGGCGCTGCTGGCTGCCCGCGCGGCGAGCGCTGAGCCTCCCGTCATTGAACTGCACATCCTCGATGCACCGCCGCTGACGTTCGTCGACGATCCCAGGGGCTACGGAATCGTCGGCGATGTCGCCGTGGCGGCCATGGCCAAGGCCGGCTATCCGGTGAAAATCCACGTGCTGCCCTGGGCCAGGGCGCAGAAACACGTGAGCGAGGAACACGATCACCTGATCACCCCGCTGTCGCGCATACCGGGCCGCGAGAACCGCTTCACCTGGATCGCGTCGATCATGCCCATGGAGCGGGCATTCTTCAGCCTGGAACAGCGGGTCGACAGCTTCGCCCAGGCGCGGGACACCTTCCACAAGATCGGCGTCGGCCTGGGCAGTGCGCAAGAAGAGATCCTGCGCACCGAGGGCTTTCGCGATGACCAGATCTACCCCTTGGCCATTGGCGAGAACCCGGCTCAACTCCTGCTGATGGGGCGCATCGATGCCTGGTTCAACGGCGTGCCCGAGAGCCGCTACATCTGGCCCAAGGTGTCCAAGCGCAAATTGCTCATGAGCCCGGTGGGCAGCAATGCCGATCTCTACCTGGCCTGCTCGAAGCAATGTTCCCCGAAGATGGTCGACGACCTGCGCAAAGCCGTGGACGCCCTTCGCGCGGAGGGCGCGATCAAGCGAATCCATGACGTCTACCTGCCGAGGTAGACAGCTGGCGAGGTCGCCCCTCGTCAGCCAGCCATCATTAGTTTTATTGATAGCAGCCTAACGAAAGCCCCGGACTAGAGGCGTTATCGATGGCTTATATCATTCCGAATGATAGTTACCTTTATTTCATTCGATTCGTTCCCTTGACGCACGCCACGCATCATCCGCCCATTCTCAATACATTGGCGGATGCTATCCATGGAACATTCACTTTCAAAACTGCGTTTTCCCCTCGCCCTGCTGGCGGTGCTGGTGATGAGCGCCTGCGGCAAGACCCCGGACACGGCGGCCTCCATGCCACCGGCCAAAGTCAGCGTCGCCAAGGTCCTGGAACAACCCGTCAACGAATGGGATGAATTCACCGGGCGCCTCGAAGCACCGGAAACCGTCGAGATCCGTCCACGGGTCTCGGGGCAGATCGACGACGTAGCCTTCACCGAAGGTGCGCTGGTCAAGAAGGGCGACCTGCTGTTCCAGATCGACCCACGCCCGTTCCAGGCTGAGGTCCGTCGGCTCGAAGCCCAACTGGCCCAGGCCCGCGCCACGGCGACCCGTAGCGAGAACGAAGCCCAGCGCGGCGACCGCCTGCGCCAGAGCAACGCCATCTCCGCCGAACTGGCAGACTCGCGAACCACCGCCGCCCAGGAAGCCCGTGCCGTCGTCGCGGCCATCCAGGCACAACTGGACCTGGCCAAGCTGAACTTGAGCTTCACCCGCGTCACCTCGCCCATCAGCGGACGCGTCAGCCGCGCGCAGATCACCGCCGGCAACCTGGTGACCGCCGACGTCACGCCGCTCACCAGCGTGGTGTCCACCGACAAGGTCTACGCTTACTTCGACGCGGACGAGCGGGTCTTCCTCAAGTACACCCAGCTCGCCCGCCAGGGCCAGCGCGGCCAGGCTACGCCGGTCTACATGGGCCTGTCCAACGAGGACGGCAACCCGCACCTGGGCCAGATGAACTTCGTCGACAACCAGGTCAACCCGCAGACCGGCACCATCCGCGGTCGCGCCGTGTTCGACAACAAGGACGGCGAGTACACCCCAGGGCTGTATGCCCGCCTGAAACTGGTGGGCAGCGGCACCTACTCCGCCGTGCTGATCAACGACGAAGCCGTCGGCACCGACCTGGGCAAGAAATTCGTGCTGGTGATGGACGCCGACAACAAGCCGGCCTACCGCGCCGTCGAGCTGGGGCCGAAGATCGAAGGCCTGCGCATCGTGCGCAACGGCCTGAGCAAGAACGACACCATCATCGTCAAGGGGCTGCAACGGGCACGTCCGGGTTCACCGGTTACGCCTGAAACAGTACCGATGGCCAGCGACGACACCCTCGCGGCCCTGGCACAACAACGTAAAGCGCTCGAAGCCAGCAACCTGCCTCAAGTCGCGCCTTCCAAGGCAGCGTCCGGAGCGGCGGGCAAACTGGCCGCGACGACCCCACGCGGTTAAGGGACTGAATCCAGATGAAATTTTCCCAGTTCTTCATTTCGCGGCCGATCTTCGCAGCGGTGCTCTCGCTGCTGATCCTGATCGCCGGCGCCATCTCGCTGTTCCAATTGCCGATCAGCGAATACCCCGAAGTGGTGCCGCCGACCGTCGTGGTCCGCGCCAACTTCCCCGGCGCCAACCCCAAGGTCATCGGCGAAACCGTGGCCGCGCCCCTGGAACAAGCCATCACCGGTGTCGAGAACATGCTGTACATGTCCTCGCAATCGACCGCTGACGGCAAGATCACCCTGACCATCACCTTCGCCCTGGGCACCGACCTGGACAACGCCCAGGTGCAGGTGCAGAACCGCGTCACCCGGACCGAGCCCAAGCTGCCGGAAGAAGTGACCCGGATCGGCATCACGGTGGACAAGGCCTCGCCCGACTTGACCATGGTCGTGCACTTGACCTCGCCGGACAAACGCTACGACATGCTCTACCTGTCCAACTACGCCCTGCTCAACATCAAGGACGAGCTGGCGCGCCTGGGTGGCGTGGGTGATGTGCAGTTGTTCGGCATGGGCGACTACTCCCTGCGAGTCTGGCTGGACCCGAACAAGACCGCCTCGCGCAACCTGACCGCCACCGATGTGGTCACCGCGATCCGTGAACAGAACCGCCAAGTGGCCGCCGGTGCCCTGGGTGCGCCACCGGCGCCGAATGCCCAGGCCTTCCAGCTCTCGATCAACACCCAGGGTCGCCTGGTAAGTGAGGAAGAGTTCGAGAACATCATCATTCGTTCCGGCGCCAACGGCGAGATCACGCGCCTGAAGGACATCGCCCGGGTCGAGTTGGGCTCCAGCCAATACGCCCTGCGTTCGCTGCTGGACAACCAGCCGGCGGTGGCGATCCCGATCTTCCAACGTCCCGGTTCCAACGCCATCCAGATCTCCAACGACGTTCGCGCCAAGATGGACGAACTGAAGAAGGGCTTCCCGGCCGGCATGGACTACAGCATCGTCTATGACCCGACGATCTTCGTTCGCGGCTCCATCGAAGCGGTGGTCCACACCCTGTTCGAAGCACTGATCCTTGTAGTGCTGGTGGTGATCCTGTTCCTGCAAACCTGGCGCGCCTCGATCATTCCGTTGGTGGCGGTGCCGGTCTCGCTGATCGGTACGTTCGCCGTGATGCATCTATTCGGCTTCTCGCTGAACGCCCTCTCGCTGTTCGGTCTGGTATTGGCCATCGGTATCGTGGTGGACGACGCCATCGTGGTGGTGGAGAACGTCGAGCGGAACATCGAGTTGGGCCTGGCCCCTGTAGAAGCGACCAAAAAGGCGATGGGCGAAGTGACCGGGCCAATCATCGCCACTGCCCTGGTGCTGTGCGCGGTATTCGTACCGGCGGCATTCATCAGTGGCTTGACCGGGCAGTTCTATAAGCAGTTTGCGTTGACCATCGCGATTTCCACGGTGATCTCGGCGATCAACTCCCTGACCCTGTCCCCTGCCCTGGCCGCTGTGTTGCTCAAAGGCCACGACGCGCCCAAGGACCGTTTCTCGCGGTTCCTGGACAAGCTTTTCGGTGGCTGGCTGTTCCGACCGTTCAACCGCTTCTTCGAGCGTGCCAGCCACGGTTACGTGGGCACCGTCGCCCGTGTGATCCGCAGCAGTGGCATCGCCCTTCTGCTCTACGCCGGCCTGATGGTGCTGACCTTCTTCGGCTTCTCCAACACGCCGACCGGCTTCGTGCCCGGCCAGGACAAGCAATACCTGGTGGCCTTTGCCCAATTGCCTGACGCCGCGAGCCTGGACCGTACCGAAGACGTGATCAAGCGCATGTCCGACCTGGCCCTCAAGCAACCGGGCGTGGAAAGCGCGGTGGCCTTCCCTGGCCTGTCGATCAACGGCTTCACCAACAGTCCGAACGCCGGCATCGTGTTCGTGACCCTCAAGCCCTTCGACGAGCGCAAGGACCCGAGCCAATCGGCCGGTGCCATTGCCGGGGCCTTGAACGGCCAGTTCGCCGGGATCCAGGAAGCCTACATGGCGATCTTCCCGCCGCCACCGGTACAAGGCCTGGGGACGATCGGTGGTTTC
The DNA here is from genome assembly GCA_001023535.1 of Pseudomonas chlororaphis. Lineage (NCBI taxonomy): Bacteria > Pseudomonadati > Pseudomonadota > Gammaproteobacteria > Pseudomonadales > Pseudomonadaceae > Pseudomonas > Pseudomonas chlororaphis. The sequence goes on from CP011020.1 coordinate 5,098,679, forward strand.
CGCCTGCAAATCGAAGACCGGGGCAACCTGGGCTACGACGAGCTTTATAAAGAAACCATGAACATCATCACCAAGAGCCGCAGCGTGCCGGAACTGGCCGGTCTGTTCACCAGCTACACGGTGAACGTGCCCCAGGTCGATGCCGCCATCGACCGTGAAAAGGCCAAGACCCACGGCGTGGCCGTCAGCGACATCTTCGACACCCTGCAGATCTACCTGGGTTCGCTGTATGCCAACGACTTCAACCGCTTCGGCCGCACCTACCAGGTCAACGTCCAGGCCGAGCAGCAGTTCCGCCTCGAAGCCGACCAGATCGGCCAGCTCAAGGTGCGCAACAACCGTGGCGAGATGATCCCGCTGGCGACCTTCATCAAGGTCAGCGACACCTCGGGCCCTGACCGCGTGATGCACTACAACGGCTTCATCACCGCTGAAATCAACGGTGCCGCCGCCCCGGGCTACAGCTCCGGCCAGGCCGAGAAAGCCATCGAGAAGCTGCTCAAGGACGAACTGCCCAACGGCATGACCTACGAGTGGACCGACCTGACGTACCAGCAGATCCTCTCGGGCAACACCGCGCTGTTCGTGTTCCCGCTCTGCGTACTGCTGGCGTTCCTGGTGCTCGCGGCGCAGTACGAAAGCTGGAGCCTGCCGCTGGCGGTGATCCTGATCGTACCGATGACCCTGCTGTCGGCCATCACCGGGGTGATCGTCTCCGGCGGCGACAATAACATCTTTACCCAGATCGGCTTGATCGTACTGGTGGGGCTTGCCTGCAAGAACGCGATCCTGATCGTCGAGTTCGCCAAGGATAAACAGCTCGAAGGCATGAACCCGCTGGCAGCGGTCCTGGAAGCGTGCCGCCTGCGTCTGCGGCCGATCCTGATGACCTCCTTCGCCTTCGTCATGGGCGTGGTGCCCCTGGTGTTCTCCAGCGGCGCCGGTGCGGAAATGCGCCATGCCATGGGTGTCGCGGTGTTCTCGGGGATGCTCGGCGTGACCTTCTTCGGCCTGCTGCTGACCCCAGTGTTCTATGTACTGATCCGTAACTTCGTCGAGCGCAGCGAGGCCCGCAAGGCCGCCCGGGCCTTGAAACTGGAGGCGCAACAATGAGTTTGAAAGCATTCGTGCCGAGCTTGCTGGTCCTGGCACTCAGTGCCTGTGCCGTGGGCCCGGACTACCAGGCCCCGCACACGGAGGCGGCGAACATCACCACCGCCACCGACGGTGCCGCCGGCCAGAAAAACTTCGACCGCGCCCGTTTCGAAGGCGTCTGGTGGCAGCAGTTCGAAGACCCGACGCTCAATGCGCTGGTCACTCGTTCGCTGGAAGGCAACCGCGAGTTGCGCGTGGCCTTCGCCCGTCTGCGGGCCGCGCGGGCGATCCGCGACGACGCCAGCAATGACGCCATGCCGACCATCACCAGTCGCGCCAGCAGCGACCTGGGCAAGGGCCAGATTCCCGGACAGACCACCGACCGGGTCAACACCGAGCGCTACGACCTGGGCCTGGACATGGCCTGGGAACTGGACCTGTTCGGGCGCATCCAGCGCAACCTGGAAGCCACCGACGCCGACCAGCAGGCGGCCGAGGCTGACCTCTACCAATTGCAGGTGACGATGATCGCCGAGCTGGTGGACGCCTACGGTCAACTGCGGGGTGCGCAACTGCGGGAAAAAATCGCCCTGGCGAACCTGAAGAACCAGCAGGACTCGCGCAAGATCACTGAAAGCCTGCGCGATGCCGGCGTCGGCGACCAACTGGATGTGGTGCGCGCCGATGCGCGCCTGGCCTCGGTGGAAGCCAGCGTGCCCCAACTGCAGGCCGAACAGGTGCGCCAGCGCAACCGCATCGCCACGTTGCTGGGCGAGCGCCCGGACAGGCTGAGCGTGGACCTGAGTCCCAAGCAGTTGCCGGCGATTGCCAAGGCACTGCCGATCGGCGATCCGGGTGAGCTGCTGCAACGACGTCCGGACATTCTCAGTGCCGAACGCCAGTTGGCCGCCGCCACGGCGCGTATCGGGGTGGCCAAGGCCGACTTGTTCCCACGGGTCAGCCTGAGCGGCTTCCTCGGCTTTACCGCCGGGCGCGGCTCGCAGATCGGCTCCTCGGCCGCCAACGCTTGGGCACTGGGCCCGAGCATTACCTGGGCAGCCTTCGACCTGGGCAGCGTGCGGGCACGCCTGCGCGGTGCCAACGCCGAAGCTGACGGCGCCCTGGCGACCTACGAGCAGCAAGTGCTGCTGGCCCTGGAAGAATCGGAAAACGCCTTCAGCGACTACGGCAAGCGCCAGCAACGGCTGATCTCGCTGATCCGCCAGAGTGAATCGAGCCGTGCCGCCGCCGACCTGGCCGAAATCCGCTACCGCGAAGGCACCGTGGACTTCCTCGTGCTGCTCGACGCCCAGCGCGAACGCCTGGCCGCCGAAGACACCCAGGCCCAGGCCGAAGTCGACCTGTACCGCGGCATCGTCGCGATCTACAAGGCCCTCGGTGGTGGCTGGCAACCGGAGACCGTCGCCAGCAACTGAGCCCCTTTGTAACCGAGCTCCTTTGGTTGGCCGCAACCAACCAATTGCCTTGCCCCGCCTCTCATTCGGACGCGGGGCTTTTTTTGCCCGGGGATTGGAGAGGCCGCCTTCGCAAGCAGGCTTCCCTACAGAAACCATTACAAGGTTTGACTCAAAGCCCGGCCTGACCGAAGCTTGCGACATTTCATGTTTCACGGTTATGGATTACCTGCATGTCCCCGTCTCGCCGCTATTGGCTTCTGAGCCTGTCCGCCCTGCTCGTGATCGGTCTGGTCGCGATCTGGCTCCGTAGCACCACCCCCCAGATTCCCGAAGCCGTCAAGCGCGGTTACAGCGAAGCCCTGGAACAGGCGCGCAACGGGCAACCGGGGGCGGCGCGGATGCTTTACCAGCAACTGGGCCGCCCGGACCTTTCGCCCAAGCGTCGGGTCTGGCTGCACGCCGAGCTGCCGAACTACCCCAGCCCCCAAGCCCTGAAGCTCGCCGATGCAGACCTGCACAGCGAATCGCCGCCAGTGCGCCGCGCCGCCATCGGCAGCATCGTCGGCCTGGTGCCGACCGGCCAACGCAGCCTGCTGCTGGGCCCCCTGCTCGATGACAACGACCAGCAAGTGCGCTTTGCCGCCGTGAACGCCCTCCTGGGCTTGTCGCCCGACGAGCTGGGCTTGTACTTCGGCGCCATGCAACTGGCGATCGACACCTGGGAACAGGTGCTCGAAGACGGCCCGCCAAGCGCCGAATCCCACTACCAGCTCGCCCGACTGCACCTGCACAACGCCGAGTTGAAAAAGGCCCAGCAAGCGCTGGAACAGGCGTTAAAGCTGCAACCGGACAATTTGCCGGCGCTGGTCATGCAGATCGAAGTGCTGGACAAGCAAGGCCAGGGCGAAGCGGCGCGACAACTGCTGGCTCGCCAGTTGCAAACCCAGCCGGACTCGGCTTATCTGCAACATGCCTTGGGCCTGTGGCTGTTGCATCATGGCCAAAGCGAATACGCAGTACTCGGCCTCTCGAAAGCCGTGGAGCTTGAGCCTGACAACAGCACTTACCGTTATGACCTGGCGACCACGTTGCATGCCGAGCAGGAACTGGAGGCCGCGCAGAAACAGCTCCAGGAGATCGTCCAGCGCCACCCGGCCAATCGCAAGGCCCGGGTATTGCTGATCAATTACTGGAAGGAGAGCGGACAACTGCAGAACGTGCAGATCCTGCTGGCCAAACTCGAACAGCTCAACCCGGACGACCCGGCCTTGCAGCAAGGGCTCTAGCCATCGCAACGGCGGTGCGGACGTTACCTGCGAAGTTGTGCAGCAACGCTCGTTTTGTCAAAGGAAGCGGAACCGCCATCACCCCCCAAGGTCAAGTATTCAGGCAGCTCATTTTCAGGCCCCGCGAGGCCTGCTGCCACATCCCTAGTCATGAGAGGGCATTTTTTGTCTACATCCAACGAGTTGATCAGTGCCAAAGCCGCCACCGGTATCGAAGGGCTGGACGACATCCTTTCCGGTGGCTTGTCCCGCAGTCACGTGTTCCTGCTGGAGGGGGAACCGGGAACCGGCAAGACCACGGTCGCGTTGCAATTTTTGCTGGCTGGCGCCCAAGCCGGCGAGCGCTCGCTGTACATCACGCTGTCGGAAACCGAGCGTGAATTGCGCCAAGGCGCGGCGTCCCACGGCTGGACGATCGATGAAAACGTGCACATCTTCGAGCTGACGCCCCCTGAAAGCCTGCTTAACGCCGAGCACCAGCAAAGCCTGCTGTATTCCTCTGACCTCGAACTGGGGGAAGCGACCCGGCAAATCTTCGAAGTGGTCGAGCGGGTCAAACCCAGCCGCGTGGTGCTCGACAGCCTGTCGGAGATCCGCTTGCTGGCGCAGAGTTCGCTGCGTTATCGCCGCCAGATCCTGGCCATCAAGCATTATTTCGTGCGCTACGACGCCACCGTGCTATTGCTCGACGACCTCACCACCGAATCGCTGGACAAGACCGTGCACAGCGTCGCCCATGGGGTGATCCGCCTGGAAGAACTGACGCCCACCTACGGCGCCGAACGTCGACGCATCCGGATCGTGAAGTATCGTGGGCAGAAGTACCGCGGCGGGTTCCACGACTTCACCATCATGGGCGATGGCGTGCATGTGTTCCCGCGCCTGGTGGCCGCCGAGCACCGGGGTACCTACCAGCGCCTGCAGTTGTCCAGCGGCATCGCCGAAATGGACGCACTGCTGGGCGGAGGCATCGAAACCGGTTCGAGCACGCTGATACTGGGCCCTGCCGGTACGGGCAAGTCGTTGATCGCGCTGATCTTCGCCGCCGCGGCCGTACAACGAGGGGAAAAGGCTGCGCTGTTCATTTTCGACGAAGAACTCGGCCTGTTGTTCGAGCGCATGAGAAACCTTGGCATTGATCTGCAGGCCCTTCAGGACACTGGCAACCTGCTGATCGAGCAGGTAGACGCCGCCGAACTGTCTCCCGGCGAGTTCTCCCACCGGGTACGACGTTGCGTCGATGCCGGCGACATCAAGACCGTGGTCATCGACAGCATCAACGGCTACCAGGCCGCGATGCCGGAAGAGAACGCCCTGGTGCTGCACATGCACGAGCTGTTGCTCTACCTCAACCGCAAGGGCGCCGCTACATTCATGACCGTGGCCCAACATGGCCTGGTCGGTGACATGCAGGCCCCGGTGGACATCACTTACCTGGCCGACACGGTGATTCTGTTGCGTTATTTCGAAGCCCTGGGCAAGGTCCGCCGGGCCATTTCCATCATCAAGAAACGCACCGGCACCCATGAATCGACCATCCGCGAATACCGCATCAGCAGCAGGGGCATGACCATCGGCGAGCCGCTGGAAGCGTTCCAGGGCGTATTGCGTGGGGTACCGACCTACATGGGAGCGGATAATCCGTTGCTCAAGGATGAATCACAGTGACGTCAGTCGAGCCCGTGTCGGAGCGGGCGTTGATTCTCGCTCCGCTGGGACGGGACAGCCAGATCGCCCTGATGATTCTCAATGAAGCCGGTTTTGGCGGCCTCATCTGTCGGCACCTGGGCCACCTGTGCGAAGAACTGGCGCATGGCGCCGGGCTGCTGGTGATTTCCTCGGAAGCCCTGATGGGGCCTGACCTGGAGGCATTGTTCCTGCACATCGAGCAGCAACCGGCCTGGTCCGACCTGCCCATCGTCCTGCTGACCCATCACGGAGGCCCCGAACAGAACCCGGCGGCGCGCATTGGCGCGCAACTGGGCAACGTGACCTTCCTCGAACGGCCGTTCCATCCGGTGACCCTGGTCAGCCTGGTGACCACGGCCCTGCGCGGCCGCCGAAGGCAATATGACGCCCGGGACCGCCTGATCGACCTGAGCAACAGCGAACAGCGGCTCCAGACCACCCTCGAAACCCTCGAACAACAGGTGGAAGAACGTACCGCGCAGCTTCGCCACAATGAAGAGGCCTTGCGCCAATCCCAGAAAATGGAGGCCGTCGGCCAGTTGACGGGGGGCATCGCCCACGACTTCAACAACATGCTGACCGGGATCATCGGCAGCCTGGAACTGTTGCGCCGACGCCTGGCCCGGGGGCGCACCGAAGACCTGGACAGCCTGATCGACCTGGGGGTGACATCGGCCAACCGCGCCGCCGGCCTGACCCACCGACTGCTGGCCTTCTCACGCCGCCAGTCGCTGGACTCCAAGGCCGTGCAGATGAACACCCTGGTGCTGTCCATGGGGGAGCTGCTGCAACGTAGCCTCAACGAGAGCATTCGCCTAGACATGCAACTGGACGACCAGCTCTGGGTCGCCGAGGCGGACCCCAACCAACTGGAAAGCGCCCTGCTCAACCTCGTGCTCAACGCCCGGGACGCAATGCCGGATGGCGGCAACCTGGTGGTGCGGACCTCCAATCAGCACCTGGACACGACCTTTACCGACGCCTACAGCAACCTCAAACCTGGCGACTACGTGGTGCTGAGTGTGCAGGACACCGGCTGCGGCATGCCTGAAGCAGTGATGAACCGCGCGTTCGATCCGTTCTTCACCACCAAGCCGATCGGCCAGGGCACCGGGCTCGGGCTGTCGATGATCTATGGCTTCAGCAAGCAGTCGCGCGGTCACGTGGCCATCGACAGCACGGTGGGCGAAGGCACCACCGTGACCCTGTACCTGCCGCGTTTTGTCGGCGAAGAAATCCACGAACCCCAGGTCGCCGCCCAGCATCCGCCGTACGCACAGGATGGCGAAACCGTACTGATCGTCGAGGACGATTCCGCGGTGCGGGTGCTGGTCAGTACCGTGCTCAGCGAACTGGGCTATGCCTTCGTCGAAGCGGCAGACGCCAATGAGGCGGTGCCGATCCTGCAGTCAGGCCAGCGCATCGACCTGCTGATCAGCGACGTCGGCCTGCCCGGCATGAACGGCCGGCAACTTGCGGAAATCGGCCGGCAGATCCGCCCCGACCTGCGCGTGCTGTTCATCACCGGCTACGCCGAACACGCAGCGGTACGGGGCGGCTTCCTCGACCCCGGCATGCAGATGATCACCAAGCCGTTCACATTCGACCTGTTGACGGCAAAGGTGCAGGAAATGATCGGAGGCTGAGCCTAACGGCTTCGTGGCGACTCGTGGCGAGGGAGCTTGCTCCCGCTGGGCTGCGCTTGCGAGACCGCAAAGGCAGCCCATCCTTCCCGGATGGGCTTACGGTCAACCGCCCTGCCCCCGGTTTCTCAGGACAGCATCGACTGCATCATGTCTTGCAACACGTCCAGGTCGAAGGGTTTTTCCAGGATCGGTGCCTTGCGGGTGATGGGGCTGTCGGTGTCGCGTACTTCCTGGGCGTAGCCGCTGATAAAAATGACCTTCAATTCCGGGCGCAGCTTGACGGCCGGCTCGGCAATCTGCACCCCGGAGATCCCGCCCGGCAGGCGGAAATCGGTGATCATCATGTCCAGGTGCGGCTTGCTCGCCAGGATCTCGAACGCCCGCGCACCGTCCTCGGCCTCCAGCACGCGGTATCCCTCGCCCGACAGGTAAGCCGACAGCACCATCAGGATCGACGGGTCGTCTTCGACGATCAGTACAACATCTTGCGCATCTTCACTCATGAGAAGCCTTTGTTCGATCAATAGCTGCTGATACGACCCTGGGGTCACTCAGAGGTTGCGTTTGTCCGACAACTTTCTGAAGAGGCAGGGAAACACGAAACAACGCCCCTTCATTGAGGCGACTATTGACCGTAATGGTACCCCCATGGGCCGTCACAATCTGCTCGGAAATGAACAGCCCCAGTCCCAGGCCGGCGGTGACCGCCTTCGAAGAGACCCGCTCGAATTGCTGGAAGATGCGCCGCTGGTTTTCCTCGCTGATGCCAATGCCATGGTCCTGGACCTCGACACACGCGTGCTCGGGGGTCTGGTAGACCCGCACTTCGATCGGGCCCTTGCCGCCGTAGCGCAGCGCATTGGTCAGCAGGTTCGACACCACCTGCTCGATCCGGAACTCATCCCAGAACCCTTCCACCGCCGGGTCAGCCGTGCAAATCAGCGAGCACTCGGCAATCGCGATCTGCGGCTGGAAGTTGCGCACCAGGTTTTCCACCAGCGCCGTGAGGTTCATGCGCGAAGGTCGGATCGACAACTTGCCGGTGCGAATCCGTGACACGTCCAGCATGTCTTCGATCAACCGGATCAGGCTCTTGATCTGGCGCTCGTCGCGCTCGACCATGGCGCGCACCTTGTCCAGGGTGAAGGCTGCGGCATTGTCCCGGGCCAGGTGCATCTTGCGCAGTTGGGTCTCCAGGATCAGCCCATTGAGGGGCGTGCGAACCTCGTGGGCAACGATGGACATGAAATCGTCACGCATGCGCACCGCCTGCTCCAGCTCGCCGCGGGTGACCTGCAGCTGCTGCAGCAACGCCTCCTGCTCCCGGCGGCTCTGCTCAAGGGCGATCACCTGCTCCTTCATGGCCTTGCGCTGGCGGTAGAGCTCGACGAACACACTGACCTTGCTTTTGACGGCATGGGTGTCCAGCGGCTTGTGCAGGAAGTCGACGGCACCGTTCTCGTAGCCGGTGAACGCATAGTTGCGTTCACGACCGGCGGCGCTGACGAAGATGATCGGGATGCTGCGGGTCTTTTCCGTGCCGCGCATCAGCTCGGCCAGTTCGAAACCGTTCATGTCCGGCATTTGTACGTCGATGATGGCCAGGGCAAAGTCATGCTGCAGCAGCAGGGACAGCGCGCCGTCCGCCGAGAGAGCCTTGAAGACCTCGCGGTCGTCGCCCTTGATCAACGCTTCCAGGGCCAACAGATTCTCCGGCAGATCGTCGACGATCAGCAGTTTGGCTTGAATATCTCTTGGCATGTGGTTCATTCCAGCCCGGCCAGCAACTGGCCGATGGCTTGCAAAGTAAGAATATGATCGGGCTCGTGCAGGGCCAGCGCCGCTTCGGGCATGGTCGCGACCTGGGCTTCGCGGGGATCCTGCACCACCGTGTAGCCACCCAGCTCGCGAACCTTCGCCAGGCCTTTGGCGCCGTCGCTGTTGGCACCGGTCAGGACCACCGCCAGCAGATGCCGGCCGTAGACATCGGCGGCCGACTCGAACAACACGTCAATGGATGGTCGGGAATGGTGCACCGGCGCTTCGAGGCTCAACGACAGGCTGCGGTCGGCCTCGACCGACAAGTGATAACCGGGCGTGGCGACATAGAGGGTGCCGGGCACGATGTCCTGCTTGTCCCGGGCCTCCTCGACCGGAACCGCGAGACGGTGGCCGAATACCTGGGCCAACTGGCTGTCGCGCTCATCGGGCAAATGCAGCACCACCAGGATCGGCAAGCCGAAGCCCTTGCGCAGGTGTCCGAACACCTTGAGCAACGCTTCGACACCACCGGCGGAGGCGCCAACGACAATCGCCTCGATGGGAAACTTGGGTCTGTCCATCGTCTCGTTCATAACTTGCGATAGATCCGTTCCGGTTTGACCAACGGCTCGAATGCGTTGCCGTAGGTCGAGAAATCCAGCGTTTCCTTACTGCCCAAGACCAGGAAACCACGGTGGCACAGGGATTCGTGAAACAGTCCAAATGCGCGATCTTGCAATTTTTTATTGAAATATATCAATACGTTACGACAAGAAATTAATTGAGTTTCTGAAAAGACACTGTCGGTCGCCAGGCTGTGATCGGCAAAGGTCACGTTCTGGCACAGGGTCTTGTCGAACATCGCGTAATCGTAGGCCGCGGTGTAGTAATCGGCAAACGAGCAGCGTCCCCCGGCCCGCTGGTAATTCTGGGTATAGCTGCGCACGTTTTCCAATGAAAAGATGCCCTGCTTGGCCTTTTCCAGCGAACGCGGGTTGATGTCGGTGGCGTAGATGAGCGTGCGATCCAGCAGGCCTTCCTCGCGCAGCAGGATCGCCATGGAATAGACCTCCTCCCCCGTGCTGCACCCGGCGATCCAGATCTTGATCGAGGGGTACGTCCGAAGCAGGGGCACGACTTCCTCGCGGATCGCCAGGAAATGCGTCGGGTCGCGAAACATCTCGCTGACAGGGATCGTCAGCAGCTGCAGCAACTGCATGAACGCCCCCGGGTCGTGCAGCACGCGCTCCTGCAACGCCGAGATGGTCTTGCATTCGAATTGGGTCAGCGCGTGGAGGACCCGGCGCTTGATGGAAGCGCCGGAATAATCGCGGAAATCGTAGCTGTACTTGAAGTAGATCGCGTCGATCAACAAGCGCAATTCAATGTCTGAGTCTCGTTCCACTAAATTCTTTCCATATTCGGCAACCACACGCGAATCAGCGAGAACAGACGATCCAGATCGATCGGTTTGGCCAGGTAATCGTTGGAGCCCGCCGCCAGGCAGCGCTCCTGATCATCCTTCATGGCCTTGGCCGTCACGGCAATGATCGGCAACTTGCGCCAGCGGGGGTCCTTGCGGATCAGCGCGGTGGCTTCGAATCCGTCCATTTCCGGCATCATCACGTCCATCAACACCAGGTCGATGTCGTCGACTTCGTTCAGTCGCTCGATCGCCTCAAGACCGTTGCGGCCGATGACCACGATCGCTCCCTTGGCCTCCAGGGCGCTGGTCAGGGCGAAAATGTTGCGCACATCGTCGTCCACCAGCAGCACCTTGCGGCCCTCGAATACCTTGTCACGGCTGCGGGCGGTCTGGAGCATCCGCTGCCGTTCATGGGACAACCGGGATTCGACTTTGTGCAGAAAAAGTGTGACCTCATCCAGCAGCCGCTCCGGCGAACGGGCGCCCTTGATGATGATCGAGCGCGAATACTTGCGCAGCTCGGCCTCTTCGTCGCGGGTCAGGTTGCGACCGGTGTAGACGATCACTGGCGGGAATGAACAGATGTCCTCGGTGGACATGCGCTTGAGCAGGTCGTTGCCAAGCATGTCCGGCAACTTGAGGTCGATGATCATGCAGTCATAGACGTTGTCGCGCAGCAGGTCCAGGGCTTGCTGGGCCAGGCCAACGGCGGTGATCTCAATGTCATCGTCGCCGATCAGGCGGGTAATGCTGTCGCGTTGCAGGTCGTCGTCTTCCACCAGCAAGACCCGCTTGACCTTCTGCGTGAGCTTGGCTTCCAGGCGGGCGAACACGTCCTTGAGCTCTTCGCGCGTGGTCGGCTTGACCGCATAGCCGATGGCGCCCATGTGCATCGCGGCCTCGACGCGGTCCTCGACGGAAATCACGTGCACCGGGATGTGCCGGGTGCCGGCCTGTTCCTTGAGGCGCTGCAACACCGTCAACCCGGAATGATCCGGCAGACGCATGTCCAGCAGGATCGCGTCGGGGCTCAGCCGTGACGCCAGGTCGAACCCTTCGTCGGCACCGTGGGCCACCAGGCACTGATAACCGAGTTCGTGGGCGAGGTCGAACAGGATCCGGGCGAACTTGGGCTCGTCCTCGATCACCAGGATGCAACGGCTGTCGAACGGCGCATTGTCCCGATCATCGGCGAACTGGGCAATGGGCGTCTCCACGTCGGCAATCAGCGCAGCCGGCGTCGGCTTGGGCACCACGGGTGCCGTGGTCGTCGGGGTGAATGTGCGCGGCGCGACCGGTTGCTCGCCAGCCTCGACATAGCGCTCCGGCAGCACCAGGGTAAACACGCTGCCCTGCCCCGGCTCGCTGGAAACCGAAATCGAACCGCCCAGCATGGCCGCCAGGTCCCGGGAAATCGACAAGCCCAGGCCGGTGCCGCCATAGCGCCGATTGGTGGTGCCGTCCGCCTGGCGGAAGGCCTCGAAGATGATCTGCTGCTGGTCAGCCGCAATGCCGATGCCGGAATCGCGCACGATGAAGGCAATGCCGGAGCCCGGTTGACCGGCCACAGTGAGCGAGACTTCGCCGTGCTCGGTGAATTTCACCGCGTTGGACAACAGGTTCTTGATCACTTGCTCCAGGCGCTGGCGGTCGGTGTACAGCATCGGCGGTGCGTCCGGCAGCAACTGCACCTCGAACGCCAGGCCCTTGTCCGCCGCCAGGGGCTTGAACATTTCCCGCAGCCCTTCGACCAGGCGCGGCACGCTGGTGTTTTCCGGACGCACTTCGAGCTTGCCGGCCTCGACCTTGGAGATGTCGAGAATGTCGTTGATCAGGTTCAGCAGGTCATTGCCGGCGGAATAGATCGACTCGGCGAACTTGACCTGTTCCTCGGTGAGGTTGTGCTGCGGGTTTTCCGCCAGCAGCTTGGACAGAATCAGCGAGCTGTTGAGCGGCGTACGCAGCTCGTGGGACATGTTGGCAAGGAACTCGGACTTGTACTTGCTCGAACGTTGCAACTCTTCGGCGCGCTCCTGCAACTGGACCTGGGCCTGGTTCAGCTCGTTGTTCTTCTGGTCCATGGCGTCGCGTTGCTCGGCCAACTGCTCGTTGGTCTGCTCCAGCTCCTGTTGCTGGGCCTCCAGATGCGCCTGGGATTCCTTGAGGATGCGCGACTGCTCCTCCAGTTCTTCGTTGGCGGTCTTGAGTTCTTCCTGCTGGACTTGCAACTCTTCGTTCAATTGTTGGGTTTCGGCCAGCACTTCCTGCAAGCGCTGGCGATAACGCGCGGCCTCGATGGACGTGCCGACATTGCCGGCCACTCGCTCCAGCAACTCGATGTCGCGTTCGCCGAGCGGGCGCAGGAAGCCCAGCTCGATGACGCCGTTGATCCGGCCATCGTCGCTGGTCGGGACCACCAGCACACTGTTGGGCAACCCCTGGCCCAAGCCGGAGCTGACCTTCAGGTAGTCATCGGGCACTTCATCCAGGCGGATCAGGCGTCCTTGCTGCACCGCCTGGCCGGCGATGCCTTCACCGGCCTCGATGACCTGGCGCTGCTGTTCTTCATCCTGGGACATGCCATAGGTCGAGACGCGCCTCAGGAGGCCGCTTTCTTCGCGCACGTAGATCGCCGCCACGGCCGTGTCCAGGTACTGGGCAAAGAACTGCAGGATGTTGCGCCCCAGCAGGTTGAGCGTCAGTTGTCCCAGGACCTGCTCGGCCAACTGAGTCTGGCCGTTGCGCAGCCAGGCGAGTTTTTCCAGGTGCGCGGCGCTTTGTTGCTGGACTTTCAGGCTGGCACTGTAGCTGTTGGACAGCCCCAGCAGGTCCCGACGGCCGATGTACGCCAGCAGGCCGCTGACCAGCGCGACGAACACCAGGTACAGGGCGATGCTCCAGACGGTGGTGGCCCGTACCCGCTCGTTGCGTTCGGCGCGCAACTGCTGTTCGGTCTCGACGATGTCCTCGAAGGTCTTGCGGATTTCGTCCGTCAAGCGCTTGCCGCGCCCGGCCTTGACTGCGCCGCGGTAATCGCCGCTGCTGCGTTGCAGGTCGATCATGCTCTGGGCGTAGCCGGCCCATTCCGTCTGGAGTGCCTGGACCCGGTGCAGGCGGTCAGTCTGGATCGGGTTGTCGGCTGTCAATTCCAGCAATGTATCGAGTGCCGCTGAAATCTGTGGCTTGGCCACTTCATAGGGGTCGAGGAAATGCTCGTCGCCGCTCAACAGGTAACCGCGCATGCCGGTTTCCAGGTCCACGCTCAGTTTGATGGCTTCGTTGGCATTGTTGATCACCCGGTCAGTGTGGCCGACCCACTGGATCACCGACAGCAGGTAGGTGATCAGCACGACGAAAAACACCGCGCTGAGGGCGCCGATGCCCAGTGGCAGGCTGATGTTGCGGCTCAGGAGTTTACGAAAACTCTGCTCGTCGACCGAAGACGGAAGGGTCATGGAATAGGCCTTGGTGGACAGTTGAAAAGCGTGGAGTTTGCCCGAAAAATACCGGCTGGTTCCACATTTTCCGACAAGTCAAAGGCGCAATTCCCACAGTCAGTCTGCCTTGCAGCGAAGAAGCGACTATCCTTGTCAGCTCTTGTACTATAGATCCTTTCTTGTACAACTCCGGGAACTTGTGCCACCTCGCCACTTACTGATGCATGAGGCGAATCATATTGATGCCCCACCCGTCCCTTTTTTCGAGAATGCCGATATGTCCACCCCTGTTCCCGCCACCCCACCCACCATTCTGGTCGTCGAGGACGATGACATTGTGCGGATGCTGATCGTCGATGTGCTGGAAGAGCTGGAGTACCGGGTGCTGGAGGCAGATGGCTGTGACCAGGCGCTGGATTTTTTGCGCAACGAGCACCAGCCCATCGCCCTGATGATGACTGACGTGGGCCTGCCGGTGATGGACGGCCGGGAACTGGCCAAGCAGGCCAGGCTGGTGCGCCCCGGGCTGGCGATCCTGTTTGCCAGCGGCTATGCCGAGAGCATCGACGTACCCGAGGGCATGGCGGTGATCGGCAAGCCGTTTTCCATCGATCAGTTGCGCGACAAGGTCCAAGGCATTCTTTCTTGAGCCCGGGCGTAATCTTGGTCACTATCGGCGCCCCGCGCGCCGACGGCGCCTGATTCGATCCAAGGAAGCGCCCGCCCATGCGTCACCCCACCGCCACCAAAGTCCTGGTTATCGGCTATGTCTGGCCAGAGCCACGCTCATCGGCTGCCAGCGGGCACGTCATGCAGATCCTGGAAACCTTCCTCGGCCAGGGCTGGGACATCACCTTCAGCAGCCCCGCCGGTTTTGGCGAACACCGCGCCGACCTCGCCGCCCTGGGCATCCGCGAGGAGCCGATCGAACTCAATAGCAGCAGTTTCGATACCTTCATCCGCGAACTGGCGCCCGATATCGTCCTGTTCGACCAGTTCATGATGGAGGAACAGTTCGGCTGGCGGGTGGAGAAGCACTGCCCCACTGCCGTGCGCGTGCTGGAGACGTCCGATCTGCAAAGCCTGCGCCACGCCCGTCATCAACGCCTCAAGGATCGCCTGAAAGTCGACGACACCGCCCAGGACTTCAGCGATCTGTTCGCCCCGGCCCTGCGTGAGGAGTTCGAACGGATGGCCGACACCGACCTGGCCAAGCGAGAAATCGCCGCCCTGTACCGCTGTGACCTCAACCTGATGGTGTCCGAGGTCGAAATCGAACTGTTGGTGGAACACTTCAAGCTGCCTCGCAGCCTGCTGCATTGGTGCCCGCTGATGCTCGACCTGTCCAGTGAGGTGCCCGTGCCGTTCGAAGACCGGGCGCACTTTCTCAGCATCGGCAACTTCCGCCATGCGCCGAACTGGGATGCGGTGCTGTGGATGAAAAACGCCATCTGGCCGTTGATCCGCCAACAACTGCCGACGGCGCAACTGCACTTGTACGGTGCCTACACCCCGCCCAAGGCCGCCGCGCTGCACAACCCGGCGCAAGGCTTTCACATCATGAACTGGGCCGAAGATGCCTTGCAGGTCATGTCTGCCGCCCGCATCTGCCTAGCCCCCCTGCGCTTCGGCGCGGGCATCAAGGGCAAATTGATCGACGCCATGCTCTGCGGCACGCCGAATGTCACCACCCCCATCGGCGCCGAGGCCATGCAGGGCGAGAACCCCTGGCCCGGCGTGATCGCCCACAGCGCCGAGGCCATCGCCAATGCGGCGGTGCAGTTGTACCGCGACCAGGCACGCTGGACCCAGGCCCGGGACGCCGGCTTCGCCCTGTTGCAGGACCGCTACCGCAAACAGGTGCACGGCCCGGCGCTGATCGAAAGCATCGAGGCCTGCCGAGCGCAGTTGGCGCAACGACGCCGGGACAATTTTACCGGCAGCATGCTGCGCCATCACCAGCACAAGAGCACTCAGTACATGGCCCAGTGGATCGAGGAAAAAAATCGCAACGGCTGAGGCGCAACATCGGCTCCGGGCTGGCACCCGCCGTACGAAGGGGGCATTATCCAGCGGCGATAACAACAAAAGCGCCAGGCCCATGACCCGAACAGCGAGAGTCACCGACCCTTCCTATGAGTTGATGGATGACCATAACGGGCTGTCCATCATCTACCGCCAGCACGGTTTCCCGTGCCCGCTGGTGCGCTGGCATTTCCACAAGGAATACGAGCTGCACCTGATCGTCGCCAGTTCCGGCAAGGTGTTCATCGGCGACTACATCGGCAACTTCTACCCGCAGTCGCTGTTTCTCACCGGCCCTAACCTGCCCCACAACTGGATCAGCCAGGTGGCCGAGGACGAAGTGGTGCCCAAGCGCGACATGCTGGTGAATTTCACCGACGAGCTGTTCGAAAGCGGCCACCAGGTCTTTGCCGAGCTCAAGACCGTCGCGCCGCTGTTGGAGCGAGCCCAGTACGGCATCGAGTTCCGCTGCAAGCGCACCATTCGCCAGGCCATGATCCTGATGCAGCGCATCGCCGACGCCCAGGGCATGAGCCGCCTGGGGCATTTCTTCATCCTGATGGAGCTGCTGGCAGGCACCGACGACTACCAGTTGCTTTCCGGCTCCACCGCCTCGCAACCGGCAGACGAGCACAGCATCGACCGCACCAACCGCGCGGTCGACTACATCTTTGCCCACTACGCCCGGGAACTGTCCCTGGAAGAAGTCGCCGAGCACCTGGGCATGAAGCCGACTTACTTCAGTCGCGTGTTCAAGCAGGCTACGGGCCGGTGTTTCATCGAATTCGTCAATCGCCTGCGCATCAGTAAATCCTGTGAACTACTGGCCGACGGCGACAAACCGGTCACAGACGTATGCTTTGAATCGGGCTTCAACAACATTTCCAACTTCAACCGGCGCTTCCAGCAGCTCAAGGGCATGACCCCGTCCCATTACCGGCGCCTGGCGGTGCAACGTTTGACCGAGCAGAACCTGGGCTGAGACTTTTTTTGCATCGCCCCCTTCCTTCTGTGGCGAGGGGATTTATCCCCGCTGGGCTGCGAAGCGGCCCTCTCTCATTCCAACTGATACGCCGCAACGGCAAACACCCTGGGGCCGCTGCGCGACCCAACGGGGATAAATCCCCTCGCCACAGGTAAACCTTCTCACTTGGCTTTTTCTTTACAGTGCAAAAAAGTATCAGCACAAGTGCGACGGATGATTTGTCACGCCGTGCAGGGCGGGCTGTAATCAGCGCACATTCTTCCCTTCATCCGGAAGACACAAAAACAATAACTGTCCTTCTGCAGCCCCTGGCGCGGAAAAGGAGTGCGCGATGAAACCTTCGGTAAAAGCTCTGCTTGTCTCCACCTGCATGACCCTCAGCAGCGTCAGTTTCGGCGCACAGACCCTCACCATTGCCACCGTCAACAACAGCGACATGATCCGCATGCAGAAGCTCTCGAAGACCTTCGAGGCCGAGCACCCGGATATCCAGTTGAATTGGGTGGTGCTCGAAGAAAACGTCCTGCGCCAGCGCCTGACCACCGACATCGCCACCCAGGGCGGCCAGTTCGACGTGCTGACCATCGGCATGTACGAAGCCGCACTCTGGGGCGCCAAGGGCTGGCTGGAGCCGATGAAGGACCTGCCGGCATCCTACGATCTGGACGACGTCTTCCCTTCCGTGCGTGACGGTTTGTCCGTCAAAGGCTCGCTGTACGCCCTGCCGTTCTATGCCGAGAGCTCGATCACCTATTACCGCACCGACCTGTTCAAGGACGCCGGGCTGACCATGCCCGAACACCCGACCTGGACCCAGATCGGTGAATTCGCCGAAAAGCTCACTGACAAATCCAAGGAACAGTACGGCCTGTGCCTACGGGGCAAAGCCGGTTGGGGCGAGAACATGGCCCTGATCACCACCCTGGCCAATGGTTTCGGCGCGCGCTGGTTCGACGAAAAGTGGCAACCTGAATTCAATGGCCCCGAATGGAAGGATGCGCTGAACTTCTACGTCAGCAACATGAAGAAATCCGGCCCGCCGGGCGCGTCCAGCAACGGTTTCAACGAAAACCTGGCGCTGTTCAACAGCGGCAAGTGCGCGATCTGGGTCGACGCCAGCGTCGCCGGCTCGTTCGTGACCGACAAGACCCAGAGCAAGGTCGCCGATCACGTCGGCTTCACCTTCGCTCCCCACGAAAAAACCGACAAGGGCACCTCGTGGATGTACTCCTGGTCGCTGGCGATCCCCACCAGTTCCAAGGCCAAGGACGCGGCCAAGGTCTTCACCACCTGGGCAACTTCCAAGCAATACAGCCAACTCGTCGCCAAGACCGACGGCATCGCCAACGTTCCGCCAGGCACTCGTACTTCGACCTACAGCGACGAGTACATGAAGGCGGCGCCGTTTGCCAAGGTAACGCTGGAATCGCTGAAAGTCGCCGACCCGAAAGCGCCAACTCTCAAACCGGTGCCTTACATCGGCATCCAGTTGGTGACCATTCCTGAGTTCCAGGCGATCGGCACCCAGGTGGGCAAATTCTTCTCTGGCGCGCTGACCGGCCAGCAGAGCGTGGACCAGGCGCTGACCGCCGCGCAATCGACCACCGAACGCGAGATGAAACGCGCCGGTTATCCCAAGTAACCACGCTGCTTTCATTGTTTTGTAGGAGTTCCCGTGTGGGAGCGAGCTTGCTCGCGATGGCGGTGTGACAGCCACCTTGATATCGACTGTCAGGACGCTATCGCGAGCAAGCTCGCTCCCACACGGGACGGCCCCCACATTCAGGGATATTCATTCGCCTGCACACATCGGTCCAATGCCATGAATACTTCGACGACAACCACCAAGGCGCCCATCGGGGTTGCCCCGCCGGCGCGCAAGATCCGCCTGGCGAACCCTGGCTGGTTCCTGGTCAGCCCATCGGTGGGCCTGTTGCTGCTGTGGATGATCGTGCCGCTGGGCATGACCGTCTACTTCTCGATGATCCGCTACAACCTGCTCTATCCCGGCGAGAACGAGTTCGTCGGGCTGGAGAACTTCACTTACTTCCTGACCGACTCGGGGTTCATGCCCGGCGCCACCAATACCCTGTTGCTGGTGGGCAGCGTGCTGCTGATCAGTATCGTGCTCGGGGTATTGATCAGCGCGTTGCTGGAGGCCAGCGAGTTTTTCGGTCGCGGCATCGTGCGCGTGCTGCTGATCTCACCATTCTTCATCATGCCCACCGTCGGCGCGCTGATCTGGAAGAACCTGATTTTCCACCCGGTTTCGGGAATTCTCGCCGCCGTGTGGAAACTGTTCGGCGCACAACCGGTGGACTGGCTCGCCCACTACCCGTTGTTGTCGATCATCATCATTGTGAGCTGGCAATGGCTGCCCTTCGCGATCCTGATCCTGATGACCGCCATGCAGTCCCTCGACCAGGAACAGAAAGAAGCTGCACGGCTGGACGGTGCCGGCCCGATCGCGATTTTCTGGCACCTGACCCTGCCGCACCTGGCCCGGCCGATCGCCGTGGTGCTGATGATCGAGACGATTTTCCTGCTGTCGGTGTTCGCCGAGATCTTCACCACCACCAACGGTGGCCCGGGCTACGCCTCCACCAACCTCGCCTACCTGATCTACAACCAGGCGCTGGTGCAATTCGACGTCGGCATGGCGTCGGCCGGTGGCCTGATCGCCGTGGTCATCGCCAACATCGCCGCCATCATCCTGGTGCGGATGATTGGCAAAAACCTCACCGACAAGCATTGAGGCCGCCGCCATGACACTTCAACAATCGCGTCGCCTGCAAAGCCTGCTGCTGGGTACGCTGGCGTGGGCCATCGCCATCGTGATCTTCTTTCCGATCTTCTGGATGGTGCTGACCAGCTTCAAGACCGAAATCGATGCGTTCGCCACGCCGCCGCAGTTCATCTTTACGCCGACGCTGGAAAACTACCTGCACATCAACGAACGCAGTAACTACATCAGCTTCGCCTGGAACTCGGTGGTCATTTCCTTCAGCGCCACCGCTCTGTGCCTGCTGATTGCGGTGCCGGCGGCCTACTCCATGGCCTTCTACGAAACCCAACGCACCAAAGGCACGTTGCTGTGGATGCTCTCCACCAAGATGCTGCCACCGGTGGGCGTGCTGATGCCCATCTACCTGCTGGCCAAGAGCTTTGGCCTGCTGGACACGCGGATCGCGCTGATCGCCATCTACACGCTGATCAACCTGCCAATCGTGGTCTGGATGATCTACACCTACTTCAAGGACATTCCCCGCGACATCCTCGAAGCCGCCCGCCTGGACGGGGCCACGCTGTGGCAGGAGATGGTGCGCGTGCTGTTGCCGATCGCCAAGGGGGGCCTGGCGTCCACCGTGCTGCTGTCGCTGATCCTGTGCTGGAACGAGGCGTTCTGGTCACTGAACCTGACATCGTCCAAAGCCGCGCCGCTGACGGCGCTGATCGCCTCGTACTCCAGTCCCGAAGGGCTGTTCTGGGCCAAATTGTCCGCCGTCTCGACCCTCGCCTGCGCGCCGATCCTGATTTTCGGCTGGATCAGCCAGAAACAGCTGGTGCGCGGTTTGTCTTTCGGCGCCGTGAAATAACGCGCCCTACACCCTTATAAGAAGTGGAGGCCCATCCTCATGGCCAACCTGAAAATCAAGAATCTGCAAAAAGGCTTCGAAGGCTTTTCCATCATCAAGGGCATCGACCTTGAAGTGAACGACCGCGAGTTCGTGGTGTTCGTCGGCCCCTCGGGCTGCGGCAAGTCCACGCTGCTGCGGCTGATTGCCGGACTGGAGGAAGTCAGCGACGGCACCATCGAACTGGACGGGCGGGACATCACCGAAGTCAGCCCGGCCAAGCGCGACCTGGCGATGGTCTTCCAGACCTATGCCCTGTACCCGCACATGAGCGTACGCAAGAACATGTCCTTCGCCCTGGACCTGGCCGGCGTGCCCAAGGCCGAGGTCGAGAAAAAGGTCAACGAAGCCGCGCGCATCCTCGAACTGGGGCCAATGCTCGAACGCAAGCCCAAGCAGCTGTCCGGCGGCCAGCGCCAGCGCGTGGCCATCGGCCGGGCCATCGTGCGCAACCCGAAGATTTTCCTCTTCGACGAGCCCTTGTCCAACCTCGACGCCGCACTGCGGGTGCAGATGCGCCTGGAGCTGGCGCGGCTGCACAAGGAACTGCAAGCGACCATGATCTACGTGACCCACGACCAGGTCGAGGCCATGACCCTGGCCGACAAGGTGGTGGTACTCAACGGCGGGCGCATCGAACAGGTCGGCTCGCCGCTGGAGCTGTATCACCAGCCGGCCAACCTGTTTGTCGCCGGGTTCCTCGGCACGCCCAAGATGGGTTTTCTCAAGGGCAAGGTCAGTGGGCTCGACAGCCTGGGCTGTGAAGTGCTGCTGGACGCCGGCACCCGGATCCACCTGCCCTTGAGCGGCGCCCGCCTGAGCGTCGGCGCAGAGGTCACCCTGGGGATTCGCCCGGAACATCTGAACCTGGCCCAAGCGGGCGATTGCACGCTGGCGGTCACCGCCGACGTCAGCGAGCGACTGGGCAGCGACACGTTCTGCCACGTCGTCACGGCCTCGGGCGAGGCCCTGACCATGCGAGTGCGCGGCGACCTGGCCAGCCGCTTTGGCGAGCAACTGAACCTGCACCTGGACGCTGAACACTGCCACCTATTCGATGCCGATGGCGTAGCGGTCCCCCGTGCGCTGCGCGCCGCCGCCTGATTGCCGAGAACCGCCATGAAACTCAACCGACAGAACCTGCACAACCTCAACCCGGCGGTCGCCCTGCCCGCCTACTCTTTGAGCGACGTCCGCCAAGGCATCGCCCACATCGGCGTCGGCGGCTTTCACCGGGCCCACCAGGCGTACTACACCGACGCCCTGATGAACACTGGCACCGACCTGGACTGGGCCATCTGTGGCGTCGGCCTGCGGGCCGAGGATCGCCGCGCCCGGGACGACCTGGCCGGCCAGGACTACCTGTTCACCCTGTACGAGCTGGGTGACACCGACGACACCGAAGTCCGGGTGATCGGCGCCATCAACGCCATGCTGCTGGCCGAGGACGGCACCCAGGCGTTGATCGACAAGCTCGCCGACCCGCAGATCCGCATCGTCTCGCTGACCATCACCGAAGGCGGCTACTGCATCGACGACAGCAATGGCGAGTTCATGGCCCACCTGCCACAGATCCAGCACGACCTGGCCCATCCCGACGCGCCGAAGACCGTGTTTGGTTTCCTCTGCGCCGCGCTCGCCAAGCGTCGCGCCGCCGGCACCCCGGCGTTTACCCTGATGTCCTGCGATAACCTGCCCCACAACGGCGCCGTGACCCGCAAGGCGCTGCTGGCCTTCGCCGCGCTGCGGGACGCCGAGCTGGGCCAGTGGATCGACCGGAACGTCAGCTTCCCCAACGCCATGGTCGACCGCATCACACCCATGACCAGCGTCGCCCACCGCCTGCAACTGCACGACGAACACGGCATCGACGACGCCTGGCCGGTGGTCTGCGAGCCGTTCGTGCAATGGGTATTGGAAGACAAGTTCGTCAACGGTCGTCCGGCCTGGGAAAAGGTCGGCGTGCAGTTCACCGACGACGTCACCCCCTATGAAGAAATGAAGATCAAGCTGCTCAACGGCAGCCACCTGGCGGTGACCTACCTGGGCTTTCTCAAGGGCTATCGCTTTGTCCACGAGACCATGAACGACCCGCTGTTCGTGCGCTACATGCGCGCCTACATGGACCTGGACGTCACGCCGCAACTGGCGCCGGTGCCGGGCATCGACCTGGCCGACTACAAGGACACCCTGGTGGAGCGCTTTTCCAACCAGGCGATTGCCGACCAGCTGGAGCGGGTGTGTTCGGACGGCTCGTCGAAGTTTCCCAAGTTCACCGTACCGACGATCAATCGCCTGATTGCCGACGGGCGCGAGACACGTCGTGCGGCCCTGGTGGTGGCAGCGTGGGCCGTGTACCTCAAGGGCGTGGACGAAAATGGCCTGGCCTATACGATTCCAGACCCACGGGCAGCGTTCTGCCAGGCGCTGGTGGCCGACGATGCGCTGGTCACCCAGCGATTGCTAGAGGTGGAAGAAATCTTTGGCACGGCCATCCCCCGCTCGCCGGAGTTCGTGGCAGCCTTCGAATGGTGCTGCAACAGCTTGCGCGAACACGGGGTAACGCGAACACTTGAGCGAGTATTGGCTGACACGGAATAAGCCTGCGGATCCGGCGGCTTTTTGTGGCGAGAGGATAAATTCCCCCGCCACAGGTTCCACCATGTCCCGGTCCAAACAGTTCTGTGCTGACGGTTCATTGATATCAAGGATTTCTATGGCAAACCAACAACTGTTCCTGGGCATCGACTGCGGCACCCAAGGCACCAAGGCGCTGGTTCTGGACGCCACCAGTGGCCAGGTCCTGGGCCTCGGTGCGGCGGCCCACTCCATGATCAGCGGCCCCAACGGCTGCCGTGAACAAGACACCGGGGAATGGCTCGAAGCCTTCACCCAAGCGACCCGGCAAGCGCTGGCCAACGCCGGTGTGGATGGTCAGGCCATTCTCGGCATCGGTGTGTCTGGTCAGCAACACGGGCTGGTGCTACTCGACGAGCAAGACCAGGTGCTGCGCCCGGCCAAGCTCTGGTGCGACACCGAAACCACGCCGGAAAACGACCGGTTGCTGGCCCACCTGGGCGGCGAAAGCGGCTCCCTGGCGCGCCTCGGCGTGGTCATCGCCCCCGGCTACACCGTGTCGAAACTGCTGTGGACCCGGGAGCAGCATCCGCAGGTGTTCAACCGTATCGCCCGCATCCTGTTGCCCCACGATTTTCTCAACCACTGGCTCACCGGCCGCCATTGCACCGAATATGGCGACGCCTCGGGCACCGGCTATTTCAATGTCCGCACCCGTCAATGGGATGAATCATTGCTGAGCCACATCGACCCCAGCGGACGCCTGCAATCGGCGCTGCCGGAACTGATCGAGGCGCACCAACCGGTCGGGCGCATCCTGCCGGCCATCGCCGCGCACCTGGGCATCAACCCTGACGCCGTGGTGGCCAGCGGTGGCGGCGACAACATGATGGGCGCCATCGGCACCGGCAATATCCAGCCCGGCGTGATCACCATGAGCCTCGGTTCCTCCGGCACGGTATACGCCTATGCCGCTGAGCCAGTGGTCAGCCCGCAACCGTCGGTGGCGACGTTCTGTTCCTCCAGCGGTGGCTGGCTGCCGTTGATCTGCACCATGAACCTGACCAACGCCACCGGGGCCGTCCGTGAGCTTTTGGCGCTGGACATCGACGCCTTCAACACCCTGGTGACCGAAGCCCCGATCGGCGCCGAGGGCGTGTGCATGCTGCCGTTCCTCAACGGCGAGCGGGTCCCGGCCCTGCCCCACGCCACTGGCAGCCTGCTGGGCCTGACCACCACCAACCTGACCCGGGCCAACCTGTGCCGCGCCGTGGTCGAAGGCACCACCTTCGGCTTGCGCTATGGCCTGGACCTGCTGCGGGCCAACGGGCTCCAGGCCCAGAGCATCCGGCTGATCGGCGGCGGCTCGAAGAGCCCGGTGTGGCGGCAGATCGTCGCCGATATCATGGACACCACGGTCATCTGCACCGAACAGAGCGAAGCGGCCGCCCTCGGTGCGGCCATCCAGGCTGCCTGGTGCCAGTCAGGCGCGCAACATGGCCTGGCCGAGCTGTGCGAGCGTTGCGTCAAGCTCGACCCGGCCAGCGAAACCCGGCCTGTCGCCGCGCATGTCGCGGCGTCGCAACAAGCTTATGAACGATACCGACAACACGTCGCAACCCTTTGAGAGCGGGCAACTATGTATTTGGTGTGTGGTGAAGCACTGTTTGATTTTTTCAGCGGGACCGAGGCGCAGACCCCTGCCTCGCAGGTGAACTTCAAGGCCCTGACCGGTGGCTCGCCGTTCAACGTGGCCGTGGGGCTGCGCCGCCTGGGGATCGAGGCCGCGCTGTTCACCGGCCTGTCCACCGACTACCTCGGTCGACGCTTGCACCAGGTCCTGGTGGATGAAGGCGTCTGCACCCATTACCTGCGGGAGGTCGATGCGCCGACGACCCTGGCGATGGTCGCCGTGGGCGCCAATGGCTCCCCCCATTACAGCTTTCGAGGGGAAGGCTGTGCCGACCGCCAGTTGCACCTGGAGCACCTGCCAGCGCTGGGCCCCGAAGTACGTGGTTTGCACGTGGGCTCGTTTTCCCTGGTGGTCCAGCCGGTGGGCGATACGCTCCTGGCCCTGGTGCTGCGCGAAAGCGGCCGGCGCCTGATCACCCTGGACCCCAACGTACGACTCAACCCGCAACCGGACATCGAACTGTGGCGCTCACGGATGGCGATGCTGGTGGAGTACGCCGACCTCATCAAGGTCAGCGACGAAGACTTGAGCCTGCTCTACCCCGAACTCGATCCCCAGGCGGTCATCGAAGGGTGGCTGCAACACCGTTGCCAGTTGGTCTTCCTGACCCGTGGCGGCCAGGGCGCCACGGTGTTCAGCCGTCAGTACGGCTCTTGGTCGATGCCCGCCTGCCCGGTGAAGATGGCAGACACCGTCGGGGCCGGCGACACGTTCCAGGCGGCGTTGATTGCCTGGCTGACGGAACAGCGACTGGATTCGATCGAAGGGCTGCACAGCCTGAGCCGCGAACAGATTGGCGCCATGCTCGAGTTCGCCATGCGTGCCGCCGCCCTGACCTGCGGCAAGACCGGGCCGGACCTGCCCTACCGGCACCAGTTGAACTGATCCCCCCAGCGGCTGCCACCCGTTCGGGCCTGGCAGTTGCCTGGGTGCACCGCAGCCAAGCGCAGCGCTTAACCGCCTTTTAATCCCGCGATCCGACACTGACCCGGACCGCGCCCTCCTCACCCCAAGGCCCTGCGCGGCAGACCTCGGTGCCCAGGCACCCGGTCGTCCTCTCTGCTGCGGAGTTCTGATCATGAATATTCGTGCGTTAATCGCCGCTGTGTCGTTGCTCAGCCTGGCCGGCTTCGCCGGTCTGGCCCAGGCCGACGACCTACAGCCCACGCCCTATCGCTATGGCATGCCGTTGGAAATCAAGAAGGTGCTGTCGTTGACGGAACCGTCCACACCTTATTGCGAAGTGGTCACTGCCCAGATGGTGTACATCGACAAAGCGGGGCAAACCCGAGATATCTCGTACAACAAGCTGTCGCAGGCTTGCACGAGCGCGGACTGAACGCCAACGCCCTGGAAAAACTGGACGCCGGGTTCGGACGTTGACCGGACCCAGGCGTCAGGCTTACCGGGAAAAGGCCGCCGTTAGCGCCCGGTCATTCGGTGCTGCTGATGAACATGGCTGCCCATGTGGTGGCCGTGATCGAGTTCAGTACGCAACTCGGCAATCAGGTCGTTGATCGCCCGGCAACCGGTGAGCTTCTTGGCATCGATATCGGATTTGATCAACGCCACGCGATCGGTCTCATGATCGTCATAAATCTTGACCGTCATTGTCAGATCGGGTGACAAGCTGCATTGGGAGCGCTTGGGCAACAAGCTGCTTTCAATGATGTTTCGCATTTCGAGGGCAGATAAAAACATGGCGACTCTCTCCTGTTGAGGCGGCCAACTTATGTATACGACGGCGGTATTTTCGTCCGTTTCTTCCCTGCGGACTGGGACTACGAATGCCGAGCCGTTCGTTCGTCTTTTGGCGTTGTGATTCAATGAGTCCAACCAGCGGACTCCTGAACACTCTCGCTCCTGAACACTCTCGCAAAAAATATACCTGCAATGCCGAAAACAGAGATTGATATCAATCAATGACTTAGCGACGTTGCCTGGCGCACCGCCCGTGCAGAATGCAAGGAAACGGCGCTTTCTTCATGCAAACTGCAATTGCATTCATCCTGTCGAAGCCAGAGTAGCCCCAATTTGGCTCGCGCAAGTGGGCGTCCGTCGCCTCGTTCAAAAAAAGTGTGACGTGGCGTAAAAATTCAAACGGCGTCTACCGCCGCGCGCTCCGCCACATGGCGCAAGCTGTCGAAATTGATGTTGGCCCCCGAGTTGATCGCCACCCAGGTCTGGTCTCGCAGACCGGTGCGGGCGGCGTACTGCTTGATGCCCGCCACCGCCAGCGCACCCGAGGGCTCGGTGATAGAACGGGTGTCGTCATAGATGTCCTTGATCGCCGCGCACAGTTGGTCGTTACTCACGGTGATCACTTCATCGACGCAGAACCGGCAAACCTCGAAGCTGTGGACGCCTATCTGCGCCACGGCGACGCCGTCGGCGAAAGTGCCCACTTCGGCCAGGATGACTCGCTCTGCTGCGCTCAACGCGGCGGCAAGGCACGCAGAATGCTCAGACTCGACCCCGATGATCCGCACGTCTGGCCGCAGGTACTTGATGTAGGCAGCGATCCCGGCGATCAATCCGCCACCGCCCACCGGAACAAAGATCGCATCCAGTTGGCCAGGGTGCTGGCGCAGGATTTCCATGGCGACGGTGCCCTGCCCGGCAATCACTTGCGGGTCATCGAACGGCGACACGAACTCGCGCCCCGTCTGCCGGGCCAGTTCCAGCGCATAGGCCAGGGCGAATGGAAAGCTCTCGCCGTGCAACAACGCCTCGGCGCCGCGGTTGCGCACGCCCAGCACTTTCAGCTCCGGGGTCGTGAGGGGCATCACGATGCTGGCCGAAATCCCCAGCTCCCGGGCCGCCAGTGCCACGCCCTGGGCATGGTTGCCCGCCGAGGCGGTGATGACACCCCGGGCGCGCTGCTCCGGGGTCAGTTGCACGAGTTTGTTGTAGGCACCGCGGATCTTGAAAGAAAACGTCGGTTGCAAGTCCTCGCGCTTGAGCAGGATCCGGTTGCCCAAGGTTTCAGACAATGCCGGGGCCGCTTGCAGCGGCGTGCGCACTGCCAGCTCGTACACCGGCGCGGCGAGGATCTTCTTGACGTAGTGCTCCAGCAGGGTTTGCTCGGCGGGGGTAGCGGTCATGGCGGTCTCCTGGTTTGGACAGAACCCGGGAGACAGAAAGAAAAAACCCGCCTCCAGGGCGGGTTGGGTGCAGCCGACAGCTAACCCGCCAAATAAGGAATGGCGGTAATAATGCTTGGCTGGCTGCGCAGTACGGTGAAAGTCATGCCTGGAAACTAGCCGGGCGTTGAAGGCAAGTCAATTGCAATTTGCACCCATGAGGTCTGCTTGTGGGAGCCTGGCCACGGCAACCCGACTCCCAACAGCCTCGTGGGCGCGACCTTATCTATTTCAGACCGACTTTATACAACGCCCCGCTGGCCTCATCCGTCAGCACATACAGGTAGCCATCCGGCCCCTGGCGCACGTCGCGCACGCGCTCGCCGAGTTCACCCAGCAGGCGTTCCTCATGAACCACCTTGTCGCCTTCGAATTCCAGGCGGATCAGCTCCTTGGACGCCAACGCCCCGATGAACACGTTGCGCTGCCAGGCCTTGAAGCGGTCATTGTCGTAGAACGCCATGCCGCTGAGCCCTGGCGACACTTGCCAGACATGCAGCGGGCCAAGGGTGCCTTCGACGGTCTTGCCCTGGGCTTCGGGAATCGGGGCACCCGAATAGTTGATGCCGTGGGTCGCCAGCGGCCAGCCATAATTCTGGCCTCGCTCGATGACGTTCAGCTCATCGCCGCCCTTGGGCCCATGTTCGTTCTCCCACAAGGTGCCATTCCAGGGGTTCAGGGCTGCGCCCTGGGGATTGCGCATGCCATAGGACCAGATCTCGGGACGGACGTTTTTCTGCCCGACAAAAGGGTTGTCGTCCGGGACCTTGCCGTCCGGGTAGATACGTACGACCTTGCCCTGCAGCTTGTCCAGGTCCTGGGCGGTAGGCCGGTCATTGTTCTCCCCCAAGGTAATGAACAGGTAGCCGTCCCGGTCGAACACCAGCCGTGAGCCGAAGTGATTGCCCGTCGACAGCTTGGGTTGCTGGCGGAAGATCACATTGAAATTTTCCAGGCGCTTGCGGTCTTCGGACAGTTGTCCCCGGCCCACGGCAGTGCCCGCCTTGCCATCGGCTCCCGCTTCGGCATAAGACAGGTAGACGGTGCGATCCTGCAGGAAGTCCGGTGACAGTACGACGTCGAGCAAGCCGCCCTGCCCCTCGGCCCACACCTCGGGCACGCCGCTCAATGGCGCAGAGAGCTGGCCATCAGGGCTTACCACGCGCAGATTGCCCGTGCGCTCGGTGACCAGCATGCCCTGCTGGCCGGGCAGGAACGCCACAGACCAGGGATGTTGCAGCCCCTTGGTCAACGTGGTCACCTCCAGGGTGCCTTCCTCGCTCTTGAACTGTTGGGTCTGCGCGGCTGAAACCGGCGTGACCAGGGTGAGAACCGCGCTGGCGCAAAAGATCGCCAGGAGTGTTTTAGGCAACATGCACACGTCCTTCTGTAATGGAAATAAGTCAGCCAGGCTCCACGCCTAGCGATGGCTGTCCTGGGTTCCTCTGGGGGGTGTCGGGGATTCGATGGTGGGCCGTGGCGAGCCCGTTGGCGGGCCGGAGCGTGGGTAGCCGTTGCCGATCCCGCCATTGTCCAGGGTGGGTGGCCGAGGCACCGGCACCGTCGGGTTGTTCTGGATCGTCGGCACATTCGACCGGGTGCCCTGCATGCTATTGGGATTGGCCCGCCGTGTCGGGCTGTTATAGGGGTTGCTGTTGCCCGGCAGGTTCTGGGCGACGACGAACGCCGGGCTGGGCGATGGCGCGGCGGCCTGGGCCAGCGGGGCCATGAGTAGCGCCATGAGGGCGAGCATCAGCCGGTTCATTTCGGACACCTCCTGGATTCAGCCATATCGAAAGCACGCTACGCCGCAGGTTCGCCGTTGTTAAGCGAAATATCCCCGCGAAGATGTAACCAGGCATCTCTAAGACGGCCCTTGCGTCGCACAGACGACGCTTGCCAGCCAGCGCACGGTGGAAACTTTTCCAAAGGCCCGACGGTCACCAGAGAGACATCCATCGACAAGGACATCACCACCATGGTCAGGGCAATCTGGAAAGGCGCAATCAGTTTCGGACTGGTCCACATTCCTGTCGCGCTGGTGTCGGCGACCTCGTCCCAAGGCGTCGATTTCGATTGGCTGGACAAGCGCAGCATGGACCCGGTGGGCTACAAACGGGTCAACAAGGTCACGGGCAAGGAAGTGACCAAGGAGAACATCGTCAAAGGCGTCCAATACCAGAAAGGCCAGTATGTCCTGCTCGACGAAGAGGAAATCCGCTCGGCGCACCCCAAATCCACCCAGACCATCGACATTTTTTCCTTTGTCGACAGCGAGAAGATCCCGCTGCAAAACATCGACACGCCGTACTTCCTGGCACCCGACAAGCGCGGCGGCAAAGTCTATGCGCTGCTGCGCGAAACCCTGGTCAAGACCCACAAAGTGGCCCTGGCCCATGTCGTGCTGCACACACGCCAGCACTTGGCCGCGCTGATGCCGCTGGAGTCGGCGCTGGTGCTGGTGATGCTGCGTTGGCCGGCGGAGGTGCGCGAGCTGGACATTCTCGAACTGGGTGACGAGGTCACCAAGCCCCATCTGGTCAAGGGCGAACTGGACATGGCCAGGCGCCTGGTGGAAGACATGAGTGCCGACTGGACGCCGGAAGAATACCGCGACAGCTTCCAGGACAGGATCATGGAACTGGTCGAGAAGAAAGCCAACGAGGGCCGGCTCGAAGCGGTGGAGACCGACCCGGGCGAAGAACAACGCAAGAGCGCCGACGTCATCGACCTTACCGAACTGCTCAAGCGCAGCCTGGGCAGCAAAGGCAAGGCGCCGGACAAACCGACAAAAACCGCGGCAAAACCCTCTGCAAAAACAGCGAAAACCAGCAAGTCCGCCCCCGCAAAAAAAGCCACCAAGGCCTCCCGGGGCTAAGCCCCGGCTGCCAGCTATACAAGGGAACCTGTCATGGCCAAGGCCAAGCGCGAATCTGCCCGTGTGTCCGCTACCCATCGGGACAAAACCACCCGCCCCAACCGCCACCCGCTGCCCGAACGGCTGTTACCACAATTGGCAACACCCGTGGAACAGCCGCCCTCGGGCGAATGGCGCTATGAAGTCAAATTCGATGGCTACCGGCTGATGACCCGCATCGAGAACGGCAACATTCGCCTGCTCAGCGGCAATCATGAGGACTGGACCGCGCGGCTCAAGTTGCACGTCGACGCCCTGGCCGAATTAAACCTGGGGGACAGCTGGCTGGACGGTGACCTGATCCTGCTGGACGACGACGGTCAATCGGACCTCGCCGCCCTGCGCAACGCCCTCGATATTGGCCGCACCGTGGACCTGGTGTACGTGCTGTTCGACGCGCCCTTCCTCAATGGCGAGGATCTGCGGCAAACGCCGGTGGAAGAGCGCCGCGCCGCGCTGAAGCAGGTCCTGCGGGGCCACGCCGGCAAGCGCTTGCGGTTTTCCGAGGCTTTTTCCGCCAGCGAGGACGAAATACTCGAAAGCGCGAGTGCCCTGTCACTGGACCGGGTGGTCGGCAAACGCCTGGGCAGCCCCTATGTGTCGCGGCGCAGCAGCGATTGGGTCAACCTCAAATGCCGATTGCGCCAGGCCTTCGTGATTGTCGGCTTCACCCGCCCCCAAGACCGGCCCGACGGCTTCGGCGCGCTGCTGCTTGCGGTCAACGACGGTGCCGGACTGGTGTATGCCGGGCGAGTTGCCACGGGGTTTACCCGGGCGCAGAGGGAGCAACTGCAAGCGGCCTTGTCCGCGCGGGAACGCGACACTTCGCCCTTGGCCAAACCGGTCAGCCCCGTGCAGGCGCGTGGTGTGCAGTGGGTCGAACCCGATTCGGTGGGTGAAGTCGAATTCACCGAGTGGACCGCCAATGGCCTGGTGCACCGCCCGGCCTTCGTCGAACTGCTGGCCGACATGCCGGCGGGCAAGATCGTCCGCGAGCACCCGTTGCCGCTCAAGCACCAAGCCTCCCCCCCGCAACGCGGCCGCAAGCAGCGTACGGTGGAGGTGGCGGGTGTGAGCATCACCCACCCGGACCGGGTCATCGACAGCCTCAGCGGCGTGCAGAAAGCCGAGCTGGCCCAGTACTACGCCGACATCGCCCCGTGGATCCTGCCGCACTTGAAACAACGGCCCGTCGCGTTGCTGCGCGCGCCCGACGGGATCGGCGAGGAACAGTTCTTCCAGAAGCATGCCGATCGCCTGGAGATCCCCCACATCAGGCAACTGGACCAGGCGCTGGACCCGGGCCACGCGGCCCTGATGGAAATCGACAGCGTCCAGTCGCTGGTCAGCGCCGCACAGATGGGCACCGTGGAATTGCACACCTGGACCGCCACCCACGAGCGGATCGAAACGCCTGACCTGTTTGTCCTGGACCTGGACCCCGATCCGTCGTTGCCCTGGAGCGCCATGCTGGAAACCACCCGCCTGACCTTGTCGGTGCTCGATGAGCTGGGCTTGCAGGCGTTCCTCAAGACCAGTGGCGGCAAGGGCATGCACGTCATCGTGCCGTTGGCGCGCAGCGAAGGGTGGGACACCACCAAGGCATTCGCCAAGGCAATCTCCCAGTTCCTGGCGCGGGAGGTGCCGCAAAAGATCACCGCCACCCTGGGCCCGAAGAATCGGGTCGGCAAGGTATTCGTCGATTACCTACGCAACGCCCGCGGCGCCAGCACGGTGAGCGCCTACTCGGTTCGGGCGCGGCCGGGGTTGCCGGTCTCGGTGCCGATTGCCCGCGCCGAGCTGGATGGCCTGCGCAACGCCCAGCAATGGGACATCAACACCGCACTGGAACGGGCCCGGGGCCTGGGGGCCGATCCGTGGGAAGGCTATGCCCATCGCCAACGGATCGGCGCCAGGATGTGGGAGCAATTGGGCGCGAAGAAGCCCGTGCAATGATCACCTAGGCCAGGCGCGCCTTCAGATCCAGACGAAAATCGCCAGCAGAGCGCCGAAGAAGGCCCATTTCTGCAAGTAATACAGCTTGCGGTTGCGCTTCTTCAGCGCCTTGCCTTGCAGTCGGATCTTGTACAGCCTGGAAAACGCCCGGTTCAAGCCGCCGGTCTTGTCACCGGCGTCGTTGGGGGCACCGGCGGCGGCCATCACGGTGCGGCTGAACCAGCGGTTGAACGCCGTGGCCCAGCGAAACCTCATCGGCCGTTCCACGTCGCAGAACAGGATGATGCGGTTATGGGGCGTGGTGTTTTCGGCGTAATGGATGAACGTCTCGTCGAACACCACCGCCTCGCCATCGCGCCAATGGTAGGACTCGCCATCGACATTGATGTAGCAACCGGCATCGTTCGGCGTTTCCAGGCCCAGGTGATACCGATAGGAGCCGGCATACGGGTCGCGGTGGCGAACCAGCTTGGAGCCCGGCGGCAGCTCGGCGAACATCGCCGCCTTGATCGAGCCGATGCCTTGCACCAGTTCGGTGGTGCGCGGGCACAGCTTCATGGCCGACGGGTGGCTGTCGCCGTACCACTTGAGGTAGAAGCGCTTCCAACCGGTCTTGAAGAACGAGTTGAAGCCTACGTCATCGTACTGATTGGAACGTTTGATCTCCCCGGCCTGCAGCAGGCTCAGGCCTTCGGCGCGGATCTCTTGCCAATGGGTCTGCAACGGGCTCAGGTCTGGAAAGTCGGCGGGGCTCAGGTACGGCCGGTTGGGCAGCTTCGAGCACAGATAAAGCAGGCAATTGATAGGCGCGAGGAAAGACGAATGGTCGCTCAGTTGCCGCCCGAACTTGTGCCGCACGCGCCCCCGCAGGTGTACGTAGCCGATGGACAGGATGTAGATCGCAGCGAGAATGAGTTTCACGAAGTCCGTCGCAATACTGGAGTGAACAGGCTGCTTATCCCGCTCGATCAGACGACACGGGAGGTGGCATGAGTGAGATGGCATTCTAGCCAGAGTTTGTAACTGAAAGTTATCCTCATTTGTGAAAAACTGTCTTGCCCGAGCAATACCCTATCGTTAATGCGGCCAGACCAGTACAATCGCCGCCAAACTTCAGCGCCCCCTTTTTTGGCCGATACCGCGACCCCGGCTTCGGCGCACGTCGACCGGGCCAGGCGCTCCGTATGCTGCTGTCCTCTTATGCCGGATGGACCCTTGCGCTCGCCGCGACGCCTTTAGTGCGCTCCCGATCGGCGCAAACAGGTACTGAACAGGTACTGCCGCACCCTTAGCTACTCTGAATGTTCCGCAGGATAAACCTTTGATCTCTACAGCTAACATCACGATGCAGTTCGGCGCCAAGCCGCTGTTCGAAAACGTCTCTGTCAAATTCGGCGCGGGCAACCGCTACGGCCTGATCGGTGCCAACGGTTGCGGCAAGTCGACTTTCATGAAAATCCTCGGTGGCGACCTCGAGCCGTCCGGCGGCCAGGTCATGCTCGAGCCGAACGTGCGCCTGGGTAAACTGCGCCAGGACCAGTTCGCCTACGAACAATTCACCGTGATCGATACCGTGATCATGGGTCACGAAGAGCTGTGGAAGGTCAAGGCCGAGCGCGATCGCATCTATTCCCTGCCGGAAATGACCGAAGAAGACGGCATGGCCGTGGCCGAGCTGGAAACCGAGTTCGCCGAAATGGACGGCTACACCGCCGAATCCCGTGCCGGCGAACTGCTGCTGGGCCTGGGCATTCCATTAGAGCAACACTTCGGCCCGATGACCGAAGTCGCGCCGGGCTGGAAGCTGCGCGTGCTGCTCGCCCAGGCGCTGTTCTCCGATCCGGAAGTGCTGTTGCTCGACGAACCGACCAACCACCTGGACATCAACACCATTCGCTGGCTGGAAAACATTCTCACGGCGCGTAACAGCACCATGATCATCATTTCCCACGACCGGCACTTCCTCAACAGCGTCTGCACCCACATGGCCGACCTGGACTACGGCGAGCTGCGCCTGTTCCCGGGCAACTACGACGAGTACATGATCGCGGCCACCCAGTCCCGCGAGCAGCTGCTGTCGGACAACGCCAAGAAGAAAGCCCAGATCGCCGAGCTGCAGACCTTCGTCAGCCGCTTCTCGGCCAACGCCTCGAAAGCCAAGCAGGCCACCTCCCGCGCCAAGCAGATCGACAAGATCCAGCTCGCCGAGGTCAAGCCATCGAGCCGCGTGAGCCCGTTCATCCGCTTCGAACAGACCAAGAAACTGCACCGCCAGGCGGTGACCATCGAACGCATGTCCAAGGGCTTCGACGGCAAGACCCTGTTCAAGAACTTCAGCTTCACCGTCGAAGCCGGCGAGCGCGTGGCGATCATCGGCCCCAACGGCATCGGCAAGACCACCCTGCTGCGCACCCTGATGGGCGAGCTGGCGCCGGACGCCGGCTCGGTGAAGTGGACCGAAAGCGCGGAACTGGGCTACTACGCCCAGGACCATGCCCATGACTTCGCCGACGATGTCAGCCTGTTCGACTGGATGGGCCAATGGACCCAAGGCGAGCAGATGATCCGTGGCACCCTGGGCCGCATGCTGTTTTCCAACGACGAGATCCTCAAGTCGGTCAAGGTCATCTCCGGTGGTGAACAGGGTCGCATGCTGTTCGGCAAGCTGATCCTGCAAAAGCCCAACGTGCTGGTGATGGACGAACCGACCAACCACCTGGACATGGAATCCATCGAGGCGTTGAACCTGGCGCTGGAAAACTACCCGGGCACGCTGATCTTCGTCAGCCACGACCGTGAGTTCGTCTCGTCCCTGGCCACTCGCATCATCGAGCTGAGCGCGGACGGCGTGGTCGACTTCAGCGGCACCTACGACGACTACCTGCGCAGCCAGGGTGTGATGTTCTAAGTCAGCCTCGAACTGCAAGCTACACGTGAAAAGCCCTGTCCGATGTGACAGGGCTTTTTCATTTCAGCCGCACATCCCCTGTGGGAGCGGGCTTGCTCGCGAAAGCGGCCTGCCTGCCAACACTCTTATCAATGACACACCGTCTTCGCGAGCAAGCCCGCTCCCACAAGGGATCTGTGGTGACCTTCAATGTGCACATTTAGTTAGCCTGCTTTCTTTTATCCGTTCCCCGAGCCATGATGAAGCACTCTTACCGCCGCCCGCGAACGAGCCCCATGTCCACACCCTCTTCTTCGCCCAGTTCCCTGTCGATCACCCTGCAGATCGTCTCGATCGTTTTCTATACCTTCATTGCCTTCCTCTGCATCGGCCTGCCGATTGCCGTGTTGCCGGGGTATGTGCACGAACAGCTGGGCTTCAGCGCGGTGGTGGCGGGGTTGACCATCGGCTCCCAGTACCTGGCCACCCTGCTCAGCCGGCCCATGGCCGGGCGGGTGTCGGACAGCGTCGGCACCAAGCGTGCGATCGTCTACGGCTTGTCGGGGATTGTGCTCAGTGGCGTGCTGACCTTGCTCTCGACGCTGCTGCAAAGCCTGCCGCTGGTGAGCCTGGTGATCCTGATTGTTGCCCGCTTGCTGCTCGGCATCGCCCAGGGCCTGATTGGCGTGGGCACTATCAGTTGGTGCATGGGCCAGGTGGGCGTGGAGCATACCGCCCGCTCGATTTCCTGGAACGGCATCGCCTCGTACGGGGCCATCGCCATCGGTGCTCCGCTGGGGGTGGTGATGGTCGATGCGCTGGGGTTCACCAGCCTGGGGCTCGCGTTGTCGTTGCTGGCCGGCTTGGCGCTGCTGATGATTCGCCACAAACCTTCTGTGCCGGTCATCCGCGGCGAACGCCTGCCCTTCTGGGCGGTGTTCGGGCGCATTGCGCCATACGGCGCGAGCCTGAGCCTGGCCTCGATCGGCTATGGCACCCTCACCACGTTCATCACGCTGTTCTATGTCAGCCGCGGCTGGACCGGCGCTGCCTGGTGCCTGACGGTCTTCGGCATCTGCTTCATCCTGGCCCGGTTACTGTTCATTTCCAGCATTGCCCGCTTCGGCGGCTTCAGCTCGGCCATCGCCTGCATGAGCATCGAAACCGTGGGGCTGGCGCTGCTTTGGCTGGCGCCGTCCACCGCATTCGCCCTGGTGGGTGCCGGGCTGGCGGGGTTCGGACTGTCGTTGGTGTACCCGGCGCTGGGCGTGGAAGCGATCAAACAAGTGCCCAACACCAGTCGCGGCGCGGGGTTGAGCGCCTACGCGGTGTTCTTTGACCTGGCGCTGGCGATTGCCGGCCCGCTGATGGGGGCGGTGGCGCTGAACCTGGGCTATTCGTCGATCTTTTTCTGCGCGGCGCTGCTGTCCATCACCGGCCTCGGCCTGACTCTGCTGCTACGTCGGCGGGCCGAACAGAAAGGCTATTGATCGGCAGTATTCAAGCCCGCTCGGCTCGGCTTGCCCAGGGCATCGCTGAAAAAGCGCCCGGCCTCGGAAATCATCGTCCGGTGGATGTCTTTACGGTCAACGCCATCGGCATCGGTGCACAGGGCCGGCATTGCGGCAATCTGCTCTTCGGTGCACGGCGCCAAAAAGACGAAATGCCCAGCGCCCGCCAGTGTCTTGAAGTCCGGTGCGATAGGCAGCTTGCGCGCCAGCGCGGCGGCATTCTTGTCGAAGGCCACGAGCTTGTCGCCGTCACCGCTGTAGAGCAGCACCGGCACATGGACGTCCGCCAGGGTGTGCCGGCCAAACTTCAGGCTCAACGGCGCCATGAGCAACAGCGCCCGAACCCTGGGGTCGGCCTCGGGTTGCAGGTCATCTCGGTCGGCGATCAACTCGCCCTGGGTGTTGCAGGCGTCACGGTCGTCAGGCCGCTCCTGGCAATAGCGGCGCAGGCGATTAAGGTCGGGCGTGGCACCGGACAGGATCAATGCGGTCTCGCCCCCGGCCGAGTAACCGATGACCCCCACTTGCCCGGCATTGACGAACGGCGAGAGCATCGAATCGTTCAGCGTCGCGGTAATGGCGGCGGAAATCTGGATCGGCCGCCCGTACAGGTTGCTCAAAGTGCCGAGCCGGCTATGGTCCTGGGCGTTATCCCCTGGATGAATCACCGCCACCACCACGAAGCCCTTGCGCGCCAATGAGGTAGCCAAGTCGTGCAGGGCCAACGGCGTACCGGTATTGCCGTGGGACAGCATCAGCAGTGGGAAACGGCCAATGGCGATCTGGGCTTCCGGGGCGGCATCGATCTGGTAGCCACCCAGTTGGCTGGACTGGTCCCTGGCGGTAGACGGGTAGAAGGCAATGGCGTGCATCGGCTGGCGGTCCAGCGGATCGAGAAAGCTCAACTCATGGAATCCGGCGCTCCAATGCGGATGCGGCGCCGGGGCGGCCTGCACTGAACCCAGGCTGCCGAGCAGGCAAAACAGTAATTGCGCACCAAGACGTATCATCGCATCTTCCACTTTCACCACCCGGCCAGATACCCGGTAGCTCGCAGCTTGGCGTGCATAACCTGCGCCAAAAGCCTTCGCCAGATGCAGGAAAACTCTGCACCCTGGCCGTCCATGACGATCAGAGTACAGAGTTTTACCGAAGTTGCCCGAGACGCTTGGCTTTTTTACCCAAGCTTTACGCAGCGGCGAACTGCTCGCCGATCTGGGCCTTGGCTGCATTAATGCCCTTGTTACGCATGTCATCGCCCTTGGCCAGACCTTCGGCACGGACGAAATCGATGTCGGTGATGCCAAGGAAACCGAACATCACCTTCAGGTATTCCTCGTGGCCCACACTGCTTGGCTGGCCGGCATGCAAGCCACCCGCGGTGGAAACGATCACCAGCTTCTTGCCACCACACAGGCCTTCGAAACCGGCTTCGGTGTAGCGAAAGGTCTGGCCGGCCACGGCAATGCGGTCGATCCAGGCCTTGAGCTGGGTCGGAATGGTGAAGTTGTACATCGGTGCCGCGATGACGACCGCGTCAGCGGCCTGGAATTCGGCCAGCGTGGTGGCACTGAGCTCGGCTTCGTGCTGCAAGGCGGCGTCGCGCAGTTCAGCGCTGGTGCCGGCGGCAACCAAAGTCTGGGCCGAGAAATGGCTGATGGCGTCGGCGGCCAGGTCACGATAGGTCACCACAATGCCGGGCTCGGCGGCCTGCCAGGCCTGCACCACTTCGCGGCTCAATTGGCGGGAAGCGGAGTTGTCGCCCAGGATGCTCGAATCGATGTGCAGCAGTTTCATGTGAATGCTCTCCAAGTGAGGATCGCAACCAGGCGATCAATTGAGGACAATCCTATCGACGAAACCAATAGTCGATAAGACTGCATTGATGCGATAGTTCGTCCTACTGGCAGGACAATAGAGCGCCGAACATGCAAGACCTCAATGATTTGTACTATTTCGCCAAAGTTGTCGAAGCTGGCGGCTTTGCTGCCGCCGGCCGCACCCTGGGTATCCCCAAGTCACGCCTGTCGCGGCGCATTGCCGAGCTGGAAGAACGCCTCGACGCCCGCCTGCTGCAGCGCACCACCCGACAGCTAAAGCTGACGGCGGTCGGCGAACGCTACCTGCGCCATTGCCAGGCCATGTTGCTGGAAGCTGAAATGGCCGACGAGGCGGTGGCGAGCATGTCGAGCGAACCCCGTGGACGCTTGCGGGTGTCGAGCCCGGTCGGCCTGGCCCACCAGATCCTGCCGGGGGTGATCAGCGCCTTCCTGGCGAAATTCCCCCAGGTCCAGTTGGAAATGATCCTGGTCAACCGCCGGGTCGACCTGGTCAGCGAGGGCATCGATGTGGCGCTGCGGGTGCGCGACATCGGCGACGAAGACCCGCTGCTGATGACCCGCCGACTGCGCCAGGCGCGGCTGCTGATGGTCGCCAGCCCTGCGCTGATCGAAGGACGCCAGGTCAACACCCCGGAGGACCTCAAGCAGCTGCCGGTGCTTGGGGCACTGGAAGCCGATCGCCTGGTGCACATGCGCCTGCTCAAGGCCGATGGCCAAAGCGCCGAGCTGACCCTGGAGGCGCGCCTGGGCATCGACGATTTCATCGTGCGGCGCGCCTGCACCCTCGCCGGCCTGGGCTTCACTTTATTGCCCAGCATGTATTGCGAGCAGGAGTTGCTGGACGGCAGACTGGTCGAACTGTTGCCTGGCTGGTCGTCGCCGGACGGCTGGCTCCAGGCGGTCTACCCTCATCGGCGCGGCATGCTACCGGCAGTGCGCGCGTGGATCGATCATCTGGTGGAAGCCTTCGAGCTTTGTGGGGAACGAATGATATGAGTTTGAGCGAAGAGGATGTCGCGGCGTTCTGCCTGGGCTTGCCCGGTGCGCGAGAAGATTACAAATGGGGCGGCGTGCGGGTGTTTTCCATCGCCGGCAACAAAATGTTCGCCCTGCAAGGCCTGCGCAGCGATTCTCTGGCGTTCAAGGTCGACAAGGATTTGTTCCTCGGCCATTGCGATCGGCCGGGCATCCACCCCGCTCCGTACCTGGCGCGGGCCCAGTGGATCATCATGGGGGTGCCCTACCCTCTGGGCGACGACGAACTGCGCAGCCTGATCCGGCGCTCCCATCAACTGGTGGTGAGTAAATTGCCCAAGCGCGTCCAGGTTGGCCTGCTGATGGACTGACGCTCAGAACCGCCGCAACAGGCCGCCCAGGAACAACTGGTCGACCCAGAACACCTGGTGCAACAGCACGATGCACCAGAACACCAACTGGAACGAGACCTTACGGGTCTTGTGGCGGAACACCTGCTGGGCCAACAGGGCACCGGGCCAACCGCCCGCCAGTTCCACGGCGTGCAGCACGTTTTCCGGGGTACGCCAGGCATCGGCGCGAGCCTTGCGCTTGTCGCGCCAATACAGCACGAACGCCACTGCGCTGACGACGCCATAGGCCACCAGGGGCACCCACGACTCCGCCCGCAGCGCCAGCGTTAGCGAGCCGAACAGCGGCAAGGCACACAGCAACGCGAACACCACCAGTTTGAGCCGCCAGTGCTGCACCGCGCCATTGGCGGTGCGCTTGCGGGTGCCTGAATCGTTCATGGCTGGGCGGCAGACCAGTCCACCCAACCGAACTGCCAGGTGGCCAGGATCAACAGGCCGAAGGCAATCCGGTACCAGGCGAACACCGCGTAGCTGTGGCTGGCGATGAAACACAGCAAGGCCTTGACGGCGATCATGGCGAAGATGAACGCGGTGACGAAGCCGATGGCAAACACCGGAAAATCCGCCGGGACGAACAATTCACGGTACTTGTAGCCCGAATAGACGGCGGCGCCGACCATGGTGGGCATTGCCAGGAAGAACGAGAACTCGGTCGCGGTCTTGCGCGAGAGGCCGAACAGCAACCCGCCAATGATGGTGGCGCCGGAACGGGAGGTGCCGGGAATCATCGCGATGCACTGGGCCAGGCCAACCTTCAAGGCGTCCTTCCAGGTGATGTCGTCTACCGTTTCGGCGTGCACCCGATGCTGACGCTTCTCGGCCCAGAGCATCACCAGGCCGCCCACCACCAACGCCGCGGCGACCGTGATCGGGTTGAACAGGTAATGGTGAATCCAGTCGGCCAGCAACACGCCCAGCACCACCGCCGGCAAGAAGGCGATCAGCAGGTTGGCGGTAAACCGACGCGCACTCGGCTGGGTCGGCAAGCCCAGCACGACGTCAAAGATTTTTTGCCGGAATTCCCAGACCACCGCCAGGATCGCGCCGAGCTGGATGATGATGTTGAACGCCATGGAGCGCTCGCCACCAAAGACCAGCAAGTCGGCGACCACGATCTGGTGCCCGGTGCTGGAAATCGGCAGGAACTCCGTCAAGCCTTCTACCACGCCAAGAATCAGTGCCGAAAAGGCGGTCCACAAATCCATTCATCCCCCAAAAAAGCCCTGTCTGCCAGGGTCTCATCAAAATTAAAGTGTCAGGCAGGTGCCCGCAGCGGGTGCACGATAACTGCGACCGCTCAAAAAAAACCAATGAAACATCAACTCAGGCTCAGGTTTTGCGCCGCGGGGCCGAAATCCTATCAGACAAGCCCGAATAACGCTGCCGCGTTATGGGGTTAGAAAAGTCAGGCGATACCGACGGATGCTCGAGCCCCGCCGGTCGTTGCTGACAAGAATAAGAAAACTGGAGTGACAGCGTATGAATAGCTTGCGCAATGTGTCGATCAGCCGACGCTTATGGCTCATCCTGGTCGTGGCCATCGTGATGCTGTTCACGTTGGGCGCCTTGATGCTCAAACAGATCCATTACGATCTGTACCAGGCCAAGGTACAGAAGACCCAGCACGTGGTGCAGACCGCCAGTGGCGTGCTGAGCTATTACCATGGCCTGGAAACCGCCGGCACGCTGACCCGCGAAGCGGCACAGAAACAGGCGCTCAGCGCCGTGCGCGGCCTGCGCTACAACGACACCGATTATTTCTGGATCAATGACCTGACGCCGGTCATGGTCATGCACCCGACCAACCCGAAACTCGAAGGCCAGAACCTCTCGGCGATCCGCGACCCGAACGGTTTTGCCCTGTTCAACGAAATGGTCGCCATCGCCAAGTCCAAGGGCGCGGGCATGGTGGATTACCTCTGGCCGAAGCCGGGCGCCGATGCCCCGGTGGGCAAGACTTCCTACGT
The DNA here is from genome assembly GCA_001023535.1 of Pseudomonas chlororaphis. Taxonomy (NCBI): domain Bacteria; kingdom Pseudomonadati; phylum Pseudomonadota; class Gammaproteobacteria; order Pseudomonadales; family Pseudomonadaceae; genus Pseudomonas; species Pseudomonas chlororaphis. The sequence continues at coordinate 5,140,962 of CP011020.1, forward strand.
CAAACTGTTCGAGCCTTGGGGCTGGGTGATCGGCTCGGGGGTATACGTGGACGACGTGGCCGCGGAATTCCGCGCCCAGTTGATCAAGGCGTCGCTGGTCGGCCTGGGGATCACCCTGATCATGGCCGTGCTGTTGACGCTGATCGTGCGCAGCATCGTGCGGCCCTTGCAGGAGACGGTGAACGCCATGGCGAACATCGCCAGCGGCGAAAGCGACCTGACCCGCACCCTCGACACCCACGGCCAGGACGAAGTCACGCAACTGGCCCGGCACTTCAACGCCTTTACCGCCAAGCTGCGCCAGGTGGTGAGCCAGTTGCAGGCCTCGGCCAGTGCCCTGGGGCAATCCTCCAACGAGTTGGGCAGCGACGCCGCACAGGCCCAGGAACGCAGCCAGCAGCAGTCGCAGCAAATGGAACTGGTGGCCACGGCGATCAACCAGGTCACCTATGGCGTGCAGGACGTGGCGAAGAACGCCGAACATGCCGCCAGCGAAATGCGCGACGCCGAATCCCAGGCGCAGCAGGGCCAGGTGAACATCGACGGCAGCTTGCAGCAGATCGATCGACTGTCCCAGACCATCGACCAGGCGGTGGAGGTGATCCGCACCCTGGCCAGCGAAAGCACCCAGATTGGCAGCGTCCTGGAGGTGATCCGTTCGATTGCCGAGCAAACCAACCTGCTGGCCCTCAACGCCGCGATCGAGGCCGCCCGCGCCGGCGAACAGGGCCGCGGTTTTGCGGTGGTGGCCGATGAAGTGCGGCTGCTGGCGCAACGCACGCAGAAATCCACGGCCGAGATCCAGGCGATGATCGAGCGCTTGCAGAACCATTCCGAAGCCGCGGTCAAGGTCATCAGCGACAGCAGCCGGGCCTCGCAACTGACCATCGAACAGGCCGGCCTGGCGGGCGCCAGCCTCAACGCGATCGGCCAGGCCCTGCGCAACCTCAACAGCCTGAACGCCTCCATCGCCAGCGCGACCTTGCAACAGGCCCATGTGGTGGAAGACATCAACCAGAACGTCACCCAGGCTGCCGGCCTGTCCCACAGCACCGCCGTGGCCGCCGAACAGTCGAGCCTGGCGAGCACCCGGCTCAAGGCGTTGAGTGAGCAATTGAACGGATTGCTCACGCAGTTCCGCGTTTAACCGGTAGACCGTCTTCGCGAGCAAGCTCGCTCCCACAAGGGATCTACGGTGAGCACAAATCCTGTGTCCGCCAAGGATCAACCTGTGGGAGCGGGCTTGCTCGCGAACGCTCCAGCATTGAAGTTGGAGCTGCCCCCGCCATACCGTTTACAATCGCCGCCCTCTTCCACTTCCCCAAGGAACCACCATGTCCGGGCTCGAACTGTTTGCCGCGGCCCTCGGTGTGATCGCTGTCTGGTTGACCGTCAAGCAGAACCCCTGGTGCTGGCCGATCGGCCTGGTCATGGTGTTGCTGTACAGCTGGATTTTCTACGACGTGAAGTTGTATTCCGACATGTTGCTGCAGGTGATCTACGCCGTGCTGCAGCTCTACGGCTGGTGGCAATGGACCCGCGCCGGGCAGGCCCATGAAGGCCGTCAGGTCACGCGCCTGCAAGCGCCGTCGGTGTGGCTAGGCCTGGGCATCGGTGCGGCGGGAAGCCTGGTATTGGGCGCGGCCATGGCCCACTGGACCGACGCCGCGCAGCCCTGGCTCGACGCCGCATTGACCGGTTTCAGCCTGGTGGCCCAGTGGTGGATGGCGCAGAAACGCGTGCAATGCTGGCCGCTGTGGATCGCCCTGGACTGCATTTTCGTCGCCCTGTTCATCTACAAGGGCCTGTACCTGACCGCCGCCTTGTACGCGCTGTTCACCCTCCTGGCCGTGCAAGGCTGGCGGGAATGGCGTGCCGACCCGGCGCTGCGCGCATGAAAGTGGTCGTGCTGACGGGCCCGGAATCCAGCGGCAAGAGCTGGCTGGCCGAGCAGTTGCAGACGCACTTCGGCGGCCTGCGGGTGGACGAGTATGTCCGCCATTTCATGGAGCAGAACCCACGCGACACCTGCCTGGCCGACATCCCCGAGATCGCCACCGGGCAACTGGCCTGGGAGGACGCCGCCCGAGCCCGCCAGCCGGCGCTGCTGATCCTCGACACGCACCTGCTGAGCAACATCCTCTGGAGCCAGACCCTGTTCGGAGATTGCCCGACCTGGCTCGAACCGGCGTTGCTGAGCCGCCATTACGACCTGCACCTGCTGCTGAGCCCCGAGCAGGTCGAATGGACCGGCGACGGCTTGCGCTGCCAGCCGGAACTCGCCGAACGCATGGCCTTTTTCGAGGCGATCGAGCATTGGCTGGTTCGCCATGGGCAGCCCTACCAGTTGATCGAAGGCAACTGGGCGCAACGCCAGGAACGGGTTTTCGCCGTCGTAACCCAGTTGCTCCACCCGGATGTGTTGCATCCCTGAAACACCTCCCCCACGCCAACCCCGCCTGCAAAGCCGCTTCATCCAACGGTCATCAGGGTTGTAAAGCCGCTGAAACACCCCGCTGAAAGGCTGGATCCAGAGCCCTGGGACAGCGGGACGCAGCCTGATGGACACGGGCATTGTCTCAGCGCTGAAACAGCTGCCCTCCGCCGTGCCGCTTCGCTGACGACAACCCATTGAATCCAAAGCCGTTTCAAAACACGGCACAACACCTGCTCTGCACCACTTCGCAACGCTGGACCAGGGCCAGCCCACCGAAGAAGGAATCGCCGTCGTGGGGACTTTCGAAAGAAGTTTGACCTGTCTGCTGTTGATCGGCTGCGCCACCAGCGCAACCCTCAGCCCGCCGGTGCAGGCCGAAGGCAACGGCGTCATTGTGCTCAGCCGTGACGTGCAACCCATTCCCATCGGTCGCAATGGCGGCAAAGACCCCTACCCGACCACCGTCAATGCCAACCCATCCGAACGAATCCATCAGGTGACCACCAGCACCGAGCTGAGCGATGGCGAGTTCGCCAGCGTCGCCAGCGGCTCGTCGATCCGCGGCACCGTCACCCCGAACACCGGCATGCAGGGCCTGAACGTGGTGACCAACCCCAACGGCATGCCCGGCATGAGTGCCGGTCACGGCGGCGGCAGCGGCGGCGCGATCTCCGGCACCATCAACCGCTCGCTCAGCTCCGGCCTGGCCCCATTGGGTCGGCTGGCGGGAGGCCAATGAGATGAAGCCCGTCCTTTGCCTGCTGGCCTTGCTCGGCTCCTCCATCGCCCTTGCCGACCCAGGCGTGGCGGTGGTCAACAGCGCCAATCTGCAGGACTCCGGCAGTCGCTACACCGGCAACCTCAACATCAACCAGGCGGCCGGCGACCAGACCCAGCAGACCAATACCCGGGCCATTGCCATTGGCACCGACGCCCAGGCCACCACCACCGTACGCCAGCGTCTCGACACGCCGGCCAACCCGAACATGAACGCCACCGCCCGTATCGGCGGCAACGCATTCACCCATGGCGACGGCGTGCTGGGCGTCAACCAGTCCGCCGGGGCCAACAACCAGATGGCCAATGTCATGCGAGTGGGCATCAGTGCCCACCCGCAGAGCATTGATGACAGCGCCCTTTCCCAACAGAACGTGGCGTTGCTACCGAACTCAGGAGCAACTGGCGCCCCAACCGGCAGTCGCCAGGTCGTAACCAGCGACCAGGCCTTCACCGGCAGCCGAGGGGTGATTCAGGTGAACCAGAGTGCCGGGGTGGGGAACCACATGGCCAACACCCTGAGCATCCGGGTCGCTGACTGACCCGGCGCAGTGTGCATAAGAAAGTACCGACACTTAACCAACGACACGCAAGGAGAAACACTATGAAACCTACAATGGCACTCAAACCATTGGTTTTCGCTCTCGCCGCTGTCATGGCCATGGCCGCGCAGGCTGGCGGTAACGATAACAATCACGGCAATGGACATGGCAATGGGCACGGCCATGGCAACCATGGCCAACAAGGTCCGACGCTGGATCAAATGCTCTCCATCAGTGCCGGCGCTGGGGCTACGGTGCTGGACGAGCAGAACAGCGACGGCAACGTGGTGACCAACCAGGCCACCCGCAACACCGCTGACGCCAAGGACTCGCTCAATGGCAGCAACGGCAACATGGGCGCCAACGTCGCAGGTGGCGACGGTAACCAGCAGGACAATGCCGCCGCCCTGGCCACCGCTGACGAAAGCTTCATCTTTGGCTCGGCCGTCGCCATGTCCAGTGCTACCCAGGTCAATAACAACAACTACGTCAAGAACAACTCCACCCAAAACAATGCCTCGCTCACCAACGCGGGCAACAACGGCTCCGGCAACATCGGCATCAACGTAACCGCCGGCAACTTCAACCAACAGAAAAACAACCTGGCCATCGCCGTTTCCGGCGGTCGCGTCGCCCAAGCCTCGGCGTCGGCCGACCAGACCTCCACCGGCCTGGAAGTGGACAACAAAGGCGTGCGGACCTACAAGACCGACACCCTCACCAGCACCTACAGCGCCTCCGGTACGTTCAAGGCAAAAGGCAGCGGCACCGCCGAAGACGACAATCATGGCGGCTGGGACAACAAGGGCGGCGGTTATGGCGGCGGCCACGACGACGACAAGTTCAAGTTCAGCGCCGTGGGCACCTTCGACCTGGCCGGCAGCAACACCCAGCAGGTGTTGACCCGCGATGGCTGGAAAAACCCTGTGATCAACAACGCCACCATGAGCAACTCCATGAACGGCTTCTCCGGTAACGGTGGCGCCAACGTGTCGGCCGGCGTGGGTAACCAGCAGAGCAACTCGCTGTCCATTGCCGCCGGCTGCAAGGCTTGCATGTAGATGCGCATGAAATGAAGCCCCCGGAACCGGTCGTGCTAGCCATTCACGGGATTTGAAATGGGCCCGTGGCGAGGGAGCTTGCTCCCTGGCCACAGGGTTCACAAAGACCTTGAGCCAATAGCGTTGTCCACGAACGGGGCTTTTTTTCCACGACTCCCCAGGCGTATCGATCATGCGTGCAATGGCCCTTTCCCTGCTGCTTTGCATGGCTTGCGTGGCTGAGGCCGCGCAGATGCCGGTGGCCGCCCTGCCTGGCGGCATGTTGGTCTTCAAGCCGGTGCAAAGCGTGCGCGAGCGCAAATTCAGCGACATCGTCGAGCAGAAAACCGATTTCAGCTGCGGTGCCGCCGCGCTGGCCACGGTACTGCGCCAGGCCTATTGGCTGGATGTCGATGAAGAACACGTCATCAAGGGCATGCTGGTCAATGCCGACCAGAACCTGGTCCGCACCCAGGGGTTTTCCATGCTCGACATGAAACGCTACGTGGAAACCATCGGGATGCGCGCCCGAGGCTACCGGATACCGCCCGAAAAACTCGAAGCGGTGACCATTCCGGTGGTGGTGCTGATGGAAATACGCGGCTACAAGCACTTCGTGGTATTGCAGCGCGCCGACAAGCAATGGGTCTATATCGCCGACCCGGTGCTGGGCCATAAACGCTACGCCCAGGAAGATTTCGTCAAGGGCTGGAACGGCATCGTCTTTGCCATCGTCGGGCCAGGCTACGACAAGACCAATGCGTTGCGCAGCCCTCCGCAACCGCTGACGGCACGTAACAAGCTGGACGGGTTCAACCCGGTCAGGGATGCAGAACTGATGGATTTCGGCTTCATACAGAGCGACTTCTTTTAATCGCCGACCAACGCCAACATAACGACAATAAGGAGCAGGACGCTCCGGGAGCAGTACATGAAAACGTCACATTGGCTGACGCTGGCCTGCCTGGCCGCGTCAGTCCCGGCCCATGCCTATGCCGGATTCAAACCCATCGAAGTCAAGGATCAGGAGCTTGCCGAACTGCGCGGCCGGTATGTCATGCCCGGCCGGATCATCAGCTTTGGCATCGTCATGAGCAGCACCTGGCGCAACGCCAGTGGTGACCTGATCGGCGCCAGCAGTTCGATGCAGATCCAGGCCGCCACCATCAAGCCCGAATTCTACGTCTCCACCATCAAGCAGACCGGCAACGGCAGCGTCCCGGACCAGGGCAGCGGCAACATCACCGGTGGCGCAGGCCTTGGCACGGGCCAGGGCGTGACCCAGAGCGTACGCGCTGCCGGCGACGGCAACACCGCGTACAACAACGTCGACATCAATGTGAAGGAGAGCAGCCAGGCACCTGCCCTGGCACCCGCCCAGGGCCAGTTGCTGACGCGCGGCCAGACCATCAGCGGCAGCAACGCCGCCGGCAGCGTCGCGGTCACGGCCACCAGCAGTGGCGTGCAGATGGCGATCCAGGCCAGTCGCAACCAGGGCAGCAGCCTGCAACAAGTCGCCCAGGGCGGGCTGTTGCAGAACACCCGCCTGCTGGGCAACAGCAACCTGGTCAGCAACATGACCCAGCTCAACGTGGTGCTGAACAACAACGGCCCCAGCGCCGGAGCGCTGGACTGCAACCTGACCCAATTGCGTGGCCTGCGTAACCTCGGTTATTGAACTACGCTGCCTTTCAACCACTGGGCAAATAGGGACGACATTTTCATGTATCGATCCGTATCGTTGCGCGCTGTGATGTGTTTGAGCACGTTGTTCCCGGCAACCTTGCTACACGCGGCGCCGGATGCGGACATCGAGGCCCTGAAACAGGAACTTCTCGAGCTCAAGCAACGGTACGAGGTCCAGCAAAAGGCCCTGGCGGTGCTCGAACAGCGGGTGCGCCAGGTGGAGGACCAGCCCGCCGCCCCACAACCCAAGCGCCTGGCCAAGTCGCCGGCCGACATGAAGGGCAACCAGAGCGTGGCCGGCAACGGTGCGACGACCGCCGGCGGCAGTGGCTACGGTCAATCCCTGGCCGATGACTCGCAACCGGCGCAAAGCGTCTCCAACCTCTATGACGAGGCCAGCGGCTTCTTCGGCGGCGGCAAGTTCAGTTTCGAGACCGGCGTGACTTACTCGCGCTACGACACCCGGCAATTGATCCTCAATGGTTTCCTGGCACTGGACTCGATATTCCTGGGCAACATCAACCTCGACCGGATCAAGGCCGACACCTGGACGCTGGACCTCACCGGACGCTACAACTTCGACAATCGCTGGCAGTTCGACCTCAACGTACCGGTGATCTACCGCGAGTCCACCTACCAGTCGGGTGGGGCCAATCAAGGCGCGGCCGGTGTAACCAGCGAAGAAACCGTGACCCGCGACCCCACTATTGGTGACGTCAACTTCGGCATCGCCTACAAGTTCATGGACGAGTCGGTCAACAGCCCCGACGCCGTGGTCACCCTGCGGGTCAAGGCGCCCACCGGCAAGGATCCGTTCGGCATCAAGCTGCGCCAGTCCCAGGCCAACACCAACCTGTTCGTGCCTGAAGACCTGCCCACCGGCAACGGCGTCTGGTCGATCACCCCGGGCCTCTCGCTGGTCAAGACCTACGATCCGGCGGTGCTGTTCGGCAGCCTGTCCTATACGCACAACCTTGAAGAATCGTTCGACGACATCAGCTCCACCGTCAACCAGAAGACCCCGGGCAAGGTGCGCATCGGCGACAGCTTCCAGATCGGCGCCGGCATCGCCTTTGCTCTGAACGAGAAGATGAGCATGTCGTTCTCGGTCTCGGACCTGATCCAGAAGAAAAGCAAGCTCAAGGAGGACGGCGGGGACTGGCAATCGGTAGTCTCCAGTGACGCCAACGCCGGCTACTTCAACATCGGCATGACCGTCGCCGCCACCGACAACCTGACCATCGTGCCGAACCTGTCCATCGGGCTCACCGACGACGCGCCGGACTTCACCTTCAGCCTGAAATTTCCGTATTACTTCTAGGTAGTGTCCCCAGTGGAAGCGAGCAGGCGCGCTCCCACTGCCTATCGCCTATAGGTTCCGGGAGGATTCATCGGATCTGATGCTTGTGCAGCAACCGATAGAACGTCGGCCGGGACACGCCCAGTACCCTGGCCGCGACGCTGAGGTTGTCGCTGTGGCGATTGAGCACGTCACTCAATGCCTGGCGCTCGGCACGGGTCTTGTAGTCTTCGAGGGTGCCCATGGGGGCGACCACCCCCTGGGGGCTGGCCAGGCCGAGGTCATGGGCCTCGATCTGTCGCCCTTCGGCCAGCACCAGCCCGCGCCGGACCCGGTTGGCCAACTCCCGCACGTTGCCGGGCCAGTCATGCATGCCCATCGCCACCAACGCATCCTCGCTGAAGCTGCGGGGCCGGCGCCCGGTTTCCTGGCTATAGAAATGGGAAAAATGACTGGCCAGCATCGCCAGGTCGCCATGGCGCTCGCGTAGCGGTGCCATGACCACCTGCAACACGTTCAAGCGATAGTACAAGTCCTCGCGAAACCGCTTGAGCCCGATGGCCGCTTCAAGGTCCACATGGGTGGCCGCCAGGATCCGCACGTCCACCGCGATGGGCTGGCTGCCACCGACCCGCTCGATGTGCCGCTCCTGCAAGAAGCGCAGCAAGTTGGCCTGCAACTCCAGCGGCAGGTCGCCAATTTCATCGAGAAACAAGGTGCCGCCATGGGCCGCCTCGATTCGCCCAATCTTGCGCTGGTGCGCACCGGTGAAAGCGCCCTTCTCATGGCCGAACAACTCGGACTGGATCAGGTGTTCCGCAATGGCCCCGCAGTTGATCGCAATGAAGGGCTTGTTGCGTCGGTGGGATTGGAAATGCAGGGTGCGCGCGACCAACTCCTTGCCGGTGCCGCTCTCGCCGCGAATCAGCACTGGAGACTCGGTGGGCGCCAGCTTGCCCAACAACTTGCGCAGTTCCCGGATCGGTTTGCTGTCACCCAGCAATTCATGTTCAGGCTGGTCGATGTGTATCGAACCTTGCCCACGCAACCGCGCCATGCCGAACGCCCGCCCCAGGGTGACCTGCACGCGGGAGACGTCGAAGGGCAAGGTGTGGAAGTCAAAAAACCATTCGCAGACAAAGTCACCGACGTTCTGCAGGCGCAACACTTCCTGGTTGAGCACGGCGATCCATTCGGCGCCGCTGCGGCTGATCAATTCCTTGACCGCTTCCGGGCGCTCCAAGTGAAACGGCTGCAACCGCAACAGGCCGACATCACAGGTGCGATCGCCGGCGTGTTCGAGGGCACAGCTGTCCACGTCCCAGCCGATGGACCGAAGGCCGGGCAATAGACGATGACAATCGTCGCAGGGATCAACCACGAGCAGACGACGCGACGTACTGGCTTCGAGCATGACTGATCCTTGGCGCCAAAATAAGGAAATGTGATTAGAAACAGTCGTTTGGCAAACCTGCATGTAACAGTAGCAAGAAGTTGACACACCCTTGTATCAATTGATTATCGAGACGGCACAAAACTGGTTATAAGCGCGATTCTAATTAACGAATCCGTCATTAATTCTTTCACCACGCTTTCAAACAAAAGCCACAACGCCGGGTCTGAAAGAAAATCGAAATTTATTCAACAATTGTGTGACCCGCCCCCGGGTTCGGAACATCAGTACAAGTAACCAGCCGCACGGTACGCCCAACCGCCGGCACATCATTTGATTGGGCACCTTTTAAGAGAAGACGCCATGAACGCCCCGCTCCGTATCAACGAAGCTCTTTTGATTGCCGACCGCGCATTCCGTCCCTTCCAGTGCGTGGCCTGGGCCCCACAAGACGGTAACGGCGAACTCAGCCTGACCGTCATCGACCGCACCAATACCCACATCGGTCGCACCCAGATTCCAAGCAGTGCCTATACCGACCCGGCCCAACTGGCCAACTTGTTGAAACAAGCCCGCGCCGAATTGAGCCAGGAAGGCTATAAGTTGCAGTCCTGGTCCATGCCGGAATAACTCGCAGTCAGCGTTATTTATGGTTGCAGGCTTGGCACTGGATCAGAAAGCCATCGTTATGGCACGAAACGCCCCTGCATCTGCTGGACCTGACAGTTGTGCACTTTCACATTCAGGGTTTGAATGTTGCCTTCATGCCGTCGTCGCCCTTTCGGGGCGTTCGACGCACAAGGAGAGGCATGCATGCCCGATCAATCCGCATTGGCGTTTTCCAAGGCTGCGGCTCACGCAGGGCAACTTGACCCAGGCTTTGCCGACAACGGCAAAGCCTGGGTTCATTTCGAGGGCAGTACGTCGAGCCTGCTCACCGGGCTGACCCTGGACCGCGCCGGTCGGGCCTTGGTAGCCGCCCGGGTCGAGACCGCCCAGGGCACCCGGTTCGGGCTCGCCCGCCTCAACCAGGACGGCTCCACCGATCCGGGCTTCGGGACGGGCGGCAGCGTGATCGGCTCGTTCGAGAACGGCTTCGACGCCACCGCAGGCAAAGTGATCGAGTTGCCCGACGGACAGATCCTGCTCTGCGGCCTGCACTACGAAAGTAACGACCACACCCTCCCCGCCCTGGCGTTGTTCGATCGGCAAGGCCGCGCCGTGCCTGGATTCGGCAACGCCGGCCGACAGATCGTCCGGCTGTGCGGCAACCTTTCCCAAGGCCTGCGCGACCCTTGGCTTCCGCCGGGTGTGCCCGGCCTTGAAGCCTGTGACATGCAAGTGCAGGCCGATGGCCGGATACTCCTGCTGGCCAATCATCACTTCCAACTGTCCGACCATGTCGGCGTGCTGATCCGACTCCTACCGGATGGCGAACTGGACAATACCTTCAACGGACGCGGCTTTGTGATGGTCCGCCGCCTGCTGAAAAACACCTGGCTGGGCTGCCTGACGCTCCAGGCCGATGGCCACATCCTCGTCGGCGGGGCCATCGACCTGCCCCAGCATGGCCTGATCGCGCGCTACGACCCCCACGGCAACCTCGACAGCGGCTTTGGCGACGCAGGCTTCCTGTCCATCCTGGCCCAGGACCACAGCGTGATGGTCAGCCAGATCGTCGAACATGCAAACGGCGACCTGCAGGCGTTTGGCAGCAGTCGCGACCCGATGCACAGCCTGTCCTTGAAAGTGTGCCGCGATGGCGTACCGGATCACCACAGCAACCAGGGCCAATGCCGACTGTTGGAAATCGGTCGCGGCGCCAGCCAATGGACGGCCGCCCAGGTCCAGGCAGATGGAAAACTGCTGACCGCCGGCGCCACCCTCGGCGGTATCGAGGCCGACTTCGTACTGGCCCGGCATTTGCCGGACGCCAGCCTCGACCCGGATTTCGGCGAAGGCAACGGCTGGGTTCGCACGCGCTTGGGCTACAGCCTGGACACCGCTACCGGGTTGGCGGTGCAACCCGACGGAAGAATCCTGGTGGGCGGCTACTCACTCAACGGCAGCTACCGTGCGGTGGTGGCCCGGTATTGGGCCTGAGCCCCGTCGCATTTGAAGGACATTTGCTTCTGCGCTTGATATTGCGCATGTGTTACGGCAAGTTGCGCGCTTCTAATTAAAAGGAGCAGCCGATGTCCGGTCCAATGGCTCAGGCTTTCGCGCACAACTTTCTGGGGCATTCCCCACGCTGGTACAAGGCGTGCATCATCACCTTCCTGATTCTCAACGCCGTGGTGCTGTGGACGCTGGGTCCGATCGTTGCCGGCTGGATGTTGGTGGTGGAATTCATCTTCACCCTCGCCATGGCCCTCAAGTGCTACCCGCTGATGCCCGGTGGCCTGCTGCTGGTCGAGGCTCTGCTGCTGGGCATGACCACGCCCAAGGCGCTGTACGACGAACTGCTGCACAACTTTCCGGTCATCCTGCTACTGATGTTCATGGTGGCCGGCATCTACTTTATGAAAGACCTGCTGCTGTTCCTGTTCTCACGCCTGCTCCTGGGCGTGCGTTCCAAGGCGCTGCTGGCGCTGATGTTCTGCTTTCTCTCGGCGTTCCTGTCGGCCTTTCTCGATGCCCTGACCGTCACCGCGGTGATCATCAGCGCCGCGGTGGGCTTTTATTCGGTGTATCACCGCGTGGCCTCGGGCAACGATCCGCGCCAGGACAGCAGCGTCGATGAAGACCACGCCCTGCCTACCTTGCACCACGAAGACCTCGAGCAGTTCCGGGCCTTCTTGCGCAGCCTGCTGATGCATGGCGCCGTCGGCACCGCGCTGGGCGGCGTCTGCACCCTGGTGGGCGAGCCGCAGAACCTGTTGATCGGCCATGAGATGGGTTGGCATTTTGTCGAGTTTTTCGTGAAGGTCGCGCCGGTCTCGCTGCCGGTGCTGGTTGCCGGGCTGGTGACCTGCGTGGCGCTGGAAAAGCTGCGCCGGTTCGGCTACGGCACATTGCTGCCGGATAACGTGCGGGCGGTGCTGGCCGACTACGCCGAGCAGGACAACCGCGAGCGCACCTCACGCCAAAGGGCGGCGCTGATCGTCCAGGGCATCGCCGCGCTGATCCTGATCGTAGGACTGGCGCTGCACATCGCTGAAGTCGGCCTGATCGGCCTGATGGTGATCGTGCTGATCACTGCGTTCACCGGCATCACCGACGAGCACCGCCTTGGCAATGCATTCAAGGACGCCATGCCGTTCACTGCACTGCTGGTGGTGTTTTTTGCGGTGGTGGCGGTCATTCATGACCAGCAACTGTTCACGCCCTTGATCCAATGGGTGCTGGCCCTGCCCGCCGACCAGCAACCGGGCATGCTGTTCATCGCCAACGGCCTGCTATCGGCCATCAGCGACAACGTGTTCGTCGCAACCATCTACATCACCGAAGTGAAGCAGGCCTTCATATCTGGCCACATGAGCCGCGAACAGTTCGAAACCCTGGCGGTGGCCATCAACACTGGCACCAACCTGCCCAGCGTCGCCACCCCCAACGGCCAGGCCGCGTTCCTGTTCCTGCTGACCTCGGCAATTGCCCCGCTGATTCGCCTGTCCTATGGCCGCATGGTCTGGATGGCACTGCCCTATACCGTGGTAATGGGCGGGCTGGGTTGGTATGCAGTGACCTACTGGCTGTAACTGAAGAAAGACTGTGGGAGCGGGCTTGCCCGCGAAGGCGGTAGGTCAGTCAACCTCTTCATCGACTGACCCACCCTTTTCGCGAGCAGGCTCGCACCGGCGTGCTTGGGGTTATCGGGGCAGGATGTAGCGTTCGATTGCCAAGGCCGCACCGTCTTCGGTGTTGGCGGCGGTGACGACATCGGCCTGGCGCCGGATCGCTTCTTCCGCTTGCCCCATGGCAATCGACAAGCCTGCACGATGGAACATCGCCGGGTCGTTGCCTCCATCGCCCATGGCGGCGGTCTGCTCCAGCGGCACGTCGAGGAAATCGGCCAGTGTCGCCAACGCTTCACCCTTGTTGGCCTTGAGCGCCGTGACGTCCAGGTAGATCGGCTGCGAACGCGACACCTGGGCCTGGCCGTTGAGCAGCGGGTGCAGGCGCGCCTCCAGCTCCACCAGCAAATCAGTGTTGGCGCTGGTGGCGACGATCTTGTCGATGCGTTCCAGGTAAGGCTCGAAGCTCTCGACCTGCACCGGCGGATAGCCCAGGCCGCGGGTTTCCACCGGGACCATCGGCCCGTGGGCATCGCGCACCAGCCAATCGCCGTCGGCAAATACCCAGGCCTCAATGCCAGGCTGATCGGCGTACAACGCCAGGGTGGTCCGCGCTACCTCGGGCGGCAGGTAGTGCACCGCGAGGAAACTGCCGTCCGGATGCACCAGCGTGCCGCCATTGAACGCCGCGGTGGGCAGGTCGACACCCAGGGCCTCGATGTATTGCAGCATCGCCCGGGGCGGCCGACCGGTGGCGAGGCTGAACAACACGCCGGCCTCGCGCAAAGAACGCACGGCTTCGATGGTACGTTGGTTGAGGCTGTGGTCGGGCAGCAACAGAGTGCCGTCCATGTCACTGAGCAGGAAGCGGATGGGGCGTTTCAACGGCTCGCTCATCCGAGGCCGTGCCAGACGCGACCATCGCGTGTCAGCAGGTCATCGGCCGCGGCCGGCCCGTCTTCCCCGGCCTTGTACGGCTGGAACGTCGCGTCCTGCTGCCAGGCGTCGAGGAACGGCTGCACCGCGCGCCAACCATTTTCAATATTGTCGGCACGCTGGAACAGCGTTTGATCGCCCGTCAGGCAATCGTAGATCAGGGTTTCGTAACCCGTGGACGGCTGCATTTCGAAGAAGTCCTTGTAGGCAAAGCCCAATTCTATGTTTGCCATGTCGAGGGCCGGGCCTGGCCGCTTGGCCAACAGGTCGAACCACATGCCTTCGTTGGGCTGAATCTGGATTCTCAGGTACGTAGGTTGCAATTCGTCGACGTCGGTGTCGCGAAACTGCGCATAAGGCGCCGGCTTGAAGCAAATGACGATTTCCGTGTCACGCACGCTCATGCGCTTGCCGGTGCGCAGGTAGAACGGCACGCCCACCCAACGCCAGTTATCGATCATCACCTTGAGGGCGACGTAGGTTTCGGTGGTGCTGTCGGCCGCCACGTTGGATTCTTCGCGATAACCGTTGACCGCCTTACCGCCCAGTTCACCGGCGGTGTACTGGCCGCGCACCGAGTTGGCGCGGGCCTGCTCCACCGACCACGGCCGGATCGCACCCACGACCTTGGCCTTCTCGCCCCGCACCGCATCCGCGCCGAAGGCCGCCGGCGGCTCCATGGCCACCATCGCCAGCAGTTGGAACAGGTGGTTGGGCACCATGTCCCGCAGGGCGCCGGTGCGTTCATAGAAACTGCCACGGGTTTCCACGCCGACGGTTTCGGCCGCGGTGATCTGGACGTGGTCGATGTAGTGGTTGTTCCAGAACGCCTCGAACAGGCTGTTGGAGAAACGGCTGACCAGAATGTTCTGCACCGTTTCCTTGCCCAGGTAATGGTCGATCCGGTAGATCTGTTTTTCGCTCATGACCTTGAGCAGGCAGGCATTCAGCGATTCAGCGGTGCGCAGGTCGGAGCCGAACGGCTTTTCGATCACCACGCGCCGGAACGCATCCGGCTGCTCCTGAAGCAGCCCGGCCGCACCGAGGCGGCTGACCACCTCGCTGAAGAAGCGCGGCGCGGTCGCCAGGTAGAAGACCGCGTTGCCGGTGCCGCTGGCGGCGATTTTCGCCGCCAGCGCGTCATAGGTGCTGTCATCGAGAAAGTCACCCTGCACGTAGCTGATGCCTTGCGCCAGGCTGGCCCAGCGCTGCGGGTCGAGCGCGTGTTCGGCGTCGCCGCCTTTGCTCGCCGCTTCGCTGCGAATGAACGCCTCCAGCTTGCTGGCGAAGTCCGCATCGCTGATGGCGTTATGGTCAACTCCAACGATCCGCAGCCCATCTCCCAGCAGGCCGTCACGACTCAAGTGGTACAGCGCCGGCATCAGCAGGCGCTTGACCAGATCGCCATGGGCGCCGAACAGGAACAACGTGGTCGGCGGTGCAGGTTCTGCCTTGGATTTGCTGCCGATCGCGGTCATTTTTTCGGTGTCTCCACGTGGCCGCCAAAGCCGAAGCGCATGGCCGAGAGCATCTTGTCGCCATAGGTGCTCTGCTGGCGCGAGCGGAAACGGGCGAACAACGAGCTGGAGAGCACCGGCACCGGCACCGCCTGCTCGATGGCGGCCTCGATGGTCCAGCGCCCTTCGCCGCTGTCGGCGACCTCGCCGGAGAAGCCATCGAGTTTCGGATCGCTGGCCAGGGCGTCGGCGGTCAGGTCCAGCAACCAGGACGACACCACGCTGCCGCGACGCCAGACCTCGGCGATATCGGCGACGTTCAAGTCGAAACGCTGCTCTGGTGGCAGGCTTTCGCTGGATTTGGTCTTGAGGATGTCAAACCCTTCGGCGAAGGCCTGCATCATGCCGTACTCGATGCCGTTGTGGATCATCTTGACGAAATGCCCGGCGCCCGCGGGGCCCGCGTGGATGTAGCCGCGTTCGGCACGGTCGTCGTCGGACTTGCGGTCGCGAGTCCGTGGGATATTGCCCATGCCCGGCGCCAGGCTGTCGAACAGCGGGTCCAGGCGCTTCACCACTTCGGCGTCACCGCCGATCATCATGCAGTAGCCGCGCTCCAGGCCCCACACGCCGCCGGAGGTGCCGACGTCGATGTAGTTCAGGCCCTTCTCCAGCAGGGCGTGGGCCCGGCGGATGTCGTCCTTGTAGTACGTGTTACCGCCGTCGATGATCACGTCGCCCGGCTCCAGCAGGCCGCTGAGCACGGTGATGGTGTCTTCGGTCGGCGCACCGGCCGGCAGCATGACCCAGACCGCCCTTGGCGCCTCAAGGGCGGCCACCAGCGCTGGCAGGTCCGCGACGCCAGTGGCGCCTTCCTGGCTGAGATTTTCGACGAACGCAGCGTTGCGGTCGTAGACCACGGTGGTGTGCCCATTGAGCATCAGGCGCCGCGCAATATTGCCGCCCATGCGGCCCAGTCCAATAATCCCGAGTTGCATGTGCTGATGCTCCCTACTACAAATAAAGGTAAGTCAAAGGTTTAGCTCAAAAGACAGTTGGGGGTTAGTCCAGAGCATTGCTGCATAGTTTCCGGGTAATTTGAGCGATCACAAGGGATAACGCTCCAATCCCGGCCAAAGACACAGCGACCATGAAAAATAAAAAAGTTCCAATCACAAGCAAAAGAAATCAGAATCGGCGCCGATAGTAGAGGTGTCGACCAAAATGCTGGCGACGTCTCTATAGTTGATGTACGCCATTTGCGAGGTGAGCAATGGGCCCAGTCGTTACCGCACGTCCTCCCCAAACCCTTTATGTGACCATTCGTCGCGATGAATTGCGCCTTCTCAAGGAAGAGCGTGATCTGCTGCTAGATGAAGTGACGCAGTTGCGCATGCAGTTGCAGCACGCACAGCTGTCCCACCAGAACCAGGCTGTGGCGCGGTAAGCGTCCCAGAGGCACGGCATCAGGAAGGGACATTGGGCAACCCGGTGTCCTTCCCATGAAAAACAGCCCTCCCTCGTGTGGCAGGGCTTTGTGAAGCCACCTTGTGGGAGCCTGCTCCCACAAGCCTGATCCTCATCCCCTTTCCCGATACCCGCCACCGTGGGAGCGAGCCAGCCTGCGGAAACCGCGTTTGCGTGAAACTCAATGGCGGCTGAACCAACACCTTCGCGAGCAGGCCCGTCTTCAAAGGAAGGCGTCCCCTTGCGCACCTAAGTCAGCATTTTGTAACCAAAAAACTCACGAAGTTTTCACAAGCGGCTCGCGATACTGCCGACCTTTAGGGTTGCTCGGCGTGTGCCTGCGGTCACCAATCCGGTACCGCCAGGCGCGTCGATAACAGGCTGGAGCGCTTGATGAGTTTGTTCAAACGCAGCACAACGACTGCGAAAGGTTTTGACTGGGCCGGGCTTGGCTGGCTGTTTCTGTTCTTCTGGTATTTTTCGGGCATTACCCAACTGCTCATTCTGCTCAGCGACACGTCCGGCTTCACCGGGTTTCGCCAGGCATTCGTGATGAGTGCCCTGTGGCTGGCGCCCATGCTGCTCTTCCCCGCCCGCACCCGCCTGCTCGCGGCCCTGATCGGGATCGTGCTGTGGGCCTGTTCCATGGCGAGCCTGGGGTATTTCTTCATTTACCAGCAGGAATTTTCCCAGAGCGTCATCTTCATCATGTTCGAGTCGAACGTGGCGGAAGCCGGCGAATACATGACGCAGTATTTTGCCTGGTGGATGGTGCCGGCGTTCCTCGCCCACACCGTCGTGGGCTATCTGCTCTGGACCCGCCTGCGCCCGGTCTACCTGCCGCGTGGGCAGGCCATTGTCGCGGCGGCGGCCATCGTGGTGGCCGTGGTCGGCTATCCATTGATCAAGCAGACCCAGCGCACCGGCAGCTTCGCCGGTGGCCTGGAAAAATTCGAAGACCGCATCGAGCCCGCCGTGCCTTGGCAGATGGTCGTGGCCTACCGACGCTACGGCGAACAACTGGAAAACATGCAAGGCATGTTGCACAGCGCCAGCAAGATCGCGCCGCTGAATCACCTCAAGGACGCCATGGCCGACCAGCCGGCGACCCTGGTGCTGGTGATCGGTGAGTCGACCAACCGTCAACGCATGAGCCTCTATGGCTACCCGCGCGAAACCACGCCGGAACTGGACAAGCTCAAGGACCAGCTCGCGGTGTTCGACAACGTGATCACCCCGCGCCCCTACACCATCGAAGCGCTGCAGCAGGTGTTGACCTTCGCCGACGAGGAAAACCCGGAGCTGTACCTGAGCACGCCTTCGCTGGTGAGCATGATGAAGCAGGCCGGCTACAAGACCTTCTGGATCACCAACCAGCAGACCATGACCAAGCGCAACACCATGCTCACGACCTTCTCACAGCAGGCCGATGAGCAGGTGTACCTCAACAACAACCGCAACCAGAACGCCGCCCAGTACGACGGCGACGTGATCGAGCCCTTCAACAAGGCCCTGGCCGACAGTGCCCCGCGCAAGTTGATCGTGGTGCATCTGCTGGGCACCCACATGAGCTACCAGTACCGCTATCCGCCGACGTTCGATAAGTTCACCGACCGCCAGGGCGTGCCGGCAGGTGTGCGTGACGACCAACTGCCCACCTACAACAGCTACGACAACGCGGTGCTGTACAACGACTTCGTGGTTTCCAGCCTCATCAAGGACTACGCCAAGAGCGATCCCAACGGCTTCCTGCTGTACCTCTCGGACCACGGTGAAGACGTCTTCGACTCTCAGGGCCATGACACCCTGGGCCGCAACGAAGCCAAGCCGACCGCGCCGATGTACACCATCCCGTTCATGGCCTGGGCTTCGCCCAAGTGGCGCGAAAGCCATGACTGGAGCTTTGCCGGCGACCTGTCGCGGCCCTACAGCAGCTCGCACCTGATCCACACCTGGGCAGACCTGGCGGGCCTGAGCTTCGACGAGCTGGATCACAGCAAGAGCCTGGTCAGCGACCAGTTCAAAGCGCGACCACTGATGATCGGCAACCCGTATGAAAGCCAGCACAAGGGCCTGATCGATTTCAGCCTGATCAAACCCAAGGCGCCTGTGGCTGAAATCGTCCAGAAATGATCGAAAACGGCAGAATGCCCCTGGCTTCTGCCATGACCATTTCCATTTCACATCGGTAGTGCTGACGGCGTGGGGCCGACGGCGGGGGCCCGGTCAGGCGGGTTGACCAAAACGTTGCATCTGCATTTCCTGGAGCCGACTGAGCGTGCGGCGAAACGGGAATTGCAGATAGCCTTCGGTGTACAAGTCTTCCATCGGCACTTCGGCGCACAGGTACAGCGGCACCTTGCGGTCGTAGCACTCGTCGACCAGGGCAATGAAACGCCGCACGCCATCGTCATGGACGGACAATTGCGGCAGTTCACGGTCGCCGGCCTCCACCCGTTCGACCCCGTCCTCGGTACCACGGGCAATGCGCCCTTCGCGCTGTTCGGCGCTCAGGCAAGGCACATCGCCGAGCAGAATCACGCTGAAACGGTCACACAAGGCCATGAAATCCAGCGCCGAGAACGGTTGCTCACAAAGATCGGCGTAGCGGCTCCAGAGCACCGTATCGCCAGCCCGGACGGGCTCGAGCAGGCGATGGCCGACTTCGATCGGCCCGCTGGCGAGCGTTTGCCCACCCGCCAACTGGTCAAAGACCGCGGCCAACGGGTCGGGTTGCCCGCAGCCGCGTACCCAGTAGCGTTGCTGCACCGCGCCCGGGTGTTGGCGGTGGTCCTGCCACCCGTTCACCGGCACCACTTGCATGTATTGCTTGATCGCGCTGATGGTCGGCAGGAAGCGTTCACGGTTGTGGCCGTTGGCATAGAGTTCTTCGGGCGGCAGGTTGGACGTACTGACGATCACCATGCCTTGTTCGAACATCACCTGGAACAGCCGTCCGAGGATGATGGCGTCGCCGATGTCGGTGACGAACAATTCGTCGAAGCACAGCACCCGCACCTCGGCACTCAGCTCCCGGGCCAAGGCCTGCAAAGGGTCCGGTGTGCCGGTCAGTTGGAAGGAGCGCTGGTGCACCCAGGCCATGAAGTGATGGAAGTGCTGGCGGCGCGCCGGCACCTTGAGGCTCTCGTAGAAGCGGTCCATCAGCCAGGTCTTGCCACGACCCACCGGCCCCCACAGGTAAACGCCCTTGATCGACTTGCGGCCCTCGCCCAATGCCTTGTGGCATTGTTCCAGAGCCATGATCGCCAGTTCCTGAGCCTCGTCCTGGACGAAGCCGTGGTGTTCGATGGCGTGCTGCCAGGCACTCAGGGGGGAGTCAGTCATGCGGCCCAGGTCCGGGGGAAGAAGGACCGGGAGTATGCCATGTGAAGGCATCGAAAAACCTGTGGCGAGGGGATTTATCCCCGTTGGGGCGCGTAGCGGCCCTGTCTTTTTGCGGTTGCTGCGCAACCGATCGGGGATAAATCCCCTCGCCACAACAGCGTTCACTTCAGAGCGACAGAAACACTAGACCGAGATATCCAGCCGGCTGATCTTGCCCTGTTCGTCGAGGCGGAAGGTGTAGCGCAACTCCAGCGGGCTGCCGGGAAAGGTGCCGGAGATCAGGTTCTGCACCAGCACCTTGCCGGTTCGTTGCTGCACATTGAGCACTTGCACCCGTGGCTGGTAGCGCTGGGCGGTGTCTTCCATCCATTGGGCGATGGCCTGGGCACCGAGGCGGTGGTGGCCTTCATCGAACACGCTGGCGTTTTCGGCGAAGAAACGCGTCACCGCCGAGCTGTCACGAGCGTTGGCGGCGGCAATATAGCCGGCGATGGCCGGGGCCAGGGAAGAGACGGGGTTGGACATGGCAGGGCTCCTTGTTTTATCGATCTGGCGCCATGCTAGAACACTGCTGTGTCAGTTTTTGTCAGGAGTGAAGCGCCCGTTTTCGTCCAGTTGCATCAGTGCGAACCAGGCGCGCAACAGGTCGCTGCGCCGCCCGGGGTAGCGCTCGCCCTGCTCGGCGGCCGAGGCAATCCGGTCGGTGCGGAAGGTACGGTAGGCCCCTCGCAATTCGCACCAGGCCACCACTACCCGCGCCTCGTTGAAAAAGCCCAGGGCCAGCGGCCAGATCAACCGCTGGCTGGGGGTCTTGTTCACGTCGGCGTAATCGATGTGCAGCTTGGCCTGGGTGCGAATGGCCTGGCGATAGACATTCAACTGCACGGTGTTCTGCGGGTAGCCATAACCCGGCGGCCCGGGCAGCACCGTGGGATTGCGCAAGGCGTCACGAACGTCCGGGGCAAGCACCGCCTCCACCTTCGCCAACGCGTCGGCGGCAGCCTTGCCCAGCACGTCGTCGCCACGCTGGTCCACGTAGCGCAAGCCCAGCACGATGGCTTCGATCTCATCGGCGGTGAACATCAGTGGCGGCAGGAACAGCCCACTGCGCAAGACATAGCCAATGCCCGCCTCACCCTGGATCGGCGCACCGAGGGCCGTCAGCTCAGCGATGTCACGGTACAAGGTACGCTCGGACACGTTCAGCTCGACAGCCAATGTCGCGGCGGTAACCGGGCAACGCTTGCCCCGCAAGACTTGCAGCAAAGTGAGCAGCCGGGTAGTACGCGACACGATGGGCGATCCGCAGGGAAATAATTGCCGCAGATTAGCAGAGACGGGTGTCAGAAAATGTCAGGAGCCAGCCTTTTCATGGCCAGGCGCCGGTTGCCGATAATTGCGGTAGCCTGATGACTGCCAGCCCCCCTGATGTCCATTGCGAGAGTTGACCATGCGCAGATTGTTCGGCCTGTCCCTGCTACTGATGTTGCTCAGCCTGAGCGCCTGCGCCCTGTTCCCGCAGCGCGACCCACTGACGATCAACGTGGTCGGCATTGAGCCGCTGCCCAGCCAGGATCTGGAAATGCGTTTTGCCGTGAAGCTGCGCGTGCAGAACCCCAACGACACCACCCTGGACTACAACGGCGTGGCGCTGGACCTGGAAGTCAACGGTCGGCCCCTGGCCTCGGGGGTCAGCGACCAGACCGGCTCCCTCCCCCGGTTTTCCGAAACAATACTGAGCATCCCGGTGAGCATCTCGGCGTTTTCCGTACTGCGCCAGACCCTCGGCCTGAGCCAGACCCAAAGCCTGGATAACCTGCCTTACGTGCTCAGGGGCAAACTCGCCGGCGGAGTGTTCGGCACCCGGCGCTTCGTCGACCGTGGCACCCTCGACTTACGCGGTTCCACGGCCACCTGGTGAATCATTGGATGAAACGCACACCCGGCTTGGCCCGTTCATCCACCACCAGTTCGAAGATGTCGGGCCGGGCGTAATGGCCGACCACGTCGTAGTCGTACCGCGCGCGCACCAGCTCATCGGTATCGATTTCAGCGGTGAGCAACCCGGCGCAGTCCTTCAAAGGCCCGGCCAGCACATCGCCCATGGGCCCAACGATCATGCTACCGCCCGCGATCAACGGGCGTTCGGCAGGCCAGTTCGCAACCTCGATGCCCAACGCTTGCGGCGAGGCCTGAACCTGGCAGGCACTGACCACGAAACAGCGCCCCTCGTGGGCAATGTGGCGCAAGGTCACTTGCCACATCTCGCGCTCATCCACCGTTGGCGCACACCAGACGTCCACGCCTTTGGCATACATCGCGGTGCGCAGCAGCGGCATCATGTTTTCCCAGCACACCGCCGCGCCCACGCGACCGACCTGGCTGTCGATCACCGGCAGGGTCGAGCCGTCGCCCTTGCCCCAGATCAACCGTTCGGTGCCCGTCGGCATCAGCTTGCGATGCCGGGCCACCAGGCCCGCCTCGGGTTCGAAGTACAGCGCGGTGCAGTACAAGGTACTGGCGCAGCGCTCGATCACGCCCAGCACCAGGCTGGCGCCCGTGCGTGCCGACAATCCGGCCAGGGCTTCGGTTTCGACCCCGGGCACGTCGATGGCATTGGCGAAATAGCGGGCAAACGCTTCGCGTCCTTCCGGCAGGCGATACCCCAGTTGAGTGCCGAAACCTTCGCCCTTGGGGTAGCCACCCAGCAGGGCTTCGGGCATCACCACCAGGCGCGCCCCCGCCTCGCGGATGGCGTCTTCATAAGAAAGGATCTGGGCCAGGGTGTCGCCCTTGCCGCCGGGCAACGAACCGATTTGCAGGGCCGCCACAATGGATTTGGGCATGGTGTTCAACTCCGTCATTAACAAGTGTTGCTGATTTTCCGGCGTCGACCGATCATGAATAAAGCCCCAACCGCTGCTAAATGATATGAGCGTTATGAATATCGCCGACATCGACCTCAATCTGCTCAAGACTTTCGAAGCGCTGCATGACGAGTCCAGCGCCAGCCGTGCCGCCCTGCGCCTGGGTGTGACCCAGTCGGCCATCAGCGCCGCATTGCGCAGGCTGCGCAGCCTGTATGACGATCAACTGTTCGTGCGCACCGGTCGGGGCCTGGCGCCGACGTTGCGAGCCAACCAGTTGAAGCCGGTGATCAGCGAAGCCTTGAACAAATGCCGCCAGAGCCTGGCGATGGTGGACCCGCACGCCAACCATTATCAGGGGCGCTCGGTCATCGTCGGGCTGTCCGACGACTTCGAGATCGCCTACGGACGGCGCCTGGTAGAAGAAGTGGCGCAGCGTGCACCGGGCCTGCGCCTGATTTTTCGCCAGACCCACAGCCAGATCGTTGGCCTGGCGCTGATGGAGCGTCACCTCGACCTGGCGATCACGGCCGGCGGTTTCGCCCAGCGGCTGCTCAGCCGCCAGGTGCTGGGGGAAGGCGACTACGCTTGCCTGGTCGACCCGGCCAGCCTGGCGCAAGCCTCGCCGACCCTCAGCCTGGAGGCGTTCGTGGCCCGCGAGCATTTGTTGGTGTCTTCCGGTGGTTTTATCGGCATCACCGATGAAGGGTTGGCCGGGCTCGGCCTGAGTCGACGGGTGTCTGCCTCGACCACCCATTTCGCCGCGCTGCCTTTCCTGCTCAAGGGCAGCCAGGCCGTGGCGACCATTCCGACCCATGCCGCCCAGGCCATCGCGGCCCTCGGCGGCCTGGCGTTGCTGCCCTGCCCTCTGGCGCTGCCTCGCTACCCCATCGAACTCGGCTGGCGAACCCAATTGCAGATGGACCCGGCCGTGATCAAGGTTCGCGAGGCAATTGTCGCCGCCTTCGCGTAGGGCTTACTTGTTGGCCGCCATCAGCCGGTTGACTTCACTGCGCACCATGTTGGCGTATTCCGGCGGCGACATGCCGTCCAGTTCGGCGCGCACCCACTCGGCCCACTTGCCCTTGCGCTTGGAACGCTCGCCGAACAGCCGCGCCGCATCACCCTTGGCCTTGCCCAGGTTGTTTTGCCACAGTTCAAAGAGTCGGGATTTTTCGTCTTCCAGGGCGGCGCGCTCGGCCAGGGGCTTGTCAGCCAGATTGAAGCTCATGGGAATTACCTGTTGCGTAAATAGGCGACATCTTACACCTTGCGGCGAACAGCCTTAACCCGCTTTTGGGAATGACCGGTTGCGAGCAGCCTCGTCGCAACTTTTAAGCTCGCGCAGCACTCCATAGTTCACTGCCATCATTTACAAGGAGATACACCATGGCGCGTAGAAGCACCGTGCAAGCAAACGGGGAGCAAATCAAGGACCAGGCCTTCAGCGAGCTGAAGGCGTTGATCGAAGAGTCGGAGAAGTTGCTCAAGAACAGCGCCGCACTGGTCGGCGAAGACGCGGAGAACCTGCGCGGCCAGATCTCCCAGAAACTGCAACAAGCCCTGGATTCCCTCGCCAGCGCGCGGGAGCGAACCCGCCCGATGGTCGACGCCACTGAAACCTACATCGGCGGCCACCCGTGGCAGACCGTGGCGATCTCCGCCGGGTTCGGGCTGGTGGTGGGCTTGCTGCTGGGACGGCGGTAAGCCACCCCTTGTGGGAGCGGGCTTGCCCGCGAAGGCGGTAGCACGGTCAAGTTCATCGCTGACTGACGCGCCGCTTTCGCGAGCAAGCTCGCTCCCACAGTGAGGATGGCGGGCTGCTTGGGATTGAGACTCGACGCTAAACTTTGTGGGAGCGGGCTCGCGGTACAACTTGCACCCGCTAGCCCGCCCGCAGGATCGACGCATCCTCGCCCCGATACAGCGCCTCGACTTTCTCCGCCCGCCACTGCAACACCGCACGCTGGTTGAGCGAACCCTTGTCGGTGATTTCACCACGGTCGATGGAAGCCGGCTCATCGAGCAGGGCAATCCATTCCACACGGCTGGCATTCCCGCTGGCCTGATGATTCAGGCGCTGCAACCATTCAGTGAACCATTGGCGCACCGCCGAGCTGGCCAGCACCTGGGCATCAGTGGCATCGGCGCCCAGCCCCGACAGGCGACGGCACTCGGGGAGTCGTGGAAACACCAACGCGCCCAGGCATTCGCGATCAGGCGCGGTGACCACCAGGTCCAGGACATAAGGCGTGCCTTCCAGCACGGCGCGATTGCGCAGTGGCCCGACGCTGACGAACACCCCGGACGACAACTTGAAGTCCTCGGCGATCCGCCCGTCGAACATCAGCCCCAATTGCGGATTGCTCGGGTCGGCCAGCTTGATCGCGTCACCGGAGCAATAGAACCCTTGCTCGTCGAAGACTTCCGCGGTCTGCTGCGGTGAGCGCCAGTAGCCCGGCATGATGTGCGGTCCGCGAAACCGGCCTTCAAACTTGCCGTCCACCGGTACCAGCCGCACCTCGCAGCCCGGGGCCGGCAGGCCGATGTAGCCGGCCATCGACAGCGGCCCGGTAGTGAAGGTGCAGGACGGCGCCGCCTCGGTCATGCCCAGCCCTGCCATCATGCGGATGCGTTCGCCGCAATGGGCCTCGGCGACCTTGTCGAGGCGGTCCCAGGTGCTTTGGGACAGGCCGGCGGCGGCAAAGAAAAACAAGCTGATGCGCTTGAAGAAACGCTCGCGCAGTTCGCCGTCCTGCTCCAGGGCGCTGACCAATTCTTCCCAGCCCTTGGGGACGGTCAGGTAGGCCGTGGGCGAAATCTCCTTGAGGTTGCGCAAGGTCTCGGCGAAGCCCTGGGCCGTGGGTTTGCCGTCATCCAGGTAAAACGTGCCACCGTTGTAGAGCACGATGCCGACGTTGTGGCTGCCACCGAACGTGTGGTTCCACGGCAACCAGTCCACCAGCACCGGCGGCGCCTCGCCAAACACCGGGAAGGTCTGTAGCAGCATCTGCTGGTTGGCACAGAGCATGCGCTGGGTGGTGATCACGGCTTTGGGCAGCTTGGTCGAGCCCGACGTGAACAGGAACTTGGCGATGCTGTCCGGCCCCGTGGCGGCGAACGCCCGCTCCGCCGCCTCGCCGCCAGGCTGGGCCAGCAGGCTGGAGAAGCGCGTCATAGCGCGGCCCGGCAGCTCGCCACGCACGCTGATCAAGGGTACGTTGGCCGGCAGCACGGCATTGATCGCTCGCTCGAAAGGCGCCGTGTCGCTGACAAACACCAGCCCGGGCTGCAGCAGGTCGCAGACGTGACGCAGCTTGGCGAAGTCCTGGGACAGCAGCGAATAGGCCGGCGACACCGGGCAATACGGGATCCCGGCGTACATCGCGCCCAGGGCCATTTGCAGGTGTTCGATGTCGTTGCCCGACAGCAGCGCCAAGGGTTTTTCCGCCGACAAACCAAAGCCCAGCAGGCTTTCGGCGATGGCGCGGACACTGTCGAGCATCTGCGCGTAGCTGACCCGGTGCCAGTCACCTCCCCCGTCGCGGGCGGCGATGAAGGTGTGCTGCGGGCGGACTTCGGCCCAGTGCACCAGGCGATCGAGCAAGCGCGCCGGCAAAGGCGCCAAGGGTTCCAGGGAACGCATGTGCAGGATGCCGCGCTCTTCCCTGACTTCTACGGCGGGATGACCGATCGACACCTGGCGATAACGCCCGGCCGGGGTCCGGGAGGACGATCTGAACTCGGAACTCACGTACATTTCCTCCACCAAGGCACGGTCGGCTCGCATGAAACGAGCGGAGCGTGGCAGCGTCTGGCTGCGGCCTTGTCATTATTATTGGCCTGCATCGCGGCGGCGCTGGGCCGCCGACGATGCGACGGGTTTCAGATCGGGTAATGCCGGGCGCCATTCTGCAAGGTCACCCAGCGCAACTGGGTGAAATGCTCGATGGACGCCTTGCCGCCAAAGCTGCCATAGCCACTGGACTTGACCCCGCCGAAAGGCATCTGCGCTTCGTCGTGCACGGTCGGGCCGTTGATGTGGCAGATGCCCGATTCGACACGCTGGGCCAGGGCCAGGGCACGGGTGGTATCACGGCTGAAGATCGCCGCCGACAAGCCGAACTCGGAGTCATTGGCCAGGCGCAGCAGGGCTTCGTCGCCGTCACCGCGCAGCAGCACGGCCACTGGCCCGAAAGACTCCTCGCGGTACAGGCGCATGTCGGCGGTGACGTTGTCGAGCAAGGTCGGCTGCAGGATGCTGCCGTCCAACTGCCCGCCCGCCACCAGCTTCGCGCCCTTGCCCAAGGCATCGTCGATCAGCCCCTTGATGCGCTGGCCGGCACTGGCATCCACCAGCGAGCCCAGCACCGAATCACCGTTTGCCGGGTCACCGGCGCGCAACGTGGCGATCTTCGCGCTCAAGCGCTCGACAAAGGCATCGGCGACACTGGCGTCGACAATCAGCCGCTCGGTGGACATGCAGATCTGTCCCTGGTTGAAGTACGCCCCGAAGGCGGCCGCCTCTACCGCGGCATCCAGGTCGGCGTCGTCCAGCACCAGCAACGGTGCCTTGCCGCCCAGTTCGAGCAAGGCCGGCTTGAGGTGCCGCGCCGACAGTTCACCGACAATCCGCCCGACGTGGGTCGATCCGGTGAAATTGACGCGGCGCACGGCCGGATTGGCGATCAGCCGCTCGACAATCGCCGGCGCATCGGCTGGCGCGTTGCAGATCACGTTGACCACCCCGTCGCCCAGGCCGGCGTCCTGAAGGACCTGGCCGATCAGCCGGTGCACCGCCGGGCTGATTTCGGACGCCTTGAGCACCACGGTGTTGCCACAGGCCAGGGGCATGGCGATGGCGCGGGTGGCGAGAATCACCGGGGCGTTCCACGGCGCAATGCCGAGCACCACGCCGCAGGGCTGGCGCAGGGCCATGGCAAAACTGCCGGGCACGTCCGAAGGGATGATTTCGCCGTTGATCTGGGTGGTCATCGACGCCGCTTCGCGCAGCATGTTGGCCGCCAGGTGTACGTTGAATCCGTACCAGTTGGCCATGGCGCCGGTTTCGCCGGCGGCGGCGATGAACTCGCCGCTGCGGGCTTGCAACTGTTCGGCGGCGCGCAGCAAACGCGTGCGGCGCTCGTTGGGCGCCAGCGCGGCCCAGGCGGGGAACGCGGCTTGGGCCGCGGCCACGGCGGCGTCGGCATCTTCCAGGGTGGCGGCGGCGACGCGCGAGACCACGTCACCGGTCACCGGGTTGCAGCGCTCGAAGGTCCGACCGTCACGGGCCGGGCACGACTGGCCGCCGATCAACAGGGGCACGTCCAGCATGGTGATTCCTCTTTATTGTCTTTATCGGGAATGCAGCGCAGCGGTGTAACAGTAGCGCCGGGGCGACGCGGCGAACAGCGGGATGCGGCCCGCTATCGCCTGTCGCCTCAGCGCTTATAGGTTTGCAAGCCAGGCTTGATGGTCTTGTCGTCCAGGAACTGCTTCATGCCCTGTTCGCGACCGCCTTCGGTGTCCAGCAGGCGCGACTGGTCGAGCTTGGCGTACAGGTAATCCTCGTTCTGCTCCCAGGTCAGCTCGCGGCAGCGTTTGAAGCCATGCTTGGCTGCCCGCAGCACCACCGGGTTTTTCTCCAGCAGGTTGCGCGCCAGCTCCACGGTAACTTCGCGCAGTTGCGCCAGGGGCACGCTCTCGTTGACCAGGCCCATTTCAGCGGCTTTCTGCCCGCCGAACGTCTTGCCGGTCATGATGTAGTACAGCGACTGGCGATGACCCACGGTGTCGGCCATGGCCTTGCTGACCAGGTTGCCGGGCGGGATGCCCCAGTTGATTTCCGAAAGCCCGAAGGTCGCTTCGTTGGCACAGATCGCCAGGTCGCACGCCACCAGCGGGCTGAAACCGCCGCCGAAGCACCAGCCGTTGACCATGGCGATGGTCGGCTTGGCGTACATGCGCAGCAGTTTCCACTGCCATTGGGAGGCCTCGCGGCGGATTTTTTCCTGGAGGATTTCCGGCCCGGCATCCACTTCGCGGAAATATTCCTTGAGGTCCATCCCGGCGGTCCAGGCATCCCCTGCCCCGGTCAACACCAGGACGCCGGCGGCCGGGTCCTGCTCCAGGGTCTCGAGCACGTCGATCATCTCGCGATTGAGGGTCGGGCTCATGGCGTTGCGTTTTTCCGGGCGGTTGAGCGTGACCCAGGCGATGCCCTCTTCGATCTCGACCTTGACCGTTTTCCAGCGACCTTCGTAGTTGCTCATGATGCGGGCTCTCTTGTTCTTTGGCTGAAGATGAGCAAAAACTAAACCTGAAATTTAGTTATGTCAATTAACTATTAATCGATTTACCTGTGTTTTTTCAGCGATGCGAAGGCAGCTGCAAATCAGGAATTCGCGCTCGCCCATAGCCAGGGCGTCGCAACCTCGGCAAAATGCATAGCCTTATTAATTACTCATCCCAAGGATGCTCATTTCGATGGCCAAGTCTTCCAAGCTTGCCGAAACCGCCGAGCCCGTGGCCGCCGGTGCCGAGGCGCCGCTGGACACTGCGCTGGACGACCTGATCGGTTACGCCCTGCGTCGCGCCCAGTTGAAACTGTTCCAGAACCTGATCGGTCGGCTGGCCGTCCACGACCTGCGGCCCGCCCAGTTCTCGGCCCTGGCGATCATCGACCAGAACCCCGGCCTGATGCAGGCTGACCTGGCCAGGGCCCTGGCTATCGAACCGCCGCAAGTGGTGCCGCTGCTGAACAAACTGGAAAGCCGGGCCCTGGCCGTACGCGTGCGCTGCAAGCCGGACAAGCGTTCCTATGGGATTTTCCTGAGCAAGAGCGGGGAAACCCTGCTCAAGGAACTCCAGCAGATCGCCGCCCAGAGCGACCTGGACTCCACGACAGCGCTGTCGGACGATGAGCGGGAGCAATTGCTGCGGTTGCTGAAGAAGGTGTACCAGCAGTAAGGCCCGCACCCAGCCCTGTGGCGAGAGGATCATCCTCGCCACGGGGCTGGCGACGCTTCACCAGATCGGCACGTTGTAGGTCACCAAAAAGCGGGTCTGGTTCTCATCGCGAAACGCCGCGGTGCCCGGAAAGTCATTGCGGTAGATCGATTTGCGCGCCAGCAGCCCGACGTTCTTCAGCGGACCACTCTGGATCACGTAGCCCAACTCCATCTGGAACTCTCGCTCCTTGCGATCCTCGGCACCGAGGGCCGCCAGCTCGATGTGGTCTCCCCGGACATAACGCAGCCTTGTCCTCAGGCCCGGCATACCGACGGCGGCGAAGTCATAGTCGTGGATCGCCTGCCAGGTGCGCTCCTTGGCATTGAGAAAATCCGAGCTCATGGTCATCTCGCTCAAGCCCATCAACTCGGTGCCCGACACGTAGGGTGTGGCCGTGTCGCCGCTGGCGTGCATGTAGCCCAGGCTCAACCGATGCCCGCCCAGGCGATAGCCGACCAGCGCCGACACATTGATGTTATCGACCTTGCCGGCCTTGGCGGCCCCGTCCTCGCCGCTGAAGAAGCTGCGCAGGTCGGTGGTCAACACCCCGTCGCCCAACGGCAGGTCATGCAGCAGCGCCAGGGTGTCCTGACGGTATAGGTCGGCCACTTCGGCGTGATAGGCGCGCACGCTCAGGCCCTTGCCGACTTGATAGTCGCCGCCGACATAGGCCATGTGGGACGTCGTCGCCGCGCCATTGAAGCGCCGGTTGGGCGCGGCAATGCTCATGGGTTGGTAATCGGTGGAATCGCGTCGGTTGATGCGGTCGATGTAGCCGGTGTTCAAGGTCAGGCCGTCGATGTCCTTGCTACTGAGAGTCGTACCGCGAAAGGTCTGCGGCAACAGGCGTGACGGACTGGCAAAGGCGAACGGCAGGAAGATCGAGACATCGCCGGTCTTCACCGTCGTCTGGCCAACGCGCAACTTGCCGGTGATGGCCAGGCGCGAATATTCATCGGCGGCACGCTTGTCACTGCTGGACACCGGCAATAACTCGGTGCCGCTGCGGTCCGGCGACGAATCCAGCTTGATCCCGAGCAAGCCGCGGGCATCCAGGCCGAACCCTACCGTGCCGGGCGTAAACCCCGACTCCATGTTTACGATCGCCGCCTGGGCCCACTCCCGGGCCGCGGTCTTGGCGCCGTCGTCCTTGTAGTCGCGGTCCATGTAGTAATTGCGCAGGGTCAGGGTGCCGTGGCTGTCATCGATGAATCCTTCTGCCAGCGCCGCGCTGGAACCCAGGCTCAATCCCAGGCAGGCCAGCAGTTGAACGAAGGGTGAAACAGGGGCCGCCGCCAGGGCGGCCCGCGCAAGATTCGGCATGTCCTATGTCCACTTATTGTTGTTGTTTTTGATCGCCCTCGACGTCTTCGGGTCGGGGCTCTGGGCAAGCAGAATGGAAAGGCCGTGAAGGTTTCGTCAACTCAACCGTCCGATAATCGAACGTTAATATCATTAATCAATTCAGCAAAATCTCTAAAAATTCCTTTCAACCTCATGATTTCACTGTTTATTTTTACCGCTCCACCGATTTCCTCTCATCCATTCATTTTTTAGTTAGCTTTGTTAATCTAAATTGCGCTGGTCGCTCTCGGTCAGTGCCCCAGGACAAAAACAATAAGAGGATTTGCCATGAACCAGCCGACACGTCGTGCGACGCTGACCATTGCCTTGTGTTTCATCGTTGCGCTGATCGAGGGGTTTGACTTGCAGTCGGCCGGCACCGCCGCCGCGGGCTTGCGGCAGACGTTCACCCTCGACCCGAAAATGATGGGCTGGGTCTTCAGTGCCGGAATCATCGGCCTGCTGCCCGGGGCGTTCTTCGGTGGCTGGATCGCCGACCGCATTGGCCGCAAGAAAATCCTCATCGCCGCCGTCCTGCTGTTCGGCGTGTTCTCCCTCAGCACGGCCTACGTCGAGCAGTTCTCCAGCCTGCTGCTGGTGCGTTTCATGACGGGCCTGGGCCTGGGTGCCGCCCTGCCCAACCTCATTGCCCTGTGCGCCGAAGCCGTGGGTGAGCAGCGTCGCGGCACGGCAATCAGCGTGATGTACGCCGGGGTTCCGCTGGGCGGCGCGCTGGCGGCGGTGGTCGCCATGTTGTTTGGCGAGCACTGGCAGATGACGTTTTTCATCGGCGGGCTGGCACCGCTGCTGGTGGTGCCGTTGATGCTGCTGTGGCTTCCCGAGTCCAGCGCCTTTCGCCAGGCCCGGGAGGTCGGTGGCGACGCGCATGTTTCAACCGGCCAGGCACTGTTCGGCGAAAGTCGAGGCCGGACCACCCTGGCCCTCTGGCTGAGCTATTTCTTCACGCTGACGGTCATGTACATGCTGCTCAACTGGCTGCCGTCGCTGCTGCTGGAACAAGGCTTCAGCAAGCCCCAGGCGGGCCTGGTCCAGATGCTGTTCAACATCGGTGGCACCCTGGGTTCGTTGATTGGCGGCCTGTTGCTGGACCGCTGCAATGGTTTGAAGGTGGTGCTGTTCGTCTACGCCGGGCTTCTCAGCGCCCTGGCCGGGGTCGGGTTATCGGTGGGCATCGTGCCGATGGCCATCGCCGGGTTCGCCGCCGGGCTGTTTGTCATGGCCGCGCAATTGGTGCTCTACGCACTGGCGCCGCCCGCCTACCCCACGGCCGTGCGCGCCACGGGCGTCGGTGCAGCGGTTGCCATCGGGCGCCTGGGTTCGGTCGCGGGCCCCCTGGCCGCCGGGCAGATCCTGGCGGCCGGCGCGGGAACCACCGGCGTGCTGCTGGCGACATCACCCGGGCTGCTGATTGCCGCCGTGGCCGCGATCAGTGTGATGGCCCGTGCCGTGCCGGTGGGTCAGGCGCACGTGGCCCGTTGAGCCAACAGCCGGCGATATTCGCTGGGTGTCTGGTTCATCTCGATGCGAAAGTGCCGGTTGAAATTGGACAGGTTGTTGTACCCCACCTCGAAACAGATCTCGGTCACCGGCAATTCGCTGTTCAGCAGCAAGCGGCAGGCACGCTGGACCCGCAGCTTGCGCATCAGGTCGACAAAACCATGCCCGGTGATGCGCTTGAAGAAGCGCGAGAAACCGGGCTCGCTCATGTTCAGCCGCCGGGCGATCTCTGACAGGCGCAGGTCACCGGTGAGTTCGGCGTGCAGGTATTCGAAAGCCTGATGGATGCGCTCGCTGCTGCGGGCATCGAGGGTCGGCGCATAGCAAGGGCTTGCCAGGCTCAGCACGTCGGTGTCAGGGGCCTGGCCCAGGGCTTCGAGCAACTCGAGGAACAGCGCCAGGCGCTTGAGCCCCCGGGCCGGGCCGATGGCTTCGAGCAACTGCGCGGCACGCCGTGCGGTGTCGCCGCTGAAGGCCAGGCCGCGACGGGCGCGCTCGAACAGCCCCTGCACCTGCGCCAGCTCGGGCAAGGTCGGACGCAAGGCCAGCCACGCCGCACCGTCGAACTGCAGGACCACATCGCGCCCCGCCAGGTATTCGTCGGGGGCCAGGTCCGCCATCCAGTCGTGGGGCAAGCCGGGACCGATCATCGCCACATGGCCGGGACCGAAAGGCCCGATGTAGTCGCCCGCCAACAACTTCCCGCTGCCCTGGCGAATCAGGTGGATTTCGAACTCGGGGTGGTGGTTCCAGCGCGCCAGGGGGTACGGGTAATCGTGCTCGTACCAACGAAAACTGTGCTCGGGCTCGGGCAGGATGACCTCCAGCTCGGCCGGGCGCTGCTCGAACAGGGGGGCTCGGTGATCAGGCATGTCGCATCTCGTCTGGCCTCATGACGGCACCTTACGCCGGATGACCGGCGCCCTGCCAGCCGCGGCTTGACCGTTCACCGATACTTTTTTAACCCGCAGCGCCCTGCGTTAAAAAAGTATCACCTGGCGATGCTGCTCGCGTTTGTCGGCCTTCGGGCTCGCTGCTGTAATCGGCCTGCCGCCGCCATGGCGACACCCCACCCTTTTGCCATCGAACACAGGACCATCCCATGAAACGACTGAAAGGAAAAAGTGCCCTGGTCACCGGCGCCGCCCGAGGCATCGGCAAAGCGTTTGCCCAGGCCTACATCAATGAAGGTGCCACCGTGGCAATTGCCGATATCGACCTGGATCGGGCCCGGGCCACCGCCGCCGAGCTGGGCGAAGACGCCTACGCGGTCAGGCTCGACGTGACCGACCAGGCTTCGATCGACGCAGCCATTGCAGCGGTGGTGGCACGTGCGGGCAAGCTGGACATCCTGGTCAATAACGCGGCGCTGTTCGACCTGGCGCCCATCGTGCAGATCACACGGCAAAGCTATGAGCGGCTGTTCTCGATCAATGTCGCCGGCACGCTGTTCACGCTCCAGGCCGCGGCCCGGCAGATGATCGGCCAGGGCCACGGCGGCCGGATCATCAACATGGCAAGCCAGGCCGGGCGCCGTGGCGAAGCCCTCGTGGGTGTCTATTGCGCCACCAAGGCAGCGGTGATCAGCCTGACCCAGTCCGCCGGGCTGGATCTGATCAAGCACCGGATCAACGTCAACGCCATCGCGCCCGGAGTGGTGGAGGGCGAGCATTGGGACGGCGTGGACGCACTGTTCGCCCGCCATGAAAACCTGCCCCTGGGGGAAAAGAAACGCCAGGTCGGCCAGCAGGTGCCTTACGGCCGCATGGGCACCGCGCAAGACCTGACAGGCATGGCGGTTTTTCTCGCCTCGGCGGACAGCGAATACGTGGTGGCCCAGACGTACAACGTCGACGGCGGCAACTGGATGAGCTGAAGTTCGACGGATTTGCACCTTCAAACGCCGGTGATGGACTTATTTGCCTGAAAATTGATCCCAGTACTTGAGGATTGTCCCGAACGGTGCCCAGCGGTGCCGCTCAGGGAATTTCAAGAGAGCGTGAATACCGTTGCCCCAGCGGGGCAAAAATTGCGCATCATAGGCGCCGTCCGCTCAAGGGAGATTTACATGCGTGCCATTTCATCCGTCATGCGTCTTGTCGTGCTGTCGCTGGGGCTGGTGTTCGCCGCCAGCGCCGCAGCCACCGAAGAGACGCAACTGGTCGAGTCCATCAACCTTTACCGCAGCCAATCCCAAAGCTGCTCCGGGCAGGCTTCGCTGGAGTTGCCACCGCTGGCGATGGATTCCCGGCTGATCCTGTCGGCCAATGGCATCGGCGATCTGCAGCAGGCGCTCGCGCGCACGGCCTACCCGATGGTCAACGTCCAGGCCATCAGCCTGTCCGGACCGCGGGATGCGCAAAGTGCGATGAAGGCCATCCAGGAAAGCTTCTGCCAGGTGGTCCTCGACCCGCAGTTCGTCGACATCGGCGTCAGTCGCATGGACCGTGAATGGCGCATCGTGGTGGCGCGCCCGCTGCTGTCGGCTCGCCTCGGCGACTGGCAGGCCGAAGGCCAGAAACTGCTCAAGCTGATCAACAGCGCTCGGGCCCAACCGCGCCGCTGCGGCACCGAGACCTTTGCCGCCACCACCCCGCTGACCTGGAACGCGACCCTGGCCCTGGCCGCCGTGACCCACACCCGTGCCATGGCCAACAACAACTTCTTCGACCACAAGGACCGTGACAACCGCATGCCCGGCGACCGTGCCGAACTTGCCGGTTACCTGGGCCAGTTGATCGGCGAGAACATTGCCGCCGGGCAAGACACCGCCCTCAAGGTGGTGGACGGTTGGCTGGCCAGCCCAGGGCACTGCGCCAACCTGATGAACCCGCAGTTCCACGAGCTGGGCGCCGGTTACGCCACCGACCCGAAAAGCGATGCGGGGATCTATTGGACGGCGATGTTCGGCACCCAGTAGATGAAAAAAATGAGTGGCGAGCGGACTCATCCCCTCGCCACAAATTTGCCAACTTTCTTAAGTGAACAGCGTTACGCCAGACTGTCTGCCTCTAAAACTCCAGAGCAATAGTCCAATCGCTATAAAGTCCAAAAACATTATTCCGATCAGACATCAACAACTGTAATCCTTGACAGTAGAAACAATCCTCCGGGCACACCATGATCACCCTGGTCACAAACTGCTCTTGAGGAAAATAAAATGAGCACTGAATATCGATACTCAGCGTATGCGGATCGCGGTACCCATAACACTCAATACGGAACGATTACCGCAGACTCACCGGAGGCGGCTGTCCAGGCTGTAAAGGATAAATACAGCAGTTCCCACGTGGTCACCGTTTCCTTGTCGGTAAAAAAGACGTCGGAGGATCCAACACAGCCGACACAATATATCGAGATAGTGACCAAAGCATGAAGGACAGCCCTCTGCATAATTACAGCGCGACTTTCAACAGGGTCGCTTGATCTGGAAAGATATAATCAGCACCACCCAGGAAAACCAGGAACAGCACTTGAACTGGATACTGAACAGCGCATAAAAAAAATCCGGACCCCTCTCGGACTCCGGATTTTCCCTGACGAGTTAAGGTCAACAATCCCTAACTCAACCGCATAACACTCAACAAGCCGCGTTTTGCATTACACCAGACAACGTCAGGCTTACAGCGCCATGTCAGCCGCTGGATTGGCTTCGCGGGCAGCCGCTGGCTGGGCCGGGGCCGGGGTGCCTGGCTTGGTGATCACCGGCGGCGTGTCCAGTTGCAGGACTTCGCTGGTGTAGGCCCATTCCTGGGCAACGCGCTCAGGGCTGTCGTTGAGCTTGGTGCCATAGCTTGGCACGATCTGGTGCAGTTTTTCCTGCCAGGCCGGGCTGGCGACCTTGTCCTTGAAGACCTTCTCCAGCACGGTCAGCATGATCGGCGCAGCCGTCGAAGCACCTGGCGAAGCACCCAGCAGGCCGGCGATGCTGCCGTCCTGGGACGCGACCACTTCGGTGCCCAGTTTCAGCACGCCGCCCTTCTCTTCGTCACGCTTGATGATCTGCACGCGCTGGCCGGCCTGCCACAGGCGCCAGTCTTCCTGTTTGGCCTCTGGGAAGTATTCCTTCAGCGCATTGAAACGATCTTC
The DNA here is from genome assembly GCA_001023535.1 of Pseudomonas chlororaphis. Classification (NCBI taxonomy): domain Bacteria; kingdom Pseudomonadati; phylum Pseudomonadota; class Gammaproteobacteria; order Pseudomonadales; family Pseudomonadaceae; genus Pseudomonas; species Pseudomonas chlororaphis. The sequence goes on from CP011020.1 coordinate 5,177,905, forward strand.
GTCCGACAGCATCAGTTGACCGGCCAGGTACTCGACCAGTGGGTACTGTTCGATACCGACCTTGGTCATCGGCCACACGTTGTGGGTGGTGGTGCTGGTCAGCAGGTCAAAGTACGAACCGTTCTTCAGGAACTTGGTCGAGAAGGTGGCGAACGGGCCAAACAGGATCACACGCTTGCCATCCAGCACGCGGGTGTCCAGGTGCGGTACCGACATCGGTGGCGCGCCGACCGAAGCCTTGCCATAGGCTTTGGCCAGGTGCAGTTGGGCAACGGTCGGGTTTTCGGTGACCAGGAACGAACCGCCCACCGGGAAACCGGCGTACTCGCGCGCTTCCGGAATGTCGGACTTCTGCAGCAGGTGCAGGGCACCACCGCCAGCGCCGATGAACACGAACTTGGCGTCGGTCTCGGTCTCGGTACCGTCCTTCAGGTTCTTGTACGAAACGCGCCAGGTGCCGTCTTCGTTGCGGGTGATGTCTTCCACTTCGCTGGACAGTTTCAGCGAGAAGTTCGGTTTGCTCTGCAGGTAGGCAGCGAACTGGCGAGTGATTTCGCCGAAGTTCACGTCAGTGCCCAGGGGACTCCAGGTCGCCGCGACTTTCTGGCTCGGGTCACGCCCTTGCATCATCAGCGGCACCCACTTGCCGATCTGCGCTGGGTCTTCGGAATACTGCATGCCGGCGAACAACGGGCTGGCCTGGAGGGCTTCGTAGCGCTTCTTCAGGAACGCGATGTTGTCGTCGCCCCACAGGAAGCTCATGTGCGGCGTGGAGTTGATGAACGAACGTGGGTTCTTCAGCACGCCGTTCTTGACCTGCCAGGACCAGAACTGACGGGAGATCTGGAAGGCTTCGTTGATTTCGATAGCCTTGGAGATATCGACCTTGCCGTTCTTGTCTTCCGGCGTGTAGTTCAGTTCGGCCAGTGCCGAGTGACCGGTACCGGCGTTGTTCCAACCGTTGGAACTTTCTTCGGCAACACCGTCCAGGCGCTCGACCATTTCCATGGTCCAGCCCGGCTCCAGCTCATTGAGCCAGACGCCGAGTGTCGAGCTCATGATGCCCCCACCAATGAGCAGGACGTCCACTTTTTTTGCCTCGGCGGCGTGCGTGGTCGCAAGACCCATCGCCATCGCCAGGCCCAGTAGCGCCGTGTGTGTTTTCTTCAACATGTGTGTATCCCTAGGATGGAACGCCATTCCGCCCTCCTGCCCTGATCAAGGATAGATCACGCCCGTAGCCGGCAGCGCCAGCGTGACAGGTTCGATAGGACTGGAGGATGGACCTACAGGACCGAGCAAATAGGTCGGCCTCAGATTTATGTCTCTCCGGCGCTGACTTCTTGTAGGTCTTGGCTTCAGCTGAGTGAGGGACACTGCAAAACGGTTGTGTTCGGGTCTGGTTTGACCGTGCCCGATTGTCGCAGCGGGGGGAGTTTACATAATGAAATAACCAGACCGAAGCATCTTTTTACATTACGGACGAAAAACGCCGGCCAGATGACGGCGTTTTATTGGCTCTGATCAGAAATACTTGAGCAGCGCGATGTCCCGTCGCCGTTGCTTCAGCTCGGCGAACCAGCGGGTCGGGAAGAACAGCGCCACCCCCAGCAGCACGCTGCACACCCACACCAGGGGCAAATGGTCGAAACCGAAATACGCCCCCTGGTTGGTGCCCCAGAGGGCAACCGCCAGCAGGTAAAGGGCCTTGAGCACGTAGAGATGCAACAGATAGAAAAACATCGGCGCGCCGCCGTAGACCGCCAGCAAGGCGATGGTGCCCCGCGCCTGAGCCTTCTCGAACAATGCCAACAGGATCAGGCCAACCCCCAGTGTCGGTAGCAGGAACATCAACGATGGCGGGTACTTCGTCGCACTCAGGAAACTCATGGCGGTGCGCAGCGCATCGCCGGTCTGCACCCAGGGCTTGTCGCCATAGACGTTCAGGTAGCGGATGACGACGAATACCACCAGCAAGCCGATGCCCACCTGCAACAGCCGCCGCACTCGCACGGCGGGGTCCACCTGCCGGGCAAACCACGGTCCGATGGCCCAGCCCAGCAGGATCACGCCGATCCAGGGCAGCACCGGGTAAGTGGTGCGGGCGCGGGTGAATTCGGTGAGATCGATGAATGCCCGCTGGTGCAGGATCGACCAGGGCACGAAGAATGGCGAGTCAGGCCCCAGCACGATGCCGTCCAGCAGGTTGTGGCCGGCGACAATGGCGACGCCGATGACGATCAGCCAACTGCGCTTGAGGTGCAACAGCACGGCCAGGGCGATCATGCAAATGCCGATGCACCAGATCACCTGCAGCCACAAAGTCTTGGGGGGAAACTCGGCGGTCCAGGCGAAACACACGAACGTGAGTTCCAGCACGACCAGGAACAACCCGCGCTTGAGCAGGAACACCGAGGTTTCGCCGGCGGTGTGCTTCTGGCTGTAGAGCCAGGCCGACAAACCGGTGAGGAAGATGAACACCGGGGCACAGAGCGTGCTGAGCAGCCGGGTGAAGAACAGGTCCGGGGTGACACTCAACGCATCGATCGGGTCGCTGACCTGCCGGTGCAGCAGGAATGTTTCGCGAACATGGTCGACCAGCATCAGCAACATCACGAACCCTCGCAGGGCATCGATGGCCAGCATGCGCACATGGGTTTTGGCGAGGCTCGTGGCGAGGGCGGGCGCGGCGACGCCGGACAGGCTCGTCACAGGGGAAGAGAGGCTCATGGCAATACTCGTCGGGGATCCGTACAAGACAGAGAATGAGAATCCCTGTCAAAAGAAATCGGATAACATAACACAAAACATCGCGACGAATAGACCCTTCACGGTGGGCACGGGCCTGGTTGCGAAAACGACGGTTCACTCAGGCTTGTGCCGGCTGATCCTCGGCTTTAGCGAGCCGCTCCCACCGATTCTTCGGCGGGTCCGGATGGCGTGTCCGACGCCTATTCATTGTGGGAGCGGGCTTGCCCGCGAAGACGGCTGCACATCCGACATCTTGGTTGACTGACCCTCCGCTTTCGCGGGCAAGCCCGCTTGTGTCTGAGTAAGGGAATAAACTCTGGGGTGAGAGGGGTAGATGGCAAGCTGTGAGTCCGCGGTGCTTGAAGCACGAGTGGGAGCAAAGCTGCCATCTACCTTTCTACTCTGGCCCATAAGCCCGAACAGTTGGACGAGCGGCACTCGAATCACAAGCGTGGGCAAAGCCAGAGCACTCTCATTTCTGAGTGTAAGAGGGTTTTGCCATGATTTCCTGGGTCGGTATCGATATATCCAAATCAAATCTCGTCGTTTGGGTTCGACCACAGAACCAAGGCTACGAGGTCCCCAATACGCCTGAGGGTTTTGCACAACTGGTCGAACAGCTAAGCCCGTACACGATTGGCCGGGTGTTACTGGAAGCCACGGGCGGCTATGAACGAAAGGTTATGGCAGCACTGCAGGAGGCAGGTTTCAATGTGCTCAGGATCAACCCTCGTCGGGCTAGAGCCTTCGCCGTAGCAATGGGCAAGAATGCCAAGACCGACCCCATCGATGCGGCTGTTCTTGCCGATTTTGCCGAAGCTCTGCATGCGTCTCACGAAAAGCCCATTTCACCTGAGCGTGAAGCACTGCGGGAGCTGATTCAGCTGCGCGAACACTTCGTCCAGCAACGAGATGACAACAAGCGCCGGCTACAGCAGGCTCAGCTTCCGGCGGTTATCGAGGTGATCAAAGATCATATTCGCTACCTGCAAATCCAAATCAAGCAGTTTGGCAAAGCCATTAATCAAAGCATGCGTAAGCTGGATGCGGAGAAAGCCGACCGACTCACATCAGTTAAAGGGATCGGCACTGTGGCGACTGCTAGTTTGTTGGTTTACCTGCCTGAGCTCGGTGAGCTTGATCGCAGAGAGATCGCGTCCCTGGCGGGAATCGCCCCCTACAACGACGACAGTGGCAATCACAGCGGCAAACGTCAGATTTACGGAGGAAGAGCGCGGGTCAGACGTGCGCTTTATATGTCGTGCTGGGTTGTCATCCGCTATCACGCCGACTTCAAGGCCCGGTACGAAGCACTTCGAGGGCGAGGCAAGAGCGCGAAAGTCGCGCTCATCGCCTGCATGCGAATATTGCTAATCAGACTGAATGCCATGCTTCGAGACGGCACTGAATGGCGGTGACGGGTGGCAGAGGTAAGACAGTTGCTCCCACAGTGCTGTTTGGTGGATTCCGGTCCGAACGGGGGTAAAAAAAAACCCGCATCTCTCGATGCGGGTTTTTTCATTTCAACGCCGGATCAGTTGGCCGTCACGACCGTCTGACCTGCCAGCGCCAGGTCCAGCAGTTCGCGGTTGGCGACTGCGTACATGGCGTAGTCGGTGCCGCTGGCGGCACGGATGTCTACCAGCATGGCGCGCCAGCGCTCGACCATGTCCTGGTGCTGCTCCAGCCACAGGGCCAGGCGGGTTTCCACGTCCTGGGAACCGTCGCCCTCTTGCAGGACCGAGATGGTGATCGCCCGTTGCTGCCAGTCGACATCATCGCGGAACGCTTCGCGGGCCAGGGCCTGCCAGTTGTTTTCCACCGGCAATGCGCTGATCTGTTGCAGGTACCAGGTGACGTCCAGGGCACTGCCCACGGCGAAGTAGGCCTTGGCCACGTCCGCGGCGTTCTGGCCGGTGACGTCCGACGCCTCGATGATCGGCAGCAAGGTGTACAGGTGGGTGGTGCCTGCAACCATGCGCGCCAGCAACTCCGGCACACCGGCGGCCACGTAGGCCTGGTAGCGGGTCTGCCAACCTTCGCGGGTCGGGCCTTCCAGCAGTTCGTCGAGCTTGAGGCCCAGCGCGGCCAGGTGCGGACCGAAGTGAGCGACGTCGCGGGCGGCGTTCTGCTCGTTGCGGCGGCTGCGCAGGAACCAGCGAGTGGCGCGGCGGCCCAGGCGCATCAGCTCATCCATCAGCTCCAGTTGCACGTCGGCGGAAACCTGGTGGTCCAGGGCCTCGATCTGACGGAACCAGTGCGGGAGATGGAAGATGTCACGCACGATCACGTAGGCACCCGCCACGTTCGCCGGGCTCATGCCCGTGGACTCCTTGAGCCGTTGAACGAAGGTGATGCCCATGTGGTTGACCAGGTCGTTGGCGATCTGGGTGCTGACGATCTCGCGCTTCAGGCGATGGCGGCGCATGGCCTCGGAGAACTTGCTCACCAGCGTTGGCGGGAACGCGGTTTCCATGTCACGGGTCAGGTAGTCGTCATCCGGGACCAGGGAGTTGAGCAGCGCTTCCTTGAGGTCGATCTTGCTGTAGGAGATCAGCACCGACAGTTCGGCACGGGTCAGGCCATGGCCTGCCGCAACGCGTTCGGCCAATTGCTCTTCGGTAGGCAGGAACTCGATGGCACGGTCCAGCTTGCCCCGCGCTTCCAGGTCGTTCATCAGGCGCTTGTATTCGGCGATCCGCACGAATGCACGGCGGGCCGCCAGGGACAGCGCCTGGGTCTGCTTGTAATTGTTGCCCAACACCAGGCCGCCGACTTCGTCGGTCATGCTCGCCAGCAACTGGTTGCGTTGCTTGTCGGTCATGTCGCCAGCCTGCACCACTTCGTTGAGCAGGATCTTGATGTTCACTTCGTGGTCGGAGCAGTCCACACCACCGGCGTTGTCGATGAAGTCGGTGTTGGTGGCGCCGCCATGCAGGCCGAACTCGACGCGACCCAGTTGGGTCATGCCCAGGTTACCGCCCTCGCCCACGACCTTGCAGCGCAGCTCGTTGCCGTTCACGCGCAACGCATCGTTGGCCTTGTCGCCGACGTCGGCGTGGCTTTCGGTGCTGGCCTTGACGTAGGTGCCGATACCGCCGTTCCACAACAGGTCCACCGGTGCCTTGAGCAAGGCGTTCAGCAGTTCGGTCGGGGTCAGTTTGTCGGCGCTGATGTCGAAGCGCTCTTTCATCTGTGGCGAGATGGCGATGCTCTTCGCGCTGCGCGAGAAGATACCGCCGCCTTCGGACATGATGCTGGTGTCGTAGTCGGTCCAGGCCGAACGCGGCAGGTCGAACAGGCGCTTGCGCTCGGCGAAGCTGCTGGCCGGTTCCGGGTTCGGGTCGATGAAGATGTGCAGGTGGTTGAACGCGGCCACCAGTTGCAGCTTGTCGGACATCAGCAAGCCGTTGCCGAACACGTCGCCGGCCATGTCGCCGACGCCCACCACGGTGATGCTGTCTTGCTGGACATTGATGCCGCGCTCGCGGAAGTGGCGCTGCACGCCAACCCACGCGCCCTTGGCGGTGATACCCATTTTCTTGTGGTCGTAACCGGCCGAGCCACCGGAAGCAAAGGCATCGCCCAGCCAGAAGCCGTAGTCGATGGCGATGCCGTTGGCGATGTCGGAGAAGGTCGCGGTGCCCTTGTCGGCCGCCACCACCAAGTACGGGTCATCGTCGTCATGGCGCACGACGTTGGCCGGCGGCACCAGGGCGCCGTCCTTGAGGTTGTCGGTGATGTCCAACAGGCCCGAGATGAAAATGCGGTAGCAGGCGATGCCCTCGGCCGCGATCTCGTCGCGGCTGCCACCCAGCGGCAGGCGACGCGGCAGGAACCCGCCCTTGGCGCCGACCGGCACGATCACCGAGTTCTTCACTTGCTGGGCCTTCACCAGGCCGAGCACTTCGGTGCGGTAGTCTTCTTCACGATCGGACCAGCGCAGACCGCCACGGGCAACGTTGCCGAAGCGCAGGTGCACGCCTTCGACCCGCGGCGAGTAGACGAAGATCTCGAACTTGGGCACCGGCTTGGGCAGTTCGGGGATCAGGTGCGGGTTGAACTTGAAGCTGAAGTAGGACTTGTTCTGGCCGTTGGCGTCGGTCTGGTAGAAGTTGGTCCGCAGTGTGGCCTTGATCAGGTCCAGGTAGCGACGCAGGATGCGGTCTTCGTTGAGCACCTGGACGTCGTCCAGCGCCGTGAGGATCGCCTGTTCCAGGCGCAGCTGCTTGTCTTCCAGGTCCTCGGCGCTGAGTTTGCGCGCCAGGTAGAAGCGGGTCTTGAACAACCGGGTCAACTCGCGGGCGATGTCGGTGTGGTTGTTCAGGGTGCTGGCGATGTAGCCCAAATCGAAGCCCAGGCGGATCTGCTTCAGGTAACGGGCATAGGCACGCAGCAGCGCCACGTCGCGCCATGGCAGGCCGGCGGTCAGCACCAGGCGGTTGAACGCGTCGTTTTCGGCATCACCGCGCACGATGTGCACGAACGCATCCTGCAACGTGTCGTTGAGCTGCTGGATATCCAGGTCCAGGCCTTCGGCGGCGGTGAACGCGAAATCATGGATCCAGAACTCGCGGCCATTGGTGTGGCGCAGGCGGTACGGGAATTCACCCAGCACCCGCAGGCCGAGGTTTTCCAGGATCGGCAGGACGTCGGACAACGCCAGCGGCGTGTCGGCGTGATACAGCTTGCAGTGCAGCTCACGCTGGCCGGAAACCTGGCCCAGCGGCTGGTAGAAGCTCATCACCAGCGGGTTCTTTTCATTCAGGCTCAGCAGGTGTTGCATGTCGACCACGGCCGAGTGCGCGGCGAAGCGCTCGCGGTAGCCGGCCGGGAAGCCTTTGGGGAAGTCGGCCAGTACATTGGTGCCCTGGGCTTCGCCGAAGCTCTCGATCACCAGGCTGGCGTAGTCGTCCTTCCAGCTGCGGCAGGCCTGGACCACTTCTTTTTCCAGCAGCAGCGGGTCGATGTCGATCCGGTTCTTCGGGTCCACTCGCAAGATCAGTTGCACGCGCGCCAGGACGGATTCGGAGAAGAACGTCCAGAACTCGCAGTCCGTGGCCTTCAGGCGGTCCATCAGCACCTGCTGGATCTTCTGCCGCACTTCGGTGGAATAGATGTCCCGTGGCACGTAGGCCAGGCAGTAGCAGAAACGCCCATACGGGTCTTTGCGCAGGAACACGCGGATCTTGTTGCGTTCCTGGATCTGCACGATGGACATCACGGTGCTGAACAATTCGTCGACCGGGGTCTGGAACAGGTCGTCACGGGGCAGCACTTCGACCACCTGGGCCAGTTCCTTGCCCAGGTGCGCCTTGGCCTGGAAGCCCGAGCGACGCTCGATTTCCTCGACCTTGCGCCGGATGTACGGGATGACCCGGACACTTTCGCCGTACACCGAGGAGGTGTACAGGCCCATGAAGCGGCATTCCTTGATGACCTTGCCGTTGGCGTCGATTTCACGGATCGACACGTAGTCCGGGTACGCCGGACGGTGCACGCGGCTCGGGTGCGCGGCCTTGGCGAACGACAGCAGGGTTGGTTCGCGCAGGTAATTGACGGCGTAGTCTTCGATGCGCAGGTCATCGGCGGTGAGGCCAGCGCGCAGCAGCTTGGTCAGGCCCAGGAAGGACTCGGGGTTGTACTCGATGTGGCCGCCATCGGCGTCTTCACGCACCACGAACTCTTCATAGCCGAGGAACGTGAAGTGGTTGCCCACCAGCCATTCCAGGAAGCTCTTGATCTCGCTCTTTTCGTCGGCATCGATGACGTGGGCGCTGTCGTCCAGGCCCGCCAGGATTTCCTGGACCTTGGCCTTCATCGGTTCGAAATCGGCCACCGCCACGCGCACTTCGCCCAGCACTTGCTCGAGTTCCTTGGTCAGGACACTGAGTTCGGTGGCGTTGGCGCAGCGGTCGATTTCCAGGTACATCAACGACTCTTGCAGGATGCCGTCGCCCTGGGTGCCCTTGGGCAGGATTTCCAGCAACTCGCCCTTGCTGCCGCGACGCACGCTCAGGACGGTGGTTTGCAGGGTATGGATGCTGTAGCCGCGACGGTTCAGTTCGGTGCGCACCGAATCCACCAGGAATGGCAGGTCGTGGTGCAGCACTTCCACTGCCGTGTGCGTCGACTGCCAGCCGTGGCGTTCGTAGTCGGGGTTGTAGACACGCACCTGCGGTTGCGCGTGGTCGAAGCGCTCAAGCAGGCGCCAGGCAGACAGGGTGCAGCCGGCGAGGTCGGACAACCGGCGTTGGGTGAGTTCATCGAGGGAAATGATGCCGAAGAATTGTTCAGCGAACAGCGCCACTTGTGGCAGTGCCTGTTCACTGATGTGCTGCGCCAGTGCCGCTTGCAGTTGGTGCTGGAAGTCGGCTTTGCTGGCTGCGGTGAAGAACGCCATCTGTGGTACTCCGCTTGGGCTTGTTATTGATGGAAGCGTCGCGTGCAGCCCCTTTCGGGGCCGTCGGCCATCCCGTTCCTGATTCTCGGGCAGAGGAAACAGGATGACAGGTGGGTGAAGCTGGACGGGACCCGCAGGTCACATTCCTTTTCCATGTAATTTCCATGTAATGAACACCTGCAAAAAACACCCTGGGGGCGGCCTTTGCAGGAGCACATCCGTTGCGCAGCTTAACGAGTGCGATCAGGTGCCTGCTTGCAGCGCTGCGACATATTCGGTCATCGGCTAGCTGTCTGGCACAGACGTCCTGAACAACCCTAGCAGCCCGAGGGCCAAACGGCACCCCGGGGCATGAAATCCCATGCAGGTTGTGCGCCGGTTGGCAGTAACCCTGCAGAAAATCATCGAGGCTGGCAAACTCCTCCTTTTGCACCCGCAGGGCTCATTGAGCCAGGAGCCATCACCATGCAAATGACCACCGCCCTTCTGATCGCCAACCCGTGCGACGACGAAGAAGACAACATGGCCATGCTCTGCTGCCACAGCACTCAAGGCGACATGTTCCTGATGACCCGCTACCCCGACGAAGACAGCCTGGAGATCGCCCTGGATGGCGAACCGTCGACCCTGGACGGGGTCAAGGTCACTCTCAGCCCGACCCGCTTGCTGATTGAAATTGCCGCGGCAGATGCCGATGCGTTGAATGGGGATGATGTGCTGGAGATCACCCATGACACCGATGAAGCGGACTTGGCCGAGGTGGAGCTGACGTTGCAGAACATTCTCAGGGATGTGGGGACGTACGTCAGGCTGGTTTGATTTCAGCGTTTGTAAGGCCGCCTTCGCGAGCAAGCTCGCTCCCACAGGGGATCGACACAACGCCTCCAACCATTGTGGGAGCGAGCTCGCTCGCGAAGACGTCAGGTCAGTCACCACCTTCTTCACTGACCCACCGCCTTCGCGAGCAAGCCCGCTCCCACAGGGATCGACACGACACCTCCAACAATTTTCGGCAAGCCCGAATCCGGATCACGCCCACACCGCCGGTCGCACCCCTCGCACAATGCCCTTGACGACCCATCGGGTTCTGAGGTTTCCTGAAACCGGTTTCAGAGCCGCTAATAACTCCAACAGGCAGGTTTACAACCGTGAATTCCTTTTCCGCCGCCCAGCGCAGCCGCGTGACCATGCTTGACGTCGCCGAACGCGCCGGGGTTTCCAAGGCCAGCGTCTCGCGCTTTATCGGCGAGGACCGCGCCCTGCTCTCCGAGGCCATCGCCCGGCGCATCGAGCAGGCGATCGACGAGCTGGGCTATCGCCCCAACCAGATGGCCCGCGGCCTCAAGCGCGGCCGCACACGCCTGATCGGCATGCTGGTGGCCGATATCCGCAATCCCTATTCAATTGCCGTGATGCACGGCGTGGAAACCGCCTGCCGTCGCCACGGCTACAGCCTGGTGGTGTGCAACACCGACCGCGATGACGAACAGGAACGTCAGCACCTGGCCCTGTTGCGTGCCTACAACATCGAAGGGCTGATCGTGAACACCCTGGGCCATCACCGTGACGAGTTGCTCGAACTGCGCCGCGAAATGCCCCTGGTGCTGGTGGATCGCAAAGTCGATCGGCTCGAAAGCGACCTGGTGGGGCTGGACAACCCGGCGGCGGTGACGATGGCGCTCGACCATCTCGAACAACGCGGCTATCGCGACCTGCTGATGGTGACCGAGCCGTTCGACGGCACCAGTTCGCGGATCGAGCGCGTCGACAGTTTCAAGTCGGGCATCGAGCAACGCCCTGCCTTGGCCGGCGTCGTGGTGGAAATCTGCGATCAGTTGAAGGCCCGGATCCAGGCCTTCCTGGCCCAGCCTGGCCCGGGTCCCAAGGCGCTGTTCTGCGCCAACGGCATCGCCGCCCTGGCCGCCACCCAAGCGCTGCGGGAATTGGGCTGTCACCTGTTCGACGACGTGGGCCTGATCGCCCTCGATGACCTGGACTGGTACCCGCTGGTGGGCAGCGGCATCACAGCCCTGGCCCAGCCAACTGCCGAAATTGGCGCCCGCGCCTTCGAGTGCCTGCTCAAGCGCTTGCGCGGCGACAACGGGCCGATACAAACCCTGGATTTTGCAGCGCAGCTGATCGAGCGCGGGTCGACGCGGGGGGTGGTTCGGTGAAAGTGCCTTTCGCGAGCAAGCTCGCTCCCACAAGGAATCGTCGATATGGCACTGCTCCCCTGTGGGAGCGAGCTTGCTCGCGATGAGCCTCTCAAGCAGAACCTTTTTTTTGATCAAAACTGAAACCGGTTTCAGAGGTGTAAAACAATGAACAAGCCACCCGTTTCCATCAGCCTGTCCAGCTACGGCGCCGACCTGGTGCGCCAGCAAGGCCAAGGTCGTTTCACCACGCTACTGGCTGCCGCCGGCGCCTCGCGCATCGAATGGCGCGAGGAACTGCTGACCCACGAACAACCCGCCGAGCTGGCTGCCGACGCCCGGGCCCAAGGCCTGCAGAGTATTTTCTCCTCGCCCCTCGAGTTGTGGCTCGCTGACCGCACCCAGCCCAATCCTGACCTGGCGCCGACCTTGCAACGGGCCGAGGCGTTTGGCTCGACATGGTTGAAGGTCTCGCTCGGGCATTTCACCGGCACCCATGATCTGACCGCCCTGGCGCAGGTGCTCGCCACCAGCGCGGTGCAATTGCTGGTGGAAAACGACCAGACGTTGCAAGGCGGGCGGATCGAGCCCTTCCAACGGTTTTTCGCCGCCCTCGAACCACTGGGATTGCCCATCGGCATGACCTTCGACATCGGCAACTGGCAATGGCAGGACCAGTCCGCAACGCTGGCGGTCCGCGAGCTCGGACGCCACGTGCGGTATGTGCATTGCAAGGCGGTGGCCCGGCGCGACGACGGCAAGTTGATTGCGGTGCCACCGGTGCTGGCGGATCTGCACCTGTGGGAGCAACTGTTCAAACACATGCCCGCCGGCGTGATGCGCGCCGCCGAATACCCGCTGCAAGGCGATGAGCTGCTGCAATTGACCACTGAACACGTGGCCGCCCTGGCCGGTCTCGGACAACCTCGTCGGGAGCCTGCCCATGCCTGAGTTCGATGTCTTGTCGTTCGGCGAAACCATGGCAATGCTGGTGGCCGACCATTGCGGCGACCTGGCCTGCGTCAACCATTTCAGCAAGCGCATCGCCGGGGCCGACAGCAACGTTGCCATCGGCCTGGCGCGGCTGGGCTTCAACGTGGCGTGGCTGAGCCGGGTCGGCGCCGATTCCCTGGGACGTTTCGTCGTGCAGACGCTGGAGCGTGAAGGCCTGGATTGTCGCCATGTGACGGTCGATCCTGCGCACCCGACCGGGTTCCAGTTCAAATCCCGCACCGACGATGGCAGCGACCCGCAGGTGGAGTATTTCCGTCGTGGCTCGGCGGCCAGCCACCTGTCGCCCGAGGCCATCGCCCCCACCCTGCTGGGTGCCCGGCACTTGCATGCCACCGGGATTGTGCCGGCGCTGTCGGCCACGGCCCGCGAGATGTCCCTTGAATTGATGAACTGCATGCGCGAGGCCGGTCGCAGCCTGTCCTTCGACCCCAATCTGCGGCCCAGCCTGTGGGCCAGCGAGTCGTTGATGATCCGCGAGGTCAACCGCCTCGCCGCCCTCGCCCACTGGGTCTTGCCGGGCCTCGGCGAAGGCCGCTTGCTGACCGGCTTCGACGACCCGGCCGACATCGCCGCCTTCTACCTGGACCAGGGCGCCGAGGCCGTGGTGATCAAGCTCGGCGCCCAAGGCGCCTACTACTGCACGCGGCTGGACCAGGGCTTCGTCGCCGGCGTGCCGGTTGCCCGGGTGGTGGACACGGTAGGCGCCGGGGACGGGTTCGCCGTCGGCCTGATCAGTGCCCTGCTGGAAAGCCGCGGGATCACCGAGGCGGTACAGCGCGCCAACTGGATTGGCAGCCGCGCGGTACAGAGTCGGGGGGACATGGAAGGCTTGCCGACCCGCGATGAGTTACTGACTGAATTTGATGACGCCCATCGCGAGCAAGCTCGCTCCCACAGGGGTTGCCGCTAGACCTGTAGGAGCGAGCTTGCTCGCGATAGAGGTCGCAAGAGCACCCAAACACACCTGCTGCAACAAAAACAACAAGCTCAGGAGTCAACGACATGCAAACGCTCAACCTCGCCACCCGCCGCTGGTGGTACATCATGCCCATCGTGTTCATCACCTACAGCCTGGCCTACCTGGATCGAGCCAATTATGGCTTCGCGGCGGCCTCGGGCATGGCCAAGGACCTGATGATCACCCCGGGGCTGTCCTCGCTGCTCGGCGCGCTGTTTTTCCTCGGCTACTTTTTCTTCCAGGTGCCCGGGGCGATCTACGCCCAGAAACACAGCGTGAAGAAGCTGATCTTCGTCAGCCTGATCCTCTGGGGGTCGCTGGCGACGTTGACCGGCGTGGTCTCCAACGCCTACTGGCTGATCGTGATTCGCTTCATGCTGGGCGTGGTCGAAGCCGCCGTCATGCCGGCCATGCTGGTGTACCTGTGCCACTGGTTCACCCGCGCCGAGCGCTCGCGCGCCAATACCTTCCTGATCCTCGGCAACCCAGTGACCATGCTGTGGATGTCGGTGGTGTCGGGCTACCTGGTGCAGCAATTCGACTGGCGCTGGATGTTCATCATCGAAGGCCTGCCGGCGGTGCTCTGGGCCTTCGTCTGGTGGCGCCTGGCGGATGATCGTCCGTCCCAGGCCAAGTGGCTCAGCCCCCAGCAAAAGCAGGACCTGGAAAGCGCACTGGCGGCCGAACAGGTCGGGATCAAGGCGGTGAAGAACTACGCCGAGGCCTTCCGCTCACCCAAGGTGATCATCCTGGCGTTGCAGTTTTTCTGCTGGAGCATCGGGGTCTACGGGTTCGTGCTGTGGCTGCCATCGATCCTCAAGGCCGGCCTGCAAATGAGCATGGTCGAGGCCGGCTGGCTGTCGTCTCTGCCGTACCTGGCGGCCGTCGTCGCCATGCTCGTTGTGTCCTGGGGCTCGGACAAGGCCCAGAAGCGCAAGCGTTTCGTCTGGCCGCCGCTGCTGGTGGCGTCCATCGCGTTCTACGCCTCGTACCTATTGGGACCTGAACATTTCTGGTGGTCCTACAGCCTGCTGGTGATCGCCGGCGCCTGCATGTACGCGCCCTACGGGCCGTTCTTTGCCATCGTTCCGGAAATCCTGCCGGCCAACGTCGCCGGCGGCGCCATGGCGCTGATCAACAGCATGGGCGCGCTGGGCTCCTTCGGCGGCTCATACCTGGTGGGCTACCTCAGCGGCTCCACCGGCTCACCGGGTATGTCCTTCCTGCTGATGAGCGGCGCATTGCTGCTGTCGGTGGTGCTGACCCTGGCCCTCAAGCCCGGCGCCAGCGACCGCGCCACCCCCAACTCCGTGGCGCCACACCCGGCGCCCGCCCATTCCTGAATCGAGATCCGCTCATGAAAAAGCACGTGGTGTTGTACAAGGCGCTGTCGGCGCAATTGATGGCCCGTTTGCAAGCGCAGGCCGATGTCACCCTCATCGAACGCCTCGACGCCCAGGGCCTGGCGCAACTGCGCAATGCCCTGCCCGGCGCCCACGGGCTGTTGGGCGCGAGCCTGAAGCTGGATGCAGCGCTGCTGGACCTGGCGCCAAATCTGCAAGCCATCGCCAGCGTCTCGGTAGGGGTCGACAACTACGACATCGACTACCTGACCGAACGCCGGATCCTGCTGAGCAACACCCCCGACGTGCTGACCGAGACCACCGCCGACACCGGCTTTGCGCTGATCCTGGCAACGGCCCGTCGCGTGGTGGAACTGGCCAACCTGATTCGCGCCGGCCAATGGCAAAAAAGCATCGGCCCCGAGCATTTCGGCAGCGACGTCCACGGCAAGACCCTGGGCATCATCGGCATGGGCCGCATCGGCGAAGCCTTGGCCCAACGCGGCCACTTCGGCTTTGGCATGCCGGTTATCTACCACAGCCACTCGCCCAAGCCCGCCATCGAGCAGCGTTTCAACGCCCGCTACTGCTCGTTGGAAACCCTGCTGCGCCAAGCCGATTTCATCTGCCTGACCCTCCCGCTGACCGCAGAGACCCAAGGGCTGATCGGTGAACACGCCTTTGCGCAAATGCGCCCCGAATCCATCTTCATCAACATCTCCCGGGGCAAAGTCGTGGACGAAGCGGCACTGATCGACGCCCTGCGCAACGGCCAGATCCGCGCTGCGGGGCTGGATGTGTTCGAGCGCGAGCCCTTGAGTGCGGATTCGCCGTTGTTGCAGATGGACAACGTGGTCGCCACCCCGCACATGGGCTCGGCCACCCATGAGACACGCGAAGCGATGGCGCGTT
The DNA here is from genome assembly GCA_001023535.1 of Pseudomonas chlororaphis. Taxonomy (NCBI): domain Bacteria; kingdom Pseudomonadati; phylum Pseudomonadota; class Gammaproteobacteria; order Pseudomonadales; family Pseudomonadaceae; genus Pseudomonas; species Pseudomonas chlororaphis. The sequence goes on from CP011020.1 coordinate 5,193,439, forward strand.
GTGCGGTGGAGAATCTGCTGGCGGCATTGGCGGGTGAGCGGCCGGTGAACCTGGTGAATCCGGGAGCGTGGAAAGGCTAGAGGTTCGTCACCGGCATCACGGCCATCATGAGTGGGCTTTGGTGGCGGTGATGCTGTTCCTACCGAGAACCCGGACCCGGCCTACGCCAACATCGGAAGCGGCGCCATAGCCCTTCCAGCGTCCCTGCTGCTATTCATTGATCACCGACGAAAACACGCTAGGTGGTGAGTTCGCAATGAAACAGACAAGGCAACCGGGGGTGATTGCATGCATGCCATACAGGTCATGATCAGGAGTGCCTACAAGACACATACCACTCTGCTGGTGTCGACGCTCATCACCCTGATAACGCTCAAACTGATCGTGCTCGCTTCACCGCTATTGCTGGGATGGGCAGGAGCAGGTGCGTTACTCGCTGCTGTACTAGCACTATTTTATCCCGCAGTTGCAGCATCCCCTTGGAATAGTAGCGGTAGCTCTATTAACAGCCACCCTCTCGTCCATTCTCGATGCCAACCAGGTTGATATTATCAACAACGCAATCCTAAATGAATTTCGGGATCACCAACCCCAGTAACGGGAGTTCCTTGGCGCCGAATTTAGCCATATTGAATTCGGCACTATCTTGATTACATCAATGCCATAAACTGCCGATCAAATCAGGAGCATCATGAAGAAACGACCACAAGAGATACAACCTCCGTATTGGTTGTTTGTCCTCGCCGCAACCCCTATCTTCTTCATTAACTTCCTGCTACCTTCCTACCCAATCACCCCTACAGAGTTGGCCATTGCCGCCTTCATAGATAACCACCTCTTTGGGCAAGTTGGTTTTTGGTCATCTCGATTCCCTTTCAGCTCAAAAGTAACCGCAAACTACCTTGCATGCATTGGCCCCGTATTTGCCATACTGGCCTTCTACAAGACTTATCAAACAATGAGGATCGACCCTAAACAGTACGAAAATTATTCACTATTAAAATACGCGCTCATCCCTCCCCTTGCAGTGCTTTATATATTGCTTATTTTATTCATGTTCTATCTGACCTCCACCAACCTAGCCAACAACAGCCAAAAATACAGCTTCTATGGGTCATACGCCCTCAGCTTTTCACTGTTCTCATCCTCCATGCTCATTATTTTTTACATAACACCTCTAATAGTGCATCGTTGCTTTATCTATTTACCTGCCCTATTACTTGAAAACTGGAGAGATAAGAGATCGCAGATTCGTCCTCCAAAATAATGCCTATAACGTTTTAAGAAACGGGATCATCCAAGTGGACAATACTGCATTTCAAACTATTTCGTACACAGCCTACAACGGCTGCAACTTGGGGTGATCGTGATGCATGAAGGAGCAATCGTGGACGATGGTCCGTGGCGGGAGCTGGTCGACAGGCCGGCGGTCAAGCTGCTAGTGGAGGCGATTCGGATGCAGAACTAGCGCAATAGGGTGCTGAGCTCCAGCCGTCATCGCGAGCTTGCTCGCGAAAGCGGTGTGTCAGCCAACAGCAATATCAACTGATCCATTGCCTTCGCGGGCAAGCCCGCTCCCACAGGTTCCAGGGTGAACCTCGGATTCCGAAGATGCCACAGGCCCCACGTGGGAGCGGGCTTGCTCGCGAAAGCGGTGTGTCAGTCAACATCAATATCAACTGATTCATCGCCTTCGCGGGCAAGCCCGCTCCCACAGGTTCCAGGGTGAACCTCGGATTCCGAAGGTGCCACAGGTCCCATGTGGGAGCGAGCTTGCTCGCGAAAGCGGTGTGTCAGTCAACATCAATATCAACTGATCCATTGCCTTCGGGCAAGCCCGCTCCCACAGGTTCCAGGGTGAGCCTCGGATTCCGAAGATGTCGCAGGTCCCATGTGGGAGCGAGCTTGCTCGGGAAAGCGGTGTGTCAGCCAACAGCAATATCAACTGATCCATTGCCTTCGCGGGCAAGCCCGCTCCCACAGGTTCCGCGGTGTGTCCCGGTCCCTGGGGCTGTTACAACTTACGTCGGCTGACGGGTTTCGATGTTGTCTAGTGCACGGTTGGCCAACAGGCTGCCCAGTTCGATCAGTTGTTGGATGCCCAGGAGGAAGTGCCGGCGTGAACCCTCCAGGTCGAAGGCCAGGTCATTGACCATGACGTTGGCCGAGGCCAGGGTTTCGCTGAGGTTGGCGAGCAGGCTTTCGGTGTCGATGTCTTTGTTGACGGTGAAGAGTTGGTCGGGGGCAGGACCCGCTTCGGGTTTGTCCGGTTTCGGGTTCAAATAATGGTCGAGCACGCGGTCGGTGACTTTGTCGTGTTTTTGGGATTTGGTTTTTGGGCGCGGTGACGTTGGTTCGGTGTTCGGCGGGTTTGGAGTTGCTTTGAACATAGATAAAGCTCCAGGTGAGAAATTGGAGCCATTCCTCTCGCTACCAAACGAATGGGTGATGGCCATACGGAGGTTGGTAGACCGGTCACCTGACAACCCGGCGCATCCGAAGACGCCCTACGCATGGCCACCATAAAACAGAGGGCGAAGAGCCCTTTGCATTCGATGGACTGCGCGTCAGGAGGCCGGGCTACCAAACCCGATCGCTGATTCATCAGCGACCCGAAAACGATAGAACCGGTCTCCCAGACGCACAAGCCGGCGGATTCTGGCGCAGTCGTAGGCAACGGCGCAAGACAACGTAGCCCAATACAGAACACTCCTACATCCAGATAAACACCCATTCACTTTGTGAGTGCTTCGCACCGGAGCGCCAGCCCGGTCAAGCGGGAGCAAGCTCCCTCGTCACGGCGTCAGTGCGCTTGTCCCGGCGGTATTCAGCGCAAGCGAGTCCACCCCACAATGTTCCCAAGCCGATCACAATTGTGCACACCCGATCAAAATCCTGTTAGTCGCCACCCCCCGCCATGCATTAAAGTAACGCCCCCAGCCCCGACGTTATCCGAACGCCAGGGGCCACCCTTTCCAGGAACAGTCACCGATGGAACATCGTGAAGCGCTTTTGGCGCTGCGAACCTTTCTTTCAACGCAGATTCTCGGCCAGGAAAAACTCATCGAGCGCCTGCTCATCGCCCTGCTTGCCGACGGCCACATGCTGGTGGAAGGCGCGCCAGGGCTGGCGAAGACCAAGGCGATCAAGGAGCTGGCCGAAGGGATCGAAGCGCAGTTCCATCGCATCCAGTTCACCCCCGACCTGCTGCCTGCCGACATCACCGGCACGGAGATCTATCGCCCGGAAACCGGCAGTTTCGTCTTCCAGCAAGGACCGATCTTCCACAACCTGGTGCTGGCGGACGAGATCAACCGTGCCCCGGCCAAGGTCCAGTCCGCCTTGCTGGAAGCCATGGCCGAGCGCCAGGTAAGCGTTGGGCGCAGTACGTATGAACTGTCACCCCTGTTCCTGGTGATGGCCACGCAGAACCCCATCGAGCAGGAAGGCACCTATCCGTTGCCCGAGGCCCAACTCGACCGGTTCCTGATGCACGTCAAGATCGGTTTCCCGGATGCGACGGTGGAACGCCGGATCCTGCAACAGGCCCGGGGCGAGGCGCTCAATGGTGAGGCCAAGCCCGAGCGGCGGGTAAGCCAGCAGGCGATTTTCTCGGCGCGCAAGGAAATCCTCGGCCTGTACATGGCCGATGCCGTGGAGGAATACCTGGTGCAACTGATCATGGCCACCCGCAACCCGGCCAAGTTCGACCCGGAGATGGCCGAGTGGATCGCCTACGGTGCCAGCCCACGGGGTTCCATCGCCCTGGATCGCTGCGCCCGCGCCCACGCCTGGCTGGCCGGCCGCGACTTTGTCAGCCCCGAGGACATCCAGGCCGTGCTGTTCGACGTGCTGCGCCATCGCATCATCCTGTCGTTCGAGGCCGAGGCCGCCGGTATCGACCAGGACCGGGTCGTGCAGCGGATTCTCGACGTCGTCGCTGTCGCTTGAGCAGGCGTCATGACTAACCCACTGGCGCCCGCACCGGGCATCCGCGTCAGCCTTTCGGAGCTGATCGAGATGCGTCATCGCGTGCGCGAAGTGCAGTTGTTCTCGACCCCGGGCCAACGCAGCCCGTTGATCGGCCTGCACCACTCCAAGCTGCGCGGACGCGGCGTGGATTTCGACCAGGTGCGGGTCTACCAGGCCGGCGACGATGTGCGCACCATCGACTGGCGCGTCACCGCCCGCACACAGGAACCTCATACCAAGCTGTTCCACGAAGAGCGCGAGCGGCCGATCTTCATCATGATCGAGCAGAGCCACCGCCTGTTCTTTGGGTCGGGCCTGCTGTTCAAGTCGGTGCTCGCGGCCCAGGCCGCCAGCCTGATCGGCTGGGCCGCGCTGGGCCACAACGACCGCGTCGGCGGCCTGGTGTTCGGCAATAACACCCACTACGAGGTCAAACCCCGGCGCAGTAAACAAAGCCTGTTGCAATTGCTCAACCGCCTGGTGCGGGTCAACCAGTCGTTGCACCCCGAGGGCGAGCCGGACCGCGATTCATTCGGCATTGCCCTGCGTCGGGCCCGGGAAGTGCTGCGCCCGGGCAGCCTGGCGATCGTGATCTGCGACGAACGCGCGCTGTCCGACAGCGCCGAGCAGCAACTGAGCCTGCTGTCGCGTCATTGCGACCTGTTGCTGCTGCCGCTCTCGGACCCGCTGGACCACGCCCTGCCTGCCGCCGGTTTGCTGCGCTTCGCCCAGCGCGGTGCGCAACTGGAGCTCGACACCCTGAATGTCGAACTGCGCCAGGCCTATCGCGCCCAGGCCGAGGCGCGCCAGGAGCGCTGGGAGTTACTGGCGCAGAAACTGCGGATCCTGATGATGCCCCTGAGCACCCAGGGCGACATGGTCGAGCAATTGCGCGAGTACCTGAACCCCAAGCGGGCCGGGATCAGCCGATGAACAGCCTGGACCAGTTGCAGCCACTGATGGCGCCGCCCCCCATTGGTTTCTGGCCACCCGCGCCAGGCTGGTGGTTGCTGCTGATATTGCTGCCACTGTTGGGCCTTGGGCTGTGGCAGTTGCGCCGTTTCCTACCCGCCAAGCGCGCCATCAGTCGCACCGAGCAACCCTTGGACCCGGTGCGCCTGGCCGCGCTGGCCGAACTGGCGCTATTGCCCAAGCCCTACGATGGCGCACCGGCCGGTGCCTGGTTGCAGCAGCTCAACGGCTTGCTCAAGCGCCTGTGTCGCAACCACTACCCCTACAGCCAGAGCCACACCCTGAACGGCCGCCAATGGCTGGCCTTCCTGGATAACCGCTGCCCGGCCGCCGGGCTGACCCGTTGGATGGTCCTGGTCGAAGGGGCCTACAAACCCGAATGCAAGCTGGACGACAAAGCCATTGCCGGCCTGACCCAGGCAGTCGACATCTGGATTCGCAAACATGTTTGAGTTCGCCTGGCCGTGGATCTTCGCGCTGTTGCCGCTGCCGTGGCTGATGCGCCTGCTGCTGCCCGCGGCCGACAGCGGCGAGCCGGCGCTCAAGGTCAGTTTCCTGGGGGAGCTCGAAGGCCTTGTCGGGCGTCGCGCCCGCACGCAACTGCCGAGCTGGCGCCAGCAAGCGCCTTTCATCCTGCTCTGGCTGCTGTTGCTGATCGCCGCCGCCCGTCCGCAATGGCTGGGCGAGCCGCTGCCCATCGCGGCCAGCGGCCGCGACCTGCTGGTGGCGGTGGACGTTTCCGGCTCCATGGACTTCCCTGACATGCAGTGGAAAGACGAAGAGGTCAGCCGTCTCGCGCTGGTCCAGCACATGCTCGGGGATTTTCTCGAAAGCCGCGAAGGTGACCGTGTCGGACTGATTCTGTTCGGCAGCCAGGCCTATCTGCAAGCGCCCCTGACCTTCGACCGGCGTACCGTGCGCCGCTGGCTCGACGAAGCACGCATTGGCATCGCCGGCAAGAACACCGCCATTGGCGATGCCATCGGCCTGGCCCTCAAGCGCCTGCGCCAGCGTCCGGCCCACAGCCGCGTGCTGATCCTGGTCACCGACGGCGCCAACAACGGTGGGGAAATCGACCCGCTGACCGCCGCCCGGCTGGCGGCCGACGAAGGAGTGAAGATTTACCCGATCGGTATCGGCGCTGACCCGGAGCAAAGCGGCACGGCGGGATTCCTCGGCGTCAACCCGAGCCTGGACCTCGACGAGGCGACGCTACGGGAAATTGCCCAGGCCACCGGCGGGCGTTATTTCCGCGCCCAGGATGGCGAACAGTTGCTGGCGATCAAGACCACCCTCGACCAGCTCGAACCGGTGACCCAGCAACCGACCCAGGCCCGCCCGGCCCAGGCGCTCTATCACTGGCCCCTGGCCGTGGCACTGCTGTTGAGCATGCTGCTGGTGGCCCGCGAGCGCTGGCCGGACAACCCCTTGCAACGCCTGTTCAACCAGCCGCTGTTCCAATCGACCCCTCATGCCGAGTGGCGCCAGCGGCTCAAGCGCCTGCGCTTGCGGAGGCGTCGATGACTGCGCTCTGGCCGCACTGGTTGCGCCCCGTCTTTATCCTGCTGCTGCCGCTATTGGGCTGGTTGCTCTGGCAACTGTGGCACCGCCAGCGTCGGGTGGGCCGCTGGCAGATGATCCTGCCGGCCGCGTTTCATTCGGTGCTGCTCAGCGGTGGCAAGGGTCGCGAAAGCCGACTGCCGTGGATTGCCCTCGGCCTGGGTTGGCTGTTGACGGTACTGGCGTTGCTGGGTCCAAGCTGGGCACGGGTCGAACAGACCAGCCAGAAGCCTGCCGACCCGCTGGTGGTGGTGCTGGAACTGACGCCGGAAATGCTCGCCACCGACGTGCCGCCCACGCGCCTGGAGCAGGCCCGACGCAAGGTGCTGGACCTGCTGCACAACCGCAGCGACGCCCAGACCGCGATCATCGTCTACGCCGGCAGCGCCCACACGCTGGTGCCTCTGTCCGATGACCTGTCCACCAGCGCTAACCTGCTCGAGGCCCTCAAACCCTCGATCATGCCCCAGGGCGGCCATCGCGCCGACCTGGCGGTGATCAAGGCGATGGCCCTGCTGAACCAGGCCGAACTCGGCCACGGCCGGATCCTGCTGATCGCCTCGTCGCTGAACGAGCAGGAGCGCCAGGGTATCCACCAGGTCTTGGACGGTTCGCCCACGCAATGGCTGATGCTGGGCGTCGGCACCCGGGAAGGCGCGCCGGTGGCCCAAGAGGATGGCAGCTACCTCAAGGATGCCCAGGGCGCGATCCTGGTGCCACGCCTGGACAGCGCGGGGCTCAAGTCCTTCGCCAATGAACTGGACGGGCGTTATCGTCCGGCGCGCCTGGACGACAGTGACCTGCGCGGCCTGGGCCTGCTGGATGGCCCGCGTCATCTGCGCGAGGACGGCCAGATGCTGCGCCTGGACGCCTGGGCCGACCAGGGCTACTGGCTGCTCTTGCCGCTGTTGCTGCTGGCGGCCTGCGCGGGCCGGCGCGGCTGGCTGTTCTGCCTGCCGTTGCTGCTGGTGTTGCCGCAGACCGGCCAGGCCTTCGAATTCGAGGACTTGTGGCTGCGTCCCGACCAACAGGGCCAGCATTTGCTCAAGCAGAAACGCCCAGCCGAGGCCGCCGCGCATTTCGAGGACCGCCAATGGCAAGGCGTCGCTCTCTACGAAGCGGGCAATTACAGTGAAGCCGCCCGGCGCTTCGCTGAAGGCACCGACGCCCGCGCCCACTACAATCGGGGTAATGCCCTGGCCAAAAGCGGCGAGCTGGAAGCCGCGGTGGATGCCTACGAGCAGGCGCTGGAGTTGCAACCGGACCTGCGCCCCGCCCAGACCAACAAAACCCTGGTACAGGGCCTGTTGAACGAGCAGGCGGCGCCAGAGCCAACCCCGAAACCGACGCAAAACGAAGAACCGGGACCTGCCGAGCAAGCGCCGGACGCGACGTCTTCCGCCCAGTCCTCGGAACCGGGCCAGCCCTCGACTGAAACGGCGACGCCGCAGGAGCAACCCCAGGCGCACCCGGCACCGCCCTCGGGCGCCCAGGACGTGCCCGGCAGCGAACTGCCCGACGAGCAGACCACCACACCGCCGTTGCGCCCCGCCGCCGGACAGCGCAATGAAGAAGAACAGCGCCAGGCGCTGGAGCAATGGCTGCGCCAGATCCCGGACAATCCAGGCGAACTGCTCAGGCGTAAATTCTGGTACGAACAACAAAGCCATCAGGCCCAGGGAAAAACCCCATGACCCGCTTCACCGCCTACCTTCTCGTCCTGCTGTTCTGGGTGTGCCCAACCCAGGCCGCACAGCTGACGGCCAGCGTGGACCGCAGTCGGCTGAACTCCGGCGAAACGGTGGAACTGACCCTGGAATCCAATGATGCCACGTTGTTCGGTAAGCCCGACCTGGCCCCGCTCCAGGCGCTGTTCGAGGTGCGCGGCACCCGGCAGGTCAACCAGTTGACCACCCTCGACGGAGAGAACCGCGCCACCACCCGCTGGATCGTGACCCTGCTGCCGCGCGAAAGCGGCACCGTGATCATTCCCCCGTTGCAACTGGGCGAAGTGACCAGCCAGCCCATCACCCTGCAAGTGATCGAAAGCGAGACCCGCAACGCATCCGGCACCCTTGCGCCGGTGTTCATCGAGGCCAGCCTCGACCAGAACAAGGTGTATGTGCAGGCCCAGGCGATCCTGACCCTGCGCATCTACCATTCGGTGTCGCTGTACGACGACAGCAGCCTGACGCCGCTGCACATTCCCGACGCCCGCACCGAACAACTGGGCGAGTCGCGCACCTATGAAAAAGTCATCAACGACGTGCGCCACGGTGTCATTGAGCTGCGCTACGGCATCTACCCGCAACGCAGTGGCGAACTGACGATTCCGGCCCAGACCTTCAGCGCCACCCTGGTGGAACCGGTGGCCCAGGGCGCCGCGCCGACGGGCCCGAAACCCGGCCAGTTGATGCACGTCAGCTCCGAGCAACTGGTGCTGACCGTCAACCCCAAGCCGGCCAGCTACCCGGCCGATGTGCCCTGGCTGCCGGCCCGCAGCCTGTCGTTGAGCGAGAGCTGGAGCCCGGAGCCGACCCACAGCCAGGTCGGCGACTCCCTCACCCGCAGCCTGACCCTCGAAGCCGAAGGCCTGGCCAGCGCCCAACTGCCACCGCTGCCGGCCACCGAGATCAACGGCCTGCGACGCTACCCCGACCAACCGGTGCTCAGCAGCCGCAGCAGCGAGCGTGGCCTGGTGGGCAGCCGCGAGGATCGCGAGGCGCTGGTGCCCAACCGCAGCGGCACCATCGAGCTGCCGCCGGTGGAAGTGGTCTGGTGGAACACCCTGGAAGACCACCTGGATCGCACCAGCCTCCCGGCGCGCACCCTGCAGGTGGCGAACAACCCGAGTCTGATGGTCGATACCCCGCCGGGAGCCCCGCAGGTGGTGACCACCGTCGACAGCGAAACGCTGTGGTACTGGCAACTGGGGACTTTTATCCTGGCCTGCACGACCCTGCTCGGTTTCGGCCTGTGGTGGCGGGCACGCTCGCAGCCGGCGGTCCTGCGCTCGGCCCAGGCCGGACCCAGCCCGCGCACGTTGCTGGACGACCTCAAGCGCACCTGCCTGGCCAACGACCCCCATGCCACCCGCCAGGCCCTGGATGCCTGGGCCCGCCAGCAACCGGAAACCCTGGCCGACATGGCCGCGCGCTTCGTGCCGCTGTCCGATGCCCTCGACGGCCTCAACGGCGCCCTCTACAGCGAAACTGGCCAACACTGGCAAGGCGACGACCTGTGGCGCGCCATCCGCACCATCCCCACCGCAGAACGCGCCCAGGACCTGCTGGGCGACAGCGGCTTGCCACCGCTTTATCCCAAATAATCCCCGACACTTGTGGCGAGGGGATTTATCCCCGCTGGGCTGCGAAGCGGCCCTAAATACTTACGCCTCGGTGTACCAGACAGATTGAGTCGCCTGTTCTGGGGCTGCTTTGCAGCCCAGCGGGGATAAATCCCCTCGCCACAGGATCGGTTCTTCCCAGTAAACTCTGCACTTTTCCAGCCGCCCTCTTCACCCGCGGCCATCACCTGTTTTTCTGGAGTTTGCCTTGCGTCTGTTCCACACCTCCGACTGGCACCTGGGGCAAAACCTGCACGGCCAGGAGCGCGATTTCGAGCACGCGTGTTTTCTTGAATGGCTGCTGCGCCAACTGGCCGCCGAGAAGCCCGATGCCCTGCTGGTCGCCGGCGACATTTTCGACACCGTCAACCCGCCGGTCAAAGCCCAGGAGCGCCTGTACGACTTCATCGTCAGCGCCCACGAACAAAACCCCAACCTGACCATCGTGATGATCGCCGGCAACCACGATTCCGGCTCGCGGATCGAACTGCCCGCGCCCCTGATGCGGCGCCTGCGCACCCATGCCTTGGGCCGGGTGCTGTGGCTGGACGACGGCCAGTTGGACGTCGAACGCCTGCTCCTGCCGCTGCCCGACGCCAAGGGCAAGGTCAAGGCGTGGTGCCTGGCCCTGCCCTTCCTGCGCCCCGCCGAAGTCACCGGCGCGCACTTGGGCGACGATTACCTGCGAGGCATCGGCCAGGTCCATGAGTGGCTGATCGCCGCCGCCAATGGCAAGCGCAAGAAAGGCCAGGCACTGATCGCCGTCAGCCATGCGCACATGGCCGGCGGCTCGGTGTCCGAGGACTCCGAGCGCAGCCTGATCATCGGCAATGCCGAAGCGCTGCCCGCCAGCCTGTTCGGCCCGAGCATCAGCTACGTTGCCCTTGGCCACCTGCACAAGCCGCAGAAGGTCAACGGTGAAGAACGCATTCGCTATAGCGGTTCGCCGATCCCGCTGTCATTCTCCGAGATCGGCTATCAGCACCAGATACTCGACATCACCCTGGACGGCGACACCCTGGCCAAGGTCGAGCCCCGGCTGATCCCCCGGGCCGTCAATCTGCAACGGCTGGGCCCGGCGCCGCTGGCCGACCTCCTGGTGCAACTCAAGGAACTGCCCGACGTCGACCTGCTGGCCGACGTCCAGCGTCAACCCTGGCTGGAGGTGCGGGTGCGCCTCGACGAGCCGCAACCGGACCTGCGCCATCAGGTGGAAACCGCGCTGCAAGGCAAGGCCGTGCGTCTGGTGCGCATCGCCGCCGAATACGCCGGCCAAGGCGACAGCGGGCGCACCGACGAGGACGCCGCGTTGATCGAACTGGATCAACTGAGCCCCGAGGAACTGTTCAGCCGCGCCTGGCAGGACACCTATGGCAACGAAGTGGACGAACAGACCCTCAAGGATTTCGCCGTGCTCTTGCAAGACGTGCAGTTGGAGGACGAGCAGCCATGAAGATCCTCGCGATCCGCCTCAAGAACCTGGCCTCCCTGGCCGGGCCTTTCGAAATCGATTTCACCGCCGAACCGCTGGCCAGCGCCGGCCTGTTCGCCATCACCGGCCCCACGGGCGCCGGCAAGAGCACCTTGCTCGACGCTTTGTGCCTGGCGCTGTTCGGCGCGGTGCCGCGCCTCAACAACACCGCACGCGATGCCAAGGTGCCGGACGCCGACGGCGAGATTGCCACGGGCGACCCGCGCACGCTGTTGCGCCGTGGCACCGGCGAGGGCTATGCCGAGGTGGACTTTCGCGGCATCGACGGTCGCCGCTATCGCGCCCGCTGGGAAGCCAATCGCGCCCGGGAAAAGGCCGGCGGCAAGTTGCAGGCCAGCCGCCAGAGCCTGCGGGACCTGGACAACGATCAATTGCTGGCCAGCCAGAAAGGCGAGTACAAGACGCGGCTCGAAGCCGTCCTGGGCCTGAACTTCGAGCAGTTCACCCGCGCCGTGTTGCTGGCCCAGAGCGAGTTCAGCGCGTTTCTCAAGGCCGATGACAACGACCGCAGCGAGCTGCTGGAAAAACTCACCGACACCGCCCTGTACACTCGCTTGGGACGTCGCGCCTTCGACAAGGCCAAGCAGGCCAAGGAAACTCACCGGCAGTTGCAAGACCAGGCCACCGGCGTCACCCCGCTGGCACCCGAGGCCCGGGCCGAGCTGGACCAGCGCTTCAACGACGCCCAGCAACAGCTCAAAGCCCAGCAGGCCCAACTCAAGCAACTGGAGTTGCAGCACACCTGGCTCAAGGACCTGCGCCAACTGCAGGATGAACACGCCCACGCCGCCGAGCAATTGCAACAGGCCCAGGCCGATGGGAACGCCCTGGCAGAGGAACGCCTGAAGCTGACGCGCCTGGAGCAACTGGCTCCCCAGCGCCATCAATTCATCCGCCAGGCGGAATTGGCTCGGCAGCTGGAGCCCCTGACGGCGCAGGTCCAGCAGCTCGGCCAGCAGCAAATCGACTTGCAGGCCCAACAGGTGGTGCTGGACAAAGGCCTGGAGGATGCACAGCAGGCCCTGGTCCTGGCCCGGCAACAAAGCAGCGACACGGCACCGTTGCTGCGCCAGGCCTTTGAAGAACAAAACACCCTGGCCCACCTCGCAAAAGAGGCAAGCCAAGCCGCCGAGCGCCAGGAGCAGGCGCAACAGGCCTGCACCGAAGGCCAGAAAACCATCGATACGCTGCTCGACCAGCAAAAGCAGTTGGCCGAACGCCTGCAACGCATCAGCGGCGAGCTCGAACAGAGCAGCCACCTGGCGCCCCTCAGCGAGGCCTGGAATGCCTACCGCGATCGCCTCCAACAACTGATGCTGATCGGCAATCGCCTGAACCAGGGCCAGGCCGAACTCGCCACGCTGGAACAAAACGCCAGCGACGCGGCCCAGGCGCTGACGTCCCTGCGCCAGGCGCTCGACGTGCTCTACAAGGAAGCCGGCGCTGAACCGGAAGCGGTCGCCGAACAGATCCAGTTGCTTGGCAACCTGCTGCAGGACAACCGCAAGCAACTGCGCGCATTCGAAGCACTGGCGCGACTGTGGGCCAGCCAGCAAGACCTGGACAAGCGCGGCGCCGACCTCGAACAGCGCCAGCAACAGGCGTTGCAGACCCGTGACCGCCTGGTGCGTGAAGGCGGCGAAGCCAAGGCCGAACTGGCGCTGGCCGAGCAGGCCCTGACCGTGACCCGCGAATTGCTGGAACGGCAGCGCCTGGCCCGCAGCGAGAGCGTCGAGCAACTGCGCGCGCAGTTGCAGGACGATCAACCGTGCCCGGTCTGCGGCAGCGTCGAGCATCCCTACCATCAACCCGAGGCCCTGCTGGAAAGCCTCGGGCGTCACGATGAAAGCGAGCAAGCCAACGCGCGCAAGGCCGTCGAAGCACTCAATGAAAAAGTCATCGACTTGCGCGCGCAGTACAGCGGCGTCATCGCCCAGCTCAAGGAACTCAAACAACAGCACGAACACCTGGCCAGCCAGCAGCAAAGCCTGGCCCCGAGCCTGGAGGCCCATCCCCTGTCGGCGCAACTGCTGGCCCAGGATCCCGACCGGCGCGACGCCTGGCTGACCCAGCAAGACAGCCAGTTGAACCAACTCATCCAACAGGACGAGCAACGGCAAACCGCCCTGCTGACCTTGCAACAAGACGCCGCGCGCTTGGCGCAGCAGCTGCGCCAAGCCGAAACGGCGAACCAGCAGGCGGCCCAGCACCTGAGCAACCAGCAACAGGAACTGGCCCGTGATCGCCAGCGCCTGGACGACGAGCTGGGCCATTTCAGCGCATTGTTGCCGGCTGATACCTTGCAGGCCTTGCGCACCGAGCCCGCCGCGACGTTCCTGCAACTCGACCAGCAGATTGCCCAGCGCCTGGCGCAATTGGAGCAGCAGCGCGACGAACTCGCCGAACAGCTCAATCGCCAGCAGACCCTGGAAAAAGAACAGGACCGCCAGCAGACCCGCGTGCAGCAGTTGGAGTCGGCGCAACAGCAGTTCCAGGCCCTGGCCGAACAGCAGCAGGCCTGCCAGCAGAGGCTCGCGCAACTGCTGGGCGAACACGCCAGCGCCGAACACTGGCAGCAGCGACTTGACCAGGCCCTGGAGCAGGCGCGCACCGCCGAGGCCTCCGCCGGTCAACAGCTACAGGCACTGCGTAACGCCTTGGTGCAACGGGCAGCCGAGCTCAAGGCCCGGCAGGAACAGGTGCAAGCCTTGGAAGCCGAGCAGCAGGCATTGGTCGCCGGCATCGCCCAATGGCGCGCCTCCCATCCCGAGCTGGACGACGCGGCGCTGGAGGCCTTGCTGGCGTTGGACGAGGCAGGCGTCAGCCAGCTACGCCAGCGCTTGCTCAACAGCGAAAAGGCCATCGAACAGGCCCGTGTGCTGCTCACCGAACGCGAGCAGCGTTTGCACAATCATCAGGCCCAGCACAATGGCAACCTGTTGCCCGAGCAGTTGGCCAACGCCCTTGCCGAGGTGCAGGGTCAATTCGCCGCCAGCGAACAACGCTGCGCCGAACTGCGCGCCGAACAGGCCGAAGACCAGCGCCGACAGAACGCCAACCAGGCCCTGGCGCAACAGATCGAGCAGGCCTATGCCGAGTATCAGCGCTGGGCGCGCCTGGATGCGCTGATCGGCTCGGCCACCGGCGACCGTTTCCGCAAGCTCGCCCAGGCCTACAACCTTGACCTTTTGGTGCACCACGCCAACGCCCAGCTCCGGCAACTGGTCCGTCGCTACCGGCTCAAGCGCGGCGGCAGCATGCTCGGGTTGCTGGTGATGGACACGGAAATGGGCGACGAACTGCGCTCGGTGCATTCGCTGTCGGGTGGCGAGACGTTCCTGGTGTCCCTGGCCCTCGCGCTGGGCCTGGCCTCGATGGCATCCAGCACGTTGCGGATCGAGTCGCTGTTCATCGACGAAGGTTTCGGCAGCCTCGACCCCGAGTCCCTGCAACTGGCGATGGACGCGCTCGACGGCTTGCAGGCCCAGGGCCGCAAGGTGGCGGTGATTTCCCACGTGCAGGAAATGCACGAGCGGATCCCGGTGCAGATCCAGGTGCGTCGCCAGGGCAACGGCTTGAGCACGGTGGAGGTGAAATGAGCCACGCCACGCTTTATTCCTTCCGGCGCTGCCCTTACGCCATGCGGGCGCGCATGGCCCTGCGCTACGCCGCGGTGGAACTGGAGATCGTCGAAGTCAGCCTGAAGGCCAAGCCGGCCGAGATGCTCGCGCTTTCCAGCAAAGGCACGGTGCCGGTGCTGTGGGCCGATGGCCGGGTAATCGATGAAAGCCTGGAGATCATGAACTGGGCCCTGGCCCAGCATGATCCGCAGGACTGGCGGTTGCTGGGCGATCCCGTTGGTCAAGCGGCGACGGCGGCGTTGATCGAGGAAAACGATCAGGAGTTCAAGCAGCACCTGAATCGCTACAAGTACCCCGAACGTCATCCGCAGCATCCGGTGGAACACTATCGAACCGAGGGTGAGGGGTTTCTACGCACGTTAGAAGCGTTGCTTGAAACCCGGCCGTTTCTGGTCGCGCCTCACCAGAGCCTGGCCGACGTGGCCTTGATGCCCTTCATACGCCAGTTCGCCCACGTCGACCGCGAATGGTTCGCCCAGGCGCCCTACCCTCATCTGCAACGATGGCTGCAACGGTTTCTGGAGTCGGAGCTGTTCGTGGCAATCATGGCGAAGTGACTAACAGCCCGCACATCACCCCTGTGGCGAGGGAGCTTGCTCCCGCTCGATTGCGCAGCAATCGCAAAGAAAGGTCTGCTGCGCAGCCCAGCGGGAGCAAGCTCCCTCGCCACAACAGCGGTCGCGTTCGATCCTAGGTCAATCGCTCAACAAACTCAGTAATCGCTCCCGCGCCACTTCCAGTTCGCCGGGAACCGGCTGGGCTGCGGAGACGATCGGGGTGGAATAGAGGAACAGCAGCATCACTGCCAGACGCATCGCCATGGTGTCGATCCTTATCGGCAAAGGAGTCAATTTGTCAGCGTCAAATTTAAACACATGGCCAAGTGATATTACAGCAGGATTTCCGGCGAACCCCGAAAACGACGAAGCCTGCGATCTTTTCTCTTTTTGAAAGACGAAAAGATCGCAGGCTTCAGTTGCAGCAGGGTCGCTCAGTGTTGGGCCTTGTGGTCCAGCGCGGCGTAGAAATTGGCGCTTTGTTGCAAGTACTTCTGGGTGTAGCTCTGGGTGTGGTTTCTTTTCTCGCTGATTTCGACACTGGCACTGGCAGGCAGCGCGACAGTGGCCGAGATGGCGGAAGCGGCGATGACGGAGAAGAGATTGAAGTTCATGGCGGTAGTCCTCGGATTCAGTTGGCTTGTCTGCCCGGTTGGGCCGTGAAGCAAACTTACGCGCCGAGGCGTCCCGCTTTGAAATGCTTTGCGCTACTAGCGAATATCAGTCCCGTTGATACAACCACGCAGGCCCCGAAAATCGGGGCCTGCGGTCTATTGCCGCAAGATGAACTTCAGGTCGCTGGGGGCATCCATCGCCAGTTTCTGCACGGTTTTACCCAGCAGGCCGGTCTTGGGATCACGCTCGATCACGACTATCTGGTTGCTCTTCTGGTTGGCCACCAGCAAGAACTTCTCGCTCGGGTCGAGGCTGAACTCGCGAGGGTGATCGCCTTCCACGGAACGGCGTTGCAGCTCCTTGAGCGTCCCCGCCGCCGGGTCGATGGCGAACACCAGCACCTCGTTGGTGGTGCCGCGATTGCTGACGTAAAGGAACTTGCCGTCCCTGGACGCATGCAGCCCCGCCGCTGCTTTACCTGCCTGGGGCTTGCCGGCCGCCAGGTCCACCAGTTGTCGCTGGGCCAGGCGCCCGTCCTGATAGTCGAACACCGCCACTTGCGCGGTCATCTCCATGGTCAGCCAGGCGTGCTTGCCATCACCGCTGAACAACAGGTGCCGTGGCCCGCTGCCGGGTGGCAACTGCACAAACGCCGGATCCGCTGGCGTCAGTGGCAACTCAGGATTGGCCTTGGGGTCGTAGCGGTAGATGAACACCTTGTCCGCCCCCAGGTCGTTGGCGAACACATACTTGCCGTCAGGTGACGACACCGCCGAGTGAACGTGGGCCGACATCTGCCGCTCGGGGTTGACTCGACTCGGCTGATGGCTGCTCAACTGCACCACCGGCGCCAGCTTGCCATCGGCGCCGACCGGCAGCACCGCCAGGGTGCCGCCCGGATCCTCCACGACCGAATAGTTGCTCACCAGCAGATGCCGGCCATCGCCGCTGAGGCTGGAATGGGTCGGCTCATTGCCCAAGGATTGCACCTGGTTGATCAGGCTCAGCTCATGGCTCTTGGGATCGATGGCGTAGCTACTCACCTTGCCCACCGGGTCTTTCTGTCCCGGTCCGTTTTCGTTGACCGCGAACAGCCGGGTCATGTCCGGCGACAGGGTCAGCCAGGAAGGGTTGTCGGTCTTGACCACTTGCAAGGGCTTGGGATCGAGCTGACCGGTGCGGCTGTCGAATTGCAGGCGATAGATGCCTTGACTCTGGCCGGCGGTGTAGGAACCCACCAACAGCGGGTAATGCTCATCGGTCGCGGCTTGCACACCCATGGCTCCCACGCTGCCAGCCATCAACAGTGGCCAGAGACTACGCATCTTCATGTTCGTCGTCCTCATCGTCGTGGCCGCTGGTCGCTTCCACGCATTCCAAGTGGTGGTCACCCGAATCGCTGGTGATGATCCAGTGCTTGCGGGCCGGGTCGAAGGTCGCGGCCTGCATCTGCGCCGGGGTAAAGCGCCAATGTTCGAGGGTACGGCCGTTCATGCACTCGACGTGCAACTGGTCCTGCTCGTCGAGGGAGAAATCGAATGCATGCAGCCCGTCGATGATCAGCATGTCGCATTTGTGAAGGGCATCGAGCAGAGTGTCAGTTACGGCAGTCATGGGCATCAGTCATTCATTGGGGAAGTGGACATGATAGCCCAATGGGCGAGTGGGCCGTGGCCATCACTTCAGAAGCGTCGTTGGCAGGGCTGGCCTCTTCGCGGGCAAGCCCGCTCCCACAGTTGGATTTCCAGCGAACACAAACGCTGTATTCAAAAAGATCCCCTGTGGGAGCGGGCTTGCCCGCGAAGAGGCCGGCCCATTCAACATCAAAGCCACGGCCCCACCGCGATCCTCAGAGCGCCTCGCGCCCCGGCACCCCGTCCACCAACCGCAGGATGCCCAGCGGGTTGGCGTTCTTCAACGGTTCCGGCAGCAGGCTGTCGGGGTAATTCTGGAAGCACACCGGCCGCAGGAAACGATCGATCGCCAGCGTGCCCACCGAAGTGCCGCGTGCATCGGACGTCGCCGGATACGGCCCGCCGTGGACCATCGAATCGCACACTTCCACCCCGGTCGGATAACCGTTGAGCAAGATGCGCCCGACCTTCTGCTCCAGCAATGGGGTCAATTCGCCGAACTGTTCGAAGTCCGTCGGCTCGCCAATGATCGTCGCGGTCAGTTGGCCGTGCAGGCCATTGAGCGCTGCGGTGAGTTGTGCCTGATCGGCCACTTCAACGAACACGGTCGTCGGGCCGAACACTTCTTCCTGCAACGCCTCGTCACCGTTGATCAGCAGGCTGGCGTCGGCCTTGAACAACTGCGGCTGGGCCTGGTTGCCCTGCTGCGCGCGCCCGGCCAAGTGCTCGATGCCTGGGTGGGCGAGCAACTTCTGCAAGCCTTTGCCATAGCTTTGCAGGGTCCCGGCGTTGAGCATGGTTTGCGGCGCCTGGTCACCGATCAGCGCCGCCACTTGCTGGGTGAACGCGGTGAATTGCGCTGAACGGATGCCGATTACCAGGCCCGGGTTGGTACAGAACTGACCGCAGCCCATCACCACCGAGGCCGTGAGGTCACGGGCCACGCTGTCGGCGCGGGTTGCCAAGGCCTGGGGCAGGACGATCACCGGGTTGATGCTCGACATTTCGGCAAACACCGGGATCGGCTGGGGCCGCGCCGCCGCCATGTCGCACAGCGCGCGTCCGCCCTTGAGAGAACCGGTGAAGCCCACTGCCTGGATGGCCGGGTGCTTGACCAGCCACTCACCGACGCCACCGCCGTAGATCATGTTGAACACACCCGCCGGCATGGCGGTTTTTTCCGCCGCGCGGATGATCGCGTCAGCCACCCATTCGGCCGTTGCCATGTGCCCGCTGTGGGCCTTGAACACCACCGGGCAACCGGCGGCCAGGGCAGCGGCGGTGTCGCCACCGGCAGTGGAAAACGCCAGGGGGAAATTGCTCGCGCCGAACACCGCCACCGGGCCGAGGCCGATGCGGTACTGACGCAGGTCCGGACGCGGCAGCGGCGTGCGCTCCGGCAACGCGCGGTCGATCCGCGCGCCATAGAAATCGCCCCGGCGCAGGACCTTGGCGAACAGGCGCATCTGGCCGCTGGTGCGACCGCGTTCGCCCTGGATGCGGGCCGCGGGCAAGGCGGTTTCACGGCAGACCACGGCCACGAACTCATCGCCCAGGGCGTCCAGCTCATCGGCGATGGCGTCGAGAAATTCCGCGCGGCGCGCGGCGCTCAGGCTGCGGTATGCCGGATACGCAGCGGCCGCGGCCTTGGCGGCGGCATCGACTTCTTCGGCCGTGGCCTGGACGAACTCACCCGGCAAGGCTTCGCCGCTGCTGGCATCGAAACTCTGCAAACGCGTCTGGCCGGCCGCGCTGCGCGCGCCACCGATGTAGTTGTGGCCAAGGATCTGGTTCATGCAAGTCTCCTTTTAGAGTGTGCCGATAGTGCCTGGGGTGAACACCGCGTCCACCGGGGCGATGCCATTGACCAGCGGCGCGCCGAATTCGGCCTGGCTGATCTCGAACACGTCCCCCGGCTGGGTGCGGATGCCATCGGCGAACGACAGGGTCGCGGTGCCGAAGAAATGAACGTGGACGTCCCCCGGACGCAGGAACTGACTGTACTTGAAATGGTGGAACTCCAGGTTTTCGAGGCTATGGCACATGTTCGCCTCGCCACTGAGGAACTCGTTCTGCCACAGCACTTCGCCATTGCGCAGGATACGACTGCTCCCGGACAGATGTTGAGGCAATTCACCAAGGCGAAGTTCCGGACCAAAACTGCAACTGCGCAATTTCGAATGGGCCAGGTACAGGTAATTCTTGCGTTCCATCACGTGGTCGGAGAATTCGTTGCCCACCGCGAAGCCCACCCGGTAAGGCTTGCCGTCGAAACCGATGACATACAGGCCGCTGATTTCCGGCTCCTCGCCGGCATCCTCGGCGAACGGTGGCAAGGGGAACGGCTGGCCCGGGCGGACCACGATGCTACCGTCGCCCTTGTAGAACCATTCCGGTTGCACGCCCGCCTGTCCCGACGCGGGCTTACCGCCCTCCACGCCCCACTTGAAGATGCGCATGGTGTCGGTCATGGCCGCTTCGTCGCCGGCCTGCTGGTGCATCTTGTCCCGCGCCGACGCGCTGCCCAGGTGGGTCAGGCCGGTGCCGCTGACCAGCAGGTGCGCCGGGTCCGGGTGATCCAGTGGCGGCAGGATGCGCAGCTCGGCGAGCAACCGCGCGTAGTCGTGACCGGCCCCCAGGCCCAGGCCATTGACCTGTTGCTCAAGCTTCACGCCCGCCTTGATGGCCGCCAGCGCCAGCTCGCGCACGCTCGTCGCACTGTGCACTTCGCGCACCTGGTCGCCGTCGACCACACCGACGCGGCGCTCGCCGTTGGGCAATTCGAACTGAACTAAACGCATGGTTTTCTCCTGTGAAACAAAACGTGAATATGCAGTGAAACGGTCAGCCCCCTTGCCAGCTTGTGTGGCGAGGGAGCTTGCTCCCGCTCGACTGCGTAGCAGTCGCAAAACAGGCGATTATGTTTTGCCTGAATAAACTCGATGCCTGATATTAGGGGGCGCTTCGCACCCCAGCGGGAGCAAGCTCCCTCGCCACAAAAACGCGCTCCCACAGGCGATCGCAGTGACCTCAAGTACGCGTCGCCCCCCGGGCACTGGCCGCGAACTGGTCCGCCGGCAGCACGTGCTTGCGTTCGAGCAGGCGATAGACCACGCCCGTCAGCACCAGGCCGAACACCATCACGCACGACAGGAAATACAACCCCGACGCCAGGCTGCCGGTGTACTCCTTCAGCGCACCGATCACGAACGGCCCGATGTAGCCGCCCAGGTTGCCCACCGAGTTGATCAACGCAATGCCCGCCGCCGCACTGGCGCCGGCGAAGAAGCGCCCCGGCAATGTCCAGAACACCGCCGTGCAGGAAAACAGCGCGAACGCCACCAGGCACAACGCCGCCAGTTGCAACACCGGAACCGACAGCCAGGCACTGAGGAACAGGCCCATGGCACCCAGGACATAGAGCACCGCCAGGTGACCGTAGCGATCATTCAGGCGGTCGGAGCTGCGCGGGATGATCAGCAAGCCGAGGATGCCGAAGATGTACGGCACCGACGACACGAAACCGGTCACCAGGTCACTGCCACCGAACTGCTTGATCAGCGTTGGCAGCCACAGACCCAAGCCGTAGATGCTCAGGGTCACCGGCAGGTAGAACAGCGCCAGCAGCAAGACCCGCTTGTCCTTCAGGGCGTGCAGCGGGTTGCCGTGACGGGTCTGGCCGTATGCCTGCAAATCCTTCTTCAGCTCGCCGGTCAGCCAGTCCTTCTCCGCCTGGTCCATCCACTTGACCTGTTGCGGGCCGTCGGGCAGGTAGCGCAGCACCGGCCAGGTCAACAGCACCGCCGGCAGACCGATGACGATGAACAACCACTGCCAGCCATGCAGGCCCAGGACCCCGTCCATGCCCAGCAAGCCGCCGGACACGGGGCCGGTGATCATCATGGCAATGGGTTGGGAAAGAATGAACAGGCCCAGGATCTTGCCGCGATGGCGCACCGGGAACCACTGGGTGATGTAGTACAGCACGCCGGGGAAGAAGCCAGCTTCGGCGGCCCCGAGCAGGAAGCGCATCACATAGAAGCTGTTGGGCCCCTGCACGAACGCCATGCCAATGGTGATGGCGCCCCAGGTGATCATGATCCGGGCGAACCAGCGGCGCGCGCCGAAGCGTTCGAGCATCAGGTTGCTCGGGATTTCCAGCAGGAAGTAGCCGATGAAAAACAGCCCCGCGCCCAGGCCGTAGGCGGCGTCGCCGATGCCCAGGTCGGCGCCCATGTGCAGCTTGGCAAAACCTACGGCGGAGCGGTCCACGTAGGCGATCAGGTACAGCAGGATCAGGAAGGGAATCAGTTTCAGCGTGATGCGACGAATAAGCCGCAGTTCCTGGCTCATGGGACCGTTCTCCAATTGTTGTTGTTATAGAACTCGGGGGATTTCTCTCGCGCACGACCGCCAGGACAATCCCTCCGTTGAACCGGACTATATAGTAATACTATTTACCCAACAACACTTCCAAACGGCGCAAATTGCGCTTATGTTACGCTTCAGTTCGAACAATATAGTCATACAATAAGAGAATCGATCATGTCTGATAAGAAACCCTCCCTGCGCTCGGCCCAATGGTTTGGCACCGCCGACAAAAACGGCTTCATGTACCGCAGCTGGATGAAAAATCAGGGCATCGCCGACCATCAGTTCCATGGCAAGCCGATCATCGGCATCTGCAACACCTGGTCGGAGCTGACACCGTGCAACGCGCACTTCCGGCAGATTGCCGAGCATGTCAAACGCGGCGTGATCGAGGCCGGGGGCTTCCCGGTGGAATTCCCGGTGTTCTCCAACGGCGAATCGAACCTGCGCCCCACCGCCATGCTGACCCGCAACCTGGCGAGCATGGACGTGGAAGAGGCGATCCGCGGCAACCCGATTGACGGCGTGGTGCTGCTCACCGGTTGCGACAAGACCACCCCCGCCCTGCTGATGGGCGCCGCCAGTTGCGATGTACCCGCCATCGTCGTCACCGGCGGACCGATGCTCAACGGCAAGCACAAGGGCCAGGACATCGGTTCGGGCACCGTGGTCTGGCAGTTGAGCGAACAGGTCAAGGCCGGCACCATCACCCTCGATGACTTCCTCGCGGCCGAGGGCGGCATGTCCCGCTCGGCCGGCACCTGCAACACCATGGGCACGGCCTCGACCATGGCCTGCATGGCCGAAGCCCTCGGTACCTCGCTGCCGCACAACGCTGCGATTCCGGCGGTGGACGCACGCCGCTACGTGCTGGCCCACATGTCCGGCATGCGCGCCGTGGAGATGGTCCGCGAAGATCTGCGGCTGTCGAAGATCCTGACCAAGGAAGCCTTTGAAAACGCCATCCGCGTCAACGCGGCCATCGGCGGTTCCACCAACGCGGTGATCCACCTCAAGGCCATCGCTGGGCGCATCGGCGTGCAACTGGAGCTGGACGACTGGACCCGCATCGGTCGCGGCATGCCGACCATCGTCGACCTGCAACCGTCCGGGCGCTTCCTGATGGAAGAGTTCTACTACGCCGGCGGCCTGCCCGCCGTGCTGCGCCGCCTCGGCGAAGCGAACCTGATCCCCCACCCCGACGCCCTGACGGTCAACGGCAAGAGCCTCGGCGAAAACACCAAGGACGCGCCGATCTATGGCCAGGACGAAGTCATCCGCACCCTGGACAACCCGATCCGCGCCGACGGCGGCATCTGCGTGCTACGCGGCAACCTGGCGCCACTGGGGGCGGTGCTCAAGCCTTCCGCCGCCACGCCTGAGCTGATGCAACACCGCGGCCGGGCGGTGGTGTTCGAAAACTTCGACGAATACAAAGCGCGGATCAACGACCCGGAACTGGACGTGGACGCCAGCTCGATCCTGGTGATGAAGAACTGCGGGCCCAAGGGTTATCCGGGCATGGCCGAGGTGGGCAACATGGGCTTGCCGGCCAAGCTGCTGGCCCAGGGCGTTACCGACATGGTGCGCATTTCCGATGCCCGCATGAGTGGCACCGCCTACGGCACCGTGGTGTTGCACGTGGCGCCGGAAGCGGCCGCCGGTGGCCCGCTGGCGGCGGTGAAGGAAGGTGATTTCATCGAACTGGATTGCGCCAGCGGTCGCCTGCACCTGGACATTCCCGACGCCGAACTCGCCGCCCGCCTGGCCGATCTCGCCCCGCCCCAACAATTGCTGGTGGGTGGCTATCGCCAGTTGTACATCGACCATGTGCTGCAAGCGGACCAAGGCTGCGACTTCGACTTCCTGGTCGGCTGCCGCGGGGCGGAAGTGCCACGGCACTCTCATTGATCCAACATTGACTACTCCCACAGTGATTTTGAGGCGGTCCGGAAATCCCGTCCGCCAGAAATCCTTGTGGGAGCGGGCTTGCTCGCGAAGACCGCGGCACCGTCAACATCAATATCGACTGACACGCCGCCTTCGCGAGCAAGCCCGCTCCCACAGTTCTAATCCTCAGTGGATTCAAGTTCGCACTAGCGACCCGCCTACGCCGCGCCTGCTATCATGCGCAGCACCCCTCCCGCACAGGATCGCTTCGCGTCCATGGATTACCGCAAACCTTCCGACCGCAAAAGCATGCACGCGCGCATCGTCCAGGAACTGGGCATGCAGATCGTTTCCGGGCGCTTCAAGCCAGACGACAAACTGCCGGCCGAAGCCTTGCTGTGCGAGGAATACGCCGTGAGCCGTCCGGTGCTGCGCGAGGCCACCCGGGTGCTGGTCGCCAAGGGCCTGGTGTATTCACGCCCGCGGGTGGGCACGGTGGTCAAGGCCCGGCGCGAATGGCACATGCTCGACCCGGACGTGTTGCACTGGTTGATGCAAAGCAGCCCGCAGAATGAGTTCTTCGGCCTGCTGACCAGCGTGCGCAGCATCATCGAACCCGCTGCCGCCGCCCTGGCCGCGCAGTTCGCCACCGACGCCGACATCGCGGCCATTCGCGAAGCCTATGAACGCATGGACGCCGCCCCGACGCCCGAAGCCCTGCTGCAACCGGACTTGGACTTCCACAGCCGCATCGCCGACGCCACCCACAACGACCTGCTCGCCAACTTGTGCAACATGTTGTCGGTGGCCATCGCCGAAGCGCTCAAGCATTCCAACCAACGGCCCAACCTCCACGAGCTGGCGATGCCGCGGCACAGGGCGATCCTCACCGCCATCGAGAACCGCGACGCCCTCGGCGCCCGCCACGCCACGCTGGTGCAACTGGACGACGCCCGCAGCGCATTGAACGTTGTGCTGGGAGCCGATCCCACTTGATCAGGTCAGAAAGCGCAACGCTTGGCTAACCGACATTGTTCTCAACAGGCGGTACTTATGTACCGCCTGCCCATGCCATGGAAGTCGATACTTTTCTCGCCGTCATCCCGACGGCCATGTTTCGTGAAAAGGACTTCTCATGAGCACTCCTTCCACCGCTGATTCGATCCCTGCGCTGGCCCAATGTGTCAGCCTGCAATTCGCCAGTCGCCCGACCCTCGAACAGGTCGCCCGGCGTCTGCTCGAACAGGCCCTCAAGAAAGCCGATCCGTGGCTGGACATCGACCTCTTAAAGACCCAACTGGCGACGCCGGACGTCACCACACGCGGCTGGCACTTCCAACCCTTGATGGGCGTGGTCCTCGATTACCTGGCCAGCGGCACACTCCCGGACTTCACCTCGAAGGGAGCACTTGACTGCTTTCTTTCCGACGACCCGCCACGGCGCCTCTGGTCAGGCGATCGACGCCTGGACATGCAGGTCATCCGGCGAGCGATCCTTGAACTGCCCTGGAGCGTACCGATCGACCTGGAAGATGCGCTGGTCGGTTACTGGAGCGCTGACATCAGCGGCGACGACCAAGCCAACGCGAGCCGCCACACCAGCCGCTGGTGCTGGCTCAGCGATGTGCTGCGCAACACCCTGAGCCTTCGTGGCCTGCAACAACCCGGGCTCACGGAGGCGGCGCGCGAGACCCTCGACCAGATCGTCCGGTGGCCGGACCACGAGCAACGTTTGTGCCTCAATCGACAAGCGCCGGTGTATGCCTACCACCTGGAAACCCAGCTCACCCAGGGTGGCAACCAGACGACACTGGTCGCCAGCGAGATCCTCCTGACCCGCGTCCATCAGGGCATGCGCGAATGGCTCTTGTGCAGCCCCGGCAGCGCAGTGCAGTCCTTTGCCTCCCTGGAGGCCTTAGAGCACCACTGGGGCAAACGCATTGCCAGCCAATACACCGTCGACACCATCACCTGCCAACGCCACGAGATCAGTGGCAACGTCTTCGAGCACCAGGCGGCCATGCTGCTGGAGCAGCAACTGGCCGACCTGCAAGCGGTGCAGTTGCCCGCCGGGATCGACACACAGGCGCTCACGCATCTCTACAGCGACTTGAGCGACCCGGCCCGCTCGCTGCTGGACGCCCCGCGGCTGTCACCCGACATGAAGGATCGCCTTGGCCCTCTGCTGCCCAACTGGCTGAAAGACGCCGCCATCGTCGACCAGACGACACTCCAGCACTACAGCCTGGCGCTGGCCAGCGCCAAGCGACGCCACCAGGGCCAGACCTTTCTCAGCGGCATCGACGACATCAAGGCCTTTACCACCAACGCCTTGCTCGAACACCTGGGAAAGGCCAACGACCGCAGTCCGAACCCGCTGCCAGCGATCCCACTCCAACCCGACGACGTGGTGCTGACGTTCAGCGTTTCAGCGGGTTATCCCGGCACCATCGGCCTCAGCGAAAAGCGGCAGATGAGCCTGACCGAACTGGCCATCCACAACCTGGTCGGTCGCCCCAGCGGCACCTTCACCCTCAGCCATCGCCTGGGCCAGGCGCTGCCGACCTGGCTGACGCCGGCCTTTATCAACCCGCTGATCGAACAGGTCGACATTGGCGCGACCTATCCTCGCTATCTGCGCGAACATCTGCTCGACGACGCTGCCCGGGCGCAGGCGCGGCAACGGATCTTCGCCGAACAGCTCCCGGCGCAACTGATG
Organism: Pseudomonas chlororaphis; assembly: GCA_001023535.1. NCBI lineage: Bacteria > Pseudomonadati > Pseudomonadota > Gammaproteobacteria > Pseudomonadales > Pseudomonadaceae > Pseudomonas > Pseudomonas chlororaphis. The sequence continues at coordinate 5,220,208 of CP011020.1, forward strand.
CTTGAAGCCTTGAAACAGAAACTGGCCGGGGAGAACGGCATGACCGTCCAGGGCCTGCGCCTGCTGGAAGCCGTGCTCCAACCCGACGCGGCGAGCCAGCGGGTCGACGGTCGCCCGGTGGTCATTCGCCAGTTGCGGGTGTTGCGCCAACCCAAGGCCCGGCCCGACAGCGTGGCCAACATGTTCATCATCGAGGCTCAGGACATCGCCAACGGTCCGCACCTGTTGTATCGGCCGCTCTACGCGCCCTCGCTGCAGCAATTCCCGACCCGCGAGGCGCTGATGCAGGCCATTGCCACCTCCGGGGACCTGCAGGACAGCATCCTGACCTGGCTGCCCGACGCCGCACGCCCGATCTACGCCAACGGTGGGTTCCTGGAGCCTCACATCATGCGGTTCTTCAACGGTGACGAATTCAGTGTCCCGGACAAGCCTGCTCCCGCCACGCTCGCCCTCGACGACGCCCACGGCGAACTGCTGCAATCGCTGCACAAGGGCGAGCTGATGCAGTACCTCTACGGCTGCAACGCCCAGGCCCTGGTGACCCAGGCCGACCGGGATTCGGTGTCCAATCGCGAAAGTCGCTGGGCGGTGTTGCTCGAAGGCGGCGGCCTGTTGTTCAACACCTTGCTGTTCCCTTTGCTGCGCGGCCCGGCCATGACCACCGTCTGGCTCTGGAACCTGATGGCCAGCGCCCAGCAGGACATGCCGGCGCTGATCAGCGCCGACCCGGTGGCCCGCGAGTTTGCCGCGGTCGACCTGCTCGTCAACCTAGCCCTGCTGGTAAGCCAGTTGCCTGCCGGCCGTGGGCCGGTGCCGCGTGCCGCGCTGCCCGAGTCGGTGCAACAGGAGGCCATGCGCCCGCCCGCGCCGCGCGCCGTCGCCGAGCAATGGCCCGAACCGGCGGCGCCCACCCTCGTGGAGGGCACCGTGGCCGAACCTGACGCCCCCGCCGAGGCCAACAGCCGGCGCCTGGATTTCAATTTCGCCAGGGCCAGTGGCCAGCCGACGCCGCAACAACAGGCGCGATTGCAACAATTGCAGGTGCCCTCCCCCAAGACCTTGCCCGACCCCATTGAAAACGGCCCGTTCAAGGGCCTGTACGTGATCGACAACAAATGGCATGCCCAGGTCGAAGGGGCCTTCTATCGGGTCACGCCTGAATACGATGGCAGTGCAACCATCGTCGACCCCCTCGCTCCGCTCGACGCCGACAAGAACGGTCCGCCGTTACGAGTCGATGACCAGGGCCATTGGCACCTGGATTTGCGCCTGCGTCTGCTCGGCGGTTCACCCCCCAAGCGGGTGGACGCCCAGCGCCGTGTCAACCTGGAGCGGGCCAAGCAGTTGACTGATGAATCCAACCGGTTGGAAGCGCAAGATGCCGATCGGCAAAAAGCCCTGGACGTGGCTCAGCAAGTCATGACCCGGACCGAGGAAGGTGGCAACTACACCGAAGCCCAGCGGGCGGCGAAACGCAAGATTTTCTACGACCTGCTCAAGGAACAGACCGAGGCGTACCTGACGCTGGCGAACAGCGCGGCCGAACGCGCCAGCCTGGGCATCGGTTTCCCGTCCGGCTCCATGCATGTGCTCATGGAAAACGTGATCAACAATGCCCGCAAGGCGTTCGTGATCACTGAACAGGAGCTCCTGGCCCTCCAGCGAGCACATCCTCAGTTTAGAGAGTCTACCGACATCAGGGAAATGGTCATCCGTGACGTCGAGTCTTATATGAAATACCTCGACACCAAGAGCAACATCAATGACCAGGCGATCCATTGGCTGGAACTCAAGGACGACTACCTCGAGCGGCTATTGAACCTCGACGCCTCGGGCGCACGGGCGTTCGAACGGCTGACCCGCAACCGTCCCGCCAATGAGAGTAACGCCTTTGGCAGTAAAATCCGGCAACTCACCACGCTCCCCATGTTGTCGGTGAAAAACCGCCAATCCGCCCTGCCCGACCGCCTGCTGCGCATTCTCATACCACTGATGGAACACATCCGTTCCCACGATGACCTGCAAACCTACGACGTCTCCCCGTCAGACAGAATCGAAGTGCTGGAAAGCCTGACCGAGCACTACGGCAAGACCCTGGATACGTTGAAGGGGACAAAGGCCCTTTACCTGGACGACATCAACGAATCCTATTTCGACAGGTTGCTCAAACTGGTCGAGGGTCTTTACCAGGAGGTCTCCAGCAAACTCGCCGCTGAAATCAAACCCGAGCCAAAACCGCGCAAGCGTATACCGAAGCGCCCCAGGACCGGCGCCGGGCTGCCGCAGAAAAAGTTGATCAGAACCCGCCACAATGGCGTCTTGATCGGCGACCTGAAACCCGCCGGCACGAGCCAACCCATCGAAGTTGTCGAAATGCACTCCAAGGGCAGCAACCAAATACTTGCCACCTATTCGCGCCACGAGGATGTCTGGGATGTGGTCGATGTACGCCGCCCGACCCCGGCGCCCCAGACCCGATCGTTCAAGGCCATCCGAACCCAGGCACGAGAACTGCTCGACGAATTGGACAAGCGCATGAGCCGCGCCGAAAGCTACAAGACACACTGTCGGCATCCTCAGGAAATAGAGGAAATCCTGAACAATGAGGCAAGTCACTTCCGCACGCTCGGCGAAGAACTCGACCGGGCGTTCAGTGCATCGCCCGCCTCGCGCACCCCGGCCAACGAGGAACTGAGCCGACAATTGTCAGACGCCGCCCACCAACTGACCACCAAGGGCAGCGACCTGCGTATCGAACTGAGCCTGAAACTGCCACCCACCGACGGCAACCTGCGGTTCCTGTTCGAGAAAAACCTGATACAGGTGGCCCGGCTCGGCGACCGCACGGCCCTGCAAGGCGCCCGCAAGGACTTCCTCCAGGAATACGCCATCAACGACCGAGACGGCTTCCCGATCTGGTACGCGCATTTTCATTACGAAGCGGCCGACACACCGAAGGACAACTTCAGCGTTGCGCACCTCAAGACCAAGGAGCAACGCAAGGAGCACTACCACTCACTGCTGGCCAAGGCCACCAGCCCCTATGCGGTGGTGAATGTACATCGAGGGCAGATCAGCAAGTCGCTGGCCCAGAGCCGGTTTCTGCCGTTGGCGCCGTGATCGACGAACACTGCAAACAACTGTGGCGAGGGAGCTTGCTCCCGCTGGGCTGCGCAGCAGCCCCAAAAGAGCCGCCTCCATCAATCTGATACATCGAGGGGGCAGGTTCAGGGGCTGCTGCGCAGCCCAGCGGGAGCAAGCTCCCTCGCCACAGGGGGCTGCGCCAGCCTTGATCCATCAATGGGCAAACAACGAATTGCCCTTCTGCCCCGCCAGTTTTTCCGGCTTGATCAGGAATCGCGCCAGTGCCGGCAGCAGCCACAGCGCACCGAACATGTTCCACAACAGCATGAACGTCAGCATCAGGCCCATGTCGGCCTGGAACTTGATGGCCGAGAAGATCCAGGTGCACACGCCGATGGCCAGGCACAGGCCGGTGAACAGGACGGCTTTACCGGTGGACTTGAGCGTCTGGTAGTACGCTTCCTGCAACGGCAACCCGGCCCGCAGGAAGCTTTCCAGGCGGCTGTAGATGTAGATGCCGTAGTCCACGCCAATCCCCACGCCCAACGCCACCACCGGCAGGGTCGCGACCTTCACACCGATGCCCATGAACGCCATCAGCGCGTTGCCCAGCACCGAGGTCAGTACCAGTGGCAGCACGATGCACAAGGTCGCCGCCCAGGAGCGGAAGGTGATCATGCACATGGTCGCCACACAGATGTACACCAGGATCAGGATGGTCAGCTCCGACTCCTTGATCACCTCGTTGGTGGCCGCTTCGATGCCGGCATTACCGGCGGCGAGGATGAACTCCAGGCCATCGCGGTTGTTTTCCTTGGCGAATTCCTGCACCGCCGTGACGGCGCGATCCAGGGTCTCGGCCTTGTGGTCGTTGAGGAACACCAGCACCGGCGCCAGGGAGCAGCTGTTGTTGTACAGACCATCAGCCCGGGCGATGGAGTTGTTCAGCACGTCGGGGTTGCGCGACAGGGTTTCCCACTTCAGGTTGCCCTCGTTCATGCCCTTGATCATCTGCTTGGACACGGTCACCAGGGAAATCGCCGACTGCACGCCCTCGGTGTTCTGCATCTTCCACATCAGCTCGTCGATCGGCGCCATGGCTTCGTAGCGCGAGCAGCCCTCGGCCTTGGTCTTGACCATCACCACCAGCACGTCGGAACTGGTGGAGTAGTTGCTGATGATGAAATTGTTGTCCTGGTTGTAGCGCGAGTCCGGCCGCAGTTCCGGCGCGCCCTGGTCGAGGTCGCCGATCTTCAGGTTCTGGCTGTACCACAGGCCGCCGCCGAAGGCGATCAGGGCCAGGGCAATGGACACCGGCGCGACCTTGGCGCTGGCGAAGTTCGACAGCACACGCCAGAACGGATGCTCGCGGGTCGCGTCCTTCTTGCTGCGCTCGATGGCACGCTTGCTGATGCCGACGTAGGAAATCGCCACGGGCAGCAGGATCAGGTTGGTGAACACGATCACCGCCACGCCGATGGACGCCCCGATGGCCAGTTCGCGGATCACGCCGATGTCGATGATCAGCAGGGTAATGAAGCCGACGGCGTCCGCCAGGATCGCGATCATCCCCGGCAGGAACAGTTGGCGGAACGTGCGTCGCGCCGCCGTCAGGGCGTTGTCGGCCTCGCTGGACTGCAAGGCGATGCCGTTGATTTTCTGTACGCCGTGGGAAATGCCGATGGCGAAGATCAGGAATGGCACCAGCATCGAGTAGGGATCGAGGCCGAAACCGGCGGCGTGCATCAACCCCAGTTGCCAGACCACCGCCACCAGCGTGGTGCTCAGTACCGCAATGGTGCTGCGCATGCAGTGGGTGAACCAGTACAACAGCACCAGGGTGATGACGAAGGCGACGCCGAAGAACATCACCACCATGATCAGGCCATCGATCAGGTCGCCGACCTTCTTGGCGAAACCGACGATGTGGATCTGCACGTTGTGGTTCTGCGCCTCGAACTTGTTGCGGATCTTGTCTTCAAGCTCGTGGGAGAACTTCTGGTAGTCCAGCGCCAGCAACTTGCCCTGGTCCTGCGGGTCCGGGTAGGACTCCAGCAACGGGATGTCGATGATGCTCGACTTGAAATCGTTGGCCACCAGGCGCCCGACCTGGCCGGACTTGAGAACGTTGTTGCGCAGCAGGTCGAGGCTGTCGGCCGAGCCGTTGTAGCTCTGCGGAATCACCTCGCCACCGGCGAAGCCCTCCTCCGTCACCTCGGTCCAGCGCACGCTCGGGCTCCACAGCGACTTGAGCCCGGAACGGTCAACGCCGGAAATGTAGAACACCTCGTCGTGGATCTGGCGCAGGGTCTCCATGTATTCCTTGGAGAAAATGTCACCGTCGGTGGCTTCCACCGAGATCCGCACGGTATTGCCCAGGTTCGCCAGGTCATTGCGGTGTTCGAGCATCTTCTCGATGAAAGGATGCTTGAGCGGGATCATTTTCTCGAAGCTGGTGGACGGCCGGATCAGCGTGGCCTGCCAGAACAGGAAAAGGCTGACCAGCAGGCAAATGACGATCACTGCCGGGCGGTTATTGAAAATCAGGCGCTCGAGGAACGTCGCCTTGTCTTGGTGATGACTGCTCATGGGGTCCGCCTTCTTGTTTTTGTGCCCGTCGTGCAGGCTCGACTCATTTGCTCAGTTCAGCACCGGTGGCCGTGGTGGCGCGCACGCCGCCTTGCCCCGCCAGGATCAGGTTGCCGTTGCCCGCCGCCGTGACCGCGGCCACGGAAATCCGGTCCGGACGGTTGTACACGCTGAAGCTCACGCCATCGTCGGTGCTGCGCACCACGCTGCCGCCGTTGCCGACGATCACGATGGAGCCGTCCGCCAGCAGCGTGCCCCCCGACAGGCCGAACTCCAGGGCGCCGCGGGCGGCCTTGAGTTCGACCTGCTCCCAGGTGCCGCCGAAGTCGGTGGAGCGATAAAGATTGCCGCGCAAGCCGTAGGCCAGCAGCGTGGAAGGCTGGGCGGTGCCGATGACGCCGAACAGCGAGCCTTCATAGGGGCCTTCGAGCTTTTCCCAGGTCTGGCCCCAATCGCTGGAGCGGAACATGCTGCCGGCCTCGCCCACGATGAACAGGCCGGCGTCTTTCACGGCCGTGATGGCGTTGAGGTGGAACTGGTCTTCGTTGTCGAGGCGGTCGCTGGCGTCTTCCCAGTGCTTGCCGCCGTCGGTGGTTTCGAACAGCGCGCCATAGGCGCCGACGGCGAAGCCATGGCTGGGGTCCTTGAACCAGACGTCCAGCAGCGGCGCTTCGCGCTTGAGTTCTTCGAATTGCTTGGTCCAGGTGCTGCCACCGTCGTCACTGGCCAGGATCTGCGCGTCGTGGCCCACGGCCCAGCCGTGCTTGTCGTCGACGAAAAACACCGCGGTGAGCATCTGGCGGGTCGGCACCTTGGCCTGGGTCCAGGTAGTGCCCTGGTCGTCCGAGTAGACAATGTGGCCTCGGTCGCCGACCGCCACCAGCCGCTGGCCGGCGTGTACCACATCGAGCATCAGGGTCTTGCTGGCCTTGGCCGATTCGACGGAATAGATGACATCGGTGGTCGACGCCGCAACGGCCATCACCGGCGCCGACAACACGGCAGAGCCCAGCAGCGAGAGCGCCGAAGCCAGCAACGCCACTCTGCGCAGCACCGGCGGGCGACAGCGGCCCACCGCCATGACAGGCTCATTCATAGACCTTTCCCCCATTTATTATTGTTGGTCATTCAACCTTTCAGGGCGCCGTAAGCAACTTGATCGCGGCGCAAACCTGCAATCTAGAGCCACTTCGGAAGCTGACCTATCCTATCGGGCTTTCGAAAGGTCTGACAATCGACGCCACGTTATCTTTTGTTAACCATGGGGAGATCGGCCGAGGGTGAATCAGAAGGTATTCGCGAGGATGATGGATGTGGCGAGGGAGCTTGCTCCCGCTGGAGGCCGAAGGACTCCCTGCCCTGATTCATCCACTGTTTCCAGCGAGACGTGAGTCAGGGTCGGGCCTGCTTCGCAGGCCAGCGGGAGCAAGCTCCCTCGCCACGACGGGTGATTTACGCCAGGCTCTTGCTCACCACCTCGAACACATCGCTGGACAGCCCGCCGGAGGCCAGGATGCGCTCCAGTTCGGCCTTCATCAGCGCCTGGCGAGCGCTGTCGTATTTGCGCCAGCGGGTCAGCGGCGCCAACTGGCGCGAGGCGATCTGCGGGTTGAAGCCGTTGAGCTGGATGACCAGGTCGGCCAGGAAGCGATAGCCCGAGCCGTCGGCGGCGTGGAAGTTGATCAGGTTCTGCCCGGCAAACGCGCCGATCAGCGCCCGCACCTTGTTCGGGTTCTTGATATTGAACGCCGGGTGTTCCATCAACGCCTTGACCCGCGCCAGGCCACCGGGCAGCGGGCTGCCGGCCTGGACGCTGAACCATTGGTCCATGACCAGCGGGTTGCCCTTGAAGTTTTCCGCGAACACTTCCAGGGCGCGGGCCTTCTCGGCCTCGAACGGCGAATTGACCAGCACCGCCAGCGCCGTCAGGCGTTCGGTCATGTTGTCGGCGGTGTCGAACTGCTCCAACGTGGCACTCAACACCTGCGGCTTGTCGGTGAGCATCAGGTACGACAGCGCAATGTTCTGCAAGGCGCGCCGGGCGAAATGCTCGGCCTCGGCCACGTACGGCGTACGCCTGGACAGATCACGGTTGGCTTCGTAGCGCAGCCACAAGGCCTCGAACAGGCTCTCGGCCAACTGCTGGCGGGCGAACTCGCGGGCGGCGTGGATCGCCTCGACGTCCGCCACTTCGCTGATTTCCGTCAGGTAGGCTTCGCTCGGCAGCGAAAGCATTTCCGCGACCATGGCCTGGTCCAGGGATTCGTCCGACAGCACCGTGCGCAATGCGGTGACCAGGCGCGGGTCCAGCACCAGGCTCGCCCCCTTCTGGTGCTGGCCGATCAACTCCTGCAACACCTGCACCGACAGTTGCTGGCCGGCGTCCCAGCGGTTGAAACCGTCGCTGTCGTGCTGCATCAGGAACATCAACTGGTCGCGGTTGTACGGGAAGCTCAGCTTGACCGGTGCCGAGAAGCCGCGCAGCAGCGATGGCAGCGGTTGTTCGGCGATGTCGACAAAAGTGAAGGTCTGCTCGGCCTCGGTCACCGAGATGACACGCGACGTGCCGCTCGCGGCGGCTTCACCGGCCAGGCGCAAGGGTATCTCAGCGCCCTGGCGGTCCAGCAGGCCCAGCTCGACGGGAATCACGAACGGCAGTTTTTCCTGCTTGTCCGGGGTTGGCGGGCAGCTTTGACTGAAGGTCAGGCTGTAGGTACGAGCCGCCGCGTCGTAGGACTCGGTCACCGCCAGCCGTGGCGTACCGGCCTGGCTGTACCAGCGCTTGAACTGGGTCAGGTCGACGCCGTTGGCGTCCTCCATGGCCTTGATGAAATCATCACAGGTCACGGCCTGGCCGTCGTGGCGCTCGAAGTAAAGGTCGCTGCCCTTGCGGAACCCTTGCGCCCCCAGCAGCGTGTGGATCATGCCGACCACTTCCGAGCCCTTTTCGTACACGGTCAAGGTGTAGAAGTTGGAAATCTCGATAAAGCTGTCCGGACGCACCGGGTGGGCCATGGGGCCGGCGTCTTCGGCGAACTGGTGGGTGCGCAGGTAGGCCACGTCCTGGATGCGCTTGACGGTGGCGGAGTTCATGTCGGCGGAGAAACCGCCGTCGCGGAACACCGTGAAGCCTTCCTTGAGCGACAACTGGAACCAGTCGCGGCAGGTCACGCGGTTGCCCGACCAGTTGTGGAAGTATTCGTGGGCGACGATCGCCTCGACCCGCTGGTGCGCGGCGTCGGTGGCGGTTTCGGCGCGGGCCAGCACGGCGCTGGAGTTGAAGATGTTCAGGCCCTTGTTTTCCATGGCCCCCATGTTGAAGTCGTTGACCGCGACAATCATGAAGATGTCCAGGTCGTACTCACGGCCATACACCTGCTCGTCCCAGCGCATCGACTTCTTCAGGCTGGTCATGGCGTGCTGGCATTTATCGATGTTTTCCGGCTCGACATAGATGCGCAGCGCCACGCTGCGCTCGCTCGACGTGGTGAAGGTGTCTTCGACGCACCACAGGTCACCGGCCACCAGGGCAAACAGGTAGGCCGGCTTCTTGAACGGGTCTTCCCAGGTCGCCCAGTGCCGACCGTCTTCGCCGGGACCGCTGGCGATCGGGTTGCCGTTGGACAGCAGCACCGGGTAGCTGTGCTGCTCGGCCACCACGGTGGTGGTGAACTTGCTCATCACGTCCGGGCGGTCGAGGTAATAGGTGATCTTGCGGAAGCCCTCGGCCTCGCACTGGGTGCAGAACATGCCGCCGGACTTGTACAGGCCTTCCAGGGCGGTGTTGGTTTCCGGGTGGATCCGGACGGTGGTGTCGACGGTAAAGGCCTGGGCCTTGGGCTGCACGGTCAGGTGGCTGTCGTCCAACTGATAGTCACCCGAAGCCAGGTCAGTGTCGTCGAGCTTGATCGAAATCAGCTCCAGGTGCTGGCCATCGAGCACCAGCGGCGGCAGGCCGGCACCGCGCTCGGGGTTGCGGCGCATCACCAGTTGCGCATGGACCAGGCTGTGGTCCTCGAACAACTCGAAGGTCAGGTGCGTCTCGTCGATCAGGTACTCGGGCGCCTGATAGTCCTTCAGGTAAATCATCTTCGGTTGTTCGGTGCGCATGGGTCGAATCCTTCTACTGATGCACGGCCAGCTGGTAGGCCGTGTATTTACGAATGTTGATCACGCCAGTGTCGAAAATCAGGTACTGGCCCTTGATCCCCAGCAACGTGCCTTCGGCGATCGGGTCCTTGTCCAGGTTGAAGCTGACGATCTTGGTCGGGTATTGCTCCACCGGATAACGGATCTCGAGGGGTTCGACGTCCGCTATGGTCTGGATCGCCTGCAAGCCGAATCGTTCCTGCAACCCCTGCAATCCCGGGGCGCAGCTTTCAAACAGCGCATCGCGGATCTGCGGCAGGTCCACCGCCACGGCGTCGCCCTTGAGCAAGGCGCGCCAATTGGTCTTGTCCGCCACCTGGCTGCGGAACAGGTCTTCGACAAACCCCGACTGCTGACGGGTGGCGACCCGCAGGATAGGCAACGCCTGGCTCGCGCCCTGGTCCAACCAGCGGGTCGGCAGTTGGGTGGCACGGGTGATGCCGACCTTCACGCCGGACGAGTTCGCCAGGTACACCACGTGATCGGTCATGCAGAACTGCTCGCCCCATGCCGGCTCGCGGCAGGTGCCCGCCTCGAAATGGCAGCGCTCGGGGCTCATGATGCACACATCGCACTGCGCCAGCTTGGTCATGCACGGGTAGCAATACCCCTGGCTGAAGCTGGTCTTGGTCCGGCGCCCGCAATGGCTGCAATGGATCGCACCGAGGAACTCCAGGCGCACCCTGCTGCCGATCAACGGATTGACCGGCACCTCGAGATCACCCAGACGCAAGGCATAGTGAACGTTCGGCCCGTCAAGGCGCGCCGACATCTTGCTGATTGCACCGCGGCCAATCTCGATCAATGGATGGCGTCCGACTTGAACAGGATGTTCGGCACTTCGTGCGCCTTGGACTGGCATTCTTGCGGTCCCATGTAACCGGTGCGCTCTTCTTCGGGCAGGTTCTGGATCTCCCAGGCGATCATCGCCTGCAACGACAACTCGCGCTGTTCGGCGGTGAGTTTGTTGCCATCGGCCCATTTGCCGATCTCCACCGCCAGCTTCAGGCTGCGATAGATGTCGGGGGTGATGTTCTGGATCATTTCGTTGAACGAGGACATGGGTTCTCCGCGCGTTCGTTAGTGACAATAAAGATAAGTGAGCTATTGGTCATTCGTGGCAAGCGAGCTCCCTCGCCACAGGATCATGGTCGGGCCATTTTACGGCGAGCGAACAGCCCGCCCAACAAGCCCGTGAAGCAACCGATGAGCAGGCCGCCCACGTGGGCGCCGTTGGCGATTTCTCCGAAACCGATTAGCGAGACCAGCCCGGACATGCACAGCAGCAGCCACCCCAGCATCATCGCCATGACGCCACGGGGCAGGCGGTAGGCCGGATTCGGCGCCAGCCATTGATAAATCCAGCAATGCCCCAGCAGGCCGTACAACACGCCGGACAAACCGCCGAACAGTGATGCGCCGCTGACCAGGTACTGGACGAAATTGGACACCAGGCTGAACAGCAGCGTCAGCCCCAACAGATTGATGCCGCCCTGGCGCGCCTCGATCCGCCGCCCCAAATCCCAATACCACAGGCCATTCATGGCAATGTGCAGGAAACCGAAGTGGATCAGCATCGGCGTCACCAGGCGCCACCACTGCCCCGCCGCCAGGCTGTCGGCCAGGGGGGTGAACTGGATGTAGTCACCGGCAACGCGAAATTCGAGGAAGGTCAGCCAACGCAATGCCTGGAGATTCTCGCCCAACAGGGTCACGACGCCGACCACCAGGCTCAACAGCAACACCAGGGCGGTCATCGGGCTTCGCGTCAGTTGCTCGACGACGCCCGGCCTTTTCGGCGCAGGACCGATGGCCGGCAGCTCCAGGGTCTGCTGGGGATCACCCTGCGGAAAACGGCCATACAGGGTGCGCACATCTTCGCCCATCTCGTCCGGCACCCAGAGCACTTGCTCCCCCGCCTCCTCGCTGACCCGGTGTGGCACCTGCAGGCGTTGCAGCAACGTGACGAAACCGCTCAGGTCCGCTGTCAACGGCAAACGCAACACCGCGACCAGGTTCACGGCATCACCTCGGGCCGCTCGACATCGACCCAGACGAACTTATGCGGGTCCAGGCGGGTTTCCTGGTCGAGCCGGTAGGCCGCCAACTTGCCGTAAAGCACCGCGCTGTAGTCCAGGCACGCCAGGTTCGGACGGATCGGGGCGGGCTTGCCGCTGCGCCAATAGTGGCCGACGAACAACAGGGGTTCATCGATGCCATAGCGCAACAGGTTGTTCTTTTCGTCGGCCGACAATGGCCTGCGCGCCACCGGCTCGGGCAAGGCGTCGGGCTGGAACACGATGTCGCCGTAGGTCTTGGGATCGTCTTCCCAGAACTTGGTGCGGAAGAACGACCGGGTCAGGCCATCGCCACCGGTGAGGGTCATCCCGTGGGGCAGGCGCATGTCGGTGCCGCGCAGCAGGCGATCGAACACCGTGCAGGCGAAGCTGCCCGGTTGCGCCGACGCCTGGAGGAAGTGCTCGTCGACGCAGCCGTCAGGGAACAGGCCGCGCAACGGTTCGATCAGGCCGGCGTCCCAACAGGCGTGCACCACCCGGAACCGGCCCGCGTCGACAAACAGCGGCAATTCATAGAACCACTTGAGGAAGTCATGCCAGTCGCCGGGGTGCTGCTCGAATTGCGTCAGGGTCTCGTGCAGCAGGCGAGCGTGGCGCGGGGTGTGCTCGCGCACGTAGCGCTGGCCGCTGCCGGGCAATGCCGGGGTGCTCCAACCCAGGGCGTTGAATTCGTGGTTGCCCATGATGCACAGCGCCTGGCCGGCCTCGACCATGTCGTGGACGATGTGCAGCGCTTCGCGGATCCGCGGGCCACGGTCGATGATATCGCCCAGGAACACGGCCATGCGCGACGGATGTCGCCAGACCCCGCCCTGCTTGTGATAACCGAGTCGGTCCAGCAGGTGTTCCAGGGTCAGGGCGCATCCGTGCACGTCACCGATCAGATCGTAACTGCGCGCAGGATCGAGCATCAGTCGCCTCCACCTCCGAGCCGACTGCCCCAGCCGAGCTTGGTCCGGCAGACTTCATAGTAATTGTGATCCAGCGGGTGGATCAGGCGCAGCTTCTGCGCTTTCTTGCTGACGGTGATGGTGTCACCCGGCGCGCAGGTGAAATGGTTCTGGCCGTCACAGGACACTTGCGGGTAGATCTGCATATCCTTGGACACGACGATTTTCAGCTCACTGTTGCCATCGACCACGATGGGTCGCCCAGACAAGGTATGGGGGTACATGGGCACAATCACAATAGCGTCGAGCTTGGGGTGCATGATCGGGCCGCCGGCGGACAGCGCGTAGGCCGTGGAACCGGTGGGCGTGGCGACGATCAGGCCGTCGGCCTTCTGGCTGCAGACGAACTGGCCGTCGATGTACAGCTCGAATTCGATCATCCGCGTGGACTTGCCCGGGTGCAGCACCACGTCATTGAGGGCGTCGCCCTGGCCGATGGCTTCGGCGTGCCGGCGCACCTCGGCTTGCAGCAGGAAACGGTTTTCCACCAGGTAGTGGCCGTCCAGCACCTCGGCGACCTTGATCTCCAGCTCGTCCGGCCGGATATCGGTCAGGAAGCCCAGGCTGCCGCGGTTGATCCCCAGCACCGGGATATTGTGCCGCGCCAGGGCCCGCGCAGCCCCCAGCAGGCTGCCATCACCGCCAACCACGATCACCATGTCACAAACCTCGCCGAGCATCTTGCGCGACGACGTTTGCAAGCCGTGGCCGGGCAACACTTCGGCGATGGTGTCTTCGAGGATCACATGCAGGTGTCGCTCCAGGAGGAAACGTTTGAGACGGCGAACGGTGTCCAACACCTGTGAACTGCCCAGGCGACCGATGATGCCGATATTGCGAAATTGCTCCATGAGGCTCCTGCGAGGGTCTGCGGCGGGCGAAAATCACGATTATGGGCGAAAGCGCTCCATAGACAAAATTCTTTAAGCCTTCGCCGCAGCAGCTATGCTCGCAAAATGATCCTGTTCCCTGAATTGCTGGACCTGCCCCGTCGCCTGCGCCACCCCGAGGTGCGCGACCTGGCGTGGGCGCTGCTGGCCCCACCGATGCTCATCGACACGCCCTGGCCCCAGCGCCATCCGCTGACCCGCAGCGATTGGGTGCGAAACCCCGACCGACTGGAACACTGGCTCAGGCAGCTGGACCGCGACAGCTATTCGTTGCTGCAGTGGTTGTCACAGGGACGGACGCGACGCCTGGGGCTGTATTACGAAAGGTTGTGGCAGTTCGCCGTACAGCACGCACCGGGCATCGAACTGATCGCCGCGAACCTGCCGATCCGGCGCGAGGGCCATACGCTGGGGGAACTGGACCTGTTGTTGCGCGACGACGACGGCATTCATCACCTGGAACTGGCGATCAAGCTGTACCTGGGCCCTCAACAGGGCGATGGGCAAGACGCCGCGCAATGGCTGGGCCCGGGCAGCCATGACCGGCTCGACCGTAAACTGGCGCACCTGCGCGAACACCAGTTGCCGATCTCGGCGCGCCCGGAAAGCCGTGAGGCTCTGGCGGCGCTGGGCATCGAACCCTCAGGCGACAAGCGGCTGCACTCCGAACTCTGGCTGGGCGGCTATCTGCTCTACCCCTGGCCGAACCACGCCGAACCACCCTTGGGCGCCCACCCCCGGCATCTGCGCGGCAGTTGGTTGCATCAGCGCGATTGGCCGGCATTCGTTGCCCAACGTCCGCCAGGGCGCTGGCAACCCCTGCCCCGCGCCGCCTGGCTGGCCCCGGCGCATTATCCGGCCGAACAGACCTGGAGCAGCGCACAACTGCAAGCCTGGCGACAGGCCCTGGACCCGATGGCGCCAGCGCAATTGCTGGTGCGCCTGGGGGAAAACAGCGCGGGCGAGTGGGAAGAAGCCGAGCGAGTGTTCCTGGTGGCGGATCTCTGGCCGGCTGTGCCGGGTAATGGCTGAACGTTGCTGTGCCTGGATGGCCGCCTTCGCGGGCAAGCCCGCTCCCACAATGACCGCAGCGTCTGCAATCTTGCTGGCAACCACAAAACCCTGTGGGAGCGGGCTTGCCCGCGAAGGCGGCCACCTCGCTTTAGAAGGACAACCGCACAGCCAGCGCCGCCAACGTCACCAGCAACACCGGTGCCGTCAGCACGATCCCGACCTTGAAGTAATAGCCCCAGCCGATGCGAATGTCCTTGCGTGCCAGTACATGCAACCAGAGCAAGGTGGCCAGGCTGCCGATCGGGGTGATTTTCGGGCCCAGGTCGCTGCCGATCACGTTGGCGTAGATCATCGCCTCCTTCACCGCCCCGGTGGCCTGGCTGGCGTCGATGGACAAGGCACCGATCAGCACCGTCGGCAGGTTGTTCATCACCGACGACAGCAGCGCCGTCAGCACGCCGGTGCCCATGGCCGCGCCCCATACGCCGTACGCGGCAAAGCTGTCGAGCCAATGGGCGAGATAGCCGGTCAGCCCGGCGTTGCGCAGGCCATAGACCACCAGGTACATGCCGAGGGAGAAGATCACGATCTGCCACGGCGCTTCCTTCATCGCCTTGCGGGTGGAAATCTTGTGTCCGCGGGCCGCCACGCCCAGCAGCAACGCGGCGCACACCGCCGAGATCGCACTGATCGGAATGCCCAGCGGCTCCAGGGCAAAGCAGCCCACCAGCAGGATCACCAGCACCGCCCAACCGGCATAGAACGTCGCCTTGTCGTGGATCGCCGTGGCCGGATCGTCCAGTTGTTGCGGGTCATAATCGCCGGGAATGTCGCGCCGGAAGAACCACAGCAGAATCCCCAGGCTGGCCGCCACGCTCACCAGGTTCACCGGCACCATGACCGCCGCATAGCGGTTGAAGCCGATGCCGAAAAAGTCTGCCGAGACGATGTTCACCAGGTTCGACACCACCAGCGGCAGGCTCGCGGTGTCGGCGATGAAGCCGGCGCCCATCACGAACGCCAGGGTCGCCGCCGGGGAAAAGCGCAGCGCCAGGAGCATCGAGATCACGATCGGCGTCAGGATCAACGCCGCCCCGTCGTTGGCAAACAGCGCCGACACCAGCGCCCCGAGCAACACCATGTAGGCAAACAGCTTGCGCCCGCTGCCCCGACCCCATCGGGCCACGTGCAGGGCCGCCCAGGCGAAGAACCCCGCCTCGTCCAGCAACAGGCTGATGATGATCAACGCGACGAACGTGCCGGTGGCGTTCCAGATGATCTGCCACACCAGCGGGATGTCGGCCAGGTGCACCACCCCGCTCAACAGGGCCAACAACGCGCCGAGCGTCGCGCTCCAGCCAACGCCAAGGCCTTTGGGTTGCCAGATCACCAGCGTAATGGTCAGCAGGAAAATCAATGACGCGATGAGCATGCGTTACAGCCTTGCGCAGAGGGATAGCTGAGGGGGGAAGAGGGGCGAATATAGGTAAACGCGAATACTCAGTAAAGCGGCATTGCAGAACACGATGAACCCGTGGCGAGGGAGCTTGCTCCCGCTGGACTGCGCAGCAGGCCCCTGGGGCGGTCGCTGCGCAACCGAGCGGGAGCAAGCTCCCTCGCCACGGCTCATCCGGGCTATCCGGGGTTCAGGCCTTTTTATGCTGCTCGACCCACTGGCCATAGGCCGCGATAAATTTCTGCAGGAACGGCTTCAGCGACTCCGACAACTGGCCCGCCTCGTCGAACGCCGTACCGGCGCCGCTCAGGTAGCCTTCCGGTTGCTGCATGCAGGGCACATCGAGGAACACCAGGGACTGGCGCAAATGGTGATTGGCGCCGAAGCCACCGATGGCACCTGGGGAAGCGCTGATCACCGCGCCCGGCTTGCCGCTCAGGCAACTCTGGCCGTAAGGGCGCGAGCCCACGTCGATGGCATTTTTCAAAGGGGCCGGCACCGAACGGTTGTACTCCGGGGTGACGAACAACAGGGCATCGGCCGCGCCCACCCGCTGGCGGAATGCCGCGTAGGCGGCCGGTGCCGGCGTCACGTCGATGTCTTCGTTGTAGAGGGGCAAGTCGCCAATCTCGACGATCTCCAGCTTCAAGTTGGCGGGTGCCAGGTCGGCCAGGGCCAGGGCGATCTTGCGGTTGATCGACGCCTTGCGCAGGCTGCCCACCAAAACGGCCACGGTGTAGACATTACTCATGAGAGGCTTCTCGACTGTCGGCTCAAAGGATCTGTAGTTATAGATGATCGGCGTTACATTTGGACCAGTGGAGCGACGAAATCCTGCCGGCTGGACTATTTTTTTCTTGTAGGAAAACTTACCGCGATAGACCAAGGTCTACAGAACCGCAAATCGAGTGATCTATTTCCAGAGGTTCTAAGCAATGGCAGCAGTACTTGTCGGACAATTCCATGCGCGAGACGCCGAAGGCCGCGTCTATTCGGTGCATGAGTTCCAGGAATCGACCCCGTCGCCCGAGGGATACGGCAAGGAGCCTGTCACCACTTATAAGCTGGCCATTGGTGATCGCGTCAACAAACTCGACGAAGACCGCTTCCTGCTGGTGCAGTCGGGTATCGAGCTCATCCGCGAACCTGAAACGCAAATCGCCTCGTAACCGTTGTTATGAGCAGAAGTCATGCCCGGACTTGGGTTAGGCTCTGTCTGAAAAGCCTTGATACTCGTTCATGCTGCGTTGAAAACCGGCTCGGAATGCTCACTTACTCCAGTAACCTCCGCTTCCTCGCCGGTTTTCGCCTTGCCTGACCTTCGTCTCAAGACTTTTCAAACAGAGCCTAGGATTCGGCCACCCAATGGCTTATCCGCCGAACACGGACTTCTTGCATGCGTTTACGCCACATCGAAGTGATCCAGGCGCTGCTGCAGACCGGCCATCTCGGCACAGCGGCCGAGTGGCTGCAACTGCCAGTGGCAGAGGTCGAGGCAATTCTGCGTGATGCCGAGGCCCAACTGGGGTTCATGCTGTTTGCCAGTGTGCGCGGACGCTTGCAGGCCACCCGGGAAACCCTCGAACTGCGCGACGGCATCACGCAGGTGTACGACACCCTCGAACCGGTGCAGCGGCTGGCCAGCAGCCTGAAACACTACCAGGCGCCGCCACTGCGCATCATCTGCACCCCGCCCTTGGCCCAGCAATTGTTGCCCCAGAGCATCGCCGCCTTGCGCCGGCGCTTCGCGGATGCCCCTTGCACCCTGCTCAGCCAGCCAACCCGCGGCATCGTCCAGAGCTTGCTCCTGCGCGAAAGCGACCTGGGCCTCAGCCTGCACAACCCTGAACATCCCGACATCCATTGCCAGGTGATCGCCCAGGGCAAACTGCAGTTGCTGGCTCCCCATGGCTGGCTGCAACCGCGGCAGAAGTACATTTCGCTCCAGGACCTGGCGGGACAATCATTGGTGGGGCTCGAAGGGCACGACCCGTTGAGCCCGGCGTTCGAGCACAAGTTGGCGGCGTTGCGCCCGGCACCGGTGATCCAGATCCGCGTCCAGACCCACCAGATGATGCGGGCCATGGTCGAGGCCGGCGAAGGCCTGGCCATCGTCGACCCTTTTACCGCGTCGGGCGCCAAGAGCGCGGGCCTGGACAGCTGCCCGCTGGCGCCCGCCATCCTGATTGACCTTTATGCATTGAGCCTCAAAGGCCGCGAGCCCTCGCCCGCCCTTGAATCACTGCTCGAACGGGTCAAGGAACAAGCCGAGGCGCTGCTGGGCCACTGATCGCCATGCCCAGCGGATCGTCGAACAGCCGATACCAGAACAGCGCCACCTCGGCGGTGTGGCGGTCGATGCCGCGGTAGCGCAGGTGATCGATCCCACCCAGTACGTAACCGCAACGCTCGTAGAGCCGGCACGCGCCCAGGTTGTTGTTCTGGGTTTCCAGCATGATGCCCGGCAGCTTTTTCTTGCGACTCCAGAACTGCGCGACGTCGAGCAAGGCCTTGGCCACCCCATGGCGACGGGCCGGGGCATGCACCGCCAGCTCGTCGATGTGGGCGAACCCGTTCCAGTTGGTACTGACCACCAGGTGCCCCACCGGCTGGTCATCCAGGTACGCCATGAAGATCTCGCTGTCCGGGGCATCGCGAAAACTGCTGAACTCCTCGGGATCGATGCCATAGCACTTGCGATAGGGAACGATCGGCGTCACCGGCCACTGGCTCACCGGGCGACCGACCTGCGCCGTGCCGTAGTCACTGACCTCGAAGCTGAAGTCACTGCCCCAGATATAGGCAGCGAAACCGTCATCGACAATGCGCACCGACAGCCCGGGGTGCTTGGGATTCATGACCGGTTGCATACTGGGAAACGTCCTCATTCCTTGAGACAACCAACGGCGCATAGCCATCCATTGCCCTGGTCTTTCAAATCTTCACTCATCAAGCGGGATCCGTAGCCTGCCCGTAACCTGAGGTTAGAAGGTCATGGCGATTGTGGCGAATGAACAAGGTGGGTCCGCGGGAGCGAGCGGGCTCGCACCCACAGGCATTTATGCGCCAAAGCCCTCAAGCCTCAGCCAACTGCGTCCACAGTGCCGGAGCACCGGCCGACTTGGCGATGGCTTCCAGACGCGCGGCATGTTCGGCCAGGTCGCTTTCGCTGGCACGAATGATCCGGGCGGGACGGCGGTCTGCCGGCAGGCGACGGATTTCCGTGGCCTGGTTGCCCGACCCCTCGCCCGAACCGTTGCCATCGGAGGCGTTGCCCGCCAGGGACAGGCTGGTCTGCCCGCCGGTCATGGTCAGGTAGACGTCGGCCAGAATTTCCGAGTCGAGCAAGGCGCCGTGCAGCTCACGGCCGGAGTTGTCGACGTCGTAGCGCTTGCACAAGGCGTCGAGGCTGTTGCGCTGCCCCGGGTGCCGCTCCCGGGCCATCACCAGGGTATCGAGGATGGTGCAATGCTGGCTGATGTCGGCGCGGTCATGCTGGCCCATCAGCGCGAATTCGTTGTTGATGAACCCAACGTCGAACGCCGCGTTGTGGATGATCAACTGCGCGCCCTTGATGAATTCGAAGAACTCATCGGCCACTTCGGCAAACCGCGGCTTGCCCACCAGGAACTCGTTGGTGATGCCGTGGACGCCAATGGCGCCCTCGTCACTCTCGCGGTCCGGTTGCAGGTAAACGTGGAAATGGCGACCGGTCAGGCGCCGGCCGATCAGCTCGACACAACCGATTTCGATAATCCGGTGACCATCGGTCACCGGCATGCCGGTGGTTTCGGTATCCAGTACAACAGATCTGTTGGCCATCAGTGTTCAGCTCTCAACGGGCAGGCTTGCAAAAGCGCGGATGTTAGCACGCTCCCTTCGCCAAGGGATTTCCGCGACCCGGCTGGTGCAAATGAATGATGGCTCAGTGGCACTAAGCCACCCAGGTGCTAGCCTCACGCCACTGGCCTTCGCTCAACGCCAGGTCCCTAAGGAGCGTGACATGTATCACATCCCTCGACCCCATGAAAAAACACTCGGCGCTGGCGCCACGAAGTGGGCAACGTTCACCCTCGCCCTGTTATCCGGTTGCGCGTCGATCGACGATAAGCCCGACCTCGGCCGTACCGACGGCGAGCAACCCGATCCGGCACGCTACGAAGAAAGAAGCGCGGCGCTGAGGGCGGCCGAGAATTGCCTCCTGCGCTCGTATCGGCAACAGCTTCACACGCCAGCCAACGCCATCGTCGCCCCCTGTACCGGGCAGGAAATCGCCGGCTATCGTCCGGAACTCGGCCTGTCCCTGTCTGGCGGCGGGATGCGCTCGGCGACGTTTTCCATCGGGGTTCTCGCGGGCCTGCAAAAACAGGGGCTGCTCGACAAGATCGACATTGTCTCTTCGGTATCAGGCGGCAGTTATGCCAACTTATGGCTCACCCACCAGCTCTTCGGCGCCAGGCACTACGCCGCACACACTGTCACGCCTGACGAGTTGTTCAAAAGCTATTACGTGTACAAGGCCGTGCGGGATAGCCCGGACATCGAACCCATGGCGCGCCCCCACCATGCCGATCAAAAAACCAGACGGTTCCAGACCTACCTTGAAAACAACAGCTACCTGATCACCAGGACGCAGGATTCGAATTACGGCGCGTTTATCAACCAGAGCAGCTACATCGGCGAAATGGTCGGGCGCGGGGCGGTCTGGGTGCCTTCCGTGCCCCTCAATATTCTCGCGAACGGCCTCTTCAGGTGGCAGGTCAACTTGAACCCTTGGGAGTCGGCCTACCAGCACGGGATCGACCGGACGTTCGCGGCCTATCCGACAGACTGGCATTCAACCTTAAAAGACGCGCCGCCCAGTTACGGCGAATTGGCGGACGCGGCAAAACGCGGTGAGATACCGTTTTTCATCGTCAACACCACCGCCGCCTACGGAGGCAGCGTCGAATGGCTGCGCACCGCCGACTTCGCGGGCTTCAACTCCGACCTGGCGAGCGTCGTTTATGAATTTTCACCGCTGGCCTACGGCAATACCGCGTTTGGCTACTGCGACTATCAGGACGACACAAAGAGGGCAACCTACGGAGTACCTTGCTACCCCGCCCGCGCGCCCAGGCTCTCCGAAGCCGTCATGATGTCGGGCGCCGCTGTCGACGACCTTAAACTGACCGACCAGCCCCTGGCCTATGTCCCCGTGGATGCGCTGGCCGACGCCCTGAATCTGTCGCTCGGCCGGTACGTGGCAAACCCCAGGGTTGAGCCGGCCACTCGCGCTTGGCACAAAGCCCTGCCGTTCCCTTTCTACTTCGCCACCAACCGGCGATATGACGAAACTCGAGACTCGGTTTACCTCAGTGACGGTGGGCACTCGGAAAACCTCGGGCTCTACGCCCTGGTGAAAAGACGGGTCAAGAACATCATCACGGTTGACGCAGAACACGAAGCCACCAGCCAGGGCGACCAGCGGATGGCCGTGTTCGACGCCTTGCAGCGCTTGCGGTGCCATCTGGGCAAGGAGGAAGGACTGAAGTTCTACAAGGTAGAAGGCTCGGCCACCGTCCCGGACAAGTTTCTCGACGCCGATGCCTGTGAAACGTTTAGCCGCAAGGATATTGGATTCAACTTCGTTAAATCCAACCCCTTCTTTCGGTTCGATATCTGCCCCGACCAAGGGTGCACGCCCGAAAACCGGATCCGGGTTCTGTACGTCAAACTGTCGACCCAGGAAGCGTCCATGCCGCCAAACCCGGACTGGAGTCGCCGGTTGTCGAACTGCGATGGCGACAATGACTTTTCCTGCGAAGCGGTCTGGCTCTACCAGCAGGGATTGTCTGCGTGCAAACACCAATGGCTTGGCGAATGTGATCGCTTTCCGCAAGTGGCGACCCAGGACATCAATTACCCCAGAACGCAGGTCAACGGTCACCGAGCGCTGGGTTATGACATTGGCCGCCGGATCACGCTCTCGGAACAGGGCCCCGCTGGGGAGCCCTTCAATCCCTGGCATCCAAAACCCGACGTGTCCATCAACACCACGGGGTTCTGATGCCGTTGACCGCCAGAAGTTGAGCCACGCCGGCCCGTGAAGGCTGGCGTGGTCTGGGCAGCACAGCCGCGGTGTCAGCCCTGCTTGTAGCCCCGCACTTCATCCACTCCGCGGTTGGCCAACTGGTCGGCCCGCTCGTTACCCGCGTGACCGATGTGGCCGCGCACCCATTTCCAGGTGACGTTGTGGCGGTTGACCTGCTCATCCAGCTGTTTCCACAGGTCGGCGTTCTTCACCGGTTCCTTCGCGGCCGTCTTCCAGCCACGCTTCTTCCAGTTGGCCATCCATTCGTTGATTCCCTTCATCACGTACTGCGAGTCGGTCACCAGCAGCACGTCGCACGGCCGCTTGAGCTCTTCCAGGCCACGAATGGCGCCCATCAGTTCCATGCGATTGTTGGTGGTATTGGCTTCGCCGCCCCAGAGCTCCTTCTCCACGCCCTTGCACACCAGCAACGCGCCCCAGCCGCCTGGGCCAGGGTTGCCCTTGCAGGCGCCGTCAGTAAAGAGTTCTACGCTATCGCTCATGCCAATCTATCCAGGAAAAAAATGCAAAGGCCCGCTGGTCGAAGCCAACGACGCCCGTGACCGAAATGTCGGCCGATCATCAGAAAAAGGTTTACGGCTCGATGTGGCGACGATTGACCTTGGCCATGGGCAAGGGAATCAGCTTGCCCATCGGCTCGCGGCGCACCTGGCGTACCGGGCGCAGCCCTACGGCGATCTTGCGCGCCACCAGCAGGTAGAAACCGCCGCCGGACAGTTGCCAGTCACCGGCCTTGCGCTCCCAGCCGGCCAGGCGGGCCTGCCACTTGGGCGACGCAAGCGGCGGACGATAGCACCCGAAGCGGCGTTTCTCCAGCGCGAAACCGAGCAGGTTGAGCCAGTCGCCCACCCGCGAGGCCGAGATGCAACGGGCCTGGCGCAAGGCGTCCTGGGCGAAGACGCGGCGCAGGCCCCAACTGCTCCAGGGGTTGATGCCGATGATCAGCAGGTGCCCGCCGGGGCGCACGCTGCTCGCTGCTTCACGCAACAAGCCATGGGGCGACAGGCAGAAGTCCAGGCCATGCTGCATGACCACCACATCGGCGGCGTGTTCGCTGAGCGGCCAGGCCTGTTCCTCGCAGACAATTTCCACCCCGGGCAAGGGCGCGCCCAGGCGCACGTTGCGCTGGACCTGCGGCGCCGACGGCGGCGTCTGCGCCGAAGGCCCGTAGTGCACCAGGTAGCCACCAAAGAACCGGCCCAGCTCGTCTTCGAGCATGCGTCGTTCTTCATCCAGCAAAAATTGCCCGACAGGACCGGACAGCCATTCACGGGCGGCGCTGATCAACGCCAGCCAGTCGGGATCGGCCTGGGCGAACGCTTCATCAGTCATTGCATTCTCCAACGCGTCAGGAAGTTCTAAGATGCGCCTTTGTTTTCAGCTTGGCGAATTCCGCGATGATACAGATCAGTGCCCTGCCCGCGTTCACCGATAACTACATCTGGTTGTTACAGGATCACTCGACCCGGCGTTGCGCGGTGGTCGACCCGGGCGATGCCGCACCGGTCCAAGCCTGGCTCGATGCGCACCCCGGCTGGGTACTGGGCGACATCCTGATCACCCATCATCACCATGATCACGTCGGCGGAGTGCAGGCGCTGAAAAAGGCGACGGGCGCCACCGTCCACGGCCCGGCTGGCGAGAACATCCCGGCGCGCGACACCGCGCTAAACGACCACGATACGGTCCACGTGCTGGGCTGGGACTTCGAGGTCTTCGCCGTGCCCGGCCACACCCTGGGGCATATCGCCTACTACCACCACGGCTTGCTGTTCTGTGGCGACACCTTGTTCGCCGCCGGCTGCGGCCGCCTGTTCGAAGGCACCCCGGCGCAGATGCATCACTCTCTTAGCCGCCTCGCCGCGCTGCCTGAAGACACCCTGGTCTACTGCACCCACGAGTACACCCTCAGCAACCTGAAATTCGCCGCGGCCGTCGAGCCGGACAACCCTGACATCGCCGCGCGCCTGGCCAAAGTCAGCCAGCAACGCAGCGACGGCGTCACCACCCTGCCCTCGACCCTGGCCCTGGAAAAACTCACCAATCCGTTCCTGCGCACCACTGAAACATCCGTTAAACAAAAAGCAGACGAACGGAGCGGCCAGCGAAACCAGACGCCGAGTGAGGTTTTTGCGGCCTTGAGGGCTTGGAAAGATACGTTCTAAGGGCGCTACCGATTGATACAAAAATTCTGAATGGTTGACCTGCTGGGGTGCGCTTTCTAGAATCGCCCGACATTTTCGCCCGGAACTTACTTCCAGCCAATGTCGTCATCTATACGCAGGTCCGCCCAGTCAGACACATTGACCCGCTTGGCCCAGGCCATCGCGGTGGCTGTGTCCGCCACGCTGGCGGGCTGCCAGAGCACGAGCCAGGTGCCGCAAACCGACGCGGCCCACACGCCGAACCTCGCTGCCCGGGCCAAGCAGAAGCCGTTGTGGCTCAGCGAAAAACCCAGTCCCCAGGTGCCCCAGGATGTCTGGGAGCGCATGCGCCAGGGCTTCCAGTTGCAGGAAACGGCCGGCGTCAATCCCCGTATCGAGCAGCAGCGACTCTGGTTCGCCAGCAACCCGTCGTTCCTCGAAGGGGCCGGTGAACGCGGCAGCCTCTACATCCACTACATCGTCGAACGCCTCGAAGAACGCAACATGCCGCTGGAGCTGGCCCTGCTGCCAGTGATCGAAAGCGCCTACAACCCCATGGCCTACTCCCGGGCCAACGCGGTGGGGCTATGGCAATTCATCCCGTCCACGGGGCGTTATTTCAACCTGCGCCAGACCCGTTTCTATGACGGACGCCGCGACATCACCGCGTCCACCACGGCCGCCATGGACTACCTGACGCGGCTGCACGACATGTTCAACGGCGACTGGCTGCTTGCCCTGGCGGCCTACAACGCCGGCGAAGGCACGGTCAGCCGCGCCATCGAGCGCAACGAGAAGCTCGGCCTGCCCACCGACTACTGGAACCTGCCACTGCCCGCCGAGACCCAGGCCTATGTGCCCAAGCTGCTGGCATTGTCCCAGGTGGTGCTCGCCCCCGATGCCTATGGCGTGAACCTCAACCCGATCGCCAACGAACCCTACTTCCAGGTCGTCGAGATCAACCAGCGCATGGACCTGTCCAAGGTCGCGGCGGTGGCCAATATCGACGAGGACGAGCTGTTCCAGCTCAACCCGGCCTTCAAGCAGCGCACCACGATCGACGGCCCGCAACATTTGCTCGTACCCACCTCCAAGGCCCAGTTGCTGACCGCCAGCCTGTCGACCATGCGCCCGGAGGAGTTGATCAGCCCGCGCTCGCTCAAACCGGTCTTCGAAACCGCCGACGACAGCGAAGTCGAAGGCGCCCGGCGCAGCTACCGGGTCAAGCGCGGCGACAACCTGGCCCAGATCGCCAAGGCCAACAATGTCCAGACCAAGGACCTGCAACGCTGGAACAAGCTGAGCGGCAACAAACTCAAGGTTGGCCAGACCCTGGTGATGCAGGACACCAAGGCTCCCAAGGCCAACGGCAAGCGCATCAACACCGTGGTGGCCGCCAACAGCAAGGACCAGAAGAAGCAGACCCAGTACAAGGTCAAGCAAGGTGACTCGCTGTACGTGGTGGCCAAACGCTTCAACGTCGAGATGCAACATCTCAAGCGCTGGAACCCGCGGATGGGCAAGGCGCTCAAGCCCGGGCAGATGCTGACGGTCTACTCCCCGCACTGACAGTCATGTAGCCGGGGCAGCTTTGTGGCGAGGGAGCTTGCTCCCGCTGGGTTGCGCAGCAACCCCAAAAGCAGCGACTCAATCATCTCTCACACCGAGGTGCCAGGTTCGGGGTCGCTTCGCACCCCAGCGGGAGCAAGGCCCCTCGCCACAGCTCAAGCAAACCCTGAAGCTTTGAGCCCCCGCCTTTTTCCTGCCGATACAAGCTGTTACTGTACCTGCCATAACGCCCAAGCCGCCTGGATCGGATCTCAGACTTGATACGTCCCCTCCTCTTGCTCCTGATCAGCCTGGCCTTGAGTCCCTGCGCCAGCGCCACCATCAGCGAAAGCCATGGCTATGCGCAGTTCGGCACGCTCAAGTACCCGGCCAGATTCACCCACTTCGACTGGGTCAATCCGCAAGCGCCCAAGGGCGGTACCTTGCGGGTCATGGCATTCGGCACTTTCGATACACTCAACCCGTATACCTTCAAGGGCAGCAGTCCGGTTTCCACGCCTAATTTCCTGCAATACGGCATCAACGAGCTGAACGAACCGTTGATGGTCGGCACCGGCCAGTACGCGCCGTCCGGCGATGAGCCGACGTCCAGCTACGGTCTGATCGCCCAGTCGGTGGAGTACAGCGAAGACCGCAGCTGGGTGGTGTTCAACCTGCGACCCGAAGCGCGGTTCCATGACGGCGTGCCGATCACCGCCTACGACGTGGCCTTCTCCTACCGCACCTTGCTCAAGGACGGTCACCCGCAATACCGCACCAACCTGCAGGAAGTGCTACGGGTCGATATCCTCAACCCACTCAAGATCCGCTTTGTCTTCAAGCGCGCCGGCAACCCCCTGTTGATCCTGCGCCTGGGCGAACTGCCCGTGCTGCCCCAACATTACTGGAAAGGCCGCGACTTCAAGGCAACGACCTTCGAGCCGCCCCTGGGCAGCGGGCCATACCGCATCACCAAGGTGCAACCGGGCCGCCAACTGGTGTTCGAGCGGGTCAAGGATTACTGGGGCAAGGACCTGCCGGTCAATCGTGGCAAGTACAACGTCGACCGCATGGAGGTGGAGTTCTACCGCGACAGCGATGTCGCCTTCGAAGCCTTCAAGGCGGGTGAGTTCGACATCTACATCGAGCACCAGGCCAAGAACTGGGCCAACGGCTACGAGTTCCCGGCAGTCAGGCGCGGCGAAGTGATCAAGGCGCAGATCCCCCACCAGATCCCGACCCAGACCCAGGGCCTGTTCATGAACACCCGGCGCGCCACGTTTGCGCAGGTCAAGGTGCGTGAAGCGCTGGGGCTGATGTTCGATTTCGAGTGGACCAACCGCACGTTGTTCAGCAGCGCCTACAAGCGCACCCTCAGTTACTACCCCAACAGCGAATTTTCCGCCAGCGGCCTCCCTGTGGGCCATGAATGGCTGCTGCTCAAGCCCTACCGCGAACAACTGCCGCCGCGCCTGTTCACCGAACCTTTCAGCCTGCCCCAGACCGACGGTCGCGGCATTCCCCGGGAAACCCTGCGCAAGGCGCTGGGGCTCTTGAAAGAAGCCGGCTGGACGCTCAACGGCCAGCGACTGCTGGACGCCGACAGCCGCCCGCTGAGCTTCGAGATCCTGCTGGTGAACCCGAACCTGGAGCGCATCCTGCAACCTTACGTCGAGAACCTCGCCAGTATCGGCATCCAGGCCCGGTTGCGCACCGTGGACCGCGCCCAGTACAAGCAGCGCCTCGACCAGTTCGACTTCGACATGATCCTGCTGACCCTGAACCAGACCCTGAGCCCGGGCCTGGAACAATGGCAGTACTTCCATTCCAGCCAGGTCGGGGTCAAGGGCAGCAAGAACTACGCCGGGATCGCCGACCCGGTGGTCGACCATCTGCTGGAAAAGCTGCTGGCCGCCCAGACCCGGGACGAACAGGTCGCCGCCGGCAAGGCCCTGGACCGCGTGCTGCTCTGGCAGCACTACTGCATTCCCAACTGGTATCTCAACTATCATCGCCTGGCGTACCGCAACCGGTTCGCCTTCGTCACCACGCCGCCCTACACTCTGGGCCTGAGCGCCTGGTGGCTGAAGTCTTCGGAGAAAGATCAATGAAGCCTATACGTGCCCTGCTCCTGCATGCAGGCGGCCTGCTGTTCGCCGGGCTGGCCTGCGCCGCGCCGCAGCACGCCTTGACCCTGTACAACGAACCGCCGAAATACCCGGCCGACTTCAAGCATTTCGACTACGTCAACCCCGACGCCCCCAAGGGCGGGATATTCCGCCAGGGCGGCTTCGGTGGCTTCGACAGCCTCAACCCGTTCATCAGCAAGGGTGTGCCGGCCGACGACATCGGCCTGATCTACGACACCCTGGCCAAACAGGGCCTGGATGAACCCTTCACCGAATACGGCTTGATCGCCGAGAAAATCGAACGGGCCCCGGACAACGCCTGGGTCCGCTTCTACCTGCGCCCCGAGGCCCGGTTCAACGACGGCCACCCGGTGCGCGCCGAAGACGTGGTGTTCAGCTTCCAGACCCTGACCAAGGACGGCGCCCCGATGTTTCGCGGCTACTACAACGACGTCGCCGAAGCCATCGCCGAAGACCCGCTCAAGGTCCTGTTCAAGTTCAAGCACACCAATAACCGTGAATTGCCGTTGATCCTCGGCCAACTGCCGGTATTGCCGAAACATTGGTGGGCCGATCGCGATTTCAACAAAGGCAACCTGGAGATTCCCCTCGGCAGCGGCCCCTACAAGGTCACCGAAGTGAAGGCCGGGCGCTCGATCCGCTATGAGCGAGTGAAGGACTACTGGGGCAAGGACCTGGCGGTCAACCGCGGTTTCTATAACTTCGACGTGCTGACCACCGACTATTACCGCGACAACACCGTGGCGGTCGAGGCCCTGAAGGCCGGGCAGTTCGACTTCTGGCTGGAGATGACCGCCAAGAACTGGGCCAACGCCTACAACATCCCGGCCGTCACCGAGGGGCGCCTGATCAAGGAACAGATTCCCAACGGCAACCCCACCGGCATGCAGGGTTTTGTCTTCAACCTGCGCCGGCCGGTGTTCCAGGATGTGCGGGTGCGCAAGGCCCTGAGCCTGTTGCTGGATTTCGAATGGACCAACAAGCAGCTGTTCAACGGCGCCTATGCCCGCACCCGCAGTTATTTCGAAAACTCGGAAATGGCCGCCACCGGCCTGCCCGATGAAGACGAACTGAAGATCCTCGAACCCCTGCGCGGCAAGATTCCCGAACAGGTCTTCACCGAAGCGTTCCAACCTTCGATGTGTGACGGCAGCGGCATGATCCGCGACCAGCAGCGCAACGCCTACCAACTGTTGCAGGAAGCCGGCTGGCGTATCGTCGACGACAAGATGGTCGATGCCCAGGGCAAACCGGTGGTGCTGGAGTTCCTGCTCGCCCAGACCGAGTTCGAACGGGTGCTGCTGCCGTTCAAGCGCAACCTGAGCGACCTGGGCATCGACCTGGTAATCCGCCGGGTGGACGTGTCCCAGTACATCAACCGCGTGCGCTCCCGGGACTTCGACCTGGTGGTGGGCAGTTTCCCGCAATCGAGCTCGCCGGGTAACGAACAGCGCGAATTCTGGATGTCGGCCGCCGCCGACAGGCCTGGCAGCCGCAATACCATGGGCCTCAAGGACCCGGCGGTCGACCAATTGGTGGAACAGTTGATCAACGCCGACTCGCGCAAGAGCCTGGTGGCCCATGCCCGGGCGCTGGACCGGGTGCTGCAATGGGGCTACTACGTGATCCCCAACTGGCACATCAAGACCTGGCGCGTGGCCTACTGGAACCACATCGGCCACCCGAAAGTGACACCGACCTATGACATCGGCACCACCACCTGGTGGGTCAAGCCCGACACCAAGCCTGCCGTGGAAGTAGAAAAACAAGTGATGGAACAACAGAACAACGCTGCTCCTGCGAGCGTGGAGTAACCCGATGCTGGCTTATACATTCAGGCGGCTGCTGCTGATCATCCCGACGCTGTTCGGCATCCTCTTGATCAACTTCGTCATCATCCAGGCCGCGCCTGGCGGGCCGGTCGAGCAGATGATCGCCAAGCTCGAAGGGTTCGAAGGCGCCACCAGTCGCATCGCCGGCGGCGGCGCCGAGGTGTCGGTGGCCGGGTCCAGCTATCGCGGCGCCCAGGGCCTGGACCCCAGCCTGGTCAAGGAAATCGAGCGGATGTACGGATTCGACAAGTCGGCTCCCGAGCGCCTGTGGATCATGATCAAGAACTACGCCCAGCTGGACTTCGGCGACAGTTTCTTCCGCGATGCCAAGGTCATCGACCTGATCAAGGAAAAGATGCCGGTGTCCATTTCCCTCGGGCTGTGGAGCACGCTGATCATGTACCTGGTGTCGATCCCGCTGGGGATCGCCAAGGCCACGCGGCACGGTAGCCATTTCGACGTCTGGACCAGCTCGGCGATCATCGTCGGCTACGCGATCCCCTCGTTCCTGTTCGCCATCCTGCTGATCGTGGTGTTTGCCGGCGGCAGTTACTTCGACTGGTTCCCGTTGCGCGGGTTGACCTCGAACAATTTCGAGACACTGACCCTGGGCGGCAAGATCCTCGACTACTTCTGGCACCTTGCCCTGCCGGTGACCGCCCTGGTGATCGGCAACTTCGCCACCATGACCCTGCTGACCAAGAACAGCTTCCTCGACGAAATCAACAAGCAATACGTCGTCACCGCCAAGGCCAAGGGCCTGACCCGCCGCCGGGTGCTCTACGGCCACGTGTTCCGCAATGCCATGCTGCTGGTGATCGCCGGCTTTCCTTCGGCCTTCATCGGGATCTTCTTCACCGGATCCTTGCTGGTGGAAGTGATCTTCTCCCTCGACGGCCTCGGCCTGATGAGCTTCGAGGCGGCCATCAACCGCGACTACCCGGTGGTCTTCGGCACCCTGTTCATCTTTACCCTGCTGGGGCTGGTGGTGAAACTGATCGGCGACCTGACCTATTCTTTTGTCGATCCGCGCATCGACTTCGAAAGTCGGGAGCATTGAGATGAACCTTTCCCCGCTCAATCGCCGCCGTTTCGAACTGTTCAAGGCCAACAAGCGTGGCTGGTGGTCGCTGTGGCTGTTCCTGGCGCTGTTCATACTTAGCCTGGGCGCCGAGCTGATCGCCAACGACAAGCCGCTGGTGGTGCATTACGACGACGGCTGGTACTTCCCGGCCCTCAAGCGCTACCCGGAAACCACCTTCGGCGGCGAGTTTCCGCTGGAAGCCAACTACAAGAGCCCGTATATCCGCGAACTGCTGGCCGCCAAGAACGCCTGGGTGCTGTGGGCACCGATTCCGTTCAGCTACCAGAGCATCAACTACGACCTGAAGGTCCCGGCACCGGCACCGCCCTCGGCCATGAACTGGCTGGGCACCGACGATCAGGGCCGCGACGTGCTGGCCCGGGTCATCTACGGCTTTCGTATCTCGGTGTTGTTCGCCCTGACCCTGACCGTGCTCAGTTCGATCATCGGCGTGATCGCCGGCGCCCTGCAGGGCTTCTACGGCGGCTGGGTCGACCTGGCTGGCCAGCGCTTCCTGGAAATCTGGTCCGGGCTGCCGGTGCTGTACCTGTTGATCATCCTGGCCAGCTTCGTGCAGCCGAATTTCTGGTGGCTGCTGGGGATCATGCTGCTGTTTTCCTGGATGAGCCTGGTGGACGTGGTGCGCGCCGAGTTCCTGCGCGGGCGCAACCTGGAATACGTGCGTGCCGCACGGGCATTGGGCATGCAGAACGGCGCGATCATGTTCCGCCACATCCTGCCCAATGCCATGGTTTCGACCATGACGTTCATGCCGTTCATCCTCACCGGCGCCATTGGCACCCTCACCGCCCTGGATTTCCTCGGTTTCGGCTTGCCCGCTGGCTCGCCGTCCCTGGGCGAACTGGTGGCCCAGGGTAAATCCAACCTCCAGGCCCCCTGGCTTGGGATCAGCGCGTTCGCCGTGCTGGCCCTGATGTTGAGCTTGCTGGTGTTCATCGGCGAATCCGCGCGCGATGCCTTCGATCCGAGGAAATGACATGAACACTGACAACCTGATCGAAGTCCGCGACCTGGCGGTGGAGTTCATTGTCGGCGAACGCCGCCAGCGCGTGGTCGAAGGCGTCAGCTTCGACATCCACCGCGGTGAAACCCTGGCGCTGGTGGGTGAAAGCGGCTCGGGCAAGTCGGTGACGGCCCACTCGATCCTGCGGTTGCTGCCCTACCCGCTGGCTCACCACCCCGCCGGGACGATCCGCTACGCCGGGCAGGACCTGCTGGGCCTGAAGGAAAAGACCCTCCGCCACCTGCGCGGTAATCGCATCGCGATGATCTTCCAGGAACCGATGACCTCGCTGAACCCGCTGCACTGCATTGAAAAACAGATCAATGAAGTGCTCGGCATTCACAAGGGCCTGAGCGGCAAGGTCGCGACCCGGCGCACCCTGGAGCTGCTGGAGCTGGTCGGCATCCCCGAGCCGCACAAGCGACTCAAGGCCCTGCCCCATGAATTGTCCGGCGGCCAGCGCCAACGGGTGATGATCGCCATGGCCCTGGCCAACGAGCCGGAACTGCTGATCGCCGACGAACCGACCACGGCCCTGGACGTCACCGTCCAGCTGAAAATCCTCGATCTGCTCAAGGATCTGCAGGCACGATTGGGCATGTCGTTGCTGCTGATCAGCCACGATTTGAACCTGGTGCGAAGAATTGCGCATCGCGTATGTGTCATGCAGCGCGGTTGCATCGTCGAACAGGCATCGTGCGAAGAATTGTTCCGCGCGCCGCAGCATCCGTACACTCGGGAACTGCTGGGTGCCGAACCCAGCGGCACCCCGGCGAACAACGTTGTCGGACCGCCGCTGTTGGAGGTCGAGGACCTGAAAGTCTGGTTCCCGGTCAAGAAAGGCCTGTTCAAGCGCACGGTAGACTACATCAAGGCCGTGGACGGTATCCGCTTCAGCCTGCCCCAGGGGCAGACCCTGGGCATCGTCGGCGAGAGCGGTTCGGGCAAGTCCACCCTGGGGTTGGCGATCTTGCGGTTGATCGCCAGCCAGGGCGGGATCCGGTTCGAAGGCAAACAGCTCGACAGCCTGTCGCAGCAGCAGGTAAGACCGCTGCGCCGGGAGATGCAAGTGGTGTTTCAGGACCCGTTCGGCAGCCTGAGCCCGCGGATGTGTGTCAGCCAGATTGTCGGTGAAGGCCTGCGGATCCACCGGATCGGCACCGAAGCCGAGCAGGAACAAGCGATAATCGCGGCATTGAAGGAGGTAGGCCTGGATCCGGACACCCGGCACCGCTACCCCCATGAATTTTCCGGAGGGCAGCGGCAGCGTATCGCCATTGCCCGGGCCCTGGTGCTCAAGCCGGCGTTGATCCTGCTGGATGAACCCACGTCGGCCCTGGACCGTACCGTGCAACGCCAGGTGGTGGAGCTGTTGCGGTCGTTGCAAACCAAGTACAACCTGACGTACCTGTTTATCAGCCATGATCTGGCTGTCGTCAAAGCGCTGAGCCACCAACTGATGGTGGTCAAGCATGGCCAAGTGGTCGAACACGGTGATGCCCGCAGCCTATTCGCTGCGCCGCAACACCCCTATACACAGCAGTTGCTGGAGGCCGCCTTCCTGGCCCCAACAACTGCCGAATAACCTGAAAGAGGAGCAACACATGGGTTTTCTCGCCGGTAAGCGCGTACTGATCGTCGGTGTCGCCAGCAAGCTGTCCATCGCATCCGGCATCGCCGCCGCCATGCATCGCGAGGGCGCTGAGCTTGCCTTCACTTATCAGAACGACAAACTCAAGGGTCGTGTCGAAGAGTTCGCGCAAGGCTGGGGTTCGAGCCCTGAGCTGTGCTTCCCGTGCGACGTGGCCAGCGATGAAGAAATCGCCAAGGTCTTCGAGCAACTGAGCCAGAAATGGGACGGCCTGGACTGCATCGTGCACTCCGTCGGCTTCGCACCGGGCGACCAACTGGACGGCGACTTCACCGAAGCCACCACCCGCGAAGGCTTCCGCATTGCCCACGACATCAGCGCCTACAGCTTCGTGGCCCTGGCCAAGGCCGGTCGCGAAATGATGAAAGGCCGCAACGGCAGCCTGCTGACCCTGTCGTACCTGGGCGCCGAGCGCACCATGCCGAACTACAACGTCATGGGCATGGCCAAGGCCTCCCTGGAAGCCGGCGTGCGTTACCTGGCCGGTTCCCTGGGCCCGGACGGCACCCGCGTCAACTGCGTCTCGGCCGGTCCGATCCGCACCCTCGCTGCCTCCGGCATCAAGAACTTCCGCAAGATGCTGGCCGCCAACGAAGCGCAAACCCCGCTGCGTCGCAACGTCACCATCGAAGAAGTCGGCAACGCCGGCGCCTTCCTGTGCTCCGACCTGGCGTCGGGCATCAGCGGTGAAATCATGTACGTGGACGGCGGCTTCAACACCACCGCCATGGGCAACATCGAAGAGTAATCTTCACCGCCCATGAAAACGCCGCGGCGCCTGCAAAGGCCCCGCGGCGTTTTTCATTGCAGCCCCAATGCAGCATGAACGAGTATCAAAGCTTTTCAGACAGAGCCTAGCGCCGATTCGCCTGCTTCTGGGTATACATGGCAGCGTCCGCATCAGCCATCAGGCCCTCGATGCTGTGGTGGCGCTGCGGGTCGTATTCGATCTGGCCAACGCTGAAGCGAATGTCATAGCCCCGCCGCAACATCGCATTGCGTTCATCGAGGATTTCCCTGAGGCGCGCCATGATCGCGGTAGTCTCGACATGGGACGAGCCGGTGAGCAAGGCCACGAACTCATCGCCGCCCAGGCGGCCGACCACATCACTTTCGCGAAACGCAATGCGCAACACGTCGGCGAAGGTCTTCAACGCGGCGTCGCCCTCGGCGTGGCCGAATCGATCATTGATGGGTTTGAAGTCATTGAGGTCGAAAAACAGCAGCGTCGCCGGTCGGGACAAGCGCTCACACACGCCCAAGGCATGTTGGGCCAGGGTCATGAACCCGCGCCGATTGGACAGCAGCGTCAGTTCATCCATGCTCGCCATCTGCACGGCGATCATTTCCTGCTCGGCCATGCTCGCCAGGTCACGCAGCAGTTCACGCTCTTCTTCGTTGAGTGTGCGCGGGCGGGTGTCGATCAGGCACAACGTCCCCAGTTTGCTGCCATCTTCCAGCCCCAGCGGGTGCCCAGCGTAGAAACGGATACCCGGCAGGCCCGTGACCAAGGGATTGTCGCGAAACCGCTCGTCCAGCTCCGCGTCGCTGATTTCCATGATGTGGTCCTGCAGGATCGCATGGCCACAGAACGACACCGACCGCGGCGTTTCCGTGGCGTCCAGGCCGGCGTTGGACTTGAACCACTGCCGGTTGGCATCCACCAGCGACACCAGCGCAATGGGCACATCGAACAGCCGCCGAGCAAGCCGGGTCAGGCGATCGAAGCGCTCCTCGGGCGCTGTATCAAGCAGTTTGAGCGACTGTAGATTCTTCACACGAACAGCTTCGTTGTCAGGTTTGCCTGGCTCAAGCATCGGGAACTCCATTGACGGAACTCCTCGAAGTCTAGACCAGACCCACGGTGCTTCCACCGTTGATGCCGTGCGAGGTCGAATCGAGTGGGCATTTGCCTGCCAGCGCTTATACACTGCGACTCAGGTTCAACCGGAGCACATCGACCGATGAAGCACGCCACCCCTGACGCCGCCCCCCGCTTCTGGCGCGACGCGGCCCTGCCCTTCATCGAGGCCCGAGCCATCGCCGACGGGCGCAAGGTCTGCTATTCGCGCCACGCCCACGACCATTTCTCCATCGGCGCGATCACTGCCGGACGCAGCACTTACATTCACGAGCACTCGCACTTGCAGGTGGCAAGCGGCACGGTGGTGTTGATGAACCCCGGCGCCGTTCATGCCTGCAACCCGATCGACGACCAGCCTTGGTCATACCTCATGTTGTACGTGGACAGCCACTGGCTGCGGGACCTGCAACGGCGTATCGGCTTTGACCAGGGCCTGGAGTTCCAAGGCTTCGCCACCACCCACAGTCGCGACGTCGAGTTGTTTGAGGCGTTGCAGCGCCTGTATGGGCAACTGGTGGATGAACGGCTCGCCGCCCATCACAAGCACGCCGCCGCCGAAGCGTTCTTCACGGACCTGCAACAGCGCCTCAACCCGGCCGGTCGCCCGGACCGGGGCAGCCATCCGGGCTTGATGCGGGCGGCGCAATTCATTCATGACCACTGCACCGAAGCCCTGAAGCTGGAAGACATCTGCGCCGCCGCTCAGCTCTCGCCGTCCTACCTGAGCCGGGCGTTCAAGCGCCATTACGGGATGACGCCTCACGCGTTCCTGGTCAATCGGCGGATCCAGTTCGCCCGCCGCCAGTTGCGCGAAGGCCGGCTGATCGCCGATGTGGCGCTGGACAGCGGGTTTGCCGACCAGGCGCATTTCCAACGGGCCTTCAAGCAGCACCTGGCAGCCACGCCGGGCCAGTATCGCGGTTGATGCTGCCCCACCACCTTGTTTGGACCAAAAACAGGTGGACCTCTGTGACGAGGGAGCTTGCTCCCTCGCCACAACAGCATCCCGCCTCGAAAACACTTGTGCTCAAGGCAACAATAAATACACCGCACTGGCCACCAATAAC
This sequence comes from Pseudomonas chlororaphis, assembly GCA_001023535.1. Lineage (NCBI taxonomy): Bacteria > Pseudomonadati > Pseudomonadota > Gammaproteobacteria > Pseudomonadales > Pseudomonadaceae > Pseudomonas > Pseudomonas chlororaphis. The sequence continues at coordinate 5,256,879 of CP011020.1, forward strand.
ACCGCCATCGCCCGGTTGAACAGGCGCAGGGTCGCCGGATTGCCCAGCCAGGTGCGCAGAAAGCTCCCGGCATAGGCCCAGCAGCCCACCGAGACGTAGCAGATCACCAGGTAGATCGCCGCGAACTGCCACACCAGCCGCGCCTCGCCGTCAGCCACGAACGCTCCCATCCCCGCGACGCAGGCCAGCCAGGCCTTGGGGTTGAGCCATTGCATCAGCGCGCCGTAGAACATTGAAGGCGCCCGACCCTCATCCGCCCCAGCCAGCTGCCCGTCGTCCATCGCCAGTTTCCAGGCCATGAACAATAGAAACCCGACGCCACCCAGTTGCACCACCCGGGTCAGTGCCGGCCAGCGTTGCAGCACTTCATGCAACCCCAGCCCCATCAACACCAGCAGCAGGACAAACCCCAGGGTCGCGCCGCCCACATGGCGCAAGGTGGCTCGAAAGCCATATCGGGCGCCGGAGCTGAGGGCCACGATATTCACCGGTCCCGGCGTGATGGAGGCCACCAGGGCAAACGCCGCCATGGATAGAATCAGAGTCATCGCATACCTTCTTCATGTCTGTGAGGTGGCGATCAGGGTAAAAGGCCCATGGCGGGGTGTATTGAAGAAAACTGCCTTGATCCGGCACAAAGAATTCACTGTCGATTTTGCGGTGGAGTCGTAGCGGGCACGGTTCTATGCTCAACCCCATGAACCTACATGACTCGCTGCTCCCGCCCCACGCCGAAATGGTCCGCGCCATGCTCGAACGAGACACCGCCTACGAGGGGGTGTTCTTCACGGCGGTCAAGACCACTGGCATTTTCTGTCGCCCCAGTTGCACGGCGCGCAAGCCGAAGCCGGAAAACGTGGAGTTCTTCGCCCACGCCGACGAAGCCCTGTCCGCTGGCTACCGCGCCTGCCTGCGCTGCAAGCCGCTGGACGCCGCGGCCATCGCGCCGGACTGGATCCAGGCCCTGCTCAAGGCCGTGGACGCCGAACCAGACCTGCGCTGGACCGACGCCCTGCTGCTGGAGCAAGGCATCGAGCCGCTGAAACTGCGGCGCTGGTTCAAGCAGCATTTCGGCATGACCTTCCACGCCTACCTGCGTACCCGCCGCCTGGGGATCGCCCTGGGCGGGATCAAGGCCGGGGCGTCCATCGACCACGCGGCGTTCGATTCCGGCTACGAATCCTTGAGCGGCTTTCGCGATGCCTTCGTGAAATCCTTCCACATCACCCCAGGACGCGCCGCCCTCAGCGAACCCTTGCTGTTCACGCGCCTGACCACGCCGTTGGGACCGATGCTGGCCATGGCCGAACGGCGCGGCCTGGTGCTGCTGGAGTTCCTCGACCGCCCTGCCCTGACCAAGGAACTGGAAGAGCTGCAGCAGCGCTACGGCTACACGCTCGCACCGGGGCACAACGCCCACTTGCAGCAGATCGAAGGCGAACTGGCGGACTACTTCGCCGGCAAGCTCACGGCGTTCACCGTCCCGTTGCACATGCCCGGCAGCGCCTTCGCCGCCCGGGTATGGGCCGAACTGCTCAAGATCCCTTATGGCGAAACCCGCAGCTATGGCAGCATCGCCGCGGTGTTGGGCAGCCCCGGTGCCAGCCGGGCCGTGGGCCTGGCCAACGGGCAGAACCGCCTGGCCATCGTCGTCCCTTGCCATCGGGTGATCGGTGCGGACGGCGCGTTGACCGGCTATGGTGGTGGACAGCCGCGCAAAGCCTTTCTATTGCGGCTGGAACACGCCGCAACGCAGGTTTCATTGCCCCTGGCGTTTTGATCGACTTCACAAGAGCTGCCGATGCCCGTTCCCTACCATGACGCCAGCGTCTTCCTGGCCCAGCTCGACGAAGACTGGCAACGACACGTCGAAGCGACCGGCCCCTGCCTGTTGCAGCCCAGGCCAACCCGCGATCCCTACGAAGCGCTGGTGCGGGCGATTGCCTATCAGCAACTGCATGCCAAGGCCGGCGATGCGATTCACGGCCGCTTGCTGGCGTTGTTCCCGGGCCAGGCCTTCCCAACACCCGAGCAATTGCTGGCCACCGACGTCGCGCAGATGCGCGGCTGCGGCTTTTCCGCCAGCAAGATCGCCACCATTCACGGCATCGCCCAGGCGACGCTGGACGGAATCGTGCCGGATTACCCCACCGCGCTGGCCATGGACAACGAAGCGCTGGTCGAACGCCTGATCACCCTGCGCGGCGTGGGGCGCTGGACCGTGGAGATGCTGTTGATTTACAGCCTGGAGCGCCCCGATATCCTACCGGTCGATGACTTTGGGGTTCGAGAGGGCTACCGACGGCTGAAAAGACTGGAACAACAACCCAGTCGCCGGCAGATGCTGGACATCGGCCAGGCCTGGAGCCCTTATCGGACGGTGGCGGCGTGGTACCTGTGGCGAATGCCGAAATAATGTTGGCTGCACCGACGTCTTCGCGAGCAAGCCCGCTCCCACACTGACCGAGAGCGGGCAGAAGACCCGACACAGATCCCCTGTGGGAGCGGGCTTGCTCGCGAAGGCGGTCTCATGGCCAGCCTCAACTCAACTTGCCATGACACAGATTGTCTAGGCTGTACTGAGTCATTTCCAATCCCACTGGAGGCTCCCCATGCAGCTAGAAGGATCCTGCCACTGCGGCGCGGTGTCGTTCACCCTCGACAGTGCTCACCCCTACCCTTATCAGCGCTGTTACTGCTCAATCTGCCGCAAGACCCAGGGCGGTGGTGGTTTTGCGATCAACCTGGGTGGCGATGCGCGGACCTTGAAAGTGCGCGGGCGCAAGCACATCTCGGTCTACCACGCGCGGCTCAAGGACGAAGGCGATGAACGCGCCCACCGCAGCAGTGCCGAACGACATTTCTGTTCCTTGTGCGGTTCGGGGCTATGGCTGTTCAGCCCCGAATGGCCGGAGCTGATTCATCCCTTTGCCTCGGCCATCGACACACCGCTGCCGGTACCGCCGGAGCACACCCACCTGATGCTGGGTTCCAGGGCGCCGTGGGTGGAAGTCGAGGCGCATCCGGATGACCAGCTGTTCGAGGTTTATCCCGAGGAGTCCATTGCTCGGTGGCATGAGCGCCTGGGGCTGGTCACTTAGAAATGCAGTGCTGCATAAGGCCCCTTCGCGAGCAAGCTCGCTCCCACATTGGACTTGGGAAGTTCACAAATCCCTGTGGGAGCGAGCTTGCTCGCGATGGCGTCAAGGCAAACAGCCCTATGCCGCAGGCACACCACTGTGGAAACGAAACTCCACATCCGGCGATTCGATCAGCTCCCGCTCGGCCTCGCGGACCTTGTCGATCACCTGGGCAATGTCCTTCGCGTCCCCGTACTGGTAGGCCAGTTTCAGATACCCCTGGAAATGCCGGGCCTCGCTTTTCAACAGGCCGAAATAGAACTTGCCCAGCTCTTCGTCCAGATGCGGCACCAACGCCTCGAAACGCTCGCAACTGCGCGCTTCGATGAAAGCGCCCACCACCAGGGTGTCCACCAGCTTGACCGGTTCATGGCTGCGCACCACCTTGCGCAGCCCCGAGGCGTAGCGCCCGGCCGAGAGTTGGCGCAAACCGATCTTGCGTTTTTTCATCAGGCGCATGACCTGCTCGTGATGCACCAGCTCTTCCCGGGCCAGGCGCGACATCAGGTTGATCAGGTCGACGTGGGAATGGTACTTGGCGATCAGGCTCAGGGCGGTACTGGCGGCCTTGAACTCGCAGTTCTTGTGGTCGATCAGCAAGGTTTCCTGGTCGGCCAATGCCGCCTGGACCCAACCGTCGGGTGTACGGCAGCCAAGGAACTCGTGGATTTCGGGAAGGATCATGGGGCTCACGGACAAAGGTAATCGAGCGAAGGGCGCCGATTATACCGGCCCGCCTCAAGACCACCAGCCACGACTGTTGATATGCATCAAGTCGACGGTTGACCCACAGCAACTATAGTTGAGCAACGCCATGCCTTTTCATTGCAGGAGACGCCGATCATGCAAGCCATTCGCAGCATCCTGGTGGTCATCGAACCCGAACATGCGGAAAGCCTGGCGCTCAAGCGCGCCAAGTTGATCGCCGGCGTGACCCAGGCCCACCTGCATCTGTTGGTCTGCGACAAGCGGCATGACCATGCCGGCCTGCTGAGTGTGCTCAAAGCCGGGTTGGCGGCGGACGGCTACAGCGTGACGACCGAACAGGCCTGGAACGAAAGCCTTCATGAAACCATCATCGACGTGCAACAGGCCGAAGGTTGCGGCCTGGTGATCAAGCAGCACTTCCCCGACAGCCCGCTGAAGAAAGCCCTGCTCACCCCCGCCGACTGGAAACTGTTGCGCCATTGCCCGACCCCGGTGCTGCTGGTGAAAACCGCCGGTTCATGGAAGGACAAGGTGATCCTGGCCGCCGTTGACGTGGGCAATGCCGACGGCGAGCACCGCCACCTGCACACCACCATCATCGACCACGGCTACGACATCGCCGGCCTGGCCAAGGGGCACCTGCACGTCATCAGTGCCCACCCCTCGCCAATGCTCTCGGCGGCCGACCCGACCTTCCAGCTCAAGGAAACCATCGAGGCCCGTTATCGCGAACAATGCCGGGCGTTCCAGGCAGAATTCGACATCGACGACCAGCACCTGCACGTCGCCGAAGGCCCGGCGGACGTATTGATCCCGTTCATGGCCTACAAGCTGCAGGCGGCGGTGACGGTGATCGGCACCGTGGCCCGCTCCGGGCTGTCCGGGGCCCTGATTGGCAACACCGCCGAAGCGGTGCTCGATACGCTGGAAAGCGACGTGCTGGTGCTCAAGCCGCAGGAGGTGGAGGACCATCTGGTAGAGCTGGCGGTCAAGGATTGAAGCGAACCGATCTTGTGGCGAGGGGATTTATCCCCGCTGGGCCGCGAAGCGGCCCCAAATCAGGCAACCGAGCATGTCAGGTCGATCGTATCGACCACACTAGGGCTGCTTCGCAGCCCAACGGGGATAAATCCCCTCGCCACAGGTGTTTCTGCAGTTCCCAGGCGGCACATCACTGTCTCAACCGCCAAACGCATCCTTGAGAAACCCTGGCGCAATGTAGCGCTGGTAATGGGCTTCGGACAAAAGGAAAAACTCTCGATCGATGGCGTCCCGCAGGTCCGGCAGCTCCCAATCGCGGAACTCCGGCAGCAATACCATGCCGTAGGCTTCCAGATTATTGATGACCCGCGCGCCGCGGGCGATCAACTGATAGGCCCAGCAATACTCCGACTGGTGCGGCACGAAGCGGATCTTTCGATCTTCGAGCTGCCGGCGCAGCAGGCCGGGGTCGAACACCTCCAGCTTGGCCACCATCACCTGCACCAGCAACTGCTCCAGGCGCATCCACACCGCGCGCTTCTCGTCCTCGTTGTAGCCGTTCCAGTGGATCACTTCATGGTGGAACCGCTTGCAGCCCCGGCACACCAGGTCACCGTAGACAGTGGAGCAAAGGCCGACACAAGGGGTCTTGATGAGCTGGTTGGGCATAAGGAAAAACACACGCAAAAGCAGGACAGGCCGGCATGTTAGCCCTTTGTCTAAGATTGATCACCCCTCAAACTTCCCGCTCGAACTTACCTTTAATTTTTTTTTGCCGTAGAATCAGCCAGCCTTTTAAGGCGCCAATGTCCGTTAGAAGCTGTTTTCAAAGCGTCACGAGCACAGTCGTTCCTTCAGAGCGGTGTTGGCGGAGGGTCTTTCCAGCGGGGAAAGCCCAACGCCAACCCTCATCAGCTCCCCGTTCTGCAGGCGTAAAACTTTGAAAGCAGCTTCTGTGAGGAACCCCGGAAACTCTGGCGTGGTGGCCCAAAAAGCCCCCGACGCGCATGAGTACCGCGGGTTTCTGGATGAGCGTCCCGGACACCCATTTGGGACCACTGATGAGGGTAATAACTGTGCTTGAAGCCTACCGCAAACATATCGAAGAGCGCGCCGCACTGGGTATCGTTCCCCAGCCGCTTAACGCCGAACAAACCGCAGGCCTGATCGAGCTGCTGAAAAATCCTCCGGCGGGCGAAGAAGCTTTCCTCGTTGACCTGATCACCAATCGCGTTCCGCCTGGAGTCGACGAAGCCGCCTACGTCAAGGCCGGTTTCCTCTCCGCACTGGCCAAGGGCCAGGCCCAATCCCCCCTGCTGGACAAGAAGCGTGCCGTCGAGCTGCTCGGCACCATGCAGGGCGGCTACAACATCGTGACCCTGGTCGAGCTGCTGGACGACGCCGAACTGGCGCCAGTGGCCGCCGAAGAACTCAAGCACACCCTGCTGATGTTCGACGCCTTCCACGACGTGGCTGAAAAAGCCAAGAACGGCAACGTTCACGCCAAGGCCGTGCTGCAATCCTGGGCCGAAGGCGAGTGGTTCAAGAAGCGCCCGGTGCTGGCCGACAAGATCAGCCTGCGCGTGTTCAAGGTTCCTGGCGAAACCAACACCGACGACCTGTCCCCTGCCCCGGACGCCTGGTCGCGCCCTGATATCCCGCTGCACGCCCTGGCCATGCTGAAAATGGCCCGTGACGGCATCGTTCCGGACGAGCAAGGCAAGACCGGCCCGATGAAGCAGATCGAAGAAATGCGCGGCCAGGGCTTCCCGATCGCCTACGTCGGCGACGTGGTCGGCACCGGTTCCTCGCGTAAATCCGCCACCAACTCGGTGCTGTGGTTCTTCGGCGACGACATCCCGTACGTACCGAACAAGCGTGCCGGTGGTTTCTGCTTCGGCAGCAAGATCGCCCCGATCTTCTACAACACCATGGAAGACGCCGGCGCCCTGCCGATCGAATTCGACGTGTCGAACATGAACATGGGCGACGTGATCGACCTGTACCCGCATGCCGGCAAGGTCTGCAAGCACGGTACCGACGAAGTCATCACCACGTTCGAAATGAAGACCCCGGTCCTGCTCGACGAAGTGCGTGCCGGCGGCCGTATCCCGCTGATCATCGGCCGTGGCCTGACCGAGAAGGCGCGCGCCGAGCTGGGCCTGCCACCGTTCGACCTGTTCAAGAAGCCTGAAGCACCTGCCGAAAGCACCAAGGGCTTCACCCTGGCGCAGAAGATGGTCGGCAAGGCTTGCGGCGTAGCCGGTGTGCGTCCTGGCACCTACTGCGAACCGAAGATGACCACCGTGGGCTCCCAGGACACCACCGGTCCGATGACCCGTGACGAGCTGAAAGACCTGGCCTGCCTGGGCTTCTCCGCTGACCTGGTGATGCAGTCCTTCTGCCACACCGCGGCGTATCCGAAGCCGATCGACGTGACCACCCACCATACCCTGCCTGACTTCATCATGACCCGCGGCGGCGTTTCCCTGCGTCCGGGCGACGGCATCATCCACTCGTGGCTGAACCGCATGCTGCTGCCAGACACCGTGGGCACCGGTGGTGACTCGCACACCCGCTTCCCGATGGGCATCTCGTTCCCGGCCGGTTCTGGCCTGGTGGCGTTTGCCGCAGCCACCGGCGTCATGCCGCTGGACATGCCGGAATCGATCCTGGTGCGCTTCAAAGGCAAGATGAAGCCTGGCATCACCCTGCGTGACCTGGTTCATGCCATTCCTTACTTCGCCATCCAGAAAGGCCTGCTGACAGTCGAGAAGAAAGGCAAGAAAAACGCCTTCTCCGGCCGCATCCTGGAAATCGAAGGCCTGGAAAACCTGACCCTGGAACAGGCTTTCGAGCTGTCCGACGCCTCGGCCGAACGTTCCGCCGCCGGTTGCACCATCAAGCTGTCGAAAGAGTCGATCACCGAGTACCTGCAGTCCAACATCACCCTGCTGCGCTGGATGATCGGCGAAGGCTACGGCGATGCCCGGACCCTGGAGCGTCGTGCACAAGCGATGGAAGCCTGGATCGCCAACCCAGAGCTGATGGAAGCCGATGCCGACGCCGAATACGCCGAAGTCATCGAAATCGACCTGGCCGACATCAGCGAGCCTGTGCTCTGCGCGCCGAACGACCCGGACGACGCCCGTCTGCTCTCCAGCGTTGCTGGCGAGAAGATCGACGAAGTGTTCATCGGTTCGTGCATGACCAACATCGGTCACTTCCGCGCCGCCGGCAAGCTGCTGGATCAGGTCAAGGGCCAGCTGCCAACCCGCCTGTGGTTGTCGCCGCCGACCAAGATGGACGCTCACCAGCTGACCGAAGAAGGCTACTACGGCATCTACGGCAAGGCCGGTGCACGGATGGAAATGCCAGGTTGCTCGCTGTGCATGGGTAACCAGGCACGCGTGGAGCCGAACTCCACCGTGGTGTCGACGTCGACCCGTAACTTCCCGAACCGTCTGGGCGACGGCGCGAACGTCTACCTGGCTTCGGCCGAGCTGGCGTCCGTGGCTTCGATCCTGGGTCGCCTGCCGACCGTCGAGGAGTACCTGGAATACGCCGGCAAGATCGACAGCATGGCAGCGGACGTGTACCGCTACCTGAGCTTCGACCAGATCGCCGAGTTCCGTGAAGCGGCTGCAAACGCCAACATCCCGGTCGTTCAAGCCTAAGGCTTAGACGCTCGACTGAAACGCCGCCCCTCTTGTGAGGGGCGGCGTTTTTTTATGCCTGTAGATTGGTGCCAGCCGAACCATCGCCTTCGCGGGCAAGCCCGCTCCCACAGGGATGGAGGTGAACCTGACTCCCATCAACACCACAAAACCACTGTGGGAGCGGGCTTGCCCGCGAAGGCGTCAGCTCAGCCAACATCTTCGTGCCTGATCCAACGCTTTCGCGAGCAAGCTCGCTCCCACAAGGTAGGGGTTGCGGGTCAGGCGGCGAGGGAGTAGACCAGCGCGGTGATCGCCACCAGGCCCACCAGCACCACAAAGACATTCGACGCCTGGCCACGATAACGGGCCATGGCCGGGACTTTGCGGATGGCGTACATCGGCATCAGGAACAGGATGGCCGCGATCACCGGGCCGCCCAGGGTCTCGATCATGCCCAGGATGCTCGGGTTGAGCGTGGCGACGATCCAGCACACCACCAGCATGAACGCGGCCGTGAGGCGGTCCAGGGTCTTGGGAGCGGGACGACGGCCGCTCTTGACGATCAGCCCCTTGAGGCCTTCGCTCGCACCGATGTAGTGCCCGAGGAACGACTTGGAGATGGCCACGAACGCAATCAACGGCGCCGCAAAGGCAATGGTCGGATTACTGAAGTGGTTGGCCAGGTACGACAGGATCGACAGGTTCTGCGCCTTGGCCTCGGCCAGTTGCGCCGGGGACAGGGTCAACACGCAACTGAACACGAAGAACAGCACCATCACCACCATCAACACATGGGCACGCGACAGGATCTGCGCGCTACGCGCTTGGGCATTGGCGCCGTAACGGCGCTTCTGGTCCACCGCAAACGCCGAGATGATCGGCGAATGGTTGAACGAAAACACCATCACCGGGATCGCCAGCCACAAGGTGTGCAGCAGCGCGGAAGGCTCAGGCACCGTCGACGCGGTACTCAGGATGCCACCATTCCAGTGCGGGACCAGGAAGACCGCCAGGAACAGCAGCGCCACGATGAACGGGTAGACCATCAGGCTCATCGCCTTGACGATCACCTGCTCGCCGCAACGCACCACCGCCAGCAGGCCGAGGATCAGCACCAGCGAGAGTACCGCCCGGGGAGGCGGCTGAATGTGCAGTTGATGCTCCAGGAAGCTGCCCACGGTATTGGTCAGCGCCACGCTGTAGATCAGCAGGATCGGGAAAATCGCGAAGAAGTACAGCAGCGTGATCAGCGCACCGGCCTTGATGCCGAAATGCTCTTCCACCACCTCGGTGATGTCGGCGCCATCACGACCGGACAGCACGAAGCGGGTCAACCCACGGTGGGCATAGAACGTCATGGGGAATGCCAGCAGGGCCAGGATCAGCAGCGGCCAGAAACCGCCGAGGCCCGCATTGATCGGTAAAAACAGCGTGCCCGCACCGATGGCGGTGCCAAACAGCCCGAGCATCCAGGTCGTGTCCTGGCGACTCCATTGATCGAGAGTGGCTGGGGCTGTCGTTTCAAAGCGCTCTTCGACGCTATTGGCCTGATCATTCATCCGGTCGGATCTCCGCGTTCCGGTCACATGCACCCGGCCAAGACGAGTCGGAAAACCCCGACAGGCAGCGCCCTGGCCGAAACAGGGGCGCGATTGTCCGGGATTAGCGAGCAGAAGCAAAGGCTTAGCTGAGGAGTGGTTGCTCATCACAACAAAAATGCCGGGGCACGCGCTGGCCAGGCTATCGCCGCTTTACACCAGCTCCTACACTCAGGACAAAATGCAACCTGTGGGAGCGAGCCTGCTCGCTCCCACGCTGATTGAGCCCGCCCGATCGCGCCAAAGCCCAAAGGAGCACAGCATGCCCGTCACCGTTCTGGTACTGGTTGAAACCGTCAATGAATACCTGCCGATCCTCGAGCGCCAGGGCTATCACCTGGAACTGGCGCCGACGCCGGCCGAGCGCAAGGCCGCGATTTTCGAACATGGCGAACGGTTCAACGCGGTGCTGACCCGTGGTCCCCTGGGCTTGACGGCGGAGGAAATGGCCGCCCTGCCCAACCTGCAGATCATCTGCGTGATCGGCGCCGGCTACGAGCAGGTCGACCTGCAGGCAGCGCGCAGCCGCGGCATCGTGGTGACCAACGGCGCCGGGGTCAACGCCTCCTCGGTGGCCGACCATGCCATGGCACTGCTGCTGGCGTTGGTGCGCGACATCCCCCGGGCCGACGCCAGCGTGCGCCGGGGCGAGTGGTCCAAGGTCATGCGCCCGTCCCTGGCCGGCAAGCGACTGGGCGTGCTCGGGCTGGGCGCCGTGGGCATGGCGATTGCCAAACGGGCCGCCCTCGGCTTCGACATGAGCGTCAGCTACCACAATCGCCGGATGCGCAACGACGTGCCCTATACCTTCTGCGCCACGCCGACGGAACTGGCACGGGCTTCGGATTTCCTGGTCGTCGCCACGCCCGGCGGCCTGGATACGCGCCAGTTGATCAACAAGCAGGCCCTCGATGCCCTGGGCCCGAACGGTTTTCTGGTGAACATCGCCCGGGCCAGCGTGGTTGCAACCGCCGAACTGATCAGCGCCCTTGAACACCGGCGGATTGCCGGGGCGGCCCTGGATGTGTTCGATCACGAGCCCGAAGTGCCGGATGCGCTGAAAAGCCTGCCCAATGTGGTCCTGACTCCCCATGTGGCCGGCCTGTCACCGGAAGCGACCCGTGGCACGGTCGAGTTGGTCGGCCAGAACCTGGACGCATTCTTTTCAGGCAAACCGGTGTTGACCCCGGTCCCGCTGCCCGAGTCCTACAGCTGATCGTGGCAGGGGCGCTCGCGCCCTCGCCACAGGACAGGGCTTACAGCACCCCCAGCAACGTCCACAGCCGTCGGGATTCGGCGTCGGCGCTGATCAACTCGCCCAGCAGCTCGCTCAACGGTTTGTTGCCCCACTCCACGCCCCGCCGGATCAAATAGGGCACCGGGCTGTGGGGCTCGGTGCGGGCCAGGTAACCGGCAATGACCAGCAGTTGGCGATAGGCTTCTTCGCGGTTGGCCGGTTCCTGGAAGACCTGGGCCGGCACCGCCTGTGACGGCTCGGCCGACGTCGCAGCCCTCGGCGCAGCGGGTGCCGGCGCGACGCTGGGTTGTTGTGGGTGCATCGCAATGAACTCCTCTACCAAGGCCAGCCAGGCCTGCATCACATCCTGCAGGGGTTTGTAGCTCGGGGCCAGTTGGTCCAGGCAGGCATCGCTCCAGGCTTGGAGCCGTTGCAGGTGTTGCAGGCTCAACATCAGGCTGCCCTGGCGATGCAACCAGAACGACAACGGCGTGCCGCGAATCAGTTCGTCGAGTTTCTTTTGATCGGTCCGCGCCGTCTCGACCGCGACCTTGGCGCTCTTGCTGTCATTGCCCAGCACCAGCCGGCGTTGCAGGCGTTGCCAGTCATGCAGGCAGAAATTGGCGTAGGTCGGGTCATCGCCATCGAGCAACGGCACCCGGGTCAGCAGCACCTCACTGTAGCGTCGCACCAACCACTCCAACGGCATCACCCGCCAGGAGCAGTCGCCGTCCTCGGCCTGGGGGTGCAAGTGCTCCGGGTAGCGTTCGCACAGGCCCGCCACCAGCGCCAAGCTGCCCGGCAAGCCCTCCAGGCCCGACAGGTGCAGCCAGGCCTCCCCCAGCCAGGCGCTGATCATCAGGTCCTTGCTGCGCTCAAGCAGCAGCAGGGTGGCGAGCCGTTCCAGCTCCGGCCATTGGGCGCGCTTGATCGGCGACTCCCAGACACCAGCAGGCAGACTGGTGTCGTCCTCGCGACGCAACTCGCGCAATCGGTCGTACACCGGTTCGTAGCGCAAATCCTGGCCACAGGGCGCCTGGGCGTCGAGCGGTTCCAGCAGTTGCGTGACCAATTCGGGCAATGGGCTGATCGGCAAGCTCATGGGGTCTCCTCACGGGTGGCGATGGTCGACGTCGACGAGGTCGCCATGAACGGCGAACGGGGCGCCCGGGTCGGCAGCGGCGGCATCGACAGCGGCAGCTTCGAGCCCTGGCTCATCAACGACACGCGCACGAACATCAGGGTTTGCCGGGCGACGCGATCCTGGGCCAGGCCCTGAGGCTGCGGGGCCTGCGTCGGATTGCGGGCGATCACCGGCAACTGCAAGGTCAACGGGAAATCGGTGTAGTCGACGTTGGGTTGGCGCTGGGCCGACACCAGCGAACGCATCAGGCGCAGCAATGACCACGGCCCCTGGTACTGCCAACCCGCCTCCAGGTCGCGCACCACCAGGTTCGGCTGCAGGGGGTCGTTGGCCGGACGCTGGTAGCCGTTGCGCGCCCAGCGCAGCGTCAGACTGACGGGTTGCCCGACCATCCAGCGCAGATTCTGCTGGGCCTCGCCCGGGTAGTTGATCTGTTGGTTGCCGGCGCTCAAATCCCAGGCGATCACCTGGTCGGCGCCACGTTCCTGCTCGCGATCGGTGCGCCAGCGCACGTCCATCTCCACGCCGAGAAGGCCACTTTTGTCCCGCACGAACAGCGGCCCGAGCCAGGTACCGGCCTGTTTCAAGCCCTTGAGAAAATCTTCGGCGGCCAGGCGGTCCGGGGTCTGGCTCAGGGTCAGCCCCGCCTGGGCCAGGGGCAAGCGGGTGTCGATCAACTCCAGCAGCCGCTGCACCCGCGCCGGGTCAGCGTCGCTGGCGCGCACATCCTGGGAAAACGGAAAGCGCCCGGCCAGGTACTGATTGAAGTAGTCGGCCAGGTCATTCCAGGCGGTCGCCGCCTGGTTCTGCTGTAGGTACAGGCAGCGTTGCAGGGCACTCTGTTGCAGCGCGACCGCACGCTGGGCCACGTCGCCGCGCCCGCCGGACAGGTTGGAGGTCTGCAGGATCTGCGCGCAGGAGGCCGTGTCCATCTCGATGAAGTCGCGGCTCACCAACTGTTCGAACTGCGCCGCCGAACTTGCCGGGTTCTGGCTCTTGTACTTGAGCAACTCGTCATTGAGGGCCATGAACCGCGCCACCTGGTCATGTTCCAGGGCCGACAGGTTGTCCTGCTGGACGATCAGCCATTCCAGCGCCGGCATACGCTGCTCGGCGATCTGCAACATGGCGGCGAACTGCTGGTTGAGGTTCAGCTTCAGGTCCTGGGGATCGGTGGCGCCATACAGTTGCAGGCCAAAGTTCTTCGACCCGTTCCAGCGCTGGACATCCGCCCGCTGGCTGAACAGCGGCTGGGCTTCGATCTCCTGCTGGGCGCTCCTGATCTGCGCCAGGGCGCGGCGATTGAGCAAGCGCTGCAAGCGCGTCGCCAGATCGCTGCGGTGCACGTCCATGAAGGCTTTTTGCAAGGCCACTGCCTGGGTGGTTTGCACGTTGAAGGGCATGCCCGGCAACTGTTCGTCGCTCTCATCCAGGCTCAGCCACATCGCCCGGGCCGCGGCGCCTTCAGCCGCCTGGATCAGCGCCTCCCGGTAAACCGGCGGGATGCGCGACAGTTCCTCGTTGGTGTAGCTCTTGTAGCTGGCGAAGTAATTCAGGGCCACGCTGAAGTCATCGCTGCCGCTGCCCTGCCCTGTTGGATCGGTGTCGCTGTCCGACGGGGCCTTCTGCAACGCCAACGCGACGAAATCACGTTTGAACAAGGCTTGGACCGCGCCGTTCAGCGCCGTGACGTGATCCTGCAACACCAACAGCCCACTGCCCTGTTGCACCAGCAAGTTGTCCCGGGAACCGGCCTGGACAATCCACTGGTCGCGAAAACTCTGCTGCAGCTTCGCCGCCTGGCTCTCCAGGTCCTGCTCGATGTCGGGACCAAGCAGCGTGCTGTGGCCGACCTTGTCCATCAGTTGTGTGTAACCGGGCACCAGGTCCTGACCCTTGCCGCGCCCCCAGGCCGCATTGGTCAGGCTCACCAGTGTTTGCAAATCGTCGATCAGCGCCATCAGGTCTTCGAGCTCGCTCAAGGAGTTGCCGCCACCGGCCTCCAGCCGTTGCAGGTGCAGCTTGAGGTAGCCGGCCTGGCGCACGAAGTTGTCCGCCAGGAAGTAATGATCGAGCCAGCGCTGCATCAGGCCGGTGAAATTGTCCGAGACCACCGGTCGCGCGGCGTTCAGGTCCAGCCCCTTCAAATCATCGTTGTGGGCGTCAAACAGCACCCGGTTGTAGAAGCGTGCGCGGCTCAAGGTGCCGGTGTTGAGGTTCAGCGACAACGCGTTGTCACTCAGTTGCACCAGTTCATCCAGGGGCGCCTTGGGGTTGTTCACCGCCTGGTTGAAGAGTTGGTTGTGCTGCTCCAGGCGTACCGCCCGCTCCACCAGGTCCTTGGCCTTCACGTAGCTCTGCCATTGCGCCGGGTCTTCACTTTGCACGTTGCCACGTCGCTCGGTGTTGCGGATCGCCTTGAGCTGCTCCAGGTCCGCCGCCAGCAGGTCGCGCAACGGCAGTATCCAATGGTGCCGGGCCGTCAGGCGCAAGCCCTCCTCCAATTGCGTGTCCACCGAGGAAAACCACGACGTCGGGAACACCACCGAGACGAAGCGCCAGCGCGGTGCCTTCTCCAGCATGCTCCAATAGTTCTGCACATTGTGTCGGGTCGGTTCCAGACGGGGCTTGTCCGGGTCGAGCACCCAATGGTTCTTGTGGGTGCTGAGGATCAGTTGCGAGAGCTCCTCGGCCTGTTCGATCGAGTCCTGCCAGACCCAGACCATGCCCCCCATCCAGGCCAACCCAACCACCAGCGCCACCGCACCGGCCAACCGATGCCAACGCTGGCGCAAGCGCAACAGTCGGGGCACCGGCTGCGCCAGGCCGCGCTCGGCCACCAGCCGCCGTGCCCACAACTGCCGGGCGAACACCGTCTGACGCAAGGCGCTGTCACTGGCGATCACGGCGTCGGCGCCAGTGGCCGACGCCTGGCTGGCGGTGAAATACACACCGCGAAAACGCGGCGCCTCGCCTTGGGCATTGCCTTGGAACACCGGCTCCAGAAGGATCTGCAAGGCTCGGCGCAAACCTTCGAAGCGCTCCGGCAGCCCATAGAGATCACTGCTCAATTGGCCCGACAGCGCCCCGATTTCGATGATCGATTGCGACAACGCGGCATTGACCTGATCCAGCGCCTGATCGCTCCATTGCGACTGCCACGCCGCCTCCGGCAGGTAGGGTGACGACCAGCCCAGCGTCGATTCCCGTGCCTCGGCGGGCAGTGCGCTGATCAATTCCTGGAAGCCGGGCAGTTCTTGCATCCCGGTAATCACCACGTACACCGGCAGACTCAGGCCGAAGCGTTGCAGCAGGTCGATGAAACTGCGCCGGACCTTAAGGCTAAAGTCGGCGGTGTGCTCAATGTCGCCGAGCCGGTCGAACGGCACGGTCCAGATCACCGCATCCAGTGGCCGCTTGCTGCGCAAGCGCAGGAGCAGTCCCAACAGGCGCCACCAATTGCCCCGCTGCCGGTTCATGCCTTCCTCGGGCAGGAACAACGCCTGGGGCACCACCAGCACCGCGCCCTCGGCATCCGACCACCAGCGGCCAAACCACGCCGCCTTGTCCGTCGGTTGCAGGCGCCATTGGGCGCACAGCTGGGCCCCGTCAGTGTCGTTGCCGAGCATCAGCAGCCAGGGCATCTGGTAGCGGTCCCGCACGCCTTGCTCTTGCTCCATGTGGCGCACGGCCCCATAGAAACTGCGGATCGCCGCCCCGCCCTGGGTGCGCAGCCACCAGAGCGCCGCCACCACCAACAGCACCAGAAGAATGGCGAGCACCACCAGCGCGACGATGCTCAAAGGGCTCATGAGTCCTGCTCCTGGACCACCGATTCGTTCAGTTGCAGCACCGGTTCGAGTGCCCCACGGATGTCGCGCCAGAACACCTGCCCCAACCCCGTCAGCAACACCACCATCGCCAGGATCGCCAGCCCCAGACGCAACCCGTCCGGCAGGGATTGCTGCGCCGGCAACCGCAGCGGCGGTGCCGCCGCCGACAGCGCCAGGCGTTCGCTGACATCGACAAAGTCCGGTTCGTGCTGCCAGGCGAAGGTGAACAGCGCCACCCGCCATTTTTCATGCAGGACCTGGCCAGGCTCGCCCCGCAGGCGGCCCTGGAAACCGAGGATCAAACATTGCAGGTAGACATTGGCCAGGTCGCGGGTGCCGGGCATCTGCTCATCCAGCAGTTTCTTGATCGCCGCGGGCAAGCGCTCGCCGGCCTGGCGACTGGAATACATTCGCGATTCGAGCGGATGCTGCTGCCAGGCCAGTTGCCCTGGCCACGGGGTGAACAGCAGGGTTTCGTCCACCAGGGCGACGAAGGCATAGACCACCGACTTGACCTGCTCGCTCGCGGCGTCGCCAACGGTGGCGAACGCCATTCGCCACAGGCGCTGGGCGCAGCGCCCGGAAAACTCCACCACGCGGCTGACCACGACGGCGGGGTCGCTTTCCTTGGGCAGGTCCTGCCATTCCTGGGACCACTTCAGCCAGGCCTGGCGAAAAGCGCTGCTCAGCGGCGCCTCGTGCAGACCCCGAACCGCCCCGCCACTTCCGTCTGGCATACGACTCCCCTTTTGCGATCAGGCACTTTCACCGGCTTGCGCCACGAACAACACCACTTGCCACGGGCTGCTGGCCTGGGCCGACGCCGGCGCCACGATGTGCAGCGGCAATTGCCCGTCGAACCATTGCCCGCTGGCGGCCACCACAAACAGACGGGTGTCGTCGCCGACGCTGTAGGCGACCTGCTCATTGCGGCTCATGGCCTGGTGGGGCAACCCGCTCATGCGCTGTCGACTCAGCAGCGGTACATGGGGCGCGGAGGCGATGATCGCGCCACGCAGCCATTCACCCGCCGCCTGCTCGCTGGCGCCGTTGGGCATGCGCAGGCCGATCACCAGGCGTTGGGTCGGTTGGTCGTCGGGTAACTGGATCGAGAAGACCTGGTCGTTACGTTCGAAGGCCAGGCTGCGATAACCGGCGCGGATCAACTCCAGGGTGGTCTCCAGCCAGTCGAGCAACGGCTCGTAGCCGCGCTGCAATTCGAGGAAATCCAGCGGCGCGAAAGCCGGCACGCCCGCCAGCGGATCGAGGGCCGACCACGCGCCAGCCAACCCCAGCAGCGCGCCGTAAAGCGATTGCGGCGTCGCCACCCGGGTGTTCAGCGCCCCTTCGACTTCCGGCAGCCGCGCCCACAGCGCCGTCAATTGTCGACGGATCTCCAGGGCGTCGTCCTGGTTGCCGGCGGCCTGGGCCTGGCGCAACCGGCCGGCGAGGAACATGCATTTTTCCCGCGCCCGGGCACACAGCCCGACGATGCGCCGGCCCAACAGCGATTCCGGCAACAGGACCGGCGTCGGTGGCGTGTAGGGCACGCGCCAGAAGCCGCCGCCCTCCTTGCGAATGCGCAGCAGCGGCAGGCAGATCGAGTCGGCCCGGCTCAACTGCGTGCACAGCCTGGGGTTGGGTCGCCAGACCGTGATCGACTCGGGAAACTCGCCGCTGGTCAGGTCTGGCAATGCCTCGCCGACCACCGATTGCAGGCGCCCCTTGAGCGGCAGCAGTTGCCCGGCACGCCAGAGCGGACTGACGGCCAGGTACACGGTCACGGTGGCGTCGTCGGTCTTGTTGACCGCCTCGTTGATGTCCAGCTCCAGGGTCGGCCCGACCCCGGCCTGCAGGTTGACCGCCAACCCGTCCGGCAAGGTGCCTTGCAGTTGCAGCAGCCGCACCTGGCCGGCGCTCAGGGCCGAGGGGTCGACGTCCAGTTGACTGACGCCCCAGAACCAGGGGTTGCAGGCACCGGCGAAATGCGCGGCCAGGGCCTCGGCGCGCAGCCCTTGCAATTGAAAATGCTGGGGCAGCAATTGCATGCCCTCATGCCAGCACACCGCGTCAGGTAACAGACTCATACGACTCCCTTCGACATCTCAATGTCGCCGCTCCCAGGGCGGCCCGCGGTCACTCGGGCTGGCCGTCATTGACCAGTGTCATCTCACGACTTTCGAACTTCAGCCAGGCCGTGCGCTGGTCGTCCAGCCGAAGCCGGTGGGCTCCGGGAGTGTTATAGCTGGCGAAGACCAAAAGTCCAGCGGCACGCCGCCCCTCCAAGGGGAAGGGCTGATGGTCGATGAATTGCCCCGGCACCAGCTCCAGTCCCCAGACCGCCATGCGTTGACGATAATCGCGCTGGAACTGTTCGCGTTCGGCAAACCATTGGCGGGCGGTGATCCCCGACAACTGCTTGAGCAGGTCCGGGTCTTCGACGGCGATGAAATCCACCGCGATCGGCGTGTTGTCATTGGCCCCGGAAGCGACGTCCAGGGTCAGGCTGTCCAGGTCGACGCTGGGAGCAAAGAGCGAGCAACCGGTGAGCACCAGGCTCAAAAAAAATCCGGAAAAAAACACACGCAAAATGAATCTTCCTTTTCTCAGCGGTCAAAAATTGTTTTTGCTTGCATTTTTATAGACCTGTTCTAGCGTCTTGGATAGTTCGGCCAGCACGGTCGAATGCGCCAGGTTCGTCAAGGGAATGACAGGTTTTCTGCCCTTCATTTGCAACCTGTGGATCAGCAAGGGATTGCGATGAGCGGGCCTCCCGATGCATTGCGCCCCACATGCATCGGAGACGGCCACCATGGCAGAAAGTACCCAGCACAAGCTCGACCGAGTTCGCCCTCCCCGCGTCCAGATCACCTATGACGTGGAAATCGGCAACGCCATCGAGAAAAAGGAATTGCCACTGGTGGTCGGCATCCTGGCCGACCTCTCGGGCAAGCCATTGGACCCGTTGCCCAAGCTCAATGAGCGGCGATTCACGGAGATCGACCGGGACAATTTCAACGAGGTGCTCGCCTCCATCTCCCCACGTGCCACGCTCCAGGTGAACAACACCCTCAGTGGCGACGACAGCAAGCTCAACATCGAACTCAACTTCCGCCACATCGACGACTTCGACCCGGTCAAGGTCGTGGAGCAGGTCACCCCGCTGCGGCGCTTGTTCGAAGCCCGCCAACGCCTGCGCGACCTGCTGACCAAGCTCGATGGCAACGACGACCTGGACAAGCTGCTGCGCGACGTGATCGCCAACACCGAGGGCCTGCAGGAGATCAAGTCGGCGCGGCCCCAGGACGCCTCGCCGGAACAGCCCGCCGTAGCCGCCAACGATGACCCGGCCCCCGCCGAACCAAAGGCCTGATCGCGCTCATCATTCAAGGGAGATAAAGCCATGCCTGCTTCATCCAGCGCTCAAACCAGCGAGAGCACGACCCAGACCCTGTCCCTGCTGGACAAGATCATCGCCGAGGGCCGCATGGCCCACGACGACAGCCAGCAGGACTACGCCCGCGACATGCTGGCCGAATTCGCCACCCAGGTTCTCGACGAAGGCATGGCCATCGACAAGGACACCGTGGCGATGATCAACGACCGCATCAGCCAGATCGACGAATTGATCAGCGCCCAGCTCAACGAAGTGCTGCACCATCCCGAGCTGCAGAAACTCGAAGCCTCCTGGCGCGGCCTGCACCTGTTGGTGCAGAACACCGAAACCAGCACCCGGCTCAAGTTGCGCCTGCTCAACGTGACCCAGAAGGAGCTGCAGAACGACCTGGAGAAGGCCGTCGAATTCGACCAGAGCGCGCTGTTCAAGAAGATCTACGAAGAAGAATACGGCACCTTCGGCGGGCACCCGTTCAGCCTGCTGGTGGGCGACTACACCTTCGGCCGGCACCCGCAGGACATCGGCCTGCTGGAAAAACTCTCGAACGTGGCGGCAGCGGCGCATGCGCCGTTCATTGCCGCCGCCAGCCCCCGGTTGTTCGACATGACCAGTTTCACCGAACTGGCGGTTCCCCGTGACCTGTCGAAGATTTTCGAGAGCCAGGAACTGATCAAGTGGCGCTCGTTCCGCGAAAGCGAAGACTCGCGCTATGTGTCCCTGGTGCTGCCGCACTTCCTGTTGCGCCTGCCCTATGGGCCGGACACTCTGCCGGTGGAAGGCATCAACTACGTCGAGGACGTCAACGGCACCGACCACAGCAAGTACCTGTGGGGCAACGCCGCCTGGGCGCTGTCGCAACGCATCACCGAGGCCTTCGCCAAGTACGGCTGGTGCGCGGCGATCCGCGGCGCCGAGGGCGGTGGCGCGGTGGAAGGCCTGCCGGCCCATACCTTCCGCACCAGCTCCGGGGACCTTTCGCTCAAGTGCCCGACCGAAGTGGCGATCACCGACCGCCGCGAAAAAGAACTCAACGACCTCGGTTTCATTTCCCTGTGCCACAAGAAAAACAGCGACGTGGCGGTGTTCTTCGGCGGCCAGACCACCAACAAGGCCAAGCTCTACAACACCAATGAAGCCAACGCCAACGCGCGCATCTCGGCGATGCTGCCGTACGTGCTGGCGGCCTCGCGCTTCGCCCACTATCTGAAGGTAATCATGCGCGACAAGGTCGGCAGCTTCATGACCCGCGACAACGTGCAGACCTACCTCAACAACTGGATCGCCGACTACGTCCTGATCAACGACAACGCGCCGCAGGAGATCAAGGCGCAGTACCCGTTGCGCGAGGCGCGGGTGGACGTGACGGAAGTGGCCGGCAAGCCGGGCGCCTACAAGGCCACGGTGTTCCTGCGGCCGCACTTCCAGCTCGAGGAACTGACCGCGTCGATCCGCCTGGTGGCGACCCTGCCGCCACCGGTTGCGGCCTGACGACGCATAGGACCGTGACAGAGAAACCTGTGGCGAGGGAGCTTGCTCCCGCTGGAGTGCGGAGCGCTCCCAAGATTTTTGGGGCTACTTCTTAGCCCAGCGGGAGCAAGCTCCCTCGCCACAGGTTCAGTGCTTGGCCCTAATCAATCGATATCCCTTCTCTGGAGTCCCACACCATGGATGCAATCATTCTCGACCTCGGCGGCGACATCAAGGGCGACAGCCTGCTGGAGGGCTTCACGGACAAGATCGAGGTCATGTCCTACAGCCACAACGTGGCCATGCAGGTCACCAATGACGTCAGCAACTCGGAGCGCACCTCCGGCCGGCCGCACATCGGTGAGTTCACCCTGACCAAGTTCATCGACAGCTCCACGCCCTCGCTCAACGAGTATTGCTGCGCCGGCAAGCCGATCCCACAGGCCGTCATCACCATCGGCCGCAACGCCGCCGAGGGCAGCGGCAAGATCATGCCGTTCATCGTCTACACCCTCACCAACGTCGTGCTGTCCAACGTCAGCGTCAGCGGCGGCACGGGCGGCAAGCCGGTGGAAACCCTGTCGCTGAACTTCACCAAGATCAAATGGGAGCTCACCGCCCAGAAAGACGACGGCACCAAGGAAGGTACGGCGGGCACGACCTGGGACCTGGCGGCCAACAAAATGACCAAGTAAGGAGGCTGCGCCATGGCCGGCTTCGGGTTTCGTCCGCCGCTGTTCGAACGCCTGGCCAGCCCGGCGGACGACACCGGTCGGGCGTTCGATCGCCAGGCGTTGCAGGACTCGGTCCACACCGAACTGTCGCGGCTGTTCAACACCCGGCGCGGGCCACGGGCACTGACCGAGCCACCGAGCATCCTCGACTACGGCATTGCCGACTGGACCGCGCTGCAACAGCAACGCAGCGATGATCGGCGCCAACTGACCCGGGAGATCCGCCAGGCGGTCAGCCACTTCGAACCTCGCCTGCGCCTGGGCGAGGTACAGGTCTGCCCGGTGCCCGGTCAGCCACAACAGTTGTGCATCCGGCTGCTGGGCGAACTGCGCGGCGACCCCCACGCCTGGCCGGTGGCCTTTGTGATCGAGCCCGCCGACGACGGCCTTGAGGTGCGCCATGAGCGACTCGATTGACCCGCAACTGCTGGACTATTATCAGCGCGAACTGACCTGGCTGCGTCACGCCGGGAGCCTGTTCGCCGAACGCTACCCCAAGGTCGCCCGGCGCCTGGAGTTGTCCCCTGGCGAATGCCCGGACCCCCACGTCGAGCGCCTGCTGGAGGGTTTCGCGTTATTGGCGGCGCGCCTGCAACGTCGGCTGGACGACGATTACGCCGAGTTCAGCGACGCCCTGCTCGAACAGCTCTACCCGTTGGCCATGCGCCCGTTGCCATCGTGTGCCATCGTCCAGTTCGAACCCGACCCGAGCAAGGGCAACCTCGACGAGGGCTACCCCCTGCCCCGCGACACGCCGTTGTTCGTCACCACTGACAAGGGCCAGAGCATTCACTTTCGCACCACCGCCGCCGTGCATCTGTGGCCGCTGGAAATCAGCGAGGCGCTGCTACTGGGCAGCGACGAGGCCCAAGCGCTGACCGGGGTGGTCCAGGCCCGTTCGGCCTTGCGCCTGAACCTGCGTTGCCTGGGTGAAAGCCAGTGGTCGACACTGGGGATCGAGCACCTGCGGGTGCACCTAGCCGCCTCGCCGATCATCAATGCCTGGCTCTATGACCTGTTGGGCGCCCACGCCATCAAGGTCCTCGCCGGGCCACCCGGCAGCGTGCCGGAGCCACTGGCCGGCCTGCCGCAAATAGTCGGTTTCGGCAGCGACCAGGCCTTGCTGCCGGACGAGGACGGCGTGCACCCGGGTATGCGTCTGCTGGCTGAGTACTTTGCCTTCCCCGACAAATTCGGTTTCTTCGACCTGCCACTGGCCGGCGCGAACAGCGACAACGCCTCCCTGTACCTCTACATCGTGTTCGACCGCGCTCCGGCCAGCCGCCTGCCGCTCCAGGCCAGCGACATCGCGCTGGGCTGCACCCCGGTGATCAACCTGTTCCCCAGAACTTCGGAACCGCTGCGCCCGGACGGCACTCGCAGTGAATACCGCCTGGTGGCCGACAGTCATCGGGAAAACAGCGTCGAGATCCACAGCATCCGTGGCATGCGCGCCAGTTCCAGCCAGGGCGTGCGCAAGGTGCCGGCCTACTACGGCAGCCAGCATGGCAACGACCCGTCGTGCTACTGGCATGCACGGCGGGTCAGCGGCATGAGCCCGAACCGGCTGGGCACCGACCTGATGGTCAGTCTGGTGGACACCCGGTTCGACCCACTGGCCGAGACCCGCGACTACAGCCTCACCGCCGAACTGCTCTGCACCAACCGACACCTGGCCCAGAGCCTGCCCGCCGGCACCCCGCTGGGCTTCGAGCGCCCGGGGCCGGTGGCCTGGGCCCGCCTGCGCAACCCACCGAGCCCGCAAAGCCTGCCGCGACTGGACGGCGAGTCGCGCTGGCGACTGGTGTCGCAATTGACCCTCAACCATTTGTCCCTGGTGGAAGGCCCCCAGGCGCTCGATGCCCTGCGCGAGATCCTGGAACTGCATAACCTGCGCGACGAGGCCAGCGCCCGGCGCCAGATCGACGGCGTGTTGGGGCTGGGCTGCGAACGGGTCATCGCCCATGTTGGCGAGGACGCCTGGCGCGGTTGGCGCAACGGCCTGGAAGTGCGCCTGCAACTGGACCCGCAGCATTTCGTCGGCAGCAGCGCCGTGCTGTTCTCCGGGGTGCTGGCGCAGTTCTTTTCCCTCTACGCCACCGCCAACCGCTTCGTGCGCACGGTGCTGGTCCAGTCCGACAAGGAGGTGAAGACATGGCAACCCCAAGCCGGCAAGCCCCTGACGCTCTGAACCTGAGCCAACGCCTGCGACGCGACCCGCAACGCTTCGAATGGCTCCAGGCGCTATTGGTGCTGGAACGCGAGCATCCCCAGGCCGAAACCCTCGGCAGCGGCACTGCCCCGCACGCCGAGGCGCTGCGCCTGCGCGGGCCGCTGACGCCCGTGTTCGCCGCCAGCGAAGTCGAGCGCCTGGAGCAGGACACCGGCTCACCACCGACCCTGACCACACCGATCTTCGGCCTCGGCGGCCCGGACGGTCCGCTGCCCTACGCCTACCAGGAATGGCTGCAACAACGGGCACGGGCGCGGGACCACGCCCCAGCGGAATTTCTCGACCTGTTCCAGCATCGTCTGCTCAGCCTGCTGTACAAGGTGATGCGCAAGCACCGCATTGCCTTGGGCTTCACCGCCCCCGGGGCTTCGGCCGTACAGGCGCAGTTGCGGGCGCTGACCGGCCTGCTGCCCAAGGCCCTGCAAGAGCGCCAGGCCGCTCCCGATTGCGCCGTGCTCGCCTGCACCGCGCTGTACGCCGACGGCCGTCGTTCCCTGGCCGGCTTCGCGGCCATTGTCCGTGAGCAATTCGGCCTGCCCGTGGAACTGACCGGCTATGCCGGGGGCTGGCGGGAAATCCCGCCGGCCAGCCGCAGCCGCTTGCAGGCCGGGGGACGCAACCTGTGCCTGGGCCGCACGGCCGTGGCCGGGACCCGGGTCTGGGACGAGCATGCCGGCGTGCGCCTGACCCTGGGCCCACTGAGCACCGTCCAGGCCAACGGCCTGCTGCCTGACGGCGACGTCCATCCGCTGCTCGCCAGTCTCTATGCCTTGTATTTCGGCCCGGACCTGGACTGCACGCTGGTGCTGCTGGTCCGTGGCGCCGGGCCGTTGCAACTCGGCCACTCGACGGCGCCGCGCTTGAGCTGGAACGGCGGCCTGCAACGCCAGCCGAGCCTGGCCGTGCAACGCATCGAAACCCGCCTTCGTCAGCCGGAGATCGCCTGAAATGGAACTGGCCAGCCTGATCGGACGCCTCAACCCGGACAACCGCCGCGCCTTGGAACGGGCCGCGCAACGCTGCCTGCAACGCGGCCATCATTACGTCGAGATCGAACACCTGTTGCTGGAACTGCTGGACATCGAAGGGGGTGACTTCGCCTGCCTGCTGCCGCGCTTCGGCCTGGAACGCGACGCCGTGGCGACTGAAACCAATCGGGCCCTGGAGCTGTTCAAGTCCGGCAGCACTCGCACCCCCGCCCTGTCGGCGCAGACCATCGGCCTGCTGGAGGATGCCGTGGTGCAGGCCAGCGTGCTAGGCCTGGACAGCATCCGTTCCGGGCTGTTGTTGCTGGCCCTGCTCGATCGCGACGAGCGCCGCGGCTTGCTGCTCAACAGTGCTTCATCGCTGCTGCGCATCCCCCGGGACGCCCTGCGCACCCACCTGCTGGAGTGGACCGAAAGCTCCCGCGAACATACCGGCGGCGTACGCACTGCCAAGCCTGGCGAGGCGCCGCAAAAGCAGGACCCGGTACTCGACCAGTACACCCAGGACCTGACCGCCGACGCCCGGGAAGGTCGCATCGACCCGATCGTCGGACGCGACGGCGAGATCCGCCAATGCATCGACATTCTGCTCAGGCGTCGGCAGAACAACCCGATCCTGGTGGGCGCCCCGGGCGTCGGCAAGACCGCCGTGGTGGAAGGCCTGGCCCTGCGCATCGCCGCCGCAGATGTGCCGCCGTCATTGCAAGAGGTGACGCTGCGGGTGCTCGACCTGGGCCTGTTGCAGGCCGGCGCGGGCGTCAAGGGTGAATTCGAGCAACGCCTCAAGGGTGTGATCGACGCGGTACGCAGCGCCGAAAAACCCATCATCCTGTTCATCGACGAAGCCCACACGTTGATCGGTGCCGGCGGTGCCGAAGGTGGCAGCGATGCCGCCAACCTACTCAAGCCGGCCCTGGCCCGGGGCGAACTGCGCACCCTGGCCGCCACCACCTGGCTGGAGTACAAGAAATACTTCGAGAAAGACCCGGCCCTGACCCGCCGCTTCCAACTGGTGCAGGTCGAAGAACCAGACGAACTCACCGCCGTGGAAATGCTCCGTGGCGTCGCCACTAAATTGGAGCAGCACCACGGCGTGCAGGTGTTGGACGCGGCCATCCACGAAGCGGTGAAGCTGTCCCATCGCTACATTTCAGGACGCCAGTTGCCGGACAAGGCCATCAGCGTGCTCGACACCGCCTGCGCCCGGGTCGCCCTCGGCCAGCACGACGTACCGCCGCCGCTGGAAAGCCTGCGGCACCGCCAGAACAGCCTCAAGGATGAAGTCGAGCGCCTGCGACGCGAGCAAGCCACCGGCCTGGATCACCGCGAACGCATCACCCTGCTGGAAAGCGAATCGGCCAGCAACGTGCAGGCCATCCGCGAGCTGGAAACCCGCTGGGGCGAAGAACGCGAAGCAGTGCGCGAGCTGCTCGACACCCGGCGCGAACTGCTGGCCCTGAGCGAACGGGCCGATGCTGAAAAACCCGACACCGAAGTCGATAACCGCATCGATCACCTGGCCGCCGAACTGCTGCGCCTGGAAGCCGGCCTCGATGCCATTCGCCAGGACGATCCCCTGGTGCCCGAACAGGTGGACAGCAAGACCGTCGCCGCCGTGATCGCCGGCTGGACCGGCATCCCGGTGGGCAAGATGCTCGCCGACGAGGCCCACGCCGTGCGCACCCTGGGCCAGCGCATGGGGCAACGGGTGATGGGCCAGGGCCCGGCGCTCGACACCATCGCCCAACGCCTGCAAGCCTACCGCGCCGGCCTCACCGACCCGCAGAAACCGGTCGGGGTGTTCCTGCTGGTGGGCCCCACCGGCGTGGGCAAGACCGAAACCGCCTACGCCCTGGCCGATGCCTTGTACGGCGGCGAACGCAACCTGATCAGCATCAACCTTTCGGAATACCAGGAAGCCCACACCGTCAGCCAGCTCAAAGGCGCCCCGCCCGGCTACGTCGGCTACGGCAGCGGTGGCGTGCTCACCGAAGCGGTGCGGCGCAAACCCTATTCGGTGGTGCTGCTGGACGAAATCGAGAAGGCTCACCCCGATGTGCTCGAAGCGTTCTACAACGTCTTCGACAAGGGGCTGATGGAGGACGGCACCGGCCTGGTGGTGGACTTCAAGAACACCGTGATGCTCGCCACCAGCAACGTCGGTGCCGAATTGCTGCTGGACACCCCGGCTGCGCAACTGGGCAGCGATGCCTTCAACGAAGCCTTGCGCAAGGTGTTGTTGCAAGCGTTTCGTCCGGCCTTCCTGGCGCGCATGACGGTGGTGGCGTACCGGCCGCTGGATGAGGCAACGCTGGAGGGGATCGTGTTGGCGAAGTTGGAAAAACTGCGTGCACGCTACAAGGCCGCGACGGGCAAGCCGTTCGAGTTCGACCCCGGGATCGTCAAGGCCGTGCTCGCCAAATGCAGCGCGGCCGGCGCGCGGGATATCGAGAATGTGCTGATGACGCAGGTGACGGGGAAGTTGGCGCAGTGGGCCCTGGAATAAACGCAACGCCGATGCAGCGCAGGGGGGTGGCCTTATGAGAATTGGCAGTTTCAACGTGGAAAAAAACGGCAAGTCCTCCACGCTGGAAAAGCAGACGCAGGTGGATATCTTTCTCCACAACTGCTGCTCCAGCAATTACTGGGACGCGGACATTGTTTTCCTGTGTGAAATACATTCGGCGCAGATCGATAACTACCGTTCGAACCTGGCTGCCATTTACAAAAACTACAGCGTCTATTCCTTCACCGGCGGTCATTCGAATGCCTACATCGTCCTGGTCAAAAGCTTCGAGAGGTTGCAGGTGGTCAGCCAGGGCAGCCTCTTCACCTTGAACAGGGACCTGATTGCCGTCGAAGCCCACGGCGTGAAGGGCTACACCGGCTACGTATTTCTTGCCCATTTCAAGTCGGGACAGAACGGTGTGACCAAAAGCCAGCTTAAGTCCTGCACGGCCTTGGGCGGCAAGTGGGTGGCGACCGGCGATCTGAACCTGGATTACCAGAAGGTGGGAGAACTCGACACCGCCGGGCTGGCTTATGAGTGCTGGGGCGGCCAACAAACCCAAAGCAAGGGCGGCATCCTCGACTGGGTGCTGGCCTCCGTGGATGTCGCTGTCACGCCGGTCGACATCACGGGGCTCGCCCACGTGTTCGATATGTCCGGCCCCGATCACCGCCCCATCCTGTTCGATGTCAGAGGCTGAGCGCATGCCCCGCTCCACCGACAGCAACACCACCCTTTCCCTCACTGCCGCGACGCTGGCCGCGCTGTACCCGGACTCGCTGTCCGGCGAAGAGCGTCTCAACGCACTGGGTTCGCACGTCCTCAACGGCCTCAACGACGGCGCCCCATTGACCCTCACCACGGCCATCGGTAGCCACGTCACCACGACCCTGCACAAGGACGCGCTGCTGCGCCCGCTGGACCTGCTGGTGGCCGAAATCCGCCAGTTGCCCGCCGACGCCACCGCCGAGCGCTATCAACTGCTGCTCAGGCCCTGGCTCTGGTGGTTGGGGCTGGCCAGCAACAATCGGGTGTTCCAGAACCTCGCGACATCGGACATCGTCACGACGATTTTCAAGGCCCACGGCTTTACCGACTTCAAGCTCGAGCTCACCGGCAGCTACAGCCCCCGCGAGTATTGCGTGCAGTACGGCGAAACCGACCTGGCCTTTGTCTCGCGCCTGCTGGAAGAGGACGGGATCTTCTGGTTTTTCACCCACGCGCAAGGCACGCACACGCTGGTACTGGCCGACAACAACGACGCCTTCGCGCCGATCCCTAACGGACCGACGGTGAACTACCTCGGGCAGAAAATTGGCGACCGCGAACTGCATGGCGTCCGGACCGGGCACGTGTCCCTGCAAGCGGTGGCCGGGGTCTACCAGGCGACCGACTACGAATTCACCACCCCCACCACATCGCTCTACAGCCAGGCCGAAGCCGTGGCCGGGCCGAGTTCGATGTACGAGCATCCGGGCGGCTACACCGCCAAGGCCCAGGGCGATGCGCTGACCAAGCAGCGAATCGACGGCCTGCGCAGCCAGGCGCAGCGGTTTGTCGGTGAAAGCGACTGCCGCTGGCTGGTGCCGGGGTACTGGTTCACCCTGGCCGGGCATGAAGACCCGGCGTTGAACATCGACTGGGTGGTGACCTCGGTCAGCCACGAGGCCAGCCACGACAGCTACCACAATCGGTTCGAGGCGATTCCCAAGGCCACGGCCTACCGACCGGCCCGCCTGACGCCAAAACCGCGCATGCACCCACAGACCGCGGTGGTGGTGGGCAAGGCCGGCGAGGAAATCTGGACCGATGAATACGGGCGGATCAAGTTGCAGTTTCCCTGGGATCGCACCGGCAAGAACGATGAAACCTCCTCCTGCTGGGTACGCGTGGTCCTGCCCTGGAGCGGCAAGGGGTTCGGCATGCAGTTCGTACCCCGGATCGGCCAGGAGGTCATCGTCACGTTCATCGACGGCGACCCGGACCGTCCGCTGGTGACCGGCTGCGTCTATAACGGCGACAACGCCTTGCCCTATGCGCTGCCGGCGAACCAGACCCAATCCGGGATCAAGACCCAATCGTCCAAGGGCGGCGGCGGTTTCAACGAGTTGCGCTTCGAGGACAAGAAAGACGCCGAAGAAGTGTTCCTCCAGGCCCAGAAGGACCTCAACATCAACGTGCTCAACGACACCACCGCCACCGTCGGCCACGATGAAACCCTCACGGTGCAGAACACCCGCACCCGCACGGTCAAGGACGGCGACGAGACCGTCACCCTGGAGAAAGGCAAGCGCAGCGTGACGATCCAGACCGGCAGCGACAGCCTCGACGTCAAGGACACCCGCAGCGTGACCGTGGGTTCGGACCAGACCCACAGCACCGGCGGCAACTACGCGCACAAGGTCACCGGCAACTACGACCTCACGGTGGACGGAAACCTGACGATCAAGGTCAGCGGCACCCTGACCCTGCAAAGCGGCGGCAGCTTCGCGATCAAGAGCGGCGCCGACCTGGCGGCCCAGGCCAGCACGTCCATCAGCCAGAAGGCCGGCACGGCTCTGAGCAACCAGGCCGGCACTTCACTGGAAAACAAGGCCGGCACCACCCTGACCAACGACGCCGGCATCAGCCTGGTGAACAAGGCCGCCGCCGAACAGACCGTGGACGGCGGTGGCATGCTGACCATCAAAGGCGGCCTGGTGAAGGTCAACTGAGGGGAGCGCATCGATGGCCTCGAAAACACTCGACGTGGAACGTGGCGACAGTCAACTGAACGGCCAGTTGATCGAGGGCCGGCTCGACGGCCCACTGCACATCGAAGAAGCCCGCCGCCCCCAGGCGAAACTCAACTACCACCGCGGTGAACTACAAGGCACCAGTACGTTGTATCACCCCAACGGCAAGGTTTCGGCGGTGCTGCCCTTCGTCAACGGCAAGCTGCAGGGGGTGGCGAGTTTTTATGCGGCCGAAGGCGGTTTGCAGCGCCAGGCCACCTACCGCGCCGGCTTGCTCCACGGCGAAGCCAATAACTACTTCCCCGACGGGCAACTGGCCGAGGCCGAGTTCTATCGCGACGGCGTACGCGACGGCCGTTACCGCCGCCTGCACGCCAACGGCAACCCCGCGGTCGAGGCCCGTTACCTCAATGGCCAACTGCTGGAACCGGCCCACGCCTACGCCGAAGACGGCCGCCCGCTGGACGCCGAAGGCAAACCGATCTCCCGGCTGCGCTGGTGGCTGCGGCGCTGGAACGACCCGGCGCAGGCTTGAACTCCTTGCTTTTGCAGGGGGTGTACACCGCCTCTGCAGACACCACTGCCCCTGTGGGAGCGGGCTTGCCCGCGAAGACGGCGGTACATTCAACATATTCATGGCAGACACTCCGCTTTCGCGGGCAAGCCCGCTCCCACAAGGGATTTGGGGTGTACGCAGCTTTTGCTCGCACCTGCGCAGGAGACCACCAATAGCTGCACACCCAGCCAGTCAGGGAATCAACATCTGCACCTGCCCCGGCACGACAATCTTGATGACCCCGGCCCAGGAGCACATCAAGGTGCTGTTGGCATCGATGGCCGGCATGTTGCCCAGCAACAGGGTCGGTGGGCCGCCCGGGATCCAGGGGGTGGCGGTGGCGGGGATGCAGGGCATGGGGGTGAGCACGCCCAGGGCGGCGGCCGTGGCGGCGGCGACGGTCGGGTTGGCCAGGCTCATGCACATGCCGAACGTGGTGACGTTCACCAACGGAATGTGATCCATGATGTTCGCTGCCGGCATCCCGCCAGTCAGCATTCGGTTGATCGGCAATACGTTGAGCACCGCTGGCGCGGCGCCGAAGCTGCATTGCAAGGTGGCGGTGCTGCAGACCTGCGGGCATCCCATCGCGGCGACTCCTTGAAGCGACCCCGAAACCATAGCTCACCTGGACGCATCAGGCCCGCTGATTATCCAGCAACACGCTAACCTATAAGACCCTGGCGTGCTTGTGACGCCTCTCACGCGCCATTAGATTAGCCAATGATCTATGGCCTCCAAAATAAGCAGAAGGGATAAGCATGGCGTTTACTGATCAGTCCACCCGCGTGCGCGACGGTGAAGAACTCGATGCCAGTCTGATCGACCCGTACCTCAAGGCCCACATTCCGGGCCTCACCGGTTTGCCACGGATCAGCCAGTTCCCCGGTGGCGCGTCGAACCTGACCTACCTGCTGGAGTACCCCGAACAGGAGTTCGTCCTGCGGCGCCCGCCGTTCGGCCACAAGGCCAAGTCCGCCCACGACATGGGCCGTGAATTCCGCATCCTCAATCAGTTGCGCGAGGGGTTCCCGTACTGCCCGAAAGCCTACGTGCACTGCACCGACGAGTCGGTGATCGGTGCCGAGTTCTATGTGATGGAACGGGTCAAGGGCATCATCCTGCGTTCCGACCTGCCGCCGGAACTGGGTTTCGACGCTGCCCGCACCGAAGCGCTGTGCAAGAGTTTCATCGACCGGTTGGTGGAACTGCACCGGGTCGACTACAACGCCTGCGGCCTGGCGGACCTGGGCAAGCCCCAAGGCTACGTGGCCCGGCAGATCCGTGGCTGGAGCGAGCGCTACGAAAAAGCCCTGACCCCCGACGCGCCGCAATGGCAGGCCGTCAAGGACTGGCTCAACGACAAGATGCCCGCCGACCACCCGACGTCCAGCATCGTGCACAACGACTACCGCTTCGACAACGTCATCCTGGACCCCGAGAACCCGATGCAGATCATCGGCGTGCTCGACTGGGAACTGACCACTCTGGGTGATCCGCTGATGGACCTGGGCAACAGCCTCGCCTACTGGATCGAGGCCGACGACCCGGCGCCGGTGCAACTGATGCGGCGCCAGCCCAGCCACGCGCCCGGCATGCTGACCCGCCGCGAGTTCGTCGACTACTACGCCGAACGCGCCGGCATTCGCATCGACAACTTCGATTTCTACTACACCTACGGCCTGTTCCGCCTGGCCGGTATCGTCCAACAGATCTACTACCGCTTCTACCACGGCCAGACCCAGGACAAACGCTTCGCGCAGTTCGTTCAGATGAACAAGCTGCTGGAGCAGATGAGCCTGCAGGTCATCCGCAAATCCACGCTCTGAGCGCACCTATAACAAGGGAAACCGCATGTCCAAGACTCAGTTGTTCGACCTCGACGGTAAAATCGCTTTCGTTTCCGGTGCCAGTCGCGGCATCGGCGAGGCCATCGCCAAGTTGCTGGCCCAGCAAGGCGCCCACGTGATCGTGTCCAGCCGCAAGCTCGACGGCTGCCAGCAGGTGGCCGACGCCATCGTCGCCGCGGGCGGCAAGGCCACCGCCATCGCTTGCCACATCGGTGAAATGGAACAGATCAGCCAGGTCTTCGCGGGCATCCGCGAGCAGTTCGGGCGCCTGGACATCCTGGTCAACAACGCCGCCACCAACCCGCAGTTCTGCAACGTCCTGGACACGGACCTGGGCGCCTTCCAGAAAACCGTGGACGTGAACATCCGCGGCTACTTCTTCATGTCGGTGGAAGCCGGCAAGTTGATGCGCGAGAACGGCGGCGGCAGCATCATCAACGTGGCGTCGATCAACGGCATCTCGCCGGGGATCTTCCAGGGCATCTATTCGGTGACCAAGGCGGCGGTGATCAACATGACCAAGGTCTTCGCCAAGGAATGCGCGCAGTTCGGCATCCGCTGCAACGCCCTGCTGCCGGGCCTGACCGACACCAAGTTCGCCTCGGCGCTGGTCAAGAACGACAGCATCCTCAAGACCGCCCTGGCCCAGATCCCGCTCAAGCGCGTGGCCGACCCGAGCGAAATGGCTGGCACGGTGTTGTACCTGGCCAGCGACGCGTCGAGCTACACCACGGGCGTGGCGCTGAATGTGGATGGCGGGTTTCTTTCCTGATACCCGCATATCCCAGATGTGGGAACGGGCTTGCCCGCGAAAGCGGTGTGTCAGTCGATGGAGATATTGGATAGACGGGCCTCTTCGCGGGCAAGCCCGCTCCCACAGGTTGATCCTGGGCGTGCACAGGATGTGTGTTCACCGTACATCCCTTGTGGGAGCGGGCTTGCCCGCGAAAGCGGTGTGTCAGTCGATGGAGATGCTGGATAGCCCGGGCCTCTTCGCGGGCAAGCCCGCTCCCACAGAGATTTTCCATTGCATCAATGAATATTTATTCCAATATTTGCAATTAGGGAATTTTTATTCCATAAAGAGCCCTCTGACAATAACAACTCAAAGGGCTCTTCTCATGCGCGAAATCGGCATCGGTCTGATTGGCACCGGCTTCATGGGCCGTGCCCATGCCTTGGCGTTCCACCAGGCCAAGGCGGTCTTTGACCTTCCCCACCCCCTGACATTGGCGGCCCTGGCCGACGCCGACCCGCAGCGCGCCCGGCAATGCGCACAGAGCTGGGGCTTCGAGACGGCCCACAGTGACTGGCAACGGTTGATCGCAGACCCCAAGGTCAATCTGGTCGCTATCACCACCCCCAACCATTTGCACTTCCCCATGGCCATGGCGGCGCTGGCGGTGGGCAAACCCGTGTATTGCGAGAAGCCCCTGGCCGTGTCCCTCGACCAGGCCGACCAGATGCGCCAGGCGGCCAAGGCGGCGGGCGTGGTCACCCGGGTCGGCTACAACTACCAGCACAACCCGATCATCCAGTTGGCGCGGGAGATCATCCTGCGCGGAGAGCTGGGCTCGATCGTCAGTTTCCAGGGCGAGTTCAGCGAAGACTTCATGGCCAACCCGGCCTCGCCCTGGTCATGGCGCTGCGAAGCGGCCCACGCCGGCGGTGCCCTGGCGGACCTGGGCAGCCATTTGCTGGCGATGGCCCGGCATCTGCTGGGCGATGTCGAGGCGGTGTGTGCCGTCAGCCAGACCGTGCACACCCAGCGCCCCGCCAGCGCCGGCAATCGCGAACAGCGCACCATCGCGGTGGACGACCATGTGCACGCGCTGCTGCGCTTCGCCAATGGCGCCTGTGGCACGGTGAGCAGCAGTTGGCTCAAGCACGGCTACAAGAACCACCTGGCCTTCGAGATCAGCGGCACCCTCGGCACCTTGGCGTTCGATCAGGAACGGCTCAATGAACTGCGCCTGTGCCGCGCCGGCGAAACCGGGTTCCAGCGCCTGCTGGCCGGCCCGGACCTCCCCGGCTACGCCGCCTTCAGCCCGGCCGCCGGGCACCAGTTGGGCTACAACGAACTGAAAACGCTGGAGGTGCAGGAACTGCTCATGGCCCTGGCCGGC
The DNA here is from genome assembly GCA_001023535.1 of Pseudomonas chlororaphis. Classification (NCBI taxonomy): domain Bacteria; kingdom Pseudomonadati; phylum Pseudomonadota; class Gammaproteobacteria; order Pseudomonadales; family Pseudomonadaceae; genus Pseudomonas; species Pseudomonas chlororaphis. The sequence goes on from CP011020.1 coordinate 5,291,772, forward strand.
GAAGCGGGCCACGGCACGGACTTCGAAGAGGCCTGGGCGGTGGAACGCCTGGCCGCGGCGATTCGCCTCGCGGCGCGGGAGCAGCGTTGGGTCAACGTGGATGAACAATGAGCGGTTGAGCCCCGGCTGTAGATAAACGGCGCTCGTGCGGGGGGATATACCTCCCGCACCATTTTCTTATTCCATTGATGGCTAGAAGACTGTCAACTCTGACAGTGGCTGGAGAGCCCCTGATCCGTGCAACATTAGCGCTCTGCACACCCGCACAGAGCCTGGCGATGGATCAACCGGACCGCTTGAGCATCACCCCTCCTTCACTGCCGAAGGGCGGCGGTGCCATTCAGAGCATCGGCAGCGGCTGGGGCGAAGTGGGCTCCACCGGCAAGGCGTTTTACGACTTGCCACTGCCAATCTCTCCAGGGCGCGGTTTCGCCCCGGCCCTGCAGCTCGGTTACGGCAGCAGCGTGGGCAACAGCTTGTTCGGGATCGGCTGGGTGCTGTCGCTGGGCTGCGTGGCACGGCGCACAAGCAAAGGGGTCCCGGCCTACACCGATGACGATGTCACGCTCGGCCCGGACGGCACCGTCTGGATGCCGGAACGCGACGATGACGCACAGATCATCCGCCGACCGGTGGACACCTATCAAGGCCTGGAACTGGGCACGGTCTATCAGGTGGCGCGCTATTTCCCACGCATCGAGGGCACCTTCGAACGGATTGAACATTGGCGCTCAGCCGAAGACCACCCAGGATTCTGGTTGATTCACGGGGCCGACGGCAGCCTGCACTTGTACGGCTTCAACGCCTCCTCACGCAGCACCGACCTCGAAGACGCGCTGCGTGTCGGCGAGTGGCTGCTGGAGGAAAGCCTCAATGCCCATGGCGAACATATCCTTTATGAATACGCTGGCGAAGATCATGCTGGCATGCCCGCCGATACGCCCCGCGACTTTCGCGCGCAGTGCTACCTGAGCCGAGTGCGCTATGGCAATGCCGAGGCGAACGCTCACCTTTATCACTGGGCACCGACAGCACTCCGGCAAGCTCGCTGGCACTTCGACCTGATCTTCGATTATGGCGAACGCGACACCGGGCTGACGGACATTCCCGAGTACGAGCCGACGGGCGAGTGGCCCGTGCGCAGTGATCCTTTCGCCACCTACGGCTATGGCTTCCTGCTGGGCAACCTGCGCCTGTGCCGGCAAGTGCTGATGTTCCACCAGTTCGCCGAGCTGGGGAGCGCACCGCTGCTGGTGCAACGGCTGTTATTTGAGTACCACACCACGGACCTGGGCTACAGCCTGCTGTGCGCCGCGCACCAGCAAGGCTACGACCAGCAGGGCCGAATCGAGTCGCGCCCACCGGTGGCGTTCAGCTATTCGGCATTTTCGACCGAAGCCACCGAGTATCAGCCATTCGATGCCATGCCTGGCCTCAACGACGGCCAGCAATATCAGTTGGTTGACCTGTATGGCGAGGGTATCCCCGGCGTGCTCTATCGCAGCGACAAGGCTTGGTACTATCGCGAGCCGCTGCGCGCGCAAACGGCGCACACCGCTGATGAAGTGAGCTACGACACTTGGAAACGCCTGGATGCCATACCGGTGATGGACACCCGCAAACCGGTGCGCCAGTCACTGATGGACCTCACCGGCGATGGCCGACTGGATTGGGTGATCGCACAACCCGGCGTGAGTGGCTTTTTCACCCTCACCCCGGATCGCCACTGGTCGACGTTCGTCGCCTTCGGCGCCTTCCCCGTGGAGTTCTTCCATCCGCAAAGCCAACTGGCCGACCTGATGGGCGGTGGTTTGTCCGACCTGGCCTTGATCGGCCCACGCAGCGTGCGGTTGTATGCCAACCGTCGAGAGGAAGGCTTTGCAGCAGGCCAGGATGTCACGCACTTCGTCGAAACGGCCCCCGACGATCGCTTGCCCCTGTTGAGCCAGACGCAGACCGAATTGGTGGCCTTCAGTGATGTGCTGGGCACAGGCCAGCAACATCTGGTGCGCATTCGCCACAACGAAATCGTCTGCTGGCCCAATCGCGGCCACGGTCGCTTCGACCCGGGCATTCACCTCGCAAACCTCCCCTACGCCTACAAATCTTTCGACGCTTCGCGGGTACTGCTTGCCGATCTGGACGGTTCCGGCGCCGCCGACCTGATCTATCTCACCCACGAACACGCTGAAATCTTCATGAACCGCACCGGCATGGGGTTCGAGACCACCCCACGGATCCTGCCCTGGCCACCGGGCGTGCGTTATGACCGACTGTGCCAAGTCAGCGCCGCCGATTTGCAAGGCCTCGGCTGTTCCAGCCTGGTGCTGACCGTACCGCACATGAAGCCCCAACATTGGCGATGCGATTTTGTCCAGGCCAAGCCGTACCTGCTGCACCGCACGAACAACAATATGGGCGCGGCCGGCGAGGTGATCTACCGCAGCTCGGCCCAGGAATGGCTCGATGAGAAAAAGGCCTTGCTGGCCGCGAACCTGGAGGTCGCCAGCCATGTGCCGTTTCCGATGCCCGTGTCCGTCCGGCAGATCCAGTTGGATGAAATCACCGGCAATCAACTGACCCAATGCTTTGAATACCGACAGGGCTTTTACGACGGCCAGGAACGCGAGTTCCGCGGCTTTGGCCTGGTCATGCAAACCGACAGCGAAACCACCGGTGACGAACAACACCAGGCCGGCTTTACCGCGCCGGTGCTGCGCAAGAGCTGGTTTCACACCGGGCGCATGCCCGACCTGCCGGGGCTCGATTACGACCCTTCGGACAACGCGGCGGTGCCCTTGGGCAGCGCCCTGCTGCTGGCTGCCAAAAGTGACGCAAAGGACGAAATCATCAGCGACGCCAATGACGAGACCTTGCACGACATGGCCTACGCATTGGCAGGCAGTCCGCTACGGGTGGAGGTATTCGGCCCCGACGATGACCCGCTGCAAGCCCGGCCCTATTCGGTGCAGCAATCCCGATACGCCGTGCGCCTGTTGCAACTGCGCGACGAGCACCAGCCCTATTGCAGGATGCAGCCGCTGGAGTTGGAGTCGATCGCCTACACCTACGAACGCCAACCCGACGACCCGCGCTGTCAGCACCACATCAACCTGGCCTGGGATTCCTACGGGGGATTGATCCATGACGTGACCGTCCACTATGCCCGGCGCAAGGATATCAATGACGAACCGCCGTTCAGCGAAGCCCATGAGCAAACCTGGTGGCGGGCCGCCCACGACGACGCGCAGCGCTTTCACTACCTGGAGGAAAACCGGGCCCGGTTCATTCATCTGGACGATCCACAAGCCGTTCGCCGGAGCTTGCCCTACCTGTCCCGTGGCAACGTCCTGGTTCTGCCAAAGACCGCGTTGCCACCGCAAGACATCCGTTACGAAGGCCTGCTCGAGCGCCTCGATGCACCGGCCTCGGACGACTGGCCGCGAGTCCTGAGCGCACTGGCCGAACAGCGCTATCAACACGCCGGCCAGACACTGCCGGCTGGCCAGGCCAGTTTCGAGGCACTGGCCGACTACCTTGAAACCGCCGAATTGGATGAGACGGCGCTCCAGGCCTATGCGGCGGTGCTCAGCCCCGATGAGTTGGCGGAAAAACTACCCAGGCTCGGCTACCGCCCCATGGTCGCCGCACTGCCGCCGGAACCGGACCGGATGTTGTGGTCGACGCGCAAGGGTTTCATGACCTACGCCGCACTGGAGGGGTTCTACCGATTGATCAGCGTCCGCCCCACTGAAAGCCAGGGGCCGACGGACGTTGTGTTCGATCCCTATCATTGCCTGCCGCTCAGCGTCACCACCGCTGACGGATGCAGCACACGCGTGGCCGAAGCTGACTATCGGTTCCTGTTGCCCCGGCGCATCGTCGATCCGAACCAGAACACCCAGGAAGCTTGCTTTGACGGCTTCGGTGAACTGTTGGCCAGCAGTTTCCATGGCACTGAGCGTGGCATCGAGGTCGGGTTCGACCCGATAGACGAGTACCAGCCGGTCATCCGTTTGCCCGCCGAAGCCATCGCCGCCCCCGACGCCGCCCTGCAAGGCGCGGCCAGCGTCTGTTTTCGCGATGCCTTCAGTTGGATGCAGCGCCGTGAACCGGTCCACGTGGCCATCCTGCAAGCCGACCGCTACCCGCACCCACCGGACAATCCCGGACGCAAAATCCGTATCGCCGTGCAGTGCTGGGATGGCTTTGGCCGCCGCCTGCAGAGCAAGCAGAAGGTCGAGCCAGGCATGGCCTATCAGATTGACGAGGACGGTGGCCTGGTGCTTGACGACGACCAGCCGGTGAGCGCGCCGGCCGCCGAGCGCTGGCGGGTCAGTGAACGGGTCGAATACAACAACAAAGGGCTGGCGGTGCGCGCCTACCGGCCGTACTTCGCCGATGGCTATCGCTACGTCAACGATGAATCGTTTCGTCGGTTCGGCCATTGCGACCAGCAGTTCTACGACCCTCTCGGGCGCCCGACCCTGACGATCACCGCCATGGGTTATTGGCGGCGTCAACGTTACCTGGGGTGGTACGGCATTGCCGAGGATGAGAATGACACGTTGGAAGAATCCCGGTTGAACAAGGCGTCGGGGGGGGCATGATGAACAGCCAGGCAGCCGGGCGCGTTCATGCCCATACGCCGACACTGACGGTCACCGACCCACGCGGGCTTGTCGTGCGGACGGTGGATTACTATCGATCCGTCGAAGGCGTGCAGGCCCAAGAGCGGGTCAACCGCAGTGCCTATGACGCGATGGGTCGCCTGGCCGGACAATGGGATCCGAGGTTGTGGCAGCTCACGGAGGAAGACGCCTCCACGCCGCCCAACCTGATCAACCGTCACTCGCTGTCCGCCAAGGTGCTGGGCTCGATCAGTGTCGATGCCGGTGAACGGATCAGCCTGTTCGGCGATGGCGACCAACGGGTCCAAACCTGGGACAGCCGAGAGACTGAGCAATGGATCGAATACGACGATCTGCTGCGGCCATTGGCCATTTACGAACAGGGCAAGGACGAAGCCTCGCGTTGCACCGAGCGTTATGAATACGCTGATGCCAGTGCCGATTTCGCTGCTCGCAATCAATGCGGGCAAATGATCCGGCATGATGATCCGGCGGGCACCCAAACATTGGACGAGTACGCGCTGACCGGTGGCGTGCTCGAACAGACCCAGCGGTTTTTACACTCGCTGCAAACGCCGGATTGGCCGCCCACACTGCCTGAGCGCGATACGCTACTGGAGCCGACGGCGCAGGCGGCAACCAGCGCGACGCGGTTCAGTCCGCTGGGCGATGTGCTGGAACGGATGGACGCCAAAGGCAATCGGCAACTGTTCGATTACACCGTCGATGGCCTGTTGTTCGCGAGCCATCTGCAACTGAGCGGCCAGGCATCGCTTCAGACGCTGGTCAGTGATATCGCCTACAACGCCTATGGCCAGGTCGAACAGGAAACGGCCGGTAACGGCGTTGTCAGCACCCTCGGTTACCGTGCCGAGGACGGACGCCTTCTGCGGTTGCACGCCGAGCGCAATGCCGAGGGTCCGCTGCAGGATCTTCGCTACGCCTACGATCCGGTGGGCAATGTGCTGAGCATCGAAGACGCTGCCTTGCCCATTCGCTACTTCGCCAACCAGCGGGTGGAACCGGCCAACCGTTATGAGCACGACAGCCTCTATCAGTTGATCCGGGCAACCGGCTGGGAAGCCGGGAGCGTCAGCCGAGGACCGCAATTCGACCGCTTCGCGGATCCACGCGCAGTCGCCAACTACCAGCAAACTTACCGCTACGACGCAGGTGGCAACCTGCTGGAACTGGTCCACACCGGCCCGCAACACCACAGCCGCACACTGACGGCCGCTCGCTACAGCAACCGTTGCCTGCCTGACCTGGATGACCGGCCGCCGACCGAAGAAGACATTGCCGCCGCGTTCGATGGCAACGGCAACTTGCTGGCACTGCAACCGGGGCAAGCGATGAGTTGGGATCTGCGCAATCAACTGCACGAGGTGCGCCCCGTCGAACGGGAAAGCGCTGACGATGACCGCGAACTGTACTGCTACGGTGGCGATGGCATGCGGCGACGCAAGGTCCGCTCCAGCCAAACCAATGCCCGTTCGCTGATTTCGGAAGTTCGCTATTTGCCAGGCCTGGAAATTCGCACTCACACGGGTACGGGCGAAGTGTTGCAAGTGATCTGCGTGCAAGCCGGACGCAGCGCCATGCAGGTACTGCACTGGGAAACCTCACCACCCGCCGGCATAAGCAACGACCAATATCGCTACAACCTGACCGACCATCTGGGTTCCAGCAGCCTGGAGCTGGATGGCGAGGCCGGAGTGATCAGCCAGGAAACCTACCATCCCTTCGGCGGTACGGCCTGGTTTGCCGGGCGCAGTGAGGTGGAGGCCAGCTACAAGACGGTGCGTTATTCGGGGAAAGAGCGGGATGCAACGGGACTTTATTATTATGGGCTCAGGTATTACGCACCCTGGTTGCAATGTTGGATCAGTCCAGATCCACTGGGGAACGTGGACGGTTTGAATTTATTTTGTTTTGTCTCGAATTCACCCGTGAACTTTATTGATCAGCAAGGCGGCGTGAAATTTCCAGCCGCCTTGCTCGCTTCGGATGCAGTTCGAGGGCTCGTCAACGAAGCCCGATACCCCGAGGCTCTTTCAAGAGCACGCGCCGAGTCTGCTCCTGATGCTGCGGTAATCAATGCATGGGTACACTCTCTTATACCCTCGGTTGATATGACGTCTACGACCGTGTTTCAGTCAAGGAGCAGCAATAGCATTTATCAGGCTGATTCGGACGTGGAAGGAATACAGTTTCTCATCAAGAAAATGCAATCGCCGAAAGAATCCCAAAGCGAGGCGTTTGCTTATGAGGTCAGTGAACGACTGGGCTTTCATTTTGTACCACCCACCCAGTACAAAGCCAAATCGATGATTCAACAACGAGTCATCAATATAAAAACAAATACTCAGGAACAAAAAGCGCTGCCTGAGTCCGCCAAGCTTTTCTATTTCCTGATCAATGAGTTTGATGATAATTCGGGCAATCAGTTATGGGACGCTCATCAAAATGTTTATTTGATCGATCATGAGGCTGCATTTTCCGAGCAAAAAAACCCGGTTTTCAACCTGCAAACTATCAATTTGGCAAATATTTTCGACGCAGAGCGTTGGGAGAAATTCAATAGCGTCAGCATTAAGGAATGGAAAAGCTTGATTACTGAAAAATACTCAACTTTGTCAAAAGGTGAGACTAACGCTTTTCTGGGAAGAATCAGAGACGCGCAAGCGGCGGTACAGCGAGGGATTGATCGCGAAGTGTTGAGCTTTGGCGTGAAACGCGGTTTTCTACAGCGGGCTTTCGGACGTAAAGCCGCCTAGGCTGTGTACGAAATAGTTTGAAACGCAGGTTAGGCAAGGCAAAAACCGGCGAGGAAGCGCAGTTGACTGGTTGTCAATGAGCATTCCGAGCCGGTTTTTAACGCCGCATAACCAAGTTTCAAGCTATTTCGTACATAGCCTAGGCTGTGCCACGGGTGAAACGATTTGCGTCCCCCACCACGGAGGGACGCATTTAATCTGAAGTCAAGGTTCGCAGCCCAACCAATCGCCCTGCCAACACCTTCGCCTGACTCGCCACATCAGTCACGGCGGTACTTTCCCACCACATCCCCCGCAGTGGCGGACCCATGGCGAACAGCCGGTCGGCGGGCTCACCCCGGGCGTCGAGCACCGCACCGTCGGGCCTTGCGGCGATGCCCAGGGCCAGTGGGCCGGGCTGGATCAGGCCACGGGCCAGCAGTTGCTGCGGCAATGGCCGGGCCACCCGGCGCCAGTCGTATTCGATGCCACTGGAGTTGATCAACGCAGCGCCCTGCACCACGGTTGTCTCGGCTTCGCCGCGCCGACGGAGGCGAATTGCGACGGTGCCCTCGGCCGACTCGACCAGCCCCTTGAACGACGCCGCCTGAATCCGCAACCGCCCTTCCCCGTGCAGACGCGCCACCAGTTGCGCACTCAACGGCGGCGAACGATGGTGATGGCTCTCCCACCAGGGACGAATATGCCGCACGAACTGTCGGCGCTGTACATCGCTGGCCTGGCTCCACAAGCGCCCGATATGGGCGCGTACCGTGTCCAGCGGCGCCTGCCAATCGATGCCTTGGGCCTGGGCCTGGCGGCACTGGTGACGCAACGCGCGCATCAGTTGGCGCGGCGAACGCAGGCTGTGGTCTTCGGCAAGAAAGTCCGCCCACGCCGGCGGTTGGCGGCGCACATGCGGCAACAGCCCATGGCGGGAAAACACTTCGATGGGCCCACGGTGCCCGGCCTGTTCCAACGACACCACCGCATCGACCATGGTCAGCCCCGAGCCGATGATCAGCACCGTGGCCTGGGGATCGAGCTGGCGCATCGCGGCCACGTCCCAAGGGTCCAGGGCTGCGGCGTTCAAGCCGCTGGATTCGGTCTGCGGCGTTCGCGCCGCAGGGAACATGCCGGTGGCCAGCACGGCGAAACGCCCGCGCAGGACCTGGCCGTCATTCAGCGTCAGCAACACCGCACCCTCGACAAGCTGCAGATCCACCACCTCCCCGCGCACGTGCTCGGCCACGGAGCCGTGCTGAGCGCCGACCGCCCGGGCCTCGTCCAGGCGTTGTTGCACGTACAGGCCAAAGATTCCCCGCGGTGGAAACAGTTCGCTGATCGGCACGTGCTGCTGATCCGACTCGGGCCAGCCACCGGCCTCGATGAACGCGGTGAGCCATTGGGTCAGGTCATCGGCGTTGTCGGGATCGACGCTCATCCGCGCTGCGTTACCGTTCAGGGTATGCCCCAGTTCCACGGCGCTATAGGCCTCGCCTCGGCCCAGCTCGCTGCGTGGCTCGACCACCAGGACCTCACGGCGGCCCGGCAGGCGCAGCAATTGCGCCGCCAGCAAGGCACCGCTCAGGCCGCCGCCGACAATGATCACATCGGCTTCACGGGCAATGTCCTTCGCCTGTTGCTCCGGCGCTGTCTGCATACCGCTCTCCCCCCAGGCTTCAAATCACCACGTTGCGTACAAATCGCACCGCCACCGGCCCCTCATTGCGATAGGCGTGGGGCTGGTTGCTGGCGAACATGAAAAACTCACCGGCACCGATCTGCCGCGCTTCGTCGCCCAGCAGCAGCGTCAGGCAACCCTCGAACACATAGAGCTGCTCGCTCCAACCGTCGGCGTCGGGTTCAGAAGGATAATGCTCTCCGGGCTCCAGGCGCCATTCCCAGAGTTCGACCTCGCGGCTGGCAGTGGCCTTGGCCAGCAACACCGCCTTGCTGCCGGGGAAAGTACCGGCCCAGGCCAGTTCATTGATGCGGCTGGGGTCACGGGCATCGGGGGCCTGGATCAGGTCGCTGAAGGCCACGTCGAGGGCTTCGGCGACGCGGTCCAGGGTGGTCAGGCTGACATTCTTCTCGCCGGCTTCGATCGCCACCAGCATTCGCCGGCTGACCCCGGACCGCTCCGCCAATGCACTCTGGCTGAGCTGCGCGGCATGCCGCAGGCGGCGGACATTCTGGCTGACGTGTTGCAGGACGGACGCCCGCTGGCCGGATTCTTTGTGCACTATATTGCTCACATGCTGGGGCTGCGCATTATACTGCCCAACTTCGGACGCATTGTGCGTCTGCCTCATGTGGCGTGCAAGGTCATGGCATCGGTGAACTCCCCTCAAGCTTCCCCTCGTTTCTCTCGATTCAACAAGGCCGAATGCGTGCTGGTGCTGATCACCATGATCTGGGGCGGGACATTCCTGCTGGTGCAGCACGCCATGACAGTCAGCGGGCCGATGTTTTTCGTCGGCTTGCGCTTCGCCGCGGCGGCGGCATTCGTGGCGCTGTTCTCGTGGCGTCACCTGCGAAACCTGACCCTGTTCGAACTCAAGGCCGGAGGTTTCATCGGTGTGGCGATCATGCTCGGCTATGGCTTGCAAACCGTTGGCTTGCAGACGATCCCCAGCAGCCAGTCGGCGTTCATCACCGCGCTCTACGTGCCTTTCGTACCGCTGTTGCAGTGGCTGGTGCTGGGCCGCCGGCCAGGCTTGATGCCCAGCATCGGCATCATGCTGGCGTTCACCGGGCTGATGCTGGTATCGGGCCCGGCCGGGGCCTCGTTGAATTTCAGCGCCGGTGAAATCGCCACGCTGATCAGCGCCATCGCGATTGCCGCCGAGATCATCCTGATCAGCGCCTACGCCGGCCAGGTCGATGTGCGCCGGGTGACCGTGGTGCAACTGGCAAGCACGGCGGCGCTGGCGTTCCTGATGGTGGTGCCCACCCAGGAAAGGCTTCCGGAATTTTCCTGGCTGCTGCTGTTCAGCGCCGTCGGCCTGGGGGCAGCGAGCGCAGCGATCCAGGTGGCGATGAACTGGGCGCAGAAAAGTGTCTCGCCGACCCGCGCCACGCTGATCTACGCCGGCGAGCCGGTCTGGGCCGGTATCGCCGGGCGCCTGGCGGGCGAGCGGTTGCCGGCGATTGCCTTGTTCGGCGCGGCCCTGATCGTGGCGGCGGTGATTGTCAGTGAGTTGAAAACCCGAGGCAAAGGCGTGATCGAGGCGGATGAAGTTCTGGAGCGCGAGGGCTGAGACAGCCCTCTGAACCGGCAAAGTCGGAAAACTCCACCTATCTTGTAGGATTCTGCGACACCCTCGCGGTTGGTGATCCGGGTCAGGGCACGTATGATCCTTGAGAACCTACCGCCGAATAGAAGCCTATGTCACTGATAGTTCTATTGCTTTTGCCCTTCATCGGCAGCTGTGTCGCGGCACTGCTGCCGCATAACGCCCGTAACGCTGAATCGCTGCTGGCAGGCCTCGTGGCCCTCGTCGGCACCGTGCAGGTAGCCTTGTTGTACCCGCAGATCGCCGACGGCGGTGTGATCCGCGAGACCTATTCCTGGCTGCCGAGCCTGGGCCTGGACTTCGTCCTGCGCCTGGACGGCTTCGCCTGGCTGTTTTCATTGTTGGTGCTGGGCATCGGTACGCTGGTGTCGTTGTACGCGCGCTACTACATGTCGCCGGACGATCCGGTGCCGCGCTTCTTCGCTTTTTTCCTGGCGTTCATGGGCGCCATGCTCGGCCTGGTGATCTCTGGCAACCTGATCCAGATGGTGTTTTTCTGGGAACTGACCAGCCTCTTTTCCTTCCTGCTGATCGGCTACTGGCACCATCGCGCCGATGCCCGCCGTGGCGCCTACATGGCCTTGATGGTGACCGGGGCCGGCGGCCTCTGTCTGTTGGCCGGGGTGATGCTACTCGGCCATGTCGTCGGCAGCTATGACCTGGACAAGGTCCTGGCCGCCGGCGAACTGATTCGGGCCCATGCCCTCTACCCCATCCTGCTGGCGCTGATCCTGATCGGCGCCTTGAGCAAAAGCGCACAATTCCCCTTCCATTTCTGGCTTCCCCACGCCATGGCCGCGCCCACGCCGGTGTCGGCGTATCTGCACTCGGCCACCATGGTCAAGGCCGGGGTGTTTCTGCTGGCGCGCCTGTGGCCGTCGCTGTCGGGCAGTGAAGAATGGTTCTACATCGTCGGCGGCGCCGGTGCCTGTACGTTGCTGCTGGGCGCCTATTGCGCGATGTTCCAGAATGACCTCAAGGGCCTGCTGGCCTACTCCACCATCAGCCACCTCGGGCTGATCACCCTGCTGTTGGGCCTCAACAGCCCGCTGGCGGCCGTGGCGGCGGTGTTCCATATCCTCAACCACGCCACGTTCAAGGCCTCGCTGTTCATGGCGGCCGGGATCATCGACCACGAAAGCGGCACCCGCGACATCCGCAAGCTCAGCGGCCTGGTCCGGTTGATCCCGTTCACCGCGACGCTGGCCATGGTCGCCAGCGCGGCAATGGCCGGGGTCCCGTTGCTCAACGGCTTTCTGTCCAAGGAAATGTTCTTCGCCGAGACGGTGTTCATTTCCGCCACGGCCTGGGTCGAACTGGCGCTGCCGATCATCGCCACCATCGCCGGGACTTTCAGCGTCGCCTATTCTCTGCGTTTCACCGTGGACGTGTTCTTCGGCCCCGCCGCCACCGACCTTCCCCACACCCCCCACGAGCCGCCGCGCTGGATGCGCGCACCGGTGGAACTGCTGGTGTTCACCTGCCTGCTGGTGGGGATTTTCCCGGCCCAGGTGGTCGGTTCCCTGTTGGCGGCGGCGGCATTGCCCGTGGTGGGCGGCACGCTGCCCGAGTACAGCCTGGCGATCTGGCACGGCCTCAATGCGCCGATGATCATGAGCCTGGTGGCAATGTCCGGCGGCATCGTGCTGTACCTGCTGCTGCGCAATCAGTTCAGGCTGGGGCACATCAAGCACCCGCCATTCATTGGCCGGCTCAGCGGCAAGCGCCTGTTCGAGCGCTGCCTGGTGTTGATGATGCGCCAGGGCCGGCGCCTGGAGCGGCGGATCAGCACCCGTCGCCTGCAAGCCCAATTGTTCTGGCTGGTCCTGGCCGCGCTGCTGGCGGGGCTGATCCCGATGCTGCACAGCTCGCTGGTCTGGGGCGATCGGCCGAAGATCCCCGGCTCCATCGTGTTCGTCACCCTGTGGGTGCTGGCGATCGCCTGTGCCGTGGGCGCGGCCTGGCAAGCCAAGTACCACCGGCTGGCGGCCCTGACCATGGTCAGTGTCTGCGGGCTGATGACCTGCGTGACCTTCGTCTGGTTCTCCGCCCCCGACCTGGCCCTGACCCAACTGGTGGTGGAAGTGGTGACCACGGTGTTGATCCTGCTCGGGCTGCGCTGGCTGCCGCGACGGATCGAAGACGCCTCGCCGTTGCCCAACAGTGAACGCCGCGCACGCATTCGCCGCCTGCGGGACTTGTTGCTGTCCATCGCGGTGGGCGGCGGCATGGCGTTGCTGTCCTACGCGATGCTGACGCGCCAGACGCCCAACGACATTTCCTCGTTCTACCTGAGCCGGGCCCTGCCCGAAGGCGGCGGCAGCAACGTGGTGAACGTGATGCTGGTGGACTTCCGCGGCTTCGACACCCTGGGGGAAATCACCGTGCTGGTGGCGGTGGCGCTGGCGGTGTTCGCCTTGCTGCGACGTTTCCGCCCGCCGAAGGAAAGCATGCAGTTGCCGGCGCAACAACGCCTGCTGGCGCCGGACGTGGTCACCGACCTGGTCAACCCGCGCCAGGCCAGCGACACCGCATTGGGCTTCATGATGGTGCCGTCGGTGCTGGTGCGCCTGCTGCTGCCGATTGCCCTGGTGGTTTCGTTCTATCTGTTCATGCGTGGCCACAACCAACCGGGCGGCGGTTTCGTCGCCGGATTGGTGATGTCGGTGGCGTTCATTCTCCAGTACATGGTGGCCGGCACCCAGTGGGTCGAGGCCCAGATGAGCCTGCGGCCGTTGCGCTGGATGGGCACCGGCTTGCTGTTCGCCACCGTCACGGGCCTGGGGGCGATGGCCGTCGGCTACCCGTTCCTGACCACGCACACCTGGCACTTCAACCTGCCGCTGCTGGGTGACATTCACCTGGCCAGCGCCCTGTTCTTCGACATTGGCGTATACGCCGTGGTGGTCGGCTCGACCCTGTTGATCCTCACCGCCCTGGCCCACCAATCGGTGCGCGCGCACAAACCGGGCCTGCAGGCCAAAGCCGCCCCTCTCAAAGGAGCCACTGCCTGATGGAAGAAGTCATCGCAATCGCAATCGGCGTGCTCGCCGCCTCCGGCGTCTGGCTGGTACTGCGCCCCCGGACCTTCCAGGTGGTCATGGGCCTGTGCCTGCTGTCCTATGGCGTCAACCTGTTCATTTTCAGCATGGGCAGCCTGTTCATCGGCAAGGAGCCGATCATCAAGGATGGCGTCCCCCAGGACCTGTTGCACTACACCGACCCGCTGCCCCAGGCCCTGGTGCTGACCGCCATCGTGATCAGCTTCGCCATGACCGCGCTGTTCCTGGTGGTGCTGCTGGCGTCCCGGGGCCTGACCGGCACCGACCATGTGGACGGCCGGGAGCCCCGGGAATGACGTTGACGCCCCATCTGATCGCCGCCCCGATCCTGTTGCCGCTGCTGACGGCCGCGTTGATGCTGATGCTCGGCGAGAAACACCGACCGCTGAAGGCGCGGATCAACCTGTTTTCCAGCCTGCTCGGCCTGGGCATCGCCGTGTTGTTGCTGGCCTGGACCCAGGGCCAGGACCTGCCCGCCTCCATTGGCGTGTACCTGCCCGGCAACTGGCAGGCACCGTTCGGCATCGTCCTGGTGGTCGATCGCCTGTCGGCGCTGATGCTGGTGCTGACCGGGATCATCGGCGTCAGTGCCCTGCTGTTCGCCACGGCGCGTTGGGACCGCGCCGGCGCCAGTTTCCACGCGCTTTTCCAGATTCAGCTGATGGGCCTCTACGGTGCCTTCCTCACAGCCGACCTGTTCAACCTGTTCGTGTTCTTCGAAGTGCTGCTGGCGGCGTCCTACGGCTTGATGCTCCACGGCTCGGGACGGGCGCGGGTGTCGTCGGGCCTGCATTACATCTCCATCAACCTGCTGGCGTCGTCGCTGTTCCTGATCGGCGCGGCGCTGATCTACGGTGTCACCGGCACCCTGAACATGGCCGACCTGGCGTTGAAGGTGCCTTTGGTGCCGGAAGCCGACCGCGGCCTGCTGCACGCCGGGGCCGGCATCCTCGCGGTGGCGTTCCTGGCCAAGGCCGGCATGTGGCCGCTGAACTTCTGGCTGGTGCCGGCCTACAGCGCGGCCAGTGCGCCGGTGGCCGCGCTGTTCGCGATCATGACCAAGGTCGGCGTCTACACCATCCTGCGCCTTTGGACCCTGCTGTTCTCCGGCCAGGCCGGCGCCTCGGCGTACTTCGGCGCCGACTGGCTGATCTACGGCGGCATGGCGACCATCGTCTGCGCGGCCATCGCCATCCTGGCGGCCCAGCGACTGGAGCGCATGGCCAGCCTGAGCATCCTGGTTTCGGCCGGGATCCTGTTGGCGGCCATCGGTTTCGCCCAACCGAACCTGGTGGCCGCGGCGCTGTTTTACCTGGTGAGCTCGACCCTGGCGCTCTGCGCGTTGTTCCTGCTGGCCGAACTGATCGAACGCTCGCGCTCGGCCAATGAACTGGCCTTGGAAGACGATTTCGACAGCTTGCCGCGCCCGCTGGAATCCTTGCAGCCGCCCAAGGGCATCAACCTCGATGACGAGCAGAAAGCCGTGGTCGGGCAAGTGATCCCCTGGACCATGGCGTTCCTCGGCCTGAGCTTCATTTTCTGTGCACTGTTGATCATCGGCATGCCGCCGCTGTCCGGCTTCATCGGCAAGCTGGGCCTGCTGAGCGCGCTGCTCAATCCCCAAGGGCTGGGGGCCAGCGCCGAGACGCCTGTGTCGAACCAGGCGTGGGGCCTGCTGGCACTGCTGATCCTGTCCGGGCTGGCCTCGCTGATCGCGTTCTCGCGCCTGGGCGTGCAACGCTTCTGGACGCCACAGGAACGACCGTCGCCGTTGCTGCGGCCCTTCGAATGCCTGCCGATCATCGTGCTGCTGGGCCTGGGCATCGCCCTGACCTTCAAGGCCGAGCCGCTGCTGCGCTATACCCAGTCCGCCGCCCAGGCGCTGAACAACCCGGAACATTACGTGATGTCAGTGCTGGCCACCCGTGCCATCCCCAGCCCCGAGGCGCGCGCCGCGACGCTGGAGGTGCAGCCATGAAGCGCCTGTTCCCTGCCCCGTGGCTGTCCCTGGCACTCTGGTTGTTGTGGCTGGTGATGAACCTGTCCCTGAGCCCCGGCCACTTGTTGCTGGGGGCCGCGCTGGGCTTCCTGGCCCCGCTGATGATGCGCCCGTTGCGCCCGCGGCCGATCCGCATCCGCCGACCGTGGGTGATGCTGCGGCTGTTCCTGCTGGTGGGCCGTGACGTGCTGGTGTCCAACCTCGCGGTGGCCTGGGGCGTGCTGAACGCCGGTCGCCGTCCGCCGCGCTCGCGCTTCGTCAAGGTGCCGCTGGACCTGAACGATGCCAACGGCCTGGCCGCGCTGTCGATGATCACTACGGTGGTGCCAGGCACGGTCTGGTCGGAACTGGCCTTGGACCGCAGCATCCTGCTGCTGCATGTGTTCGACCTAGACGACGAGGCGGCCTTCATCGCGCACTTCAAGGCCACCTACGAGCGCCCATTGATGGAGATTTTCGAATGAGCCCGTTGCTGTCCAACGCGATTCTCCTGAGCCTGTTCCTGTTTTCCCTGGCGATGGTGCTGACCCTGCTGCGGCTGTTCAAGGGGCCGTCGGCGCAGGACCGGGTCCTGGCCCTGGACTACCTGTACATCGTGGCGATGCTGATGATGCTGGTGCTGGGCATCCGCTACGCCAGTGACACCTATTTCGAGGCGGCGCTGCTGATCGCCCTGTTCGGCTTTGTCGGCTCGTTTGCCCTGGCCAAGTTCCTGCTGCGTGGCGAGGTGATCGAATGAACGTGGAGTTATCGATGTGGATCGAAATCCCGGTGGCGATCCTGCTGGTGCTCGGCAGCCTGTTCGCCCTGGCCGGCGCCATCGGCCTGGTGCGGCTGAAGGATTATTTCCAGCGCATGCATCCGCCGGCCCTGGCGTCCACCCTGGGGGCCTGGTGCGTGGCGTTGGCCTCGATCCTGTACTTTTCGGGGCTCAAGTCCGGACCGGTGCTGCACGCCTGGCTGATCCCGATCCTGCTGTCGATCACCGTGCCGGTGACCACCCTGCTGCTGGCCCGGGCGGCGCTGTTTCGCAAGCGCATGGCGGGGGATGATGTGCCGGCGGAGGTGAGCAGTCGCCGTGAGGGCTAACGGGTATTTCGAGCGAACGCCTTTGTGGCGAGGGGATTTATCCCCGCTGGGTTGCGGAGCAACCCCAAAGCCTGCCACCTGTGTACATCCGATTGACCACGTTCAGCCGTTATAAGGGCCGCTTCGCGCCCCAACGGGGATAAATCCCCTCGCCACGGTGATGCCTTCAGTCGCCCTCCAACGGGAGCAAGCTCCCTCGCCACAACAGCCTTGTCCTCAGACCCACGCCACCGCCAGCAACCCGGCCCCGAGCACCACGCACAACGGCGAATAGATCCAGGTATCAAGCCTGGCAAACGTCGACTCCTTGAACTCCTTGAAGAAGCCCACCAGCTCCGACTCGCCGATGGCGCGGGCGAACATCAGCAAGGCGATCGCGCTGATCAGCCATTGCAGCGCCCGGTGCGTGACCGGCGGTGCCAACAGCCCGCCCCGCAGGCTCACCAGAACCGCGATCAACAGCAGCGCCAAGGCCACCAGCAACGTCAACCAGCCCGACGGATCGAACGCCGGTCGCAGCGCTTCGCCGTGCTTGGCCGGCACCTGGGGCACCACCGCCAAAACCGCCCAACGCCCACCCAGGGCCCAATACAAGTGAATCAAGCTGATGGTCGCAAACACTGCGACCAGCGACCGAGCCAAGAAAAGCGTCATTCGCCAGCCTCCTGAAAAAGGTTGAACAATCATCCTAGCTCGAATTTGGCAATTCGCCGGACGGGCGCAGACTGCCCGTTTGCGGCGAAAGACGCATTGCCCAGGATCAAGAGTTCTAACGGCTGGCCATTCTTTAGAGACTGGCCGCGACTTTGTCCGCCACCTCCTTGGGCAGCCAGGCCTGCCAGACCTGCGGATGCGCCTTGAGGAACGCTTCGGCGGCCTCGCGCGGCGGTGTGCGTTTCTCGCTCATGTCGGCCAGGGCCTTGTTCAATGGATCGATGGGCAAATCGACCTTGGCGAAGAACTCGGCGATGTCCGGGTGTTGCTGCTGGAACGGCGTGGAGACGCCAATCGACAGTTTCGAGGCCAGGGATCGGGTCGGCTTCGGATTGGGATTATCGGCATCGGTGAGGGTTTTCCAGGCCTCGGCATCGAACGGCGGCTCCTGCAACTGCACCAGCTTGAACTTTCCAAGCAAGGGCGTGGGTGACCAGTAATAAAACAGGATCGGCTTGCCCCGGCGGATCGACGAGGTGATTTCAGCGTCCAGCGCCGCCCCCGAGCCACTGCGGAAATTCACATAGCTGTCCGTCAAGCCGTAGGCCTTGAGCTTCTGCTTGTTGACCACCTCGGACGTCCAGCCGATGGGGCTGTTGAGGAAACGGCCCTTGTCCGGGCTCTCCGGGTCCTTGAACACGTGCTTGTAGCGCGCCAGGTCCTGGACACTGCGCAAATCCGGCGCCACGGGCTTGATGCCTTTGGCCGGGTCGCCCTTGATGACGTACTCGGGCACCCACCAACCCTCGGTCGCGCCCTTGACCGTATCGCCCAGGGCGACCACCTTGCCCTCGGCCTCGGCCTTGACCCACACCGGACTGCGGCCAGCCCACTCTTCACCGATGACCTGGATGTCGTTGTTGGCCAGGGCGGTTTCCAGGGTGATGGTGGTGCCCGGCAAGGTGTCGGTCGGCAGGTCGTAGCCTTTTTCGACGATGATCCGCAGGATATCGGTGATCAGGCTGCCGCTTTCCCAGTTCAGGTCGGCGAAGTGGATCGGTGCCGAAGCCGCCGACGCCGGAAACGGCGCCCCCAACACAGCCAAGGTGGCCCAGGCAGCCAGCCACTGTCGAACTCGTTTCATGCTTTGCACCTCGTGCCAGATACAGACATAACCGAACGGCCCTGCGTCAGCGAACGCAAGCCTCTGAATAGTTCAGTCAATTGACTGTAGCCGAGGTTCCAGCGGCCCCCTGAGAAACTGCAAGCGAGCCAGGCACAATGGCCACCGCGCACACGGTTTTCGAGGCATTTTCAGCGGTGAAGCCGTATCACTCGCTGGCCTTGAAGGTCACGAGCTCGCCCTTGCGCCATTTGGCGGCCTTGGCGGTGACGGCTTTCAGGGTCTTGGTCAGGCCTTCCTGCAATTGTTCATTGGCGGCGAACACCGTCACCACGCTATGGCCTTCCTTGAACAGGATCGCATGGCCCGCGGGCGTCGTGACGAAGGCATAGTCACCCAGGCCATAGACCGTCAACTTGATTTCGCGAAAGCGGATTTCAAACTTGCCGCCCTCACGACTGGGCAACACCGCCGCGCGAAAATGATCACCGACCTTGAGTTCGAGCCTGGGCTTGTCATCGACCACCAGGGCCGACTCGGTGTCGATTTCGGCGACATAGATCCCTTCCGGGGTCTGCTCGGTGATGTAGACGAAACGCGACTGGAACAGTTTGACCAGTTTTGCCCGCAGGTCACCGAGTACAAACAACGCATGCATGTCCAGATTACTTACTGCCAAGGAAACATCCCCATCTTTGAAAACGGCCCGCCCGCTAAAAGGACGGACCACGAGAACCCGTGCCGACTGTAGTGTCGCAATGGACCTGTCTTTGAAATTCGAAATGAACGGCGCACCCCATCCCCGGCCGAGAGCAGACTAAAGGTTGCCGCGCTCGCCGTCTTTCCCGAGGGGGCGTCAGAGGCTGAAGGAAAACGCCACGCTGAGCATCGGAAAAGTGGGACGACTAACTTTAGGGAAATTTCTCACTTAGAAAAGCATTTTTCTGACATCGAGCCCAAAAAAAATTGCTTTAGATAGGCGCAGCCGTCTACACGACACTGCCGATTCTAGAGCAGCCGAAGGCGTGGAGACTACTCGCAGCACTCGACAATTCGTCGGTAAACCATAGAAAAGGAATTCGCATGGCTACTTTCATCCCGCTCCGGCCCCCTATCGTCCCTTGTGTCGTCGACACAGCCGATACCTTCGACGGTGTCGATTACCTGCCCATTTCGTTGATTCAACCGCGTTATCGAGTTGTCCTGGCCGGAAAGTGTTTCTTTCACATTGAAGAAATATCAACTGGGCGTGTAAGAGGTTTCCGCACCGACCATAACGAGGCCTGCTACCTGGCCAGGCGTCTCGAACAGAGTGCTTGAAGGCCTGATGTCGATCGAACTCCTGGCGCTCGCTTGTCTCTGATAGAAAGAAGCAACCCAGGCGTCATGACGGCGCCCGCCAAAGGAGAACCCCATGGAACAGCCTTCCCACGAGCTCAGTACCCTGTTCGACCAACTCGGCCTGCCCTCGGACGGTAAAGCCATCGACGATTTCATCGTGGCCCACCCGCTGGCACCGGAGATCAAGCTGGTGGAGGCCGACTTCTGGTCGGATCAGCAGAAAGCCCTGCTGCGTGAATGGCTGCTGGCCGACGGCGAAGAGGCGGTCCTGGTGGACCAACTGAACGTGCGTTTGCACGACGGTAAATAACCTAGAGGCCATCGGTTGAGCCCCCTGTGGCGAGGGGATTTATCCCCGTTGGGCTGCGTAGCAGCCCCTAGGTCACACATTGCGGCGTATCAGGTCGGCTGCAACCAGCCTTTTTGGGGCTGCCTCGCAGCCCAACGGGGATAAATCCCCTCGCCACGGGGTTTTGCGTTTATTCAATAGAGTGAACGTCAACGCGCCTTCTCAGGCTTGTAACCCAACCGCAACCCACCCCAATGACGGCCCTTGACCATGATCGGTACGGAGAGGTCGTGCATCAGTTCGCCCGTGTCGCGGGTGTAGGTCTGCAACAGCACCGGTTGCTGGTGACTGCCGCAGCGGATGCCGGTGCGGTCGGAGAACTTGCGCTTGGTGCGGTTGTTCAGGGTGTCCACCTGGGGATCGCCGGTCAACGGCTGGCTGAACACCTTGTTGTGGGTCGGCACATAGCCTTGCTGGGTGCAGGCGATCGCGAAGACCAGGCCTTCGTGCCGGGCGAGCAACGGTTCCTGGATCGGCGGCAGCACTTGGTCGGTGTAGCGGTCGAAGCGGGTCTGGAACTTGGCGGGCTGGGTATTGGGTATGGCCTGGTAGTTGCGGTCGAACAGGTCATCCAGACTGACGCGGCCCTGGTCGATATCGGCCTCGAACTGCGCGGCAATCTGGCTCGCCCCTTCCCGTGCCAGGTCATAGACGCGCTGGTGATAGTCATCGAGGCCCACCTCGGCCAGGCGTTCGCTGATGGATTCGGCCTGGCCTTCCATCTGCACCGCTGCCTCGGCCAGGCGCTGGGTCTGCTGGTCGCTGATGGACAGGTCGCCGCGCATTTGCTCGATGGCATGGAACAGGCTGTCGAGCTGCTCGCGGTTGGCGTCGGTGCCCTGGGCAATGGCGCCGACCTGGGTTTCCACGCCTTCGGCGAGCCGGGCAATGTTCTCCAGGTGCTGGCCGGTGTGCTCGACCTGCTGCACGCCGCTGTCCAGGTCATCGGCCAGTTGACGGATCTGCTCCACCACCTGGGCCGTGCGCTGCTGGATGTCCGCGACCATCACCCCAACCTCGCCGGTCGCCGCCGCGGTACGTCCGGCCAAGCCGCGGACTTCATCAGCCACCACCGCAAATCCGCGGCCGTGCTCACCGGCCCGTGCCGCTTCGATGGCCGCGTTCAGCGCCAGCAGGTTGGTCTGGCTGGCAATCGACTGGATCACCAGGCTGACCCGCTGGATTTCATCGCTGCGCACGCTCAAGGCTTCGATCAACTCGCGACTGTCGTTGGCCCGCTGGCTGAGCTGGTGCATGCGACTGATGGACTCCACCAGCTCGCTGCGCCCGGCCACGCTGCTGCGATGGGCCTCGCTGGCGGCGCCCAGGGCTTGCTGGCTGAGGTGTGAAGTCGCCTGTTCGGTGGCAATCATCGATTCGGCGTTGCTGACGATCCGCGCCGCCGCATCGAGTTGCGACTGGACCTTGCCGGCCAGTTGCTTGACCGAATAGGCGACACCGGCGGCCGACAGCGCGTTATGACTGGTGGTGTAGGACAAGTCGCGAGTCAGCTCGGACAGCCGGTCGGTCGCCGGCGCCTGGACCGTGGCCACCCGCGAGCGCAGGCGCGGCAACCAGACGATGAGCATCACCAACGGCAGGCCCAGGTACAGCGACCAGCCGCCCAGGGTCATGCCACACAACAGCAAGGTCAGGGCAAGGCTCTGCAAGGTCGGCGTCAGCCAGCGTGCCAGGCCTTTCGTCACCGGTACCGAGGCCGGCACCGCACCCGCCAGAGATCCTTCTGTCGCCATGTTCGTCACCCACGCTTATCGTTGTTATGAGCGCATTAAACGCCACTATGGGGCCATTATCCATGGTCCATTAGTCGCGGTTCTTGCATCAGGTCAACGGCAGGGAGGGTGAGATATTGAGCGAAGATCGCAACCTGCGGTGCGCGGTTGCGATCTTTCAAGAGGCGGGATCAGGCCTGGCGCTGGTGCTTGTCGATCTGCTCGTGGCGTTCCTGGGCTTCGATGCAATACTTGGTGGTCGGGCTGATCAGCAGGCGCTTGAGGCCGATAGGCTCGCCGCTGTCGTCGCACCAGCCGAAGCTGTCATCGTTGATGCGGTCCAGGGCCTGCTCCAGTTGCGGCAGCATGCGCTGGTCACGGTCAATGGCGTTGACCAGCCAGGTGCGCTCTTCTTCTACGGAAGCAGCGTCGGCCGGGTCAGCCGGGGTGTCCAGGCTCTCAATGGCGATTCGGTTCTGTTCGATGCGCTCGTGGGTTTCGACTTTCATGTTCTGCAACAGCTTGGTGAAGAAAGCCAGTTGCTCGGCGTTCATGTAGTCATCCGCCGGCATGGCCAGCAACTTTTCCTTTGTCATTGATATCTCTATAAAAAAACGTGCATTAAGGCGAATTATGGAGCGTCCCGCAGCGCAGCTGCCACGCTCGTCAGGAAGGCGCCGTCTATTCCAAGCGCCACCCGGCACTCAATTTACGAGGGGCGGCAGTCTAAGGCCGAGTGGAGGCCCCAGCAACCGAAAACATAGGGAAAATGTCCGACAACCCCTAGAAATGTTCTCTGACACGCTTTCGGCGGTCATCGGAGTGCGTTTATAACAAGAAATTCGCTGCAATGGCTGTATTAAGAAGACAAATGGCAACGCCACGCGGGTCAGGCGTGGCGCTTTGTCGCATTACAAGGCTGTTTAACGCTTGAGCTTGCGTTTGTTGCGGTACTGGTCGATGACCACGGCCACCACAATGATCAGCCCCTTGATGATGTCCTGGATGTAGGCGTCGACACCGACAAAGGTGAACCCACTGGCCATCACCCCGAGAATCAGCGCCCCGATCACCGTCCCGGTGATGCGCCCTACTCCGCCCGCCAGGCTGGTGCCACCGATCACTGCCGCCGCGATCGCGTCCAGCTCATAGGACATGCCCATGCCCGCCTGCCCGGTCGCCGCCCGCGCCGAGGCCACCACCCCGGCCAACCCTGCCAGCAGCCCGGCGATGCTGTAGACGATCACCAGGTGGCGCTTGACGTTGATGCCCGAGGTGCGCGCCGCCTGCATGTTGCCGCCGATGGCGTAGGTGTACTTGCCGTACTTGGTGTAACGCAGGGCGATGTGGAAGATCACCGCCACCACCAGGAAAATGATCACCGGCATCGCGCCATGGCCGATGGCCGTGTAGGAGTCCGACAACATGCTCACCGGCTGGCCTTCGGTGTAGTAGCGCGCCAGGCCACGGGCCGAGACCATCATGCCGAGGGTGGCAATGAACGGCGGGATGCCGGTGATGGCGATGATGCTGCCGTTGATTGCCCCGGCCAACAGCCCGACACCGAGCCCGGCCACCACCGGGATCCACGCCGGCAGGTCGGTCAGCGAGGGGAACACCGCCCGGGCGAAGTCCGACGTCTGGGCCAGGCTGGCGGCAATCATTGCCGACAGCGCCAGCACCGAGCCGGACGACAGGTCGATACCGGTGGTGATGATCACCTGGGTCACACCGATGGCCAGCAGGCCGATGATCGACACCTGCAGGATCATCAGCACCAGTCGCTGGGAGTTCATCAAAAAGCTCTGGTCACGCATGATCCAGCCGAACAGCTCGAACACCAGGCCGATGCCGATCAGCACCAGGAAGATGCTCAGTTCCGTCGGCAGGCGTCGGCGCGTCCTGGCCGGTGCGGCGGCGGGTTTGTTTTCCAGTATTGCGTTCATAGCCATTCACCTTTTTTTGTTCTTTGGCGAGGGGGTATTGCTTTTGGGTGTAGCCCCCTGAAAACGGGACCGCTTCGCGGCCCAGCGGGAGCAAGCTCCCTCGCCACAATTGCGCTCGACTTTGTGTTTTGAACGGGCTGCATCAGGACAGGCCCGACGCCAGTTGCATGACCCGTTCCTGACTCGCCTCGCTGCGGTCGAGGGTGCCCATCAGATCGCCTTCGTGCATCACCATGACCCGGTCGCTCATGCCCAGCACTTCCGGCAGCTCGGACGAAATCATGATCACCGCCATGCCTTCGCTGGCCAGGTAGGCGATAAGCCGGTAGATCTCTGCCTTGGCGCCGACGTCGATGCCACGGGTCGGTTCGTCGAGAATCAGGATGCGTGGGTTGGTCATCAGCCAGCGGGCCAAGAGCGCCTTTTGCTGGTTGCCACCGGACAAGGTGTCGATGCACTGTTCCAGCGACGGCGTCTTGACCCGCAGCTTCTTGCACATGTCTTCGCACAGGGCGCGCAGGGCCTTCTGCTGGATGAAACCGTTGCCGACGTAATGGGGCAGCACGGCCATCTCCATGTTTTCCAGCACCGACAGGCACGGGAACAGGCCACTGAGCTTGCGATCCTCGGTCAACAGGGCGAAGCCTTTCTCGATGGCCATGTGCGGGTCGCTGATGCGCACCGGCTGGTCGTCCAGCAGGATTTCACCGCCCGTCGCCGGCGTGATGCCGAAAATCGCCTCGGCCACGTTGGTCCTGCCCGACCCCATCAACCCGGCGATGCCGAGGATCTCGCCGGCGTGCAGGTCGAAGGACACGCCCTTGAAAATACCGTCCAGGCTCAGGTCGCGCACCGACAGTACACGCTCGCCGATGGGTTTTTCCCGCACCGGGAACAACTGGCTCAGCTCACGCCCGACCATCATCGAGATCAGGCTGTCGCCGTCCATGCTGTCGGCCCGTTGCAGGCCGATGTAGGCGCCGTCGCGAAACACCGCCACTTCATCGGCGATGGCGAACACTTCATTCATTTTATGGGTGATGTAGATGATGCCCTTACCCTCGGCCTTGAGGTCGGCAATGATCGAGAACAGGTGGGCCACTTCCGTTTCGGTGATGGCCGACGTCGGCTCGTCCATGATCAGAACGTCCGAGTCATAGGACACGGCCTTGGCGATCTCGACCATCTGTCGCTCGGCGATGCTCAGGTTGCCCACTTGTTCCTCGGGGTCGAGGTTGATACGCAGGCGCTCCAGCAACCGGGCGGTGCAGCGATGCATCTCGCCATGGTCGATCATGTGCAGGCCGTTGAGTTGCTCGCGGCCGATCCAGATGTTCTCGGCGATGCTCATGTGCGGCATCAGGTTGAGTTCCTGGTGGATCATCGCGATCCCGGCCTGCAAGGCCGCCAGGGGTGTGTCGAACGTCACCGGCCTGCCCCGCAGGCGCAGTTCACCCGCGTCGGGCTGGTAAATGCCGGCGATGATTTTCATCAGGGTGGATTTGCCGGCGCCGTTCTCGCCCATCAGGGCCAACACGGAGCCTGGACGTACCCGCAGTTGCACATCGGACAGGGCCACCACGCCGGGAAAGCCTTTGCTGACATTGACGACTTCCAGCAGATACGGTTCGTCAGGTATTACGCCCGGCTGGACACTCATCGCCGGGGTGCTCGAAGCAGTCGCTGAAGCGAACATGATCAGGTACTCCCTCGGCAAGGTCGATGACGCGACCCTGCCTGCTTATTATTGTGGTGGAACCGCGGGGACGGCAGGCCTCACTTGAACTGGTCGACGTTTTCCGGGGTGATCAGGCGATAAGGCACCCACACGGCGGGTTCAACCGGCTGCTTCTTGACCATCTTCACCGCCGTGTCGATCGAGCCGTCGGCCTGCCCTTTGGCGTCCTGGAACACCGAGACAGCCATCTCGCCTTTCTTCACGGCGTTCAGGCCGTCCGGCGTGCCGTCGACCCCGGCGATCAGTACGCTGCCCTTCTCCTTGCCCGCACCCTTGAGGGCCATGGCGGCGCCAATGGCCATTTCGTCGTTGTTGGCGACCACCGCCTGGAATTCGCGGCCCTGGGTCAGCCAGTCATTGACCAGCGTCATGCCCTTGTCCCGCAGCCAGGTGCCCGTCTGCTCCTGCTCGATCTTGATGCCGGGGTACTTGGCCAGCACTTCCTTGACGCCCTTGGTGCGGTTGGTGGTGGAGTTGTTGGCGAGGTCACCGAGCAGGATCACGATGTTGCCCTTGCCGCCCATTTTTTCCGCCAGGTACTGCATCTGCATCCGCCCTGCCTCCAGGTCATCCGAAGCGACGGTGACCACGCCCGCCGGCAGCTTCAGATCGTCGGGGCGCCGGTTGACGTAGACCAGCGGAATGCCGGCGGCCACGGCGGCCTTGGTGATGCGCTGGGTCGCGGCGGTGTCCACCGGGTTGACGATGATGGCGTCGACCTTCTGGCTGATGAAGCTTTCCACCTGGCTCAGCTGCTTGACCACGTCACTGCGCGCGTCTTCGAACTGCAGGCTGACGCCGTCCGGCAGGGACTTGGCTTTCTTGTCCATGGATTCACGCAGGTAGGTCAGCCAGGTGTCATCGAACTGGGACATGCTGACGCCGATCTTCAGGTCCGCCAGGGCTGCGCCGCTGGTGAGCATCAATGACAGGGCCAGCGAGGCGATACGGGTCTTGGTCTTCATGAACGGTCTTTCTCCACTTTTTTGTTGATTTTATGGATAAGGCGTAGCGGATCAGGAACGCGGCAAACGCACGATGGGCGCGCCGGGGATGCAACAGACCACGGCGCCCTTGCGCTGGATGCACAGGGACCCGAAGAGGGATACGACAGAGGACAGGCTTGGCAAGTGAAACGCAGAGCGGCTGAAGGTTTTCATCGACGGTACCTGGCTGTGCTTCTTGTTTTTGTGAAGTCCCCTACCCGTTTAAGACTTGCTTGCTCGGATGGGAACCGGATGTCGGCAACCTGGAAATGACTTTATTGGAAAATATTTTCCATATCAACTTGTTTTAGAATTTTATTCGTTTTTTATTCCATGGCCTACGGGCGGGGACATCACCACCACCTGCCCCTGTTCGGCACTCTGTCGCGCAGCGTCCAGAATGCGCGTGGTCGCCAGGGCATCGCGGGCCTGCACCGGTAACGGCCCGCCCCCTTGCAGGGCACTTTGCAGGCGCTGGTAGAACGTCATCCAGCAACCGCGCTCCGAAGTCACCCGCTCCCGCTCGTTGCCGTGCTCGAACCAGCCCCAGCGCCGATGTTCCTCGGCGCCCCAGCGTTCGCCCGCGCTGGCCGGGCTTAATCCGGCCAGCGCCTGGGCCTCCTGGCCATCCAGGCCGTCGACGGTGTAGCAGCCGTGGGTGCCGCTGACCCGAAAGCGTGGGCGCGGGGCGTTTTGCAGGCAATGGCCGCTCAGGTGTGAAACGACCCCACCGACATGGGTCAGGGACATAAAGAAGCCATTGTCGAAAACCTGGCCGGGCGTTCGGTAATCCAGCTCGGCGTAGACTCGCGCCACCGGCCCGAACAGTTGCAGTGCCTGGTCCACCAGATGGCTGCCGAGGTCGCGCAAGAATCCGCCGCCGCTGCCTTTACCCACCGACGAAGGCGAGTAACGCTCGACACTGGACTCGAAGCGCATGACCTGGCCCAGGGCACCGGAGGCCAGCAATTTGCGCAAGGTCAGGAAGTCCGAATCCCAGCGACGGTTCTGGTACACGCTCAACGGCACCTTGCCCCGCTCGGCCGCCACTACCAGCGCCTCGGCCTCGGCCGCGTCACGGGCAAATGGCTTGTCGCTGACCACCGCCACGCCGTGCTCGATGGCTTGCATCACCACCGCCGGACGACTGTCCAACGGCGTGGACACCACCACCGCGTCGACCCCCGCAGCCACCAATTGCTCAAGCGTGTCAAACGCGCGGGCGTTCGGGTAGTCGCCTGCCAGTTGCGCGCGCCGCTCGGCCGAGCGCGTGACCACGCCGACAAACGTCGCCCCCGGCAAACTGCTGATGAACGGCGCATGAAAAAACCGCCCTCCCTTGCCGTAGCCGACCAGTCCGATTCGCATGAACCCCCCTTGAAAGTCATTGGATAAACATCGACCCTGTGGGAGCGGGCTTGCTCGCGAAGGCGTAGTGTCAGTCGACATCAATGTTGAATGTGCCGCCGTCTTCGCGAGCAAGCCCGCTCCCACAAGGATTGGGGTTAGCCGTAGAAACGCGGGCGCTCAGGCAATTCGATGGGAACGATCTGGCCGCTCTGCTGCGCCTGGATGCAGGCATCGGCCGCCACCGCCGCCGCGAAGCCGTCCCAGGCCGATGGCCCGCCCACCTGGCCGGCGCGCACGCCGTCGATGAAGGCTTGCAGTTCGACGTCGTAAGCGGCGATGAAGCGGTCCTTCCAGTCCATCAGGATCGCGTTGGACAACTTGGCCTCGCTGCGCAGTTGCACCTGGGACGGTTCCGGCAGCTTGGCGATGCCCGTCTCCCCCACCACTTCGCACTGGATGTCGTAGCCGTACTGGCAGTTGACGAACACTTCCACGTCGATGCGGGTGCCCTTGACGGTTTCCAGCAGCACGATCTGCGGGTCACGCAGGTGGGCCAGGGCCTTGCTGGTCTTGCGCGGGAACACCACTTGCACCGAAACGTAGTCATCGGCCAACAGCCAGCGCAGCACATCCAACTCGTGAATCAGCGTGTCGGTGATTGCCATGTCGGTCTTGTAGTTCTCGCCGACCCTGGGGTTGCGGTGGGCACAGTGGAGCATCAGCGGTTCGCCGATCTGACCGTTGTCGATCACCGCCTTGAGGGCCCGGTAGCCTTCGTCGTACGGCCGCATGAAGCCGACCTGTACCAGGCGTGTGCCGTGGGCCACCTCCGCGTCGACGATCCGGCGGCACCCTTGGGCGGTGACCGCCAGGGGCTTTTCGCAAAACACCGGCTTGCCGGCCGCAATCGCCGCCAGCACGTATTCCTCATGGCTCGGGCCCCAGGAAGTGACCAGGATCGCCTCGACATCCGGCGCCTTGATCAGGGCGTGCCCGTCCGGGTAGACCTCGGCGGTCAGGTTCAAATCCGCCACCACCTTCGCCGCCTGGGCAAGGTTGATGTCGGTCACCGCCACCACCTGGCTATTGAGCAACGTCTGGCTGCACCGCCGGATATGGTCCTGGCCAATGGCCCCAGTGCCAATGACGCCCAGTTTCAAAGACATGTGGAACTCCTTATTCGGTTGAGGCAGTTAATATTGGCGAGCTTCGGCCAATCGTTCATTGAGGGCTTTGGCGGCGGCGTCGGTGCGGGCGCTGGTGGACACTTGCGCCACGCCGACCCGCCACCAGGACAGGTAGCTGTGGATCATGGTCTTGGGCAGGACCTTGATGTCGATCAGGGTGGACACGGTCTGCAACCGTGCATCGGCCAGGGCCGCGTGCAGTTCGTCGAGGGTGCGGACCTTGTAGGTCTTGCAGCCGTAGGCCGCAGCGCTCATGGCGAAGTCCACCGGGACGAAACCGCCATCGAGCTTGCCGGTGTCCGGGTTACGGAAACGGAACTCGGTGGCGAAGCTGTCCATGCCGTTGCCCATCTGCAGGTTGTTGATGCAACCGAAGGTCATGTTGTCCAGCAACACCACGTTGATCTTGCGCCGCTCCTGGATCGAGGTGGCCAGCTCCGAATGCAGCATCATGTAGGAGCCATCGCCCACCAGCGCGTACACCTCTTTATCCGGCTCGGCGAGTTTCACCCCCAGCGCCGCATTCACCTCATAGCCCATGCACGAATAACCGTATTCGAGGTGATAGGTGTTCACCCCCTTGCTGCGCCAACTGCGCTGCAAGTCACCGGGCAAGCTGCCGGCGGCGGCGACGATGATCGCGTCATCGGCGAGGCTTTCGTTGAGGGTGCCCAGCACGCGACTCTGGGTCAGGCAGGAGCCGGTGAGTTCGATGAATTCGCGAAACACCGCCGGGTCCAGGTGATCGCGCACTTCCGGGACGAAATCCTCGGCCTGGTAATCGGCCTGGTAGACCCGATCCACCTCGGCGTCCAACCGGGCCTTGGCGTCGGCGACTTGGCCGCCCCATTCGGCGCGGTAGTCGCCGAGCACGCCGGCCAACGCCTCCAGGCCCACGCGCGCGTCGGCCAGCAGTTGCACGCCGTCGAGCTTCACCGCATCGCACGGGCTGACGTTGAGGTTAAGGAATCGCACGCCCGGCTGGCGGAACAGCCATTTGGAGCCGGTGGTGAAATCGCTGTAGCGCGTGCCGATGCCGATGATCAGGTCCGCCTCCGCGGCCAGCAGGTTCGCCGCCAGGCAACCGGTTTCGCCCACGCCTCCGACGTTCAGCGGATGGCTGGAGACCACCGCGCTCTTGCCGGCCTGGGTTTCGGCGAACGGAATCTGGAAGCGTTCGGCAAACGCCTGCAAGGCGGCATTGGCCCCGGAATAGCGCACGCCACCGCCGCAGATGATCAGCGGCCGACGCTTGCCCTTGATCAGCGCCAGGGCGTCGTCGAGCATCGCCTCGGTGGCCGGGCGACGGTCGATCCGGTGCACGCGCTTTTGCAGGAAGTAGTCTGGGTAATCGTAGGCCTCGGCTTGCACGTCCTGGGGCAGCGCCAGGGT
The DNA here is from genome assembly GCA_001023535.1 of Pseudomonas chlororaphis. NCBI lineage: Bacteria > Pseudomonadati > Pseudomonadota > Gammaproteobacteria > Pseudomonadales > Pseudomonadaceae > Pseudomonas > Pseudomonas chlororaphis. Next base: position 5,322,407 of record CP011020.1, read on the forward strand.
CACCGCGCCGGTCTCGGCCGGGTCGGTGAGCACGCGCATGGCCTGGATCGCGGCGCTCATCAGTTGCTCGGGGCGGTTGATGCGGTCCCAATATTTGCTCACGGCCTTGAACGCATCGTTGGTGCTGATGCTCAGGTCGTGGAACTGCTCGATCTGTTGCAGCACCGGGTCCGGCTGGCGGCTGGCATAGACGTCACCGGGCAACAGCAGCAATGGAATGCGATTGGCCGTGGCCGTGGCGGCAGCGGTCAGCATGTTCGCCGCGCCGGGGCCGACCGACGAGGTGCAGGCGTAGATCCTGCGCCGCAGGTGCTGCTTGGCAAACCCGATGGCGGCATGGGCCATGCCCTGCTCGTTGCGGCCCTGGTGCACCACCAGGTCGCCGGCGTCCTGCTCCAGCGCCTGGCCCAGCCCCAGCACATTGCCGTGGCCGAAAATGGTAAACACCCCGGCAACGAATTTGCTCTGGACACCATCGACCTCGACGTACTGGTTATCGAGGAATTTCACCAGGGCCTGGGCCATGGTCAGTCGTGTTGTGGTCATGCTTGCACCTATCCTGGAATGCAAAAATCTGGCGGCTGGCGCAGAACCTTGTGGGAGCGAGCTTGCTCGCGAAAGCGGTGTACCAGGCGAACTCGAAGTTGAATGTGCCATTGCCTTCGCGAGCAAGCCCGCTCCCACATTTGGCTCTGCGTCAGGCCAACAATCGTGTCAGGCCTGCGGGTTTTGCAAATGGCTCATGCTCGCCCCCAGCGCCTGGCGGATGTCGGCCAATTCATGGATGCTCTCGGCGAAGGGCTCGAAGGACAGGTAGCCGTCATAGCCACCGGCCCGCAACGCCTGGATCTGCGCGGCGTTGCCGAGAATGTCGGCCTCACCCACCAGCACCCGATGGCCGTCGCGGATCGTCGCCAGCGGGGCCTGGGCGTCCTCGACGCCGGAGATGTGCACCAGGCCGGTCAGTTCGGGAAAGAACGCCTGCTCGCCCGCCAGGTGATGGTGGAAGGTGTCGTGCACCAGGCGGAACACATCCAGTCCGCCCACCGCCTCGATCGCCGCCACCGCCGTGCCCTTGCGCCGCAACGAACATTCTTCGAAACCCAGCGGCTCAATGAAACCGTAGATGCCGAAGGCCCGCAGGATCGGCGCCAGTTCACCCAACGCGGTGCGCAGGCCGGCCGCGCGTTGCGCTTCGCTGCGCGGATCGGCGCGATCGTTGAGCGGGCACATCACCAGCCCCTCGGCACCGCATTCGCGGGCGTAGTCGGCCAGCCGTACGGCTTGGGCACGGCGTTCGTCGTTCCACACATCGAAGGGGTACAGGGCATTGATCGACAACACCTTGATGCCGCGTGCCTCGCACAGCGCACGCACCTGGGCCGGCGGCATGCCGTCTTCGATCTCGACGCCCTTGAGGTCGTTGCGGATCTCGATGGCATCGGTCTTCAACGCCAGCGCCAGGTCGATGAAGGCCGGCAGCGACAGGCGCGGGGCGACCATTCGGTTCAGGGCAAAACGCAGGGGTTTGTTCATTGTTGTTATCCCTCCGGCATTCGTACGAGCAGGTTATTGGGCAGTCGGCATGCTGAACTCCGGGCCCTTGGCGATGCTGTCGGGCCAGCGTTGCATCACGCTCTTGTAGCGGCTGTAGAAGCGCAGCCCTTCTTCGCCATAGGCGTGGTGGTCGCCGAACAGCGAGCGCTTCCAGCCGCCAAACGAATGCCAGGCCATGGGCACCGGGATCGGCACGTTGATGCCGACCATGCCAACCTTGATGCTGCGGGCAAACGCCCGGGCGATGCCGCCGTCACGGGTGAAGCAGGACACGCCATTGCCGAACTCGTGGGCGTTGATCAGGGCGACCGCCGTGGCGAAATCCGGCACGCGCACGATGCCCAGCACCGGGCCAAAGATCTCCTGCCGATAGATGCTCATCTCGGGGGTGACCTGGTCGAACAACGTCGCCCCGACAAAGAACCCCTGCTCGGCGCCGGGCACCTTGAAGCCTCGCCCGTCGACGATCAGGCGCGCGCCTTCGGCCACGCCCGAATCGATGAACCCCTCCACCTTGGCCTTGTGTTCGGCGGTGACCAGCGGCCCCATGTCGGTGCCCGGTTGCTGGCCGTTGCCGACCTTCAGTTGATCGATGCGCGGCAGCAGGCGGGCAATCAGTTCATCGCCCACGTCACCCACCGCCACGGCAATGGAAATGGCCATGCAGCGCTCGCCGGCCGAGCCGTAGGCGGCGCCAATCAGTGCATCGGCCGCCTGGTCGAGGTCAGCGTCGGGCATGACGATCATGTGGTTCTTCGCACCGCCCAGGGCCTGCACGCGCTTGCCGTTCGCCGTGCCCTGCTGGTGGATGTATTCGGCGATGGGCGTGGAGCCGACGAAGGAAACCGCCTCGATGTCCGGGTGCTGCAACAGCGCATCCACCGCCACCTTGTCGCCCTGGACGACGTTGAACACGCCGTCCGGCAAGCCGGCTTGTGTCAACAACCGGGCCATCAGCAGGCTGGCGGATGGGTCGCGTTCCGAGGGTTTGAGGATGAAGCAGTTACCGGCCACCAGCGCCAGCGGGATCATCCACAAGGGCACCATCACCGGGAAGTTGAACGGCGTGATGCCAGCGCAAACGCCCAGGGGCTGGCGCAGGTTCCAGTTATCGATGCCGCCGCCGATGTTGTCGCTGAAATCGGTCTTGAGCAGGTTGGGCGCACCACAGGCGTACTCGACGATCTCGATGCCCCGGGTGACTTCGCCGTGGGCGTCGGACAGCACCTTGCCGTGTTCCCGGCTGATGATCGCGGCCAACTCGTCATGGTGGCGGTCGAGCAGTTCCTTGAACTTGAACATCACCCGCGAACGGCGCAGCGATGACTGTTCGGACCAGGCCGGGAACGCCGCCAGTGCCGAGGCGACCGCAGCCTCGACAGTGGCGGGTTCGGCCAGCGCGACCCGTGCCTGGACCGCACCGGTGGCCGGGTTGAAGACCGGGCTGAACCGCGTGGCGTCGCGTTCCTGCACCTGTCCGTTGAGGTAATGGCCTACTACCGGGGCGTCGCTCATTGTTCCTGTTCTCCGTGGGGATGGTGCAATTCAGAGGTCCAGCAGCCAACTGTGCTGCGGGTCGTTGTGAAACTGCCAGACGCGCTTGGGCCCGGCCATGACGTTCAGGTAGTACGACTCATACCCGTAGGGCACGCTGACCGGGTGATAGCCCTTGGGCACCACCACCAGGTCGCTGTTCTCCACGGCCATGGCCTGGTCGATGCTGCGGTCGTCGGTGTAGACCCGCTGGAACACGAAACCCTGGGCCGGATTGACCTGGTGGTAATAGGTTTCCTCCAGGAAGCTCTGGTGCGGCAGGTCGTCGGTGTCGTGCTTGTGGGGCGGGTAGCTCGACGAGTGTCCCGATGGCGTGCGCACTTCCACCACCAGCAGCGAATGGGCCGGCTCGCTGTCCGGCAGGATGTCGCAGACGTAGCGGGTGTTGGCACCCTTGCCGCGCACGCTGCGCTTCATGCTGTCGGGGCGGATCAGCCGTGGAGCGTAGCGATCCCCGGCTGCCCCCGGCGCCGCACACACGGCGAGTTGCACGTCACTCAGGGCGGTGACCTGAGCCTGGCTGCCGGGCGGCAGGTACGCGGCGTAGGGTGACTTGTCCTCGAACACCGATTGGCGGTCGCCCAGGTTGTCCCAGTCGAACGCGCCCTGCCCTGGCGCCTCGCCCTTGAGGCTGATGCGACCGCTGAGCAGCACCAGGCACAGTTCCTTGTCATCGGCCGCCACCGCGAGGGTTTCGCCCAGGCTCAGGCGATAGGCGGCGAAGCCGACGTATTCCAGCTCGCCGGCGGGCAGCTCGACCATGGTCCGGCCGCTGGCGTGGCTCTTGATCAACAGGCTCATGACACACTCCTTTCCTGCAACAAGGCGCGCAGGGTCTCGTAGCCTTTTTTGGCGTAGGCGTAACTCGGCGCGACGGCGGGATCCTGCTCGGCTTCCACCACCAGCCAACCCTCGTAACGGGCAGCCAGCAACACGTCCAGCAACGCGGCAAAATCGATGTCGCCATCGCCCGGCACGGTGAAGGTGCCGTTGATGATGCAGTCGGGAAAGCTCCAGAGATGGTTGCGCGCCAACTGCACCACCGGCTTGCGCACGTCCTTGAAATGCACGTGGCAAATACGCTCGATGTGTTTGCGCAGCACCTGCAAGGGTTCGCCGCCGCCCATGTAGCAGTGGCCGGAATCGAACAACAGGCCCACCTCGCTGCCGGTCAGGGCCATCAGCTTGTCGATGTCCGAGGGCGACTCGACGTAGGCGCCCATGTGGTGGTGATAGCCCAGGCGCACGCCCCTGGACAGGGTGAAGCGCGCCAGCTCGGTGAGTTTGTCGGCGTAGCGTTGCCAGGCGTCGTCGGTGTGAAAACGCGGCCGTTCGACCAGGGGAATCCGCTGGCCCTGGATCGAATCGGCCACTTCGCCGTACACCAGCACCGTGGCGCCGTTGTGCGCCAGCAACTCGACATGGCTGGCAATGGCGTCGATTTCCTCGGCTGCCGAACGCTGGGCCAGGCGACCGGAATACCAGCCGGAAACCAGGGCCAGGTCATAGGGCCGCAATACATCGCCAACGCCCTTGGCGTCCTTGGGAAACTTGCCGTTGAGCTCGAAGCCTTCGTAGCCGATGGATTTGCCTTCGCTCAGCGCGGTGCTCAACGGCGTCTCACCGCCCAGGGAAGGCAGGTCGTCGTTGCTCCAGGAAATCGGGTTGATGCCAATTCGAATAGCGGGCATGGCTGCACCTTTTTATTGTTTTCAAACTGAATGTCGAAAGCCATTTGTGAATACATAACTGTGGCGAGGGGATTTATCCCCGCTGGGCTGCGAAGCGGCCCCTCGAACGGCTGAATGTGGGCTGCCTGACACACCGAGTTGTAGGGTTTTGGGGCTGCTTCGCAGCCCAGCGGGGATAAATCCCCTCGCCACAAAAAAGCTCTTGCGCCGCTGTCACGCCCGCGCCGCCCGCCACGCCTCGATCAATTCCACGAACCGGTCCTGCACCTGCCGGATCAGCGTGTCATCGTCGATTTCCCCAGCCATCCACGCTCGGCTCGGTTCCTGGAAGATCGTGCGGCCTACGGCGAACCCTCGGCAGGTGGTGCTCTGGCTGGCCTGGCGAAAACCATCGGCCAGCGCCGTGGCCGGGGCGTTGAGGCCCAGCAAAACCACGCCGCGGCAATACGGGTCGCGCTGCTGGATCAACTCGTCGAGCTGTTCCCATTCCTGCTCGCTCTGGGCCTCGATCTTCCACCACGCCGGGTAGATGCCCAGGTTGTAGAGGCGCTTGAGGGCGCGATACAGCACGTCCGGGTGCGGCGACGGATGATCCTTGGGCGGAATGACTTCCAGCAGCAATTCATGGCCGCTGACCTGGGAGGCCTTGTACAACCCCATCAACTGCGCTTCCTGTTCGAGGCGCAACAGCGGCTCGTCATCGGGGTGGAATTGCACCAGGCACTTGATGATCTGTTCCTGCGGCCAGGCGATCAGGTTGCTGCCGATGGAACGCCCATGTTCGAACGCCAGCGGGCGCGAACCCTGGACTTCCACCGGCCGCGCGACCCACCAACCGCGCCCGGTGGCCGCATTGAGCGAATCCTGGCCAAACCGCTGGTCAGCCAGCAGGCCGACATCGGCCTCGACGCCCTGGCGTTGCAAATCGGCTTCGACCCGCTCCACCGCCTGGATGAACAACTGCTTGAGCTGGCCGATGCTACTCAGGTCGCGGCCGCCCTTTTGCGCCAGTTCCACTAACTGTCCACGGTGGTCGAACGCGAAAATGAACAGTTGCTTCCAGGCTTTGCGCGGCACGCTGACCTGATGCAGGCGTTGCAGCACGGCGTCCTGGTCCGGCCGGGTGATCGGCACCGGGCTGCTGAACAGGTAGTCGAGCTCCGCCCGGGTCGGCATGGCCGGGGCGCAGGCATGGCGCGACACCACCAGGCCGCCGCAGGCATTGGCCAACTGGCAGCAACGCTCGTCACTGGCGTCCTCCAGCCAACCGGCGAGAAACCCCGACATGAAGGCGTCGCCGGCGCCCAGCACATTCAGGACTTCGACTCGAACGCCCGGGTAAATCGCGCCGTCTTCGAGCCGCGCCGGGATCGCCCCATGGATCACCGTGCAGCCCTGCGGGCCGAGCTTGACCACCAGGGTCGCCGCCGTCAGCGAACGCACGGTGCGCAGGGCCGTGAGCAAGTCTTCGCTGCCGCCAGCGATCAGAAACTCTTCCTCGGTGCCGACGATCAGGTCGAAACGCGGCAGGATGCCTTGCACGTGCCGGCTGACGTTCTGGTCGGCGACAAAACGGGTCTGCCCGTCGGCCTTGCCTGTCAGGCCCCAGAGCACCGGCCGATAGTCGATATCGAGGATGCGCTTGACCTGGTGCTTTTGCGCATAGTCCAGGGCCTGGATGCTGGCCTTATAGACGCCGTCGGTGGAGAAATGCGTGCCGGTGATCAGCAGGGCCTTGCTGGAGGCAATGTAAGACTCGTCGATGTCTTCGGCCCGCAGCGCCATGTCGGCGCAGTTTTCGCGGTAGAACACCAGGGGGAAGGTCTCACGGTCCTTGATCCCCAGCAGGACCATTGCCGTCAGGCGTTGCGGATCGGCCTTGATGCCGCTGACATCGCAGCCTTCGCGCGCCAGCGATTGCACCAGGAAACGACCCATGTGGTCGTCGCCCACTCGGCTCAGCATCGCCGACTTGAGCCCCAGGCGCGCCGTGCCGAACGCGATGTTGGCCGACGAGCCTCCCAGGTACTTGGCGAAACTGCTGACATCTTCCAGGCGTGCGCCGACTTGCTGCGCATAAAGGTCCACGCCCAGGCGTCCCAGGCAGATCACATCCAATTGACGCCCACTGGCAAAACGAGTCTGGCCCATGCTGGCTCCTGTTATTTTTATCAGCCTGCGCATGCCGCCGAAACCGGCGCCAACGCTCTTGGTGGGTGCAGACTAAAACGAGCCGCGGGCAATAATCAATAATTATTCTATATATTTTTTACGTGGAATATTTTTTCCAATACGCTATAGCCGAAGCGGACCAGACGCAGTGCATCGTTTCAGCAGCGGCGCCAACGTTGCCCTACCCATGATTTTCCCAGCGCCTACGCTGTAGACTGCGATCAGCCAACCTATTGTCGAGGGCCGTGTGTGACAGCCGCCCTATAAGAACAAAGCCAGAAGGATTTTCTATGACCCGCCCCGATGATCTGCCGGCACCGTCCGAGCGCGCGTCCGACGCCACGCTCCCGAGCCCTCCGATCAATGCCGAGCGTCTGCTGCAACTGATTACCGAGGAGTACGAAAGCCTGCCTCGCCAGCTCAAGCGCATTGCCAGCTACATGAGCCAGCAGAGCGACCGGATCATGGTCGACCGGATCAGCGACATCGCCCGCGAATGCGAAGTGCACCCCTCGGCCATCGTGCGTTTCTCCCAGCGCTTTGGCTTCAGTGGGTTCAGCGAAATGCAGGCGCTGTTTCGCGAGGCGTACACCCACAAGACCACGCCGGTGCAGAACTACCAGCAACGCATCCGCAGCATGATCGCCAACAAGTCGCAGAAAGCCAGTGGCGGCGACCTGGCCCGCGAATGCGTCAACGCGACCCTGTCGGGCATCGAACGCCTGGGGCTGGAGCTCGACGACCAAGCCTTCGAAAAAGCCGTGGACCTGGTGGTCAACGCCGACAACATCTATGTGGTGGGCGTACGCCGTTCGTTTGCGGTGGCCGACTACCTGGTCTACAACCTGCAACACACCAACAAGCGTATTCACCTGGTGTCCGGCCTGGGCGGCAGCTACCGCGAGCAGATGCGCAGCGTGCGGGCCAACGACCTGGTCATCGCCATCAGCTTCACGCCCTACGGCAAGGAAACCCAGCACTGCCTGCGCATCGCCCAGCACCACCAGGCCAAGACGCTGATCATCACCGACAGCAACCTGTCGCCCCTGGCCAAGCGGGCCAACGCGGTGTTGTTGGTGAACGAAGGCAGCTCGTTCGCCTTCCGCTCGTTGAGCGCCACGCTGTGCCTGTGCCAGGCGTTGTTCATTGCCGTGGCCTACCGGCTGGAGCTCAAGGTCGATGAGATCCATGAACAGGTCGGGTTCGAGGATTGACGTATCACCTACCGATGAATCGCTGAAGGAGAAGCCATGAAACTGATCGGCATGCTGGACTCGCCCTATGTACGCCGCACCGCCCTGTCCGCCAAATGCCTGGGCATCGCCCTGGAGCATGAGTCGGTTTCGGTGTTCCGGCATTTCGAGCAGTTCCAGCGCATCAACCCGGTGGTCAAGGCGCCGACCCTGGTGCTGGACGATGGCAGCGTACTGATGGATTCGACGTTGATCATCGATTACCTGCAAACCCTGGCAGCACCAGGAAAGCGCCTGATGCCAGACGATGCCGGGCAGCGGTTGCGGTCACTGCGCCTGATCGGATTGGCGCTGGCGGCGTGTGAGAAATCGGTGCAGATCTACTACGAACGCAACCTGCGGCCCACAGACATCCAGCACGCGCCCTGGGTAGAGCGAGTGGAAGGCCAGCTCGCGGCTGCCTATGGGATGCTGGAACAGGAACTGCAGCGAGCGCCGCTGCCCACTGATGGCACGCTGGATCAGGCCGGTATCACGCTGGCAGTGGCCTGGAGCTTCACCAACCTGGTGGTGCCGGACCAGGTGGAAGGCCGGTCATTTCCATTGATCAGCGCCTATACCGCCTATGCCGAAGGGCTGGAAGTGTTCATCGACACCCCGATGCAGTAGGCATCGGCGCCAGCATACCCGCGGTCATCGCGAGCAAGCTCGCTCCCCCAGGGAATGCTTGGTATGTCGCACATTAAGCGTTCACCGCCGTCTCCTGTGTGGGAGCGAGCTTGGTCGCGAAGACGGTGGCACAGCCGGCAGCATCACCCACCGGTACACCGCTTTCGCGGGCAAGCCCGCTCCCACAGGAGATAGTGGATTTCACGCAAATGCTGGACATCCCCCGACGCTTTTGTGGGAGCGAGCTTGCTCGCGAAGACGGTGGCACAGCGAGCAGCATCGCCCACTGGTACACCGCTTTCGCGGGCAAGCCCGCTCTCACAGGAGATAGTGGATTTCACGCAAATGCTGGACATCCCCCAACGCTTGTGTGGGAGCGAGCTTGCTCGCGAAGACGGCGACACAGCCGGCAGCATCACCCACTGGTACACCGCTTTCGCGGGCAAGCCCGCTCCCACAGGAGATAGTGGATTTCACGCAAATGCTGGACATCCCCCAACGCTTTTGTGGGAGCGAGCTTAGTCGCGAAGACGGTGGCACAGCCGGCAGCATCACCCACTGGTACACCGCTTTCGCGGGCAAGCCCGCTCTCACAGGGGGCTTCACGCTGGTTCCATTGCCTTCGCCTGTTTGACCGGGGCGACCTCGAAGCGGTCTGCCAGGAACGGCGTGATGTCCAGCGGCAACGGTTCGTGGTTCACCAGTTTATCCAGCAGCACGCCGGTGATGGCCGAGGTGAGAATGCCGGTGCGGAAGTGGCCGCAGGCGTTGAGGTAGCCCTCTACCCCGCGCATCGGCCCCAGGATCGGCAGCTCATCGGGCGAGCCTGGGCGCAGGCCGGCCCAGGTTCGCTTCAGGTTGATGTCGGCCAGTTGCGGAATGCAGCGCATCGCGCCTTGCACCAGCCCTTCGATTTCCGGGTAAGTGGTGGTCACGTCGAAGCCTTTGTCTTCGGTGGTGCTGCCGATGAGGATTTCGCCGTTGTCCTTCTGCGCCACATAACAGTCGCTGGTGGTCAGGCAGCCGTTGAGGATCTTCGGCATGCGCTCGGTCAGCAGGATCTGCCCCTTGACCGGCTTGACCGGAATGCGCACGCCCGTGGCCTGCTCGCTCAGGTCCGCCGCCCAGGCACCGGCCGCGTTGATCAGGGTTCGGCAGTGGAAAGTACCCGCCTCGGCGGTGTTCACCCCGATGACCCGCGTGCCGCTGCGCAGCACCTCGATCACATTGGTATTGAAGAACAGGTCGACACCGTTCTGCCGCGCGCCTTCGGTGTAGGCGTCAGCCAGGCGGAACGGGCTGACCTGGTGATCGCACAGGAACTCCAGAGCGCCCTGGGCTTCATGGCTGACACTCGGTTCGGCCTCTCGCAGGGCCGCCTGGTCGAGCCAGCGCACCTGGTCCGCCAGGTGCGGGATACAGGCGACGATGTGCTCGGCGTACGAGCGGTCTTCGTCGTCATAGATCACGAACTTGAGCCCGGTCTCCTCGAACTTGAAGTCCATGCCATGGTTCTCCATCAGCTCGCGGTGCAACTGGGGGTACAGCGCGTTGGATTGCAAGGCGAAATCGAAGAACGACTGCGGCAGGATGTGCGGCGTGCTGGCGTCCACCGCCACCGCGGCGCCCTGGGTCTGGCGCTTGCGGTTGGCCGACATCATCCGAAAGAAAATCACCCCGCAGCCCAGGCCCACCGACTCGCCGATGGCCCACAGGCCGCCCGCCGAGGCACGGGTGGCATTGCCGGGACGCTTGGCGTCGATCAGGGCGATCTTCAGGTGCTTGCGCTTGGACAGTTGATAGGCACAGGAGGCCCCGATCACACCGCCGCCGGCGATGACCACGTCATAGTCCTTGAGGTCTGGTTGCTTAGTCATGGTGGCTCTCCGTGCCAACGTCCTTGAACGCAGAAAAGGGAATCGGGTCGATCGGGAATCGCGGTCGCAGCCAACCCACATCGGCCCGCCCGGTGGCTTGACGCAGACGGTCGCTGCAATAGCCCACGCACATGCGCCCCTGGCAATCGCCCATGCTGACGCGGGTACGCATCTTCAGTCCGGCCATGTCCTGCACACCCTGCTCCAGGGCGCGATCGATGTCGGCGCGGGTAGCGTGTTCACAGCGGCAGATCACCGTGTCGGCCGCCGGCAAGGTAATCTGCCCGGCACCCCGCTGGGTGTAGCGATCCACGGCGGCGCGGAAGCGAATGATGCGATCGAGCTGCGCCTGGTAGCGTTCGCGGTGCTTGAGGGCCGTGGCCGAATCCAGCACGTTGCGTTGCAACAGGATCGACAGCGCGGCGATGCGAGCGCTGAGCATGGCCGCTTCACCGCCGCGAATCCCGCCCATGTCGCCGGCCAGGTGGATGTGCGCCTCGCTGCTTTGTTGCCAGGCGTCGGCCACCGCCCGCAGGTAACCGTCTTCGCTGAAGCCGTGCTCCAGGCCCATCTGCTGGCTCAGTTGGGTGCGCGGGATGAACCCGTAGCCGACCGCCAGCGTCTGGGCCGGCACCTGTTCGGCGCGCGTCAGGTCCGGTGCCCAGTTGTCGGCATATGGCGCGACGGTCACGCTGCCCAGCTCACCTTCGCCATGGGCCTCCACCACGCCCCAGCCATAGTGCATGGGAATGCGCTTGAGCTTGAGGTAGGCCAGCATGCCCAGGCCATCGAGGAACAGTTGCGGCTTGTTCAACAAGGCCAGGCTTTCTTTGGCAATCCGGCCGAATGCACAGGCCTCATAGACCCCGGCCACCGCCACCCCCGCCGCGTGCAACTGGCAGGCCACCAGTGGCAGCAACGGCCCCGTCCCGGCGATGACCACCGGGCTCGGCGGCTTGACCACCCCGCTCTTGATCTGCAATTGCAGGCCACCCAACAGCATCACCCCCGGCAGGGTCCAGCCCGGGAACGGCACGCTGCGCTCATGGCAACCGGCCGCCAGAACCAGATGCGAATAGGCCACTTCCCGCAGGCGTTCCTCGGCATCGAGGACCATCAGCGCTCGAAAGCCTTCGGCGCCGATGACCCGGCTGTTTACGTGCACCTCGATCAGCTGCGCGTAACGTTGGAATTCCCCATGGAGTTTTTCCAGGGCTTCACTGTAGCGTGCCCCCAGGTAATCCAGCTGCACACCCTCGCGCAGCGGCCCACGATAGACCACGCCACCGAGGCGCGGCGCCTCTTCGAGCAAGGTGCAGCGCACCCCGTGGCGGGCGAGCTCGATGGCCGCCGCCATACCCGCCGGCCCACCGCCGACAATCACTGGCCCCAGGCTCATGGCGCCTCCGATTCGGTGATGCGGTTGGCCCGGGTTTCGATCTGCATGCCCGGGCGCACCAGGGTCTGGCAGGCGCGCCGCTTGTGGCGCCCGTCGATCTTGACCAGGCAGCACTGGCACACGCCCATGCCACAATAGGCGCCGCTGAGTTGGTCGTGGTCGTTGCGGGCCACCTGACGCTGGCCCAGGGACTGGATGACGTTGAGGACGGTTTCGCCCTCGGCAGCGTTGACGGCCCGACCGTCCAGGCGCACCGTCATGTCGGCCCGGGCCAATGGCTGGATATCAAATTTTCGGCGTAGAAAGTCTTGAGGTTGCATCATGCAGCTCTTCCTTGAAGGTTCAGTGAGGACTAGGCTCCTTGCGGTACATCATCCAACGATTCATGTCCGTCCCCTGCTCGCGACAACGCGCCAAAACAGGGCAACGGACGCATCAGGATAATGCGCGCGAAATTTATGTTAGGGATTATTTGTGACCAAGTGTTGATCCAGGCCAGGGAATCCGGCCGCCGGGCTCATGAACTTTTTTTCAGAAAGCCGACAGGTTTTCTTTGGCAGAATGCTGCGCAATAGCGCGAATTTCTCAACACGGTACCGCCCATGAATCGCATCCTGACCATTGAAGACGACGCCGTGACCGCCCGTGAAATCGTTGCCGAACTGACCCGCAACGGCCTGGACGTCGACTGGGTCGACAATGGCCGCGAAGGCCTGGAACGCGCGGTGAGCGGCGACTATGACCTGATCACCCTCGATCGCATGTTGCCCGAGCTCGACGGCCTGGTGATCGTCACCACCCTGCGCACCATGGGCGTGGCCACGCCGATCCTGATGATCAGCGCCCTCTCCGACGTCGATGAACGCGTGCGCGGCCTGCGGGCCGGTGGCGACGACTACCTGACCAAGCCCTTCGCCACCGATGAGATGGCCGCCCGGGTCGAGGTGCTGCTGCGACGCAACAATGGTGCCCGGGAACCGGAAACCGTGCTGCGGGTGGCGGACCTGGAGCTGAACCTGATCAGCCGCGAAGCCAGCCGCAACGGGCAATTGCTCAGCCTGCTGCCCACCGAATACAAGTTGCTGGAGTTCCTGATGCGCAACTGCGGTCAGATCCTGTCCCGCATGATGATTTTCGAGGAAGTGTGGGGCTACCACTTCGACCCTGGCACCAATCTGATCGACGTCCACATCGGGCGCCTGCGCAAGAAAATCGACCCGCCGGGCCTGGAACCGCTGATTCGCACGGTGCGGGGTTCCGGCTATGTCATTGCTGAACCCCGCTAAGGGCTGGCGTTCCTCCAGCAGTCGCCTGCTGGCGCTGTACAGTGCGCTGTTCGTGCTGTGGAGCGCGATCCTGATGGGCGTGATGTATTACGAAGTGTTTGGCTACCTCGACAACCTGGCCAAGCATTCCTTGATGCAGCGCCAGCACCTGTTCGCCCGGATCCACGGCGATCAACTGGAAGACGCGCTGATGGCCAGCCTGACGCTGGACGAGCGTGGCGTCGACGCCTACGGTCTGTTCGACCCGCAACTGCGGCATTTGAGCGGGCCGATCATGCGCGTCCCCGCCGACCTGCCGCTGGACGGCAAAATCCACATGCTCGGCGGCTGCGTCGACTCCGACGATCCCAGCCTTCCTTCCGACAGTTGCGATGCGGTGGCGACCCGTGTGCAGGACGGGCGCTGGCTGATCCTGGCGCGGGACAACGGTTCGCTGTTCGCCGTGACGCGGATCATCCTGCATGCATTGTTCTGGGGCGTCTCGCTGACCATCCTGCCGGGCATTGCCGGCTGGCACCTGCTGCGGCGCCGGCCGCTGCAACGCATCCGCAAGCTGCAAGCCAGCGCCGAGGCCATCGTCGCCGGGGACCTGAAGCATCGCCTGCCGCTGTCGAGCCGGCGCGATGAACTGGACATGCTGGCGGCGATCGTCAACGCCATGCTCGATCGCATCGAACGCTTGATGAACGAGGTCAAGGGCGTGTGCGACAACATCGCCCACGACCTGCGCACACCGCTGACCCGCCTGCGGGCGCAGTTGTATCGCATCCAGCAGCAAGCCGCGGACGGCTCGCCCGAAGCGTTGCAGATGGACCAGGTGATCGCCGAGACCGACACCCTGATGGCGCGGTTTCGCGGCTTGTTGCGGATTTCCGAACTGGAAGACCAACAGCGTCGTTCAGGCTTCGTGCGCCTCGATCCGTTGCAATTGTTGCAGGAGTTGCACGACTTCTACCTGCCACTGGCCGAGGAAGGCGAGTTGACGTTCACCTTGGAGGTCCCCGACACCCTGCCCCTGCTCACCGGCGACCGGGCCTTGTTGTTCGAGGCGGTGTCGAACCTGCTGAGCAATTCGATCAAGTTCACCCCGGCGGGCGGCACGGTGATCCTGCGTGGGGTCGATCAGGGCGACAGTACCCGCATCGAAGTGCTCGACTCCGGCCCCGGCATCCCTGAAGCCGAGCGCAAGGCGGTGTTCCGGCGCTTCTACCGCGCCGAAGGCAGCAGCCAGCACGGCGGTTTTGGCCTGGGTTTGTCGATTGTCGCGGCGATTGTCAACCTGCACGGGTTCACGCTGGACGTGGGCAGGAGCGAATATGGCGGGGCGCGGTTGCTGCTCGATTGTCGGGCGACGTTGTTGTAGCTGTAGCCGCCTATTACCTGCAAACCGTGGCGAGGGCGCTTGCTCCCTCGCCACGGTGGGTGCAGTCAGAGTTTGTCGTCTCGATGCAACGGCGTGTTCTGCAGCTCATAGCGCAGCTCGTCGATCAGCTTAGCCAGGCTTTCTTCGGAACGAACACTGTCCAGGCTCATGCCGCTGACCACGAGGTCTACCTCGCCACTGTCGCGGTGATAGAGGCGTACCGTGAGGGTGCCGTCGCCATTGAGGCTGCATTCGCAAGCGAGCGGCGAGAAGCTTTGTTCGAGGCGGGCGCGCAAAGGGGCCAATTGGGTCATGGGTTGCACCTCGGCATCAAGGTCGCAAGAGCGCGGTGGGAAAGTTCGGGTGGAGGACTTTTGCAGACATCCTGTCGATGGTACGGCTGTATCGTTTACTGCGCATTTAGGCGGTATTCCTTGATTGTTACGTAGGGGACGCGGCTTCACAAACATTGCCGCACTCTCCCAGCCTAGGGAGCCGGCATCCGCAGCAGAACCCGAATTTGCACCAACGCAGCCAGTGCATATGCACTGGCCATCAATGTGCCTTGTTGCGCCATTCGTTGGCGAACAAACCCCGCTCTCGCGCCCAGACGATCGCCTCGCTGCGGCTATGGACATCCAGTTTGGAGTACAACGTCGCCACGTGATTGCGCACGGTATTGGGGGCCAGTTTCAGGCGTGCGGCGATTTCCTTGTCCGCCAGCCCCTGGCAGATCAGCCCCAGCACATCACGCTCGCGGGCCGTTAGCTCGGTGAACGACGCCGAGGACAATGGCGCGTTGATGCTCTTCACGTTGGCCAGTTTTTCGATCAGGGTGCGGCTGAACCACGAAGCGTCTTTCATCACTTCCTCGATCGCCGCCACCAGTTCCAGCTCCGAGCGCTTGCGTTCGGTGATATTCATCAGCACCAGCAAGTAGCACGGCTTGTCCTGGATGACCACGGTGTCGGCCGCCACTTCACAGTCGATGCGCTCTCCCCCCTTCTTGTGCACCTTGACGTCGACACCGGAGACACTCGCGCTTTTTTCCAGCACGGCGAACAACGACGCACTGGCGTCCTTGTCGAGAAAGCCGATCTCTTCAACGGTCTTGCCCATCAACTCTTCGCTGGCATAACCGGTGGTGTTGACGAAAGCCTCGTTGACCTCCAGCAACAACTGCTCGGCCGTGCACACCAAGGTGGGCACCGGCGACAGGCGGAACGACTTGGCAAAGCGCTCCTCGCTCTGGCGCAGGGCGGTTTCGGCCTTGCGCCGGGGCTCCATGTCCATGAACGAAAACAACATGCAATCTTCGTCGTGCAGGTCCAGGGGCTGGCCGGCGACGATCACTTGCTTGCTGGTGCCATCGGGCAATTTCAACTCTGCCGCCATTTGCGGAATGGTCGCGCCCTGCCCCAGTCGCTCGACGGCCAGCTCACGCCGCTCGGCGGCTTCAAGCACGTCCAGCTCATACACCGAGCGCCCGATCACCTGCTCGCGGCTGTAGCCGGTCATTTCCAGGAAGCCCTGGTTGACCTTGATGTAGCGCAGGTCGCTGAGACGGCAGATCACCGCCGGTGCCGGATTGGCCCCGAAGGTTCTTTCAAAACGCTGCTCGGCGCTGGCCCAGTCGGTGGCATCGCTGAGGATCAGCACCAGATACTCCGGCTCACCGCTGCGATCGGTCAGCACCATGCTGCGGATCCGGTGCACCCAGGTACGGTCTGGGTCAGCCTCGGGCGTGACTTCCACCAACACGTCGCTGAACTCATCGCCACGGGCCACTCGGGCGATGGGGTAATTGTCCTCGGTCAGCGGATGATTGTTGCGGTAGCGCAAATTGAAACGCCGGGCGTACTCGTCGGCATTAGTGCCCAACTCACTGATGGTCTTCACCCCGTGCATGGCCAGTGCCGCGTCATTGGCCCAGGCAATGGTCTGGTCGACTTCGACCAGCATCACCCCGTCCGACAGGCCGGCGATGATCTGCAGCAATTGGCGACGATTGGTATCGGTGTTCGGGACGTCTTGGTTCATCGGGTCTCCGTGTGATCAGCTCGCATGAAAAATACGACCACTCGTCGCGCTGGCACGTTCCCTATCGGCATGGCTGAAATCCACGCCCATTGCCTGCGCGGGGTCGCGACCGGCAGTGCCTGGCCTGCTCGCGAAGAAGCCACCAACCCCACCCAAATCCCGCAAAACCTAACAGTTCTGCTAGTAGACGCCACCCCGCAAATCTCCGAGCCTGAGAGCATCGCCTGCCCCAGGAAGATCGCGCCATGCCCCCGTCATCAATGAAGGTCCTGTGCCGCTACCACTATGACCCTCTGGACCGCCTCAGCGGCCTGACACCGCTGCAAAGCCCAGGCGTGAAACGCTTCTATCAGAACGACGAACTGGTCAACGAAATCGACAGCGAGGCCCAGCTGACGATTGTGCGCCATGGGGCACAGCCGCTGGCGCAGCGGTTGAGTGTCATGGGTGTTAGCGAGACGGCGCTGTTGGCGACGGACCAACAGCGTTCGCCGTTGGTGGCTTTGACAGACGCGGATTTGCAGCGGATGGCTTACACCGCCTATGGACATCGTGCGGGGGAAAGTGGGCTGAGTTGTTTGTTGGGATTCAATGGTGAGCGGAGTGATTCGGTCACAGGGCATTATTTATTGGGACAGGGGAATCGGGCTTTTAATCCGGTGTTGATGCGGTTTAACAGTCCGGATGAGTTGAGCCCCTTTGGGGAGGGGGGGATCAATGCGTATGCTTATTGTGGTGGGGATCCGGTTAATCGGTATGATCCTTCAGGAAACATCCCGTTTCATGTAATACAACGACTTAGATCCGCACTTCTACCAGCACAACAAGTCCCCTTGGACCTATCTATGCCTAGCGCGGCACTTGATTTAACTGTTTCTCGACATAATATCGCGCCATTATCCGCCTCGACTGATATTCTCAATCCTTCAGTTGCCCCAAGGACACGTAGTGTGGCGGCAAATCTAGAGCCCGAAAAGCTGGGTAGACAACCTCTTTACCGAAATCCAAATCCAACTCCAGCTCAGCGACGACAACAGCGTTTTTACGATGAACGCGTACAAGGTGCGCGAATGTGGGACCAATTTGTAAGAAACAATCCAGACACAGCCATAGACGCTAAACCCGAATATCTAAGGCGACTTGAATCCACTAAGAGAAACCTGGAAGTTTTCCGAAACGGTGGAATTGTACTAGGTTCAAGAGGCCAAGAAATGACGGACTCAAACCTCACATCAGCAGTTGCGAAAGCTAAACTTGCAGTTAAGAGTGATGCTTTTCGAACAGCCAAACAAGAACTGCTTAGAAAGTCTGAGCGGACCAACAGGACAAACAGGAAAATTCGTCAGCGAACATGAACCTGCACGTTTCTCTATAGGCACTCAGAATTGAGTTCAAGACAGCCCTACAGTGAGTGACTAGTCCAGCGAACGCAGACGCTCTTTTGTGGCGAGAGAGCTTGCTCCCGCTCGGCTGCGCAGCAGTCGTAAAACGGACTGGCACAGCGTTTCAGGTACACCGCGTCAACTCATGTTGGGGCGACTGCGCCGCCCAGCGGGAGCAAGCTCTCTCGCCACAAGGGGCTGCCAGAGCCCCTTGAAGGGTTTATTCGACTAATGTCTTAGACCAGTCATCGCATGACCACGCCATCTTCGAAGCTCCGCGATAGAGCCGTCGCCAGGGCCCATCTCTGCACACCCCTGTGCTGAAACCATTGACCCAGCCTATTTTGAAGAAACCAGCCATTGGATAATTCCGATCATGGCCAGTTGACAACGCTTAGCGCCGACCAATAATCTTCCACATGTTGTACGACGACGTATGACAAATAAAAACAACAAAAAAGTAGGGAGCCGTCATAGTGAGCACACGTGTCCGTTTTTCCCCCGACCACCGTTCGACCCGCCGTACCCTCCGCACTACCCGTCCCACCCTGATTCTGCTCGGTTGCAGCAGCCTGGCCGCATTCCTTCCCACCATGGCCAATGCCGAAGGTTTCGTCGACGACGCCAAGGCCACGCTGACCCTGCGCAACGCCTATTTCAACCGCAACTTCACCAACCCGAACAACGCCCAGGGCAAAGCCGAGGAATGGACCCAGAACTTCATCCTCGACGCCAAGTCCGGTTTCACCCAGGGCGTGGTCGGTTTCGGCGTGGACGTGCTGGGCCTGTACTCGGTCAAGCTCGACGGCGGTCGCGGCACGGCGGGTACGCAGTTGCTACCGGTGCATGACGACGGTCGTCCGGCCAATGATTTCGGGCGCCTGGGTGTGGCACTGAAAGCCAAGGTGTCGAAGACCGAATTGAAGGTCGGCGAATGGATGCCGGTGCTGCCGATCCTGCGTTCCGACGACGGCCGCTCCCTGCCGCAGACCTTCCGTGGCGGCCAGGTGACCTCCACCGAGATCAACGGCCTGAGCCTCTACGGCGGTCAGTTCCGCGGCAACAGCCCGCGCAACGACGCGAGCATGGAAGACATGTCGATGAACGGCCGCGGCGCCTTCACCTCCGACCGTTTCAACTTCGGCGGCGGCGAATACGCCTTCAATGAAAAGCGCACCCAGGTCGGGGTTTGGTACGCCGAGCTGTCCGACATCTACCAGCAGCAGTATTTCAACCTGACCCACAGCCAGCCCATCGGCGACTGGACCCTGGGCGCCAACCTCGGTTACTTCATCGGCAAGGAAGACGGCAGCGCACTGGCCGGTGACCTGGACAACAAAACCGCGTTCGCCATGCTCTCGGCCAAGTACGGCGGCAACACCTTTTACGTCGGCCTGCAGAAAGTCGGCGGCGATGACGCGTGGATGCGCGTCAACGGCACCAGCGGCGGCACCCTGGCCAACGACAGCTACAACTCCAGTTATGACAATGCCGAGGAGAAGTCCTGGCGACTGCGCCACGACGTCAACTTCGCCGCCGTCGGCGTGCCGGGCCTGACCCTGATGAACCGCTACATCAGCGACGAGAATATGCACACCGCCACCGTCGACGATCGCAAGGAATGGGGCCGCGAAACCGAACTGGCCTACACCGTGCAGGGCGGCACGCTGAAAAGCCTCGACGTGAAATGGCGCAACTCGCCGAGCGGCGGTCGCTGCAAGCCAACAGCTTTGGCGTGGCCTGTTTCTGACCCGGTGATGGATTTTCGACCACGGAGTACAAAAAAATGACCTTCAGCCAGGAACATGAAGCACCGCGGCGTAGCGTTTGCTACTTCGTCGAGCGCGCCATCAACCCCTATGTCGACGAATGGCAGCAAGCCGGGCAGTTCCCTATCCACGAGGTCTTGCGCAAGGCCRGTGACCTGGACAACAAAACCGCGTTCGCCATGCTCTCGGCCAAGTACGGCGGCAACACCTTTTACGTCGGCCTGCAGAAAGTCGGCGGCGATGACGCGTGGATGCGCGTCAACGGCACCAGCGGCGGCACCCTGGCCAACGACAGCTACAACTCCAGTTATGACAATGCCAAGGAAAAATCCTGGCAACTGCGCCACGACTTCAACTTCGCCGCCGTCGGCGTGCCGGGCCTGACCCTGATGAACCGCTACATCAGCGGCGACAACGTACACACCGCCACCGTCGACGATGGCAAGGAATGGGGCCGCGAAACCGAACTGGCCTACACCGTGCAGAGCGGCGCGCTGAAAAGCCTCAACGTGAAATGGCGCAACTCGACGATGCGGCGGGATTTCAGCACCAATGAGTTCGATGAGAACCGCATTTTCATCAGCTACCCGATCAGCTTGTTGTAAGGCGGTTGCGGTGGGTCTGCTGATTCAGGTGGTGACGGTGCCACCGTCTTCGCGGGCAAGCCCGCTCCCACAGGGGATTTGTGCTGTACGCAAATCCCTGTGGCCGCTGAAGATCAGTGTGGGAGCGGGCTTGCTCGCGAAGGCATCGTCACATTCAACATCGATGCGGGCTGACCCAACGCTTTCGCGGGCAAGCCCGCTCCCACAGGGGATTTGTGCTGTACGTAAATTCCTGTGGCCGCTGAAGATCAGTGTGGGAGCGAGCTTGCTCGCGAAGGCATCGTCAAATTCAACATCGATGCAAGCTGACCCAACGCTTTCGCGGGCAAGCCCGCTCCCACAGGGGATTTGTGCTGTACGTAAATTCCTGTGGCCGCTGAAGATCAATGTGGGAGCGGGCTTGCTCGCGAAGGCATCGTCAAATTCAACATCGATGCAAGCTGACCCAACGCTTTCGCGGGCAAGTTCGCTCCCACAGGGAAATGGCGGCGTAGATGGGTTCGGTCGTTACCACGGCAAGGACTTTTTCCAGCGGTCAAAACGGCAACCTATAACTGATACCTCTCACTGTTCGCTCAGGTAACTCCATGACTACCACACACATTCGTCATCCTTTCAATCGCCTGCTGTTGACCGGGGCCGCCGGCGGCCTGGGCAAGGTTCTGCGCGAACGCCTCAAGCCATTCGCCCGCCACATCCGCCTGTCCGACATTGCCAACATGGCCCCGGCCATCGATGAAAGTGAAGAGGTGATGCTGTGCGACCTGTCCGACAAACAGGCCGTGCACCAGTTGGTGGAAGGCGTCGATGCGATCCTGCACTTTGGCGGCGTGTCGGTTGAACGGCCATTCGAAGAAATCCTCGGGGCCAACATCAGCGGTGTGTTCCATCTTTATGAAGCGGCCCGCAAGCACGGGGTCAAGCGGGTGATTTTCGCCAGCTCCAACCACGTGATCGGCTTCTACAAGCAGGACGAAGCCCTCGACGCCCTCTCCCCGCGTCGCCCGGACGGCTACTACGGTCTGTCCAAATCCTACGGCGAGGACATGGCCAGTTTCTACTTCGATCGCTACGGCATCGAGACCGTGAGCATCCGCATCGGCTCATCGTTCAGCGAACCGCAGAACCGCCGGATGATGAGCACCTGGCTGAGCTTCGACGACCTGACCCAACTGATCGAATGCTCGCTCTACACCCCCGACGTCGGCCACACCGTGGTCTATGGCGTGTCGGCCAACCGCGACGTGTGGTGGGACAACAGCCACGCCGCGCACCTGGGCTACCAGCCCAAGGACAGTTCGGAAATCTTCCGCGCCAAGATCGAGGCACAGCCCATGCCGGCCGCCGATGACCCGGCCATGGTCTACCAGGGCGGGGCCTTCGTCGCGGCCGGCCCGTTCGACGACTGATCCGACTGTTTTCATGGGATACGAATGCACAAGGGAAGCACCATGCAAGCCGAATTGATTGTCGATGCACGCAACGCCGTCGGGGAAAGCCCGGTGTGGGTGGCCGAGGAAAACGCCCTGTACTGGGTCGATATTCCCAGCGGCGGCCTGCAGTGCTGGAACGCCGGGACCGGCCAGTTCAAGGGCTGGCAGGCCCCGGAAATGCTCGCCTGCCTCGCCCGGCACCAGGACGGTGGTTGGGTCGCGGGCATGGAAAGCGGATTCTTCCGCCTGCATCCCCATGACGACGGCAGCCTGGACAGCGAACTGTGCGCCAGCGTCGAGCACAGCCGCCCCGACATGCGCCTGAACGACGGTCGCTGCGATCGCCAGGGACGCTTCTGGGCCGGCAGCATGGTGCTGAACATGGGCGCCAACGCCGAACAGGGCCGGCTGTACCGCTATGAGCGTGGGCAGCGCAGCCCGGTGGAGGCGCAGTTGAGCGGTTTCATCGTGCCCAACGGCCTGGGGTTCAGCCCGGACGGCCGCACGATGTACCTCTCGGATTCACACCCCCTGGTCCAGCGCATCTGGGCCTTCGACTATGACATCGACAGCGGCACCCCCTCGAACCGACGGCTGTTCGTCGACATGCAACCGTTGCCCGGCCGCCCGGATGGCGCGGCAGTGGATGCAGACGGTTGCTACTGGATCTGCGCCAACGATGCCGGCCTGATCCATCGCTTCACTCCGGACGGCCGGCTCGACCGCTCGCTGTCCGTGCCGGTGAAGAAACCGACGATGTGCGCCTTTGGCGGCAGTCGCCTGGACACCTTGTTCGTCACCTCGATCCGCCCCGGTGACGACACCGACCCACAGTCCCTGGCCGGGGGCGTGTTCGCCCTCAACCCCGGCGTCAAGGGCCTGGCTGAACCGGCTTTCGGAGGGTTGAACCACTCCGCGAGCTGACCTGCAGTGCCGCTTCACTGGATGAGCCCCATAAAAAAAACAAGACTGGAGATTGACCATGAATTTCAAACGCACGCTTCTGATCGCAGCATTGCCCCTGGCCTTTCTGGCGCAGGCGGCTCACGCCCTCGATATCAAGATCGCCGACATCCACCCCAAGGGCTACCCGACCGTGGTCGCCGAGGAATCCATGGGTAAAACTCTGGAGAAAGAGAGCAACGGCGAGCTGAAGTTCAAGTATTTCCCAGGTGGCGTCCTGGGCTCTGAGAAAGAAGTCATCGAGCAGATGCAAGCCGGCGCGATCCAGATGTCTCGCGTCAGCCTGGGGATCGTCGGCCCTGTGGTCCCGGACGTGAACGTCTTCAACATGCCATTCATCTTCCGTGACCAGGCGCACATGCGCGCTGTCATCGACGGTGAAGTGGGCGATGCGATCCTCGACCGGATCACCAACTCCGAGTTCGGCCTGGTGGCCCTGGCCTGGATGGATGGCGGCACGCGCAACCTCTACACCAAGAAGCCAGTACGCAAGCTCGAAGACCTCAAAGGCATGAAGATTCGCGTGCAAGGCAACCCGATGTTCATCGAGACCATCAACGCCATGGGCGGCAACGGCATCGCCATGGACACCGGCGAAATCTTCAGCGCCTTGCAGACCGGCGTGATCGACGGCGCGGAAAACAACCCACCGACCATGCTTGAACACAACCACTACCAGAACGCCAAGTTCTACAGCCTCACCGGCCACCTGATCCTGCCCGAGCCGATCGTGATGTCGAAGATCACCTGGAACAAGCTCACCCCAGAGCAGCAGGACATGGTGAAAAAGGCGGCCAAGGCAGCCCAGGCAGAAGAGCGCGTGCTGTGGGACAAGAAGTCCGCCGCCAGTGAAGAAAAACTCAAGGCCGCCGGCGTCGAGTTCATCACCGTCGACAAGAAACCTTTCTACGACGCCACCGCACCGATCCGGGCCAAATACGGCGCGCCGTATGCCGATCTGATCAAGCGTATCGAAGCGGTCCAGTAACCCCCTCTGGATCTGAACTCATGACAAGGCTGGGCGTGCCGTGGTTAAAAGGCGCGCCCGGTTACGGTGGAACCCGATGAAGAATTTACTGCTGCGTATCAACGACACGATTTACATGACGTGCATCTGGGTGGCCGGCCTTTCTGTCCTCGCCGTTGCGCTGATGATTCCGTGGGGGGTGTTTGCCCGCTACGTACTCGGTACCGGCTCAAGCTGGCCGGAGCCCACCGCCATCTTGCTGATGATCGTATTTACGTTCATCGGTGCAGCCGCCAGCTACCGCTCCGGCTCGCACATGGCCGTGGACATGGTCACCAGCCGCCTGCCCCCGCACTGGCAAACCCTGGCTTCGGTTTTCACCCAGCTCCTGATGGCGGCGGTGTGCATTTTCATGACTATCTGGGGCACCAAGCTGTGCATGACCACCTGGAATCAATTCATGAGCGCAATCCCCACCTTGCGCGTCGGCATCACCTACATGCCGATCCCGATCGGGGGTTTCCTGACACTGATTTTTGTCCTGGAAAAACTCTTGCTGGGTGATCAAAGCAAGCGTCGGGTCGTGCAGTTCGACCTGGTCGAAGAAAACGAAGGTGCCGCTTAATGGACGCTCTGATTCTGCTGGGCAGTTTTTTGTTGTTGATCATGATCGGCATGCCGGTCGCCTATGCGCTGGGCGCCGCCGCCCTGATCGGGGCGTGGTGGATCGATATTCCGTTCCAGGCCATGATGATTCAGATAACCGGCGGCGTGAACAAGTTCTCGTTGTTGGCTATTCCCTTCTTCGTCCTGGCGGGCGCGATCATGGCCGAGGGCGGCATGTCCCGCCGACTGGTGGCATTTGCCAGCGTGTTGGTAGGCTTCGTGCGCGGTGGCCTGTCATTGGTCAACCTGGTGGCTTCAAGTTTTTTTGGCGCGATCTCCGGCTCCTCCGTAGCCGATACCGCCTCGGTCGGTTCGGTGCTGATTCCGGAAATGGAACGCCGCGGCTATCCGCGTGAGTTCGCCACCGCCGTCACCGTCAGTGGTTCGGTGCAAGCGTTGCTGACACCTCCCAGCCACAACGCGGTGCTGTACTCCCTCGCCGCTGGCGGCACCGTTTCCATCGGCTCGCTGTTCATGGCCGGCATCGTCCCCGGCATCATGATGAACCTCTGCCTGATGGCGCTGTGCCTGGTCTTTGCGAGAAAGCGCAACTACCCCAAGGGCGAGGTCATTCCGCTCAAACAAGCGTTGAAGATCTGCAAGGAAGCCATGTGGGGCATGATGACGTTGTTCATCATCCTTGGCGGCATCCTCTCGGGTGTTTTCACGGCCACCGAATCGGCCGCCATTGCCGTGGTGTGGGCTTTCTTCGTGACCATGTGCATCTATCGCGACTACAAGTGGAGTGAGTTGCCGAAACTGATGCACCGTACGGTACGCACCATCTCCATCGTGATGATCCTGATCGGCTTCGCCGCCAGTTTCGGCTACATCATGACGCTGATGGAAATTCCGGCGAAGATCACCACCGCATTCCTGACGCTATCGGACAACCGCTACGTGATCCTGATGTGCATCAACGTGATGTTGCTGCTGCTGGGCACCGTGATGGACATGGCGCCGCTGATCCTGATCCTGACACCGATCCTGATGCCGGTGATCATGGGTATCGGCGTGGATCCGGTGCAGTTCGGCATGATCATGCTGGTGAACCTGGGTATCGGCCTGATCACGCCACCGGTGGGTGCGGTGTTGTTCGTGGGTTCCGCCATCGGCAAGGTCAGCATCGAAAGCACGGTCAAGGCCCTGCTGCCGTTCTACGCCATGCTGTTCCTGGTGCTGATGCTGGTGACTTATGTCCCCGCCATTTCACTCTGGTTGCCGCATTTGGTGTTGTAATCACAGTCAACAAAAAATCCCCTTGTGGCGAGGGGATTCATCCCCGTAGGGCTGCGCAGCAGCCCCATCACAGCAGACTCAATCTGCCTGACACAGCGAGTCGGCAGGTCTTGGGGCTGCTGCGCAGCCCTACGGGGATAAATCCCCTCGCCACAACAGCGTTCGCATCAGAATTTTTGCTCAGTAGGCAAGATCATCATGACGCCCCCCCTATTGCACCTCAAAGACCAACTCACCCACCTCACCCTGGCCCCGCACTTGGGCGCCAGCCTCGTGGACTGGACCTTGCTCGGCAACGGCGCCCCGCTGCTACGCCCGAGTGCCCCCGATGCCGTGGACAACGGCCTGCCCGGCAAGCTCGGCGGCTTCCCGCTGATCCCGTGGTCGAACCGTATCGCCCAAGGCGGTTTCGACTGCCCGTCCGGCTGGCTGGCCCTGGACGCCAACAGTGCCAACGACCCGTTTCCGATCCATGGCAGTGCCTGGCAGCAACCCTGGCAAGTGACCGAACACAGCGAACAGGAAGCGTTGCTGCAACTGGACAGCCGCACCCCGTTCGCCTACTGCGCCAGCCTGCGGATTCGCTTGGACGGCGGCCAGTTGCAAATCGCTTTGCACGTCACTCACCTGGCCGAACAGGCGGCGTGGCATGGGTTGGGCCTGCACCCGTACTTTCCGCGCACGGCCGGTACACGCCTGCAAACCCGCGCCAGCGAAGTGTGGTTGTGCGACAGCACGAAAATGCCGACCGAACGCACGGACGTGCCGGCCGACTGGAACTTCCAGCAACCCCGCCCGCTGCCGGACACCCTGGTCGACAATGGCTTCGGAGGTTGGAACGGGCACTGCCTGATCCAGCAACCGGACTTGGGCTATGAACTGGAGTGCCGGGCCAGCGGCAGCGACTACTTCCTGCTCTACTGCCCGGTGGACCTGGGGTTCTTTTGCATCGAACCGGTCAGCCACCCGGTCAACGCCCACCACCTGCCAGGACGGCCGGGGTTGCGCTTGCTGGAGCAAGGGCAGTCGGTGGCGCTGGGGTTTTCGATGCAGTGCAGGCCGCTATAACCCCTCCTCGCCTGGACTGGGTTCTCACAAAAAAAGCACATGCAGCTACGCCCGAACCCACATGTACACCGCCACCCCCAGGCAGATCGCGGCAAACCCCACTTGCAGCACCCGGGCCGGGACGCGAGCCGCCAGGCGCCGGCCCAGCACCATGCCAACGATGCTGGCCACGATGAACACCGCGCCGACCTGGTCGATACGCACCCCGGCATGAAAGGCCCCTACCACGCCGATCAGCGAAATCAGGCTGATGACCATCAGCGAGGTGGCGACGATCCCGCGCATCTGCACGTCGGTCAGTTGCTTGAACGCCGGCACGATGAGGAAACCGCCGCCCACGCCCAGCAGGCCGGACACCACGCCGGTCACCGCGCCGAGCGTTGCCAGCGTGGCGGTGCAGCGCGGGGTCCAGGCCAGGCGCCCGGTCTGGCGGTCGAGCATGCAATTCTTCTGGCCCCAACTGGCCGCGCCGTGGTCGCTTGGCCCGGACTGCGGGGTTTCCCGGCGCAACATGCGCGCCGCTACCAGCACCATCAGCAGGCTGAACAGGATCATCAGAATCTTTTCCGAGAGCTGATGGGCCAGGAAGATGCCCAGCGGCGAAAACACCGCCCCCAGCAGCGCGATCAGCAACGCCGCGCGATAACGCACCAGGCCATGGCGCAGGCCATCGATGGCGCCCACCGCCGCCGCACTGCCCACGGCGAACAACGCCACGGGCGCGGCTTGGGTCATGGTCAAGCCCAGCCCCAGCACCAACGCCGGAACCGCGAGGATCCCACCGCCCGCCCCCGTCAAACCCAGGACCAGGCCCATGGCCACGCCGAAAAAACTCGCCAGTAACATAAGTCTCTCTCACGCCGCGCGCACCTGTTGGCAGGTGCGATCGCATTTGCAGGACGCCGTGGCCCTCACTAAGCTGCGGACCATATGTTGTAAACCTTACGGGTTGCAACCGCTTCTTCCCCTACAGGTTCGCTGTCATGCCCGCGCAGATCCAAGGCTTTCTCGACCCCGCATCCAAGACCTACACCTATGTCGTGTATGAGCACGACGGCGGGCAATGCGCAGTGGTCGATCCGGTACTCGACTACGATCCGGCTTCGGGGCGCAGCGCGACGACACAGGCCGACCGTATCGTCGCGTTCGTGGCCGAACACCGCTTGACCGTGCAATGGCTGCTGGAAACCCACGCCCATGCCGATCACCTGTCCGCCGCGCCCTATCTGCGCCGCGTATTGGGTGGCCGGATCGCCATCGGCCACGCCATCGACCGGGTCCAGCGGGTGTTCAAGACGCTGTTCAACCTTGAACCGCAATTTGCCGTGGACGGCTCGCAGTTCGACCACCTGTTCGCCGCCGACGAATCCTTCGCCATCGGCAACCTCAAGGCCACCGCCCTGCATGTGCCCGGCCATACCCCGGCGGACATGGCCTACCTGATCGATGGGGACGTGATCCTGGTTGGGGACACGCTGTTCATGCCCGACGTCGGCACCGCTCGCTGCGACTTTCCTGGCGGCGACGCCCACCAGCTCTACGCGTCGATCCGCAAGCTGCTGGCATTCCCCACCGGCGTGCGGCTCTACGTGTGCCACGACTACCCGCCAGAGCACCGCGAACCCCAGTGCATGAGCACCGTGGGCGAACAACGCCAACACAACATCCACATTCACGACGGCATCGACGAAGCCACGTTCGTGGCCATGCGTACCCAGCGCGACGGCACGCTGGGCATGCCGACGCTGTTGTTGCCTGCGGTGCAGGTGAACGTGCGGGCCGGGCATCTGCCGCCGGCCGAAGACAATGGCGTGACGTACCTGAAGATTCCGATCAATCAGTTGTAGAAGTATGGGGCTGCTGCGCAGCCCAGCGGGAGCAAGCTCCCTCGCCACAGGACGATGTTCGATCCGGTACCGGCCCGCCAGTTACCTTCCCCGTGGCGAGGGAGCTTGCTCCCGCTGGGGCGCGAAGCGGCCCCAATCTTCAGCTACCCAACGTCAACCCATTGGCCGGCAACGGCAACGCCGTCTTGTAGCGCACCTGCTTGAGGGCGAAGCTGGAGCGGATGTTCGCCACGCCCGGGACCTTGGTCAAAAAGTCCATCATGAAACGCTCCAGCGACTGGATCGTCGGCACCAGCACGCGTATCAGGTAGTCCGGGTCGCCCGCCATCAGGTAGCACTCCATCACCTCAGGCCGGTCGGAGATCGCCTCCTCGAAGTGCTGCAGCGCCTCTTCCACCTGTTTCTCCAGGCTGACGTGGATGAACACGTTCACGTGCAGCCCCAGCAGGTCGGCGTCCAGCAACGTGACCTGCTCGCGGATTACCCCCAGCTCTTCCATGGCCCGCACCCGGTTGAAGCACGGCGTGGGCGAAAGGTTCACCGAGCGGGCGAGGTCGGCGTTGGTGATGCGGGCGTTCTCCTGAAGGCTGTTCAGAATGCCGATGTCGGTGCGATCCAATTTACGCATGAGACAAATAATCCTGTTTTTTATCGTTGTGCAGATTTTTTATCTGCAAATGATCTGAACAGCAAGCCAACAGAGAAAAATATTCTTCCTCGTCGAGCCTATGATTGTTGTAGGACAATTTCCCCGCACCACGGGGAATTCGTCAGCTAGCGCGCCCACTACAAGAAATTCACAAGATCGAGCGTAGAAAGCCATGAACCCAGCGTACGAACCGCTACGCCTGCACGTTCCCGAACCCTCGGGCCGTCCCGGCTGCAAGACCGACTTCTCCTACCTGCATCTGAGCGACGCCGGCACGGTGCGCAAACCGCCCATCGACGTGGAGCCGGCCGACACCATCGACCTGGCCCGCAGCCTGATCCGCGTGCTCGACGACCAGGGCAACGCCTTGGGTGAATGGGCCAAGGACATCCCCGTCGACATCCTGCGCAAAGGCATGCGTGCCATGCTCAAGACGCGGATCTACGACAACCGCATGGTGGTCGCCCAGCGTCAGAAAAAGATGTCGTTCTACATGCAGAGCCTTGGCGAGGAAGCCATCGGCAGCGCCCAGGCCCTGGCGTTGAACATCGACGACATGTGCTTCCCCACCTATCGTCAGCAAAGCATCCTGATGGCCCGCGACGTGCCGCTGGTCGACCTGATCTGCCAACTGCTGTCCAATGAGCGCGATCCGCTCAAGGGCCGGCAGTTGCCGATCATGTACTCGGTCAAGGACGCTGGTTTCTTCACCATTTCCGGTAACCTGGCCACGCAATTCATCCAAGGCGTGGGCTGGGGCATGGCCTCGGCGATCAAGGGCGACACCAAGATCGCCTCGGCCTGGATCGGTGACGGCGCCACCGCCGAATCGGACTTCCACACCGCCCTCACCTTCGCCCACGTCTACCGCGCACCGGTGATCCTCAACGTGGTCAACAACCAGTGGGCGATCTCCACCTTCCAGGCCATCGCCGGCGGTGAAGCCACGACCTTCGCCGGACGCGGCGTCGGTTGCGGCATCGCTTCGCTGCGGGTCGATGGCAACGACTTCATGGCCGTCTACGCCGCCTCGCGCTGGGCCGCCGAACGCGCCCGTCGCAACCTCGGCCCGGCGCTGATCGAATGGGTCACCTACCGCGCCGGCCCGCACTCCACCTCCGACGATCCTTCCAAGTACCGCCCCGCCGACGACTGGAGCCACTTCCCGCTGGGCGACCCGATTGCCCGCCTCAAGCAACACATGATCCGCGAGGGCGTCTGGTCGGAAGAGGAACACGCCGCCGTCAGCGCCGAGCTGGAAGCGCAGATCATCGCCGCCCAGAAAGAAGCCGAGCAGTACGGCACGCTCGCCGGCGGCCAGGTGCCGAGCGCCGCGACGATGTTCGAAGACGTCTACAAAGAGATGCCGGAGCACTTGAAGCGCCAGCGTCAGCAGTTGGGGATCTGACATGAACGATCACAACAACACTATTGCGCTGGATACCGCCATGACCACTACCACCATGACCATGATCCAGGCTTTGCGCTCGGCCATGGACGTGATGCTCGAACGCGACGACAACGTCGTGGTGTTCGGCCAGGACGTGGGCTACTTCGGCGGCGTGTTCCGCTGCACCGAAGGCCTGCAGAACAAGTACGGCACCTCGCGGGTGTTCGACGCGCCGATTTCCGAAAGCGGCATCGTCGGCGTGGCGGTGGGCATGGGCGCCTACGGCTTGCGGCCCGTGGCTGAAATCCAGTTCGCCGACTACGTCTACCCGGCCTCGGACCAGATCATTTCCGAAGCGGCGCGCCTGCGCTATCGCTCGGCCGGCGAGTTCACCGCGCCGATGACCCTGCGCATGCCTTGCGGCGGTGGCATCTACGGCGGACAGACCCACAGCCAGAGCATCGAGGCGATGTTCACCCAGGTCTGCGGGTTGCGCACGGTGATGCCATCGAACCCCTACGACGCCAAGGGCCTGCTGATCGCCTCCATTGAAAACGATGACCCGGTGATCTTCCTCGAACCCAAGCGCCTGTATAACGGCCCGTTCGACGGGCACCACGACCGCCCGGTAACGCCGTGGTCGAAACACCCCAGCGCGCAAGTCCCGGACGGTTACTACACCGTGCCGCTGGACGTGGCCGCCATCACCCGCCCCGGCAATGAGGTGACCATCCTCACCTACGGCACCACCGTGTACGTGTCCCAGGTGGCCGCCGAGGAAAGCGGCGTCGACGCCGAGGTCATCGACCTGCGCAGCCTGTGGCCGCTGGACCTGGAAACCATCGTCAAGTCGGTGAAAAAGACCGGCCGCTGCGTGATCGTCCACGAAGCCACCCGCACCTGCGGCTTCGGCGCCGAGCTGGTGTCGCTGGTCCAGGAACATTGCTTCCACTACCTGGAAGCGCCCATCGAGCGCGTCACCGGTTGGGATACGCCCTACCCGCATGCGCAGGAGTGGGCGTATTTCCCAGGGCCGTCCCGTGTGGGTGCGGCGTTGAAACGGGTCATGGAGGTCTGAATGGGCACGCACGTTATCAAGATGCCGGACATTGGCGAAGGCATCGCCGAAGTGGAACTGTCGGTGTGGCACGTCAAGGTCGGCGACCTGGTGGTCGAGGACCAGGTGCTGGCCGATGTCATGACCGACAAGGCCATGGTGGACATCCCCTCGCCGGTACACGGCCGGGTCATTGCCCTGGGCGGCGAGCCGGGCGAGGTCATGGCGGTGGGCAGCGAACTGATCCGCATTGAAGTGGAAGGCGCCGGCAACCTCAAGGAATCGGCACAGCCGGCCGCCGAGGTGCAGGCCGCGAAACCGGCGCCGGCGCCGCCCCCCGAGCCGGTGGCAGCCGCGCAACCGGCGACACAAAAGCCCGCCGCCCCGCGTCCGGCCGCCCAGGCACCGGTGGCCCGTGAACCCAATGAGCGTCCATTGGCATCCCCTGCGGTGCGCAAGCACGCCTTGGATTTGGGCATCCAGTTACGCCTGGTCCAAGGCAGCGGCCCCGCCGGGCGGGTGCTGCACGAAGACCTGGAAGCGTACCTGGCCCAAGGGCCTTCGACCCCGGCCAAGGGCGGTTCCGGCTACGCCGAACGCCACGACGAGCAGCAGATCCCGGTGATCGGCATGCGTCGCAAGATCGCCCAGCGCATGCAGGAAGCGACCCAGCGCGCCGCCCATTTCAGCTACGTCGAGGAAGTCGACGTCACCGCCCTGGAAGAGCTGCGGGTGCACTTGAATGAAAAACACGGTGCCAGTCGCGGCAAGCTGACCCTGCTGCCATTCCTGTTACGGGCTCTGGTGATGGCCCTGCGGGACTTCCCGCAGATGAACGCGCGCTACGACGACGAAGCCCAAGTCATCCATCGTTCTGGCGCGGTGCACGTTGGCGTGGCCACCCAGAGCGACGTCGGCCTGATGGTGCCGGTGGTGCGCCATGCCGAGGCCCGCAGCCTGTGGGACAGCGCGGCCGAGATCAGCCGCCTCGCCACGGCCGCCCGCAACGGCAAGGCCAGCCGCGATGAACTGTCCGGCTCGACCATCACCCTGACCAGCCTGGGCGCCCTCGGCGGCATCGTCAGCACGCCGGTGCTGAACCTGCCGGAAGTGGCCATCGTCGGCGTGAACAAGATCGTCGAGCGACCCATGGTCATCAAGGGCCAGATCGTCGTCCGCAAAATGATGAACCTCTCCAGTTCCTTCGATCACCGAGTGGTCGATGGCATGGACGCGGCGCAATTCATTCAGGCCCTGCGCGGCTTGCTCGAACAACCCGCCACCTTGTTCGTCGATTAATCATGGGAGCTGGCATGCAACAGACTTTGAACACCACCTTGCTGATCATCGGCGGCGGCCCTGGCGGTTATGTGGCGGCGATCCGTGCCGGGCAACTGGGCATCCCGACCATCCTGGTGGAAGGCCAGGCGCTGGGCGGAACCTGCCTGAACATCGGCTGCATCCCGTCCAAGGCGCTCATCCATGTGGCCGAGCAGTTTCACCAGACGCGGCACCACAGCCAGGGTTCGGCCTTGGGCATCACGGTGTCGACGCCGAGCCTGGACATCGGCAAGAGCGTCGAATGGAAAGACGGCATCGTCGATCGCCTGACCACCGGCGTCGCAGCGCTGCTCAAGAAGCACAAGGTCCAGGTCATCCAGGGCTGGGCCAAGGTTGTCGACGGCAAGACCGTCGAAGTCGGCGACACCCGCATCCAGTGCGAACACCTGCTGCTGGCCACCGGTTCGACCAGCGTCAACCTGCCGATGTTGCCGCTGGGCGGGCCGATCGTGTCCTCCACTGAAGCCCTCGCGCCGACCTCGGTGCCCAGGCACCTGGTGGTGGTCGGGGGCGGCTACATCGGCCTGGAGCTGGGCATCGCCTACCGCAAGCTCGGCGCCGAGGTCAGTGTGGTCGAAGCCCAGGAACGGATCCTGCCGGCCTACGACGGCGAACTGACCCAGCCGGTGCACGAGGCGCTCAAGCAACTGGGTGTGAAGCTGTACCTCAAGCACAGTGTCGAAGGGTTCGATGCACAGGCCAGCACATTGCAAGTCCGTGACCCGGCTGGCGACAGCCTGAACCTTGAGACCGACCGGGTCCTGGTGGCCGTGGGGCGCCGGCCCAACACCCAGGGCTGGAACCTCGAAGCGCTGGATCTGGCGATGAACGGCGCGGCGGTAAAAATCGACCAGCGTTGCCAGACCAGCATGCGCAATGTCTGGGCCATCGGGGACCTGAGCGGCGAACCGATGCTCGCCCACCGGGCCATGGCTCAGGGCGAAATGGTCGCCGAACTGATCGCCGGTCGGCAGCGGGAATTCAATCCGGCGGCCATCGCCGCGGTGTGCTTCACCGACCCGGAGCTGGTGGTGGTGGGCAAGACACCGGACGAGGCCAAGGCGGTCGGGCTGGACTGCATCGTGTCCAGCTTCCCGTTCGCCGCCAACGGCCGGGCGATGACGCTGGAATCGAAAAGCGGTTTCGTGCGGGTCGTGGCGCGACGGGACAATCACCTGATCGTCGGCTGGCAAGCCGTCGGCGTGGGCGTCTCGGAACTGGCCACCGCGTTCGGCCAGTCGCTGGAAATGGGCGCGCGCCTGGAAGATATCGCCGGCACCATCCACGCACACCCGACGCTGGGTGAGGCGGTTCAGGAAGCGGCGCTGCGGGCGTTGGGGCATGCGTTGCATGTGTAGACATGCGGTTCACCCGTGGCGAGGGAGCTTGCTCCCGCTGGGCTGCGAAGCAGCCCCAATCCGAGCACCGGGGTCGTTCAGTCACACCGCGTTGGCCAGGTGACGACTGCTTCGCAGCCGAGCGGGAGCAAGCTCCCTCGCCACGGGGAGTCGGCAGAAAATCTGCCTGTCACCCATCGAGCAGGCTGCGAAACAACACCGGAATGAAGTATTGTTGTCCCCATCCAAAAAACGTCAGAAGCCTTGAACCGTTTCGACGGTTGTTAAGCAATAGAGGGTGTCATGGGTAACGAGAGCATCAATTGGGACAAACTGGGCTTTGACTACATCAAGACCGACAAGCGCTACCTGTCGCACTGGCGCGATGGCGCCTGGGACGCCGGCACCCTGACCGACGACAATGTGCTGCACATCAGCGAAGGCTCCACCGCCCTGCACTACGGCCAGCAATGCTTCGAGGGCCTGAAGGCCTATCGCTGCAAGGACGGCTCGATCAACCTGTTCCGCCCGGACCAGAACGCCGCCCGCATGCAGCGCAGTTGCGCCCGCCTGCTGATGCCGCACGTCGACACCGAACAGTTCGTCGAAGCCTGCAAGCAAGTGGTCCGCGCCAACGAACGCTTCATCCCGCCCTACGGCACCGGCGGCGCGCTGTACCTGCGCCCGTTCGTGATCGGCGTGGGTGACAACATCGGCGTGCGCACCGCGCCCGAGTTCATCTTCTCGATCTTCTGCATCCCGGTCGGCGCCTACTTCAAGGGCGGCCTGACCCCGCACAACTTCCTGATCTCCACCTTCGACCGCGCCGCCCCACAAGGCACCGGCGCGGCCAAGGTCGGTGGCAACTACGCCGCCAGCCTGATGCCGGGTTCCCAGGCCAAGAAGGCCAGCTTCGCCGACTGCATCTACCTCGATCCGCTGACCCACACCAAGATCGAGGAAGTCGGTTCGGCCAACTTCTTCGGCATCACCCACGACGGCAAATTCGTCACCCCCAACTCCCCATCGGTCCTGCCAGGCATCACTCGCCTGTCGCTGATCGAACTGGCCAAATCGCGCCTGGGGCTGGAAGTGATCGAAGGCGACGTGCTGATCGACAAGCTGTCGGACTTCAAGGAAGCCGGTGCTTGCGGTACCGCGGCGGTGATCACGCCGATCGGCGGCATCCACTACAAGGACAAGCTGCACGTGTTCCACAGCGAAACCGAAGTCGGCCCGATCACCCAGAAGCTCTACAAAGAACTGACCGGCGTGCAGACCGGTGACGTCGAAGCGCCAGCGGGTTGGATCGTCAAGGTCTGATCCACTTGTGGCGAGGGAGCAAGCTCCCTCGCCACTTGCCCAAGCCTTGCTTCAGCGCAGTTCCACGGTGGGCGCGAGCCTGCTCGCGACGGCATCGGCCGGTGCAACCGCTTGCTCGACATCCACGCCAAACCGCGCGGCCATTTCCTTGCGCCCGCTGGCGGTCAGCCCCAGTGCCCGGCTGTCCAGGTCCTGGAGCACCCATTTGCGCTTGATCGCCACTTGCAACAACGCCGCCCCCAAGGCGCCGCCCAGGTGCGGACGGCGCATGCTCCAGTCCAGGCAGGGGCAGGCGAACCGACGTCGTTGCGCGGCGAGCACCTGGACATCAATGCCCAGCTCCGCGAATATTTGCTCGCCCGACTCGCTCAGCCCATAGCCCTGCCCTGCCGCCACCAGCCACCCGGCCTCAAGCAAGCGATCATGCAGCCGCACCGCCAGGGTGCCAGCCATGTGGTCGTAGCAGGTGCGGGCAAACTGCAGGCGATCCGGGGTGCGCGGGGTAAAGGTCGGCGCGGCGCTCTGGCCGATCACCATCAACGCTTCAAGGGCCTGGGCGACGCGCTTGTCTGCCAGGCTGTAGTAGCGATGACGCCCCTGCACATGCACGCGCACCAAGGCCAGGTCCTTGAGCTTCGCCAAGTGGGCACTGGCGGTGGAAGCACTGACGTCGGCAATGCTGGCCAGCTCGGTACTGGTCCGGGCGTGGCCGTCCATCAACGCGCACAACATGCGGGTCCGGGCCGGCTCGGCAATGGCCGCAGCCACCTGGGAGACTCCCAGGTCATGCAGTTCCGCTTCCATATTTCGCTCCCTGACGAATAAAGCCATGCATCATCTGCAAAGAGTAGCAACACTTTCAACTGGAGGTTGCCGGCCCGCAGTCGGCGCCGCTCAATCGTCCCGGGTCAGCACTTCCAGCAGCTCGATCTCGAAAACGAGGTTGGCGTTGGGCTTGATGTGCGCGCCCATGGAGCGCTCACCGTAGGCCAGGTGGGCCGGTACCCACAGCTTGCGCTTGCCGCCCACCTTCATGCCCATCAGCCCCACGTCCCAGCCCTTGATGACGCGACCGGTGCCGATCACGCACTGGAACGGCTTGCCACGGCTGTAGGAC
Organism: Pseudomonas chlororaphis; assembly: GCA_001023535.1. Classification (NCBI taxonomy): domain Bacteria; kingdom Pseudomonadati; phylum Pseudomonadota; class Gammaproteobacteria; order Pseudomonadales; family Pseudomonadaceae; genus Pseudomonas; species Pseudomonas chlororaphis. Next base: position 5,359,361 of record CP011020.1, read on the forward strand.
GAATCGAATTCAGTGCCGTCTTCGAGCGTACCGCGGTATTGGGTGGTGATCAGCGCGCCTTTGACTACGCTTTTGCCGTCGCCCTGTTGCAGGTCGGTGATGTGCAGTTCTTCGTTCATGGAGTCTGTCCGTGTTGTGTTTTTGTGGCGCAGGGATTATCCCCTGGCCACAGGTCCGTGTCCGTATCCATATGCAACTGTGGCGCATCGAGCGGGTCAGCAGTAGGGAACCGCTCAAGCCACTTCGGTTCACATGGGTATCGCCCTGCATTTCAGATAAGGATTTTCTGATGTTCGACTCTCGCCCGCTCTACGGTTTTATTCCTCCGTACATCCTCAATCGCATCATTGCCCACGGCTCCGAACAGCAACGTTCCAGCGCCCTTGGCACCCTGACCCACGTGCGCAGCCTGCGGCACAACCCCGGCCCGCCGGACCAGCCGCCCGCCGCGGCGAAACTGCCCAGGCCGGGCAAGGCCGGCCACCCGCAGCGCAGCGTGCACGACGCACAGAACACCATGGAACTGCCCGGCCAGCCGGTACGCCTGGAAGGCCAGCCGGCCAGCGGCGACCCGGCCGTGGACGAAGCCTACGATGCCCTCGGCGCCACCTACGATTTTTTCTGGAAAATCCTCGGCCGCGACTCCATCGACAACAAGGGCTTCGCCCTGGTGGGCAGCGTGCATTATGGACAAGGCTACGAAAACGCCTTCTGGAACGGCGCGCAAATGGTGTTCGGCGACGGTGACGGGGAAATTTTCCAGCGCTTCACCCGCTCCCTCGACGTGGTCGCCCACGAGCTGGCCCACGGCGTCACCGAAAGCGAAGCCGGGCTGGTCTACGCCAACCAGTCCGGTGCACTGAACGAGTCCATCTCCGATGTGTTCGGCGTGCTGGTCAAGCAGTACGTGCTGGAACAGACCGCCGACCAGGCCGACTGGTTGATCGGTGCCGACCTGCTCACCGACAAGATCAACGGCGATGGCCTGCGCAGCATGTCCAACCCCGGCACCGCCTACAACGACCCGCTGCTGGGCAAGGACCCACAACCGTCGCACATGCGTGAATTCGTCATTACCCGCGAGGACAACGGCGGCGTGCACATCAACTCCGGCATCCCCAACCGCGCCTTTTATCTGGTGGCGACCACGCTGGGCGGATTTGCCTGGGAAAAAGCCGGCCGGATCTGGTATGACACCTTGTGCGACAGAAAACTGGCCAACGACGCGTCCTTCAGCGACTTCGCCCGCCTGACCGTCGAGCATGCCCGCCAGCGCTTCGGTGCGCGGGAAGTGCAAGCGGTGCAAGACGGCTGGCGCCAGGTCGGCGTCGACCTGACACAGGAGCGTTGATGAAAACCCTTCCAGAGCTCGACGACAACGCCGTGGTACGGCTGTCACGCCAGGGTGGCGTGGCGGCCATCCATGCCCTGACCCGGCCACGGGAAATCGAATTCGCCCAATGCGACATCGACCAGCGCAGCCGCATCTGTTCGGTACTGGAGGGCTGCCTGCCGCTGGCCTCGCCCGCACCCGGGCGCGGCGACCAGCGCTTCTTCCAGATCGAGGTGCGTTACCGCACCAACGACCAGGACGATGAAATGGTGCTCAAGGTGCCCGAGGATCAGGCACCCGGCGAGCTGGTTCATCTGTGGGACAAAGGCGAATTGCTCTGATGGCCTAGCGCGTGGCGGGGGTGATCTTGAGGATCCGGCCAGACGCGATCACCACCATCACGTACTTGTCATTGATCTGCACCCATTGCGAACCCTCGTCAGGGGCTTCGAGGCCCTTCTCTTTCCAGTTCTTGATAGCTTTATCCGCGCGCTGATATTCCGCGGGCGTGCGGTCGGCCTCCACCAGTCGGCGCCCATTGTTGGGCGAGTGCTCCACCGCATCTCCGGTGGTTTGCGCCGCTTGCGCCACGGGCCCGAGGGCTCCGAGACCGGCGATCAGGACCAGGCTGGCGATCAGGGGGGATTTGCGCATAGAAAAGCTCCAGTTATTCGGGGTACTGGAACTGGGACTTCAACGGCGGCGAATCATTCCTTTTACTGTGAAGACAGGTGCCTGCCGCGCGCCCATTGTACAAGCGGGCAACTGTGGGAACGGGCTTGCCCGCGAAAGCGGTGGGCCAGCCAACATGATTGTCGTTTGACACGCCGCCTTCGCGAGCAAGCCGCTCCCACAGGATGACGACCGTGTGTCAGGCCATGGCGGCGCGTTTGACCTGGCGCAGGTCGTGCAAAAAGCGCTCGGCCGGGAGTGGATGGCCCAGCAGGTAACCTTGCAGGGAATCGCAACCCAACCGGGTCAGGAAGTCTTGCTGCAGGTCGGTCTCGACCCCTTCGGCAACGATCCGCAGCCCCAGGGCCTGGCCAAGGGCGACGATGGCGGAGACGATGGCAGCGTCATCGCTGTCGTGCTCCAGGTCGCGCACGAAGCCGCGGTCGATCTTCAGTTCATTGGCCGGCAGGCGCTTGAGGTACATCAGGCTCGAATAGCCGGTGCCGAAGTCATCGATGGACAAGTCCACGCCCATGTCGGACAGCTGCTGCAGCACCGTCATGCTCGCATCCGCATCGCTCATGGCAGTGGTTTCAGTGATTTCCAGGGTCAGGCTGTTGGCCGCCAGGCAATGGGTTTCCAAGGCCTTGGCGACGCTCTGTACCAACCCGGTGTGGCAGAACTGCAAGGCCGAGAGGTTCACCGCGATGCGCCAGTCGGTGTAGCCGAGCACGTACCATTCGCGCATCTGGCGGCAGGCTTCGTTGAGCACCCATTCGCCGATGGGGATGATCAGCCCGGTCTTTTCCGCCAGGTCGATGAACGTGGCGGGCATCAGCAGGCCCTGGGTCGGATGGGTCCAGCGCAACAACGCCTCGGCCCCCACCGGACGGCCGTTGGCGGCGTCGAACTTGGGTTGGTAATGCAGGCTGAACTGGCGCTGCTCGACGGCAATGCGCAAATCCTGCAGCAACTGCAACTGCTTGCGGGCGTTGCTGTTCATCGACGCGTCGAAAAAGCTGTAGCCGTTCTTCCCCGCCCCCTTGGCGTGGTACATCGCCGCGTCGGCATTCATCAACAGTTCTTCGGCGCTGCTGCCGTTGCCGGGGTACACGGAAATGCCGACGCTGGCGGAGATCTGCAAATCGTGCTCGGCCACCCGAAACGTCTGGCCCACCAACCCGACCTGGCGGGCAGCCAGGCGCAAGGCGTCGTCCGGCTCGGCCAGTTGCACCAGCAGCACGAACTCATCGCCGCCGATCCGCGCCAGGGTGTCCTGGCTGCGCAGATCCTCGCGCAGGCGCAGGGCCACGTCGCGCAGCAACAGATCGCCCATGTGGTGCCCGAAGGCATCGTTGACCGGCTTGAAGCCATCGAGGTCGATGAACATCAGGGCAAAGCAGCCGCCCTGCTCTTGCACCCGGTGCATGGCCTGGCCGATACGGTCGGCCAGCAACACCCGGTTGGGCAACCCGGTGAGCGGGTCGTGCAGGGCCAGTTGCGTCAGTTCGCGATTGGCCACGGTCAAGGATTGGGCCAGTTCGGCGGTGCGGGCCTCCAGGCGCGCATCGAGAATCGAGGTCAGCAAGGCGATGGCCAGCACCGCCAGGGTGGTGATCAGCACCACGTTGTCCAGGCCCTTGCCGCTCAGGCCGTCCAGGGCGCCGCAAAAGCTGCCGTCGCGAAACTGCGCCCCGGCCATGCCGGTGTAGTGCATGCCGACAATGGCGACGCCCATGATCACCGCGGCGCCGGCCCGGGCCAGGCGCACGTGAGGGGTGTTCTGGCGCAGGCGGAAGGCGATCCACAGGGCCGCCGCAGAAGCACCGACGGCAATCACCAGCGAGGCGCCGAACAGCGTGGGCTCGTAGTCGATGCCCGGCTGCATCCGCAACGCCGCCATGCCGGTGTAATGCATGGCACTGATGCCGGCCCCCATGACCAGCGCACCGAACGCCAGTTGACACGCCGGCAGGCGCGGCTGGCTGACCAGCCACAAGGCAAAGCCGCAGGACAAAATGGCGATCAGCAACGACAGCGCGGTGATGGAAGTGTCGTAGCCAAGCCGCACCGGCAAGGAGAACGCCAGCATGCCGATGAAGTGCATGGACCAGACGCCCACGCCCATGGCCAGTGCGCCGCCGGCCATCCACAGCTGCGCGGCGCGGCCCTGGGCGGTGGCGATACGCCCGGTCAGGTCGAGTGCGGTGTAGGAAGCCAGGACAGCAACGAACAGGGAAATGGAAACGAGCGCGGGGGAATACGTACCGATCAACATGGAGTGTTCTCGTAACGAAAGAGCCGGACTGCCTCCATGCCCGATTGTACGCCGCGATTGTACTCAATCGCGACGCAAGCAGGTATCAAAAAGCCATCACTCTTGGAGATTTGCGACGAAAGACATTCTGCTGCCAGACAAGCGGCGGTCAATCTAAATCTTGCCCCGCCAAAAAAGAAATGGGGGCTCGCTCCTACAGGTTGGCTACCTGGGGTCGCCTGAGCATACTAGGCGTCTCTTTTCCGGACAGTGAGCCCCCATGCCCTTCCTCGCCCGTACCCACCCGCGTCTGTCCAGCGCCATGGCCGTCGGCTTGGCAGTGGGCGTCCTGGCGCCTGCGGACAGCCTCATCAGCAAGGTCCTGATCGGCTGGAATGCCGGGGTCTGGACCTACCTGGTGCTGATGTTGTGGCTGACCGTACGCGCCAAGGCCCCCGACGTCAGGCGCATTGCCGAGATCGAAGACGAAAACGCCGGGCTGGTCTTGCTGATGGTCTGCATCGCCGCCTTGGCCAGCCTGGCCACCATCACCGTCGAACTGGCCGGCAGCCGCGACCTGCACGCCGCCGGCAAGCTGCTGCACTACGGCTTCACGGCCATGACGGTGATCGGCTCATGGTTGCTGATCGGCGTGATCTTCAGCGTCCACTATGCGCGGCTCTATTACACCTGGGAGGGCACCGAGCCGGCGCTGCGCTTTGCCGAAGGCCTGACCACGCCCAATTATTGGGATTTCCTGTATTTCTCCTTCACCATCGGGGTCGCGGTGCAGACGTCGGACGTGGGTGTCGCCACCCGCCAGTTGCGCAAGATCGTACTGGCGCAATCACTGATCGGGTTCGTATTCAACACGGCAATCTTGGGGTTTTCGATCAATATCGCGGCGGGGTTGTTCGGCTGAGGCTGAAGGGCCGCTGCGCACCCCAACAGGAGCACGCTCCCTCGCCCAGGGAACCACCTGGATCAGGACGATGGGGCGGGCAACCACAACCTGAACCGAGCCCCGCCCAGCGGTGAAGTCTCGACGGTCAAGGTGCCGCCCTGGGCTTGCAAGGCACGGCGGCTGATGGCCAGGCCTAGGCCGAACCCGCCGGTGGCGCGGTCGCGGCTGCGGTCCAGGCGGTAGAACGGCTCGAACACACGCTCACGCTCGTCATCCGGGATGCCGATGCCGTCATCGTCGACCCAGATCTCACAACCCTGGTCGCCCACCAACACACCGACCTGGATGTGCTTCTCGCAGTAACGCATCGCATTGCGCAGCAGGTTCTGCAAGGCCCTGGCGGTAAGGCGCGGGTCGAGTTCGAAGCGCTCCAGCGCTCCGTGCAGCAACACGTCGATCACCACGTCCGGGGCCGCCAGGTCTTCGTCGACACTGCCCAGGATGCTGTCGATGAATTCGTCCAGCGGCACTTCGACCCGCTCGGGCAAGCGTTCGGGGTTCTGCAGACGGCTGTAGGACAGCAGTTCGAGCACCAGTTCATCCAGCTCGCGAATGTGCGCCACCAACCCTTGCAGGCGCTCGCGACTGGCGGGCGGCAAATCCTCGGACAGCGCCAGGGCCAGGCCGAAGTCGAGCCGGGTCAGTGGCGTGCGCAATTCGTGGGACACCGCGTTGAGCAGGTCGCGCTGCTGGTTGAGCAGCTTCTCGATGTCACCGGCCATAGTGTCGAACACATGGGCCAGGCTGCCGATGTTCGAACTGGAGGCAATCTGCGTACGCTCACCCAAGTGGCCCTTGCCGAAACGCTCGGCGGTGCGCCTGAGGCGCTCCAGGTCACGCCAGTGCGGCCGCAGCCAGAGCAACAGGCACGCGAGCATGGTCGCGCCGATCAGCACGTTGATGCTCCAGTACAGCCAGTTGACGTCGGTCGGATCCGGCGGAACGATCATCTTGACCGCCATGCGCTCACCCAGCGGTGCCACCGCCAGGGTGCGCCAGGCCCAGTCACCGAGGCGCACGATGTTTTCGCCACGGCTGAGCTGCGCCCGCTCGGCGTCGCTGAAGCCCGGGTCATCGAGGCTCGCCAGTTCGATGCGCAGCGGCTCGAAGTCCTTGTCCATCTGCGCCGCCAGCGCCGGCCACTGCTCGCGGGGCACGGCGTGGAACTGTTTGACCATCAGGGTCTGCAAGCCTCGGGAATGGTCGAGGTTGTAGCTCACGAAGCGCTCATGGAACAGGCGGACCACCAGTTCCGGCATCAGGTAGATGGCCGCGCTGTAGGAGACGATGGTGACCAGGTACAGGCGAATCAGCAGTTTCCACATCGGCTCAGCATTCCCACTCGGAACGGCTGAACAGGTAGCCTTTGCCCCAGACGGTCTTGATCTTGCGAGCTTCGCCGGCGTTGTCGTCGAATTTACGCCGCAGCTTGGAAATCGCCACGTCCACCGAGCGGTCGGTGCCGTTGAACTCGATGCCGCGCAGGCGTTGCAGGATCTGGTCGCGGCTCAGCACTTCGCCGGAATGCCGGGCCAGCACCACCAGCAGGTTGTACTCGCCGCTGGACAGCTCCACCGGCTGGCCGCGCCAGGTCACGGTGCGTTCGGACAGGTCGATGCACAGGTTGCCCATCAGAATGCGGTCGTTGGCCGTCTGCGGTTCGGCGAGGCTGCTGCGCCGCAGCAAGGTCCGCACCCGCGCCAGCAAGACCCGCGGCTCGCACGGTTTGGTGACGTAGTCGTCGGCGCCCATTTCCAGGCCCAGGACCTGGTCGTGACTGTCGTCCCGGGCGGTGAGCATCAGGATCGGCAAGGTCGCCGAATCGGCCCGCAGCAGGCGACACACCTGCAAGCCGTCCAGGCCCGGCAGCATCAGGTCGAGGATCACCAGGTCCGGCGGATTGACCCGCGCCCGCTCCCGCACGTGGTCGCCGCGGGCCAGCACGTTGACTTGATAGCCGTTGCGTTCCAGGTAACTGGCGATCAGCTCGGACAACGCGCAGTCGTCTTCGACCAGGAGGATGTTGGGCATGGGGTGTTCCAGAAAGTGCTGGGGTGCCTGGCAGGCCTTTATCTACCGCGAGCAAGCTCCCACAGGGGTTCGCATAATCATTGTGGGAGCGAGCTTGCTCGCGATGAGGCCCGGCAAGACACCGATGATCTCAAGTTGCCAAGGATATACGCCCTCGCCCAACCCGACGCAAAACCCTTACACAATTTCACACACCCCCAACAAAGCTTTACCAACGCCCAGGCTCGCCCGCCGTAGCATGGCACCGCTCATTATTGGGGATGCACCATGCCAAAGAATTCTTTCGCCACGCTGAGTCTGCTGCTCGGTGCGCTGTCGTTGAGCGCCTGCGACAGCGCCGCGCCGCCCACGGACGAAGCGCCGCTGCCCACCGTGGCCGTCGAAACCATCGAAGCCCGGCCACTGTCCATCAGCAGCGAATTGAGCGGACGCATTGCCGCGCCACGCACCGCCGAAGTGCGCGCACGGGTGCCCGGCGTGGTGTTGCAGCGGGTGTATCGCGAAGGCAGCGATGTGAAAAAAGGCGATGTGCTGTTTCGCATCGACCCGGCGCCGTTCAAGGCCGACCTGGACAGCGCCGAAGCGGCGTTGCGCAAGGCCGAGGCCAACGCCTTCCAGGCACGCCTGCAAGCGCAACGCTACGCGCGCCTGATCGAGGACAACGCCATCAGCGGCCAGGACTACGACAACGCCCGGGCCGCGGATCGCCAGAGCGCCGCCGATGTCGCCGCCAGTAAGGCCGCCCTGGAGCGGGCCCGGTTGAACCTCGGTTATGCCACGGTCACCGCGCCCATCGCCGGACGCATCGGCCGGGCGCTGGTAACCGAGGGTGCGCTGGTCGGCCAGAACGAAACCACGCCGCTGGCCCTCATCCAGCAGTTGGACCCGATCCACGCCGACCTCACCCAATCGACCCGCGAGCTCAACGAACTGCGCCGCGCCCTGCGCGCCGGCCAGTTGCAGCAGGTCGAGCCGGGCCAGGCCAAGGCTACGCTGGTCCAGGACGACGGCAGCCTGTACCCGCTGCCGGGCAAACTGTTGTTCGCCGACATCAGCGTCGACCCGGGCACCGGCCAGATCACCCTGCGCAGCGAATTCCCCAACCCCGACCTGGACCTGTTGCCGGGCAGCTTCGTGCGCGTGCGCCTGGAGCAGGCGGTCGATCGCCAGGGCATCAGCGTGCCGCAGCGGGCCATCCTGCGCGACAGCGCCGGCATCGCCCAGGTATTGCTGGTCGATGCCCAGCAGACCGTCAGCCTGCAACCGGTGACGCTGGGCGCCGTGCAGGATGACCGCTGGATCGTCACCCATGGCTTGAAGCCGGGCGACCGCATTGTCGTCGAAGGCCTGCAACACGCGCGCCCCGGTGAAAAAGTCCGGGTCGATGACTCCCCTCTTCCACTTGCCCAGGTCCCTGGCCAGTAAGCAGGACGTTTGCCATGCCGCAGTTCTTTATCGACCGCCCGGTGTTCGCCTGGGTGGTGGCGTTGTTCATTCTGCTGGCCGGTGTGCTGGCAATCCCGCAGTTGCCGGTGGCGCAGTACCCCGACGTCGCGCCGCCGCAAATCGAAATCTACGCGGTGTACCCCGGTGCGTCGGCGCAAACCGTGGACCAGAGCGTGGTCAGCCTGATCGAGGAAGAGCTCAACGGCGCCGATCACCTGCTGTACTTCGGTTCCCAGAGCAGCCTGGGCAGCGCCACCATCACCGCGACGTTCCAGCCGGGCACCAACCCGGAGCTGGCCCAGGTCGATGTGCAGAACCGGCTCAAGACCGTGGAATCGCGCCTGCCCCAGGCCGTCACCCAGCAGGGCTTGCAGGTGGACAAGGTGTCGGCCGGTTTCCTGCTGCTGATCACGCTCACCTCCAACGACGGCAAGCTCGACGATGTGGCGCTCAGCGACTACCTGGCGCGCAACGTGATGAACGAGATCAAGCGCCTGGACGGCGTCGGCAAGGCGCAACTGTACGGCGCCGAGCGGGCGATGCGGATCTGGATCGACCCGCAGAAACTGCTCGCCTTCAACCTGACGCCGGCCGACGTCAATGCCGCCATCGTGGCGCAGAACGCCCAAGTGTCGGCGGGCAGCATCGGCGACCTGCCGGCACGCACCACCCAGGAGATGACCGCGACGGTACTGGTCAAGGGGCAGTTGTCGACGCCCGAAGAGTTCGCCGACATCGTACTCAAGGCCAACCCCGACGGCTCCACCGTGCGCATTGGCGACGTGGCGCGGGTGGAAGTCGGCAGCCAGGAATACCAGTTTTCCACGCGGCTCAATGGCAAGCCTTCCACCGCCGTTGGCGTACAACTGTCGCCGGGGGCCAATGCCCTCAACACCGCGACGCTGGTGCGCACGAAGATGGATGAGCTGTCGCGTTACTTCCCCGCGGGCGTCGAGTACAAGATCCCCTACGACACCTCGCCGTTCGTCAAGGTCTCGATCACCAAGGTGGTGTACACCCTGGGCGAGGCCATGCTGCTGGTGTTCGCCGTGATGTTCCTGTTCCTGCAGAACATTCGCTACACCCTGATCCCGACACTGGTGGTGCCCGTGGCGCTGATGGGCACGTTCGCGACCATGCTCGCCCTGGGTTTTTCCATCAACGTGTTGACCATGTTCGGCATGGTCCTGGCGATCGGCATTCTGGTGGACGACGCCATCGTCGTGGTGGAGAACGTCGAGCGGATCATGGCCAGCGAAGGGCTGTCGCCCAAGGAAGCGACGCGCAAGGCGATGCGGCAGATCACCGGCGCGATCATCGGCATCACCCTGGTGCTGGTGGCGGTGTTCATTCCCATGGCGTTCATGCCCGGATCGGTGGGCGTGATCTACCGGCAATTCTCGCTGTCCATGGCGACCTCGATCCTGTTCTCGGCGTTCCTGGCCCTGAGCCTCACGCCGGCGCTGTGCGCGACCTTGCTCAAGCCCATCGACCAGGGCGAGCATCACGCCAAGGGTGGTTTCTTCGGCTGGTTCAATCGCCGCTTCGACCAATTGGGCGATCGCTACCAGGGCTGGGTCGCCTACGCACTCAAGCGCACCGGCCGCTACCTGCTGATCTACGGGGTGCTGCTGGTGGGCATGGGCCTGCTGTTCACGCGTCTGCCCTCCTCGTTCCTGCCGGTGGAGGACCAGGGCTACACCATCACCGACATCCAGTTGCCGCCCGGCGCGAGCAAGAACCGCACGGTGCAGGTGGTGGAGCAGATCGAAGCTCACAACGCCGGCGAGCCGGGCGTGAGCGACAGCACGGTGATCCTCGGTTTCAGTTTTTCCGGCAGCGGGCAGAATGCGGCCCTGGCGTTCACCACCCTGAAGGACTGGTCGCAGCGGGCACGCGACGATTCGGCCAGCTCGATTGCCGACCGAGCCAACCAGGCGTTCGGCGCTATCAAGGACGCCATGGCCTTTGCGGTGCTGCCGCCACCGGTGGATGGCCTGGGCACCTCCAGTGGCTTCGAGTTCCGCCTGCAGGATCGCGGCGGCCTCGGCCACGCCACGCTGATGCAGGCCCGCGACGAATTGCTCGCCGCGGCCGAGAAAAGCCCGGTGTTGATGAACGTGCGTGAAAGCGCCCTGGCCGAAGCGCCGCAGGTCCAACTGGAGGTCGACCGCAAGCAGGCCAATGCCCTGGGCGTTTCCTTCGCCGACGTGGGTAACGTGCTGTCCACGGCGGTGGGCTCGGCCTACGTCAATGACTTCCCCAACCAGGGGCGGATGCAGCGGGTGGTGGTCCAGGCACAAGGCGACCAGCGCGGCCAGGTGGCCGACCTGCTGAAGATCCATGTGCGCAACAACGCCGGGAAGATGGTGCCGCTGTCAGCGTTCGTCCAGGCCAGATGGACCCAGGGCCCGACACAATTGACCCGCTACAACGGCTACCCGGCCATCAGCATTTCCGGCGAACCGGCGCCCGGCCACAGCACCGGCGAAGCCATGGCCGAGATCGAGCGGCTGGTGGCCCAGGGGCCGGCCGGCCTGGGGCAGGAATGGACCGGGCTGTCCCTGCAGGAACGCTTGTCCGGCAGCCAGGCGCCGCTGTTGCTCGGGCTGTCGTTGCTGGTGGTGTTCCTGTGCCTGGCGGCGCTGTACGAGAGTTGGTCGATCCCGACGTCGGTGCTGCTGGTGGTGCCACTGGGGGTGCTCGGCGCGGTGCTCGCGGTGTCGATGCGCGGCCTGCCCAACGATGTGTTCTTCAAGGTCGGGCTGGTGACCATCATCGGGTTGTCGGCGAAGAATGCGATCCTGATCATCGAGTTCGCCAAGAGCCTGTACGACCAGGGCCATGATCTGATCGACGCCACGCTCCAGGCGGCGCGCCTGCGCCTGCGACCGATCATCATGACCTCCCTGGCCTTCATCCTCGGCGTCGTGCCCCTGGCCATCGCCACCGGCGCCAGCTCGGCGAGCCAACAAGCCATCGGGACCGGGGTGATCGGCGGGATGATCACCGCGACCCTGGCGGTGGTGTTTGTCCCGGTGTTCTTTGTCGGGGTGATGAATCTGGTGCGCAAGCGTCCTGACAGCCACTGATCGGCCGGGGGGCGGCTTGCCTGGGATGGCGAGGCTGGATGGACGGCCGCCTTCGCGAGCAAGCTCGCTCCCACAAAGGGCCCCTCGGACACTTGGGAAACCTGTGGGAGCAAGCTTGCTCGCGAAAACGGTCGCGACGCACGGCGAGTCTCAGGCCCGCCGTGCTAGCAGCAGCCCCGCCGCACAGGCCGCGATGCGCTCGCAGGCCTGGGCCAGTTTCAGCTGGTCGACCACCAGCCCGATGCGGATATGCCCCGCCGCGCTGGGGCCGAAAGCCTCGCCGGCGAGCACCGAGACGCCATAGCCGTCCAGCAGGTGTTCGGCAAAGCCTTGGGCGTCGAGACCGGTCTGGCGGATGTCGACCATGACGAACATGCCGCCATCGGGTCGCACCGGCTTGAGGCCCGGACAGTCGCCAAGCATGGCGCACACCAGGTCGCGGCGCTGGCGATACTCTTCGCGCATGTGCGCCACTTCAGGCAAATCTTCTTCGAGGGCCACCTGGGCCGCCCGCTGCACGAAATCCGGCAGGCCGAAGAGCATGCACAACGACAGGTTCGCCAAGTGTTCGGCCAGGGGCTCGGGCCCAAGGACCCAGCCAATGCGCCAACCGGTCATGGCATGGGATTTGGACAGGCTGTTGATGGTCGCCGTGCGTTCGGCCATGCCTGGCAGGCTGGCCGGGCTGATGTGCTCACCTTCGTACAACAGGTCGCTGTAGACCTCGTCGCTGATCAGCCACAGGTCATGCTCAATGCACAACTGCGCCAGTCCTCGCCAGGTCGCGAGCGGCAGGCTGGCGCCTGATGGGTTGTTGGGGCTGTTGAGCAGCATCGCCCGGGTCCGCCCGGTGATCAGGCCGGCCACATCGGCCGGCTCGACCCTGAACCCGTTCTCCGGGCGCACCGGCACCGGCACCACTGTCGCCCCGCAGGCACCGAACACCGCCTCGTAGGTGACATACATCGGCTCGGCGACGATCACCTCGTCGCCCGGGTCGAGCAGGCACTGCGCGACTGCATACACCGCGCACTGCGCGCCGGGCAACACGGTGACATGCCCGGCGTCGACCGGCTGGCCGCAGCGCCGCTGATGACGCCGGGCTATTCGGCTGCGCAAGGTGTACAGGCCACGGATGTCCGAGTAATGCGTATCCCCGGCCCGCAGGCTGCCCACCGCGGCATCGACGATGGCGCGCGGTGTGTCGAAATCCGGATCGCCCACCGACAACAGCAGCACGTCCATGCCCTGTTCGCGCATGGCCAGCGCCCGATCGTGAATGTGCCAGGCGGCGGCGCCATCGCCGGTGATGCGTTGGGTCAAGGCTGAAAAGCGCATGCATATCTCCTGATTGCGCGGTGTCCAGCCTCAACCCTATCTCAAATCACAAACCGCGCCACCATCGCGTTCAACGTCACCGCCAGGCGCGACAGTTCGTGGGACGCGTCGCTGGTCTGTTTCGCACCGCTGGCCGACTGGGTGGCGAGGTCGCGAATGTTGACCAGGTTGCGGTCCACTTCGCGGGACACCTGGGCCTGTTCCTCCGAAGCGCTGGCGATGACCAGGTTGCGCTCGTTGATCTGGTGGATCGATTGGGTGATCTGTTCCAGGGCCACGCCGGCGGCGCGGGCCATTTCCAGGGTGCTCTGGGTGCGCTGGTTGCTTTGCTGCATCGACTGCACGGCCTCACCGGTGCCGTTCTGGATACCGGCGACCATTTTCTCGATTTCCTGGGTTGATTGCGCAGTGCGGTGGGCCAAGGCCCGGACCTCGTCGGCCACCACCGCGAAACCGCGTCCAGCCTCCCCGGCGCGGGCGGCTTCGATGGCGGCGTTGAGGGCCAGCAGGTTGGTCTGTTCGGCGATGGCGCGGATCACGTCCAGGACCTTGCCGATATCGCGCCCCTGCACCGCCAGGCCTTCGATCATCGCCGCGGTGCTTTGCACGTCGTGGGTCATGGTCTGGATCGCCTCGACGGTTTCCACCACCCGCGAGCGACCTTCCCGGGCCGCCTGGGTCGATTGGTTCGACGCCTCGGACGTGGACACCGCATTACGCGCGACCTCTTCCACTGCGGTGGTCATTTCGTTGACCGCCGTGGCGGCCTGTTCGATTTCATTGTGTTGCTGTTGCAGGCCACGGGAAGATTCCTGGGTCACCGCGCTCAACTCTTCGGCGGCGGCGCCCAACTGGGTGGCGGAGCCGGCGATCTGCTCGATGGTCTTGCGCAGGCTGGCTTGCATGTCGGCCAGGGCCTTGAGCAACCGAGCGGGTTCGTCCTTGCCGTCGTCCGTGATCACCTGCACCAGGTTCCCGCCGGCAATGACTCGCGCCGCCTCCAGCGCTCGGTTGAGCGGCAACACAATGCTGCGAGTCAACGCCAGCGCGAGCAGCACGGTGGCCAACGCAGCGACGAGCGACACGATGATGATGCCCGCCAGCGCGTTGTCAAAGTGCGCGCCCGCCTCGGCCGACGCCTCTACAGAGCCGGACACGTTGATCGCGATAAGCTTGTTGAGCTGCTCGCCCATCAGGTCGGTGCCTTCCTTGATTCGGCTATTGATCAGGGCGCGCAGCTCATCGACCTTGTTCTGTCGCGACAGGTCGAGCATCTCTTTCTGGGCTTGCAGGTAGTTGCCAAGGGTCACGGAAAAAGTCTTGTATAGCTCTTTTTCCTCGGCTTCGGCTGGCAACGCCGCGTAACTGGTGTCGGCCTTGTGCAGTTTCTCCACCAGCACACCGATGCGGGTTTCGGCCTCTGCCAGGCTGGCCGGCTCGCGATTGACCAGGATACGGAACGACAGGATGCGCATGCGCAGCACGTTCTCCAGCACGTTGGCCAGGTACGCGACGCTGGGCACCTGGTTTTGCTCCATGTCCACCGAGGCCTGGCGGATCACCGACATGCGATTGGCGGCGAATAAGCCCAGGCCAATGACAAGCAGAGCAATGAAAGCGAAGCCAAGGAAGGCTCGGGGCGCGATGTTCAGGCTACGAAGGGACATGTAAAGACCTCGGGGCAATGGGGTCGAGCATCCATGCCAGTCAGTGTAGGGTGGGGTGCTGATGGGTACGCTTAACCCCTTTATCGGCTGGGCTGTAGGCTTTTTACAGGGGGATGTAAAAAAATATTTCAGGAGCACTTATCGGCTGGCGACCTGCCACAGCCGGGCAATATCCCGGGCCCGCTCGCCCAGCAAGCGCGCCGCATCGGCACAGGCCTCTTGCAGCGTCATCGGGCCGCTGGCCAGGGCGAAGGCGGCATCGACACCGTGCTCATACAGCGCCGGGTAGCCCTCCCCCAACGTACCGGCGATAACCAGCACCGGCACGCCGTGCTGGCGGGCGATGCGGGCCACGCCGAAGGGCGTCTTGCCGCGCAGGGTCTGCGCGTCGAAACGGCCTTCGCCAGTGATCACCAAGTCAGCGCCCTGTACCGCAGCGGCCAGCCCCACCAGTTGGGCGACCACCTCCACGCCCGTGCGAAACCGCGCGCCGAGGAACGCCTTGGCGGCGAACCCGAGGCCGCCGGCGGCACCGCTGCCCGGTTCGTCGCGCACATCCTTGTGCAGAGCCTGGGCACAGTGTTCGGCGAAGTGTCCCAGGGCTGCGTCTAGCCACTGCACTTGCTGGGCGGACGCACCTTTTTGCGGGCCGAAAATGGCGGAAGCCCCCTGGGGGCCGCACAGTGGGTTGTCGACGTCGGCGGCAATCTCGAAATCGACTTGGGCCAGGCGCGGGTCCAGTCCGCTGAGGTCGATGCGCGACAGGTTCGCCAGGGCCAGGCCGCCCGGCGCAAGCGCCTGGCCGTGTTCATCCAGCAACGCCACGCCCAGGGCTTGCAGCGCACCGGCACCGCCGTCATTGGTGGCACTGCCGCCGATGGCCAGGATCACCCGCCCGGCCCCTTCATCCAGGGCGGCGCGAATCAGTTCGCCAGTGCCATAGGTGCTGCTGGAGCAGGCATCGCGCTGCCCCGGCGCGACCAATTGCAGGCCGCTGGCCTCGGCCATTTCGATGATCGCGGTGCGGCTCTCGGGCAACCAGCCCCAGCTTGCCTCGACCGCGCTGCCCAACGGCCCCCGGACCCGGCTGCGGCGCCATTGTCCGTTGCAGGCCGCCAGCACCGACGCCACCGTCCCTTCCCCGCCGTCGGCCATCGGGCACTTGATCAACTGTGCAGCCGGCCAGACCTGAGCCAGCCCGGCGGCGATGGCGTCGGCGACGCCCTGGGCACTGAGGCTGTCCTTGAACGAGTCGGGGGCGATGACTATTTTCATATTATTCTCCGGTTCCGATGCCCAGCATGCTGCCAGCTGACCGCAACCGTGACGCCGGTCTGCCGCACAAAAGACAGGGGGGATTATTGTTCAATTTTACAAAGGGTGGGGTTGGTAGGGGGATGGTTGTTGGATGGGAGGGCCTCTTCGCGGGCAAGCCCGCTCCCACAGTTAATCAGCGTGAATACCGAATCCATGTACACCACAAATCAATTGTGGGAGCGGGCTTGCCCGCGAAGACGGCGGCACAGGCGACATAATTTCCCCAGTACAACCACCCTCGCGAGCACAGGGTTACAGCGGTGGGCTTTCGGTCTGCGGCAACAACTGCACCCCCAGGTACAACGCCAACATGCCATCCAGCCGCAACGGATCGACCCCACTGAGCTCGGCGATGCGTTCCATGCGGTAGCGCAAGCTGTTGCGGTGGATCCCCAGGGCCTCGGCGCAAGCCTGGCTCTGGCCGTCGTGTTCGCACCAGCTGCGCAAGGTCGTGAGCAACTGGCCGTTGTTGTCCTTGGCGATCACCTTGCGCAGCGGTGCCAGCAATTCGTCGAGGGCATCGTCGCTGCGATGACGCCAGAGCATCACCGGCAGGCGATAACGGGCAAGGCTCAGCAGCCGCGATTGCGGCAACACATCGCGACCGTAGGCCAGCAGGTCCGCGACCCGCCGGTAGCACCGACGCAGCCCCGCCAGCCCTTCGGCCTGGCCACCCACCGCCACCCGCAAGATGCACCAGCCCAGCCCGTCGAGCTTGCCCAGCAGCCGCTCGTTTTCCACCGACGCGGTGACCGGCCGGCACCAGAGCAACGAGGACTTGGACGAGGTCAGGCACCAACTGTCCGGGTAGCGTGACATCAACCAGGCGCTCAACGTCTCGACGCTCTGCCCTGGCCCATGCTCCGGGCCCAGCTCGAACAGATACGGCACCCGTGACAGTTGCGGCTTGAGGCCCATCTGGCGGGCTTCGTCCAACAACCGCAGCGAATCCCCGGCGTCCCCCAGCAGCAAAGCCAGCAAGTCGTCACACCGTTGCCGGCGCCATTGCTGCTCGGCCTGCTGGTTGCGCTGGCCCACCAGCATCTCGGCGGTCATGCGTACCAGTTCGGCGTAGGTGCGCAACTGCTCGGGCTCGCCGGTGATCCCCAGCACGCCGATCAGGCGCTGATCGAGCATCAGCGGCAGGTTGATGCCTGGCTGCACGCCCTTGAGGTGCCTCGCCGTGTGCGCGTCGATTTCCACCACCCGGCCATTGGCCAGGACCCATTGCGCGCCCTCGTGGCGAGTATTGACGCGCTCGGGCTCACCGCTGCCGAGGATCAGGCCCTGGTTGTCCATGACATTGACGTTGTATGGCAGGATCGCCATCGCCCGGTCGACGATGTCCTGCGCCAGGTCATGATCCAGTTCGAACATGGGACGGTGTTCCTCGCAAGCGGCGTGGGTGAAGGTTTGCAGCGCAGGGCGCCAGGGCGATTGGTCAGGCGCACAGGGTCCTGCTCCAAACCCTGTGCTCAGGCACAAAGACACGGCCCCCCGGGCTGGCCGAGACTCAAGGGCAGTCAACGTTACCCCTTGGCTCGTACAAATCATAATAAAGAGAGACCCGCCATGTCCCAGAGCGCAACGGCCCTCCTGGCTACCCACGACGAGAAAAACAGCGTCTACAAGCGCATCACCCTGCGCTTGATCCCCTTCATTTTCATCTGCTACCTGTTCAACTACCTCGACCGGGTCAACGTTGGCTTCGCCAAGTTGCAGATGCTCGATGCGCTGAAGTTCAGCGAAACCGTCTACGGCCTCGGTGCCGGGATCTTCTTCATCGGCTACGTCCTGTGCGGCGTACCCAGCAACCTGGCCCTGAGTAAGTTCGGCCCTCGGCGCTGGATCGCGCTGATGATGACCACCTGGGGCACGTTGTCGACCTGCCTGCTGTTCGTCACCACGCCCACCGGCTTCTACACCTTGCGGCTGTTCACCGGCGCGGCCGAAGCCGGGTTTTTTCCGGGTGTGGTGCTGTACCTCTCGCAGTGGTTCCCGACCTTCCGACGCGGCCGGATCATGGCGTTGTTCATGTCCGCCATTCCGGTGTCGGGCCTGTTGGGCAGCCCGTTTTCCGGCTGGATCCTCAACCACTTCGCCGCCGGCCAAGGTGGCCTGGCCGGCTGGCAGTGGATGTTCCTGCTGCAAGGCATCCCGACCGTGATCCTCGGTGCGCTGGCGTTCTTTTTGCTCAGCGACACCTTCGCCAACGCCAAGTGGCTGACCGACCAGGAGCGCGCCGTGCTCACCGCCGACCATGCCCAGGACCTGGCGAACAAACCGAACACCAGCAGCGACTCCTTGCTGGCCGTGTTCAAGAACCCGGCGATCTGGGCCTTTGGCCTGGTGTACTTCTGCATCCAGAGCGGTGTGTATGCGATCAACTTCTGGCTGCCGTCGATCATCAAAAGCCTGGGTTTCAGCGATAACCTGGTGATCGGCTGGTTGAGCGCGATCCCCTATCTGCTGGCGGCGGTGTTCATGCTGCTGGTGGGCCGCTCGGCGGACCTGCGCAAGGAACGTCGCTGGCACCTGGTGGTGCCGATGCTGATGGGCGCGGCCGGGCTGCTGATCGCCGTCAACTTCGCTACCACGCCGGCCATCGCCATCCTCGGCCTGTCCATCGCCACCATGGGCGCCCTTACCGGCCTGCCGATGTTCTGGCCGGTGCCTACCGCCCTGCTCAGCGCCGGCGCGGCGGCGGGCGGCCTGGCGCTGATCAACTCCATGGGCCAGATGGCCGGTTTCCTAAGCCCTTACCTGGTGGGTTGGGTCAAGGATGCCACCGGCTCGACCGATGCCGCGCTGTACGTGTTGGCCGGGGTGATCGTGGCCGGCAGCCTGCTGGCGTTGCGTATGACGCGTACGCTCAGGGCCTGAGCATTGCCTCTGTGGGAGCCGGCTTGATCGCGAAAGCGGTGGATCAATGGCAGCTATGTCAACTGGCACGCCCTCTTCGCGAGTAAGCCCGCTCCCGCAGTGGATGGGGGGTGTTCGATAAATCTGTTTGATCCATGCGCCTGTTCTGGGGTTTGATTGGGCCTTTCCCATGGATGAAGGATTTTGTCATGAGCTACCGCACGCTAGGCCATTCCGGGTTGCAGGTGTCCACGCTGACCCTGGGCACCATGATGTTCGGCGAACAGACCAGCACCGAAGACTCGCTGCGGATCATCGACAAGGCCTGGGACCAGGGCATCAACTTCATCGACACGGCGGACGTCTACACCAACGGCCGCTCCGAAGAGATCGTCGGCGAGGCGATCGCCCGCCACCGCCACGAGTGGGTGCTCGCCACCAAGGTCGGCTTCGGCCCGGCAGACGGCGTGCCCAATCGCAGCGGCCTGAGCCGCAAGCATCTGTTCAACGGCATCGAGGCCAGCCTGAACCGCCTGGGCACCGACTACCTGGACATCTACTACCTGCACCGTGAAGACCACAACACCCCGCTGCACGTCACCGTCTCGGCCATCGGCGACCTGATTCGCCAGGGCAAGATCCGCTATTGGGGCCTGTCGAACTACCGCGGCTGGCGCATCGCCGAGGTGATCCGGATTGCCGACAGCCTGGGCATCGACCGACCGGTGATCAGCCAACCGCTGTACAACATCGTCAACCGCCAGGCGGAAACCGAGCAGATCACCGCCGCCCAGAACTACGGCCTCGGCGTGGTGCCCTTCAGCCCCCTCGCCCGTGGCGTGCTCAGCGGCAAGTACGCGCCGGACGCCGCGCCAGATGCCAACAGCCGCGCCGGTCGCCAGGACAAACGCATCCTGGAAACCGAGTGGCGGGTCGAGTCCCTGCGCATCGCCCAGCAGATCCAGCAGTACACCCAGGGGCGAGGCGTGGGCATCGTCGAGTTCGCCATCGCCTGGGTGCTGAACAACCGCGCGGTCACCTCGGCCATCGTCGGGCCTCGCACCGAAGCGCAATGGGACGCCTATGCCAAGGCGCAGGCGGTCAGGATCACGGCGGATGACGAAGCCTTCATCGATTCGCTGGTGACGCCGGGGCATGCCTCGACGCCGGGGTTCAACGACGTCGGGCATTTCGTGTCGGGGCGCGTACCGCTGACGTCATAGGCCTGCTACGCAACAAGCCCTTGCGGCGCGGAGCGTGCTCCCGCTCGGCCGCGCAACGGACCCCACCGCTGCGCGGCCGGGCGGGAGCTTGCTCCCTCGCCACAACAAGGGTCCGTCACACACGCCGCCACCCCGCTAACAAGAGGCCTCCGTGTCCAAAGGTATCGCTCTATCGGTCTCGGCGTCCGCGCTGTTCGCCGTCATGTACTACTACACCTCGCTGCTCACGCCACTGACCGGCGTGGAGATTTTTGGTTGGCGCATGTTGCTGACCATGCCCTGCATGACCGTGTTCATGCTGGTGGCACGGGAATGGAAACTGGTCACGGCGCTGCTGCGGCGCCTGGTCGACACCCCACGGCTGTTGATCGGGGCGATCGCGTCGTCGGCCCTGATGGGGGCGCAGTTGTGGCTGTTCATGTGGGCGCCGCTCAACGGCTACAGCCTGGATGTGTCGCTGGGGTACTTCCTGCTGCCGCTGTCGATGGTCCTGACCGGGCGCATCGTCTATGGCGAACGCCTGTCGTACCTGCAGAAAATCGCCGTGTTCTTCGCCACGCTCGGGGTGTTCAACGAGCTGTACCAGGCCGGTGGTTTTTCCTGGGCGACCTTGCTGGTGGTGATCGGCTATCCGATCTACTTCATCCTGCGAAAACGCATCAAGACCGACAACCTGGGTGGGCTCTGGCTGGACATGACGCTGATGCTGCCGGTGGCGCTCTGGTTCGTGCAGAGCGGCGAGCAAGGCTTCAACGTGTTCGACCAACACCCCTGGTTGTCGCTGCTGATCCCGGTGCTTGGGGTGATCAGCGCCTCGGCGCTGGTGTCCTACATCATTGCCAGCCGGCTGCTGCCGTTCAGCCTGTTCGGGCTGTTGAGCTACGTAGAGCCGGTACTGTTGCTGGGCGTCGCGCTGTTGCTGGGCGAGAGCATCAAGGCCGGCGAATGGCTGACCTACCTCTCGATCTGGATGGCCGTGGCAGTGCTGGTGTTCGAAGGCTTCAAGCACCTGACGCGACATCATCGGCGTAAAGCTTGAAGTATAAGCAGGACCTCATGGGAGCGAGCTTGCTCGCGATAGCGGTGTGTCAGTCAACAGGCATTGAATGACGGGCCGCCATCGCGAGCAAGCTCGCGCCCACAACCGTGTGGCTTGCCGATTACTCCGTGGCCAACACCCCACGCCGCACCTGGTCACGCTCGATGGACTCGAACAGCGCCTTGAAGTTGCCCTCGCCGAAGCCATCATCGCCCTTGCGCTGGATGAATTCGAAGAACACCGGCCCCATCAGAGTTTCCGAAAAGATCTGCAGCAACAGGCGCTTGTCGCCCTGCTCGGACGCGCCGTCCAGCAGGATGCCCCGCGATTGCAGCGCCTCGACCGGCTCACCGTGGTTGGGCAGGCGGCCTTCGAGCATCTCGTAGTAGGTGTCTGGCGGCGCAGTCATGAAGCGCATGCCGATGGCCTTGAGCCGGTCCCAGGTCTTGACCAGGTCATCGGTCAGGAATGCCACGTGCTGGATGCCTTCGCCGTTGAACTGCATCAGGAACTCTTCGATCTGCCCAGCGCCCTTGGACGACTCTTCGTTCAGCGGGATGCGGATCATGCCGTCCGGGGCCGTCATGGCCTTGGAGGTCAGGCCGGTGTACTCGCCCTTGATGTCGAAGTAGCGGATCTCGCGGAAGTTGAACAGCTTCTCGTAGAAGCCGGCCCAATAAGCCATGCGCCCGCGATACACGTTGTGGGTCAGGTGGTCGATGATCTTCAGGCCGGCGCCCACCGGATTGCGGTCGACGCCTTCGAGGAACACGAAGTCGATGTCATAGATCGAGCTGCCTTCGCCGAAACGGTCGATCAGGTACAGCGGCGCACCGCCAATGCCCTTGATCGCCGGCAGGTTCAACTCCATCGGGCCGGTCTCGATGTGGATCGGCTGGGCGCCGAGCGACAGGGCCCGCTTGTACGCCTGCTGCGAATCCTTGACCCGGAACGCCATGCCGCACACCGACGGGCCATGCTCGGCCGCGAAGTACGACGCCACGCTGTGGGGTTCATTGTTGAGGATCAGGTTGATCGCGCCCTGGCGATACAGGTGCACGTCCTTGGACCGGTGGGTCGCCACCTTGGTGAAGCCCATGATCTCGAAGATCGGCTCCAGGGTGTTGGGGGTCGGTGATGCGAACTCGATGAACTCAAAGCCCATCAGGCCCATTGGGTTTTCGTATAGATCTGCCATGTCGGCGCCTCATCATGCTTATCAATTAACAAACGTTAGTTGCCAGTCATGCGAGGGCACGCGGTGGCGCGCAGGAAATGCCGCGAACGCTGCGGGCGAGGAAATCGCCGTAGATCAGTTGAAACCCAAGTATCTTCATTGTCGACCCAAGGCTTTTGCGGGCGAGGCTTCTGCTGCCAGAAGACGTTATTCTTATATGCGTAAATCGATTCTACACAGCGTAACCAGATTTGTCCGCCTTCCGTATCAAATCGCCTTTTTCCTCGACCGCGCAAGAGGTTTGTTGCACAGGAAAATGCCGCCCAGGATCAACCCGCCGCCCAGGCTCATCATGGCGGTGAACCGTTCGTCCAGCAGCAGTGCTCCGAGCAGCACCGCCGTCAGCGGATTGAGGGCGATGAACACCCCGGAACGGGTCGCACCAATCCGCCGGATGCCGTCGTACCAGGCAATGTAGGCCAGGGCCGAGCCCAACACGCCCAGGTACAACAGGCTCAACCACTGCTTCAGGTCCAGCGCGCGCAGGGTGTCGAGGCGAACCTCCCCGCCGATGGCGCAGGCCAGCCACAGCATCAACGTGCCCAGCAGAATCGACCAGGTCACGGTTTGCAGCGGCCCCAGGCGCTCATTCAGGTCCCTGGAAAACAGCGAATAGATGCCCCACCCCAGCACACAGCCAAAAATCAGCCCGTCGCCCAGCCAGCTTTGCGTCGCCCCCTGTAACAGGGCAGGGTCACGGCTCACAATCACCAGCCCCGCCCCACCGATGCACAGCACGATGCCCGCGACTTTCAGCGCCCCAAGGCGTTCCTTGAACAGGCCCCAGGACGCCAACCCGATCACCGCCGGGTTCAGGGCGACGATCAACGAGGCCCGCGATGCGCTGATGGACTGCAAGCCGTAGAAGAAACACAGGTTGTAGAAGAAGATGCCAAAAAAGCCCAGCGCGGCCAATTGCAGCCCTTGCTTGAAGCTGGGCCTGGCCAGGGGAATCCGCGCCAAGGCGAGAAACGACAGCAGCGCGAGGCTGGCGAGCAGGAAACGCAAGCTGGCCGCGAACAGCGGCGCCAATGCATCAGAGAGGATCCGGCCAGCCACGAACGTGCCGCCCCAGATCATGGTGACCATGGCGAGCTTGAAGTAGACCGGCAGGTCGGAGGGGGTTGAGACGGTTTGTTCCAACGCGTTCATGGTTCACCTGGAGGTCAATCGAACCGTGTCGAGGGGCGCTTGCTTCCTCACCACGGTATCGGACGGGGCTGGGATGCCGTATTGTTTGCCTCATGCCTGATCATCGTAAAATGAGCATTCACTCATGACCCTCACCCAACTGGAAATCTTCTCCGTGGTCGCCGAGCTGAGGGGGTTTACCGCTGCGGCTACCCGCCTGGGCATCAGCCAGTCGGCGGTATCCCACGCCATCAAGGCGCTGGAGCAGGAGTTGGGGGTGGAACTGCTCCGACGTCACCAGGCCCAGGTGGAGCTCAGCGACATCGGCCAGCAGTTACTGGCGCGGGCACGGGCCATGCTCGGGTTGGCCAACACATTGCGCCAGGAAGCCGCCGATGCCCGGGGCATGCGCCGTGGCACGTTGCGCATCGGCTCGTTCGGGCCGACGTCGTCCATGAAACTGCTGCCCGCCCTCCTGCAGCGCTACCGTGCCTTGCATCCGGGGATCGAAGTACACATCGACGAAGGGCCGGACCGCCAGGTCATTCAATGGCTGGACGAGCGGCGGATCGACGTCGGCTTCGTGGTGCTTCCCGAAGACCGCTTCGACACCGTTCAATTGCTGGAAGACCAGATGGTCGCGCTGCTGCCCACGCAGCATCCCTTGGCCGCCCATGCCAGCCTGAGCCTCAAGGATTTGTGCAACGACCCGTTCGTGCTCACCGAGGCTGGCTCGTCGGAACTGGTCATGCGGCTGTTCAATGCCGCCCGGCTCACGCCGAACGTGCGCTTTCGCTGCTCGCAATTGCTCAGCACCCTGGACGTGGTACGACGGGGCGAAGCGCTGAGCGTGGTGTCCGAAGGCTCGCTGCCGGCGAGCGGAAACCCGGGTTTTGTCGCTCGCCCCCTGGCACCGCCGATCCCCCGCCAGATTGGCCTGGCGGTCCTGGACAGTCGCCAGGCGTCACCGGCCACCCTGGCGTTCATCGAACTGGCGAGGCAATCATTGCGCGGTCCGCGCGGGCAACTTCCACAACCTTAACTACTTGCAATTGATTAGCCATCAAGACTACTTGAAGCACCCGGCATAAGGCTAACTGCCCACCGTCGAGACATTGACGCCAGCGTTTCATTCATAAATACCGGCGCTATTGTTACATGGAGAAAAAGTTACGATTTACACTTTCGGGATTAACTACTACAATTTTTTTACCTGTGCTAGATAGCAGGAGAGTCATTTATCACCGAGTCGCTTCAAGCGCTTGGCTTGTGGCTTTGTTTGCGGTTGATATCAGCCAAACATTCTGATTGGAGTAACGATTTTGTCCAGACTCGCTGAATTTCGTGCAGCCGAAAAGGCCCTTCAAGAACAGCTCAAGCAGCTGGAATCACTGAAGAACGACGCCGGGCTCAAGAAAGAAATCGAATTCGAAGAAAAGCTCCAGGGACTGATGAAAACCTACGGCAAGAGCCTGCGCGACATCGTCGCGATCCTCGACCCGAACCCGTCCAAGGCCAGCCTGCAATCGAACAAACCCACCAAGACCCGCCGTGCGCGAGTGGTGAAGGTCTACCAGAACCCGCACACGGGCGAACTGATCGAGACCAAGGGCGGCAACCACCGCGGCCTGAAAGCCTGGAAAGAACAGTATGGCGCGGCCACTGTCGATTCCTGGTTGCGTGGCTGACAGCAAACAGCCTGCAAAAAAGCCCTGAATCATTCAGGGCTTTTTTATGGAGCACACTTTTGTTTAACACCGGCACATTGCGCTGAACGCCTTATAGTTTCAGGCTGTTTCGTACCGACTGCACTTCATCCTGGCTTTCAACAAATACCTGTGCCTGTCCCGCATAGGACAGCACATAAGCCTTGCCCCCATTTAGTGCCGCAACGAGAGCCTGGGACAATACGTGTCGTCCGTTCTGGGTGATGGTGCAAGTGGTTTCCAATGCTGTTACTCCACCCAACATGGCGGCATGGATCTTATTGCAGACACTTTGGTAACCGCCCTGGAAAAAATCCTTCTGGATGGACTTGCGCATTTCCAGCAACACGCCTTGCAAGTTGACCTGATGATCAGGCTCGACGGGGGTCGTGGTCAGTTCCATAACCATCACTGCATTGCCGGCCGAATCGTTTTTAGTGGCTCGCTGGCGCAGGGTGCCCACTGCTGCCGGAGCATCGGTGGCGGCGGGCAGCGGTTCGACGACCCAGCCCTGGGGCCACGCCACCTGCGGCTCGTCCGCCTGGACGCCGGTGCCCGCAACGGTGGCAATGAGCAGGACAAACAGCGAAAGGAACGGTCGAATCATTGCGTTGGCACTCAAGGACGAAGCGTAAAGTCTGAAGCCCGCCGCCGGACCAGGCAATAGCCACGCGCGGTTTGGCGATGCCGCGCCCCTTGCGTATCATGGGCACGCCTGCAAGGAAGCCGTTTTACGCAAGCCCAGGAACCGTCGCGGCCTGCTGCGACGGCGTTTGCCCCACTTATTTTCCGGAGGGCCCATGAGCCTGCACGAACTCGATACTTTCCCTGGCGTCACCGCCCAACCGGACGCCGCCACGGCCCAATTCGTCTTCAACCACACCATGCTGCGAGTCAAGGACATCACCAGGTCCCTGGACTTCTACACCCGTGTGCTGGGTTTTTCCCTGGTGGAGAAACGCGACTTCCCGGAGGCCGAATTCAGCCTGTACTTCCTGGCCCTGGTGGACAAGAAACAGATCCCGGCAGATGCCGCGGCGCGCACCGAATGGATGAAGTCGATCCCTGGCATCCTCGAACTGACCCACAACCATGGCACCGAAAACGACCCGGCGTTCGCCTACCACAATGGCAACACCGACCCTCGCGGGTTCGGCCATATCTGCATCTCGGTGCCGGACGTCGTCGCGGCTTGCGAGCGTTTTGAAGCACTGGGCTGCGACTTCCAGAAGCGCCTGAGCGATGGTCGCATGAAAAGCCTCGCGTTCATCAAGGACCCGGATGGCTACTGGGTCGAAATCATCCAGCCGGCGCCGCTGTGAACCTCACCACCGCTCCCACTGGGTGATGCATGATCCAAAACAAAACCCCATGGGCCAGGCCCATGGGGTTTTGTTTTTTCCAGCGACAACCTACGCCGGCGCAGAGGTACGGATCAGGTGGTCGAAGGCACTCAGCGAAGCCTTGGCGCCCTCGCCCACCGCGATCACGATCTGCTTGTACGGCACGGTGGTCACATCACCGGCGGCGAACACGCCCGGGATCGAGGTTTCCCCTCGGGCATCGACGATGATCTCGCCACGCGGGGACAGCTCCACAGTGCCTTTGAGCCAGTCGGTGTTAGGCAACAGGCCGATCTGCACGAAGATCCCTTCCAGCGCCACGTCCCACACGTCACCACTTGGACGATCTTTGTAGCGCAGGCCGTTGACCTTCTGGCCGTCGCCCGTCACTTCAGTGGTCTGGGCGTTGGTGATCACGGTCACGTTCGGCAGGCTGTGCAGTTTACGCTGCAACACCGCGTCGGCCCGCAATTGCACATCGAACTCCAGCAAGGTGACGTGGGCGACGATACCGGCCAGGTCGATGGCCGCTTCGACACCGGAGTTACCGCCGCCGATCACCGCCACGCGCTTGCCCTTGAACAGCGGACCGTCGCAATGCGGGCAGTACGCCACGCCCTTGTTGCGGTACTGCTGCTCGCCCGGCACGTTCATTTCGCGCCAGCGGGCACCGGTCGCCAGGATCACCGTCTTGGCCTTGAGGCTCGCGCCACTGGCGAACCTGACTTCGTGCAGCGCGCCGTCCTGCCCCGGCACCAGCGCCTCGGCGCGTTGCAGGTTCATGATGTCCACGTCGTATTGCTTGACGTGCTCCTCCAGGGCGACCGCCAGTTTCGGCCCTTCGGTTTCCTGGACCGAGATGAAATTCTCGATCGCCATGGTGTCGAGCACCTGGCCGCCGAAGCGCTCGGCCGCCACACCCGTGCGGATGCCTTTGCGAGCCGCGTAGATCGCCGCCGAAGCGCCAGCCGGCCCACCGCCGACCACCAATACATCGAAAGCGTCCTTGGCGCTGATTTTCTCAGCCTGGCGTTCGATGCCGCTGGTGTCGATCTTGGCCAGGATTTCTTCCAGGCCCATGCGGCCCTGGCCGAAGTTCACGCCGTTGAGGTACACGCTCGGCACGGCCATGATCTGACGCTCATCAACCTCAGCCTGGAACAGCGCACCGTCGATGGCCACGTGGCGGATATTCGGGTTCAGCACCGCCATCAGGTTCAGCGCCTGGACCACGTCCGGGCAGTTCTGGCACGACAGCGAGAAATACGTCTCGAAGTTGAATTCGCCCTTGAGTGCGCGAATCTGTTCGATGACTTCAGCACTGGCCTTCGACGGGTGGCCGCCGACTTGCAGCAAGGCCAGTACCAGTGAAGTGAATTCATGGCCCATGGGGATGCCGGCAAAGCGCAGGCTGATCTCGGCTCCCGGGCGATTCAACGAGAACGATGGCTTGCGCGCATCGGTGCCGTTGTCGAGCAAGGTAATCTTGTCGGAAAGACTGGTAACGTCTTTGAGTAAGGCGAGCATTTCCTGGGATTTCGCACCGTCGTCGAGGGATGCGACGATCTCGATCGGCTGGGTGACCCGTTCCAGGTATGACTTCAACTGAGCTTTAAGATTGGCGTCCAACATACGGGCGATTTCCATGTTTTGAATTCAGAAAAAACAACGCCCGAGCGAATCTCGCCCGGGCGTTTTTGGGGGCGAAGCGGCTTACTTAGATCAAGAGCTGATTCGCCCTCGGATGATGCATGGACTTAGATCTTGCCGACCAGGTCCAGGGACGGAGCCAGGGTGGCCTCGCCTTCTTTCCACTTGGCTGGGCAGACTTCGCCTGGGTGAGCGGCAACGTACTGGGCAGCCTTGATCTTGCGCAGCAGCTCGGAAGCGTCACGGCCTACGCCGCCGTCGTTGATTTCAACGATCTTGATCTGGCCTTCAGGGTTGATCACGAAGGTACCGCGGTCAGCCAGGCCAGCTTCTTCGATCAGCACGTCGAAGTTGCGGGAGATGGCCAGGGTCGGGTCGCCGATCATGGTGTACTGGATCTTGCCGATGGCTGGCGAGGTGTTGTGCCAGGCTGCGTGGGCAAAGTGAGTGTCGGTGGACACGCTGTAGATCTCGACGCCCAGTTTCTGGAACTCGGCGTAGTTGTCGGCCAGGTCTTCCAGTTCGGTTGGGCAAACGAAGGTGAAGTCGGCTGGGTAGAAAAATACGACAGACCACTTGCCTTTCAGGTCAGCGTCCGAGACTTCAACGAATGCGCCGTTTTTGAAGGCGGTAGCTTTGAACGGTTTAACTTGGCTGTTGATGATAGGCATCGATGTTTCTCCGTCAGGGTTGAAAAGTTGATGGAGAGAATCTTACCCACTCATTCCCGGCCTGGCTCATTGGCAAAGCTCATGCGAATGATTGGTTTTGGCTATCAGGAAACGCTATAGATAGAAGAAATCTGTGGGCGAAGACGAAGGCTGCGATCCGACGTGCTTGCACGAAGGATCGCAGCCTTGTTGGCGCATCAGGCGGTGGGCGTACGCAGGGTGACGAACTCTTCGGCGGCCGTGGGGTGCACGCCAATGGTCTCGTCAAAATCACGCTTGGTGGCGCCGGCCTTGAGCGCGATGGCCAGGCCTTGGACGATCTCACCGGCATCCGGGCCGACCATGTGGCAACCCAGCACCTTGTCAGTGTGGGCATCGACCACCAGTTTCATCAGGGTGCGTTCCTGGCAGTCGGTCAGGGTCAGCTTCATCGGCCGGAAACGGCTTTCGAAAATCTGCACCGGGTGGCCTGCCTCTCGGGCCTGTTCCTCGGTCAGGCCCACCGTGCCGATGTTCGGCAGGCTGAACACGGCCGTGGGGATCATCCGGTAGTCCACCCGGCGATACTGCTCAGGCTTGAACAGCCGCCGCGCCACGGCCATGCCCTCGGCCAGGGCGACCGGCGTGAGCTGGACGCGACCGATCACATCGCCAATGGCCAGAATCGAAGGCTCGGCGGTTTCGTACTGTTCGTTCACCTGCACAAAGCCTTTGTCGTCCAGGGTCACGCCGGTGTTTTCCAGGCCGAGGTTGTCGAGCATCGGACGTCGACCGGTGGCGTAGAACACGCAATCGGTGAGCAAGGTACGACCGTCCTTGAGCGTGACCTTGAGGCTGCCGTCATCCAGCTTGTCGATGCGCTCGATGTCGGCGTTGAACTGCAGGTCCAGGCCGCGGCGCGTCAGCTCTTCGGCCAGGTGCTTGCGCACCGCGCCGTCAAAGCCGCGCAAGAACAGCTCGCCGCGATAGAGCAGCGACGCTTGCGCGCCCATGCCATGGAAAATCCCGGCGAACTCCACCGCAATGTAGCCACCGCCGACCACGATGACCCGCTTGGGCAGTTCCTTGAGGAAGAAGGCCTCGTTGGAACTGATGGCATGCTCGCGCCCCGGAATGTCCGGGATCATCGGCCAGCCGCCCGTGGCAATCAGGATGTGCCTGGCGGTGTAGCGCTGGCCATTGATCTCGACTTCATTGGGCCCGGTCAGCCGTGCATGGCCTTCGTGCAGCACCACGCCGCTGTTGACCAGCAAATTGCGGTAGATGCCGTTCAGACGGCTGATTTCGCGGTTCTTGTTGGCGATCAACGTGGCCCAATCGAAGCTTGCCTCGCCGGCGGTCCAGCCATAGGCCGAAGCCTGTTCGAAGTCCTCGGCAAAGTGTGCGCCGTAGACCAGCAGCTTCTTCGGCACACAGCCGACGTTCACACAGGTCCCGCCCAGGTAACGGCTTTCCGCCACGGCCACCTTGGCGCCAAAACCGGCGGCGAACCGCGCGGCCCGCACCCCACCGGAACCGGCGCCAATCACGTACAAGTCAAAATCGTAGGCCATTTTCTATCTCCTTCGGCAGGCCATCAGCATACCTGCTGTTACTGGCCAGCGTTGCGTTTCGATAGTTATGGGGATGGAAAATAAAAAATGCCAGCCCGAGCAGACGAGGCCCACCGCTCAGGTAGCAATCCCGAATCAATTGTGGCGAGGGGATTTATCCCCGTTGGGGCGCGAAGCGGCCCTGAACCAGATGAACCGGTAGATTGCGTTGACAGCCTGGGGCTGCTTCGCAGCCCAACGGGGATAAATCCCCTCGCCACATTTTGTATGGGGAGCGCCTTTCACCAGGCAAAAAAAAAACGCCCCGAACCAGTCGGGGCGTTTTTTCAAGGCGTGGCGCAGGCGATCAGTAAGCCTTGCCCGTCTTGTAGAAGTTCTCGAAGCAGAAGTTGGTCGCGTCGATGTAGCCTTCGGCGCCGCCGCAGTCGAAACGCTTGCCCTTGAACTTGTAGGCCATGACGCAGCCGTTCTGGGCCTGCTTCATCAGGGCGTCGGTGATCTGGATTTCGCCGCCCTTGCCTGGCTCGGTCTGTTCGATCAGGTCGAAGATGTCCGGGGTCAGGATGTAGCGGCCGATGATCGCCAGGTTCGACGGGGCGTCTTCTGGCTTTGGTTTTTCAACCATGCTGTGTACGCGGTAGATGTCGTCGCGGATCATTTCGCCGGCGATGACGCCGTACTTGTTGGTTTCCTGCGGGTCGACTTCCTGGATTGCAACGATGGAGCAGCGGAACTGCTTGTACAGCTTGACCATCTGGGTCAGCACGCCGTCGCCTTCGAGGTTGACGCACAAGTCGTCCGCCAGGACCACGGCGAACGGTTCGTCACCGATCAGCGGGCGACCGGTCAGGATCGCGTGGCCCAGGCCTTTCATTTCGGTCTGGCGGGTGTAGGAGAACGAGCACTCGTCCAGCAGTTTGCGGATACCGACCAGGTACTTTTCCTTGTCGGTGCCCTTGATCTGGTTTTCCAGCTCGTAGCTGATGTCGAAATGGTCTTCCAGCGCGCGCTTGCCACGGCCAGTCACGATGGAGATTTCCGTCAGGCCCGCATCGAGGGCCTCTTCGACGCCGTACTGGATCAGTGGCTTGTTCACCACCGGCAGCATTTCTTTAGGCATGGCTTTAGTCGCTGGCAGGAAGCGAGTACCGTAACCGGCTGCTGGGAACAAGCATTTCTTGATCATATAAGTCCTTGAAAAGGCGGTGTGTACGAGTTTCGGCGCAGTCTAATCAGGCGGCGGGAACCTTACAATGCCCACGCTGGCCAACCGATGCCATCATAGAGAAATAAAAAACGGCGGATAGTTCAATCGTCTTTCATTTCGATGGCTGCGGGGCTCCACTCTACGCTCATGAGCCCTGTTTGCGAGCATTTGACGTATCATGGCGACCTTGATCCCGCCAATGAGGCAGCTAGATGTCGGCAACAAGAAACGCAAACGGTTATTCGGTCAGCCAGGGCAAGGACGGCCAGTGGTGGATTATCAACTACCACGGTGAACAGGTCGCCGGCCCCTTGCCGACCAAGACGATGGCCGTGGAAGTGGCCGCAGTGTTCCAGGACGAGCGCCCTGCTCCTGCGGCCAAAGAGCGTGAGAGCGCCCCGGCCCGCCCTCGCCGCAAGAAATAAGCAGCCCAGCCTCAAGTAGATGCCTACCGGGCATCGAACGAGGCTGGTTTAGCTGTACCGAAATGGCCATTCGCTATAACCTCGCGACTGCCCTTTCCCTCTCGATGACGATCCCGATGAAAACACTTCTGGCGCTGTTTACAGTCCTGGCCCTGGCGGGCTGTGCCTCGGCGGAAAAAACCTACCTGGCCAACGGCGAGCAAGGCCTTAGCATCGACTGCTCGGGCGAAGCCAATTCCTGGGCCACATGCTATGAAAAAGCCGATGCGTCGTGCGCGGGCACCGGTTACCGCATCGTCGGCACCGATGGCACACCACAGGCAAAGGAAAGCGAAAAGACCCTGGGGGTCGACGTCGGTAACTACACCAGCCGCAGTGTCGTGGTGGTGTGTAAGTAACTCAGCCGGAAATACAGGCGTTGGCCGCGTCCTGCACATCACCAGGACGCACCGGCACGTTGGACATGCTTTCGTGCAACTTGATGCTGCTGCCGCTGGAACGCTCGTCGATGTCGAACACCGCGGCCGGCAGGGACGACAGCTTGCCAGGAACGATCAGGCGCATGCCGTTCTTGTGCGGTTCCATCTGCAACGGGCCACGGCTGTTGGCCAGGTGGTCGGCAACGCACTTGGCGTATTCATGGGGTTTCTTGCCGGAGATGACGCTCATGGTGGGCGGCGTCTGGTTGATGTCCGATACGGACGCACATCCACCCAAGGCCAATGCCAACACCCACACGCTGCGCTTCATATGTTTCCTCCGATAAAGATCGTCGGACAGTGCAAACGCTGTTTTTCTCCAGCGCCCACCGTCTTTTTTTGCGCTTCCTGCAATAAATGACCAAAGCCTGGGACGCGGGCCGGATATTACCCCTTGAGGCTGATAAACTGCACACCATTGTCCTTGCTATCGTTTGATTTTGTAGAAAAAGCCCTTCTGGAGGCGCCCATGAAATTCATCCACCAGCGCGAGCACCTGAACGAAGACGACATCGTCGTCATCGAATGCTCCCAAATGTGCAACATCCGGCTGATGAACGACGCCAACTTCCGCAGCTTCAAGAACGGCGGCCGGCACACCTACCACGGCGGTGCGTTCGATACCTTCCCGGCGCGGATTACCGCCCCGAGCACCGGTTTCTGGAACATTACCATCGACACCGTCAGCCGCCGGGCCATCAGCGTCACGCGCAAGCCGACCCTGACCCACAAGATCAAGATCATCCGGCGCTCCAGCTCCAAGCTGAGCTGAAGCATCCCCCACCTTCATGACAGGCAAAACCGTGGCCCAGACGACCAAATACGTCATCAAGTACAAGCTCAACGACGAACGTCGTTTCGAATTCGCGCAACTGGAAACCGGCACCCAAGAAGAAGCCCTGGCCGCTCTGCAGGCGCTGCACGGCAAGACCGACGATGTGATCACCGACGTCAAGGTCAGCAAGGCGTTGTAGGCACCTGTGCAGTTAGTGGTCCGGGAGAGAGGTGTGGCGAGGATTGTCAACGCAAGATCCGGGGTGGCAGGCGATGGAACGCTCGGCAAACTGGCCCATCCTACGCGTTCAGGTTGGTCATCATGCACCCTCTCCCCCCTTCGCTCGCCCACTCCCTCGCCGCAATCGACTGGCCAGCCCTGACAGACAGCCTCGATCAGGACGGCAGCGCTGTCGTGCGCAATCTGTTATCCGTAACGCAATGCCGACAACTCAGCGACTTGTACGCGCAGCCCGCGCTGTTCCGCTCCCGGGTGATCATGGCCCGTCACGGGTTCGGCCGCGGCGAATACCAGTATTTCCGTTACCCGCTGCCCGACATCGTCCAGCCACTGCGCGAATCGTTGTACCCGCTGCTGGTGCCGCTGGCGAACCGCTGGAATGAACACATGGGCCTGACAGTGCGCTACCCCACCACCCACGGCGACTTCATCCAGCGCTGCCATGCCGCCGGGCAGCAGCGCCCTACACCGCTGTTATTGCAATACGACCCCCAGGACTACAACTGCCTGCACCAGGATCTGTACGGCGAGCACGTGTTCCCGTTGCAAGTGGCGATCCTGCTGTCGGAGCCGGGTCGCGACTTCACCGGCGGCGAGTTCGTCCTGACCGAACAGCGCCCGCGCCAGCAGTCACGGCCCCAGGTCGTCGATCTGAAACAGGGCGATGCACTGGTGTTTGCCGTGCACCAGCGACCGGTCCAGGGCGTTCGCGGGTATTATCGGGTGAACATGCGCCATGGCGTCAGCCGCGTGCACAGCGGCCGCCGCCACACCTTGGGAATCATCTTTCATGATGCGCAGTAACGACACGCCGGTCACCCTGGACCTGTTCGCGGACCAGGCTCCCACCACGTCCGGGCGGATCGAGCCGATCGGCCAGCAATCGTTCGTGTTGCGCGGGTTCGCCCTGCCATGGCTGGAGCGTCTGCTGCCCGCACTGGAAAAGGTATTGCAGGCTGCGCCCTTCCGGCAGATGGTCACTCCCGGTGGCTTTACCATGTCGGTGGCCTTGACCAGTTGCGGTGCCTTGGGTTGGACCACCGACCGCAGGGGCTATCGCTACACCGCCCACGACCCGCAGAGCGGCCAGCCCTGGCCCGAGATGCCGGGGGTGTTCCGCGAGCTGGCCCAAGCGGCCGCCCGCCACGCCCGGTTCGAAGGCTTCGAGCCGGACGCCTGCCTGATCAACCGCTACGTACCCGGCGCGCGGATGTCCTTGCACCAGGACAAGGACGAACGAGCCCTCGATGCACCCATCGTCTCGGTCTCCCTGGGCTTGCCGGCGGTGTTTCAGTTCGGCGGGTTCGAGCGTGGCGACAAGTGCCAGCGCATCGCCCTGCTCCATGGCGACATCGTGGTCTGGGGCGGCGTCGACCGGTTGCGCTATCACGGCGTGCTGGCGCTCAAGGAAGGCCTGCACCCGGCCCTGGGCGCCCAGCGGATCAACCTGACCTTCCGCACCGCCGGTTGAGGGTGCAGAATTCGACCGCAAGACCCGGAGTGTCGTCGCCTCGCAGGCTCGCTACTGTAGGCAAAACGGGCCAATGGACAGAACGACCATGAACAGCACTTCGAAACACCTCGCCGCCGAACAGGATCCACGCTGGGCCGCCGTGCTCGCCCGCGACCCTCGCGCCGATGGGCAATTCGTCTATGGCGTGAAGACCACCGGGATCTATTGCCACCCCAGCAGCCTGTCGCGCCGGCCCAACCCGCGCAACGTCGAGTTCTTCGACACCGCGCAACAGGCCGAGGCCGCGGGCTACCGTCCGAGCAAGCGCACCGCTCGGGACCAGACCCAGGTCGCCGCCCAGCACGCCGCGCGCATCGCCGGCGCGTGCCGGCAGATCGAGACGGCCGAGACGCTGCCGAGCCTGAGCGAACTGGCGCAGCACGCGGGCCTGAGCCCATTTCATTTTCATCGAGTCTTCAAGGCGGTCACCGGCCTGACGCCCAAGGCGTATGCCGCCGCTCACCGCTCACGCAAGCTGCGTGAACGCCTGGCCGACGGCAGCAGCGTCACCGACGCGCTGTACGACGCCGGGTTCAATTCCAACAGCCGCTTCTATGAGGCGGCCGACAAACTCCTCGGCATGAAACCCACCGACTACCGCGCCGCCGGCCAGAACACCGACATTCGCTTTGCCGTCGGCCAATGCTCCCTTGGCGCGATCCTGGTGGCACAGAGCGAGCGTGGCGTGTGCGCGATCCTCCTGGGCGATGACCCGGATGCCCTGGTGCGGGACCTGCAAGACAAATTCCGCCGCGCCAACCTCATCGGCGCCGACCGGGCGTTCGAGCAGTTGATCGCCCAGGTCGTGGGCTTCGTCGAAGCGCCGGCGCTGGGCCTGGACCTGCCCCTGGACCTGCGCGGCACGGCGTTCCAGGAGCGTGTCTGGCAAGCCCTGCGGGACATTCCACCCGGCAGCACCGCCAGCTACGCCGAGATCGCCCAGCGCATCGGCCTGCCCAAGGCCGTGCGGGCGGTGGCCCAGGCCTGCGGTGCCAACAGCCTGGCGGTGGCGATCCCTTGCCACCGGGTGGTGCGCAGCGACGGCAACCTGTCGGGCTATCGCTGGGGCGTGGAGCGCAAGCGTCAGTTGCTGGCGCGCGAACGCTCGTCGGGGGATTGAACACCGATGTAGATCGCCACCGATTCAGGACCGCTGTAGACCTCGAAATCGGTGGTGAAACGGCGTACCGCTTGCGGGTTGTCGGCGAAATACGCCCAGATCAGGCCCCAGGTCTGGATCACGCAATCGGGCATCGGCCCCTTGGCCGAGAACACCAGGTAATCCCCGCCCTCGATGTCCACGGCGGGGTAGCCGGCGCTCGTCGCATCGACCTGCACGCCCGCCGTCACATCGAAGTGGCCAGTGGCGTCGGACTCATAGTTGGAATACACGCCGTAGACGAACGACTCCGACTGCCTGGCCGGGATCGCGTCGAACAAGCCTTCGGTGAAGAACCGCTGCCACATCGGGCCGATCCTGGCGGTGTCGGGCTGCTGCTCGTCGGCGTTGCGGGTGCGCACCTGC
Organism: Pseudomonas chlororaphis; assembly: GCA_001023535.1. NCBI lineage: Bacteria > Pseudomonadati > Pseudomonadota > Gammaproteobacteria > Pseudomonadales > Pseudomonadaceae > Pseudomonas > Pseudomonas chlororaphis. The sequence goes on from CP011020.1 coordinate 5,396,057, forward strand.
AGGCCGGCGACGCTGAAGGGTTCGACAGTCTTGAGTTTTACGTCCATGCCTCGGGCTCCTTGAAAGTGAACCTGCATGGTAACCCGCTCGCCATCGGGATCAAGCGCCAGGGCCGGATTGAAAAACTCGACTGGCCCTGGCCCGCTCACACCTGTTAAAACCGCTGTTTCCTTCTGCCGTCGGAGACCCGCACCATGAGCCAGTGGCCAGACACTCGCATCCTTGACCTGCTCGGTATCGAGCTGCCGATCATCCAAGGGCCACTGGCCGGGGTTACCGGGCCGGCCATGGTGGTCGCCACTTGCAATGCCGGCGGCCTGGGCTCGATGCCGGCGGCGATGCTCGACGTCGAGCAACTGCGCCAGGCGCTGACGAGCATCGGCGAACAGACCGACAAACCGTTCAACGTGAACTTCTTCTGCCACCAGCCGCCGGCGTTCGACGCACAACGCGCCGAGGCCTGGAAGCAGCGGCTCAAGCCCTACTACCAGGAACTGGGCGCCGATTTCGACGCGCCGACGCCGGTGTCCAACCGCACGCCATTCGACGACGCGGCCTGCCGCGTGCTGGAGCAGATGCGGCCCAAGGTGGTCAGCTTTCACTTCGGCCTGCCGGAAAAATCCCTGTTGGCGCGGGTCAAAGCCACCGGCGCGAAAATCCTCTCTTCGGCCACCACCGTCGAAGAGGCGGTCTGGCTGGAACAGCAAGGTTGCGACGCGATCATCGCCATGGGCTACGAGGCCGGCGGCCATCGCGGCATGTTCCTCAGCGATGACCTCAACACCCAGGTTGGCCTGTTCGCCTTGCTGCCGCAGGTGGTGGACGCGGTCAAGGTGCCGGTGATCGCCACCGGTGGCATTGGCGATGCGCGCGGGATCGTCGCGGCGTTTGCCCTGGGCGCCTCGGCGGTGCAACTGGGCAGCGCCTACCTGTTCACGCCGGAGGCCAAGGTCAGCCCGTCCCATCACCGCGCGTTGCGTACCGCCAAGGAAAGCCAGACCGCCGTGACCAACCTGTTCACCGGCCGCCCGGCTCGGGGCATCGTCAATCGGGTGATGCGCGAAGTGGGCCCGATGAGCCCGCTGGCCCCGGCCTTCCCCCTCGCCGGTGGCGCACTGATGCCGCTGCGCGCCAAGGATGAGGCCGATTTCAGCAACCTCTGGGCCGGCCAGGCGTTTCCCCTGGGCCGCGAGTTACCGGCGGGCGAACTGACCCGGCGACTGGCCGACGAGACGCTGGCGCGGCTCCACGGCCCGGGTCGCGTCTTGGGTTGAGCGTCGCCGGGTAGAGCTGCTTCGCGAGCGAGCTCGCTCCCACAAGGGACCGGTTGAATCCAACACCCTCCCTGTGGGAGCGAGCTTGCTCGCGAAAGCTGCGCCGCTGCTTACGAACCTGTCGCAAAAAGTCGCATTCCGTTTGTCGGGCATTCGCTATATATTTCCGTATACAGCGAACTCACCCCACCCCTTGGAGTCTTCAATGCGTCCCACCCCTTTACTGCCGTTGTTGCTGAGCACCTTCCTGGCCGTCGGCACCGTCCAGGCCGATGAAGTACAAGTGGCGGTCGCCGCCAACTTCACCGCGCCGATCCAGGCCATGGCCGCCGACTTCGAAAAAGACACCGGCCACAAACTGGTGGCGGCCTATGGCGCAACCGGCCAGTTCTACACGCAGATCAAGAACGGTGCGCCGTTCGAAGTCTTTCTTGCCGCCGACGACACCACCCCGGCCAAACTCGAAAGCGAAGGCGATACCGTCAAGGGCTCGCGCTTCACCTACGCCATTGGCACCCTGGCGCTGTGGTCGGCCAAGGACGGCTACGTCGACGCCAAGGGCCAGGTGCTCAAGGACAACGCGTTCCAACACCTGTCGATCGCCAACCCGAAAGCCGCGCCCTACGGGCTGGCTGCCACCCAGGTGCTGGACAAGCTGGGGCTGACCGCCCAGGTCAAGGGCAAGATCGTCGAAGGCCAGAACATTACCCAGGCCTATCAGTTCGTCTCCACCGGCAACGCCGAACTCGGCTTCGTGGCCTTGTCGCAGATCTACAAGGATGGCAAGGTGACCGGCGGTTCGGCGTGGATCGTCCCAGCCGAGTTGCACGACCCGATCAAACAGGACGCCGTAATCCTCAGCAAGGGCCGGGATAACCCCGCCGCCGCCGCGCTGGTGGATTACCTCAAGGGTCCGAAAGCCGCCGCCATCATCCAAGCCTACGGTTACCAACGCTAAATGCCACTGACCACCGCCGACTTCGCCGCCATCTGGTTGACCCTGAAACTGGCGTCGTTGACCACGGTGATCCTGTTGCTCGTCGGTACACCCATTGCCCTGTGGTTGTCACGGACACAGTCCTGGCTGCGCGGGCCGGTGGGTGCGGTGGTGGCACTGCCGTTGGTGCTGCCGCCCACGGTAATCGGCTTCTACCTGCTGCTGGCGCTGGGGCCCAACGGCTGGATCGGCCAGTTCACCCAGGCCCTCGGGCTGGGCACCCTCACCTTCAGTTTCACCGGGCTGGTCATCGGCTCGGTGATCTATTCCATGCCGTTTGTGGTGCAGCCGTTGCAAAACGCCTTTGCCGCCATCGGCAGTCGCCCCCTGGAAGTCGCCGCCACGCTGCGGGCCGGGCCCTGGGACACGTTTTTCAGCGTCATCCTGCCGCTGGCCCGACCCGGGTTCGTGACCGCCGCGATCCTCGGCTTCGCCCACACCGTCGGCGAGTTCGGCGTGGTGCTGATGATCGGCGGCAACATTCCCGAGAAGACCCGAGTGGTCTCGGTGCAGATCTACGACCATGTCGAGGCCCTGGAATATGCCCAGGCCCACTGGCTGGCCGCGGCCATGCTGGTGTTTTCATTCGTGGTGCTGCTGGCGCTGTACTCCAGCCGCCGCAGCCGTGCCGGTTGGAGCTGATCGATGATCCACGCGCGTTTTCAGCTCGATCGCGGGGACTTTTCCCTCGACCTGGATGTGCAACTGCCAGGCCGTGGCGTGACTGCGCTGTATGGCCAATCCGGCTCCGGCAAGACCACTTGCCTGCGCTGCATCGCCGGTTTGGAGCGACCGACGCAGGGGTTCATCGAGGTCAACGGCGAAGTCTGGCAAGACGCCACACGCCGGGTGTTCGTGCCGCCTCATCGACGAGCCCTGGGCTACGTGTTCCAGGAAGCCAGCCTGTTCCCCCACCTGTCGGTGCGGCACAACCTGGCGTTCGGCCTCAAGCGCATCGCCCCCGGCCAGCGCCGCGTGGTGATGGAACAGGCAACCGAGCTGCTGGGCATCGGTCACTTGCTCGATCGCCAGCCACACAACCTGTCCGGCGGTGAACGCCAGCGGGTCGGCATTGCCCGCGCGCTGCTGACCAGCCCGCAACTGTTGCTGATGGATGAGCCGCTGGCGTCCCTCGACACCCGCCGCAAGAACGAGATCCTGCCGTACCTGCAACGGCTGCACGATGAACTGGACATTCCGGTGCTCTACGTCAGCCACTCCCAGGACGAAGTGGCGCGCCTGGCCGACCATATCGTCCTGCTCGAGGCCGGTCGCGCCCTGGCCAGCGGACCGATCGGCGAAACCCTGGCCCGCCTCGACCTGCCGCTGGCCCTGGGCGATGACGCCGGCGTGATGATCCAGGGCAGGGTCAGCGGCTATGACCCGGCTTATCAATTGCTGACGCTGAACCTGCCCGACAGCCAGTTGAACATCCGCGTAACCCACACACCGCTGGGGCTGGGGCAACCGTTGCGGTTCAAGGTTCAGGCGCGGGACGTCAGCCTCAGTTTGGCGAACGATGCCCAGACCAGCATCCTCAATCGTCTGCCGGTCACGGTGGTCAGTGAGTTGGCCGCTGATAATGCCGCTCATGTGCTGATTCGCGTGGAGGCGGGTGGGACGCCGCTGCTGGCGCGTATCACGCGTTATTCCCGTGATCAGTTGAAGTTGCATCCGGGGCAGGCGCTCTGGGCGCAGATCAAGGCCGTGGCGGTGCTGGCTTAGGTCGCCGATCTACCATGGGAGCCCGCCTGCTGGCGAAGACGGCGGCACATTCAACCTCGATTCCAGCCGCCCCTCCGCTTTCGCGAGCAAGCTCGCTCCCACCAGGGTGACCGGCAGCTTCAGAAACTTGGCACGACCGCTCGGGCCCGCGGTCCATCCTCCATAGGCCACCGGATTTGCTGCCAAGGATTTTTTCATGCCCGACACCCTGTCCCCGGATGCCCTGCCGCCCGACCTGCATTACGTCGACGACACGGCGCCCGGCATCACCCGCAAAAAGTTGCGGGGCAAATTCTGTTATTTCGACCCCGCGGGCCAACGCATTACCGACGCGGCCGAGATCCAGCGCATCAATGCCCTCGTGGTGCCGCCGGCCTACACCGATGTGTGGATCTGCACCGACCCGCGCGGACACCTCCAGGCCACCGGCCTCGATGCCCGTGGTCGCAAGCAGTACCGCTACCATCCGCGCTGGCGTGAAGTGCGCGACGCAGACAAATATTCGCGGATGCTGGAGTTCGGGCGTGCCCTGCCCCGCCTGCGCAAGCGCCTGGAGGAAATCCTGGCCCAGCCCGGCTTCAGCCGCGACAAAGTCCTGGCGACGGTGATCACCTTGCTGGACGTGACCTTGATCCGGGTCGGTAATCCCCAGTACGCCCGCGAAAACCGCTCCTACGGCCTGACCACCCTGCGCAACAAGCATGTCGAGGTCAACGGCAGCGCCATCGCTTTCCAGTTCCGAGGCAAGAGCGGCGTCGAGCATCAGATCACCGTGAAAGACCGGCGCCTGGCGCGGATCATCAAGCGCTGCCAGGAAATCCCCGGGCAAAACCTTTTCCAGTACCTCGATGAAGACGGCGAGCGCCACACCGTCAGCTCATCGGATATCAATGCTTACCTCAAATCGCTCACTGGTGCCGATTTCACCGCCAAGGACTACCGCACCTGGGCCGGCAGCGCGGCGGCCCTGGCCGGGCTGCGGGCCTTGCATTGGGAAACCGAGACCGAAGCGAAAAAACACGTTGCCGAAATGGTCAAGCAGGTCGCCCGGCAACTGGGCAACACGCCCAGCGTCTGTCGCAAATGCTACATTCACCCTGCGGTGCTGGAAGGTTTCCTGCTCGGCACACTGAAGGAACTGCCCAAGCCTCGGGTGCGTAAGGGCCTGAGCATAGAAGAAGCCGGGCTGACGATGTTTCTGAAGCGGGTGGCGCAAGCCACGCAAGCCTGCGAGGCGAAGTTCGGGTACTGACGGTCACGAACGACGGCTCGTCCATCAGGAACATCCGGCCGAGGCTGAACTCCCAACACTGTGCGCTCGCGCAACACCACACGCGTGAAATCGACAGGAGTCTCCGATGTCCGAACACATTGTCCATTTTCATTGCCAGATCGATCAGGGGACCACCGAGCGCTTCCGCGACAATTGCCTGGAAGCCATCGAGAAAGGCGCGGACTCGCTGATGCTCAATCTGTCCACGGTGGGCGGCAGCACCAACTTCGGGTTTACCTTGTACACCTTCATCAAGTCCTTGCCGGTGCCGGTGCGTGCGGTGAACGCCGGCAATATCGAGTCGATGGGCATCGTCATGTACCTGGCCGCCAGCGACCGCACCACCACGCCCCATTCACGCTTTCTGATCCATCCCATGAACTGGTATTTCGGGCAGAAATCGGTGGATCACTCGCGCTTGCGCGAATACCTGTCCAGCCTGGACAACGACGTGGCGCGGTACGTGGAAATCTACGTCAAGGAAACCGCCGGGGCCGCCACTCAGCTGGATATCTTCAAGTGCCTGTGCAACGAGGAGCGGGTCATCCCGGCAGAGAACTCCCTGGCTTTCGGCATCGCCCATCGGGTCGAGCAGGTGGTGTTCCCGGCGGACGCCAGGCATTGGAAAGTCAGCGGCGGCGAAGATTAAGCGCGCGGCATCATTCAACATGATAGTGCCGTCGTTACTGATAAAAACCCTCAATCTCCAACAACAACGAAACGAAGCGGAAAAATAACACCTTAATTAAAAAAGTACGACCACTCGTCGCCAGCACAACGCTTTTTTTAAACTTACTCCGCCGCTGGCCTTTCACATTTAATGCGAGGCACGTTGCTCGCTTTAAACCACACTGAGGATTCTCGAAATGGCTAACAGCGGAAACAAAAACCCAGGCAACTTCGCAAATGATCGTGATAAAGCATCTGAAGCCGGTAAGAAAGGCGGACAGGCGTCGGGCGGCAACAACACCAACGACCGTCAGAAAGGCTCTGGCGCCGGCAGCAAAGGCAACGAACGCGGCCAAGGCGGCGGTGGCAGGAAGTCGTAACCCCTGAAGATCCGCTGGGGCGCAGCCTGGCTGCGCCCTGGTGCCGGGGAATCAAACACTTGAGCGCTCTGCGCGGTTTTATCGTCAACTTCAAACAGAACAACACCGCCACCGCGTTTAACAATGCCAAACAACTATCCTTATGACAAACCGTCATAGCGCCCCTGTTATTCATGCGCGGGTACACCCGCCGGCCCCTTGATTTGAAATACCTGCCCTCTTTGCCAGGCATCCGCGCCCTTATCTATCGCCGGGGTCTTTATACCGGCGCGTGCCGCTTTCCTGGCGTCGCTGTCCACGTTCATCCGACTGTCCCGCTCACGCACAAGTTGCGGGTCGATCTGGCCATCGGCGGTGAACCCCATCATCAATTGCGGCACGCCATAAGGCAGGGCCTGACCCGACTCGGTGTGCCAGGTATGCCAGGTCTTTCCGTAGGTGCCGATCAGGTTTTCCATCAGGCGGGTTTCGGCCACCTGGGGAATCCCGGGCGCGATCAACTGCCCGGACTTCACCTCATGCACGTGGCCATGCCAGAGCTGCTTTTCAGCGGCCGGCAACCCTTCGAACAAACGCTTGCTGATGATGTATTCCACCCCCATCAACTTGGCACCGGACGTATTGCCATCGAAGATCGCACACTGGAACACTTCCTCGTTCAGCGCCGAGCAGTAGTGATGCGCCTCCATTTGCCCGGACATCCGGCCGTTGTAGAAGTGGAAGCCGTCGAGGTAGGTGTCGAGCGCCCGCAGCGCAGGTTTGTCCTGCATCAGCCCCGCCCCCACTTCCAGCGCCGCGGTGGTCGGCGTTTTCGCCACTCCCGGCGCGCTCACTGGCGAGTCGGTGTTACCGCCCGCGCAGCCGGTCAAGCCGACCGCTGCTGCGCACAGCACTGCCCACGTTGAATAAACGCTTTTACCTGGCATGTCGTTTCTCCTGTCCATGACAGGACATGAGAATGACGCTCGGTCACGCCGGTTTGATTTTCCTGGCGACCAACCGACGGGCGGATCCCCTCGACCCAGTGCCTGCCTCCGGGCCGATCAACGCCCGCCCGGCACGCGTTTAACCGCTTCGATCCAGGCCGGATCCAGGCGAGGTTGTTCGCCCTCCAGGCCCAGCGCCTGCATCTTCGCCAGGTGGTCATCGGCTTCGCGGGCCAACGAGCCCTGGTCGCTGGAGTTGGCGTCCAGCTGATGCATCTGGGCCAGACCCAGGTGATAGAACCGCAGCAGTTTCATCGCCGCCGGGTCCTCGGCCTGCACGCCGGCCTTCACCTGGTGCATGACATTGGTAACACTCATCAGGCTGCGCTTGAGCTGCCAGCCGTACACCGCCGCAGCCATCCACGGCTGCGACCAGAAGTACCCGCGCAGCAATGCGACCATCGCCAGCACCGCGACAATCACGCCCCCCAGATTGAAGCGCAGGTTGTCGCCTCCGGGCGTACCGAAGAACATCACGGCCAGGCTGGAGAGCAACATCGCCAGCGCCAGGAACGTCACGGCCAGGATGAAGGTGCTGCGTCGGGTCTGCTGCCGGTAGATCCCGGCGTCCCACGGTTTGATCTCGAACATCGCGGGGCAATTTCCTTGTATGGCATGAAAAGAGTCGCGCATTATCGCCTGCCCGGTCGATTTAGCTATGCTGGGGCGCATTGTGTGCGGCAACCGATCCGAAGGATCCGGATCAAAGCCCATGGCGATACCGCAAGGATCGTGCGATCTTTGCCCGTGGACGTATTTTTCAAGATGCCGCCTCTGTGTGCACGGCATCGTTTTCAAGGAACGCTGAATGACTCAAAGACATGTAATCAATGCCTCGGTAAGCCCAAAGGGCAGCCTGGAGACCTTGTCCCAGCGCGAAGTCCAGCAACTGAGTGAAGCCGGTTCCGGCAGTATCTACACCCTCTTCCGCCAGTGCGCCCTGGCTATCCTCAATACCGGCGCCCATGTCGACAACGCCAAGACCATCCTCGAAGCCTACAAGGACTTCGAGATCCGTATTCACCAGCAGGACCGTGGCGTGCGCCTGGAGCTGCTGAACGCACCGGCCGATGCCTTCGTCGACGGTGAAATGATCGCCAGCACCCGGGAAATGCTGTTCAGCGCCCTGCGCGACATCGTCTACACCGAAAACGAACTGGACAGCCAGCGCATCGACCTCAGCTCGTCCCAGGGCATCAGCGACTACGTCTTCCACCTGCTGCGCAACGCCCGCACCTTGCGCCCTGGCGTGGAGCCGAAGATTGTCGTGTGCTGGGGCGGGCACTCGATCAACACCGAAGAATACAAGTACACCAAGAAAGTCGGCCACGAGCTGGGCCTGCGCAGCCTGGACATCTGCACCGGCTGCGGTCCGGGCGTGATGAAGGGCCCGATGAAAGGCGCCACCATTGCCCACGCCAAGCAGCGCATCCACGGTGGTCGCTACCTGGGCCTGACCGAACCGGGCATCATCGCCGCCGAGGCGCCGAACCCGATCGTCAATGAGCTGGTGATCCTGCCGGACATCGAGAAGCGCCTGGAGGCCTTCGTGCGCGTCGGCCACGGCATCATCATTTTCCCGGGCGGTGCCGGCACCGCGGAAGAGTTCCTCTACCTGCTGGGCATCCTGATGCACCCGTCCAACCAGGACCTGCCCTTCCCGGTGATCCTCACCGGGCCGAAAAGCGCGGCGCCGTACCTCGACCAGTTGCACGCCTTTGTCGGCGCGACCCTGGGCGAAGCGGCGCAGAAGCATTACCAGATCATCATCGATGACCCGGCCGAAGTGGCGCGGCAGATGACCCAGGGCCTCAAGGAGGTCAAGCAGTTCCGCCGCGAGCGCAACGACGCGTTCCACTTCAATTGGTTGCTGAAGATCGACGAAGGCTTCCAGCGCCCGTTCGACCCGACCCACGCCAACATGGCCAGCCTGGGCCTGAGCCGCGACTTGCCGCCCCACGAACTGGCCGCCAACCTGCGCCGGGCGTTCTCGGGCATCGTGGCAGGCAACGTCAAGGACAAGGGCATTCGCCTGATCGAGGAACACGGGCCGTATGAGATCCACGGCGACCCCGCCATCATGGAACCCCTCGACCGCCTGCTCCAGGCCTTCGTCGCCCAGCACCGCATGAAACTGCCCGGCGGCGCGGCGTATGTCCCGTGCTATCGCGTGGTGACCTGACGGGTTTGCCCTAGGCTATGTACGAAATAGCCTGAAACTTGGTTATGCGGCGTTAAAAACCGGCTCGGAATGCTCATTGACAACCAGTCAAGTCGAGCGCGACCCCGGTCGTTCCTCGCCGGTTTTTGCCTTGCCTAACCTGCGTTTCAAACTGTTTCGTACACAACCTAGGGGGGTGAGGTTGCTTTCGAAAGCGCTAGCCCCACCCTCCTCTCACTTCACGCTGACGGCGCCACCGTCACGTCAGCCTGCCCACTGGCGGCCAATGCGGCGTGGACAAAGCCTTCGGCTTTCTTACGCTCGATGAAATCCCGGACGTAGGCCGCTGCGGCTTCGCAGCGACGTGGCACGGCCATCGCCTGCCGGATGGACGTGAACGCGCCGTCGAGGACCCGGTACCGTGGGTTGCGCGCCGCGACCTGCTCCAAGGGCTGGCGTACGCCGGCCGCCGCATCCAGGCCCTGTTCAACATACAGATCCACCGCGCCCGCGGATGTCGGTGCGCGCTCAAGCTGCGCATGCTCCAGCGTCCGGGAAAGGAACAGATCGTAGGCCGCGCCCTTGCCGACGGCCAACCGCAGGCCCGGCCGGTCCAGGTCTTCCACCTGCCGGTAAGGCGAGTCCGCAGCCACCAGGTATGTCCCTTCGATGATCACGTAGGGTTCGCTGAACGCAATCTGCTCCTCACGCACCGGCTCGATCGCCAGGAAGGCGACGTTCCATACCCCCTCCTCCAGTGCCGCGAAGACCTTGCCGGCCGCATCGAACGTGATCATCTCCAGGCGTACGCCGAGTTCCTCGGCCAGCGCCCGTGCCAGGGCGACCGACACCCCTTGGGGCGATCCATCCCCAGCCTTTTGCGCCAGCACCGGATTGCCAAAGTTGATGGCTGCCCGCAGCAGGCCTTGCGGCGCCAACTGATCGATTACCGCTTGGCTGATAACACTCATTGCTTGCTCCTGGTTCAGTGAAAGCCTTGCCTGGACAAGGCGTCAGTCTCAATGGGCCTGGCGCCCCAAGGCCGCCCCGGCGTCGGGCGCTGGCCGGTTGGTCACCCGCATGAACAGCGTCATCAGGAAGCCAATAAGCAACAACGCGCTGAGGAACAACAAACCATTGGCGGCGCTGTGGCTGGTGCCCTTGACCAGGCCGATCAGCGACGGCCCGACGAAGCCGCCAAGGTTGCCGATGGAGTTGATCACCGCAATGGACACCGCCGCCGTGGCGCGGTCCAGGAACAGCGTCGGCAAGGCCCAGAACGGTGATTTGAAACTGTAGAGCCCGGACAGCGCAATGCAGATCATCGCCATGGCCAGGAATGGATTGCCCAGCACCGCCGCACCGACCAGGCCCAGCGCGGCCATCAACAATGGAAGGGCCGAATGCAGCTTGCGTTCATTGCGCAGATCCGAATGCCGCGACCAGAGAATCATCGCCGCCGTGGCGACGATGTACGGCAGCATTGCGATCAGGCCAATCTGCGTATGGGTCAGTGACTCGGAAAAGCCCTTGATGATCTGTGGCATCCAGTAGCCGACGCCGAGGCTGCCGCACTGGTAGACAAAATAGATGAACGCCAGGTACAGGACCTTGGGGTGGGTCATGGTCTTGTAGACGCCCAGGCTCTTGACGTCCTTGCGGCTCAGGCGATCGCGCTCCAACTCGGCGATCAACCATTGCTGCTCCTCAGGCTTCAACCATTTGGCCTGTTCGGGGCGGTCCGTCAGGTAGAAGAAGCAGGCAACACCGAGGAACACCGCGGGAATGCCTTCCAGGAACAGCATCCAGCGCCACCCGCTCCAGTCGAACCAGCTGACGTTGTCCATGATCCAAGTGCTCATGGGCGCGCCGATGATGTAGCTCACCGGGATCGCCGCTGTGAACAACGCCACCGTGGTGGCCAGTTCCTTGGCGCGAAACCAGAAGGTCAGGTAGACGATGATGCCCGGGAAAAAACCGGCCTCGGCCACACCGAGGAAAAAACGCAGGATGTAGAGCTGGTTGGCGGTCTGCGCGAACGCGGTCAGGGCGGCGATGCAACCCCAGGTCACCAGGATGCGGGCGATCCAGACCCTGGCGCCGAACTTGTTCAACATCACGTTGCTCGGCACTTCAAACAGGAAGTAGCCGATGAAGAAGATCCCCGAGATGAAACCGAAGGCCTCGCTGGACAGGGCGAGCTCCTTGTTCATTTGCAGGGCGGCATAGCCGATGTTGGCACGGTCGAGATAGGAGACGATGTAGAGCAGGAAAACGAAAGGGATGATTCGCAGGGTAACCTTGCGAACGATCGCGGCTTCATCAGGCTTGTTATTGTTCATGGCGACCTCGTTGAAGCAGGCGGTAACCTGCTGGTGTCATTGCAGGGGGTGGATCAGAACGCTCAGGGCGAGAAGACCATGCAGACAGGGCTGCCCGTCGAAACCGAAAACCCTGTCCTGGCAAGGCCACCCGTGTCCGGGTCCACGGCCATCGAGACAAGGGTGTCGCTGTCTTCGTTGAGTGCGAAAAGAAACTGCCCATTGGGTGTGAGCGCGAAGAAACGGGGCGTCTTGCCGTCGGTGGGCGTGAATTGCACCGGGCTCAACAAACCGCTGTCCGGATCGATGGCAAACACCGCCACGCTGTCGTAACCCCGGTTGGAGGCGTAGAGAAAACGGCCGCTGCGATCCACTTCGACTTCCGACGCCCGGCTGTTGCCGGTGAAGGTCGCAGGCAACGACGGCAGGTTCTGAAGCGCTGCCAGTGCCCCCGTCCGAGCGTCGAAGCGATAGGTGGTGACGGTGCTGTCCAGTTCGTTGATCACGTAGGCAAACGGCGCGTGGGGGTGAAACGCCAGGTGCCGCGGCCCAGCCCCCTCGCGAGTCGCCACGAAGGGTTGGGCGGCCGGGTACAACTGGCCCGCGTCGAATCGAAAGCTGAACACCCGATCCAGGCCTTTGTCCGGCACCAGCACGAACTGGCCGGTGTGGTCGAAGACATTGAAATGCGGCTTGGAGAACGGCTGCTCGACCCGATGAGGGCCAATCGGTCCTTCCAGTTCGAGCAGTTGGTTGACCACCCCGAGCGCCCCGTCCTCTTCCACGTTCAGCACTGCCAGCGAGCCGGTAAGGTGGTTCGACACCACCAGGAATCGCTCGCCAGGGTCCAGCGCCAGGTGCACCGGGTTCTGGCCTTCGCAGCCCTGCCGGTTGAGGAAGGTCAGCCTGCCGGTCGTCTTGTCGATGCTGAAGGCGCTCACGCCGCTCTGGTCCCCGTGAACGGTGTAGAGCCGGTCACCGGCCTTGTTCAAGGCCAGGAAAGACGGGTTCACCAGCGCCTTGACCACTTGGACAAGCGCCAGCGTGCCCTGCTCCTGGTCCACTTTGTAGACACTGATGCCCTCGCCGCGAGCGTTGCGCTCGCGCGTGGTTCTTGATCCAACATAGGCAAACATAGGGGCATTCTCCGGGTATCAGATGACGGGCCGCTGCGTGCGCTGGACCACCTTGCGGATCACGAACGGCAGCACACCGCCGTTGACCAGGTAGCGAATCTCCTGGAGGGAGTCGATACGCACGTTCAGCGACACCTGCAACGACTCGCCGTTGGCCCGCTGCATCACCATGCTCACGGGGTTGTCGCCCACATCGAGGTCATCCAGGCCGAAAAAGTCGAAGCGCTCGTCGCCCTGCAATGCCAGATCGTCGACCGACTGCCCGGGCATGAATTGCAGGGGGATGACCCCCATGCCGATCAGGTTGCTGCGGTGGATACGCTCGATGCTCCGAGCCACGACGGCCTTCACCCCCAGCAGGGCCTGGGCCTTGGCCGCCCAGTCGCGGCTGGAGCCGGCGCCATAGTTGATGCCGGCGAACACCAGCATGGGCGTGTGCTGGCTGGCATAGCTCTGGGCAGCCTCGAACAACGGCAGGCACTGGGTGTGGTCGGCGTTCCAGGCCCAGGCCCCCAGGCCCGGATGGCTGTCGCCCAACAGGCGATTCTTCACGGCCTTGTTGGTGAACGCGCCACGCAGCATCACCTCGTGGTTGCTGCGACGCGTGGAATACTGGTTCAGGTCCTCGGGGTGTTCGCCACGCTCCAGCAACCATTGGCCGGCCAGGCTATCGGCGGGAATCGAGTAGGCCGGCGAGATGTGGTCGGTGGTGACGTTGTCGCCCAACACCAGCAAGGTGCGCGCCGCGCGGATGGCCAGGCTGGACTTCGGCTCGGCGCTGATATCGGCCAGGTATTGCGGGCGGCGCAGGTAGGTCGAATCCGGGCTCCACGGGAACTGCACGCTCCCTTCCGCCGACAACGACTGCCAATGATGCGTGCCGTCCCACACCTTGGCCAGGCGTTGCTGGAAGAACTCAGGCTTGACCACCTTGACCACTTGCGCGGCAATCTCGGCATCCGACGGCATCAGGTCACGCAGGTACACCGGGCTGCCCTCGCGGTCCGTGGCCAGCGCCTGGGATTCCAGGTCGATATCGATGGTGCCGGCGATGGCGTAGGCCACGCACAGGGCCGGGGACGCCAGGTAGCCGGCAGGCACCTTGGGGTTGACCCGACCCTCGAAGTTGCGGTTACCCGACAACACCACGACACCCTTCAGGCCCTGGTCGGCAAACTGCTCGACCTGCGTCTGCAGTGACCCCGAGTTGCCGATGCAGGTCATGCAACCAAAGCCGGCAAGGTCAAAGCCCAGCGCGCGGAAATCTTCCAGCAGATCGGCATCCGCCAGGTAGTCGGCCACCACCCTGGAGCCCGGGGACAGCGACGTCTTGACCCAAGGTTTGCGGTGCAGACCCAACTGGCGCGCCTTGCGCGCCAACAGACCGGCCTGGATCATCTGCGACGGGTTTGCGGTGTTGGTGCAACTGGTGATCGCGGACATGACCACCGCGCCATGGGTGATCGGCTCCTTGAAGGAAGGCTCGAAGAACGTCTGCTCGACCGGCCCGGCAATCAGGTTGGCGCCCCCCATGACTTCGTTGCGAAACGACGCCGCGGCATCGGACAGTTTTCGCCGCTGGTGCGGCTGGTGAGGTCCGGCCACGCTCGGCTCGATACTGTCGAGGTCCAACTCGATCCATTCATCGAACCGGGGTTCGGGCAACGCGTCGCGGCGCCACAACGGTTGGGCGCGCATGTAGCCCACGACACGGTTGCACAAAGACTCGGAACGACCGCTGAGTTTCAAGTACGCCAGCGTCTCGTCGTCGAACGGGAAGAACACCACCGTGGCGCCGTACTCAGGTGCCATGTTCGAGACCGTGCCGCGAGCGGCCCAACTCAACGAAGACAACCCAGGGCCAGTGAACTCGACGAACTTGCCGACCACCGAGCGCTTGCGCAAGATCTCGGCCACATGCAGCGACAGGTCGGTGGCGGTGACACCGGGGCGCAGGGCGTTGGTCACGCGGATGCCCACCACTTTCGGGAAACTGATCGGCACCGGCTCGCCGACCATCGCGGCCTGCCCTTCCAGGCCGCCCACGCCCCAACCCAGCACGCCAATCGCGTTGATCATCGGCGTATGGCTGTCGGTGGCGACCATGTCGTCCGGGTGCAGCAGACGCTGGCCGTCTTCGCTGCGACTTTCCCAGACCACCTGCGCCAGCGCTTCCATGTTCATCTGATGGATGATGCCGGTGCCAGGGGGAATCACCCCGAAGTTGTCCAGGCTCTTCTGCGCCCACTTGATGAAGCGGTAACGCTCACTGTTGCGTCGGAAGTCGATGTCCAGGTTCTGCTCGACGGCATCGGCCTCGGCGTAATGCTCGACGATCACCGAATGGTCGATCGTCAGGACGGCAGGGATCAACGGGTTCATCGCTTGCGGATCGCCGCCCAGCTCGGCCACCACATCGCGCATCCCGGCGAAATCCGCCAGCGCCGGCAGGCATGTGGTGTCGTGGAACATCAGCCGGTTTGGCTGGAAAGGCACCTCGCAATCAGGGCCCTCGCCAATGGCACGCGCCATGACCGAGGGCAGCGCTTGAGGGGAACAGCGCGCGACGTTCTCCAGCAGGATGCGTATCGAATAAGGCAGCTTCGATAGCTGCTGGGGTGAGAACATCTTGTTCAAATCGATGTAGGCATAGGGTGTGCCATCGATCTGCAGATGATTGATGAAGTCGCGGGCAGTCTCGGTCATGCTCTATCGCTCAGGCTTTTTTATAAGGTCGCGGGGCTCGGGTTAACCAGTCGTTACCGCTGATCAACCGATAGTAGGAGCAACCCCTGCGGGTGAAAATTGATCAATTGCCACGTCAGCGTTCTCTATCGGAGAACGCTCTGGTGTCGTGGCGATGACTCAGGTGTTCGATCAAGGCTTTGAGGGTGGGTGAAGCGGTGTCGTATTTCTTGCAGACCAGCAACAGCGAACGGCGCGCCCAAGGTTCATCCAGGGTCACGGCCTTGAGCCTGTGGCTGCGCAGGTATTGGTTGATCACGCTGCGTGGCAGCACGGCGAGCCCCAGGCCCGTCGACACCATGCGGCACATGCAGTCGAAGCTGCTGATACGGATCCTGAGCTTGAGCGCCCTGCCCAGCTTTTGCGCCTCGTCGGTCAGCAGCGTGTGCATCGAGCTTTCCAGGTGCGGCCCGACAAACTCATGGGCCAGGACCTGCTTGAAACGCACCGACTCGCGGGCCGCCAACGGGTGGCCTCCCGGCACGACCAGGGTCAGTTCATCATCGCGATAAGGCAGGGTTTCCAGGCCCTGGGCCGGCGTCTGGGCCGCGATGATGCCCAGGTCGGCACGACCATCGGCCACGGCCCGGATGACCGCCGACCCCACCCGTTCCTCGATGTCGAACTTGATCTGCGGATAGAGCGCCACGAAACGCGACACGTCGTCCGGCAGGAACTGGGAGAGCGCCGAGGTGATGGCATGGATACGGACATGGCCCTTGACGCCGGTGGCGTAGTCGCCCAGTTCATGGTCCAGTTGCTCAAGGGTCTGCTTGACCTGGCGGGCATAGAACAGCAGCGATTGTCCCGCCGGCGTGAGGTCCACGCCCCGTGCGTTACGTATCAACAGCGAGGAGCCCACCTGGGCTTCGAGCTCGGAAATGCGCTTGCTGATCGCCGACACCGCCAGGTGCCGGCGCCGGGCCGCATGGGTCAGGTTGCGCTCTTCGGCGACGGTGATGAAAAGGTCCAGGCTGGTAATGTCGTATCGCACCCGTTGATTCCTGGTGGAGAGGCTGGCGTGAGTGCCTTGCGGTCGTTGATCCATCGGGCTGGCGAGCCCGCATGCCTACTAGACGTCAGTCTAAATTGCTTTGCAAGGCAACAAAGTACAATTTTATGAAAAATCGGATAACTTAACGCCTGCGATGGCTCCCATCGGCTGAAATCTCCAAGCAGATTTCATATTGGTGCACCAAAATGCAATACTTGCGAAATACCTTTCCGGTCCAGCGAGGCCGAAGCAAGGTCAACCTTCCCTCAATGCCTTGAGTAACGACAGACATGGCTTCAAGCGCCCTGGTGCAACGAATCGCCGCACAGATCCGGCAGAAAATCCAGACCGGAGAATTGGCCACGGGCGATCATCTCAGCGCGCAGAAAGTGGCTGACCAGTTCAACGTCTCGCGTTCGCCTGCCCGCGAGGCACTGGTGCTGCTGGCGGACCAATCGGCCCTCGAACAACGGCCCAATCGTGGTTTCTTCGTTCTCGACGCCCTGGTCCCCGTGACAAATATCCACGATGAAGGGGTCCCGTTGGAGGAGCCGGAAGCCTATTACCGCCTCTCCGAGGATTGGCTGAACAACGCCATTCCCGCAGAAGTGACCGAACACATGCTGCGCACGCGCTACGACCTGACAAAAGCCCAGGTCGTCGACGTGCTCAACCGTGCCGCGAACGTCGGCTGGGTGACGCCGAAACCCGGTTACGGCTGGCGCTTGCTGGATGTGGCGAAGACCCCGGAAAGCCTCGAACAGATCTACAAGGTGCGCTCGCTGATCGAACCCGCGGCGCTGCTGGAACAGACTTACCAGCCTGATGCCAGCAAACTTCTGCAGTTGAAGAAAGAGCAGCAGAGCCTGCTCGACGGCGGCATCGAGACCCTGCCCGCCGACGTGCTGCTCAAAAGCGGCATTCGCTTCCATGAAGCGTTCATCCAGCTCTCGGGCAACCCGCTCTACCACATGATCCTGGTGCAGATGAACAACATGCGGCGGCTGATCGAATACCGCTCGATGATCGACCGCAACCGCTTCTACAAACAGTGCGCCGAACACATCCAGATGATCGAGCGAGTGGAACAGGGTGACAACGTCGAGGCGGCGCGCCTGATGAGCCAGCACCTGAGCGGCTCGTTGGCGGAAAAATCCCCCATCCTGGCGCGGCGTGCATCATCAACCGACGCCCCAGGCCCACTCGACCCCGAGCACGGCGCTGTCACGGCCACCGAGGAACACCCACGATGAGTCATCACGAGCAACAACTGCGCGAAGAAATCTGCACCGTTGGCGCAAGCCTGTATGCCCGCGGCTATGCCGTTGGCAGCGCCGGCAATATCAGTGCGCGCCTGGAAGATGGCTGGCTGATCACCCCGACGGACGCTTGCCTGGGCCGGCTGGAGCCCGCGCAGATCGCCAAAGTCAGCCGGGTCGGCAGTTGGGTCTCCGGCAGCAAGCCGTCCAAGACCTTGGCGCTGCACCGGCAGGTGTACGACCGCAATCCAACCGTCAACGGCGTCGTGCACACCCATTCGACCGCGCTCGTGGCGCTGACCCTGGCAGGCGTCTGGCACGACGACGACATCCTCCCGCCCTTGACGCCCTATCAAGTGATGAAGGTCGGGCACATTCCCCTGATCGCCTATCAACGGCCGGGCTCGCCCGAGGTCGCCGCGCAAGTGGCGCTATGGGCACAGCGTGTGCGGGGCGTGATGCTGGAGCGCCTTGGCCCGGTGGTGTGGGAAAGTTCGGTATCGAAGGCCAGCTTCGCGCTGGAGGAGCTGGAGGAGACGGCAAAGCTCTGGCTGATGAGCGACCCCAAGCCGGCACCGCTGGACGAGCGCGCGATCGAGGAGTTGCGCAGCGTTTTCGCCGCCAACTGGTGACGCCGGCGCCCTCGCGCCCCGGATGCAACAGTGCCTGCCGGGGCCGCGCCGTGGTTTTCCGGCCTCACATGCGGCGATTGCGCAGATACTTCAGCCATGCGCCATGGATCGGCTCGGCACAGAGCATCACCACGACAAGCCGCATGATCTGCATCGCGGTCACCACCCCCACGGCCAGGTTCAATGCTTCGGCGGTCAGGTACATTTCCGTGCTGCTGCCCGGCATCATCCCGAGGGCCAGCGTCATCAGCGGGACATGAAGCCAAAGCCCGATGAGCGCCGCCAGCCCCACGGTCGACATGATCATGATCACCGTGAACACCGACACCTTGAGCAGGAAGGCCGGAGAGGAGCGGAAGAACTGCCGGTCGAAGTAACCGCCCAGGGCGCAGCCAATCATCAACTGCCCATAGTGACTGAGCTCCACCGGCAATGCGGTTTGCACGTTGCAGGCAGCCGTGACCACGGCACAGCAGGCCATGGGGCCGAACATCCAGGGGTTGGGCAACCGGCAGCGCTTCCAGATGACGGCCGTGAGCGCCCCGCCTGCCAGGAGCGGCAGCAACCAATGCCAGTCACTTGGCAGGCGCGCGGGAACCACCGAGGGTGAGACCTGAGCGGTGAAGAACATCGCCGGCGGCACGCACAGGACGATCAGCACCAGGCGCATGCTGTGCGCAGCGGCGATCTGGCTGACGTTGGCCTTGTGCCGGATGCCGGCCTGGATCATCTCGGAGAAGTTCGCCGGCATGAACGCGAAGAATGCAGTGGTCAGGTCCATGCCCCTGCGCTGCATGAAGGCGATGCCCAGCAGTGCCAGCAGCATCGTCGGGACCGCCGCGGACGCCATCATCACGAAATGCCCGAGGATCTGCTCCAGCACCGCCGGTGTGAAATGCAGGCCGATGGAGGTAGCGATCATCCATTGGCCTGACAGGCGGCCATAGGGTATTTCCCCCAGGGGCCCACCCAGGCAACGCACCAGGATGACCGCCAGCATCGAGCCAATGATCCAGGGCAGCGGCCAATGGAAGACGCTGGCCAGCCAGGCGCCCGCCGCACCGACGACCGGGGTCGCCCACCACCGCCCCAGTGAGGTGAACAACGCCCTAAGGCGCACAGGCCAACGCCTTCTCGAAGAAATCGACCGAGCCGAAATTGCCCGACTTGAGTGCCAGCGCCAGCGGATCGTCTCGCAGGCCGAGGGTCCAGGGCACACCGGGGTCGATCGTGGTGCCGATTCTCAGGGCCTTGATCCCGAGCGCCTTGACGACCGCCCCAGACGTTTCGCCACCCGCCACCACCAATTTACGCACGCCCAGGTTGTAGAGCCCCACGGCGATGGCGGACAAGGCCTCTTCCACGAGCTGGCCGGCGGCTTCAACGCCAAGTGCCTGTTGGGCACGGTTCACCGAATCGGCAGCAGCGCTGGCGTAGATCAAGACCGGCCCGGCCGCGAGCAGGCCCTGGGCCCATTCGAGGGCGGCGCGCACCAAGTCCTGCCCATTGGCCAACTGCAACGGATCGATGGCGAAGCTTGGCCTCTCCTTGCGCCAATGCTCGACCTGCCCGTTGGTTGCCAACGAACAACTGCCCGACACCACCGCACCGAACCCTTCGAGCACGGGCAGCACCGAGGCAGCTTGAGCTTCACCGAGTAAACCGGCGCGCCGGAAATTGCCGGGCAAGCCCCGGGCCACGCCGGAGCCCCCCGTGATCAGCGGATGGTGGGCCAGCGCCGTGCCAATCGCATGCAGATGCTCATCTTCGATGGCATCGACGATGGCGTAGCCGAAACCCTGGGCCTGGAGAGACTGCAAGCGAGCTGAGATAGCGTCCGCGCCTTGCCTGACGACCCCGTGCGCAACCAACCCCACCGCCCTGCCCGTCTGCTGTTGCAGCACGCGCACCAGGTTGGCGTCGGTCATGGGCGTCAGCGGATGATTGCGCATGCCTGACTCGCTTAACAGCACATCGCCGACAAACAAGTGCCCTTGGAACAGGGTGCGCTGGTTCTCCGGAAACGCCGGGCACGCCACGACGAACGACACGCCCAGAGCCTGCGCCAAGGCGTCGGCGACAGGGCCGATGTTGCCCTGGGGAGTGGAGTCGAAGGTCGAGCAGTATTTGAAGAAAAACTGCCGACATTGCGCCCCGCGCAGCCACTGCAACGCTTGCAATGACTGGCTGACGGCGGCCTCGCTGGCAATGGTCCGGCTTTTCAGGGCGATCACGACCGCATCGATGTCCGCCGGCAGGGGCCCCTGTGGAATGCCGATCACCAGCAACGTTCGCATCCCGCCGCTCACCAGGGTACTGGCCAGGTCCGTTGCGCCGGTGAAATCATCGGCGATGCAACCCAGTAGTAATTGACTCACTGTTCGCTCCTCGGGCCCGGTCTCGCCTGAAGTGGGTGCGGGACCAGGCCGATGTAGTTATCCGACAGCCGCCGGCCGCCATGGCCGATGCGGCGTCCTCGCCGCTCAGCCCAGGATGAGGTTCGCGACCGCGTTGCCGAAGGCCTGGGTCCCGAAGGCGCCGCCAAGGTCAGGGGTGCGCTGGCGAGGGTCCTCCAGCACGGCATCGACCGCCTTGTCGATTGCCTGCGCGGCGTCGATCAAGGCCGGCCGACCGTGGTGCTCGCCCATCCACGCCAGCAACATGCCGACGGAAAGGATCATCGACACCGGATTGGCCTTGTCCTGGCCGGCGATGTCCGGTGCCGAGCCATGTTGGGCCTGGGCACAGCAATGGTGATCGCTGGCCATCATCGAGCCCGCAAGCCCGAGGCTGCCGGACAACTCGCTGGCCAGGTCGCTGAGGATATCGCCATAGAAATTCGTCGCGACCAGCACGTCGAAACGCTCCGGGTTGCGCACCAGGTGAGCGGTCGAGGCGTCGACCAGCAAGTCGTCGAGGACAACCTGCGGAAACTCCCTGGCCACGTCCCGAACGCACTCCAGGAAGAGGCCGTCGGTCATGTGGAAACTGTTGGCCTTATGGATGGCGGTGACTTTCTTCCCGCGCTTCATGGCCAGTTCGAACGCCCGGCGAGCGATGCGCTCACTGCAGTCGCGGGTGATCTTGCGCGTGGACAGGGCCATGTCCGGCGTCGGCATCACCTCACCCCAGCCACGGCTCATGTTGCGATCCGGGTAGAACCCCTCGGTGGCCTCGCGCATGATCACCAGGTCCATCACCTTGCCTTCCTTCATGTTCGAGGCCAGGAACGGTCGGGTACGGGCTGGCCGGACGTTGGCATAGAGGTCCAGGCCGATCCGGAAGCCGGCCGACACATTCCGACCGCCCTTTTCAGGCGCCGGGTAATCCGCATGGGATTGGGTGCCGAGGATGATGCCGTCGTAGCCCTTGGCCTTTTCCAGCACTTCTTCGCGCAGGGTGGTGCCGTATTTGCTCAAGCTGGCAAAGCCGACATCGTCATAGTCGAATGTCAGCCCGAGGCCGAGCTTCTGATTGGCTGCTTTGAGAACCGACATCGAAGACTCGATGATTTCCGGACCGATACCATCACCAGGAAGTACCAAAATGCGCATCGCTAACCCCTTACCTTTTTATTGAGCGGATGTGTTTGCCGGGACTGAAACGACCTTTTATGTACATCGTCACCACAACGTACAATTTTGAACGAAGACCGGAGCACTGCTCACGGGCCCCGCCAAGGCCATGAACCCGGACGCTATCGCCTTCGCAGGTCGACAGATTGCATTTTATTGCATGAATATACAATTTGCGCAATGCTTGAATCCCACGAGCGTCCGATGTCGCACTGGCAAGCTGGCCGGACGCAAAACGGGGGCGACAGGAGACGACAGGCGTGCAGAGACGACTTAACGGCGGGCGGAAACCTCAAGGCTGCGCTGGTGCTCCAGCTCGTCCCTGGCTTCTTTTTCAGTTTTTTGCCGGCCGACGACATCGAGGTGGTTGCGCAAAAAATCCGCAGCCGCTTCACGCTGCCCACTTTCGATCAAGTCCAGGAGTTGGATGTGCTCTTTACACTGGTTGATCAACCGAGGCCGATCCACGTTGGCCTTGTAGGCCATGAAGCGACGCAACTGGTTCTGGCGGCGGATGGCTTCAAGAAAGAATGCGTTGCCCGAACAACGGACGATCAGCTCGTGCAACTGTGCACCGATCTGGAACAACTGCGAGCGCGACAGCTTGAAGATGTCGCCGTCGAGCAATTGCTGCTGCGCCGTGCGCGCCTTGGCGAAGGCCACCTTGTCCACCACGTAGCCGGGTTCGAGCAAGGCCGCAGGCTCGATGGCCATGCGAAAGCGGTAGCTCTGGATATGGGCCTTGGAGTCGTGCAGGAAACTATTGATCTCCCAGCCCTGCCCGGGCTTGCGCTCGACCATGGCTTCGTTGGCCAGGCGACTGAGCACCTTCAGCAGTTGCCCACGAGGCACTGCGTACTTGCGCATCAGCTCGGCTTCGAAAAACGTCGTGGGAATATCGCCACGGAGCACGTCGTCGACCACCCGCAGGTAGAAGTCTTCGAACGGATCGACCTCCAACGGCAACTTGCCGCTGTCGATACCCCGCGCGTCAGCGGTCAGGAAGTACCCGCGGTTGGGCTCCTTGACGGCCAGGCCAAGCTCGGCGAGCAAGGCGAATCCACGGCGTATCGGCGAGCGGGAAACCCCCAGCTCCTTGGCGAAAGATTCTTCGCGCAGGGGGTCACCGGCACGCATCGACCGGGCGCGGGCCATGTCGATGATCTTGGGCGCCAGTTGCTCCGCCAGGTCTTTCTTTATCTTGACCTTGACCCTGGACAGATCGCCCGCGGGTGGTTCAAGAGTCGGTTCTGCTGAATTCATGGCTATCAGTGATCAAAGAAGGTTAGGGTCGATACGCAGAGTGGACGCTGTCGCCACAGGCCAGGCCTTGCGAAAAAATAACACACAATCACACCACTACGACCCGGGGAACACATGACTGCACCGCTGATTTTTCTGATCCACGCCACTGCCGTCTCCATTGCGCCGATCAGTGACGCCTTCGCGCGCCTGTGGCCTGAAGCCAGGCTGGCCAACCTGCTGGAGGACTCGTTGTCCCGCGATCTGGCTGCTGCGGGCGAACTCACGCCGGCCTTGACCGAGCGCTTCGTGAAACTGGCGAGCTACGCTTCGGCGTCGGGCGCCGACGGCATCCTGTTCACGTGTTCGGCGTTTGGTGATGCCATCGACCAGTGCAAACGTGCGCTGAGTATCCCGGTGCTCAAGCCGAACGAAGCCATGATCGAAGAAGCGCTGCGCAGGACCGGCAAGCTGGCCTTGTTGGCGACGTTTCCCCAGGCCATCACGTCGATGGTCGAGGAATTCGAACAGCATGCAAGCCAGCAGGGTCGGGAGCTGGCGTTGGCCACCTACGTCTGCGACAACGCCTTCGATGAGCTGCGTCGCGGCAATCAGGCGTGCCATGACCAACTGATCAGCGAACGGGCCAGCGACATCACAGGCAGCGACCTGCTGTGCTTTGCGCAGTTTTCCATGACCAGCGCTGCGGTGGCCGCCAGCAAGGCCAGCGGGCTCGAAGTGCTGACCACGCCTGACAGCGCGGTACTGAAGCTTCGGCACCTGCTGCACGCCTGAGGCCGGGACGAATAAACGGCAGGAAAATCAACAGGATCAGGTCGACTGCCGCCCTCGGCTACCCCTCGCACGGATAGCCGAGCACCCACCGTTCGTAAAAAAAGACGCCTGTTTTTTGGCAAATTGTACTGCGTTAGCTTGCAAAACAATTTGCAGTGGAGTCTATTAGCGGCCAGTGGCCCTTCATCGCCACCGGCACTACTCCCCACAAGAAAACACAACAGGAGTTAACGCATGAGCAAAAAAATCGCCTTTGTCACCGCTGGCATGGGAACACTGGGCACCGCTGTCTGCCAGCGATTGGCAAAAGACGGGTTTACCGTCGTCGCGGGATGCGGCCCGAACTCTCCGTTGAAAAATGCCTGGCTGGCCCAGCAGAAAGCGCTGGGGTTTTCCTTCATCGCCTCCGAAGGCAACGTGGCCGACTGGGATTCCTGCCGCCGGGCCTTCGAGGAGATCAAGCGCCAATACGGCCCGGTCGAAGTTCTGGTCAACAATGCCGGCACCGCTCGAAACGTGGTGTTCCACGACATGCAGCCCAACGATTGGGCCGCCGTGATCGATACCAATCTCAATTCGCTCTTCAACGTGACCAAGCAGGTCATCGATGCAATGGTCGAGCGAGGCTGGGGACGGGTGATCAACATTTCCTCGGTCAACGCCCAGTTGGGCCAGGTCGGCCAGGTCAACTACTCCACCGCCAAATCGGCGATCCGCGGGTTCACCCGGGCCTTGGCGCGGGAAGTCGGGCCGCGCGGGGTGACGGTGAACACCGTGTCTCCGGGATACATTGCCACCGACAAGCTCAAGTCCATCACCACCGCCGAGGTCATGGACCGGATCATCCAGGACATCCCTTCCCGTCGCCTCGGCACCGCCCAGGAGATCGCCTCCATGTGCGCCTGGCTCGCGTCCGATGAATCCGGCTACGCCAACGGCGCCGATTTCTCCCTGAACGGCGGCCTGCACATGAGTTGAGCCATCCTGGGCCCTCGACGAGCCATGCCCGCTTGGCAGATTCCAATCCTTCGGGAACCTTGATGCGCACGACGCGCAGATCCCATAAAAATAATTGTACTTTACGTCAAGGTGATACAAATGCTCTCACTACTCGGCTACGGCATGATCGTGACCTTCATGGCCCTGATCATGACCAAGCGGTTGTCACCCTTGGTTGCCATGACCACAGTGCCGATCGTATTCGCGCTGATCGCCGGTTTCGGCCCGGAGATGGGCGACATGATGATCGAGGGGCTGCGCAAGGTCGCACCGACGGCGATCATGGTGATGTTCGCGATCCTCTATTTCGGGGTCATGTTCGATACCGGTCTGTTCGATCCCATCATTCGCAAGTTCATTACGCTGATCAACGGCGACCCGATGAAGGCGGTCCTGTTCGCCACCTTGCTCGCGGGCATGGTGTCGCTGGACGGCGATGGCTCAACGACGTACATGATCACCATCACCGCGATGCTGCCGTTGTTCAAGCGCCTGCGCATGGACCCCTTGTGCCTGACGTGCGTGGTCATCCTGGCGGCGAGCGTGACCAACCTCCTGCCTTGGGGCGGCCCGTTGGCACGGGCGGCCGCGTCCCTGCAGGTCGACACCTCGGACCTGTTCCTGCCGCTGATCCCGGTGATGGTCGTGGCCTTCCTGGGCGTCATGGCACTGGCCTGTTTCATCGGCATTCGCGAACGCCAACGCCTGGGCAAGCTGCGGCTTTCGGCCGGCGCGGCGGCCACCCTTTTCGAGGATGATGGCGATGAAGGCTTGCCTTCGATGTCCGAGGAGAACGCCGAACTGCGCCGGCCAAAGTTGTTCTGGCTGAACGCCGGGCTGACCATCGCCTTGATGACGGGCCTGGTCACGGAAGTGCTGCCGCTGTCCATCCTGTTCATGGTCGCGTTCTCGATAGCCCTGGTGATCAACTACCCGCACATGCATGACCAGCGCCGACGAATTTCCGCCCACGCGCCAACGGCCTTGAACCAGATCGCGATCTTCCTCGCCGCCGGCATCCTGGCCGGCATCCTGTCGGGGACGGGCATGGTCAACGCAATGTCGGCCAGCTTCCTGGCGATGCTGCCAGAGACCTGGGGACCGTACATGGCGCCGATCACCGCGCTGGCGAGTATCCCGGGCACGTTCTTCATGTCCAACGACGCGTTCTACTACGGCGTGCTTCCGGTGCTGGCCAAGGCGGCCGCGGTGTACGGCATCTCCCCCGCGGAAATCGGCCGCGCATCGCTGGTAGGTCAACCGGTGCACCTGCTCAGCCCGCTGGTCGCCTCCACCTACCTGTTGTGCGGGCTGGCGGGCGTGGAGTTCAGCGACCACCAGAAGTACACCCTCAAATGGGCGTTCGCGCTGAGTTTCCTGCTTCTAGGCGTGTGCCTGGTCATGGGACTGTTCCCGCTCCAGGCAGGTGCTTGAGCCCCCCTCAAGCCGCCGATCCGTTGCACGTTCCAGTGACGGGCATTGCGGGGCATTCGTGCCTCGGGATGCCCGTCACGTTTATCCGCGCAGGCCCCAGGCTGGCGCATCAAGACCTCGTCGAACGCATCCGGCGGTGCCCGGATCCATCACTTGCGAAAGGGACATTTCTCATGCGCTTACGCCACCTCTCCATTGCCACTCGCATGGTTCTGGGGTTCGTCATCATTGCCCTCCTGAGCGTGGCGCTCGGGCTCTTTGCGTTACGCCAGATTGACGAAGTGCAGGATCAGTCGCTCAAGATCAAGGACAACTGGCTCCAGCAGGTGCGTGCGCTGGGAGCGGCGAACGCCGCGTTGAACCGCTATCGGATGGGGTCGATGCAGCACATCCTCTCCACCCGTGAACAAGACATGCAGTCCTATGAAGAAAAAACCGCCGGACGCCTGCAGCAGGTTCGCGAACAGATGCAGACCTACGCTCGACTGCTTGAAAGCGATGAAGAAAAAGCCCGCCTGGCGGCCTTCAATGCCAGCCTGGATGTGTACGCGCAGAACCATCTCGAATTGCTCAAGCGTTCTCGTCAAGGCGACAAGACCGGCGCCCGGGAATACCTGATGACGATCAGGAACTCCTATGACCAGATGACCCAGAACTTCGACGACCTGATCGACCGTTCCAACGCTGGGGCCGAAGCCGCGGGCGATCATTGCGTCGAGGCCTACCAGCGTGCCGTGCGTGGCGTGGTCCTGGTGATCGTCATGGTGGGCATTGGTACGATCCTGGTGGCCTGGCTGCTGACCCGCAGCATTACCACGCCGCTGAACCAGGCGGTGAAAGCGGCGCGAACGATTTCCGAAGGTGACTTGAGTCACCCCATCCACCCTACCGGCAACGATGAGGCCACCCGCCTGCTGGAGTCGCTGGCGACGATGCAGGACAACCTGATCCGGACCCTGGGCCAGATTTCCAGCTCATCACGCCAACTGACCCTCTCCACGGCGCAACTGAACACGGTCACACAGATGTCCGGCAAGGACATTCACCAGCAGCACGGTGAAATCGAGCAAGCGGCCACGGCAGTCAATGAAATGACCGCGGCCATCGAAGAGGTCGCCCGCAACGCGCTGTCCACCTCGCAACTGTCCGTGGCGTCCCGGGACACCGCGCTTCGTGGCCAGCAACGCATGGTCGAGACCCTCAGTGCGATCCAGGCCCTCACCCACAACGTGCAGCTGAGTTCAAGGCAGGTGGAGGGCCTGGCGGAACAGGCCCAGGGCATTGGCAAAGTGCTGGACGTGATTGGCACCATCGCCGAACAAACCAACCTGCTGGCCTTGAACGCGGCCATCGAAGCCGCCCGTGCCGGCGACGCCGGTCGCGGTTTTGCAGTGGTGGCCGATGAGGTGCGTGCGCTGGCGCACCGTACCGTGCAGTCGACACGGGAAATTGAACTCATGATCAGCGGCATTCGCAGCGAAACGGACCTGGCCGTATCGACCATGCTCAGCAGCAGTGAAAAGACCCGCGTCACCCTTTCCCTGGCCCAGGCCACCCAAAGCGCACTGGCAGACATCGTGGCCGCCAACGACGACATCAACCAACGCAACCTGATGATCACTACCGCGACCGAGGAACAGGCCCACGTGGCCCGATCGGTCGATCGGAACTTGCTGAACATCCGCGACCTGTCGGTTCAATCGGCGACGGGCTCCGAGCAAACCACTCGTGCGTCCCAGTCACTGGGGCTGCTGGCAACGGAGCTGAACGCCATGGTCCAGCACTTCAAGATGTAACCAGGCGCCACCACAGGTTTGCCATGGGCCCCTGGTTTATTACGCGGCCGGACAGTTGGCGGGTTACAAAATGTACTGTACAGTACGATACGTAATTAACCCTTGCAGACACCCGCCATGACCCCGATTCCGCCCATCACACCACCCAAGCACCGAACAGCCAAAGGCGCCCAACGTCTTCGAGACCTGCTGGCTGTCGCGGCGGAACAGTTCCTGGACCGCGGCTTTGACGGCGTAGCCGTCGACGACCTGATCGCCCGTGTGGGCGGCTCGCGCAGCAACATCTACAGCCACTTCGGCGGCAAGGAAGGGTTGTTCAAGGAAGCGATGCTCAACCTGTGCGTAGAAGTGGCCAAGCCGCTGGAGCAATTGAACATCGCCAACGGCAAGCCAGAGCAAGTGCTGCCGCTTCTCGGCAAGCGCCTGCTGGACACGGCCCTGGCACCACGCACGCTGGCGCTGCATCGGCTGCTGGTGAATGAAGGCAGGCGCTTTCCCGATATTGCCCAGGCGATGTGGGATGTCAGCTACGGCAAGGCCGTCGACATCCTGGCCAGCTGGATCGCGACCCAGCAAGAAAGTGGAAAAGGGTTGGCGAACACGGTCCCGGCAAAAACCCTGGCCGAACACTTCATCAGCCTGGTGTCGGGTCACACCAAGCTGCTGGCCGCCTCGGGGCTGCGCTCTTCACTGTTGTCCGACAGCGAGATCGACGACATCGTCGGTCATGCCGTCCAGACGTTTCTCTACGGCGCATCAAGCCTCGAATCGAGGCGTCAGGGAGAACCCTGAGCGCCGCAGCACGTGGGGTTTTTCAACGACCGTTGAATCGGCCAAGGCCTTGTCCGGAGGGACAACATGAACACACCCGCTCTCAATCCACGTCAATGGCGCCTTGGCGCAGACCTGCCCATCAACCGGCTCGGCTTTGGCGCCATGCGCCTGCCCTGCAACGGCTTTCGAGGGCCGGCGCGCGACCCTGAAACCGGACGCGCGGTACTGCGCCGTGCCTTGGAACTGGGCGTCAATCTGATCGACACGGCTGATTTCTATCGCAGCAGCGATGGCACCGTGCGTGCCAACTCGCTTATCCGCGAGGCATTGCACCCCTACCCGTCCGACTTGGTGATCGCCACCAAGGTGGGCGTGGTGTTCAATGCAGATGGCAGTCACCGTCCGGCAACGGGTTCCCAGATGCGAGGGCTGGTTGAAGCGAACCTGACAAACCTGGGCCTGGATCGTCTTGACCTGGTCTATCTGCGCATCGGCGAAATGTCGCCGCCCCACGGCGAGTCCCTGGCGGAGCGATTCGAAGCGCTGGCCGCGCTGCGCGAGGAAGGCCTGATACGCCACCTTGGCCTGAGCAACATCGACCACGGTCATCTGACGCAAGCCCGCGCCATCGCGCCGGTCGCGGCGGTCCAAAACAACTTTCACATCGCCAGACGCCAGGACTTGGGGTTGCTCAAGGCCTGCGAGGAGGCAGGCATAGCTTTCTGTCCATTCTTTCCGCTGGGCGGAGGCGCGGGCAACCTCGACGAGGCGCGGCTGGACCGAGTAGCGAAGCGGCACGCTGCCACACCCTCCCAGGTAGCACTGGCCTGGTTGCTGGCGTTGTCGCCGGCGATGCTGGCGATCCCTGGCACGGGCTCGATCCAGCATCTGAACGAGAATGTCGCCGCCGCCAACATCCAGCTGACTGACGAAGATCATGCCGACCTCGCCTGAGTCGGGTCGATGGCCCGTCGTGGGACGCCTGTGGGTCGGCTGCGCGCTACTGGCGATGACGGCGGCGGTCGCGGCGTTGATGGCCGGCTGCACCACGGCGAATTTCAGCGAACCGCCCGTTGCATCGGTCAGCTTCGAAGACTACCGGCGCGACACCATCCAGCGAATCCAGGCCAACCGCCGCTTCCAGCTTGCCGACGCGGCCGCCGAGCTGGCCTGGAATGCGCCGCAGGAGTGGCGGCCGGCGTCATCCGACGCAGGCGCCAGGCCGCGCAAAGGAATTCTGCTCGTGCACGGTCTCGGCGATTCGCCCTGGTCGTTCCAGGACCTGGCGCAACCGCTGGCCAGGCAGGGTTTCCTTGTGCGGACCATCCTGCTCCCCGGTCACGGGACGCGTCCCGAAGACCTGCTGGAAACCACCGCGCAACAATGGCGCCAAGTGGTCTGGGAGCAGGCCAATGCACTGCAACGGGATGTCGAGGGCCCCGTTTACCTGGGCGGTTTCTCCACGGGCGCCAACCTGGTGCTCGAATACGGCTACGCCCATCCCCAGATCGCCGGGTTGGTGTTGTTCTCCCCCGGGTTCAAGAGCTCGCCCTTCGACTGGCTTGCGCCGCCGGTGGCCCGCCTCCGACCCTGGCTTATCAAGCCGGGCGGCAGCCTGCCCATGCAAAACGCCTTCAAGTACTTCAATGTGCCCGCCAACGGATTCGCCCAGTTCTATCGCACCAGCGCCAATGCGCGCCAACTGTTGCGTGACCGGACCTATGACAAGCCGGTCTTCATGGTGGTCGCCCAACACGACTCGGTGCTGAACACCGATTACCTGCTCGAGGTTTTCCAACGGCGCTTCACGCACCCGGACAGCCGCCTGGTCTGGTATGGCGATGAACCCGACGGCCTGGTGGATCGGCAGCGTGTACTGATCCGCCCTGACCGCCTGCCCGAATGGCACATCAGTCAGTTCTCGCACATGGGCCTGATGTTTTCTGCGGACAATCCCCTCTACGGCAACGGCGGCAGCTTGCGCATCTGTCTTAACGGCTTGCGTGAAAAAGACACGCAGGTCTGCGAGCAGGGCGTGCCCGTCTGGTATTCGGACTGGGGGTATCGCGAAGAAGGAAAGATCCACGCCCGGCTGACCTTCAACCCTTACCTGGACTGGCAGACCTCAGTGATGGCACACGTGCTGGGCGGTCCCCAGCCCCACAGCGTCAGCGCCGAGAGCGAGCGGACGACGACTCACAGCAACCCCAGCGATGCATCCGGTTCCCCCACACCCCTCAAGACGAGTCGTCCATGAAGAGAGTGCAATTTGGCCGCTACGGTGGCCCTGAAGAAATGTCGTTTGCCGACTACACGCTGCCACCGCTGGCGCCTCAAAGGGTCCGCGTTCGCGTCAAAGCGGCGGCGCTCAACCCCCTCGACTGGAAGGTGCGGCGCGGCGACATGAAGCTGGTCAGCGGATGGAAATTTCCCCAAGGCATGGGCTCTGACTTCGCCGGCGTGGTGGAGCAGATCGGTGCCCAGGTCAGCGGGTTTCAAGTGGGCGACGAGGTGTTCGGCACGACCGAGATCAGCCGGCAAGGTGCGTTCGCCGAAGTCATCGACGCCAACGCCAAGCTGGTCGTACGCAAGCCCGCCTCACTCTCCTTCAGCGAGGCCGCCTGCCTCCCGATCCCGGCCACGACGGCGTGGGCCGCCATCTTAGGCATCGCAGACGCGGGCCCTGGTTCGAGGATCTTCATTCACGGGTGCAGCGGCGCGGTGGGAAGCTGCGCGGTTCAGCTTGCGCTGGCCCATGGGGCGCAGGTTTCCGGCGCCTGCGGCGCTGCCTCGCTGGCCGCCGTGAAGGCTGCCGGGGTCAACCCCGCGTTGACGTACTCGGACAAAGCCTCGTTCGCCGCCGAGGGTCTCTACGACGCGGTATTCGATACCCTCGGTACGCTGACGCTCGACGACGGGCTGAAGCTACTCAAGCCCAAGGGCCGCTTCATCGACATCAATCCGACCCCCGGCAGAGTGTTGCGGGGCCTGGTATCCGGACGCTACCGGATGACGTTCTCCACCAGCGGCTACAAGAACCTGGAGGACATCGCCAGGTTGTCCGCCGAAGGGACGTTGCATGGTTGCATCGGGCTGGAGGCACCGTTCGCGGATGCGCTGTCGGTCATCAAGGCCGCCGAACAGGGGCATCGGCGGCTCGGCCGGATCGTCTTGCTCATGTAACCGCGCCACGTTGGGCAGGGTCGACAGGCGATCGACCTTGTCCAGCCGCAGGGTCTATCGGGCGCAAACGCCTTCGAGAAACGCCTGTTCGATCACCCCGGCCAAACCCGCCCGGGCAATGCGGCCTCGTCGCTCTGCATCGACCAGCCCGATCATCGTGGCGGCCCAGAGTTCGGTCAGGCCCGCCGCCGGGATGTCGATGCGAAACACCCCTTCGCGCTGGCCGCGCAGGAAGAACCCATCAAGGCGCAGTTCCCACTCCGAGGCCTTGTTCGCGTCCTGGGCCGCGTACTTCTCCCGTCGGAAATACATCAGGAACGTGATCAGCTCGCGATGCTCGAGGTAATTGGCGTTAAGGCGCCCGAGTGCCTCCAAGGGAGGCGACGAATCGAGCGCTGCGCGGTGCATCGCCTGGCTCAGCAAGCTCATGCTATGGACCATCAAACGGGTGACCAGCGCATCGCGAGTCTGGCAATAGCGGTACAGCGTGGCCTTGCTGATCCCCACTGCCCTGGCCAACTCCATCAAGGTGCCTCGCGGGTGTTCCACCATCGCCATCGCCAATGACGCCAGAAGTTGGCTGTCATCGGCCTGAATCTCCGGGCCTGCCACAGGGTTCTCACCAAATACCGATTCAAGAGGGCGTGAATCCTATCAGGGTCCCTGGCGATCTTCACCACCCACCTCAGGGGTCATGCTGCTCGTACGAACCATTACATCAAGAAACAAATCGTAACCGTATCTTATGAATCTTTATTGATTCAATTTTTACGCATAAGTACCATCCAACTCTCAAATGTTCACCCTAAAAAGGGGCAGAGCCATGTCCAGTCGCCACGCCACACCGTCCCAGGAGCTGTCCGCCGTCAGTGCTGGACACCCTCTCAGCCGCTGCCAGGAAGGGACGCAAGACGAGGCCTTCGTTGAACTGCACCAGGTCTCTTTCAACTACGGCGACAGGAGGGTCCTCAGCGACGTGTCCATGCGTTTCCCTCGTGGCAAGGTCACGGCCATCCTGGGTGGTTCCGGCTGTGGCAAGACCACGTTGTTGCATCTGGTCGCGGGGGTGCATGCCCCCTGTTCCGGGCATCTGACCCTGGAGGGTGAACACTTCGACGCCACCGACAAAACCCAGCTCCACGCGCTGCGGCGCAGGCTGGGCATGCTGCTGCAGTTCGGCGCGCTGTTTACCGACTTGACGGTGTACGAGAACGTGGCGTTCGCGTTGCGCGAGCACACCGACCTGGGTGAGCCCGCCATCCGCGACATCGTCTTGATGAAGCTCAATGCGGTGGGACTGCGCGGCGCGGCAAACCTGCGCATCGATCAGCTCTCGGGTGGCATGGCCCGGCGTATCGCGCTGGCCAGGGCCATTGCGCTGGACCCCGAGCTCTTGCTGTATGACGAGCCGTTCTCCGGGCTGGACCCCATTTCCCTGGGCGTCATCGCCAACCTGATCCGCAGTCTGAACGACGCCACCGGCGCAACCACGCTGATGGTGACCCATGACGTACGCGAGTCGTTCGCGGTCTGCGACTACGCCTACCTCATGACCTCCGGGGGCCGGCTGATCGCACGTGGAACCCCTGCCGAGCTGCAGGCCAGCAGCGATCCCGAAGTGCGCCAGTTCATCCGGGGCGAACCCGATGGCCCGGTGAGATTCCACTACCCCGCCGAGCCCATCGACGAGCAACTGGGGCGAACACAATGACGGCGTTGCGAGCGCTCGGTCACGTCACCCTCGATCGCGTGCAGGCGCTGGGCCAGGCCACAGTGCTCTGCCTCAGGATGACCCGCGCGATCCCTGCCGCCCTGCGTCGCTCCCGGCACGTGGTCGACCAGTTGCATGCCACCGGCAATCGCTCGCTGGCACTCATCCTGGCTTCGGGGACCGCAGTGGGACTGGTACTGGCGCTGCAGCTTTACCTCACGCTGGCCACCTACGGCACTGCCGAAACCCTGGGGTTGGTGGTGAACCTCTCGCTGGTGCGCGAGCTCGGCCCGGTGGTCGCGGCCCTGCTGTTCGCCGGCCGTGCGGGCACATCGCTCACGGCGCAGATCGGCTTGATGAAAGCCGGCGAGCAACTCCTGGCGATGGAACTGATGGCCATCGACCCGCTGGCCCGCGTACTGACGCCGCGCTTTATCGCCGGCATCGCGGTCATGCCGCTGCTGGCCTTGCTCTTCAGCGCCGTGGGGATTCTCGGTGCCTATGTCGTTGCCGTGCCGCTGCTTGGCGTGGATGCCGGCAACTTCTGGGCGATCCAGCAGAACGGGGTCGATGCCTGGCGCGACATCGGCAACGGCCTGGTCAAGAGCTTCTTCTTCGGCATCGTGGTCACGGCCACGGCGCTCTACCAGGGTTACGAGGCACGGCCGACGCCCGAAGGCGTCGCCGCCGCCACCACGCGGGGGGTCGTCATCGCTTCACTGTGCGTCCTCTGCACCGATTTCATCTTGACCGCGCTGATGTTCAGCCCCCGCTAGGAGTATGTCCCCATGACCCTCAAGAGCACCGAGACACTCGTTGGCCTGTTCGTTCTGCTGGCACTCCTGGCGCTGCTCTTTCTGGCACTCAAGGCGGCCAACCTGGGCAACTTCGAAGCAGGCAAAACCTACGCATTGACCGCACATTTTTCCAACATCGGCAGCTTGCGGCCGCGAGCGCCGGTGAAGAGCGCCGGGGTGAGGGTCGGACGCGTAGACGCCATCACCTTCGACCCCGAGCGCTTCCAGGCGGTGGTCACTCTGGCCATCGATGAGCGCTATCGATTTCCGGTGGATTCCGCCGCAAAAATCCTCACCTCGGGATTGCTGGGCGAGCAGTACATTGGGATCGAGCCCGGCGGCGACGACTTGACACTCGCCTCCGGGGCGACCGTCACACAGACGCAGTCGGCGGTCGTGCTGGAGAACCTGATCGGTCAATTCCTCACGGGTCGCGGCGCCGAATCAGGGAGCCAGCCATGAGCCGGCTGCTGACTTGGCTGGTGGCCGTGCAACTGCTCATGGGTTGCGCAAGCGTCTCTCCAGGCCCATCGCCGGCCGCCCAGCGCGTCGACCCATGGGAGCCTTGGAACCGCAAGGTCTATGCCTTCAACGACACCGTGGACCGTAGCGTCCTGGCCCCCGTCGCCCAAGGCTATCGCGACCATGTCCCGTCACCCGTGCGCAGCGGCGTGGGCAACGTCTTCAACAACTTTGCCGACCTGTGGTCGACCGCCAATCACCTGCTCCAGAACAAGGTGCAGCCCGGTGCCGAGATGGGTGCGCGGGTGATCACCAATACCGTGCTGGGAGTGCTCGGGGTGTTCGACGTGGCCACCTTGATGGGCCTTGCGCGCCAACCGGAAGATTTCGGGCAGACGCTGGGCGTCTGGGGCCTGGCGAGTGGTCCCTACCTGGTCCTTCCGCTGCTAGGCCCCTCCTCCGTGCGCGATGGAGTGGGCGTGGCGACGGAACTCTCACTGGCGTCGCCCAGCCAATTGGCGAGCGCGACTGCCGGCCAGGTCGCGATCACCGGGCTGCAGGCGGTGCAGGCACGGGCGAACCTGCTCGATACCACGGCACTGCTCGACGACGTTGCGTTGGATCGCTACAGCTTCACTCGCGACGCCTATCTGCAACGGCGCCAGAGCCTGGTCCACGACGGATCGCCACCGGTGGACTTCGAAGACTTCGAGGACGGGCCGGCGGCCGACGCCCCGCTTCGCCCTCAATGAAACCCCGCAGCGTCAGCCCCACCAGCTGATGCCCCAAGAACACCAGAGGAACAGCAGATGCCTTCCAGGATTTTCTTCACAACCCTCGCGGGCGGTGCCCTGTGGGCGCTCGCCTGCCTGCTTGCACTGGACTCGGCGTACGCTCAGACGCCACCGCAGGCGTGGGTACGCCAACTTTCGAGCGAAGTCATCGACGCCACCCAGCGCGATCGATCCTCGCCGGGTGACGCCACCGCCCTCATCGAACGGGTGAAAGCGACGCTCATTCCGGCGATCGATTTCCAACGGGTCACCCGTTCGGCCGTCGGCCCGCGCTGGCGCGATGCGACGCTTGCCCAACGGCAGCGCCTGCAAGAGGAATTCAAGACCTTGCTGATTCACTTCTATGCGGGCGGCATCCGGCAGATCAGCGATTACTCGGTGGAGGTCACCGACACCCTTCCCGTCCCCAACCAACCGTCCCAGGTCATCGTGCGGTCCCGGGCATCGGGCCGCGGGGAAACGCACCAACTCGATTACCGATTGGACAAGGTGGGGGACGACTGGAAAATAGTCGACGTGAGCCTGGATGGCATCTGGGTCACGCTCAGCTATCGCTCGCAGTTTGCCGAGCTCCTGGCCAAAGGCGGAATAGACAGCCTCATCGAGGCCCTGGCCGAACAGAATCGCAAAGGCAACCCATCGTGAACGCTCCCTCGACATGGCGGTTGCCCGCCCACGCCACTGCAACGCAGTTCAACACGCTGCTCAGCCAACTGGGCGACGCAAGCTGTATCGACGCCAGTGCCCTGGCGCGCTTCGACACGTCAACCCTGGCCCTGCTGCTGGAGGCGCGCCGACGTGCCAGGCATCGCGCCGAGCCCTTCAGGGTGACGAATGCGCCGCCGCGGCTGCTGGCCTTGGCACGGCTGCACGGCGTCGAAGCCCTACTGTTTGCCGAGCCCCCGATCTAGCTCATCGCAACGAAACGTTTCGGCACTCAACCCATACCGACTCATCTTGTTGTACAGCCCGCCCCGGGACACATTCAGTTGCCGGGCGGCGAGGCGGATGTTGCCTCGGGTTTCCTTGAGGGCCGCGACGATCGCGTTCATTTCGTGGGCATCGAGCCCCATCGCCGGCGAGCGCTCAGCCGCGCTGCCGGGCAGTGACGGCCGGCCACGCTGCTGGAGTTCCAGGGGCAGGTCATCCGCCTGGATCAACTCGCCGACCGCCAGGTTGGTGGCTCGCTCGATGATGTTTTCCAGCTCCCGCACATTGCCTGGCCAGTGATAGGCAGACAGCACATCCAGCGCCTGCGGCGAGATGCCTCGCACCGCCTTGCGCAGTGAACGGGCGCAGCGGCCGAGGAAATGCTGCGCCAGCAACGGCACATCCTCGCGACGCATGCGCAGCGGCGGCACCGTCAGGTTCAGCACATTGAGCCGGTAGTAAAGGTCTTCGCGAAACGCGCCATCGGCCACGGCCTGGCTGAGGTTGCGGTGGGTGGCGGCGATGATGCGCACGTTCACCCGCTGGGATTTCTTCGCCCCCACCCGGGTGACCTCGCCTTCCTGCAAGACCCGCAACAGGCTGACCTGGGCACCGAATGACATGTCACCGATTTCGTCGAGAAAGATCGTGCCGCCATCGGCCAACTCGAACTTGCCGGCCGAGCCGCCGCGCGCCGAACCGGTGAAGGCGCCTTCGACATGCCCGAACAACTCGCTCTGCACCAGGTCCCGCGGGATCGCCCCGCAGTTGACCGCCACGAACGGGCCGCCGCGCCGCTCGCTGGCGTTGTGGATCGCCTGGGCGAACAGTTCCTTGCCGGTGCCGCTCTCACCAAGGATCAACGTGGTCGAGTCGCTGCGACTGGCGATGCGCCCCAGGTGCAGCGCGTCCTGGATCGCCCGGGAACTGCCCTGGATGGTGTCGAAGGTGTAGCTGGCCTGGGTACCGATGAGCCGTCGCGTGATGTCCCGGATGCGCCGGTTCTCGCGCAGCGAAACGATGCGGCCGCCCTGCTCCAGCGCACACACCGACACCAGGCACGCCAGGTGGCTGCGGTCATGCAGTTCGAACGTGCAATCCAGGTCTCGCAGCCCTTCTCCGCCACGCAGCAACATTTTGTCGCTCAGCTCGCTCTGGCCCAGGCGTTGGAACGGCTGGCCCAGCAGGTCGCGTCCGACGCCAAACAGCTGTCGCGCGTAGCCGTTGATGGCCCTGATGCAGCCGCGCTCGTCCAGCACGACCAAGCCTTCGTTGAGCACTTCAAGCACCGTCTGTTGCTCCTCCAGCAACGCCTGGAGTGCCATCTGTCGCGAGACGGCTTCAGCGGCGGCCTGGACGGTGCCCAGCGTATGGAAGTGAAACCAGCCCGGCTCTGCCGTCAGGGTCAGGATGGCCAGTGTCCGGCCCTGCGGGTCACGGATCGGGGCGGCGGCACAATGCATGCGCCGTCGACGCAGGCCAGTGCCGAAGTTCTCTTCGGCCAGCACGTAGACCAGGCGGTCTTCCGCCAGCGCCAGGCCGGTGCAATTGGTGCCTTGCACCGATTCCAGCAGGCGGCTGCCCACCGGCGTGAGGTCGAGGCCGCAGAAGTACAGCGTGGTCCCTTGGGCATCGGTCAGGTTGATGTGCCCCCTGGGGTTGTAGGCCAGCAATCCGCCCATGACCTCGGCGGCCACCGCAATCATCGCCCGGTGGGCGGCCAGCGTCGCGGTCAGCACGGCCGGCTCGACGAAGCGGTACACGCCATCCTCGGGATCGAGACCGGCCTCGACGCTGCGCAGCCAGGAGTTCCAGATCACCTGCCGGACCCCGGCGGGGCGCTCGACGCGTCCCGCCAGGCACGCCAGCCAGGCCCGTTCCAACTCGGGGATCGGCCCGTCACTCAACGACGCCGGACCGAGGGAAGTGATGTAGTCGAGGTCTTGCTCGCTGACAGCGATGGGCGCCGGTAGCACAGGCTTCTCCAATGTTCATTTTTTAGACATGTCCAGTATAGGCATGTCATTAGATTTAACACTTTTTCCATCAACTCAAAAATAAATCGTTATTTATCAATTGCTTATTAACTGGCACAGGGCTTGCTCTTTCTCAGCACAGTGCAACCACTGGCTCATAACAACAAGGAAGCCCGTTTCATGAACACATCCAAGATCATTCGCCTCGGCCTCATCGGTGCCGGTCGCATGGGCAGCTTTCACGGCCTGACGGCCGCCCGCCACATTCCCGGTGCCTGCCTGGCGGCCATCGCCGACCCGACGCCTGGCCAAGCCGCCCGCCTGGCTGCACAACTGGACGTGACGCGGGTCTATACCGACCCCCAGCAGTTGCTTGACGACCCCGAGATCGACGGCGTGTTGATCGCCGCTCCGGCCCGCAGCCACGCCGAGCTGGTCATCAACGCCGCCCGTGCCGGTAAGCATGTGTTCTGCGAAAAACCCATGGCCATCACCCTTGACGAAGCCGACCGCGCCATCGCCGTCGCAGCCAATGCCCGGGTCACCCTGCAAGTGGGTTTCAACCGCCGCTTCGCCAAGAGCTTTCGCACCGCCCACCTGGACGTGGCCGCCGGCCGCATCGGCACCCCACAACTGCTGCGCTCGCTGACTCGCGACCCGGCGTTGAACAACCCGGCCAACTCGCCACAGTGGGTCATCTTCCTGGAAACCCTGATCCACGATTTCGACACCTTGCGCTACCTCAATCCCGGCGCCGAAGTGGTCGAGGTCTTCGTGATGGCCGATGCCCTGATCGCCCCGGCATTCAAAAGCAAGGGGTTGCTCGACACCGCCACGGTGACCCTGCGTTTCGACAATGGCGCCATCGCCACCGCCGAGGCGAACTTCCAGGCCGTGTATGGCTACGATGTCCGGGGCGAGGTGTTCGGCAGCGCCGGCATGTTGACCATGGGTGGCGTGCACGATGGCGACCTGGTGCGCTACCTGGCCGATGGCATCCAGGCCGACACACAGCGCCTGGACACCGACCTGCTGCGCGATGCCTACGTGGCCGAGCTCAACCACTTCGTCGACTGCCTGCGCAGCGGTGCCAAACCGCTGGCCAGCGGCGAAGACGCCCGGGCCGCGCTGGCCATTGCCCGTGCGTGCATCGAGTCGTTCCAGCAAGGCCAGCCGGTGCGCGTGCAAGGAGGCCGGCCATGAGCTTTACCCCCTTCAAGCTGGCGGTCAGCGCCGAAATGGTCTTCCTCGACCGGCCCTTCATCGAACGGGTCGAACGGATTCATGCGCTGGGCTTCAGTGCTGAAATCTGGGACTGGACCCAAAAGGACATCGCCGCCCTGGTTGCCACCGGCGCCGACTTCACGTCGATGACCGGCTACATCGAGGGCAACCTGACCGATCCGCAGGGCATCCAGCAATTGCTCGACAGCGCGCGCGAATCCCTGGCCGTCGCCGCCCGATTGAACTGCCCAAGCCTGAACCTGCACGGCACGGGCCTGGGCGACCAAGGCTTGCCCGTCAAACCGGTGGCCCTCACCACCGGTCGCATGTGGCTGAGCGCTTGCAAGACCCTGGAAAAAATCGCCCGCCTGGGCGAAGACGCCGGCCGGGTCTTCCTGCTGGAAAACCTCAACACCGAGGTGGACCACCCCGGCACGCCGTTCGCACGCGCCGACGATACCCTGGCGTTGATCGAGGCCGTGGGCAGCCCTCACCTCAAGATGAACCTGGACCTCTATCATGCGCAGATCGGCGAAGGAAACCTGATCGAGCTGATCCAGCGCGCCGGCAGCGCCATCGGTGAAATCCAGGTCGCGGATGTGCCGGGGCGCAGGGAACCGGGCACGGGTGAAATCCACTACCCGGCCATTGCCAAGGCCTTGTTCGGCATCGGCTATACCGGTGTCGTCGGCCTGGAGGGCTGGGCCAGCGGTGACAGCGACATGGCCCTTGAACGCTTCCGACAAGCCTTCACACTGGACTGAGGACGACGCGGCGCCTCTGGGCCACGGGTCCAAGCGCCGCCGACCGCCACGCCTGATCGACTCATAACAACAAAAGGAACACCCTCATGCGTCGCTGCACTTTGTTTTTTGCCACGCTGCTACTCGTCTTCAGCCAATGGGCCAACGCCAGCTATCGCATCGGCGTCAGCATCGCCCGGGTTGACGATAACTTCATGACCTATGTGCGCAGCGGCCTGGAAGACGCCGCCCGGAAAGACAATGTCCAGGTCCAGTTCGAGGACGCCCAGGGCGATGTCGTGCGCCAGCTCAATCAGGTCCAGGGCTTCATCAACCAGAAGGTCGATGCGGTCATCGTCCTGCCCGTGGACACCGCCGCCACCACCAACATGACCCGCGCCGCCGTCGAGGCGAAGGTGCCGCTGGTCTACGTCAACCGGCACCCGGACGAGCGCTCCCTGCCCAAGGGCGTGGTCACCGTGGCCTCGAACGACATCGAGGCCGGCCAGTTGCAAATGCGCTATCTGGCGGAAAAACTCAAAGGCAAAGGCACCCTCGCGATCATCATGGGCGACCTCGCGCAGAACGCCACGCACGACCGCACCGAAGGGGTCAAGCAGGTGCTCAAGGACTATCCCGCAATTACCATCGTCGAACAGCAAAGTGCCGAGTGGCAGCGGGCCAAGGGCATGGACCTGACCAGCAACTGGCTGCTGGCCGGTGCCTCTTTCGACGCCATCGTCGCCAACAACGACGAAATGGCCATCGGCGCGGCCATGGCCTTGCAACAGGCCGGCAAGGCCAAGGGCGAAATCGCCATTGTCGGCATCGACGGCCTGCCCGACGGGCTGGCGGCAATCAAGCGCGGGTTGCTCGTCGCCTCGGTGTTCCAGGACCCCAAGGCCCAGGCGAGCATCGCCCTGCAAGCGGCCATCAAGATGATCAAGGGCGAGCCGGTAGAGTCGGAAGTCTGGGTACCCTTCCAACTGATCAAGCCGGAACAGGTGGCGACGTTCGAGCAGCATTACCAGTAGTCGTTGGCGCCTGGCCTCGACGCCGCTGTCCCGACCAAGGGTCAGCGGCGTTTTTCATCAGAGACGAAACGTTGGACAATCCGCGCCAGCCCAAGGGGATCTTCGGCGAGCATCAAGTGGCCACACGGCAACGAGAACAAGGCGCCACGGGGCAACTGGCGATACAGGGCCACGCTCACCGAGGGCGGAATCAAGCGGTCATCCAGGCCAATGATCACGGCCGTCGGGCATTCGAGCCGCGATAGCTGCGACGAGACATCCAACGTCAGGTTGAGCCGCATCTGGACGGCAACCGCCGGCCAGTGAACCCGCTGGTAAAAATCCTCGATGCACGTGGTCACCTGGGTTGCGGACATCGCCCGCAGGCCAGGGCTGGAAAAACCACGCGTCACGATCTCGGCCGCCAGCTTCATCGGGTGGTCTTCGAGCAGCCGTTGCCAATAGCCGAAGGTTCGCCGCACCTGCGGGTCACGGGCATTGTCGAACGGTGCAATCAGGCTCAGCGACAGCACCTGCGGCCCCAGCACGCTCGCCACTTCAACCGCCACCGCGGCCCCCAGCGAATACCCCACCAGGTGGACACCGCCCACGCCGCCATCGCGAATCTTCCCGGCAATTTGTCGGCCCAGGCCATCAAGGGTTTGCGCGACCGTGCTCTCGCGCTCCAGCCGCGACCAGTCAACGGCCAGGACCCGGTAAGGACCCTCCAAGTGATTGGCGAATGCCTCCCAGGTAGAGCGCGGATGGCCCGCCGTGCCATGTATCACGATCAGGCAAGCCTGCCCCTGTGCCTTCAGCTCAATGAGTTCCACCATCGGCGCACCTTTCAAGGATCGATCCCGACCGGATCTTAAGCGTTGCGCAGGCGTCTTCAGGTCATTTTTTCTAAAGCCAGGGTTCAGCTTTTGTGCGTTGTATCACCTGTGTGATCGACCTAAAAAGGTCAAAAGGAGGAACGCCATGCAGATGAACAATCCGATCTTCAACACGCAATCATTCCATGTCGACTGGAGCTACCCCACGCCTATCT
This sequence comes from Pseudomonas chlororaphis, assembly GCA_001023535.1. Classification (NCBI taxonomy): domain Bacteria; kingdom Pseudomonadati; phylum Pseudomonadota; class Gammaproteobacteria; order Pseudomonadales; family Pseudomonadaceae; genus Pseudomonas; species Pseudomonas chlororaphis. Next base: position 5,439,108 of record CP011020.1, read on the forward strand.
GGTTTGGTGTCGAGCGGGTCGACGACCTCGTCAACGGCTGCGCCTTTCTCGGCAAACATCGGCCGCTGGTGATCATTGACGAACGGCTGGTCGAGCACCCCTTGATCTTGCGCGCCCTGGAGCGCTGCAAGCAGTCGGGTATCGACCTCAAGCTGTTCTCGAACTTCCGCTCCGACCCCGACACCGACATGCTCGAACAAGGCGTCATCGCCTTCAACGAATATGCCCGCGACATGGTGGTCGGCATCGGCGGCGGAAGCGCCCTGGACCTGGCCAAGGCGATTGCCTTCATGGCCGTGCAGACCAAGCCGATCTGGACCTTCGAGAGCCTGCCCAATCGGTGGCAGGCCGCCAATGCCGACGTGCCGCCGATCATCAGCGTGCCGACCACCGCAGGCACCGGGGCCGAGGTGGGCCGGGCCGCCGTGTTGCTGGACAGCCAGGAAAACCGCAAGCGGCTGATATTCCACCCCAGGATGCTGTCGTCCCTGGTCATCGTCGATCCAGCCCTGACCCTGACCGTGCCGGGGCCGGTGACCGCCGCGGTGGGGATCGATGCCTTCTCCCATGCCTTCGAGGCGTACTGCGCCAACAGTTTCCACCCCATGGGAGACGGCATTGCGCTCCAGGCCATGAACCTCATCAAACAATGGCTGCCCATCGCGGTGCAGGACGGCAGCGATCTCCAGGCCCGCTGCCACCTGAGCGCCGCGGCCCTGATGGGGGCGGTGGCCTTTCACAAGGGACTGGGTGCCGTGCACGCCATCAGCCACTCCATCGGCGGTACGTATGGCACCCACCATGGCCTGACCAATGGCGTGCTGCTGCCCTATGTGATCGCCCACAACCGCCCGGTGATCGAAGCCAAGCTGGTGCGCCTGTGCGAGAGCCTGGGCTTGGCGCAACCTGGCTACGAATCGTTTGTCGCCTGGCTCAAGGATTTCCTGGCCAGCCTGGGCATCCCCCCGCACCTGCGCGACCTCATCCACTCCCCCTTCGATGCCGACCTCATGGCCCAGTTGGCCGTCGCGGATCCGACCGCCCGGACCAACCCGCAGCCGCTGTCGGTACACGACTACAAAACCATCATTGACAACGCCTGGTCCGGACACTGAACGGGCACTTTCAAGGAGGGCATATGTACAAGGACATCGGTTTGTTCATCAACGGCCAGTGGCGCTACCCCGAGGGGGACAGGCCCAGCCTCGACATCACCAACCCCAGCACCCAGCAAAGGATCGGGCGCCTGGCCTGCGCCGACCAAAACGACCTGGACCAGGCCCTGCAAGCGGCGCAGCAGGCGTTCGCACGGTGGAAGGTCAGCAGCGCCGAAGAGCGCAGCAAGGTGCTCTATGAAGCCTACCGGATCATCTTGAGCGAAGCCGAATCGATCGCGGCATTGATCACCCTCGACCAGGGCAAGCCATTGGCCGAAGCCCTGGCGGAAGTGCGGTTCTGCGCCGAGCACGCCAAGTGGCACGCCGAAGAATGCAAGCGGCTGTACGGCAGGCTGGTTCCCGCCCGAAACCCCAAGGTCCGCCAATCGGTGGTCAAGCGGCCGGTGGGCGTGTGCTGTGCCTTCACCCCCTGGAATTTCCCTTTCAACCAGGCGATTCGCAAGATCTGCGCTGCGCTGGGAGCCGGTTGCACGTTGATCCTCAAGGGCCCGGAAGAAGCCCCCTCGGCCGTCGCGGCGCTCGCCGACATCTTTCAGCGGGCCGGGTTGCCCGACGGTTGCCTGAACCTGGTCTGGGGCAACCCCGAGCAGATTTCCAGCTACCTGATCGACTCCGACGTGATCGCCAAGGTGTCCTTCACCGGTTCCATCGCCGTGGGGAAAAAGCTCGCAGCCCAGGCCGGGGCAAACATGAAAAGGGTCAGCATGGAACTGGGCGGCCACGCCGCGGTGATCGTCTGCGCCAGCAGCGACATCGACAAGGTCAGCACCGTGCTGGTGGACGCGAAATTGCGCAACGCCGGACAGATCTGCATCTCCCCTTCACGCTTCTTCGTCCACGCGTCGGTGATCGATGACTTCATGACGGCCCTGGTGGAAAAAACCCGTCGGTTCCAGGTCGGTGACGGCATGGACCCCGACACCCGCATGGGGCCGCTGTGCAACGCTCGCCAGATCCCGCGCCTGCAAGCCCTGATCGACGACAGCCTGGCCCAGGGTGCAAGCCTGGTAATGGGCGGCACTCGGCTGGACCGCCCGGGCAATTTCTTCCAGCCCACGATCCTCGCCAACGTCCCCCTGACCGCCCGGCTGATGCGCGAAGAACCCTTCGGCCCCATCATTCCGGTGGTTGCCTTCACCGACCTGGACAGCGTCATCGAGCAGGCCAATGCGCTGCCCTATGGCCTGGCCGCGTATGGGTTCAGCGAAGACCGCAGCGAATGCGCCCGGCTCGCCGAGGAACTGGAAGCCGGCATGATCTCGATCAACCATTACGGCCTGGGCATGCCGGAAACACCGTTCGGTGGCATCAAGGACAGTGGCTACGGCAGCGAAGGCGGCAGCGAGACCTACGACAGCTACCTGTCGACGGTCCTGATCAGCGAACTGACCCGCCCCTGACTCGCGAGGCAACGGAGGCATCACCATGAACGTTACCCTCAGACCCTTCCAGGCCAGCGACTTCGACACGGTCATGTCCTGGATCGATGGCCCAGAGACCCTGTCGCTCTGGGCCGGCGCGACCTTCACTTACCCCTTGGACAAGGAGCAGTTGCAGCGCTACCTGGACAAAGCCGGCGAACGCTACCCATGGCGCAGCCTGTTCGGGGTGCTCGACCCGGATGAAAAGCTGATCGGCCACATCGAGTTCTCGGACATCTGGCCGCACCTGTCGCTGCGCTTTGCGCGCATCCTCATCGGCGACCCCGACGCCCGCGGCAAGGGGCACGGCCAGGCCATCCTGCGCCAGGCACTGGCCTTGGCCTACGAGCGGTTCAACGTCGCCCGGGTCGACCTCGGGGTCAAGAAGGAGAACCTCCTGGCGATCAATTGCTATCGAAAAGCCGGTTTCAAGGACATCGGCCTCTGGCCCGAGGCGATCGACACGCCCATCGGCTGGATCGACGTCCACTGGATGACCCACACCCGCAAGGAGCAAACACCATGACGTCGATCACCCTGTACGGCCACCCGGAGTCCGGACACAGCTACAAGGTCAAGTTGATGCTGGACGTGGCCAAGGTGGACTACACCTACCGACAAGTGGACATTCTCGTCGATCGGGATGCGCGCCCCGAACCCTTCAGGACGTTGAGCCTGGCGCGTTTTGGCGAGGTGCCGCTGCTGACCCTCGACGGTGCGCACTACGTGCAATCCAATGCCATCCTTATCGAGCTCGCCGATGCCCTGGGGCTGTTCGGTGGCAGCGGGCGACGGGGCACCGTCACGTGCAAGGAATGGCTGCTGTGGGAAGCGAACAAGATCGGGCTGTCGCTGCCGCATTTGCGCCTGGCCCGCAATTACTTCCCGGACGACTACCCGCCGGGCGCCGTGCAGTGGCTGGCCAGCCGCTTCCAGGAAGACGTCGGCCGGCTCGACAAGGAACTGCGCGACGGTCGTCGCTACATCCTTGATGACGAACTGTCGATCGCCGACTTCTCCCTGGCGGGCTACCTGTTCTGGAGCAACCAGGCCCAGGTCGAGCTGCCCGAGACCGTGATCGCCTGGCTGGGCCGGATCGCCAGCCTGGACGGCTGGCAAAGTCCCTACGCCTGCCTCTCACAACAGCCGGGTTATGAAACCTTCGGCCTGGTCAAGGACGAGTTCGATCCCCGTCGCATCGCCCCTTGAGCCCGAGCCAGCCGCATCGGCGAGAAGACGGTCTTCTCGCCTTTTTTTGCCGCGCTTGGCGCCTAGTGGCCTGTACGGTTAATTTGAGTACTCGAATTAACCGTACAGGCCACTAGCTAACCGATTGATCCATTTCCTGGGCGGGCCGTTCATGCCTGGGTTGCCCAACCCCGGCGGCCGGCACACCCACCACCGTGGTCCTGGGTGGCACCGCCTTGAGCACCACGCTGTTGGCCCCGACCTTGGAGCCGGCGCCAATCTCGATATTGCCGAGGATCTTCGCCCCGGCCCCGATCATCACGCCGGTCCTGACCTTGGGGTGACGGTCGCCACTGTCCTTGCCGGTGCCCCCCAACGTGACGCCTTGCAGGATGGACACGTGGTCTTCCACGACCGCCGTCTCGCCAATGACGATGCCGGTGCCATGGTCCAGCAGCACACCCCGACCGATTCGGCACGCCGGGTTGATGTCGATCCCCAGGACCACGTTGCAACGGGCTTGCAGGTACAAGGCCTCCATCCGGCGGCCTTGCTGCAGTAACAGGTGCGCGAAACGATAGGTCTGCAACGCCGCATAGCCCTTGGCAAACAGAAACACCTCCAGCTCGTTCTGGAACGCCGGGTCGCGCTCAACCACCGCCTCCAGGTCAGCCGCCATGCAGTCCTCCAGATCCCGGCGGGGACTGAACTCAAGGAGCATGGCAAGCATCCAGCCACGCTCCCGGGCATCGTGCGGCACCAGCAGGTGCGCAATGCGCGTCGCCATGCCCGCGCCCAGGCCCGTGCACTCAAGCACCGGCTCGCCGACCAGGCAGCCAAGCCCGGGATGCTGCAACACCGCCGTCATCGCCTGCACCCGCAGGGCCTCCCACATCAATGCGCCCGCGCGGGTGTCCTGCTCCGCGGCCCCCGCAAATCCATCATCGTTCAGCAGAAACATTGCATTGACCTCCCAGGTCGTTGGTCGCACTCAAGGCTGCGAAACAGGTCCGCGCGAACGCGGCGAACCAGGCCGCGCCCGAATACAGGATCGCGTCATTGAAATCGTAGTGAGCCGAGTGCAAGGGCGGTTCGTCCGCGTGGCTGGCCGACCCGATAAAGGCGAAAACACTCGGTATGCGCTCGCTGAAAAAAGCAAAATCCTCGGCCGCCATGGTGGGCTCGGCCAGGGCGCTGACCTGCCCCGGGGCGAAAACCTGGCGGGCCGCGTCCACCGCCAACCCTACCATGAACGGATTGTTGACCAGCGCCGGGTAACTGCGACGAAAATCCACCCTGGACTGGCACCCGAACGCCGCGCCGATGCCTTCACTCAGACGCTCGATCGCCCCGGCCAGGCGGTCCACCGTGTGGCTGTCGAAGGCCCGTACGGTGCCGCGGATGGACACCTGATCGGGGATGACATTGAAGCCATTGCCCGCCTGCAATTGGGTCACCGTCAACACGGCGCTGTCGCTGGCCTTGACCTCGCCGGCCACCAGGGTCTGCAACCCGAGGCACAGCTGCGCGGCGGCGATGATCGGGTTCGTGGCGGTATGCGGTTGCGCCGCGTGACCGCCACGGCCTTCGAGGCAGATCTCGAACTTGTTGCTCGACGCCATCATGGCGCCGGGTCGTGTGGCGAAACAGTTGGCAGGCAATGAGGGCCAATTGTGCAGACCGGCCATGGCCTGGATCGAGAAGCGCTCGAGCAGCCCGTCGTCGAGCATGGCCCTGGCGCCGGCATGGCCTTCCTCGGCCGGCTGGAATACCAGGCACACCGTGCCGTTGAAATCCATGTGGCGGCTAATCAATTCGGCGCCGCCCAGCAACATCGCCATGTGCCCATCGTGGCCGCAGGCATGCATACAGCCGGCGTGCTGCGACACATGCTCGAAGCGATTGTGTTCGGTGATGGGCAAGGCATCCATGTCGGCCCGCAGCGCGATGCAAGGCCCGCCCTGGCCCTTGGTGATAAAGCCCACCACGCCGGTCCCGGCCATCCCCCGCAGGAACGGGATGCCCAGTGTCTCCAGGCGCTCACAGATCAGGTCGCTGGTGCGCACCTCCTGGTAGGCTGTCTCGGGAATGCGGTGCAAGCTGCGCCTCAGTGCGATCAGCCTGCTCTCAAGGTCTTGCCGTTGGCTTTCAGTCAGCATCATGATGTCGTCCTCCATCGCCTATGATGACCGCCGTCCCTTTGATGAAAACCGATTTGCGTTAAACCCAGGCGTGAAAAAAACTAAAGCCAGGGCGACATCCATTGTTCGATGCGCCTCGAAGTGAGCACGCCGCCAGGAGCATAATCTTTGAGCCCACATGGAGGAGATGGCGATGACACACACCCGTTTTTTTGGAAAGACCGTACTGACCTGCACGTTCATCCTGGCGATCATCGGCTGGGGGATCGGCTTCTATGGGCCGCCGATCTACATGCAGGCGGTGATGGAGCGCACGGGCTGGCCCATCGCCCAGGTGTCGATGGCCGTCACCCTGCACTTTCTCAGCGGCACCGTCGTGATCGCCAACCTGCCCAGGCTTTACGCGCGCTTCGGCATTCCCGCCATCACCCTGCTGGGCTGCATTGTCCTGGGCATCGGCGTGAATATCTGGGCCCAGGCCAACCAGCTCTGGGTGCTGTATGCCGGGGCGGTGTGCTCGGGCATCGGCTGGGTGACGCTGGGCGCCGCGGCCGTCAACACCCTGATCGCTCCGTGGTACGTCAAGGAGCGGCCCAAGGCCTTGGGCAAGGCCTATAACGGCGCCAGCATGGGCGGCGTGATCTTTTCGCCGCTGTGGGTCTTACTGATCGAGCGATTTGGCTTCGCCACCGCGGCGCTGGTGATCAGCCTCACTGCCGTGCTGCTGATCGGCGCCTTCGCCTTGCTGGTCTTCAACAAGAGCCCGCAAAGCCTCGGACAGCATCCCGACAATGCCGACCAGCCGGAACCGGTGACGCCCGGTTCCAGTGCCACGCCATGGACCGCCGCGCAGACCTTGAAGGCGGCCAATTTCCGTACCCTGGCCGCCGGCATGTCCCTGGGACTGTTCGCCCAGATCGGCCTGATCGCGCACCTGTACTCGATCCTGGTGGGACGCATGGGCGCCCATGACGCTTCCTTCGCCATGGGCCTGGCCACCGCCAGTGCGATGGGCGGGCGCTACGTCGCCGCGCGCCTGATGACCCAGGGCATGAACCGCAGGCTGCTGGCTTGCCTGGGTTACGCCATCCAGATGCTCGGCACCCTGATGCTTCTGGGCCTGGACCTGCACCCGAGCGTGGCCTGGATGGCGGTGGTGCTGATCGGCTCGGGCATCGGCAACGCCACCTCCCTGCCGCCACTGATCGCGCAGACCGAGTTCAGTCGCGAACAAACCGCGCGGGTCATCGCGCTGATGGTCGCGATCAGCCAGGCCACCTACGCCTTCGCCCCGGCGTCCTTCGGCCTGGTGCGCGCCGCCTTCAGCCAGCCGGACCAGGCGATCATCGCCGTCGTGACCGCCGCTGTCGTGGTGCAGGCGCTCGCCATCCTGTCGTTCTACCAAGGGGTCTCCGGCCGCCCTTTCAAGAAAACCGTGTTCTGACCCTTTCCCCTGACCCTTCCCCCCTGGCCAGGCAGCGCGCTGCCTGGCCTCCCGCCGCTTGGATTTAGCCCTCCTTAACCCAGCGTTGAATAAATCTGCGTTGTCAATTATTCCCCCGGCAAACACCATCGAGTGACATCTCCACTCGCAGGGTTAAGCCGATGGGTTTTGAAATTTTCAGGAAAATGGATTGGTCCGCCTTGGTGCATGAGTACGACCTGGACGGAAAGCGCTTGTTGCCTTGGGACGGTTATCCGATGCCGTTCGCCGCCGGATGGTGCGTGGTCAGGCCACACACCCGCAGCGAACCCCACGTGCAAATCGACCAGGAAATCTTCATCGCCCTCAAGGGCCAGGGCCGGCTGGTCATCGGCGATACGCATTACCTGTTCGAGGCCGGCGACATCGCCGCCATCCCCAAGCACACCAACCACTACGTCATCAACGACAGTGACGAAGACTTTCACTTCTACGTGATCTGGTGGGACAAGTTCATCGCCGGTGACTACATGAAGGCCGATATCGCTCACCTGGAGACCGAGAATGTCTAAATTCATCGTCACTATCACACCACCAACCCCCAACGGCGACTTGCACATCGGGCACCTGGCCGGCCCCTTCCTGAGTGCCGATATCTTCACCCGGACCCAGCGCCAGAAAGGCCACGACTGCGTGCTGGTGTCCTACTCCGACGACTACCAGTCCTACATGTTGCGCCGGGGCCGCGAGCAAGGGCGCGAGCCGGCGCAGATCGGCGAAGAGAACACCCGCAAGATCAACCTCAGCCTGAAAATGGCCGGTATCGAAGTCGATCACTGGATGAGGTCCCTGGACAACACCTGCTTTCGCGACGCCGTGCTGGAGCTTTATCACCAGGGCGTCAACGATCGCAACATCTACCAGAAAACCGTGCTGGCGCCCTTCTGCCGGGCCTGCAACGTCTGGGGCTACGAAGCCTTCGGCCGCGGCCAGTGCAGCAGTTGCGGCCAGGACTCCGACGCCAGCCAGTGCGAAGAATGTGCCTGCGCGCCGAACTACCTGTACATGAAGAACTTCCGCTGCAAGCTCTGTGGTGGCGAACACGAGTGGGTGGAAAAGGACCATGCCTACCTGAACATCGGCAAGAACGTGCACAAGCTGCGCGCCTGGCTGGGCGACAGTGCCGTGCGCCTCAACTCGCGGGCCTTCGTGGAGCGTGAACTGGCCCCCACGCCCGAGGATTGGCAAATCACCCGCCATGGCGATGCGGGCCTGGACATCGGCCAGCCGCACCTGGGCAAGGTGCACACCTGGTTCATGGGCATGGCCGGGTACATCGCGGCGACCCGGGAACACTTCACGGTCAACCAGCAAACCCCGGAGCTGTTCGACAGTTTCTGGCGCAGCGACGACACGACGCTGGTGGGTTTCCTGGGTTATGACTGCCTCTACAGCCACGGGATCGCCTACCCGATCCTGTTGGCCGGCAGTCCGTACGCGAAGAAAAAACAGCGCCTCTACACCAACATGTTCCTCAAGCTCAACGGCCTGAACCTCTCCACCAGCCGTAACCACGCCATCTGGATCCGCGACCTGGTCAGCGACTACGACACCGATTCGGTCAGGCTGTACATGGCCCTGCTGGCGCCCGAGGAGCAAGAGAGCGACTTCGTCGAAACCCAATTCGTCGAATGGCACCAGACGTTCTACCAAAACACATTGGAGACGCTCACCGTCGCGGCCACGCAAGAGTCGCCGCACTTCTGGCTCGACGGCATGCAACGCAATGAACACAAGCTGTTGTGCGAGGTGTACAACCGCTGGTCCGCGGTCACCAGCGCCGACAGTTTCTCCAGCCGGAACCTGGCCGCGCTGGCGGTGGAGCTCTACGAGATGGCGTACGAACGCCTGCAAGCGGAGCAACCGCTGTACTACCTGGTGGCGTTGGCGTCGTGTATCTGCGCACCGATCACGCCGACCTTGTCCCGGCAGATCCAGAAGCGCTGTTCGATCAACGAGGCGTTGGTCCTGGATAACCTGATGAACGCTAACTTCCTCGATTACTCCATCTAGGACGCCTGCCATGAACAGCGACTTCGAAGTGGCCGTCATCGGTGGCGGAATCATCGGGTTGACGACCGCCGCCCTGTTGTCGGAGCGCGGCATCGACACCTTGCTGGTGGAGCGGACCCGCTGCGGCTATGCCGGCGCGACCGCCCACACCGGCGGCATTTGCCGGACGTTCGAGCCGAACCCGGCGTTGGCGCGGATGGCCCAGGTCGTCGGGCTCAAGCCCGGCGAAACCGAAGTGGAGGCCATTATGCGCCGCCACGAAACGGTCACCGGCGCGCTTTATCGCCTGCCCGCCGACGGCCCGCCACCCTCCAGCGACGCGCCGTTGCGGCGGCTCTCGGCCCACGAGGCACAAGTGCTCGTGGGCCGCCCCGTCACCGACAGCGGCGCGTACTACCACGAGGCCACCGCCGCGGTCAGCGATGTGCACTCGACCATGAACGGCCTGAGAACGGCGTTGCGCCAGCGCGGTTGCCTGATCGAGCGCTGCGATGTCCAGCGCCTGATGGAGCGCAACACCCACGTCGAAATCCACAGCCAGGAAACCCTTTACCGGGCACGCTGGGTGATCAACGCGGCCGGTGCCGGCAGCCCGGCGCTGAGCCTCATCGACGTCAGCCAGGTGCGCACCCTCCCGTACTTCAAGTTCCGCGGCCCGTCGGTTCCTACCCTGCCGTGCATCGACTTCGTCGCCGGCACCTATGCGCTGCCGCTGTCCGACACGCTGCTGCAAAGCACCACGGCCATCAGGCCGAGCCTGGAGGAAATCGAAGGCGACCGCAGGCACTTGCGCCTCATGGTCGAAGACTGTCGACAGCGGCTGCGGGGTCTGCTGGGCGAGACCGATGAGTACTCGTTGCTGTCGATGGACCTGGCAACCGACCTGTACACCGCCGACGGCTTGCCCCGGCTGGGCGCGCAGTACCCAGGCTCGCGTATCTGGCTGGCGACCGGCCTCAATGGGGTGGGCTACAAGTACGCCTACCCGATCGCATCGCGCCTCTACGACCAGATCGCCCGATTACGTTAACACCCCCTCGTCGCACACCTTGAATCCACGTCCAGGGAGGGACAGCCATGCCCTTTTGCATCGGTATATCGGCCATTTTCGAGAGCGCCAGGACAGTGCACGCACGCACCTTCCTCGCGGCCATCAACCACTTCATCAACACCCACGACACCACCGGATTGACGTTCATCTTCGAAGATGACGATGCCAGCCCCGAAGGCGGGCGCCGCGCGGCCCGGCGACTGATCAGCCGGGGAGCCGACGTGGTGGTCGGGCATTTTTCATCGGACGCGGCGGCCGGCGCCCTTCCCCTCTACGAAGCGGCGGGCATTGCGGTGCTGCTCCCGGCAGCGACCAAGCAGGACCTGGTTGGCACGCTCACCCACGCCTTTCGCCTGTGCCCATCGGATAACGACCTGATGACGCTGCTGGCCAGGCAGTTGCTCACCCATGGCGCGAGCGCCAGCGTGCTGCTCACGCACGACTCGACCGCGCACGGTGAGTCCCTGGCGCGCAGCCTCACGACCCTTCTCGAGCGCACCACCCTGCGCCTCACCATGTCGCCCGAGCGCGCCGACGCGGTGGTCTATTGCGGGCGCCTGAACAACAGCATCCGCTACGTCAACGCGCTGCCGGAGCAGCTGCGCGACCGGCCGATCTACCTCACCGACGACGCGCTCTCCAGTTGGTTCATCGAGCAGACCGATGCCCTGGACAGCCTCGGCATCGTTGGCCTGGCAACTGCCGGCGTCGGGCTGTCCGCCGGCGAAACCTATTACCAGGAAAGCCTGGCGGCCTTGCAGATCGCCAGCGCCCTGAGGCATGGCGGGCCGATGCTCGACGCCCTGCACACCACCACCTTCGCCACCGTCATGGGCGATGTGCAATTCCGTGACGGCGAGAACCGCTTTACCCGAGCCGCCCTCTGGAAAGTCCGCAATCAACGTTTCGTCCCATTCACTTTTGCTTGATCACAGGTGCCTCATGCAGGGAACTCCCGACTACTACGAAATGATCAATATCGGCTTCGGCCCCGCTGGCATTGCCCTGGCGTGCGCGCTCGAAGAAGCCCCCCATCGGCCACTGGAAACGGGTCAATGCCTGTTCCTGGAAAAACATTCCAACTGCGCCTGGCACCCGGAATTCCTGCTCGATGGCACCGACATCAATCACCACCTGTTGCGCGATCTCGTGACCCCGCGCAACCCACAGAGCCGGCACTCGTTCGCCATGTACCTGAAGGAGCACGGCCGGCTCTATCAGTTCGGCCTCCTGGGTCGCCCCGCCAGTCGCAACGAGTGGTCCGACTACGTGTCCTGGGTCGGCCAGGCGTTTGCCGCGCACGTGCATTACGAGGAGGAGGTGCAGGAGATCCGACCGGTCATGGAAGACGGCGAGATCACGCTGCTGCGGGTCATGACTTCCAAGGGCCAGTACCTGACGCGCAACCTGGTGCTCTCCAGTGGCAGCACCCCCAACATCCCCCGGCAGTTTGCCCAGCTCGACAGCGCCCGGATCATCCACACCTCGCGCTATCTCAGCAGCCTGGGGCGCCTTGACCGCCAGGGCGCCTGGTCCTTTGCCGTGATCGGTTCCGGGCAGAGCGCAGGCGAATCCATCGTCGACTTGTTGAACCGTTTCCCGAACGCCCAGGTCACTTCGATCCACCGCAGCAGTGGGTTCAAGATCGCCCAACTGGGACAGTTCCCGAACCAGGCCTTCCATCCCGAGCGGGTGGCGTACTTCCACAAGCTGGGCCAGGCCGAAAAAGCGATGATCCTCGAAGAGGTCAAGTCCACCAACTACTCGGGCATCGATGTCGACGAAAGCCAGGCGTTGTACTCACTGTTCTACGAAGGCCTGGTCAGCAACAAGCCACGGCTGGCGTTGAAAATCTTCACCCAGGTCGAATCGGCTTCGCCCACCGAAGCCGGAGTCACCCTGGACCTGTGCGACCCCTACACCCAGGAACACAGCAGCCTTGACGCCGACTACGTCATCCTGGGGACAGGCTACCAGCAGGACTACATCCCTTCGCTCCTGTCCCAACTGCAACCCTGGCTGAGCCTGGGCAGCGACAACGGCGTGCGGGTGGAACAGAACTACAAGCTGACGACCACTGCGTCGTTCCAGCCCGCGATTTTCGTCAATGGCCTTTCCGAACGCTCCCACGGCATCGGAGAGGGCCAGTCCTTTTCCCTGCTGGCGATGCGCGCCGGCATCCTGACCCATTCCCTGTTCTGAACGCCCGAAGGTGTCGACATGTATAACGCTTCCTCCGATATCGTGTTTGACAACGTATTCCTGACCATCAAGGGCCTGGGTATCCGTTGCGCCTTGAAACTCGACTACTTCAACGCCGCCGGCTCGATCAAGATGAAGACGGCCCTGGGGCTGGTCTTGAGCCTGGAACAACAGGGGCTGATCAACCGCAATACCACGCTGATCGAATCGTCCTCCGGCAACCTGGGCGTGGCCTTGAGCATGATCTGCGCCGAGCGCAAGTACCGGTTCGTCTGCGTGTGCGATCCGAACATTTCCCAGTCCAACCTGAAGCTGATGATGGCCCTGGGCACGCGGATCGTTCAGGTGGACACCAAGGACTCCAACGGCGGCTACCTGGGCACCCGCATCGCCTACGTCCGGCAGACAATCGCCGCCGACCCGAACTGCCTCTGGCTCAACCAGTACTCGAACCCGGCCAATCCGCAGACCCACGCCCGCACCACCGCCAGCTCGATCTTCAACAGCTTCACCCGGGTCAATTACCTGTTCGTGGGCGCCGGAACCACCGGCACGCTGATGGGGTGCATCGACTTCTTCAAGAAGTACAGCCCCTACACCAAGATCGTCGCGGTGGACAGCCTGGGCTCGGTGACATTTGGCGGGCCGGCGGGGAAACGCCACATCCCCGGCCTGGGGTCCAGCCAGATGCCACCGCTGTTCCGCGCCGACGACCTGTACGCCATGGAGAGCATCAAGGAGGTCGACACCATCCGAATGTGCCGCTACATGGCCAGGGAAAACGGCCTGCTGTTCGGCGGCTCCACCGGCACCGTCCTGGCCGGCGTCATGGCCTGGAAGGACCGCATCCATCCCGACGCCACCGTCGTGGCCATCTCCCCGGATGCCGGCGAGCGCTACCTGGACACGATCTACAACGACGACTGGGTGCGCGCCCGCTTCCCGGACTACGACTTCAACCGCATCCGTCCCGACATCCTTGCCAGCGATAAGGAATACGCCCATGCATGACGCCACGCACTCGACCACACCCCCCTTGCATGTCGTGAAAGGCAGCACCGTTCGCGAAGTCCTCAGGCAGTTTCCCGACCTGGCCCAGGACACGGTACGGGAGACCTACCTGCAGCATCATCGCGGCGCTACCGAGAACCCGGACAGCTATTTCCTGCGGTTCAAGGACAGCCCGGCAGACCGGATCATCGCCCTGCCCGCCGCCTGCATGGACGGTGCGGACAAGGTCGCCGGGATCAAATGGATCGCGAGCTTTCCCGGAAACACACGGCACAACCTACAGCGAGCGTCGGCCACGCTGATTCTCAATGACCTCGCCACCGGTTATCCCATCGCATTGCTGGAAGCCTCGATCATCAGCGCCGTGCGCACGGCCGCCTCGGCGGTCTTGGCCACCCATTGCCTGCTGGGCCAACGCAGCGAGATCCCGCGGTTATCGTTCGTCGGTGCCGGGGTCATTTCCCGCACGATCCTGGAGCAATTCCGCGTCTCGCGCTGGGCCATCGGCGAAGTGCTGATCCACGACACCGACGCCGATTCCGCCCAGGCCTTCAGGGCCCACGCCCTCGCGCTGGGGTTCAACTGCCGCGTGCTCGACACGCTTGAGCAGGCGCTGGAAAACGACGTCGTGGTACTCGCCACGAATGCCGCGCAGCCCTATATCGACGAGCGCTATGCCTTCAAGGCCGGGACCGTGCTGCTCAACATCTCCCTGCGCGACCTGGCGCCCAGCCAGATCCTCGGCGCGTTCAACGTGACCGATGACATCGAACACTGCCTCAAGGCCAACACCTCGCTGCACCTGACGGAACAACAGGTCGGCCATCGCGACTTCATCCACGGCACCCTCGCGCAACTGGTGCTCGGCGAGCGCAACCCCGACCCGTCCCGGCCGATGATCTTTTCCCCGTTTGGCCTGGGCGTGCTCGACGTGGCACTGGGCAAGAAAATCTTCGACATCGCACAGGCGCAACAGCAAAGCGTGCCGGTGACCGATTTTTTTGAATCCACCCTCCGCTGGAGTTGAAACCATGCGCATTGCAATCATCGGAATGGGTGCCACCGGCCTGCTGGCCCTGGCCAAGACCTTTTCCATGGCCAAGCGTCACCCCAACATGTCCGTGATCGTCCACGCCTTCGACGCCCAGGCTCCGGGCCAGGGGGTGCATCGCTGCGACCAGGCGGACTACCTGCGCCTCAACACGGTGGCCGGCCAGCTCTCCATGTTCGAGGACGACGACTTTACCCTGTTCCCCCGGCACACCTTCCGGCCCTCGCTCTATGAGTGGGTCGCCCACCTGCACCCGGAGGCCATCAGTGGCGAACAGGATCGCTTCGCCTTCCTGCCCCGCCGGTACCTGGGCCTGTACCTGCAGTGGTACTTCACCCGGCTGCTGGAGCACATTCCCATCAACGTGCGCCTGGAGACGTCGTGCCGCCTGATCCGCGGCGTCGAAGAAGAACCGGACGGACGCTTCAGGCTGCTCGCATCGCCCATCGTGAGCGGTGCCTACGACACCTTGCTGCTGTGCACCGGGCACGGGGTGCTGCCGAGCGGGACCCACGCCGCCCCCTTTATCCGGCCCTACCCGCTTCCGGCGAGCCTGGAAGACATCGCCAGCGATTCGAGCGTGGCGGTCCAGGGTGTCGGGTTGACCGCCATGGACGTGGTGGCGGCGTTGACCACGGGCCGTGGCGGGGTCTTCGAGCACACCGCCGGTGGCCTGAGCTACCGACCCTCTGGCCAGGAACCGCGCATCAGCCTGTACAGCAACTCCGGCATGCCCTACCGCGCCAGGCCGGAGGTGGACGATGCGGTCATCCGCTATCAGCCGCTGCTGCTGACGCACGCGGCGATCGACCGGCTCAGAGACCAGGCCCCGGGACGAAGACTCGATTTCGAGAAAGACCTGCTCCCGTTGCTCTACCAGGAGATGACGGCCGCGTACTACTGCGCCTGCGCCGGTCAGGACGAGCGCAACGCGTATCGCTACCAGGAACGTTACCAACAGGTCTGGGAGCAGGTGCAAACGGCCCAGGCCACTGGAACCCTATCGGCCACCTTTGATCGCCTGGCCAGCGAATACGGGCCCTACACGCCCCAGGACATCCTGACCTGCACGCCACCTCCCCACCTGACGGCCGACACGTACCCGCAGTGGTTCGTCAGCCAGCTCCAGGAGGACGTGCACGCCAGTGCCTTGGGCTGCCGGCGCAGCCCGCTGAAGAAGTCACTGGAAATCTGGCGCGACCTGCGTAATCAGTTATGCCACGCCATCGATCATCGGGGCCTGACCCCGGCGTCCCACCAGGCCTTTTTCACGCGGTATTGCCCGCTGATCAATCGGCTGGTGGCCGGCCCACAAAAAGAACGGCATGCAGAATTGATTGCCTTGATACAAAGTGGGGTGGTCGAGCTGCTGCCAGGCTATGCAGCCGCCGAGCATTACAATCCCGATACACAGACATTCACTGTCACGCTGGAAAAGCCCGACTACCAGCAGTTTAAGTTCGAGCATCTGATAAAAGCCAACCTCAGTACCCAGGCCACCCAGCGTGAGCTGCACACCCTGCTCAGTGCCATAACCGAGCAACCGTCGAGCTATTCTCCGCTGGCTTATGGCGACTTTTCGTCCGCCCACCACCCGGAATTCGTGCACGCGCATTTGCGTGAGCGGATTTATATATTCGGGCCGGTCCTGGAAGGTTCCAGTTATTACAATCACTACGTACCTTCCAATGCCCCTTCACGCATTTCAGCGGCACTTGACAAGAGCCTGAGCAATGCCGTCAACCATTTCAACCACCGCTTCAGTGAAATATTTTAAATATTCAGTTTCCTCTATCGCAAAACATAGAGGTTTTTAACACGCTTGCAACAGGCCTTCCTTTGAGATTAGCGTACGAAAACTTCGCCACTCTCATCAGGGCCCGCCAGGCGTTGGCGCCAGATATCTAACAACCGCTACCGGGGGACCCGGCGCACCACAACAGAGCAACGACACGCCATTAGAAAGGGACTCTCAATGCTGACTTCATTCAACACTTCCTGACCCCACGGACGTTCCTTTTCGAGTCATACCTTATCGCCCCGCTCACCCCTCTTGGAAGGTGGAGGGAGAAGTCATGCCTCGACATAACGGTACTTCTGATTAGCAGCACGGAACACGCCCCGGCTAAATTAAAACAAGGACTGAACGATGAGCCGATCAATGCCATTATCATCGCTCCATATATTTGTCGAGGTTTGCAAACACAACAGTATGAAAAAAACAGCTGACATACTCTGCGTTACCCCAGGCGCTATCAGTCAACAAATAAAAAGCCTCGAAGACCGAATGTCCGTCAAGCTGTTTGAACGCTCTCACCGAGAGATTAGCCTGACCAGTGCCGGAAGAAACTTGATGGATCAACTCGCCGTGTCTTTCAACAATATCGAAGCTGTCTGGGAAGACTTCGAATCTTTCAGAACCCGTTCCGCCCGACTGTCAGTCAATACCACCCTGTCCTTTGCCAGCGCCTGGCTGATCCCGCGACTCACCCGGTTTCAACAACGTTGGCCCGACATCGAAATCAACTTGTCGACCTCCCATTACCCGGCGGATTTACGCCGCGATGGCATCGACGTGGCCATTCGTCATGGCCAGGGCGTGCATCCGGGCCATCACAGCGAAAAACTGTGGACACCCAAGACCCTGCCCATCGGCAACCCGGCGTTGCTCAAGACAGGCCGACGAATAGAACAACCGGCCGATTGCCTGCACTACCCGCTACTTCAGGACGCCAGCCGCTCGAACTGGAAGCTCTGGCTCAAAGCCCACGGCATCGAAGACAGCCGCTCGCGGCGCGGTAGCAGCTTCACCGATGAGCAACTGTTGATTGACGCGGCCATCGCGGGCCAGGGGCTGGCCCTGGTCAGCGACGTCTATGCCCGGCCGGCGATCAAGGCCGGGCATGTGGTACCGGTCTTTGCGGCGTCAACCCATACCGAAATGGCTTACTACCTGATCAGCACGCTGGAACAGGCAGACGATTGGAAGATCAACATTTTCGCCAACTGGATAAAGGCCGAAGTCAGCCTGTTCCTGAAAGTCAGCGAGTCATCCGCACAATCCCGGCAACCCGATTACGCGTGTGACTGACGCGCCGACACGGGACAATCATTCCGTGGTGGTGAGCTGTCAGGACGACAGCTTCTCGAACGCAGGGACCAGGGTCAGACCAGTCGAGCACCGCCATCGACGTTGAGCACGGCACCGTTCATGAACGTGTTGCCCATCAGGAACACCACCGCCTCGCCGGCTTCCGCCGACGTGCCAATGCGCTTAAGCGGCAGCGCCTGCTCCAGGGACGCCACGTAAGCGTCACGACCTTCGCCCAATGCCTTGCTGAAAATCGGTGTGTCAATCGGACCGGGCGACAGCGTGTTGACGCGAATCGGCGCCAACTCCAGGGCCAGGCCCCGCGCCAGCGACTCCATGGCGGCCGAGGCCGCGCCGATGACGGCAGTGCCATGGGCATTAGGCCGATCGGCGAGTGCGCCCGAGATGAAGGTGATCGATCCCGCCTTGGAAAGCCTGTCACCCAGGGCACGGATAGCGTTGATGGACGCCCAGATACGCTCATCGAACGCCCGGCGCAAATGTTCGACGTCAGCGCTCATGATGCTTCCAGTGACGAACGTACCGGCGAGCAGCACCAGGTGATCCACCACTGCGATATCCGCCAGCGCCGCTTCCAGCGCCTCACGGTGGGTCACATCGGCTGCGCGCCATCCATCCAGGCCATGTGCCTGCGCCGCCTGCTCGGCACGGGCCGCATTCGAGCCGATGACCACAACCTTGGCGCCGGCAGCCTTGGCCTGTATCGCGGCGGCCAGGCCGATGCCCGATGTACCGCCGAAGATGACCACGGTGCGGCCGAGAAGATTGGATGCAAGTGCTGGGGTGAGCGTCATGGGAGTCTCCAGTGGAACGCCTGGATGGCGTTCGATGGAGGGAGCATAAGATCGTGAACGTAGATTGATAATTGGGGCGCAAGTCGCTTTACTAGTGCCATGAAGGCACATATTGGACTGGACCGGCTGACCGGCCTCATCGCATTCGCGCGCGCCGCTTCGCTGGGCAGCTACACCGCTGCGGCCCGGGCGCTCTCGGTATCCCCCTCGGCCGTGAGCAAGAGCGTGCAGCGGCTTGAGGAGCACTTCGGCTTGATGCTCTTCACCCGCACCACGCGCTCCCTGACCCTCACACCCGAAGGGCGGGACCTGTACGAGCGGGCGTTGCGAATCCTGCGAGAGGTCGAAGAGATCGACCAGGCCGCGGTCGCCTCCCGCGCCGAGCCTTCAGGTGTGCTGACAGTCACCGCCCCGCTCCCCATCGGCGTGAACATCCTGGCGCCGGCGTTGCCCAGGTTCCGTGAGCAATACCCCAACCTGGCCATCGACCTGCGGCTTGGCGACCCGTATTGCGACATCATCGAGCAAGGGATCGACGTGGCCATTCGCGTCGGCAACCCCAGCGACTCGCGCCTGGTGTCGCGGCCCCTGGGGCCCCATCGAATTGGTGCGTTTGCCTCACCCCACTACCTGGACCGCAATGGCACGCCGACCACCGTCGAGCAACTGGCGCAACACGAGTGCGTGAATTTTCGCTACCAGAGTACCGGGCAGCCTTTGCGCTGGCCCTACCAGGCCGGCGACAAAGTGCTGGAGTGGAGCCCCGACGCCGCATTCACCGTGGATGTCAGCGACGCGGTAGCAGCCATCATGGCAGCGGGAGGCGGCATCGGCATCACGCCGCACTACGTGGCCGCGCCTTATGTTCGCCGAGGTGAACTGGTTCCGATCCTGCCCCAGTTCACCGTGGAGCGCTTTTCCATCACCGCCCTGTGGCCGGAAAGCCGGCGTGGGAGCCCCAACGTAAAAGCCTTCATCGCCTTTGTGCTTGAGTTGTTCCCTGAAACGCCCGCCTGGGATGAGGCGGTGAATCAGGCGGTCGCCGCGCGGCTGGGTTGATCAGGCGGCGGTTGGCTAACTGACGTTCAGGGCATCAGCCGTAAATTGATCGCACGGCTCGCGGTCGAGCCGGATCTCACCTTCGGCGCCAACGCCCGAATGAACAGGGCGGGCTCATGTCCATCCCTCAAGTCGCAACGTGGCACGGACCAGGCGTTGCTCTTCGCTTTCGATTTCCCTGAGGTTGTCGCAGATGCTCTGGATATGCGCGACAGCGGCTTTGCGCGCCTGCTCGGGAAGCCGCCCGGTGACCGCGTTGTAGAGCCTTGCGTGCTGGCGATCGATCTGCCGTTTCTGCGGCTCGCGGTGGTAGAGGTTGTTGACCGAGGCGAACACCGTGCTGAGCAGCAGGTCCGTCAACGAACGCAAGGTCTGCACCAACACCGGATTGTGCGACGCCTCGCAGATCGCCAGGTGAAACGCGTGGTCGAGCCGGGCGTGTTCGGAGGGCTCCAGTGAACGCGCATGGGCATCGAGCAGCGCCTCGTAACTGCGGGTGATCAGGACAAAATCGGCCTCCGTGCCACGCAAGGCGGCCAGGCGGGCGGATTCGCCTTCGAGCAGGCTGCGGACCTCGAACAGGTCGTACAGCGTGCGTGGTTGTGAGCTGAACAGGTGCATCAGCGGCGACGCGACGCTGTTGCCCGACAGGTCGGCGACGAATGAGCCCTTGCCCTGCTCGGTCTCGATGATCCCGCGGGCGCGCAACAGCTTCAGGCCCTCACGCAGCGCGGTGCGCGAGACACCGAGTTTTTCTGTCAGCCGACGCTCCGATGGCAGCAACTGCCCCGTCTTGAGCACGCCGTCCACGATCAAGCGCTCGATACGCTCGCACACCACATCGGCCACTTGAAGCGCGTGACGGCTCCGGGTGTCGTCCATTCAGCCTCCCACTGGTATGACCAGCTAAGCCAGGGATCTCAAGCATGCAGCCTATGCCATTCAACCGATTGTTTTTAGATGGCTTTTCATCTTTCACAAAAAGATGGCCGGGCAAAAACTGGTTCGACCACTCTCGCAAGCCATAGACAGTAGATCGCCTCGGTCCAATCATGCAAGTCAGCTACCCCCGGAATCTGACTGCCCATAACAACAACGAGTGTCGTCAGCCGACTATGAACATTCTCTACGATGAACGCGTGGACGGCGTGCTGCCCGAGGTGGATAAAGCCGCGCTGCTGCAAGCCTTGCAGGCGCGCTTGCCGGCGCTTGAGATCCTGCACCAGCGCGAGGAACTCATGCCTTACGAATGCGACGGGCTGTCGGCCTATCGCACCACGCCCCTGCTGGTGGTGCTGCCCCGTCATGTCGACGAAGTCCAGGGCGTGTTAGCGCTGTGTCACGAAAGACGGGTGCCCGTCGTCGCCCGGGGGGCCGGGACCGGTTTGTCGGGCGGCGCCCTGCCGCAGGAAAAAGGCGTGTTGCTGGTCATGGCGCGCTTCAACCATATCCTGCATGTCGACCCGGCCGCCCGCACCGCCCGCGTGCAGCCCGGGGTGCGCAACCTGGCGATTTCCCAGGCCGCCGCGCCCTTCGGCCTGTACTACGCGCCGGACCCGTCCTCGCAGATCGCCTGCTCGATCGGCGGCAACGTCGCCGAAAATGCCGGTGGCGTGCATTGCCTCAAATATGGCCTGACCGTGCACAACCTACTCAAGGTCGAGATCCTCACTGTCGAGGGTGAACGACTGACCTTGGGCAGTGATGCGCTCGATTCACCGGGGCTTGACCTGCTGGCGTTGTTCACCGGTTCCGAGGGCATGCTCGGGGTGATCACCGAGGTCACGGTCAAGTTGCTGCCCAAGCCCCAGACCGCGAAGGTCTTGCTGGCGGCGTTCGACTCGGTCGAAAAAGCCGGGCGCGCGGTGGCGGACATCATTGCCGCGGGCATCATCCCCGGTGGCCTGGAGATGATGGACAACCTGGCGATCCGCGCCGCCGAAGACTTCATCCATGCCGGTTACCCGGTGGAAGCCGACGCCATCCTGTTGTGCGAACTCGACGGTGTCGAAGCGGACGTCCACGAGGACTGCGACCGCGTGCGCCAGGTACTGGAACAGGCCGGCGCCACCGAAGTACGCCAGGCCCGCGACGAGGCCGAACGCGTGCGTTTCTGGGCCGGACGCAAGAACGCGTTTCCGGCCGTGGGCCGTCTCTCGCCGGACTACTACTGCATGGACGGGACGATCCCGCGCCGGGAACTGCCCGGCGTGTTGCAGGCGATTGCCGCGCTGTCGGCCGAATACGGCCTGCGGGTGGCCAACGTGTTCCATGCCGGTGACGGCAACATGCACCCGCTGATCCTGTTCGATGCCAACCAGGCGGGCGAGCTCGATCGCGCTGAAGCCCTGGGGGGCAAGATCCTCGAGTTGTGCGTGAAGGTCGGCGGCAGCATCACCGGTGAGCACGGGGTGGGCCGCGAGAAAATCAACCAGATGTGCGCGCAGTTCAACAGCGACGAATTGACGGTGTTCCATGCCGTCAAGGCCGCCTTCGACCCCACCGGCCTGCTCAACCCTGGCAAGAACATCCCGACGCTGCACCGCTGCGCCGAGTTTGGCGCCATGCACGTGCACCTGGGGCAGTTGCCCTTCCCTGCACTGGAGCGTTTCTGATGCACAGCGCACTCGACAGGGACGCCAGCGACACGTTGCTCGAACAGGTCAACCAGGCGCTGGAAAACGCCACCGCGTTGCGGATCCAGGGCGGCAACAGCAAGGCCTTCCTGGGACGTCCGGTCACGGGCGAACTCTTGGACATTCGCCCGCACCGGGGCATCGTCAGCTATGACCCGACGGAACTGGTGGTGACCGTTCGTTGCGGCACGCCCTTGCAGGTCTTGTCCGAGGTGCTGGACGCTGCGCAGCAAATGTTGCCTTGTGAACCACCGTCGTTCGGCGACGCCACGGTCGGCGGCATGATTGCCAGCGGGCTCTCCGGACCGCGTCGCCCCTGGGCCGGCTCGGTGCGGGATTTCGTCCTCGGCACCCGGGTCATCACCGGCCAGGGCAAGCTGTTGCGCTTCGGCGGCGAAGTCATGAAGAACGTCGCCGGCTACGACCTGTCGCGCCTGATGGCGGGCAGTTTCGGCACCCTTGGGGTGATCACCGAAGTGTCGCTCAAGGTGCTGCCCAAACCTCGGCAAACCTTGAGCATCAGCCTTGAGATGGACAGCCAGCAGGCCTTGCAGCGGCTGGCGCAATGGGGCCAACAACCGCTGCCGATCAGCGCCGCCTGTCATGACGGAACGCGGCTGCACCTGCGCCTCGAAGGTGGCGAAGGCTCGGTCAAAGCCGCCCGCGACCGTTTGGGCGGTGAGCGGCTGGACGGTTCATTCTGGCGAAGCCTGAACGAACAGCGCCTGGATTTCTTCAATGAAGAGCATCCGCTGTGGCGTCTGTCCGTACCCCATAACACGCCGTGGCTGCCCTTGCCTGGCAAGCAATTGATCGACTGGGGCGGTGCCCAGCGCTGGCTCAAGTCCGGCGCCGAAGCCCCATTCATCCGCCAGATCGTCGAAGGCGCCGGCGGCCACGTGACCTGCTACAGCCATGGCCTGGTCGACAGTCCGTTCCAGCCGTTGCCAAGCGCCCTGCTGCGTTATCACCGCAACCTCAAGCAACAACTCGACCCCCGGGGCATTTTCAACCCCGCACGCCTGTACGCGGAGCTTTGAACCATGCAGACCACCTTGAGTGAAGCGGCTCGCCAACTGCCTCGCGCCGAAGAGGCCGAAAGCATCTTGCGCACGTGCGTGCACTGCGGCTTCTGCAATGCCACCTGTCCCACCTATCAGCTGCTCGGCGACGAACTGGATGGGCCGAGGGGGCGCATCTACCTGATCAAGCAAGTGCTCGAAGGCAACCCGGTCACGGCGAAGACCCAGCAACACCTGGACCGTTGCCTGTCGTGCCGCAACTGCGAAACCACCTGCCCCTCCGGGGTCGACTACCACAACCTGCTGGACATCGGCCGCGCCGTGGTCGACTCGGCGGTGGCACGGCCGCTCGGCCAACGCCTGTTGCGCGAGGGCTTGCGGACGGTCGTGCCCAACCCCGGTGTGTTCAAGGGGCTGGTGGGCGGCGGCCGGGTGTTTCGTCCATGGCTGCCCGACACCTTGCGCGCCAAGGTGCCGCGCCACGTGCCTGCCGCCAAGCCACGACCGGTCAGCCGCCATGCCCGGCAGGTGCTCATGCTCGAAGGCTGTGTGCAACCGAGCCTGTCACCCAATACCAACGCGGCGGCGGCGCGGGTCCTGGATCGCCTGGGGATCAGTGTGACGGCCGTGGGCGAAGCCGGTTGTTGCGGTGCCGTGGACTATCACCTCGACGCCCAGGCCGCGGGTCTGGATCGTGCCCGGCGCAACATCGACGCGTGGTGGCCGAGCATCGAGAACGGTGCCGAAGCCATCGTGCAAACCGCCAGCGGTTGCGGCGCATTCATCAAGGACTACGGGCATTTGCTCGGCCACGACCCGGTCTACGCCGAAAAGGCGAAGGCAGTCAGCGCCCTGGCCAAGGACCTGGTTGAAGTGCTGCGCGAAGAACCACTGCAAACCCTGCGCGTGCACAGCGACCAGCGCCTGGCATTCCACTGCCCGTGCACCTTGCAGCACGCGCAAAAGCTGGGCGGCGCCGTCGAGGCAGTGCTGACGAAGCTCGGCTTCGAGCTCACAGAGGTCCCCGACAGCCACTTGTGTTGCGGCTCGGCGGGGACCTACTCGATCACCCAACCCGAACTGGCGAGACAACTGCGCGACAACAGACTCAACGCCCTGGAAAGCGGGCGCCCCGACGTGATCGTCACCGCCAACATCGGCTGCCAGTCCCACCTTGACGGGGCCGGCCGAACCCCGGTCCGACACTGGATCGAGTGGGTCGAAGCCGCGTTGCCTTAACCCACCCTGGAGCCGCCCATGAAAAGCAAAGCCATACTCGGCCAGAACGAAGTCAGCCGGATCCTCTCGGCCGCCCGCGATGAAGCCAACCGCAATCAGTGGGCCGTCGCCATCGTGATCGTCGATGACGGCGGTCACCCGCTGGCCCTGGAACGCCTCGATGGCTGTGCGCCCATAGGCGCCTACATCGCCACTGAAAAGGCCCGCACCTCGGCCCTCGGCCGGCGCGAATCCAAAGGTTATGAAGAGATGGTCAACGGTGGACGCCAGGCCTTTTTGTCCGCACCGTTGCTGACGTCACTGGAGGGCGGCGTCCCGATCATTGTCGACGGCCACGTGATCGGCGCCGTCGGCGTGTCCGGGGTCAAGGCCGAACAGGACGCCCAGGTCGCCAAGGCCGGCGCGCAGTGCCTGGGTTGAAGAGCACGCGACCCGCCTCGAGGGACCATTACCGGGCGTCCACCGGAGCGATCAACCCGCAGTGACGGTCATTCCCCCGTCAACCATGACCACCGAACCCACCATGAAACTCGCGCGGCCGGATGCGAGAAACGCGACGACTTCGGCGATTTCCTCGGGCTGCGCGGCACGCCCGATGGGGGCGGCTTCGCCGTGCCGGGCCAGGAAACCCGGACCGTCGTCGACCACTTCATCAAGGATGTGGGTGACCACGTCACCGACGCCAATGGCATTGACGCGAATGCCATGCTCGATCACTTCCAGCGCCAGTGTGCGGGTCAGTTGGGCCAACGCCCCTTTTGACGCGGTGTAGGCGGCAATGGTGGGAAAGGCAAAATAGGCGGCATAGGACGCGATGTTGACGATGGCCCCGGCGCGGTTGGGCATCATCGCCTTGACCGCTTCGCGGCAATGCAGGAACGCCGCAGTGGCGTTGACGGCCTGGATGCGCTCCCAATCGTCGCGGGTCATGTCGATGACCAATTTGTTGATGATGATGCCGGCGTTGTTGACCAGTATGTCCAGCCGCCCGAACTGCTCGACGGCCAGGCCGACCGCGCGCTCCGCGGCGCCGTCTTCGGTGATGTCGGCCACCAGGGGCACCAGCCCGGGACGGGCGAGGTCTTCGACGGCGGGGTTGCGGTCCTCGGCCACGACCTTGGCACCACGCCCATGCAGCAACAATGCAATCGCCTTGCCGATGCCGCTGGCGGCGCCGGTGACCAGCGCGACTTTGCCTTCGACTTCGTGGGGTAGACCGTGCTTGATATCCGTCATGATGTTCTCCTGCGTTGCGAGCCGGTGAGGTATTCGCCGGCTCGGCGCCCGTGGGGCGCTGTCGTGATCGACGGTTTCACTGTCTCGCACCCGGGCGCGCCGGGCTTTCGCAGGCTTGCCTGCGCTGTCGGGGTTTTGCGCTGGCGTGAATGCCTGGCTCGGCGTCTTCTGCGTTACCCTGTCGACGCCCGCCCTCTCTGAGGGTTTGTCGATGGAGCCTGCCGTGCACCCGCCTGAACATGATGACCTGGCCGCCCGTGATACGCCGCGCATCCCGGCCGAATCGATGCCGCAGCACCTGCCGGCCCCCCCGCAGGCGTTGCCTTCGCACCCGCAACTGCAGGACGTGGTAGTGCAGTTGTTCAGCCATCACAGCGTTGTCGAGCCGATACGGGTGCCGGCCGTGGTGGAGCCGCTGCTGGTGCTGGTCCTGGCCGGCCGGGCCAAGGTCGAGGAACGCGCCCTCGACGGGGCGTGGGAAGCCGCCGAGGTCGAGGCTGGCGACTTCTTCCTCACCCACACCCACGAACCCTACGAGATGCGCTGGCAAACCATCGACTGTGACGCCTTCGAGGTGATGCACCTGTACCTCGGTCTGCCACTGATCGACCAGGCTGCCCGTGACCTGCTGGGCGAGCATTGCGCACCAGTGAGCTTTGCCGACCTCTCCGGAGCACGGGACGAACGCGTGAGCTTCATCCTCGATCAGTTGCGCGTCGAACTCATCGAGGAACGCCAACCCAGCCCGCTGTTCGTGCACGGTCTGGCCCAGGCCCTGGCCGTGCACCTGATCCGTCGCTACAGCGCCGCGCACAGCGGCCAGCGACGCCACAATGGGTTGCAGGCCTACAAGTTGCGCCGCGTCCTCACGGCGATGAACGCGTGCCTGGCCGATGACTTCCACCTTGCACACCTGGCCCGGATCGCCGACTTGAGCGAGTACCACTTCAGCCGGGTGTTCAAGCGGGCCACGGGGTTGTCGCCTTCGCAGTATTTCATCCGGCTGCGGATGAGTCGTGCCCGCCATCTGCTGCTCGAGACCGATCGCAGCATCATCGACATCGGGCTGGAGGTGGGTTATTCCAGCGCCAGCCATTTCTCCCAGGTGTTCCGTCGAGAAGTGGGCATCACGCCCAGCGCCTACCGCCAGGCGTGATCGGTATATGGGACGCATGCCGGTCTCTGCATGGGCCGATTGTTCTTCGCTGTTGAATACACATGGCAATCGCACAGGGTTTATCGCCTGGGCCCAAACCGTAAAGATGCTTGCCAGCCCCTGTCACCCGCCGCCGCGCGAAGGACCTGCCATGCACCTTGCAAACCCAACGCTACGCGCCGCCCTGGCCGCCCTCAACGCCCGGGCCCTGCGCTTGGAACCGTACCTGTACGCCATGCTGCGAACTGTCTTCGCGCTCGTGCTGTTCACCCACGGACTGCCCAAGGCCCTGGGCACGGCCCACGGCTCGATGGCCGACCCGATGGCCGCATCGATCAACCTGATCCAGAACGTGATGGGATTGCCGTTCGCCACACAGTTGGCGGTTCTGGTCATGCTGCTGGAAACAGTGGGCGCCGTCATGCTGGCGATCGGTCTGGCCACCCGCGGGGTCGCGCTGCTGATCGCCGTTCAGATGCTTGCCATCAGTTACGCGCTCGGGCCGACCTGGCCCTGGATAGACCGGGGCATTGAGTTTCCCGTGTTGATGGGATGCCTTGCACTCTACCTCGTGGCGCGCGGCGGCGGAGCGTACTCAGCGGATGCCCACCTGCTGCGGGTTACAATCGGGCCTTCTTGGTCAAGGAAGATTCCTTGACCCACCCCATCACCACACCCGACGCCGTTCTATCCCATGACCCTATCGAGGCTCCGGGATATGCGGCGACGAAGTAGCGCCAGATGCGCGCGCCCCTACTTCGCGGTAATCACCGACAGCTTGGTGATCCCCGCCCGTTCGATCGAAGCCATCGCCCGTGCTACTTCACCGTAGTTCACCCCGTTGTCCGCCTGCAATTGCACGCGCACCTCGGGGTTCTTCGCCTTGGCCGCCTGCAGGTTGGTTTCGAGCAGATCCGCCTGGATTTCATCCTTGTCGATGAACACCTTGCCTTTGTCATCGATGCTCACCACCAGCGGGTCTTTCTGCTCCACCGGCGCCACCGACTCGGTCTTGGGCAGGTTGATCGGGATCGCGTTGGTCAGCAGCGGCGCGGTGACGATGAACACCACCAGCAGCACCAGCATGACGTCCACCAAGGGTGTGACGTTGATCTCGCTGAGCACTTCATCGCTGTCTTGTGTGGAGAAGGCCATGTCAGGAGGCCTCCTTGACAGCTTGGCCGGCGACGGTCGCCCCGGACTTGTTCAGCACCGGGTGCAGCAGCACTCGGAACGCGTGTTTTTGCGCCAGGCTGTAGAAGTCGTGGGCGAAATCATCGAGGTCGGCGGCGGCCAGCTTCAGGCGACGCAGCAAGTAGTTGTAGACCAGCACCGCCGGCACCGCGACGGCGATCCCCACACCCGTGGCAACCAGCGCCGCGCCGATCGGGCCGGCGACGGTTTCAAGGCTTGCCGAGCCCGCTGCGCTGATGCCTTTCAAGGCCGACATGATCCCCCAGACGGTGCCGAACAGGCCGATGAAGGGCGAGGTGCTGCCGACACTGGCGAGAATCGCCAGCCCGGATTCCAGCGAGCGCCGCTCTCGCACGATCTGCTGGCGCAGGGCCCTTTCGAGCCGGTCCTGATGGTTGATCGACTGACTGAGGTCGGCATTGGCCGGGTCATTGACCTGGATCGCCGCATAACCGGCCAACGCGACACGGGCGGCGGCACCGGGCTGGCTGTGGGCAAGCTCGGCGGCGGAGTCCAGGCTCGACGCTGCCCAGAAACGCTTGTGGAAGGTTCGATCCTGCCTCTTGAGACGGGTGAACTGCACGCCCTTGAACAGGGCGAGCCCCCAGGTCACGACGGAAAAAAGGATCAACAGCCAGATGACGGAGTGTTCGGTGGATTCGAAGGGGGATGCAATCAGGTTCATGCTCGGGTTCTCCAACAAGACAATGGATCGGTTTTAGCGATGCGCCTTTTGCCAGGTGGCCCGCGGTGTACGTGGTTAACTCGGGTTACTTGATCTTGAAATCGATGGGCACGCTGACCCAGCCGTCCTGGGGCACATCGCCCTGCTTGGCCGGAACAAAACTCCAGCCCTTGACCGCCGCCAACGCGGCAGCATCGAGCGGCTCGCGACCGCTGCTCTTCTGGATCTGGATTTCGCCGGGCTTGCCGTTGGCCAGCACATGCACGCGCAACAGCACCGTGCCTTCCCAGCCGCGACGCATCGCCAGCGAGGGATACTGCGGCGCCGGATTCTTCAGGTAACCGGCGCTGGCGGATGCCGGGGTCACCGGGGTCGGTGCCGGGGGAGCCGGCGGCGCGGGGGCGGCGACCGTGGGTGCTGGCGCAACGGGTGGCGGTGTGGGCGCCACGGGCTTGGCCACCGGTTTGGGCAGCGGCTTGACCACCGGTTTAGGCTTGGGCAAAGGTTTGGGCGGCGGTGGCTTCACAGCCAACTCATCCTCCACCCGCGGCGGAGGCTCGACCACTGGCGGTGGCAACGGCGCGGGCGGTGGCGGCACCACCACCGGGGGGGCCGGCTGCGAGAACTCGATCGTCATCGGTGGAATCTGCGGGGGCACCACGGGCAGCACGGTCGAGGGCGCCTGCCTGACCCAGATAATCACCGCGCCATGCAGGACCAGCGCAAACACGCCCAGCAAGACCCCTTCGCGACGACTCAAGACTCGCTTGGGCGTGCTGTGCAGGCGCGACAACCCCAAGGGTTCGCGCAAGACCCGGCCAAGCTCGAGCAACTCGCCGCGGGGTGCCGGGCGCCTGAACACCTCCAGGGCACTTGCAGCACTCTGTACATTGCCCATTCATTGACTCCTGTGAAGATTCAAATCGAACACGTGCCTGGCCCCGGACTAACGCGCCGGCTCCGACTGCGACACGGTCAAAGGCTTGAGGGAAAACACCTGGTCATCCGTCAGCGCCTGGACATCGACACGGTGAGGGAAGATGTTTTTTTCCACGAACAGGTCATCGACTTGCTGCAAGGCCTGGACATCCTGGGGTTCGAGCGGCAACAGCGCTTCATCCCCCCAACTGCGCAGGCGTCGCGAAACCTCCAGGGGAATGTCGTTGACCTTGGCAAAGACTTGGGCGTACTCGTCGGGATGTTCCCGGGCCCAGTCGAAGGCCTTGGCGAAACGCTGCAATACGTCACTCAGCGCCTTGCGCTTGCGGGGGTCGGCCAGGACCTCGTCGGAGGCGGTGATGAAGGTCAGGCCGGTGTTGATGCCCTCGCCGCTGATCAGCACCCGGGCGCCCTGCTGCTCGGCAAACGCCTGGTAGATGCCGAAGGTGGCCCAGGCTTCGATCTGGCCAGCGTTGAAGGCGGACAAGGCATCGGTCGGCAGGACAAACCCGACCTTGACGTCCTTCTCATCGACACCTGCATTGGCCAGCGCGCGAATCAGCAGGTATTGGGCAATGCTGCCACGGGCAGACGACACCACGACGTTCCGGCCTTTCAGATCGGCAACGGTGCGAATATCCGAATCAGCTGGAACCAGGATGGCGATGCCCCTCGACTGACTGCGCCGGACCGCGACGATCCGCAGTGGCGTGCCTCCGGTCGCGGCGGCGAGCACCGGTGTATCACCGGCCGGAGCCAGATCGACGGCACCGGCGCGCAGGGCTTCGAACAAGGGCGCGGCGCCCTGGAAGTTTGCCCACTGCACTTTATAGTCGATGCCCTCCAGGGCATTCGCCGCCTCGACCACGGTGCGCAAGCCCTTGGCTTGATCGCCCAGCATCAGGGTCACGCCGGACAGGTCCGTCGGTGCGGCGGATATGGATCGGGTCTCGACGGCGTCACCGCAACCGCCGAGCAGTAACGCAACGCCAGACAGCAACGCCATCGCCGATCGGCGGGCACGAATCGCCATGACAGAACACTCCGGGATCAATGAATGGAACGCTGCATCAACCATGGGCAAACCGCCGGACCGTACCCTGGCTCAGAGGACGCTCCGCCACGACCACGGTGTCCACTTCGACACCCAGCAAGCCCAGCAGGCGCGCACGAATGTCCTGGAACCCGGCCTGGCCGGTGTCGCGTGCCCGCGGCAGGTCGATCGACAGTTGCTCGGCGATCTTGCCGTTGGCCAAGACGATGACCCGGTCGGCCAGCAGGATGGCTTCGTCCACATCGTGGGTTACCAGCAACACCGCCGGCTTGTGCTTGCGCCACAACTCGATGATCAGCCGATGCATGCGAATCCGGGTCAGGGCGTCGAGGGCCGCGAACGGTTCGTCCAACAACAGCAACTGGGGTTCGCGGACCAACCCGCGTGCCAGTGCCACCCTTTGCGCTTCACCGCCGGAGAGCGTCGCCGGATAGGCCTCCAGGCGATGGGCCAGGCCGACTTCAGTCAAGGCCTGCACCGCACGCGCCTTCGAATCCGGGGCGTGCAGACCGAGAATCACGTTCTTCCAGGCGCGCTTCCACGGCATCAGTCGCGGCTCCTGGAACACCGCGGCCCGCGCCTTCGGTACCCGCAGTTGGCCGCTGTCGATGCTGTCGAGCCCAGCCAGGCTGCGCAGCAAGGTGGTCTTGCCGGAACCGCTGGCGCCGAGCAGCGCGACGAACTCCCCCGGAGCGATGTCCAGGTCCAGGCCGTCGATGACCCGCTGCTGGCCGAACTGGCGCACCACATTGCGCAATTGCACCGGCACTTGCGGCTGCGTTTTTTCTACCGTGATGGTCGTCATGTCAGTTCCTCACAAAAGATGGGCGCCAGGCCAAAGCGAAGCGTTCGAGGGTGCGGATCAGCCCATCGATCAGCAGACCCAGCACGCTGTAGATCAGCAGGCAGATGACGATCACGTCGGTGCGCATGAAGTCCCGCGCATCACTGGCCAGAAAACCGATGCCGGCGGTGGTGTTGATCTGCTCGACAAACACCAGGGCCAGCCAGGAGATACCCAGGGAGTAGCGCAGGCCGACGAAAAACGAGGGCAAGGAACCCGGCAGGATCACGTGCCAGATCAGCTCGCGACGATTCAGGCCCAGGGTATTGGCGGCCTCGATCAACTTGGGGTCGATGTTGCGGATGCCGGCAAACAGGTTCAGGTACACCGGAAACGTCGTGCCGATGACGATCAGGGCGATCTTGGTGAACTCGCCGATGCCGAACCAGAGAATGAACAGCGGCACCATGGCCAGCGAAGGAATGGTGCGCAGCATCTGCATCGGCGAATCGAGGACCACTTCGCCGCGCTTGGACAGGCCGCTGATCAGCGCCGCGACCACGCCGATCGACACACCGATGCTCAGCCCCATGAGGGCCCGTTGCAGCGAGACCCACAAGTGCCTGCCCAACTCGCCCGAGGCGATCATGCTCCACAGCGTGCCGCCGATCTGCGAGGGGGCGGCGATGATTCGCGGTGGAATCAGGCCCCAGCGCGACGCCAGCTCCCAAAGCAGCAGCAACACAATCGGGCTGACCAACCGCAACAACGCTTCGGGTGTACGCCAGCGGCGCAAGCCCACCGGCAGCCACCCCGCGACACCCTTCCCTGACGGGTGCAACCCCTTGACGGAAAACGCGCTGGCGCCCTGTGTCTCTAATGTCTTGTCGCCCATAGGCTTCCCTCCTCCATCGACATGGTCAATCGCGCCATGCATCCACTTTGGATTCATGCTATTCGCATAAAAAATGTCAGTGAAATTCTTTTTGGGAATAACCTAATATGATTAGAAATCAGCCACTCAAGCCGTTAGATAAATATTTTGCATAATAAAAACCCACAGGCCGCGCCGTTCGCGGCGCACGGACATCCACCCACAAAATGCATAGAACTGATACACAAGCTAAATATTGATCAATATTTTTTATAATTAACATAGAACAAATCGGCATTTCACAGCACTTCCCGGCTGCGACTACCTTTTTGTCACGGACCGACCCCTTGCCCGGTGGAGGCTTCAAACACCCCATTCATTGAAAGGACCCCCACCATGAGTATTGAATTCATCGGCTTCATCGGCGGCCACCACGCCTCGGAAATCCACCCGCGCAGCGGCCCCGTGCTGCAGCCCGCGTATGTGGAGAAAGTGGCCCGCGCCCACGAGGAGGCCGGTTTCGACCGGGCTCTTATCGCGTTCCACTCCAACAGCCCGGACAGCACGCTGATCGCGTCCCATGCCGCCAGCGTGACGACGCGACTGAAGTTCCTCATCGCCCATCGCCCAGGGTTCGCCGCGCCCACCTTGGCAGCGCGCCAGTTCACTACCCTGGATGTGTTCAACGGCGGACGCACCGCCGTGCACATCATTACCGGCGGCGATGATCGCGAATTGCGTGCTGACGGCAGCCATATCGGCAAGGACGAGCGTTATGCGCGCACCGACGAGTACCTTGATGTGCTGCGCCAGGAATGGACCCGCGAGACGCCCTTCGATTACCAAGGCACGTACTACCAGGTCGAGGGCGCGCATTCCAACGTGAAGTCGCCACAGCAGCCGCATATCCCGTTGTACTTCGGCGGCTCATCGGCGGCCGCCATTGCCGTGGCCGGCAAGCACGCGGATGTCTATGCGCTGTGGGGCGAAACCTACGAACAGGTGCGCGAGGTGGTGAACCAAGTGCGCGCCGAAGCGGCCCGGCATGGTCGCAGCATTCGTTTCAGCCTGTCGTTGCGGCCAATTCTGGCGGACACCGAGGACCAGGCCTGGGCACGCGCCGAACGCATTCTGCAAGAGGCAGGCGCACTGGCCGAGCGCAATGGGTTCGTGCGTCGCGAGCCACCCAATGAAGGCTCGCGACGCCTGCTGGCAGCGGCAGCCCAGGGCTCGCGCCTGGACAAGCGGCTGTGGACCGGCATCGCCGGCCTGCTCGGCGCGCAAGGCAATTCGACCGCCCTGGTGGGCACCGCCGAACAGGTGGCCGAAGCCCTGCTCGATTACTACGACCTGGGCATCACCACCTTCCTGATTCGCGGCTTCGACCCGCTCGAGGACGCCATCGATTATGGCAAGCGCCTGATCCCGCTGACCCGCCAATTGATCGCCGATCGCGAACGCCAGGCGGCTGAAAAGGTCGCTTGAAACACGCGCCCCCCGAAAAGCCACGGGCAGGCTGCTGAGCAGCCTGCCCGTGCGATCACTCAATCCTTATAGTCGACGTCGGTCCTTTCCAACTGCCGGATGAGCGCGTTCCAGTGCCGCGCGACACCCGGCCCGTCACCGCGCTTGAATGCTTCGGCCTGTGCCTCGACCTTGGCCACCACCTCGGCCGGAGGAAAGATCAGCTCGGCATTGCCCGCCGCCTGGGCCGCGATCTGGATGTTGCAGGCACGCTCCAGGCTTTGCAGCTGCTGGAAGGCATGCTCGACGCTGACACCCGCGGTCAATAGCCCGTGGTTGCGCAGGATCAGCACACTCTTGTCGCCCAGGTCCGCCACCAGTCGCTCGCGCTCGTCCAGGTCCAGCGCAATGCCCTCGTAACCGTGGTAAGCCACGCGCCCGGAAAAAGCGATCGAATGCTGCGAGATCGGCAACAGGCCATCGCGCTGGGCGGAAACGGCAATGCCGTCGCGGGTGTGGGTGTGCAGCACCGCTTGAAGGTCGGGACGGGCGCCATGAATCGCACTGTGGATCACGTACCCGGCGTAGTTGATGCCCAGGCCCGTCGGGTCGTCGACCAGGGTTCCGTCAATGTCGACCTTGACCAGATTGGAAGCGGTGATTTCGTCGAACAGCAACCCGAAGGCGTTGATCAGGAAATGCTCGTCAGGCCCCGGCACCCGCGCGGAAAAATGCGTGTAGATGTGGTCGGTCCACTTGAACAGGGCCGCCAGCCGGTAGGCGGCGGCCAGTTTGACACGCACTTCCCACTCTTCGGGACTGACGCGTTGGCGAACATGTTTCGAGACGCTGGATAGCGGGCTGACGCTGCTCATGGCAAGACTTCCTGGATGGCCTTAAGGATCTCCAGCAAGCCTAGGGGAAGGCCAAAAATAATAAAAAGCACATTTTAATCTAAGCTAATTATCATTTTTTTTTATTATATACAGCCTCCCCGGCAGCGTTACGCAGCGCTCTTGATCTTCTGCAACGATCCGGCGACCAGCTTGCCGAAGGCTTCCACCGGCCCTTGCAGGTTGCCGAGAAAATGCGGATAGATCAGCCACAGGTCCATCACCGGTTTGAAGTCCTTGAGTGGCATGGCCGCCAGTTGATCGAGATGGACACTGCGTTCCAACAGCGGGCGCGGCACCAGGCCAAGGCCCAGGCCATCGGCGACCAGGCCCAGTTGCAACTCGGTACCGAAGGTTTCCAGGTTGACCCGCAGGGCCAGCCCTTGGTCGGACAACGTGCGTTGCAGCCCGGCGCGGAAACCGCAGCCGTCCGGGTTGAGAATCCAGCCGTTCTGGTAGACGTCCGCCAGCTTGCTGGGGCGCTTGGGCAATTGCGCCTTCGCGCACACCACCACCAACTCCATCTTGCCGATCGACTCGCCAATGATGTTGTCGGGAAAAATTTTGCCGGCGGGAAACAACGCCGCCGCGGCGTCCAGCTCGCCGCGTTCGATCTTGCCGACCAACTGGCTGCCCCAACCCGTCGCCACCTGCGCACGCAGTTCCGGATACGCGACGCGCAGATGCTTGAGCGCATCGAGCAGCACCACGTCGCCGATCGTTTGCGGAACGCCCAGGCGCAACAAACCGGTAGGCGGCGCATCGGTGGCGACCAGCTCGCGCAAGGCATCCATCTCCCGCAGGATCAGGCGACACTGCTCGTAGACTCGCGTGCCAATCAGGGTCGGCTTGAGCGGCTTGGTGTTGCGGTCGAACAACTCCACCCCCAGCGCCTGCTCGAAGTTCTGCACGCGCCGTGTGATCGCCGGTTGCGTGAGTTGCAACGTCTCGGCGGCATGGCTGATGGACTGACAGCGAATCACTTCGACGAAGGCGTCGATATCATCAATTTTCATTTGGCCCGCACATGGAACACAGTCGATAAAATGTTTGAAAAGCATAACCCATGGCGAAAAAGCATAGTGCCATTGCCCGTGACTGGATAGCCCAACGCAATGATCGATAACATCTAACTCTATTCACAAGGGTTCTAAATTCCTTTCAGCTATAACCTAATCATAAAAAAATAGCATATTAAGAAAAATCATTATGCTTAAATCATGGAAGATCCTTTCATAACGACGATGGAATCGCCATGACCCAGGCCCGACACCCGGAAAGACTCAGAGCATTCGTAGGCGCCTTGGCCGAGCTGATCGACGGCAACCCTCGCGAAGGCGACCTGCTGCATCGCGGCGGCAAGTTGCTCGCTCAATTGGTCAGCCATGACGACTGGCTGCCCGACACCTTTGCCCAACCAGACCCCGAGCGCTACCAGCAATACCTGCTGCATGCCGATTCCCGGCAGCGGTTCAGTGTGGTCAGTTTTGTCTGGGGGCCGGGACAACGCACGCCGATTCATGATCACCGGGTCTGGGGCCTGATCGGCCTGTTGCGCGGCGCCGAAGACTCTCAAGGCTTCGCTCGCCACCCTGATGGCAGCCTGGTGCCCGAGGGCTCGCCGATACGGCTTGTGCCGGGCCAGGTCGAGGCCGTCTCGCCCAAGGTCGGCGACATCCACCAGGTCAGCAATGCCTTCGCTGACCAGGTCTCCATCAGCATTCACGTCTATGGCGCCAACATCGGTGCCGTACGCCGCGCGGTGTACCAGCCCGACGGTAGCGAAAAGCTGTTCATCTCCGGGTATTCCAACACCCTGCTCCCCAACATCTGGGACCTGTCCAAAGAGAGCCAATCCTTATGAGCACTGTACGTACCCGCTCCTACTCGGAGATCCGCCAGGCGTTGCTGAACCGCGAAGAGCTGGCCATCGTCGACGTGCGTGAAGAGGCGCCGTTCGCCCAGGGCCATCCACTGTTTGCCGCCAACATCGCATTGTCCAGGCTGGAGCTGGAGGTGTTTGCGCGCATCCCGAGGCGCGACACCCCGGTGACGGTCTATGACCATGGCGAAGGCCTGGCGGGCCTGGCGGCGCAGCGCCTGCAAGCGCTGGGCTACGTCGATGTCGCGGTGCTCGAAGGCGGCCTGGACGGTTGGCGCGACGCGGGCGGCGAGTTGTTCATCGACGTCAACGTGCCGAGCAAGGCCTTTGGCGAGCTGGTTGAAAGCCAGCGCCATACCCCCTCGATCGCAGCGCCAGAGCTTCAGGCGCTGCTCGACAGCGAGGCCGACGTGGTGGTGCTCGACGCCCGCCGTTTCGACGAATACCAGACCATGAGCATTCCTGGCGGCATCAGCGTACCTGGGGCGGAACTGGTGTTGCGGGCGCGGGCACTGGCGCCGGACCCGGCGACCCGCATCGTGGTCAATTGCGCCGGCCGTACTCGCAGCATCATCGGCACCCAGTCGTTGATCAACGCCGGCCTCGCCAACCCGGTGTCGGCCTTGCGCAACGGTACGATTGGCTGGACCCTGGCCGGCCAGGTGCTGGAGCACGGCCAGTCACGCCGGTTCGCCCCTACCCAGGAAAAACATCGCGACATCGCCGCCCGCGATGCCCGCCGCGTCGCCGATCAGGCACGGGTCGGTCGCGCCACCTTCGCGGACCTGCACCGCTGGCAAGCGGACGCGACACGCAGCACCTACCTGTTCGATGTACGCACCCCAGAAGAATTCGAAGCCGGCCACCTGCCCGGGGCCCGGTCCACGCCCGGCGGGCAACTGGTCCAGGAGACCGATCATTTCGCCAGCGTGCGCGGTGCTCGCCTGGTCCTGGTCGACGATGACGGTGTGCGGGCCAACATGTCGGCGTCCTGGCTCGCGCAATTGGGGTGGGAGGTGCACGTGCTGGATGATCTGCACCCCGGCCACTTCAGCGAACAGGGCCCCTGGAAAGCCCCTGTGCCTGTCCCGCCGCAAGCCGAAGAGATCAGCCCTGACACCCTCGAACAGTGGCTGGCCGAAGGTGACACCGTGGTACTGGACTTCACCAGCAGCGCCAACTACATCAAGCGGCATATCCCGGGGGCATGGTGGGTGCTGCGCAGTCAACTGAGCGAAGCCCTGGCCCAGGTGCCGTCGGCCCAGCGCTATGTCCTGACCTGCGGCAGCGGCCAGTTGGCCCGATGGGCAATCCCGGACGTCGAACGCCTGACCGGCCAGGCCGTGTTCCTGCTGCGTGACGGCACGGCCGGCTGGATCGCCGCCCAGCGGCCGCTGGCGCATGGCGAGACCCGGTTGGTGTCTGCGCCCATCGATCGCTATCGCCGCCCCTACGAAGGCACCGATAACCCGCATGAGGCCATGCAAGCCTATCTCGATTGGGAGTTCGGCCTCGTGGACCAGCTGGCCCGCGACGGCACCCACGGTTTCTATGTGATCTGAACCCAAAAGGGGGCGAGTGATCGCCCTGACCCGGACCAGCCGACCCCTTCTCCAGGCGGAGGCGCTGAATGCAACGCTTAGCCTGGAGTTCCACCCATGCGCCTGTCCCTACCCTTACTGTTAATCGCCCTCGTGTTCGGCACTGCTCACGCAGACGACCTGCAACCACTGCGGGTGGCCAATCAGAAATCCACCCTCAAAGCCCTGCTGGAAGTGTCCGGTGAACTCAAGGACGTGCCCTACGCCATCCAGTTTTCCGAATTCCCCGCCGCCGCACCACTGGGCGAGGCCTTGAACGCCGGCGCCGTGGACATCGGCGCCCTGGGCGATGCCCCCTACGTGTTTGCCTTGGGCGCGGGGGCCTCACTGAAGGTCGTCAGCATCATTCATGCGCAAGGGCGCAATACCACGGCCATTCTCGTCCCCAAGAACTCCCCCATCAGGGAGGTTTCGGACCTCAAGGGCAAACGCATCGTCACCACCCGTGGCTCGATCGGGCACTACCTGGCCATCAAGGCCCTGCGCAACGTCGGCCTCAGCACCCGAGATGTGGAATTCGTCTTCCTGTTGCCCAGCGAATCCAGGCTGGTGCTGGATAACGGCACCGCGGATGCCTGGTCTACCTGGGACCCCTTCACCACCGTGGTCACGGCCCAAAGCCAGGCCAGGGTCCTGGTCAGCGGCAGCCACCTGCTGAGTAATCACCTCTACCTGGCCGCCACCCAACAAGCCATCGCCGACAAGCGCCCGCAACTGGATGACTTTGTCGCCCGGATCGACCGCGCCTTCCGCTGGAGCAACGAACACCCTGCCGAATATGCCGCCGCCCAGGCCAGGATCACCGGCCTGCCATTGGCGGTGCACCTGGAGGTGGCCAAGGCGACCCAGATGCAGCCGGTATTGATCGACGACGCGGTGGTCAGCGGCTTACAGGCGACCGCCGACATCTACCGGGAAGAAGGGTTGCTGACCCGCCGCATCGACGTTTCCCAAGGCTTCGACAAGCGCTTCAACACCCAGCGAGCCCCACTGACCCAGGTTTCGCGTTAAAAGGAGCAGAACCATGAGCAAGCAACGCCAACTCAAATTCGGTGCAATGGTCCACGGCGTCGGCCATGGCTGGGGCGAATGGCGCCATCCGCAGGCGCAACCCGATGCCAGCACCAGCTTCGGTTTCTACAAGCAGCAGACGCAACTGGCCGAAGGCGCCAAGTTCGATTTCGTGTTCATCGCCGACAGCCTGCACATCCATGAAAAATCCAGCCCGCACTACCTCAACCGCTTCGAGCCGCTGACTATCCTCTCGGCCCTGGCGGCCGTGACGTCGAACATCGGCCTGGTGGCCACCGTGACGGTCAGCTACACCGAGCCCTACCAGGTGGCGCGCCAATTCGCCTCACTGGACCACATCAGTGCCGGGCGTGCCGGTTGGAACGTGGTGACGTCGTGGCTCAGCGGCACCGCCAACAACTTCGGCAAGGCCGAGCACCCGCCCCACGCGGTGCGCTACCGGATCGCCAAAGAGCACGTGGCAGTGGTCCAGGGCCTGTGGGACTCCTGGGAGGACGATGCCTTTGTCTACGACAAGCAACGGGGCGAGTTCTTTGCCCCCGGCAAGCTGCACGCGCTGGAGCACAAAGGTGAATTTTTTTCGGTCAAGGGCCCGCTCAACATCGCCCGCTCCCGCCAAGGCCAGCCGGTGATCTTCCAGGCCGGTACCTCCGAGGACGGGCGTAACTTCGCCGCCGAGAACGCCGATGCGATTTTCGTCAGCGCCGAAAGCTTTGAAGAAGCCCAGGCCTATTACCGGGACCTGAAGCGTCGCGCCAGCGGATTCGGTCGCGACCCCGAGCAGCTGTCGATCCTGCCTGGCATTCGTCCGATCGTGGGGCGCGATGAGGCGCAGGTGCAAGAGCGCTATCGACAAGCGGTGGCGCTGGTGAGTATCGAGGACGCCATCGTCGCGCTCGGCCGGCCCTTCAACGACCATGATTTCAGCCAGTACCCACTGGACGCTCCGTTCCCTGAGCTGGGCGACCTGGGCGCCAACAGCCAGAAAGGCGGCTCCGAGCGGATCAAGCAACTGGCCCGGGACGAAGGCCTGACGCTGCGCCAGGTCGCCCTGCGCTTTTCCCAGCCACGCCGGGACTTCGTCGGCACCCCCGAACAGGTCGCCGACGCCATTGAACACTGGTTCGACAACGGCGCAGCCGACGGCTTCATCATCAACGCCCTGCTGCCGGACGGCCTGCAGACGTTCACCGAATGGGTCGTGCCGGTCCTGCAGCAACGCGGGGTGTTCCGCCGCGAATACAGCGGCCACACCCTGCGCGATAACCTGGGCCTGGCGGTGCCGGCGAACCGGTACACCCATGACGTCCTTGAGCCGGCAACGGGCAGTGAGGCCGTCGCATGAGCAAACCTCCGGTCATGAAACAACACTTCGCGCCAGGGCAGCTCGATCGACGCGGCTTCCTGATGGCCGGCGCCGTCACCCTTGGCGCCCTGGGCCTGTCGACACTGGGTTTCGCCCCGCGCGCGTTCGCCCAGGGCAAGTCCCTGTCCGAGCTGACCCTCGGGGTGGCCACCTACCGTGGCCAGGACTCCTATTTCTTCGAGGATGCCGGCACCGCCGACACGCCCTACAAGGTCGAATACGCCGAGTTCGCCGGCGGCAACCTGATCGTCGAGGCGCTGGCGTCCGGCAGCCTGGACGTGGGTGGGATGAGTGAAATCCCACCGATCTTTTCCCTCCAGAGCCATCGCCAGCCGCGCCTGATCGCGGTGCTGCAAGGTGACGTGAACAACCAGGTGTTCCTGGTTCCCAACGAATCGTCGGTCGAGTCCATCGGGCAATTGCGCGGCAAGCGGGTTGGCTACGTGCGCTCTACCACCTCCCATTACTTTCTGATCAAGGCCCTGAAGGAACAGGGCCTGACCATGAACGACATCACCGCCGTAGCCCTCACGCCCCAAGACGGTTTCAGCGCATTCCAGAGCGGCCAACTCGATGCGTGGGTGATCTACGGCGTGTTCATCCAGTTGGCCAAGTTCCGCAGCGGCGCCCGGGTCCTCAAGACCGCCCTGGGCTACTTGTCCGGCAACTACCTGATTGCCGCGCGCCCCAAGGCGCTGGAAGACCCGCTGCGCCGGCAGGCGATCCAGGATTACATCCAGCGTGAGGCGCGCACCCTGGAATGGATCAACGACAACCCCGAGCCCTGGGCAACCAAGTCGGCGCGATTGCTGGGTGTCGACAAGGCGGTGTTTCTCGACATGCACAACCAACGCAGCCAGCCGTCGAAGATCATCGCCGTGAGTGAACAAGCCATTGCCTCGCAGCAGGAAGTCGCCGACCTGTTCTTCGACGCCGGCGTGCTCAGCGAAAGGCTCGACGTCAGCCCCCTGTGGGAACGCAATTTCCCCTTGCTCGCGCTGTGAGCCTGTTTCGCACCGACCTGCTCAGGCGCGGCAGCGGGTCGCCAGAACCGGGCATCCAGCTTCCACCTTTTTCGATCGAGTGAACTGACCATGAGCCTTTCTTCCTTACGCCCACCCCAGTTGCAAGCAGTCGTGGCCGCCGACTTCGACGCCGTGCTCGAAAGCATCGGTGCACAATTGGCGGCCACGGCCCACCGCCTTGACGAGAGCGGTGCCTTCCCCTGGGACAATTTCAAGTTGCTGCACGAGCATGGCCTGCTGGCCCTGACGGTGCCCAAGGCGCTGGGCGGTAGCGGCGCGAGCCTGGTGCAGGCCCGCAAAGTCATCAGCGCGGTCGCCAAGGGCGAACCTTCCACGGCGTTGATCCTGGTGATGCAGTACCTGCAGCATTCGCGCCTGCAAGACAATCGAAGCTGGCCCGAGGCGTTGCGCCTGCGAGTGGCCCGCGACGCCGTGAACGACGGCGCGCTGATCAATGCCTTGCGGGTCGAACCCGACCTGGGTACGCCGGCCCGTGGCGGGCTGCCCGC
This sequence comes from Pseudomonas chlororaphis, assembly GCA_001023535.1. NCBI lineage: Bacteria > Pseudomonadati > Pseudomonadota > Gammaproteobacteria > Pseudomonadales > Pseudomonadaceae > Pseudomonas > Pseudomonas chlororaphis. The sequence continues at coordinate 5,481,403 of CP011020.1, forward strand.
GACGATCGCCCGGCGCACCTCCGAAGGTTGGCGGATCAGCGGGCGCAAGATCTACTCCACCGGCAGCCATGGTCTGACCTGGTTCAGCGTCTGGGCACGCAGCACCGATGAAGACCCGCTGGTGGGTGCCTGGCTGGTGCACAAGGACACGCCAGGGATCAGCATCATCGAGGATTGGGACCACCTGGGCATGCGCGCCACCTGCAGCCACGAAGTGCTGTTCGACGACGTCCTGGTGCCCCTGGATCACGCCGTCAGCGTCAGCCCCTGGAGCGCGCCACAGCCCGAACTCGACAGCGATGGTTTCCTGTGGATGTCGGTCTTGCTCTCGGCGGTTTACGACGGTGTCGCCCAAGCCGCGCGCGACTGGCTGGTGGGATGGCTGGAGCAACGCAAGCCGTCCAACCTCGGCGCCGCGCTGTCGACCCTGCCGCGCTTCCAGGAAACCGTCGGCCAGATCGACACCCTACTGTTCGCCAACCGCAGCCTGCTGGATGCCGCCGCCGAAGGACGCACGCCGGCCCAGCACGCCGCACAATTGAAATACCTGGTGACCAGCAACGCCATTGCCGCGGTCGAACTGGCCATCGAAGCGTCCGGCAACCCCGGTCTGTCGCGGCATAACCCGCTGCAACGGCACTACCGCGACGTGCTGTGCAGCCGCATCCACACCCCGCAAAACGATGCCGTGCTGCAAGGCGTCGGCAAAGCGGTGTTCGCCCAACGCCAGAAAAAGGACACCCCATGAGCCCGCTCGTGATCGCCAGCCAACTGGACACAGAGTTCAACGACGTGATCCGCCAGCGCCTCGCGCAGGCGCACCCCGGGGCCAGGGTCCTCGACGTACCGGCCGGCGTGCCCAGCGACCTTCCCGCCGACGTCGGGGTACTGCTGGCCCGCCCGATCAACGTGCGCGGCTATCAGGCACCGGACACACCACCACCGGGCTGGCCCTACGGCTTGAACTGGGTGCACGTGGTGTCCTCGGGCATCGACTTCTATCCCCAGTGGTTGTTCGACGGCCCGCCCGTGAGCACCTCCCGGGGCAGCGCCGCCGAGAACATCGCCGAATTTGCCCTGGCCGCGATCTTCGCCGCCGCCAAGCACTTGCCGGACATCTGGGTGCACGACTCGCACTGGAACTTCACCGCGCTGACACCGCTCAAGGGCAGCACCCTGGGGATTCTCGGCTTCGGTGCGATTGGCCGCAGCCTGGCGACCAAGGCCCGTGCGCTGGGCATCAACGTGCTGGCGCTGCGCCAGAGCACGGCACCGTTCGAAGTCAAGGGCGTCGAAGCCGCGGAAGGGATCCATGACTTGTTCGCCCGCGCCGATCACCTGGTACTGGCCGCGCCCCTGACCGACGCGACGCGGCATATCGTCAACCCCGCGGTGCTTGCCAGCGCCAAGCCGGGCCTGCACCTGATCAATGTCGCGCGTGGCGGCTTGCTAGACCACGCTGCCCTGCTTGAGGCCCTGGACAGCGGCGCCATCGGCCTGGCCTCGCTGGACGTCACCGAACCGGAACCCCTGCCGGACGGCCATCCTTTCTACACTCATCCACGGGTGCGACTGTCGCCGCACACTTCGGCGATTTCCAGCAACAGCCGCCACGAGATTGCCGACAGTTTCCTCGCCAACCTCGAACGCTTCCTGTCGGGGGCGACACTGCAGAACCTGGCGAACGTACAGCGCGGGTACTAGCTGCACCTTTCTCCGTCATCGCGGGCAAGCCATGCTCCCATAAGGGCCACATGACACATGTGGGAGCACGGCTGGCCCGCGATTGCGTTTCGAGGGAGCCATATAATCATCAGAATTACGCATTTAATTTATTAACTTAATGTCTATTTTTTATAATTAACTTATAACAAATCGGACTTTTACAGCGATCCATTATACAAATACTGTTACAACCATCACCGACCCCTGACCAGGTGGAGGCTCGCGGAACTGTACGTTTTTCCGGCCGACACCACCCCACGGTCAATGCCACACCCAACCTGAAATCGGCCAACGCTCTCCTCGCCCTGCCTCCCGGAGCCAGGCCCGTGGCGACGCTTTGCCCGGAATAAATGCCAACGCCCACGCTGCACCAGACACCAGGGGTCCACCATGCACGATACCTTCACCTCAAACCGCCTGACGCTGGCCGTTTCGCTGGCCTTGCTCGGGTTGTCGGCCCACGCCGAAGAAGACACCCGGGACGGTGCGCTGGCGGTGGTCACCGTCACCGCCGAACACCGCAGCGAGGATTTGCAGAAAGCGCCCCTGGCGATCTCCGCGTTCGACGAAGCCGCCCTTGAAGACAAGCAGATCAAGAGCATTCGCGATCTTTCCGGACAAGTACCGAACCTGACCCTCAGCCGCCAGTCGATCTCTTACAGCGCGCAGACCTATGGGATTCGTGGCATCGGCGAAACCGACCCGATACAGGAAGCGGCCGTGGCGGTCTACGCCGACGACCTGTACATCCCCAGGGCGATTTCCTCGATGCTCGACTTCAACGATGTCGAACGCGTCGAGGTCTTGCGCGGCCCGCAAGGCACGCTTTATGGACGCAACAGCAGTGCCGGGGCGATCCGCGTGATTACCCGCGATCCGTCCCAGGAAACCCGCGGTTTCTTCGAACTCGGCGCCGGCAACTACAACGCGCAGAACGGCCGCCTGCTGATCAGCGGCCCGCTGGTGGACAACGCCCTGTTCGGCAGCTTCTCGGCCATTCGCCTGACCCGCGACGGCACCGTTTCCAACCCCACCCGCGGCGAAGACGTGAACAACGTCGACATCCAGGCCTACCGAGGCAAGCTTCGCTTCAACCCCATCGATTCGCCGTGGGACGTGCAACTGACGCTGGCCGGTACGTTCGACCGCGGCGATACCACCAGCTACACCCCCTTCGACGCCGACGGCCGCTTCGACAAGTTCAAGAGCTACAGCGGCCTCAACCCGAAGAACCGCCTCGACCAGGGCAGTTCGGTATTGCGGGCGATCTACAGCATCAACGATCACTTGAATTTCAAGTCGGTCACCGCCTACTCCGCCTTCAACCAACCGGTGGACTATGACAACTCCGGCCAGGCGGCCCTGATCCAGCACAGCCTGATCACCTACAAACAGGACTACGCCACCCAGGAGTTCCAGCTCAACGGCGATTACGACGACTTCACCTTCAGCACGGGCCTGTACCTGTACCGGGAAAAATTCGACGCCGAGCGCGACAGCCTGACTTATTCCATCGCGCGTAACCGGGTGATCGGCCAGGGCCAATACAGCACCACCAACACCGAAAGTTATGCGCTGTATGGCCAGGGCAGCTACAAAATCACGCCGCAACTGTCTCTGATCGCCGGGCTGCGGTTCACCCGCGAACACAAGAACTTCGACTACACCAACTACGTCGTCACCCCGGACCGGCAGATCACCGGCACCAACTTCAGCGCCGACTCGAGTAAATCCTGGCAATCCACCAGCCCGAAACTCGGCTTCGAATACGCCTGGACACCCCATCTCAATCAGTACGCCTACGTCGCCAAAGGTTTCAAGGCCGGCGGCTACGACAACCGTGCGCCGACCCAGGCCGCCGCCGAACAGGCGTTCTCACCGGAAGACGTGACCACTTGGGAAACCGGCCTCAAGGGCGACTTCTTCGACCGGCGCCTGCGCGCCAACCTCGCGCTGTTCTACAACGACTACAAAGACCTGCAAACCAATGCCTACGACCCGGCTCTGGGCGTCAGCCTGCGGACCAACGTCGGTCAGGCCCACACCTACGGCGTCGAACTGGAAACCCTGAGCGCGCTGACGCCCGACCTGCAACTGACATTCAACCTCGGCTACCTGCAAAGCCAGTACGACGACTTCGAGAACGCCAGCGGCGCCGGGATCGATGCCAACGGCCAGCAGTTGGTGTACTCACCGCGCTGGAACACCAGCGTCGGCTTCAACTACACCATTCCCGCCGGCCTGCCCGGCACCTGGCTGGCCGGCACCGATGCCCAGTTCCAGACCAAGTCCTATGCCAACGCGCTGAACGACGACGTGCAGGAAATTCCCCAGCAGACCTTCTGGAATGCCAATACCCGCTACATCTCGGGCGACGGCCATTGGACCACCACGCTGTCGGTGAAAAACCTGCTCGACCGGGCCTACCCCCAAGCGGTCGGCTATGTGCCCGCAAGCGGCGCCCGGTACTACTCCATCAACGATCCGCGAACCCTCTTGCTGTCTGTGCGCTACGACCTCTGACCCCGATGCGAATCCCCCAGGCGTGGCCGCGAACAGCGACGACGCCCAACTCATCACGTCAACATTCCAAGGAGCGACATCATGGCTTTCACCCGCAGGCAAATGATTTCCCGCATTGCCGCCATCGGTGGCTATAGCGCCGCAGTTGGCGCCCTCGACGCACTGGGCCTTACACCTCAGGCCGTCGCGGCGGGCTTTGGCCCGTTGCAATTGGGCAGCAGCGGCAAAGGCAAGCAGGTAGTGGTGGTTGGCGCCGGCATCTCCGGCCTGGTCAGCGCCTATGAGTTGCGCAAGGCCGGCTTCGCCGTGACGATCCTCGAAGCCCGCGAGCGAGTGGGCGGACGCAACTGGACCCTGCGTCGCGGCAGTCGGGTCGAGTTCGACGACGGTATCAGCCAGACCGTGGACTTCGATGACGGGCAGTTCTTCAACGCAGGCCCGGCGCGCATCCCCAGCCATCACCAGACGATCCTCGGCTACTGCCGCGAACTGGGCGTGGAGTTGCAAGTGCTGGTCAACAGCAGCCGCAACGCACTGGCCTTGCCGGACGCCCGCCAGCCGGCCTTCCAGCTGCGCCAAGCCGTCAACGATACGCGGGGGCAACTGTCCGAGCTGTTGGCGCGCACCGTCAGTCGCAAGGCCCTGGACCAGGACCTGAGCACCGAAGACCGCCAGGCGCTGCTGAATTTTCTCAAGGTCTATGGCGACCTCAATGCCGATTTCAAATACACAGGATCGGTGCGCTCGGGCTACACCCGCATCCCCGGCGCCGGCGATCAAACCGGCGTCACCCGCACACCCCTCGCGTTGCAGACGCTGCTCAACCCCAAGCTCTGGGGCGCACTGGTGTTCGATGAGATTCCCGAATTTTCTTCCACCATGTTCCAACCGGTCGGTGGCATGGACCGGATTCCCCAGGCGTTCCATGAGCGACTCAAGGACGTGGTGCGTTTTCATGCCGAAGTCAGCGACATCCAGACGTCGGAGCAAGGCAGTCGCATCACCTACCGCGACCGGCAGACGGGCAAGTCCCACACCCTGAACGCCGACTACGCCATCGTCACCGTGCCCCTGCCGCTGCTGGCCAAGCTGCCGAGCAATTTCACCACGCCCTTCAAGCAAGCGATCCTCAGCGCGCAAAGCGACCAGGCGAACAAGGTCGCGTGGCAGTCGCCGCGCTTCTGGGAAACCGACTTCAACATCTTTGGCGGGCTGTCTTACCTGGATCATGAAGTCAAAGGCCTGTGGTACCCCAGCGATCGCCTGAACAGCGCCGAAGGCATCCTGGTGGCCGCCTACAACACCAGTGAAACGGCGCAGTCCTTCAGCAGCAAATCCCTCGCCGAGCAGTTCGCCTCCTCAAGGCAGGCCGTCGAACTGCTGCACCCCGGCCACAGCGCCAAGTTGCAAAAACCGGTCGCCATCAACTGGTCGAAGGTGCCCTTCAGCAAAGGCCCGTGGATCGTCAACGACGAAGTGGGCGAGCAGGCCTACCGGATCCTCAACGAACCCCAGGGCCGCACCTACCTGGCCAGCGATGCCCTCGCCCACGGCGGCGTCGGCATCTGGCAGAACACCGCCGCCGACTCGGCGCGCCGCATCGTGTCGCTGATCGGCCGCCACGCCGAGCGCCAGCAAGCCGGCCTAGCCGCCTGATGTTTTTTCGATAAAGGACCTTGCGATGAAAACCACCCCGTTACTTACAGGACTTCTCATGACCGCCACCGCCTTCGCCAGCCAGGCCGACGACATCAAGCGCATCGCCCTGCCCAACTCCAACTTCCCGATTTCCCTGGCGGTGTCGGTGCCGGCACAAACCGACCTGCTGTTTGTCAGCGGCCTGCTCGCCGACCTGCACGATCCGAGCGCGCCCAAGAATTCCTTCGCCGCCTATGGCGACACAGCGACCCAGACCACATCGATCCTCAACAAACTCAAGGGTGTGCTGCAAGCCCAAGGCCTGGACCTGGCGGACGTGGTGCAACTGCGGGTGTTCCTGGTGGGCGATCCGGCCAAGGGCGGCCAACTGGATTTCGCCGGATTGCAGCAAGGCTATACGCCGTTCTTCGGCAGCGCCGAACAACCGAACAAGCCGGCACGCACCGCCGTGCAAGTCGTCGCGCTGCCGTTGCCCGGCGGCCTGGTGGAAATCGAAGCCGTCGCCGCTCGCAAGAAGTGACACGGACCTCAGCCGACAATCAGGAGCCCACCCTCATGCCTAACCGCCAAAGACACCTCGCCGCGCCCGCTTATCGCCCGTTGCTGCTGCCGCTGTCATTTGCCTGTGGCCTTGCCTCTTTCAACCTTGAGGCCGCCGAAAGCGGCGCGTCCACTCTCGATACCGTGGTGGTCACCGGCAACAGGGGCACCGTCGAACGCACCGTGACCAGCAGCCCGACGCCCATCGATGTGGTGACCGGCGCGCAACTGCAAGCGGTGGGCAAGCCAAGCCTGCTGGAGGCGCTGAGCAAATTCATTCCCTCCTTCAACCTGCCCGACCGCGCCGGCTGGGATGCCAGCGGCGTGGTTCGCTCAGCCACCCTGCGCGGCCTGACGGCGTCCCACGTGCTGGTGCTGGTCAACGGCAAGCGCCGGCACACCAGCGCGACACTGAACATCAACGGTATCAACAGCGGTGCCGCGCCCAGCGACCTGGACCTGATCCCGGTGGCGTCCATCGACCATATCGAAGTGCTTCGCGACGGCGCGGCGGCGCAGTACGGCTCGGATGCCATTTCCGGGGTGATCAATATCATCCTCAAGCAGACCACCGGCGGCGGTTCCGACACCACTCTTGGCCAGGGCTACGACGGCAAGCGCGGGACCGCGCAGCAAGCGCTCAACTATGGATTCCAAGTGGGCGAAGCCGGCGTGCTCAACGTCTCATTCGACACACGCTACCAGGAGCGCGACAACAAGGCCGGCAGCAACGGCTACAGCAACCATTACTACCCGCAAGCCGACGGCTCGCCCGACCCACGCGAGGCCGGCGCAAGCCACCACACCTACAAGGGCTACGGATTGCCCCGCAGCCAACTGGCCGATGTCGGCTACAACCTCGACCTGCCGCTGAGCGACGACGTGACGCTTTACTCGTTCTCCACCCTGGCCACCCGGGAAAACAACGACGGGCAAAACTTTCGCCTGCCCAACGGGCGCAACACCATTACCACCGGGCCCAATGGCTACCCCGATGGCTACAGCCCTTATTGGCTGGTGAACGAAACCGACTTCCAGTCCGCGTTCGGTGCCAAGGGTGAAAGAGCCGCCGGCTGGGCATGGGACCTGAGCAGCACCTACGGACGCAACTACGCCAAGCAACGCACCTACAACAACCAGAACCCGTCGCTGGGGGAAAACACGCCGAACAAATTCACGTCGGGCATCTACATCGCCGACCAGTTGACCAGCAACCTGGACCTGAAGAACAGTTATGAAATCGGCCTGGCGAAACCGCTGGATGTCGCCTTCGGCTTCGAACACCGACGCGAAAGCTACGAGACACGCGCCGGCTCCGAAGCCTCCTACATCGACGGCGGCTACGTGTTCCCGGCCGGCCATCCACGCGCCGGGGAGCGGCCCGATCCGGGTGCCCAGGTCACCAACGGCATCACGCCCGAGGACGCGCAGAAAGTCAGCCGCAACAGCGTCGCCAGCTACATCGACCTGGGTTTTTATCCCACCGAACAGTGGTACGTGGGGCTTGCCGCACGCTACGAGCACTACAACGAAGGCATCGGCGCGACCCGCAGCGGCAAGCTGAGCACCCGCTACGAGTTCAACCCGGTGTTCTCGGTCCGCGGCACCATCAGTAACGGCTTTCGCGCCCCTTCGCTGGCCAACCAGATCTTCACCGCCCGCTCCACCGGCTTCGACACCATCAATGGCGTCTACCAGCCCTACAACTATGTGATCCTGCCTGTGGATTCGGCGGGTGCCCAGGCGCTGGGAGCCGAGGCGTTGAAACCCGAACGCTCGACCAATTTCAGCCTCGGTTTCGCCCTGACACCCAGCGAGGACCTGAGCCTGACGGTGGACGGCTACGTGATCAACCTGCGCGATCGCCTGGTCCTGAGCGAACGCTTCCAGGGCCCGGGAATCGCCGCCCTGCTCGACGGCATTGGCGTGCCGGCGACCGCGGGCGCGCAGTACTTCACCAACGGTGCCAACACCCGCACGTCCGGGGTCGATGTGGTCGGCAACTACCGACAGAACCTGGAGCGTTATGGCTCGGTGCGCTGGACCGCGGCGCTGAACTACAACCACACGAAGATCCTCAGCGTCGCCGAAACACCTTCGCAACTGACCGCCCTGGGCAGCAATTTCGAATTGATGGGGCGCCAGTCGCGGGCCCTCATCACCAAGACCTCCCCCAGCAGCAAAATGATTTTCTCCGCCGACTGGGCAATCAACGACTTCGATGTCAACTTGCGCCTGACCCGCTACGGCACGTACACCGAGGTCAACAGCTCAAGCGACCCGAGCCTGGACCGCCGCTATAGCGCCAAATGGATCACTGATCTGGACGTGGCTTATGCAATCAACAAGCAACTGACCGTCGCCCTCGGGGCACAGAACCTGTTCGACAAATACCCCGATCATATTGGCGTCAGTAACGCTTCGTTCGGCGACAACTGGGGCAGCTACTCCCCTTTCGGCTTCACCGGCGGCTATTACTACACCCGCCTCCAGTACGCTTTTTGAGGCCCGGCATCGCTGCTTAAGCTAATGCCCAAAAAGTATTTATAAATTAGTTTTTAGAACCATAGGATTCTCCAGCGCCTCTCCTTTTTTCCTTGAATATCGAGCACGCCATGTCAAACCCCCTCAGCAAATGCGCCGTGATACGGCGCCGCACCTCCCTGGCCAGCCTGGTCGTTGCGCTGGCCGTGTCCACTCTCGCGCTACCGGCCCAGGCTCAGGAAACCCTGCGCATCGGCTACCAGAAATCGTCGACCCTGATCACGCTGCTGAAAACCCAGGGCACGCTGGACAAAGCCCTCGCCGAAGCGAATATCGAAGTCAGCTGGCATGAGTTCCCCAGCGGCCTGCCCTTGTTGGAAGCGTTGAATGTCGGCAATGTCGACATCAGCGCTGACGTGGCCGATACCGTGCCTGTATTCGCCCAGGCGGCGCAGGCCAAGCTGACCTATTTTGCGCAGGAAGCCCCTTCGCCTTCGGCCCAGGCCATCGTTGTCGCCAAGGATTCGCCCTTGCAGCAACTGGCGGACCTGAAGGGCAAGAAAGTCGCCGTCACCAAGGCCGCTGGAGCCCACTACCTGTTGATCGCGGCTCTGGACAAGGCAGGCCTGAAATTCTCGGACATCCAACCGGCCTACCTGTCCCCCGCCGACGGTCGGGCAGCCTTCGAGAATCGAAAAGTCGATGCCTGGGTCACCTGGGAACCGTTCCTCAGTGGCGTGCAACGACAGTTGCCCACCCGAACCCTGACCGACGGCAGTGGGCTGGCCAGCTACAAGCGCTACTACCTGACCAGCACCCGCTATGCCCAGGCGCACCCGCAAGTGCTCAAGGTGGTCTACGGGCAATTGCAGGAGGCCGGCAACTGGATCAAGAATCACCCGCGCGACGCAGCGCAGGTCCTGAGCCCGTTGTGGGGCAATCTCGATGTGGAAACGGTCGAAGCGGCCAATGCTCATCGCAGCTATCAGGTTCAACCGGTGAAAGCCGACCAACTGGATGAGCAGCAGAAAATCGCCGATGCTTTTTTTGCCGCGGGGCTGTTGCCCCGATCGGTGGATGCTCGTGATGTGGGGATCTGGGCAGAGTAAGGCTGCGAGCCGATCCCGCATGCCGTAAACCGGTCCTGAAGTCGCGCCCTCAGGGCCTCATCGCCTTGAGGCGCAAGGTTATTTTCCCTTCATTCGTTCGGTGCCTCGTGTGCCGTGTCCGCCACGGCCTGAAGCCCCCCGAGCGCATAGCTCACCATGTGCTCGATCAGCCCCTGCGGCTCGATGCTCAGCCCTTGCAGCACATGCCGGGTCAAGGGCTGGTGTGCGATCAGCAAGAACAGACACGGCGCGAAGACGCTGATCGCGCTGCGCAGCGTGGTGGGATGATCGGCCGGCAGGTTCATGATTTGCCCCAGCAGGCTGCGCAGTATGTGCGCCTTGGGAAAGGACTGCTCCCTAAGGACCGCCTCGAACTCGGGGGAAGGCGAAAGCAGTTCGCGCGTCAGCACTTTCAAGGCCCAACCATCCGGATGATTGTGGATGCGCTCGACGAGCAGGATGATGAGTGCGCGCAACTTGTCCTGTGGCGAACCCGGTTGCTCGCTGAGCGAAACCAGCGTTTGCATCTGCAGGAATCGAGCATGGGCTTCGAGCAATACGGCCCGGTACAAGCCTTCCTTGTTGACGAAGTGATAATTCACGGCCGCGCTGTTGGCCTGCGAATGCTCGCAAATCTGTTTACTGGTGGTGTTGGCCAGGCCCTGTTCGGCGAACAACTCGCCGGCTTTCTCCAGAATCTGCAGCCGCGTTGCCCGCCCGTCGAGTCGCGAAGCGCGGGCGACGGAAGGCTTGCCAGAAGCATTGTCCATGAGCTCATCTCTCGATAGTTCTAATTCAAATTTGACTTTTTATTTTGACGTACCTATTTTGGTCCTGTCACTGCCCCTTTACAACCCTGCGTGAAGGCCTGCCTGGATGTGCGCAGGCTTTCTCGCCTCATCAAGGAATCACCGTCATGGAAGCGCGCGTAATGACACCTTTCACCTACTTCTCATTGCCCATGCAGAAGCAGTTCCTGGTCAATCAGAAAGCCGTTCAGGGTAAGCCCTACGCCGACTTTTTCCGTTCGCAGATCAACGTACCGCTCAGTGCCGTCGAGAAAATCCAACAAGGACCGATGCCTTTGTCCGACACGCTGACGCCCAGCATCGAAGACCTCAATCGCATGCTGGCGGCGGACTTTGTCAGCGAGGAGGCTGGATACGCCCTGTTGCCCGGCCCGATGGCCTACGTGCAAAGCCGCAAATTCTTCCCCGGTTGCACGGCGCAGATGCTCAAGTGGTGGTTCATGTGGCACCCGCTCGAAGCCGAGCGCTACACCTTGTGGTTTCCCTATGCGCATGTTGAAAATCCCTGCGTGCATCATGAGCGGCTGGTCGACGACAGCTTGAGCTTCGAAGACAGCCTGTATGGAAACACCTTCTGCGCCTGCGAATATGTCGGCGATCGCCTCATGCACCTGCATATTCATTTCAGAGATCCCTGTGAACTGGGTTTCTGCCCGGACATGTACCGTGAATCGAAAATCGATGGCAGCGTCAGCGCTCTGATGAGCCTGGCGGACCAGCCGCAAGTGCCTGTCTCGCTGATGGTCCACCTGTTCAAGGAATGCCCCGAAGGCTTGTACCTGACCAGCCGTTACTGGGTCGGCAGCCACCCAGCCATGCAGCGTTTTCCAGGCGCCGATCAAGCCGCGCAGTTGCTGGAAAAAAACGGCTTTGGCGAAGCTGAACTGGAAACGCTGGCTTATGAATTCGCTGTGCATGATTTGTGTGAGTTCAACCACCTGGCCAGCATCCTGCCAAGCCTTCATGCACAGTTCAGTGGCGCCGCGTAACCCCCTTCCCTCCCTTGACCAGGCTTCGGCGGCGCCTTAAACCGCCGCCGAAGTGGTCCGCAACACACCGTTCATCAGTAAAGTCGTGAACTCGTTGATATCCCCCTCTACTTCCAACTGCTCGGTCAACAACCTGTACCAGCAGAACCCGAAGATCATGTCCAACAGCAATTCACGGGACGTGTCCTTGGGCAGCTCCCCTTGTTGAATGGCGTTTTCCACCAGCTTGCGAGGCAATTCCCTACGCCGTTCCATGAATTCATCTTTAAGTTTGGGCAGCGTCGTGGGGTCGAGCTGGGCTTCAGCGATGACACATCGAAAGGCTTCCCCGCAAATCGTTTCCCGCCAGACCTTCCAGAGATTGAGCAACAGAAAATTAAGGTTTTCCTTGAAGGAACCTTTATCCGGCTCCTTGCGAATCTGCTCGCTTTCGCTCTCGTAGACCTCGGCTATCAACGCCGCCTTGTTGCCCCACCATCGATAGATTGTCGGCTTGCTCGCTCCGGCGCGCCGAGCCACAGCCTCGATGCTCAACCCTGAATAACCGCACTCCTTGAGGGTTTCTATGGCAGAGATGATGATCGCTTTGTGCGTGTGTGGGCTCCTCAATGAGCCAATGGAGCTCCGAGACGGTTTACGGGCCATAATTCAAAATCTCCAATATGGCGCTTGACAAAAGAAAAGCAGGGTATAGGATTCTCTCGAAAAGCAATGAAACGGATCGTTTCGTTTTGTATGATTATTTGATCTCGACTTCTGCTTAACCGCGCACCTCGGTAGCGGTATGCACCGCATTGTGGAAAGAAAAGGAGAGAATAGTCATAAATTTTTAATGCGACCTTAACGATACGGTACGTTTCGTATCATACATAATAAAAAGGAGATAATAAACCCATCGCTCATCAGTGGAACGCCAGTTTTTTCCACTGAAGCCCCCGGTTTACGGGCATAGGACTGCCAATGACACTTTGCGGGCACCATTAGATAGTTTCTAAATATTTCATGCATCCGTCACGGCCACGCCGCTGGCAGGTGGAGAAAGGAATCTGGAGGAAGTACACGTGAATAAAGTAGGAATTGTGAGCTATGGCGCAGGCATTCCGGTGTGCCGTCTCAAAGTGGAGGATGTGATCCACGTATGGAAGAACACTGACCTGAGCCTGGTCACAAACCAGCTCGGTGTCATTGAAAGAGCCGTCCTTCAACCCGACGAAGATGTCATCACCCTCGGCGTACTCGCCGCTCAACGCGCGCTGGACAAAGCGCCCCTCTCCCACCTGGATGCCCTTTACCTCGGCACATGCACCAACCCGTATGACTCTCGCGCATCCGCGTCGGTCATCCTGGAAATGCTCGGCTGCGGCTACGACGCCTTCTGCGCAGACGTACAGTTTGCCGGCAAGTCGGGCACCAGCGCCCTTCAAATCGCCTACGCCCTGGTGGCTTCGGGCATGAGCGGCAACGCCTTGGCCATTGGCGCCGACACGATCAACCGCAACACCGCCCCCGGCGACCTGACAGAGTCCTATGCCGGAGCAGGAGCGGCCGCCTTGCTGCTGGGCACTGAAAACGTGATCGCGCAATTCGACGCCAGCTTTTCCTGCGCGGCGGATATCGCGGACAACATTCGTCCCCAGGGTGATCGTTACATCCGTTCCGGGATGGGATTGGGCTCCGACAAAAACAGCATCGGCCTGGAAGAGCAGACCCACCGCGCCGCATCGGGCCTGATGACCAAGATGAAGCGGCAGGCCGGCGATTTCGACTACGTCGTCTTCCAGCAGAACCTGGTGTCGACGCCCTTCTCCCTCGGCAAGGGCCTGGGCTTCACGACAGCGCAGATCGAGCCGGGCATCTATGCCCAGAGTGTTGGCGATACCGGCGCGGCGAGCCCTTTGCTGGGCCTGGTGAACATACTGGATCGAGCGCGACCCGGTGAGAAGATCCTCATGGTGTCCTACGGATTTGGCGCGGGTAGCGATGCGATTGCCTTGACGGTGACGCCTGCCATCGAAGCCTACCAAAAGACCAACGTCCCGCTGCGCACGCTGCTGGAGGATAAGTATTACGTGGATTACGGGACGTCGATCAAGTACGAATTCAAGTACTTGCGACCTGACTATGCCCTGACTGCCTACCTCTGATTTCTATCTATCCAGCAAGGAGCACCTTCTATGTGCGCACGACGCGTTGCTATCGTTTCGGCTGCCTATACCCCCAAGCCCGGCAGCTCCCGAGTTCGTCAGACCTTTAAAGAGATGATCGTCGAGTCCGCCTACCAGGCACTCAACGCCATCAAGATGCATCCCCGCGAGCTTCAGGCGGTCGCCTATGGCTACCACGGTGAAGGCATTTCCGAGTACGGCGGCCTGGGCCCGACCATCTCCGATGCCCTGGGCATCAGCCCTGCCCCGACGTTCATGAGCACTGCCAACTGCACCAGCAGTTCGGTGTCCTTCCAGATGGCCCACCAGATGGTCGCCTCAGGTGAATACGACATCGTCCTGTGCGGCGGCTTTGAAAAAATGACCGATCACTTCAACTACGCCGAATACATCGGCTCCAGTACGGAGTGTGAGTACGATTACTTCCTGGGGATTTCACACACCGACGCCTTCGCCCTGGCGACGGCCGAATACTTTGAAAAATTCGGCTATGCGGGACGTGAAGCGGATGTCCTGGCCACGTTTGGTCGGCAGATGCGCATCTATGCCCACAACACCCCCACCGCGACCCGCTTTGGCGTGCCGATTCCGTCCCTGGAAACCCTCAAGAACAGCGAGGCCTGCGGCTCGATGCTGGCCTGGGGCGAGGCCAGTGGTTGCGCGATCCTGGTGGCCGAACACCTGGCGCATCACTACACGAGCCAACCGGTGTTCATCCGTGGCTGCGCCTACACCGGCGTGTCGCATTACTTCGGGACGCGTTATCACAACCCGACCCTGAAACACGCGGGCCTGCCGAAAGACGTGGGCATGGCGGTTTCCGCCAACTCCATTGCCTGTGCCGAAATCGCGTACAAAAAAGCCGGCATCACCGCCAAAGACATTGACGTGGCACAGGTCTACGACTTGCTGGGGGCGGGCCTGATCCAGATGGAATCGATGGGTGTCTGCGGCCCGGGCCAGGCCGGTGACTTTGTCTTGGAAGGCGGTATCGCCCTCGACGGGCAACTGCCGTTGAACACCGATGGCGGCAATATCGGGCGCGGTCACGCTTCCGGTTGCGACGGCATCCTGCACATTACCGAACTGTTCCGACAGCTTCGTGGCGAGTCCAACAACCAGGTCAAGAACGCGCGCATTGGCGTCTCGCAAAACCTGGGCGGTTACGCCGCGCATAACAGCGTCATTGTGCTTTCCAACGATTAAGGAGCCGACCATGTCCCTGTACCCAGAACAAATCCACCGCATGACCACCGCCAGCATGTTGCGCGAATGGCGCGAGCACGGCGGCAAGTACCGTCTCGAAGGCAGCCGTTGCCAGGATTGCGAGGAGATTTTCTTTCCTCGGCGAACCGTATGCGGCGCCTGCAACTCGATGAACGTGCAGCCGTACCGCTGCGCGCGCACCGGCACGATCCAGGTCAGTGCCCATGCTGAAAACCCCATCCTCGCCGCCATGGGCTATGGGGAAACCGTACCGCGTTTCATGGCGATGGTGCGCCTGGATGACGGCCTGGTGATTGCGTCGGAAATCGTCGACGTGGTCGACCCACGACAGGTTGTCAGCGGCGCGCCTGTCCGCATGGTAGTTCGTAAACATGTCCGAGAAAGTAACTTGGCTTGGCAATATGCCTATAAGTTCGTACTGGTGAAATAACAAGCGAGTTGTCCGCCCTATCCCGCGTTATTAATAACAACAGTCGATATTTCCGGCCTATCAGCCCGTTACTTTGATTCTGTTCTTCAGAGTCCTGCTTCGCCATTGCCTTAAACGTGTTACCTAACTCTTTATTGGCTTTAAGCCGAGGACTTGTCATGTCTACACTTTGCAAACCCAGCTTGCTGTTCCCGCCACACAAGATTACCCAGCAACAAATGATCGACCATCTGGAACACTTGCACGATGACCATCCTCGCATGGCCCTTGCAAAACGGATGATCCAGAACACCCAGGTCAATGAGCGCCACCTGGTGCTGCCGATCGATGAACTGGCGGTGCACACCGGCTTCACCCATCGCAGCATCGTCTACGAGCGCGAGGCCCGCCGCATGTCGTCCCTCGCGGCACGCCAGGCCATTGAGAATGCCGGGCTGACCACCGACGACATCCGGATGGTCGCCGTGACTTCGTGCACCGGTTTCATGATGCCCTCGCTGACGGCCCACTTGATCAATGACCTGGGGCTGCGGACGTCGACCGTGCAACTGCCGATTGCCCAACTGGGCTGCGTGGCGGGCGCTGCGGCCATTAACCGGGCGAATGACTTCGCCAGCCTGTCGCCGGAAAACCATGTGCTCATCGTGTCCCTGGAGTTCTCGTCGTTGTGCTATCAACCCGACGACACCAAGTTGCACGCGTTCATATCCGCTGCGCTGTTTGGCGATGCCGTATCTGCCTGCGTGATGCGCGCCGACGATAAGGCGCCTGGATTCAAGATTGCCAAGACCGGCTCTTACTTCCTACCGAACAGCGAGCATTACATCAAATACGACGTCAAGGACAGTGGCTTCCACTTCACCCTGGACAAGGCCGTCATGAACTCCATCAAAGACGTGGCACCCATGATGGAAGAGTTGAACTACGAGACCTTCAATCAGCACTGCGCCCAGAATGACTTTTTCATCTTCCATACCGGCGGACGGAAAATCCTCGATGAGCTGGTCCTGCAACTGGACCTTGAGCCTGGCAGGGTCGCGCAGTCGCGCGACAGTTTGAGCGAAGCCGGGAACATCGCCAGCGTGGTGGTCTTCGACGTGCTCAAGCGCCAGTTCGACAGCGGGCCCGACGCAGGTGCGACGGGCATGCTGGCCGCCTTCGGCCCCGGCTTCACGGCCGAAATGGCCGTGGGCAAGTGGGTCGCCTGACACGCCGAAACCCACAGCACAAGCACCCAGCCGGGGGCACAACTGCCCCCGGCTAGAGGTGTTTTGGTCGCAAGCACTCACCTCGCTCAAGAGGGCTTCCAAAGGGCTAAGGATAGAAGGGGAAGGAACATGGAGAGGAAGTATCTGGCCGCCCGACCTTGGGGTGGCTATGAAAGGCGCATGGTCGCCCTTTTGTCGTTGAGCTTCGGGCTGGTAGGACTGGACCGGTTCATCATCATGCCGCTGTTCCCGGTGATCATGCGTGATCTGGCGCTGGACTATCAGGACTTGAGCCTGTTGTCGGCGATCCTGGCATTCGCGTGGGGCGGCTCGGCCCTGTTCATGGGCGCCGCCATCCGGTTGCTGGGCACCAAACAACTGCTGGTGCTGTCGATCACCCTGCTGTCGCTGTTGGCCGGGGCTTCTGCGTTGATCACCAGCCTGGTGGGCCTGGTGCTGCTGCGCGCATTGATGGGCGTCTGTGAAGGGGCCTTCACGCCCGTGAGCATCATCGTCACCGATGAAGTGTCCCAGCCCTGCCGACGGGGACTTAACCTGGGGATCCAACAAGCCCTGTTTCCCATCATCGGCCTGTGCCTCGGGCCATTGCTGGCGGGTGTCCTGCTGGAATTTTTCGGGTCGTGGCGCGCGGTGTTCGCCATCATCTCGCTGCCGGGGCTGCTCGTGGCCTGGTATCTGTACAGAAGCTATCAACCGGCCCGGGGGTCACACCTTCCTCCCATTGAGCGCCCCACCGCCAGCCAGTGGCGAACGGCCCTGGCCAGCGGCAACGTGCGGCTCAACATTGCGTTGATGCTCTGCATACTGACGTGCCAGTTCGTTCTGTGTGCCCTGCTCCCCAGCTACCTCACCGACATCCTGCACCTGAGCGATTTCTCCATGGCCATGATCATTTCCGCGATCGGCCTGGGTGGTTTTTTTGGCCAGTTGGTCATTCCCGGGCTGTCCGACCAACTGGGTCGCAAGCCCGTCGTTTCCGTCTGCTTCATGCTCAGTGCACTGCTGGTGGGCCTGCTCATCGTCAGCCCGCCCTTGCCGTGGCTGCTGTTCCTCCAGTTGTTCTTCCTGTCCTTCATCAACTTCAGCCTGATCTGCATCACCGTCGGACCGCTGACCAGCGAATCGGTGCCAGCCAGCTTGCTGGCCACCGCGACGGGCCTGGTGGTGGGCTGCGGAGAGATTCTGGGCGGCGGCGTCGCGCCCGTGGTCGCCGGCTACATCGCGATGAACTGGGGACTGACCGCCATCCTGTTCCTGGCGCTGGCCGGCAGCCTGACGGGCGGGGTGCTGTCGTTGCGGCTCAAGGAAGCCAACCCTGCGTTCGCCGGACGCGACGACTTCAGCCCCCTACCCGCTCACTTGACCCTGGAGGATAAGTCATGACGCATTACGTGATGTTACTGGACGCTCCCGAGCCGCAACGCGGCCTTGGTGTGTTCGATTTCAAATCCGGGCAGAGCCTGGAGGTGCGCCCATCGCAGGGCAACCTGTACGAAGCGCTGACCCACTGCGCCCAGGGAAACCTGGATTGGGAAACCTACCTCAAGGAGCAGCCCTCGACCCCCTATCCGCTCACGTCCGCCGCGGTGAAATACCGGCCACCGCTCATGCCCGATAGCAACCTGGCGGTGCAGCTCAGCGAAGTCACCCTCTGCACCGCCAAGACAGAGCAAGCCTGGTACTACAAAGGTAACGGACGCCTGCTCAGGACGGATGGCGATCCCCTGCAGGTGCCTTACCATGCCCAAAGCATCAGCAGCGAGCCGTGCATCGTCTGCCTCTACTGGGTCGATCACTTTGGCGCGCTGCGCTTCATGGGCTTCACCCTCGGCAACGACCTCCACGATCACGTGCTGCACGGCCGTGATGCGATTTCTTCGGCACAGGCCCGCCTGCGCACCTGCGCCGTGGCCCCGGCATTGATACTGGGAGAAATGCAGGCCGACCTGGCCATCAACGTGCAGGTGGAACGCGACGGCCAGCCACTGGCAGCCAGTCACCATCGAATGAGCTTGCATGGTTGGCAAAGCCTGCGTCGATACTCGCAGGCGTTCCTGGAGAAGCATGAGCAGTTTCTCGAACCCGGCCTCGTCCACTACGTCTTCCACAGCTTGAGCCACCGCACCACCCAAGTGTCGCTTCAGCACGGTGACTGCCTGAGCATCGACTGCCCTGAGCTGGAATTGACCCTGCGCA
The DNA here is from genome assembly GCA_001023535.1 of Pseudomonas chlororaphis. Lineage (NCBI taxonomy): Bacteria > Pseudomonadati > Pseudomonadota > Gammaproteobacteria > Pseudomonadales > Pseudomonadaceae > Pseudomonas > Pseudomonas chlororaphis. The sequence continues at coordinate 5,500,488 of CP011020.1, forward strand.
ATCAGATCGTCGAAGAAGAACTCGCGGCACTGTTTCCCTTGCCCGCGCGGCGCGCACCGCACAGCCCGTGCATCGACCTGCCCTTGTCGGCCCCCAGGAAGTCCTGAGGGTGCAAAGGGGCTGGTCGCGCGCGGGCCGAGCTGAAACCGTTAGGGCCATCCAGCCAATCCGGCCCTAACGGTTATTGCGCCAGATGGAAAAATTCAACGCGGCGGCCACGCACAACCAGGCCAGGTAAGGAAACAGGATCAACCCGGTGATCACGTCCAGGCGCAAGGTCAGGACCACCATGACGGCCACGACCAGCCAGAGCAGTGTGATGATCACCAGGCCGGCGAACATCTGGTGCGCACCAAAAAACACCGGCGTCCAAAGTGTGTTGAGCGCGATCTGCGCCGCCCACAATGCGATCACGGTCTGGCTCCCCGGGATCAGCGCCAAGCGATAACCCGCCCAGGCCAGCAACAGGTAGATCACGGTCCATGCCACTGGGAACAGCCAATTGGGTGGCGTGAAGCCAGGTTTCACGAGGGACGCGTACCAAGGGCCCGGCTTGAAAATGATCCCCGTGCTCGCGGCGGCGGCACAAGCCAAGAGAAAGATGAAAAAAGTCATTGTCGATCCTTAGGGCAGGCCCACTGCCTGGGCGAACAGCCAGGGGGCGGCTTCAAGAGTGGGGTACGAAGGTGCATCGCACCCTTCCCAATAAATGACTCGATCATCGGCGCATAAATTCAATGAGGCGTCGCAATCCGGGCAGCGGCACGTCAACCGGCCTGCCGTTACCTGCAGCACTACTCGCGACCACCGGTCCAGAGCCCCTGGCACATCAGGAGGACTGGACTAGAGTCAACGCTTTGCGAAGTTCAAAGGACCGACAACATGACCACGACCTACAGTGCCCCAGGCCTCCTTGTCGTCGACATCGCCGGACGTACAGACAACGCCCAGGACGTCGTCATACAGCCCGACGGTTCAATCCTGATCGCCGGTTTCAGCGACTACGGCAACGCGCTGGATGACGGTAGGGACTTTTCGCTCACCCGCCTCAATCCCGACGGCAGCGTGGACACCGGCTACGGTCACGCCGGGCGACAGGTGATCCATAAACAGATCCCCTTCGAAAAAGACTACAACCTTCAAGTCCAGGCTGACGGCGCGGTGGTGACGACCCACGCAGGCCACGATGACACCGCCATCGTCCAGCGTTGGGGCCCCGACGGCAAAGCCGATGCAGCGTTCAACAGCAACGCCGAGGCCAGCCTGTCCAGCGGCTTCGGCACCAAGTCCATCGTGCAAGCCAATGCCGACGGCAGCGTCCTGGTCAGCGCGGTGCAAGGCAATCTTTTGAACGTGGCACAGTTGAATGCCGATGGCACGCGGGACACATCGTTCGGCACAGACGGTCTCCTCACGCTGCAAGCGCCCGCACCGTTCATCTTTCTGGAGAGCATTTTCAGAATGGCGGATGGCAGCCTGCTGGTCCACGGCTCACCCGGCGTCCAGAACAGCGTGCTCAAGTACACGGCAGATGGGGAGCTGGACACCCAGTTTGGCGGTGACGGTAGCGTCCCGCTGCCCATCTTCACCACGTTGCGTGGCGACATGGTCGTGCAGGATGACGGCAAGCTATTGATTGCCGGCCCCACCACATACGAGGATTTTGCCGTACTGCGGCTCAACGCCGATGGCAGTCCCGACCTAAGTTTCGGCCAGCAAGGCCTGGTCAGTATCAATCTGCCCGGCGAAGCGGCCTATGGCAGTGAAATCGCCTTGCTCGACGACGGCAAGATTTTGCTCAGCGGGGATACCTACACCAATGGCGGCTCCGATTACGCGGTGGTCCGGCTGAACGCCGATGGCAGCCTGGACACGACCTTCGCCAGCCCGGATGGCAACGCGCGACTGGTGGGTTCCTCCAGCAATGATAAATTGCTGGGCGTCAATACGGACGAGATCCTGCGTGGACTGGCCGGAGACGACCTGCTGCAAGGCAATCTTGGTCGCGACCTGCTCTCCGGCGGCGCAGGCCACGATGTCTTTCGCTATGCCAGTGTGGCCGACAGCTTTCGCACCGCGGACAGCACCGGCAGTGATCGCCTGCTCGACTTCAACCCCAACGAGGATCGCATCGACCTCAGCGCCCTGGGTTTCACCGGCATCGGCAACGGATACGCCGGCACGCTGGCGATCCAGAACAACGCCGACGACACCCGCACCTACCTGAAAAGCTTCGAGGCCAATGCCGATGGCCAGCGTTTCGAACTGGTGATCGATGGCAACGTCACCGCCCAACTCAACGAAAGCAACCTGCTGTTCAGTGCGGCGAACAACGCAGGCGGCTCCCTGCCTGAGCAGGTGGAACTGACGTTGATCGGCACAGCCGGACCGGACCTGCATACCGACGTGATCTGATCAGGTGACCCGTCAGCGCCTTGGGATGCTCTATCATGAGCTTGTGCTCATGACGAGCCTTTCTGATGACCTGCCGGGACCCCCTCTACATGAGAGATCTGCCACCGACCGCCACTTTGCGTGCCTTCGAAGTCGCCACCCGGCACACGACCTTCACCGCTGCCGCGCAGGAGCTGCATGTCACGCAAAGCGCGGTCAGCCACCAACTCAAACACCTCGAGTCGCTGTGGGGATTGCAGCTGTTCGAGCGTGGCAAGTCCCTGAGCCTCACGGCCGCGGGGGCTACGCTGGCGCCCATCGTGCGGGAGTTCTTCATGAGCCTGGAGGCAACCCTCGGCGATCTGCGCGAGCAGAAAGACCGGGTCCGGCTCGAAGTCAGTACCACCTATTCCTTCGCTCTGAAATGGCTACTGCCACGCCTGCCCAGTCTCTCGCGCCTGCATCCCGAACTGCTCGTCTCGCTGGACACCACGGACAAGATCATTCATTTCTCCAACGCCCAGGCCGACGTCGCGATCCGGCTCGGCAAGGGGAGTTACCCCGGCCTGCATTCGGAGTTCCTGTTCGGCGAGCAGGTGTTTCCGGTGGCCAGTCCCGAGTTGCTGTTGCGCTTCGGGACACCGCAGAGCCCTGCCGAACTGTTGCACTACCCGCTGCTGACCCGCGATGGCGCCGAGCTGGTGCCAAAATGGGAAGTCTGGTTCCAGAAGGTCGGGTTGGAGTTCCTCCCGCTCAAGGAAAGCGTCAGGTTCGGCGACACCAACATGACGGTCGAGGCAGCCCTGCTCGGCCAGGGCATCGCCCTGGTGCGCAGCGGGCACGTGGAAAGCGAAATCAGCGATGGCCGTCTGGTGCGGTTGTTCGATGTGCCGTTTCCCTCCCCGCTTGCCTATTACTTTGTCTGTCCGAAAGGCATCGAGTCACAGCCACACATCGTCAACTTTCGCCAGTGGCTATTGAGCGAGGCGCTGAAAGCCCAGCAAGCCTATGGGTGATGCATGAGGTTTTACTCATGAAACAATGAGGAGACTTCTCTGTAATCCGGGCACGGCGTTGCATACACTGGCCCGCATGCCTATCCACATCACACTCCTGGTTCTCTTCGCCGCACTCTTGCATGCCAGTTGGAATGCCCTGCTGCGTGGCGGCGCCGATCGACTCTGGTCCATGACGATCATGTGCATTGCCGTGGCCATCGCCAGCGCCGTGACCGCCGCGTTCATGGTGACGCCGGCGCCCGCCAGCTGGGGCTATGCGTTGCTTTCAGCGCTGCTGCACGTTGGCTACAACCTGTTTCTGGTACGCAGCTACCGGCTCGGCGACCTGGGGCAGGTCTACCCGATTTCCCGTGGTTCATCACCGGTCCTGATCACCTTGGGCGCCGCGGCCTTTGCCGGGGAAAGCATCTCGCCTGGCACGTTACTCGGCATCGCGCTGGTGTCGGGCGGCATCATTTCGCTGGCCTTGAGCGGACGCAAGCTGTCCACTCCGAGTCTGTCCTATGCGCTGGGAACCGGCTGCTTCATCGCCGCCTACAGCGTCACCGACGGCATCGGCGCCAGGCTCTCCGGCGCGCCACTGGCCTACACCGTGTGGATGTGCACCTTGTGGGGCGTGATGATGCCTATGGTGTACATCGGCCTGCGCGACGCCCGTAGCCTGTTCGCGGTGCGGCCCGGCGTGTTGACCGCCCTGGCCGGCGGGCTGGTCTCCCTGTTGGCCTACGCCATCGTCATCTACGCCATGAACGAAGCGCCCATGGGCGCGGTGTCTGCATTGCGCGAAACCAGCGTGCTGTTCGCGGCGTTGATTGGCGGCCTGTTCCTCGGCGAGGCACTCACCGTTCGCCGAATCCTGGCCTGCGCAGTGATCGCCAGCGGCATCCTCATCATCGGCTGACACGACTTTTCTCACCGTCGCAGGAGGTAACCCTATGGAAAACGTCTCGCAGGCACCGCTGATCCTGATCACCGGTGGCAGTCGCGGAGTAGGTGCCGCCACCGCGCGCCTGGCGGCCTCGCAAGGCTATGACGTGGCGATCAGCTACGTGGCCAACGAGCCCGCGGCACAAGCTGTCGTGGCAGATGTCGAGGCGCAGGGACGTCGGGCATTGGCGATACGGGCCGACAGCGCAGACCCGGTGCAGGTCGCCGACTTGTTCACGGCCATCGACCGCACCTTCGGGCGCATCGACGTACTGGTGAATAACGCCGGGGTGCTGCAAACCCAGTCCCGCCTGGAAGACCTCGGCTTCGAGCGCATGCAGCGTATCTTCGCGGTCAACGCCATCGGCCCGATGCTTTGCGCCCAGCAGGCGGTGAAGCACATGTCCCATCGACACAACGGACCGGGCGGCGTGGTGATCAATGTCTCCTCCGCCTCGGCCCGGCTCGGCAGCCCCAACGAATATGTCGACTACGCGGCGTCGAAGGGCGCCCTGGAAACCTTCACCATCGGCCTGGCCAAGGAAGTGGCCCGTGAAGGCATCCGCGTCAACTGCATCCGCCCCGGCCACATCTACACCGACATGCATGCCAGCGGCGGCGAGCCGGGACGGGTCGAGCGCGTCAAGGACTCGATCCCCATGGGGCGCGGCGGCCAACCCGAGGAAGTGGCACGGGCCATCCTGTGGCTGGCCAGCGCGCAAGCCTCCTTCGTCACCGGCACGTTCCTCGACGTGACCGGCGGTAAATGAGGGCTCAGGAAGGTACCGGCGCTTGGGCATCGATCAGTCCGTGACGTTTCAAATCATCCCAGAACGCCGCAGGAATACCGACCTTCATCGCCTGGATATTGGAAACGACCTGCCCCGACGAACGCGCCCCCGGAATGATCGCGGACACTTGCGGATGTGCCGCCGCAAACTGCAAGGCGGCAGTATGGATATCAATGCCATGTCGACGGGCTATGGCCATGATTCGCGCGCGCTTTTCCACCGCTCCGGCGGGTAGATCCTGGCTGAAGTTGTATCGATTGCGTCCTCCCAGGAATCCATCGTTCAGGGGGGTCCCAACCACGACGCTGGTGCCCTTGCTTTTCAACGCCGGTAAGGTACTGCGCAAGGCATCGCCGTGGTCAAGAAGGGAATACTGGCAGGCAAGCAGAACGATGTCCGGAACCGGGTCATCGCCGGCCAGTGCCCGGACCACGGCGTCCGGGGCATTGACTCCGAAGCCCCAGGCTTTGATGAGCCCCTCGTCACGCATCTTTTCAAGCTCGACCATCGCCCCCGTGCGCGCAATTCGATACGCCGCTTCCCAGCCGCCATCCAGTTCGGTGTTATCGGGTGAGAGATCATGGATAAAGACGATATCGATGCGTGGCAGGCCCAGACGCTGCAGGCTGTCTTCTACGGAGCGACGTGCGCCTGCCGCGGTGTAGTCATAGCGGTAGTTGAAGGGCGCCGGCGATTTCCAGATGGCATGGTCCGCACGCCGGCCACCCGCGGCCGTCAATACGCGGCCGACCTTGGTGGATACCACGTAGTCGTCTGGATCCTTGTCATGCAGGAAGCGCCCCAGGCGATATTCGCTCAAGCCAAACCCATAGAATGGCGAGGTATCGTAAAGACGTACGCCCTCGCCCCACGCAGCCTGCAGAACCGACCTCGCCTGCTCATCGCTGATGGGCGCAAAAATATTACCGATCTGCGTTCCGCCCATACCAAAGCGCTGGGGCGTCATGTACCTCATCGTATGCGAGGACGCATTGACCGGCAGGTCTGTGCGCACGAGTCGCCCTTCTGTACGCATGACGCTTCCGCGCTCTGTCAGCGCGGCGGCCGTGGAGGCGGTAGTCATTGAACTGGCCAGGCTCGAGGCTGGCAGTAGAGCGGCTGCAACAGCACCCGCCGCCGAGTAGGTAAGAAAATCTCGTCTGTCCATCCAACATTCCTTTCGCGACTGGGTTTCACGGGCTGTACACAGGCCAGAAACTAGAGCAACGAAGCGGAACCGGGTGAGCCAAATACGCCATATTTTCTGCACAATCCTGCCGATACCCTTGTGCCAGGCACACACGCTCAGCACACTCGGACACTCCGTGAACAGGACATACGTGATGACTAGCGGTTCTTTCTCGCAGTTCGGTCTGAGCCGCCCCCCGGGCGCAGGCGAACCCGCCCAGCCCAACGAACGCCTCCAGGCACTTGGAAGGCTCATCGAAAAAGTCACGAGCCAGATTGGCTTGAACGAGGTCTGCCCGACATCGATCCCAGGCCTGACTTTTTATCGAATGGCCGAGTTGGGTACGCCCACGTACTGCATTTATGAACCGTGCATGGCCATCATTTTGCAGGGGGCAAAGGAGATCACGTTCGGTGAGCAAGCCTGTGAGTTCGGACAGGGGGCGTTCTTCGTCACGTCAGTCGACATTCCCACACTGGCTCGCGTTACAGCGGCTGACGAACGAACGCCTTATTTATCCGTTGTGTTGAAGCTCGATCTTTCCATGCTCAACGAGGTGATCCAGGCCCTGGAATCCCCCAGGCAGGAAGTGGCATCGGTCGCACGCGGCTTCGCATCCGGAGCGGCGTCAGGCGAGATGCTCGACGCCTTCATTCGCTTGACCACGCTGATCGAACGGCCGCTTGAAGCGGGCGTGATGTCGGATCTTATCAAGCGAGAAATATGCGTACGTCTGTTGCTCAGCGGTGCGGGCCCGTGGTTGCGCAGCGTCGCTCGCGATGGTTACCGGGACAAAGGCACTGTGAGAGCCATTGAGTGGCTGAAACACCACTACGACAAGCCGCTGCATGTGGCCGATCTCGCTCAACGGTCAGGCATGGCCTGCTCCACCCTGCACCACAACTTTCGCAAACTGACAGGCACCAGCCCCGTCCAGTACCAGAAATCGTTACGGCTGCAGGCCGCCCGCAGCCTGATGTTGACCGAGCGGGTGGACGTGAACACCGCCGCGCTGAGAGTCGGCTATGAAAGCGTCGCCCAATTCAGCCGCGAGTACGCTCGACGCTTCGGCTCCCCACCGTCGAAAGACATCAAGCACACACGGGAAAATAGAACGTAGCGCCCTCCCCGATTGATTCGAAATTCCATTGGCGCATAGCTCACCGTTACCTGTCTCCACTGCTCATGGCGCAACAGTGCAGTAACAGACTGTTGGGCCTGCAACATCTTCCGGAGGGGGCTCACCCCGTTGAAGGTCCGGAAAATAGTCCTTTCCCAGCTATGGCACAGAGCCTGCAATCTTCCAGGCAAGCGGGATTTGCTCCTGCCTTCCGATCTTCTGGAAATAAAAAAATCGCCCTCTCGCCGCCTTGCCTGGAGCTGTTCCATGAACCCCGCCTCCCGCGTCTCCCTGGCCCGTGCCAGATTCCTGATCAGTGCCTGCATCCTGGCACTGGGCTTGCCGTCCATGACCCGGGCCGCAGAAAGCCCGCCTGCCGAGGTGCATCTGGATTACGCCTATTACTCGCCGGTCAGTCTGGTGCTCAAGCACTTGGGTTATCTGGAAAAGGCCCTGCCCCAGACCAAGGTGAGTTGGGTCTTGAGCCAGGGCAGCAACCGTTCCCTGGAATACCTCAACAGCGGCGGCGTCGATTTCGCCTCCTCCGCCAGCCTGGCGGCGGTGTTGAGCCGCGCCAACGGCAGCCCGATCAAGTCGGTGTATGTCTACAGCCGCGCCGAATGGACGGCCCTGGTGGTGCGCAAGGATTCGCCGTACCAGACGGTCGCCGACCTGAAGGGCAAGAAGATCGCCGCCACCAAAGGCACCGATCCCTATCTGTTTACCCTGCGCAGCCTGCAACAGGCTGGACTGGACAAAGACGACGTGGAGCTGGTGCACCTGCAACATCCGGACGGTCGCACCGCCCTGGAAAAAGGTGACGTCGACGCCTGGGCAGGCCTCGACCCGCACATGGCCGCCAGCGAAGTCCAGGCCGGCTCGCGCCTGCTGTATCGCAACCCCGCTTTCAACAGCTACGGCGTGGTCAGCGTCACGGAGAAATATGCCCAGGAGCACCCGCAGACCATCAAGACCGTGCTGGCCGCCTACGAACAAGCGCGTGAGTGGGCGGTCGGTCATCCGCAGGAGCTGGCCAAGTTGCTGGCCGACGAATCCGGGCTGCCGCTGGAAGTGGCCAGATTGCAGTTGTCGCGCACTGACCTGGGTAACCCACAACTGAGCGCCGAGGATGTGCTGGCCTCCAAGGCTGCCGCGCCGATTCTGGTGTCCGAGGAACTGGTCCGTCGCGGGGTGAATGTGGACCAGGTGATCGACCAACTGCTCGACACCGGTCGCCAGCAGGCCGTGGCCCGTCAATAACCCAGGCAATAACCCAGGCAATAACCGATCCGCGCCTGGCGCGGATTCGCCATTGCCGGAGAACCACCATGAGCAGTCATAGCAAAGACCTTTCCAGCCCACGCCTGGCCCTGTCACTGGCGAGCAAAGCGCCCCCGTTCAACCCCGACTGGCGCCTGCGGCTCAAAGGGTTGGCGCTGCCGGTGCTGATCATCTTGATTTTGGAAATCATCGTGCGCATCGGTTGGCTGCCCTCCTACCAGATGCCCGCCCCCAGCGAGATCGCCCTTACGCTGGGCGATCTAGCCGAAGGTGCGCTGTGGAAACACATCGGCGCCAGCCTGCTGCGGGTATTGCTGGGCTTCGCCATTGGCGCCAGCCTGGCATTGATCTTCGCCGCCTGGGTTGGCTTGAGCCGGGAAGCCGAAGCCTATCTGGAACCCACCTTCGCCGGCCTGCGTTCGATCCCCAGCCTGGCCTGGGTGCCGTTGCTCCTGCTGTGGCTGGGCATCGACGAAACCTCGAAGGTGGTGCTGATCGCCATCGGCGCGTTCTTTCCCGTCTACCTCAATGGCGTGGCAGCGATTCGCAACATCGACCGCAAGCTGGTGGAGGTCGGCCATATGTACGGTTTCAATCGCCGCCGCCTGGTGCGCCGGATTCTCCTGCCCGCCGCCCTGCCCGGCCTGTTCACCGGATTGCGCAGCGGCATGAGCCTGGCCTGGATGTTCCTGGTCGCCGCCGAACTGATCGCCGCCACCAAGGGCTTGGGCTATCTGTTGAGCGACGGCCGCGAAACCTCGCGCCCGGATATCGTACTGGCAGCGATCATCGTGCTCGCCGTGCTGGGCAAGCTCAGCGACGGCATGCTTGCCGGCCTGGAAAAACGTTTCCTGGCCTGGCGCGACACCTTTACCGGCACCGAGGAATGAGCCATGACCCAAGCCCTGCTGGATATCCATGTCGAGCGCAAGACCTTCGCCACCACCACGGTGCTCAGTAACATCCACCTTCAACTGCAACCTCGGGAAACCGTGAGCCTGCTGGGTCCCAGTGGCTGCGGCAAAAGCACCTTGCTGCGCATCGTCGCCGGCCTGGAAAAAGACTTCGAAGGACATCTGCTCAGCGACACCGAACAACTGGCCTTCGTGTTCCAGGAGGCGCGATTGATGCCCTGGCTGACGGTGCAGCAGAACATCGGCTTCAGCGATGACAACGATTACGACGAAGCCTGGGTTGCGCAGTTGATCGACGAGGTCGGCCTCACAGGCTTCGCCGACGCCTTGCCCAAGGCATTGTCCGGCGGCATGGCACAACGTGTGGCGATTGCCCGCGGCCTGTATTCGCGACCACGGGTGCTGTTGCTGGACGAACCCTTCAGCGCCGTGGACGCCTTCACCCGGATGAAATTGCAGGACCTGCTACTACAACTGGCCGAGCGACACGCCATCGCTTTGTTGCTGGTGACGCACGATGTGGACGAGGCGCTGTACCTGAGCGACCGGGTACTGATGATGGACACTCGCCCCAGCAGCATTCGCCAAGAGCTGACGGTGCAACTGGAGCACCCGCGGGACCGGCGCGACCCGTTGTTGGCGCGGCTCAAGGCATTGGCCCTCGGCGAATTGCGCAACGCCCATGTCATCTGATCAGCCGCCCCAGAAAACAACCAAAAGGAATTAATAAATAAAAAATCAATATTTATGGTTATAAAAATAACCACGTAATCTCAACTCATTCCGCCACCGTCCACGACAGTGAAGTGCCTTATGAAACCGACTGACAACGTTATCGACTTCGTCCAATTCCGCAAACGCAAGCAGGCCCAACAACGGGCCCACGCCATGTGGGAAATGTACGCGCGTAATGCCGGTTACCCGACGTTCCAGTGGCTTCAAGCCTCTCAGCCCACCCGGACGTACCAGGCGTGAGCGCCCTGGAACCTTCGCGTTTTCTGGCGAGTTCCGACGACCCTGAAGTGGAACTGAATAACCTGCAAGCGCTGGACGAGGACCCTATCTGCGAACGGGTTGCGCAGAACCTGCAACGCCTGCGGGGCAAGCGACACCTCTCCCTCGACGCCCTCGCCCGCCAGTGCGGTGTCAGCCGGGCCATGCTCGCGCAGATCGAATCCGGGCGCAGCGTGCCCTCGATCAAAGTGCTGTGCAAAATCGCCAAGGGTTTGAAAGTTTCCGTGGCTGCATTTCTTGAGCACCGGGCTTTCGAGGGCGTGACGGTGCTGGCGGCCAGCCAGAGCAAACGTTTGGTCAGCGCCAATGGCGCCTTTGTCAGCCGCACGCTGTTCCCTTTCGACGTCGCACGTCAGTCGGAATTCTACGAGCTGCGCCTGAGCCCGTTGGGCGAGGAACAATCCGATGGACACGGCCCCGGCGTCCAGGAAAACCTGGTGGTATCCCAAGGCGTGCTGGAAATCAGCGTCAACGACGAACGCTACCTGCTCTCCACGGGCGACTCGATTCTGTTTTATGCCGACCAGGCGCACCGTTACCGCAACCCGGCCGACAGCGAAGCGGTGGCGTACCTGGTAGTGACCTATCCGGAACGCCTGGACTGAAAAGCAGGTGAACCTGCGGCGAGAGAGCTTGCTCCCTCGCCACAGGGGTCCTGGTAAGACTCAGCAGGTGCAGCACATCATCGGCATGCCATTGCAGCTCATCATCATCGGCATGCCGCAGTCGTTCATCATCTTCATCATCAGGTTGCAGCAGTTTTTCATCAGGTCCATGTTCATGCCGGCCATCGGCATGACTTTGCACATCATGCAGTCAGCCATGACCGTGCATTCCATCACGCATTTCATCGATGGCATCGGCATGCCCATCATCGGCATAGGCATCATCATGTTCGCCATCGGCATGGCCATGCTCGCCTGGGACATGCACATCATGCTCATGTTGCCGCAGTGCATCATCATCGGCATGCCGCAGTTCATCATCATCTGCATCATTTCGGCGCTGTTCTTGAACATCGCCATGTCCATGCCGGCTGCCGGCATCATTTTGCACATCATGCCGTCATCCATCATCTCGCAGGTCATGGTAGCCATCATCATCGGCATTCCCATCATCGGCATGTTGGCGTTCATCGGCATTTGCATCTGCATGGCGTTCATCATGGTGTGTTCCTTCAAGGATCGAGAGTGGACAAGACTGATGGCGCGGATTCTAAGCCTTGAATCGAGCCCAACAAGATGGCGATCCAACAGCGCGAATGCATGCTCGAGCAGCCCTGGCGAAGCCAGGAACGCCAGCTCATCCGTCATTGCACACATTTCGCTTTCATTGCAGAAACCTTGTCAGTGATCGAATCGATTGAGAGGTTATGGATATGCAATCAATGCCTATGGAAATAACCGTAAGAAATAATCGTTCTAGACAAGGTCTCGAATGACGCAAGAGCGATCTGCTTCGGGAGCAACCTCAGGCAGGCAAGGTCAAAAACAACGCCGATGTCCAGACCCGTGACTGATCCCGTTGCCGGGCGCAAATGAACAGAGGGTGTTCACGACCTCGCTCCAGATTCAACCCGGCAAGGTCGATCGCCCCTTGCAACTCGCGAGGCAGCGGCGCAGCCGTGACCCTCTCCAGGGACACCTTCAGTTCCGCACCCGGCAGCTCTTCAACCACCTCCGATAGCGCCAGCAATTGCTCGCCGGGCACTTCCATCCGCACCGTGGGCGCATGCACGTATGGCTGCGGTTGCGATGGATCGCCGACCTTGATGTAGTTGTCGATGCGGCTATGGATCTGCAACGTGGCGCCGGCCAGTTGCGAGAGCTCGATCTCGATGCTGTCGGTATCGCCATTGGTGTCGGTCCGGAAGGCCAGGACCGTTGCATCCTGGCGCCAGACTGTTTGCTCGGGGTGATCCAGGCCCAACGCTTGAAAGCCCTTGATGACGGCGCCGGTGATGCGAATCTCGCCGCTCCAGTAGGCCCCGCGATAACGGTCCTTGATCCGCGCACCGCCCAGGCGAAGACGGATGCGTTGCGCGGAAAACCCCAGCTCCTGATGCAGGTTGCGCGACCAGATCAACTGGTCGCCGTCGAACAGGTCGACCTGTTCCCAGCCGGCCTCTCCCAACAGTCGATAGTCCAGCCTGGCGGTCGAGTCGGCGGTGAAGACCTCGCCCATGAAATGTTCGCCCTGGCGCAGACTGGCGAACGAACGCTCGCCGGTCGTGGCAAAGGTGCGTCGGGCGCGAAGCGCCTTGCCGACACTGGCCCGGTCAAAGCCATCGGCCAACACGCCGGTCAACCCGCCACGGGAGCCAAACACCGCCGTGGCCGGGACACCACCGCCGCAACGTCCCTGGTGTTCGTCGCTATTGGCCGCGGCTCCCACCCGATAACCACGGGCCAGCGCCTCGGCATAAACCCAATGGAACTGTCCCCAGGCCGAACCGACTTCGATCAGTCGCTCAAGCTGCGGATGGTGCCAGTCAAGATTGCAACGGCGTCCGCCCACGTGGGGCATCATCAGGTGGCCTTCGGGATCCTTGGCATACGCGGCGTACAACTCATCCACCGGCCAGGCGCCCGGCTTGAGGGTGCCGGCGGTGAACTCGTTCCATTCGAAGGAGCGCACCAGGCGCCCTTGATTATCGAAGGGAAACTCGGGCTTGCGGTCATGCAGGAACACCACATTGCGATCCCCGCCCGCACAGGAGTTACCGCACCATTCGGTCCCGGGGTAGCAGACGAACCGGCCCGGCTCGTTGAGTTCATGGATCAGCTTGACCGCCTGGTCCCAGCGTTGCTCGGTGATATTGAAATCGTTGGCGGTGTAGCCCAGCACATCGAGCCCGGCAACGTCGCGGCCGTAGCTGAGGTTGTACAAGGTGTCGTTGGTGCCCACGGTGTCATCGGAATGCACATGCAGGTCTGCGTAGAGAGGGCGCAATGCTGTTCCCGCTGGATCGACCGTGACAAACGCCTGGGCCCCACGCACGGACCGCGCCTTCACCTCGGCCCGCAAGCGCCACTCGCCCGACGTGCCGAGGTCAACGGCCGCAATCCGGGCAATGGCCCAGCCATCAGTCGCCAGGGTGAACGGCCGCTGGCGCTCCACGCCTTCAGGATCAACCAACGTCAGGGTGCCGTTGAGCGGCAACTGGCGGCAGGTGTTGCCCCAGGCATCATCGGCCCTGAGCAGCACATCGAACGCCTCTCCCGCGCTGACCAGCCGTGGCACGATCAACTGCAGGCCGTGGGCAGGCCCCGGCACGATGTCGAGCAACGGATCACCCGGCACCTCGGCAAATTTCGAGCTGCCCAACGGGTCGATGAACAGCCGGAAGCGGAAGTCTTTTTCCACGAAACTCTGCACCCGCGTGCCCGCCCCGCCCTGACGGCGATCACCCAGGCGAATGATGACCTTGTCGCCTGGATTCAGATAGCCGTCGACGATATCGATGATGATCGCCTTCTGGAACGGCCGCTCATGGCCCTTCTGGTCGAAGCGCACCTTGAGGTGCTGCACGGTGGCCTGGCTCTGGCCCGGAACGAGCTCGCCGGCCTGGTACTCCGCGCTGACATAGTTGGGGCCGGCCGGGTTCGAGGTCTGGAACAGGGCCCAATCGGAGTAGAACTTGAAGGCCAGCTTGAGCCAGGCGCCGTCGGCCAGACCACTGCCACCGACCTCGTAGATCAGAGTGATTTCATCCCATTGACCGGCGACCAGCGTGTCACGGTCGCAGTGAATACTGCCCAGGAACGGCCGTTGCTTGTTGCGCTCGTACAGGCCCTGGGGGGCGATGTAATGCCCGGCGTCGCGGGGATCGAAAACGTTACTCACATGACACCTCGTGCAATGGTCCACTGAAGATTTGAAGGGGGGTCAGGACAATGGCGATGCTTATTGCACTCGCCATTTCTGGTAATGACGCTCGATGCGCCGGAACACAAAACTCTCCATCAGCCAGGCGATCAGGCCGATCACGACGATGCCCAGCAGCACCTGGCTGCTGTTGCCAATCTGCCCACCGGTGGACACCATCCAACCGATACCCTGGGAGGCGCCGATCATTTCCGCCGCGACCAACGCCCGCCAGCCCTGGCTGAAGCCGATGCGCAACGCGGCGGTCACGAAGGGCAACGAAGCCGGCAGGTAGACGTGGGCCAGCAGTTGCCAGGCGTTGGCGCCCAGGGTGCGCGCCGCGCGGACTTCTCCGCCACGGATGCTTTGCACGCCTTCCTGGATGGTCACCGCCATGGGAAACATCGCCGCGATGAAGATCACCAGGACGATGGAGACATAACCCAGGCCGAAAATAATCATGATCAGCGGCGCCCAGGCGATCGGCGGGATGGCCATGAACAGGCTGTTGAGCGGCGAACTGAAATCGCGAAAACGCGACGACAGTCCACCCGCCGTACCCAGCACGACTGCGACGACGACCGCCGCGCAGAAACCACCCAGCTCTTCCAGGACGCTGGCCCGCAGGTGTTGCCACAGCGAACCATCGCCTAGCCAGCGAACGGCTTCGCGGGCCACATCCCAGGGCTGCGGCAGGATGTAGGTGGGAAAGCGGCTGGCCAGGGCCACCCAGATCAACAACAGGACCGGCAGCGAAGCCCATCCCCAATTCGGTTTTGGCAGGGACATGACGGACTCAGTGCGCGGCTTTTTCCAGGTAAGTGGTGTCCACGATCTGTTCGGTCTTGAGCGTGGCATCGATAAAACCCAGGTCGTGGGAGTAATCCATCAGGCGCTGGATGAACTGGATATCCGAGGCCTGCAAATCCGCCGACCAGCCCAGCCGCGTACGTGCCTGGGCAACAATGGCCTCTGGGGCAATGGTCTTGCCATCCAGGCCTTGCACCGCTTCTAGCTTGAATGCCTCGGCGATGAGCCGGTTCGATTCGGCCGGATGCTCGTTGAGAAAGGCGATGGCCTTGCGATGGGCGCGCAGCAGCTTGACCACGTCATCGGGTCGCTCCTGCAAGGTTTTCGGCAAGGCGATCACCACGTACCAGGGATACTGTGGCAGCGCCTGGTTGACATCCAGCAGGATCCGGCTCGAGCCGCGCAGCACTGACTGGCTGACAAAAGGCTCCCAGGAAAACGCCGCGTCGACGATGCCGCGTTCCAGGGCAGCGTTCATATTGCCGGGCGGCATGTCGATGATGTCCAGGTCCTTGTCAGGATTGAGGCCGGCTTTTTCCTTGAGCACGTAACCACGCAGCAGCACATCCATGCCACTGCCCTTCTTGACCCCGGCCAGCTTCTTGCCCTTGAGCGCTTGCAGGTCGGTGATCGGGCTTTTGCTATCGACAATCACGGCGGCCTGCCCGTAATTGACTTTTGCCAGGATCCGGCTTTGCAACCCTCGGGAAAACCACTGGTACACGGGCGGCGTGCCGACGTAGGCCACATCCAGCTCCCCGGCAGCCAAGGCCTGCTGGATCACTGGGCCATCGCCCAACGCCTTGAGGTCGACGTCCAGGCCTTCCTCGCGGTAGAACCCCTGCTTGTCGGCGATCAACGCCGGCGCGTTGGCCATGGCAAAGACGTAGCCGATACGCAAGGGTTTATCCTCGCCAGCCACGGCAAAAGCACTGCCTGCCAGCGTGGCAACAGACAAGGAAAAGGCAAGCAGCGAACGTTTGGTCATGCTGTCATCTCAAGTCGGGGGGTGGGAAAAGCCGTACCCGGGGGCGCGTCCATGACCTGGGAAATGCGTTCCATCAGCTCATTGCGGTAATCGAGGAAGGCCGGCAAGCGGCGGGTTTGCAGGTTGGAACGGGGACGCGGCAGGCGAATCTCCAGTTCGCTGTGAATACCGCCAGGGGCGATGTTCAACACGATGACCCGGTCTGCCAGGAACACCGCTTCGTCGATATCGTGGGTAATGAACAACACCGTCTGGCCGAGCTCGGCCCAGATACGCAATGTCTCTTCGTTCATGCTGTTACGACTGATGGCGTCCAGCGCGGCGAAGGGTTCGTCCATCAGCAGCACGCTGGGTTCGAGCGCCAGGGTCCTGGCCAGGGAGACGCGCTGTTGCATACCGCCGGACAGCTGATGCGGCAGCTGATGCGCCGCTTTTTCCAGACCGACCAGGCGCAGGTATTGCAGCGCCTTTTGGCGCTGCTGCGCTTCGCTGGTCCGGGCACTCATCCGCAAGCCAAAACGGGCATTTTCCAGGGCACTCAACCAGGGAAACAATTGCGGCGCCTGGAACACATACCCCAACTCCGAACGCTCTGGCCGCACCGCGGTCTGGTTGATGGTGATATGCCCGCCTTGGGGTTGCACGAACCCCGATAGCAGGTTCAGCAACGTGGTTTTCCCACAGCCGGAGGGCCCGAGGATCGCGACGAATTCACCGGGCCTGGCATTCAGGCTGAACGAGGAAAACACCCGATGCCCATTGGGGTAACTGAAGCTGATATCAGCGACGGTCAGGGCATCGGCTTGCAGCTGTCGGCGCGGTAAGGTTCTGAGCATGGCAAGTATCGTCGGGTCGTTTACAATGGCAATGCCCGACATAATACGTATTAATACAAGTACGCCCAATAACCTATTTTTATAACCTTAGAAGTGACGGCCCTGCCCCACTCAAAGCCCTGGAAGCTGACCGTGTCTACGTCCATTCTTCGCGACAGCACCACCTCGCTCTACGAACAGATCGCCCACCGGTTGCTGGAGGAAATTCAACGCGGCGACTATGAACCCAGCGGCAAGCTGCCGTCCGAGGCGCAGTTGGGCGAGCGGTTCGGGGTAAGTCGCGTCACGGTTCGCCTGGCGGTCGGCAAGCTCAGCGACGACGGCGTGGTGGAGCGCAAACAAGGCAAGGGTACGTTCGTCGCGGCCAAGCAGGTGCGCCACGGCCTGGACGCGTTGCGCAGCTTCCATGAGGCGTTGTTGCTGCAAGGACTTCAGCCCACCATGCAGGTGATCAGCCATGCCTTGCAGGCCGTTCCAGAAGCATTGCGGGAATTATTTGAAGACGCCGGGGATTGCCTGCTACTGGAACGGCTGCACTCTGTCGATGGCGAACCCATCGCCCTGGGCCGCAGCCATTTACCTGCCGAGCTGGCCGAGGTGGCCTGGGCCGAAGTCGAACATCAGCCGATTTACTCCATTCTCGAATCCATCATCGGCCTGCCGGTCATTCGCGCCGACCTGGCAATCCGTGCGCAGGAGGCCGACAAAAAGCTGGCCGACGCGCTGCAGATCAAACGCGGCGCAGCCCTGCTGGTCATGGAGCGCACGTCCTATTTCGCCGACGGCCGCTGCTGCGACCGCACGACGTTTTACATCCGACCGGAACGCTATGCCTTTGTCCTTAGTGGTGTTTTCAAATCCAGTTCGGGTAGTTGATGATCCAGGCCTGATCAATACCGGCTGTGCAATTGCATCGGCCTCTGGCGGGTGCCTGCAAAGGAATGCCCAAATCGTAGCGCAACGTTTCAGGCTTAAATCGCTGCCCGCAATTCACGTGGCGACAGCCCATAGTGTGAGCGAAAGCGCACCGCAAAACGTGAGGCCGAGGCGTAACCACTGGCCGCGGCAATTTCCCCGATAGGGCGAGAAGTTGTTTGCAACCCTTGCAACGCCGTGGCCAGTCGAACGCCCTCCAGAATGTTCCGGAAACTGTCCCCCTCATTCGCCAGCTGGCGACGCAACGTCGACTCACCCAGATTCAGGCGTTGTGCAATGGTCGCAACCGTCCAGTCTTTCTCCGGGCTGCCCATTACGATCTGCTGCACACGTTCACGAACGGGATCGTTGCGCCCCATCAGCAGAGGTCCGATCTGGCCACCAAGGCACAGACTCAGAAGAACCGCTTCCCCGTAGAGCGCGCGTAATGCGTCCGGGGAGTTCGCATGGATAGAGGCCAACAATTGATCCCATGCCTGTGTGGTGTGCCTGTCCAGAGGGACGCATAGATCGGTCTTCAGTACACCCTGACGGCTCATGATCTGCTGGCTATATCGGGCGCTGAAGTTACGCAATGCCGAGATGGGAAAGGTCACCGCATCGGCGATGTAGTGACCGTGAAGTCCGGGGAAGTTCGAGATACCCAGCTCGCGTCCGGCCGGCATCAGGATCAGATGTTGCGGCCCGGCACGCATCTCCCGATCATCCCATTGCAACAGCTTTTCCCCTTGCCGCACTCGACACAAGGTGGTCACGAACACCGGCACCCTTGGCAAGGTCAATGGCTGTCGCGCCCGTATGACACACGCATCGATAATGTTTTCCCGGTGCTGTATGCCGTCACAAGGGCGCATCGTTCTTAACGTCCGTAAGTTGAAGTAATGGTCGCTTTGGCAAGGGCGTTGGCATTGAGCATGTACCCTACCAAGGCACCGCTGGCCTCACTGTCGAGTGGTAGCTTATCTACTTTCAACGCCCATACGGTGAATTGATATCGATGGGGTTTATCCCCTACAGGTGGGCAAGCCCCGCCAAATCCCGGCTGGCCAAAATCGGTTCGCCCTTGTACTGCACCGGCAGGCAGGTTCGCTCCCACTCCTCTCGGCAAGCTATTGGTGGAAGTCGGCAGGTTAACCACCGTCCAATGCCACCAACCGCTACCGGTCGGTGCATCGGGATCATAGACCGTGATCGCATAGCTTTTAGTACCTGCGGGAGCGTTTGCCCAGGAAAGCTCGGGAGAAGTGTTGCCACCTTCGCAACCGAAGCCTTGGAACACTTCGCGCTTGGTCAGCGGACGTTTGTCAGCAATATCCTGGCTGGTCAGTGAGAAGTCGGCGGCATATCCACTGAATGCTACAGCCATGGTAAGTGCAGGCAGGACTGATCTGATGTTCATCGCGGCTCCATCTGAGTCTTAGAGTGAAGCTCGAGTCTAGGTTGAACAAAGCGTGGCTACTGTGCCGAAATGCTCGATAAGCGTGCCGAAATGCTCTTTTTTGTTTGGGAAGCGATCCCCTGGCTTCCGTGGGCGATTTCGCCTCTAACCCACAGTTGTGCTCAACCTCAACACTACCCGTTTCGCGCCGCGCAAACGCCAGTCGCCCTCGCCGCAGTGAGTTCCGCCCAGATACCACGGCCATCGGTCGAAACGGCGTGTGTAAGTGGTACTACTCCCCTCCGCGCTTTTGGTAGCAGGCGCTTTTGGACAATTGACGCTTCTGGTCAGCCCTCGCAACACTTCACGCCGCTCACAATAATAATTACTGCCGGGCGCCTAGGCGTGCGGATGAGACAAGGAGTTCTTAAATGCTTGGTTACTATGCGCAATACAGCAAGGAATACATCACAACCCTGATGGTGGTGACCACCCTCTTCTTTGCCTTGCCCATCTTTTTCGCCCCGCTCCAATGGGCCCGGCTTATGCGCTGGACCGTCCCCGAACACGAACATCTGGCTATCTATTTCGGCCGTTGCCTCGGTGCATTCATCCTTGTCGTTGAAGTAGCGATGTTGCGTTCAGCCACCACCGGCACCAGTTTCAGTTATGCCTTCGATATTCTTTTCGTGGTCTTCACGCTGATGTTCTTCGTGCATGTCTACGGCGCAATCAAACAGATCCAGCCTATTACCGAAACGCTCGAAATCGGTTTCTGGATGATCCTCTTCGTACTCAATATTCTGTTCTACCCAGCCGCCAGTATCACGCTGTAAAACCTTCACTGGCCCGCGACCGGAAGTTCGCCGGCCGCCGTTCAACCCTATTGAAAGTCAGCATTGCCTGGCGCCATCGCGTCGGCGTCCCCGTGTCCGCCGGACGCTCCGCCATGGTCGTTCAGCAACGCGATGACCACTGTCACCTACACCGCTGACTTTCTACTCTGCTCACTGCCTTGATGAGACATCACAATCGGACCTAGGATCGCAAAGGCAAGAACAGACATGAAGAGGAGAATCAGCCCCATGAGCCCGAACCTTGCCGATCTTTATAGCGACTACATCGCCTGCCTGAATGCACAGGACTGGGAAAACCTGGGCCATTTTGTGCACCCGGATGTGGTTCACAACGCAAAACCATTAGGGTTGCACGGCTATCGAAGCATGCTGGAAGCAGATTATCGGGCTATCCCCGACTTGCGCTTTGCGATTGCATTCCTGGTGATCGACCCACCTAAGTTGGCAGCTCGCCTGGCCTTCAATTGCGCACCGGTTGGGGAATTCCTGGGCCTGGCGGTGAATGGGACACGCATCTCGTTCGCCGAAAACGTCTTCTACGCGTTCGAGGACGGCAGGATCCGCGAGGTCTGGTCGGTCATCGATAAGGGAGCGATCGAAGCTCAGCTCCGATCAGCGTAGCGGATGCCTCAAGGCTGCAGATTATCCGCGGCCTACGTGCCGCAGGATAAAAGAAACGAGCGCCCCCTAAGAAGCGCTCTCTCAACACAACTTTCCGTAGCAGCGCACTGGCAAATGGGCGCATTGAGCAATACCCTGCCCATACCGACCCAACGTTACGAGCTGAAACATGTCAGGGATTGCGATATTTGAAAGCCCACGTTGGCTGCGAGATCTTCTGCGCTTCTTGCCTCTGAAGAGCCAATTCGTCCTGTCAGGCAACATCCGGGACCTACAGGCCAGTGAGGTGGCGCCCGGTACGGTGACCGCCCAGAGCTTCAACCAAACCCTTTGTAATGCCCTGCTCGATGCTGGCTACGCCCAAGTCATTGCCTGGGATCCGGTATCCGGTTTCCGGGCTGTCGGCAAACCTGGTTCCGACCCAGAGGCCGGCCTGACGGTGCTTCAGGAACTTGGCCTGACCCCGGTGAACGGCGTCGCACCGGCAGGTATCGACCTGCTGGGCGCCACCCTGTCACGGCTGGTGAGTCGTGCTGGTGAACCGGTCGCATTGATCATCGATTTCGCCTCGCGCCTGGCGGTCCGCAACGACGCCCTCAGCGCGGCTGAACATCATCTCTTTACCCAGGCCCTGGTGCAATCCCATCAGGCTCGCAGCCGTCCAGCCACAGAACTGCGCAAACCTTTCTTCAATACCTTGCTGTGGCTGGTGGAAAAAGAAGGTGATCTACCCGACTGGCTGCTGGTCGACAACCCGCGCTTGCGCCACATTCCCGTATCCAAGCCCGATCAACTGGCCCGTCGCGCACTGGCACCGGCGCTGCTCAAGGGGCTCAGTGGCAGCCAGGGCGCCAGCGAAGAGATCATGCATCAAGCTGTGGATGCCTTCGTACAGAATACCGAAGGCTTGCTGCTGCTCGATCTCAGTGCCATTGCTCAACTGGCGCGCGTCGAGGGTGTACCCATGCCGCAGATTGCCGACGCAGTGCGCCGCTACAAGATCGGCGTCACCGAGGATCCGTGGCTGAAGATCGACCGTCAGCGCATCCGGCAGGCGGATGCCCTCGTCCACCAGCGGGTCAAAGGCCAGGAGCATGCAGTGACGCACATGCTCGATATCGTCAAACGGGCGATGACGGGCGTCGGCGCCAGTCGCAAGGGCAATCGTCCACGGGGGGTAGCCTTTCTCGCGGGGCCGACCGGCGTAGGCAAGACTGAACTCGCCAAAACCATCACCAGCCTGCTGTTCGGCGACGAAAGTGCATACATCCGCTTCGACATGTCCGAATTCAGCGCCGAGCATGCCGACCAACGCCTGATCGGCGCACCGCCCGGCTACGTCGGCTATGACGTCGGCGGTGAGCTGACCAATGCCATCCGCGAGAAGCCGTTCAGCGTGGTGTTATTCGATGAAATCGAAAAAGCCCATCCGCGGATCCTCGATAAATTCCTGCAGATTCTCGACGATGGCGTGCTGACTTCAGGCCGTGGTGACCGTGTGTACTTTTCGGAGGCGCTGATTGTGTTCACCTCCAACCTCGGGATCTATCGCCAGGGCGACAATGGCGAACGCGTCGCGAACGTCCTGCCGGGCGAAGCCTTCGAGCAGGTCCAGGACAAGGTGCATAGCGAGATCGACCGGTATTTCAAGCTGGTGCTCAACCGACCGGAAATCCTCAATCGAATCGGCGAGAACATCATTGTCTTCGACTTCATTCGTGAAGACGTTGCAGTGCAGATCTTTGAACAGATGGTCAACGCCACTTTTAGCGATCTGCAGGGACAGAACCTGTTTATCGAATTAGCCCCCCAGGCACGCCAGGCACTGCACGGCCTCTGTCTGCAGGATCTGTCCAACGGTGGCCGAGGCATCCGCAACCAATTGGAGGCACGCCTGCTCAATCCCCTGTCGCGGGCGCTGTTTGATCAGGATGCTCAACCAGGCGAGCACTTCACCATCACCGAGTTGGACATCGCTGGGCTGAAGATGGAACGTCGCTGAACATGGACCTCAGTCTGTCGCGCGTACACTTTCCGGTCACCACCCTCGGCCCGGGACGGCGCCTTGGTATCTGGTTCCAGGGCTGCAGCATCCGCTGTCCTGGCTGCATCTCTGCCGATACTTGGGGGCCAGGACACCGGCGCTTGTCGCTAGAGCAATTGCTAGAACAGATCACCCCCTGGCTGCACGAGGCAGACGGGATCACGATTTCCGGCGGAGAGCCGTTCGACCAGTTCGACGCCCTGCGGTCGCTGCTCGAAAGCCTGCGTCAACGCAGCGATCTCGACATCCTGGTCTACAGCGGCTACTCCCTGGAGCAACTCGATGAGCCGTTGTTTCAAGCCAATGGCCTGATAGACGCCTTGATCAGCGACCCCTATATCGAAGCACTCAGCCAAACCATGGCCTTGCGCGGCAGTGACAATCAACGCCTGAGCCTGCTTACGCCCCTGGGGCAGGCACGCCTGGGCCGCTATGAACGCCTGCTGGAACCCGCCGACAAGGCGCTTGACCTGATGTTTGACGAAAGCGGCAGTGTCTGGATGGCCGGCATCCCACGACCTGGCGACTTATTGCGCTTACGCGATCTGCTGCATGAACAAGGCCATCATTTACAGACCAGCGCACACGCGTCGCGACGCCGCTGAGTGGAGCCCCCATGATACGTTTCTGCCCCAACTGCAAAACCGAGCGCGCTCTCCAGGAGATATTCTGCGAAGGGCTCATTCAGGAACAACCCTGCGGCTGGGACCTCGCCGGCGAACCCATTCGTGCCGCCGGTTGGCGGCCGCAAGCCGTCGTTACCGAAGAACCCCTCCCACCGGTCAGCCCCGCCCAGGAACAGACCCCGGTCTTGCTCTGCGAAAATGGTCATCCAATGGCCGATGGCGACCTGATGTGCCTTGAATGTGGCAGCTCACTTGCGCAAGCAACGCCCTCCGGCGCGCTGCCGGACACCAGCGAACCGGAAGGCATCACCCAGACCCTGATCGATGGCTGGCGCCTGATCCGCCAGATCAGCAGTACCGACGGCGTGCGTGAGCGATACGTCGCCGAGCACAATGAAACCGCGCAACGAGCAGTCCTGACCTTATATCGACCCGGTGCCGAACCGGACCCGGCGATCTACGATGTGATTCGCCGACTGCCCCGCGAGCATGTGCCTGAAATCATCGCCACCGGCCGCTGGGATGACCGTGCCTACGAGGTCATTGAAGAACTGACCGGCGGAACCCTGGCAGAACTCGGCAGCGTGATCCGCGACAGCGACAGCGTGCACCATGTCGTCAAGGAACTGGGGCAGGCGCTGCATGCTTTCAACGAAGCAGGCCTACGCCATCGGGACCTGCGCCCAACCAGCCTGCTGGTACGTTCCCGCGCCCCCCTGGACCTGGTCATCAGCGGTTTCGGTTCGGCACGCCTGTCCGAGTTCGACCTGGACATCGTCTCGCCTCTGGAAACCAGTCGCTACATGGCGCCAGAAGCTATCGCAGGTGGCGTTGCGGCCGCCTCGGACTGGTGGAGCCTGGGCATGATTCTGCTCGAACAACTGACCCAGGGCGCCTGCTTCGACGGCACCAATGCCAACGCTTTTCTTATTCACGTGCTGGCCAATGGCGTGCCGATCCCCGACGACCTCGACCCGCGTCTGAACCTGCTGCTGCGGGGTCTGCTGGCACGCGACCGTCATCAGCGCTGGCAATGGCAACAGGTCCGGGACTGGCTCAGTGGCATTGCGGTCGAGGCGCCGGCCTCCTCCGTCCAGCAAACGGACGAAGGTGAAGGCGCCACCCTACGGCTGGGAGAGCGTCGCTTCCACAAGCCCGGCGTATTCGCCCTGGCGGCGGCCCAGGCGGATAACTGGCAACAGGCCCTGGATCACTTGCTGCGCGGTGTGATCGTGACATGGGCCGAGCAAGTCGGTCTCGCCCCTTCCCTGGTCGCCGGCTTACGACAGGTCGTCCAGCACGAAGGGATCGAGGACGACTTCCGTCTCATGCTGGCGTTGAGAATCCTCAACCCGGAAATCCCGTTGATCCATCATGGCGACATCGTCACGCCAGGATGGCTGCTGGAGCATCCGCTGGAAGGCTATCGCTTGATCAGTGGGTCGGTCCCGGACCTGCTTGAGCAATTGCAGACCGACAACTGGCTATCGCGTCTCAAAACCCGCGCCGAAAACGTACGTCAGCGTGCTCTGCACCAACACATCGAGTTGGTCGAAGAGCAACTGCGGATATTCCTGCTATCGACCTCACGCGCCAAGCTGGCCACGCAGTGGCAGGAACGCCAACGCCTGTTCCCCGACACCGATCATCCGGGGTTGGCCTCACTGTCGGAACGCCGGGTGATCGCCGAAGAAGATCTGATTGTGCTGCTCAGCGCCGCGATCGGCCAGTTTCGTTCAGCGCCCTCGATCGTAGAGAGCGCCGCCGAGCTGGCCAGGAACGCCGATGTCGGCTGGTTCGACGCTGAAGCGGCAACCCAACTGCTGTTGCACTCTCGACTTGAGCTCTACCGTAGCGTCGATGAACGCATCCAAGGCTTCGCCCGTTGTGGCGTGCCGGCGGTGGACGAGTGGGCCGAACAGTTCCGTCTAGAACGACGTATGCCGTTGGCTCAGACACTGGTGCTGCTGGCTATCCCGTCCAGTCAATGGCTGGAACCACAGAAACAGCAGTACGTTTCACAGATCCTCGATTTCTTCGAGAAGAAGGTTGTGACCGCCGTGATGCGCGGGCCGCTGGTACGCATGAGCATCGGCAAGACCACCGCACGGGTCGATCTCAACGAACTCAACAGCGAGCGCAGTCCGGCCGCGGCGCTGCTCGATCATCTGTTACAACGTAATGCCCGGGCCGTGAATCTCGACCCGGAGAGTTTTCAGCTCAACGGCCAGCTGGAATCACGCCTGCATACCCTGTACCGGCAAAGCGCACTCTACAAACGCGACACCGGCATCGATGGCCTGTACCTGGGCTTCCCTTTCCTGCTCAACCGTGACCCTCGCGGCACCACGCGCACGCGAATCATCCCGCTGCTGTTGTGGCCAGTGAAGCTGCTGCTGGAGTTGGGTTCGCGTGGGCACGCCGCCTTGGCGTTCGACAGTGAACGTGAGGAAGTGCGGCTCAACCCCGCACTGGAAAGCGTACTCGGTGCCGAAACCTGCAAGCGCTGGCGCAAGACCGCCGATGAGCTGCTGGGTCGTTCTTCCATTCGCGCGGCGGATGTCATGGACGCCTTCGGAATGCTTGCCACCATTCGCTCGCGTGCCCTTGGCAATCTACCCGCCAGCAACGTGGAAATCGCGCCCTACCAGGATGAACTGGACTGCGCGGCCGTGCTGTTTCACGTGACCTTCATGGGGCAAGCCATCGGTGAAGACCTGCGCCAACTGAAGACGCTTTCGCCTGTCGGCACCGGGCTGGAAACCGCGTTGCGCCTCAAGGCCACCGACGAATCCCCACGCGAGGTGCCGCCAGGCGAGCTGCAACGCTACTTCACCGTGGCCAGTGATCCTTCACAGGAAGCGGCCGTGATCCAGGCCCGGCAGAGCCCGGGACTGCTGGTCGAAGGGCCGCCCGGAACCGGCAAGAGCCAGACTATCGTCAACATGGTCGCCGATGCTATCGGCCGCCAGCGCAGCTTGCTTATCGTCTGTCAGAAGCATGCGGCGCTGGAGGTGGTGTACAAACGCCTGGTCGCCGAAGGCCTCGGTCAACGCATTGTCATGCTCAATGACGTCAACCGCGACCGCGAGCCCGTCATCCGCAGCATTCGCGAACAATTGGAAAGCCTGTTCACGGACGGCAGCCAGGCGCAAGGTTGGCAACGCCAGCGCGAACAGGTCGCGGCCCGCATCGAAGCCCTGGAGGGCGAACTCGACCGCTTCCACCAGAGTCTGCATCGACTTGATGACAATACCGGCCTCAGCTATCGCAGGCTGCTTGGCGAACTGATCGAGCTGGAGTCCGGCCCAGCGCCGCTCGAGTTTCCGGCCTTGCGCCAACGCCTGGCGGCCCTGGACCTCGCCAGCCTGACGCGCCTGGAAGAAAGCTGCGCTCCGCTGATACGCCTGTGGTTGCCCGCACGCTACGAAGGCAGCTCACTGGCCCAACTACAGTCATTTGCCGCCGACCGAGCGACCTTGCAGGCCTTCACCGACAATCTGCACAGTTTCATTCAGGCCGAAAACAACCGTCAGGCTACGTTGCAGGCACACCCCGCCAGCTTCGAAATCGACGACCCCGCGCCATACCGCGACTGGATGACGACCCATGTCGCGACCCTCCTCGGTCTGAAGCAAGAGCAACGTCTGCGTCTTGCGCGCTGGCTGCCTCTATTCCGCAGCCGCGAAGAGGGCCAACTCCCACGGGGCGAGTCGATTCTCGCCGAACTGCAGCAACTGGATCAGCAACTCGGCCAACTGGATCAGAACCACTACGTCCCCGCCTTGTCTCCGGCACTCTGTCTGCTCGAAAACAAAGCCCTCAGGCATCTGGATCAGGACTGTACCAAGGTCATCGCCGCCCGGTCCTGGTTGGCGAACATCAACCCGCTGCATCTGCTGCGGCGCAAGCGACTGCGCAACTTTCTTCAAGAGCAAGGGGAAAGTCTTGTTGTTGAAGCGCTGCCCACGCTGCAGACAGCCATTCGCCTGGAAAGCCAGTGGCGACCTTTGCGCGCCGAGCTGAGTACCCTGCATCAGGCGTTAGAGCTGGAAACGGTGAACAGGCAAGCCTGCCTGGAATTGTCCAGCCTCGTGAAGAGCGACATTCGCCACCTGCTGGAAATCCAGGCACTGGCGCTGGCCCTGGCGCAATCGCCTCGTGCCCGACAGGCGGATGAAGCCGCCCTCGCCGGCGACAAACAGCACCTCGAGGCGCTGCTCAGCGATCTGGACGCGTCGCTGATACGCCATGGCGTTCGCCATTCCAGCCTCGAACAACTCAAGATACTCGGCGACTGGCTGGGTGATGAGCTGGTGCGACAACTGCAGCATGCCGTCGAACACAACCTGAGCAATCAACTGAGTCTTGATCGCCTGCATGAGGCGCTGCCCTTCCTGGCCGCCTACCAGACATTCCGCGGGCGCGCCGGTCAGTTGACGACAGCCGACCTCGAGTTGCTCGCCCTGCTGCGCCAACGCCAGGAACAGTTGGACAACATTGCACCCGAGCAACTGGAAGCCGAAGTGCGACGCCTGCTCAACCGCGAAGCCCGACTGGGTTGGAAACATCGCGTCGAGCAAGCCAATCCTGAACTGCTGTTCAGCCAGGACGAAGCCCGCGCCAAAGTCGCCAGCCTCGCGCAAGCCGACGCACAGATGCGACTGCTCAATCGTGAGCTGCTGGCCAAAGGCATCAACCTCGACCGCCTGGGCAATCGCAAGCAATGGGAGGATGTCACCCGCCTAACGGGCAAACGCTCGCGGCGTCTGCGCGAATTCATTGAACTGGGCAGTAATCTCGGCTTGATGAGCCTGCGTCCGGTATGGCTGATGAACCCGGACGTCGCCAGTCGTGTACTACCACTCAAGGCCAGCCTGTTCGATACGGTCATCTACGACGAAGCCTCGCAGATGCCGGTCGAGTTCGCCCTGCCGACCTTATTCCGCGGCCAAGTCACTGTTGTCAGTGGTGATGAGAAGCAAATGCCGCCGACGGCATTCTTTTCCAGTCGCATCGAAAGCGACGAAGCCGAAGTGTTCGACGGCGACGAGCCTGACGAGGACGCGGATGAGGAACAGCGCGAAGCGTTCGAAGACACCTGGAACCGACGTGAGATCAAGGACTGCCCTGACCTGCTGCAACTGGCGCGCAACGCCCTGCCCAGCACCACTTTGCAGATTCACTACCGTTCGGCCTACCGTGAACTGATCGGCTTTTCCAACGCCTCGTTCTATGGCAATCGCCTGAACGTTCCGGTCCGTCATCCACAGGCAAGCATCCAACGGATCAAACCGCTGGAACTGATCCAGGTCGGTGGGCTGTACCAGAACCAGAGCAATGCCCAAGAAGCCGAGCGGGTCGTCGAGTACCTCAACGAGTTGTGGCAAAAACCTTACGACCAGCGCCCCTCGGTGGGTGTCGTCACCTTCAACCGCAAGCAGGCCGACCTCATCGAGGAGCATCTGGAGCAGCGTGCCGAGCAGGATGAGCTGTTCCGCACAGCCTACGCCCAAGAACGCGAGCGCAGCGAAGACGGCGAGGACATGTCGGTGTTCGTCAAGAACGTGGAAAACGTGCAGGGCGATGAACGCGACATCATCGTCTTCTCCTCCACCTTCGGCCGCAACAGCCAAGGTACCTTCCGCCGTAGCTTCGGCGTGCTCGGGCAGACCGGTGGCGAACGGCGCCTGAACGTGGCGGTGACCCGTGCGCGACACAAGGTGGTGATGATCACATCGATGCCGATCGCCGATATCTCCGACATGCTCAACACGCACCGTGCCCCCGCCAGCCCGCGTGACTATCTGCAAGGCTATCTGGAATATGCCCGCGCCCTCTCCTCTGGCGAGTTCAGCAGCAGCGGCAAGTTGCTGGAGCGCCTGCAGACCGACCGCAGCAGCGTGCACCGCGAACAAGGTCAGCAACGTGATGGTTTTGTCAGGCTGGTCGGCGAATTCATTCAATCTCTGGGATGGCAAGCCGCTCCCGCCAGTGAAGGCGATGCTTTCGGCCTCGACTTCGCCATCGAGCATCCAGATACGGGTCTGTACGCCATTGGCATCGAGTGCGATGCGCCTTGCCACACTCTGCTCGAACGCGCCCGCGCCCGGGAGATCTGGCGCCCGTCCGTGCTGCATCGCGCCATCCCGCATATCCATCGCGTGTCATCGCAAGCCTGGTATCACAACGGCGACAGCGAGCGATCACGGCTGCGTGAAGCAATCGAACACGCCATGAAGGTCGAGCAGCCACTGCAACCCAATCCTGTTCCAGTTGATACGGAAATCTGCCCATGAGTGGTCCCAAGGTCGTTCGCATTGTCACTCGCGAAGAAATCATCGCCATCTGTGAAGGCCACCTGCAACGCCTGGAGCGCGCCGTGGAGCGTTGGCAGACACAAGCCACAAGGCTTGGCGAACTCAGTGAGCAGGAGCGCATCGCCGCCACGGCGCGACACGCTCGCCTGCGCGCTCTGCTGGCAGAAGATCGATTGGCCGAATTGCAGAAGGCCGTGCCCGTGGAGATTGAGCACCTGCGCCGAGATCTGGAGGACCGCGAAGAACGCGCGATCATTCGTGCCGCCGAGCGACGCCAACGCGACCGCCGCGTCCAGGAAAACGCCGCGACATTGCTTGACGCCTTGCACGCCAATCCCCAAAGCGCCGATCAAACCTTGCTGCAGTCCCTCTCACAATTGGCGAGCGGTGCCAATCGGGAAGATGCCGAACGTCTGCTGGCCGAAGGTTTCACCCACTTGACCAAGGCCACCGAGAAGCCGGTGCTGAGCGATACCCAACGCGCCCTGGCGCAGCAGCTCAAGGTTGCCGAACCCGAGCTTTCCCTGCGCGATTGGATAACGGCACGGGAACCGGAAGCCACGCGAGACATACGTCTGCTGCGCATCGACCGCCACATCGTGGAACTGCAACTGCTGCAAGGCGCAGAGCGTGCCGCACCGTTCCTTCTAGCACTGGAAAGAGCTGAAACGGAAGTCGACGCCAAACGGCGCAATCTGTTGCTCGACAGCTTGGTACTCGACCTCGGCACGTCCACTCGAAACTTCCAACGCCAGCGTGAGTGCCTCGAACAGCTGCAGGACCTGGCCAGCGAAATCGAAACCTGCATGGGCACCGAACACGCAACCTTACTGAGTCAGATTGGCGCCTGCACGACCGATAGCGAATTCTCGGTAATGGCTGGGCTGATCGAGCAGTGTAAAACGCATATCGCAACCCACTTGCAGACTCAAGCCGCCCTTGCCCGCCGCGAAGCCGTGCTCGGCGGCTTGGCCAGCCTCGGCTACGAGGTACGCGAAGGCATGGCAACCGCCTGGGCAGAAACCGGCAAGGTCGTGCTGCGCAAAGCCGCGACGCCCGGTTATGGCGTTGAAGTGGGTGGCAAAGCCGACAATGGCCGCCTGCAAGTTCGCGCGGTCGCTCTCAGCAGCGATCGCGACAAGACGCGGGATCGCGACGTTGAAACCATCTGGTGCGGCGAATTCCAGCGGTTACAAGCCTTATTGCAAGATAAGGGCTGCGAGTTGCTGATCGAGCGGGCACTTTCCGTGGGTGAAGTACCGCTTAAAGAAACGAGCGTTTCCGCACCAGGTGTAGAGGCAATCGCTGCTCAGCAAAAGACTCTTCATCAATGAACCGCTAACGACCCCGCCGCAAACCAAGCGATCATTCCCTGGTCCGTCATTGAGCGCTCGATCGCAATGCACAGCCTTGAACACACCGCCAGGGTGATCGTCCTGACGATCGCGATCAGCCAGCGCTACTCGTCGGCACTCTTCATATGAAAAATCGTGTACGGCAGGATCAGCGTATCGGCGACGAAACTGAACGGCAGGTCAATGACTGCAAACGGAGTCAGGGCACTCATGGCCCCAGCATTGTCGTGGCCTTTGATAATCTCGAGATCGACAGTAACGCCGCAGTAAGGATGGAGGCCACACATGTGCCCGTAGCTGGAGCTTTCGTTGACAGTCGCGCACCCTGTCAGCAGCGCCATGGTAAAAACCGTTAGCATGAGCCGCATGATGTACCCTCACCCTGGAAGGGCGAGACTGTAGCACTGAAACCGGCCCAACCCTCACTATTGTTACGGAAGGTTTTGCAGCGCGTCTTCTACAGCGCAGGACGTTGCGACTTGTCCCACTCCTCGCCGTGGCCGTCCTCTGCGAATGGGTAATCACTCCAGCATGGATCAACCGAGGACCAACCGAGATCGCCACCCACAAAGGCCTGCAGACTTGCTAAACAGATGAATATCGTTGATGGCGAGAACGATTGATCAAAAACCCGAGGGCCCACGTTTCATCCTACAAATCTCAGGCATAAAAAAAAGCCACTCATCTGAGTGGCTTTTTTCTGAATCCTGGAGCGGGAAACGAGACTCGTATCTGGTGTCCGACTCGTTGAAATCTAAGGGGTTTCTTTTATTGACGAAGCAGGAAAAGACTTAATTCTGGACTTGTTTTTGAGAACTATCAAGGGTCAAGAGACCGGGATTTCGGGCTCTGCCATTTCCTCCGACCCATAGCCAACCGGACGGGAGGCGTCCCGTCTGGAAAGTTACTCAATGCTTCTTGGATGCCAGATGGGTCGTGAAGCTGCTCCCGCTGTAGCGCCTCTATGGGCTCAAAGAGCCTTGATCTTGGAACTGTATCAACCAAAGCCGCACACCATCATCAATTCGCTGACGTTGCCACCCGCCGTCTGGGTGAGCGCTCAGTGGGCTGCTTTCGGCCGATTGTGTTGAAAAAGTCGACCCGGTTTGGCTAGCCATGCATCGAGTGGTGAAAATGCCTTTTCTGCACGCCGCTGCGTCAAATTTGAGTCCTAAACCTTCTGCGAAAAAATACAGATTTCAATCTCAGGCGCGTACTTTTCTGTCACGGAAATCGAAACCGACTTTTTTAACAGTATCGGCCGATTGCTGCCACTGAGTCTCAGCAAGTACTCTCTCGGCCTATCGCCCTTTGGTTTCCGTCCCTTCCGCTGCTACGCTCATGAGTCCTCGATTGGAGTCGAAACAATGCCCACCGAATATTCACTTTCTGATGTTCTCGAGCGGCTGTACCAAAATCAGCTCGCCTTGGAGGCCGCGGTGATGGAGCTGACCTTGAAGGTAAAAGATCAAGGTGCAGCAGAGATTGGTGCCAACATCCGAGGTGCACTTCACACCATCGGAGAAATGCCGGACACATCAAGCAGGGCTTGGCTAAGCTGAGAACCCAGGGTCACTGATTTAACGGCCCATGCGATGGCGAGCTTGGCGGTTATCCTGCGCAGCATAAAGGCTGGACTCGCCGAAGCGTCAGAACTCCCGCGCGCTGCGCGGCGACATCGTGAAGATACGGGCGCCCTCAATTTTTCGTTATGAAAGGCGACGCACCTTGATAATCATGTCCGAAGCTACCTTATGCTTGGGCTTGGCCGCTCGAATAACCTTGTGCTGATCATCGGCCATTGTTTCAACGAGCATGCCATTACTGATTTCCATCACACTGAGTCCGGCCGCCAGCGTATTGATATAGGCCGCCTTAATCGCGCCTTTCGCCATGGCTGGAATTTTCTCTTCCAGCCGGCTCACCAGTTCATCATTTAACATCTGCTTGACGTCCATAACGAACTCCGCATTTTAGGCCAGCAGCCAGCCATCATGTTATTGCTGCGTGATCCGGGACAAGCACCGTCCGCCCCTAAAACGCACAGAAGACCTATTTGTTGACCGTCGATGCGTCTCCTTGGACGAAGTCCGTCGGGAGTAAAGGTCTTCTGTGCTGACTCGCATAGCCCATGGCAGTGAGGCACAAACGAAAATACAGAGGGTTTTTCTGCGCCAATATTCCCGAAAGGTACCGATCTGTCTCGATAGAGTGCCCAAGAGATCCCAATTCAACAATCCAGTGTTGCGGCGGCCGCTTGAATCCGCCGACGTCCAGCCACTTGTGATAGGCGCATGCGGCTACGACGCAGCGCCACTACCTGACCGGCCTCATGGTGCACTGGCTGTTCCCAGATAGCTCTACGTTCGGCACTTATTACGCCTGAGCATGGCCACCTGTTCGCAGGCTGCGGGATAGTCAATGAATCGTTTCCGGCAATGAATATAAGGAATCAGTTAAGCGCGCTCGCTGGGAGAATGCATCGCGCCCCTCACCTCGCTAAAAACTTTTTTAAATTTTAAATCTTTTGACTAAATGGTTAAGATTTACTGCCAACTCAGACAACTCGCCGCTGGCAACTGAAGTTTGGTGCGAGCCCGCTGCGGACTGGATAGATAAATCGCGAATACTTACCAAACTACTATCAATCTGTCTTGCAACTTGAGACTGCTGTTCGGCGGCAGTCGCTATTTGCACGTTGCGCTCATTAATGTGCTCGATTGACTCGGTAATTTCGGCCAGAGCCAACCCGGCGGAACGAGCCAAAGCGAGCGTGTTGGTAGCTTGCAGACTAGTCTGCTCCATTGCCATTACGGCTTCATTTGAGCCTGTCTGGATTGTCGAAATCATTTGCTCGATCTCACTGGTGGACTCTTGAGTCCGGTGAGCTAGTGCGCGCACTTCATCAGCAACGACTGCAAATCCACGACCCGCCTCACCCGCACGAGCCGCTTCGATTGCAGCATTAAGCGCGAGAAGATTTGTCTGCTGGGCTACGGCACGGATCACGTCGAGCACCTTACTTATATCTGTGGCCTTTATAGCCAAGCCTTTCACACTAGCGGATGTAGACTCTACACTGCCGACCATCATGTTAATGGCATCGACTGTGTCATCTACTTTGACCCTTCCATCCATAGCGGTTCTGCTGGTTTGCGATGCAGCAGTTGAGGCCCCTGCTGCATTGCCAGCAACTTCATCGACAGCTGAACTCATTTCTGTAATAGCGGTCGCAGCCATTTCAATTTCATTATTCTGACGCATCAACCCTCTGGAAGCTTCTTCCGTCACAGCATGCATTTCCTCAGACGTCGCGGCTAACTGGCTGGATGAATCGCTGATCTGAATAATCGTATCACGCAAGTTCCCTTGCATGGTCGATAAAGCTGCAACAAGACGCCCCATCTCATCACGTGCTTGAACTTTTATCTCGTTACTGAAATCGTTAGCCGCAATACGCTCGGCAATCAACAATGATTCTCGCATAGGCAGTGTCAAGCTTCGAGTGTACATCCAGGCAAGCAAAACAGTTGCCAACAGCGACAACGTGATAAAAACAAACACCATTGTCACGGTTTGATTGTAAGCAGCGTCTGCCGCTTCCCCGGCAGCCTTCGCTTTGGCATCATTACTATCTCTAAGCGCCTCGACACTTGAAGCAACTTTAAGAGCGGCGTTTCGAACTTCCTCATCCCCGTATTTTATGGCGCTCGCATAATCGCCAGCAGCAATAAAACTGAGATATTGCTTTTGCAAAAGCTCAAATTCGGCAACAGACTTTCCCAAAGAAGCAAGGACGACCTGACCTTGTGGAGTAACAACCAACCCGGCCAGCTCCGAAAGATACTTCCTAATAAGCCCCTGTGACTCTACAACCTCCTTCAAGCTAATAGACCTCACCAACTCCGACTCTGCGGCGTTGCGCAATTTACTATTACTGTTACGTACGCTCATAAACTCACGATCCAGCAAGCCCAACACCTTAAAACTAGGGACGATGTTTTCCTCAACTTTTTTCTCCGCTTCGCTCAGCGTGGAAGTCTGCCTTAAGGCAAACATTCCAAAGCAAAAAATCAATGCGCAAAAAATACCAAAACAAAGAGCGGAACGTGATGCAAGATTGAGCATTCGCAAGTTCATGGTGGATGTCTCGCTAGGGGTAGCAATGGGTAAAATAGGCAAAACAGCAAACTTTCAGTGATATCCGGCAACTTCTTAAACTCGAAGTACAATGAATCCGAGAGCCCATCAGAACTTAGCCAACTCCACCGACTACCTATTATTAATTTAGCAACAAAATTTCACGCAATACCGCTTACAAAAGTGTCATGGCAGATTTGTCATTTCAGCTCACCACCCAGTTGAACATAATTAGCCAACGTTCAGAAATCCTGCATACGTAAATAACTAGCCCCTGCTACCCTTCGTCCTTTCTCTGCAACTGGGATAAACAGAACAATCTATACAATTTTAGAGCTCCCAGATTCAGATCATTATCATGTAAACATTTTTGTAGCAAAGATGAGGGTGGCGGGAGCTCATCTGCATGGCAAACCGCATCGCAGATATCCTCGATATAAATTCCCGGAACAAATTGCCTGATTCTAGCGTTCAATTTACACAATGAAACCCGCAACTCCCTCGTCAAACATTCGGCGTCTGAAGGATTCAAGCTGCTCACTCTCAGCCCAAAGGACTCTGAATCTTTGGCTTTATTTAGGTCACCAGAATGAGCGGGAGCCTTTAAAAACAACCCAACAACCATGCGCACAGAAAACTGCAAGGAATAACACTCGCTAATTAATATTTCAGAGAGCTCATACTCACTTGAATAATTCATTTTAGAAGAATCATTTGACATAACCACATATCACCTGCTTGAGCACTGACACCCCAGTTAATACCTATGTTCGCTTTCTCGCGCTGTCAATAATCTTTAACAGACCGACTTCGATACCGCAGTAACATATTAATCGATGGTAAACAGCTTCAATATCTTGCTGACAATTGACTAGTATGGAATTTAACGAAGTGCATGAAGCCATTTTAGAATCTCTTGCTAAAATATCGCATAGCCTCTTATTCACTGATCGAAGCTCATCCAGGTCCGACCCAAGCCGGCCAGTAGTAGTAAGCATCGCAAGTTCTATCTTATTGGTCAGCTGGATCACGGAGAGCTCTAACAAATTTAATTGAGCAAGCAGGCAAACAATGCCGTTGACATCATCGGGCGCGTTCGCTATAGCAGCCCTTATGTTAGCTATTTCAGCTCTATTCGAGCGAAGCTGTACAGCAATAGACCTGTGATTAAATATATGCTTATCGGCCTCAGCAAGATACCGGTCAATTTTTCTCTTGTAATTGCAAACCAAGCTGCTTAGTAGTAAATCATTCATACTAGAAACTTCGATGACTGAGCGGAAGCACAGGATTTACTATTTACTCATATTTCCTTATAGCTGCATAGGCCAGGACATCAACTCTTCGTTTTTCTCAATAAAATTTCGTTTTTTTAGGGTCTTGTGGAAATGAATTAAAAATAAATAGACATCACGACTTATCGATAACCAAGTCTCCTTTATTCATGTACTGAGTCTGAAAAGGGGTATTACCATATTTGTCCTTATAGTACCTAGCAAACAAATCAAGATCAGAAAAGCCCCACCGAAGCCCTATCTGCTGCCATCCCGTACGCTCGTCCTCGCTGATAAGATCGTTGTGAGCGCAAGCTAGGCGTAGGTCCCTGAGATAGTGCATTGGCGAAACATTCTTATGCAATCTGAAACCTAGCTGCAAGTTCCTCACGCTCGTATGCGCATAGGTAGCAACATCACTAATCAAGATATCTTCGCACGCATGAGCGTGCATATATTCAATCGCCCTACCGATATGCCTAGGTATAAGTGGCTCAGATTTTCTCGTCCTATTTTCGTGGTAATTATTAGGAATCAGCTCTAACAATGTAGAGACGAGCGCTTGCTTTAGATAGCTCATAGCTAAAGGCGATCGTTGAGCCTGACGTAAGTCCATTCCATTCTTTATACACGATAAAAGGGAGTTGATCATTGACCAAATTTTTTTATCGTTTTGCAGCAGAGACTGAAACTCTAACCGATCATTACGTTGTATGCCTCGTGAAGATCGCAGTTCACGATCGAAGACTTTAGCATCAATCATTATTGTATCGGTAGACGTACCCCGTGCGAACTGACCCTGCACAAGCATCGAACTGTCTACAACGCACAACTGCTGAGAAGATTTAATAACACCGTGCTTGTTCATCTCCCAAGTCGATTCACCTCTGTGCGTATAACAAACAAAATATACGTCTGTGTTATTTTGCTTTTCAAATCCCCAGCCGGAAGCGCTGGCGGTGGAGCATATGAAACATTCGCCAAGACTGTAAGTTATTTTCTTATAGTCCAATGCTCCACCACCCAAAAACCTAAGCGCGGGTGAAAGCCCACAGTTATTATAATAATGCCAAAGCGAGCTCTCGTCCTTAAGATGCACTTTCGAAATGGATAAATCATTCATTATGGCACCTGATATTAAGCCAGCAGTATCACCTGCGCGGTTAAAATTCGTATTAGTCACCGTCCCTCTCCGAGAGTTTACTTTCAGCCATTCCAATGGTCTGTACAATTTTGCGCCATGCGAACAGCCGGCGAAGTTAGTATCTATTGAAACAAACAAGCACGGCGCATTGGTCTAACAGCCTGAAGCGAATACAACCTCTTCGATGATATAAGTCAGGTTCACACCGTTATCATTCAAATATCGAATGCGTTCGCTGCAAAGGCATGCTTTCCCCTGCAGATTTCTCACCGATGATGCGGGTTGCCGGTATTATCGGCGACTGACTTCATTGACCGTTTTTAACTCGACTCCAGATACGCGTGCGCAACCGGTCAGCCTCCAGCGGCATCGCTTCAAGCACGAAGAGCTTTTTCATAACGCTTTCAGGCGGATAAACCATCGGGTCGTTGAAGACAGCACTGTCGACTATGTCGTTAGCAGCTACGTTGCCATTGGCATAGTGCACGTGGTTACTAATGTCGGCTATGACGTTGGGCTCTAATAGGTAATTCAAAAACGCGTAACCGGCCGTTTCATTTGGAGCATCGGCAGGCATCGCGACCATGTCGAACCACATAGGTGAGCCTTCCTTGGGGATGGCGTAAGCAATCTGCTGGCCGTTCCCGGCCTCATTAGCCCGCGCTGCGGCCTGCATCACATCGCCGGAAAAGCCCACCACCAGACACACGTCACCCGTTGCAAGGTCGCTGGTGTACTTGGAGTTGTGGAAGTAGCTTACATAGGGGCGCACCTTGAGTAGCAGCTCCTGTGCCTTCTTGTAGTCGGCCTTGACATTGCTGTGATGCGGCAAACCAAGGTAGTTCAAGGCGATGGGAAGGATCTCGGGACCATTGTCGAGCATCGCCACGCCGCACTGGGCGAGTTTCTTCATGTTTTCCGGCTTGAACACGATGTCCCACGAGTCTATCGGTACATCACCCAGGACCGCTTTGACCTTGGCCACGTTGTAGCCGATGCCGGTGCTGCCCCACAGGTAGGGAAAACCGTAGCGGTTACCGGGGTCATTGGCCTCCAGAACCTTCATCAGCGTCGGGTTGAGGTTGTGCCAGTTCGGGAGTTTGCTGCGGTCCAACGGTTTGAGTGCGCCGGCCGTGATCTGCCGGGCCATGAAGTGGTTGGATGGAAACACCACGTCATACCCTGAATGGCCGGCCATCAGTTTGACGTCGAGCACCTCGTTGCTGTCGTACAGGTCATATTGAGTCGGGTGCCCGGTCTGGGCGGTAAAGTTTTGCAGGGTATCTGGAGCGATGTAGCTGCTCCAGTTGTAGATCCTGACGGTGTCTGCTGCCTGAGCGGTAGACGCGATCAACAGTAACGGAAAGATCGACTTCAACATGCGAGACCTCAACCTTTGTTCTAGGCGTTATGGATGAAGGCAGTTCAGAAAATCAGTACGTAGCTCTTGCGAACGGTTTCTTGTACATCCCAGATTCCCGTCGTGTTCGCAGGGAACATCAACGCGTCGCCGGCCTGGATATGAAGGGTCTCGCCACCGTCCGGGGTAAAGGTGCAACGCCCCTGAATGAAGTGGCAGAACTCCTGTTGCACGATCTGGCGCCGCCAGCGGCCGGGGGTGCATTCCCACACGCCGGCCTCAACGCCGTCGTCGCGTTCGACGCATGCCGTGGCAACCTGTGAAAGCGGCTCGCCCAGCGGTACACCAACAGCGCCAGGCTCACCGAGAGGCAAACGGGCGGTGTCGCGAAAATGATCGATCTTCATGCAAACGGCTCCTTGGACTTCATCAGACGTTCCATGCAACCGGCCAAGCCTTCAGCCATCCGGCGACGCCAGCGTGGCGCATGGAGGTTGGCCAATACCTGATCCTCGTGAACGAAGCTCTGGATAATGGCGTTGTAACCCAGCCAACGCAGAGGCTCGGGCTCCCATCGTGGCAACGAGTCCAGGGGACGATCACCCAACACCCAGGGTTGGCGAGTCAGTTCGTTGTCTTGGCCCAGAATCAACGCCGCCACGGTTCGGCCGCCCAGGTTGC
Source organism: Pseudomonas chlororaphis (assembly GCA_001023535.1). Lineage (NCBI taxonomy): Bacteria > Pseudomonadati > Pseudomonadota > Gammaproteobacteria > Pseudomonadales > Pseudomonadaceae > Pseudomonas > Pseudomonas chlororaphis. Next base: position 5,540,374 of record CP011020.1, read on the forward strand.
TGGCGCCTACCCCTTCGCCTCCGTAGCCACCCGCCAGTGCGATCCGCTGGCGACGGTCGGCGAGCATGTGCGGGTGAAAGGACCGGGCGACCCCCAGATTTCCGCCCCAGGCATGGGTCAGGCGCACATTGCGCAGGATCGGAAAGAGTTCACTAAACAGGTGTTGCCGCAATGCTCGTTCGGCCTGAGTGAGGTTGAAGTCACTGCGCAGGCGACCGCCAAAGCGATAGCCACCGCGGGCGCCAAACACCAGGCGATCATCTCGGCTGCGCTGACCGTAGGTGACTTGGCGGCTGTTTTCGCTGAACGCCTGGCCACGGGTCAGGCCGATTTCGGCCCACACATCGGCCGGGAGTGGCTCAGTCGCGACGATCAGGCTTTGCGCGGCCAGTTGATGTTTGTTCAACGGGGGCAGGGTGCTGGCATAACCTTCGACCGCCGGCACCACCCAATCGGCGCTTACCCGACCGTGCTCGGTTCGAACCTGGCCTGGCTTCCAGTCGAGCACCGCGCTTTGCTCGAAAATGCGTACACCCATCCGTTCGACGGCGTCGGCCAGCCCCCGCACCAACCGTGCCGGCTGGATGGTCGCGCAGTGAGGTGAATACAGGGCGCCGCACGCCTGGGCCACATTGAGTTGTTCACGCATGGCCTGAGGACTCAACCAGCGGTAGTCGTCTTCACCCAGGCCTTGCGCACGGGCGACGTCGAGTTGTTCGCGCAGGCGCCGTTCTTGCTCGGGATAACGCGCCGCACAGTACAGCACGCCGCCTTTGCGCAGTTCGCAATCAATGCCTTCGAGGTGGCACACCCGCGCTACCTCGTCGGGGATTCCACGCAGCAGTCGGTAGCCCGCGTGGCGTTGCGCGGCAGGTAATGGCCCCAGGAGCCGGTCTTCGCCCAGCAGGTTGCCCATCAACCAGCCGCCATTGCGACCGGAGGCGCCGTAGCCGGCAATCTGTGCTTCAACGATGACGATGTTCAGGTGCGGTGCTTGCTGTTTTAGGTAATAGGCCGTCCAGAGGCCGCTGTAACCGGCGCCGATAATCACAACGTCTGCTTGCAGATCCTGATACAACGCCGGGCGCGGCGTCAGCGCCTCGCCGAGTTCCTCCATCCACAAACTCACACCACCCCAGCCAGACATCCCCATGCTCCATCGGTTGTTTGTCGACAGAGATTAATGCGCTGCGACAGGGGCTGTGTTATCTGCGGGCACGCACGCAATTGGCTTTCAACCACGCCTTGGGCGTGCAGCCGGTATGACTTCGGAAGGCCTTGTAGAACGCCGAGGTGGAGTTGAATCCGGCACTCACCGCAAGGGCCTCGATGGGCGCGTTTTCACCGTGATTGACGAGGCGCTCAAGCAGGTAGGCCAGCCGTGCTTGGGTCACGTAGCGATAGAAACTTTGTCCCAGCACTTGGTTCAGCAGGTAAGACAGCTGATTACGGCTGTACCCGGTAGCGCTGGCAATCCGTGCAAGATCCAGATCCGGGTCGAGGAAGGGCTGCTGGCGGGTAAAGTAATCGGCCAAGTCTCGCGCCATGAACGTCAGCTGGCGCGCCGAGAGACCCAGTTTACTGATGGCGGGGGCGTGGCGCCCAGTCTGGGGCTCGCTGTCGCGCACCAGCGAGGCATATTCGTTTATACGGAGGATCAGGCCATCACATACCGTGATGGCTTCACTGGTGCGAAAAACCACCCGCTCGCCACTGCCTTTCAGAGCCGTCTGGTACTGGATGAATGCGGTACAGCCATCTGCACGGATGCGGTCGTTGTGTTCAAGATACTCATCGGGATGACGCGGCAACGTGCTGGTGATGTAAGCGCGCAACTCGGTCAGACCCATGCTGCGGTTCTGGAAAAAATCGTTGTACTGCACTTGCGGGTGATAAATCGCGAGAATCGCCTCCAAGTCGCGGCGTTTCCACGCCATGTGGTAACGCAGCACCACTTCGAGGGTCAGCGCTGTCTGTTCGGCGGTATCTGGCGGAATGAGGAGCATGGTCTGACGGGCCTGATGACTGGACCGCACCAGTCTAGTGCTTGAACGGCTGAGTGAACAAATACAGGCAGGCCCGAGACTGTCAGATTTTTTGTGTGCGGGCCGGTAACGGCCTGCCGTTAGGCAGGCTGTGCTTTTACCGGGTCGGCCTGATAAATCGATCTCCGTACAGAATCGCAAATTGATTCATCGCACTCTTCCAGTTATGGGCTGCAGAGCCCCAGTTTGCAGTGATATTGCACAGCCCGAGCCAGATCAGTTTGGTTGCCGCATCGCCGGTCGGGAAGTGGCCGCGAGTCTTGATGAATTTTCGTAGCTGAGCATTGATGCTCTCGATAGCGTTGGTTGTGCAGACCACTTTTCGGATCGCTGGCGGGAAAAACGAAAAATGGAATCACTCGATCCCAGGCACGCCGCCAAGCCGCCACTACCGTCGGATATTGCTTGCCCCAGGCCCGGTTTCGAACGCATCCAGCGCTTGCTCAGCCGCTTCGGCGGTGACTGCTTGGTAGATCGGTTTAAGCGCCTTGGCCAGCCCAGGGCGCTTATCCCAAGCTGCGTACTCGAGGCTGTTGCGGATCAGGTGAACGATGCAAGTTTGCAGTGTTGTGGCTGGAAAGACCGCGCCAAGGGCTTCTGGCATGCCTTTAAGGCCATCTGTCACGGCAATCAGTACATCTTCAACACCGCGAGTTTTGAGGTCGTTGAAACCTTCATTCAGAACTTCGCGCCCTCGGTATTTTCGATCCATATGCCAAGAATCGCGCGCGTTCTGTCAGGCAAAACACCCAGCGCCAGATAAATCGCCTTGTTACGGACAAGGCCTTCTTCGCGATTTTGACCCGCAGCGCATCAAAAAAATGACCGGATACATGGGCTCAAGCGGTCGCTGTTGCCACGCACCAATTTCTTCCATGGCCTCGTCAGGGACCGAGCTGATGAAATCATGCGAAACCTCTGTGCCGTATTGCTCAGAGGGAAAAGCACGGATCTCACGCACCGTCATGCCTCGGGCATACATGGCGATGATCTTGTCATCGAGAAACTGCCATCCCGGTCGCGGGGAATATCCAGCCGCAGCGGGCCATCGCCGGTCAGTACGGTTCTTCCACTCTTGCCATCGCGCTGATTGGTCTCATCCTCTGGGCGCTGCGCGCCCGGAGGATAGCCCAAGTGATGGCCGAGTTTGGCGTTCAAGGCCCGTTCAATCAAGGCTTTCTTGAATACCGCTGAGGCGTCCTCGATAGCTTCCGCTGTCATCAACCCCTGGCCGAACTGCTCAAGCAGCTCTTTGGGATTTTGGGCAGGTCACGCAGGGGTTTCTTCTTGGTTGGCATACATGCACCTCTTACCCATGTTATGCCCGAACACAAAATTTCTGACACCCCCGCAGGCCCAGGCGTACCTGATTGAGCGAGCTGAGCCTCTAGCTGCCTGTAGCGCTGCCATATTTGCCGCCCAGCACCAACGCAACACCACCCAGCACAGCGACGGATGCCAACACCATCCTTACGCTCAGGCTTTCCCCCAGAAAAACGATACCAGCCAGCGAAGCCAGGATGGGTACGCTCAACTGCCATGTCGCTGCCTGAAACGAGGCAAGATGACGTACCGCGACGTACCAGGCCGCGTAACCGACGCCTGACGCCAGCGCTCCGGAAAGAACGGCATAAAGTATCCCCAGCGGATCCCAACGCAGCCCTAACAGAAACGGTAAGCTTGCAATCAGGACCAGTGGAATGGAGCGGATAAAATTGCCGGCAGTGGTCGCAAGAGGATCGGCGACACCCTTGCCGAGTAGTGAATAAACTCCCCAGGCCAGCCCCGATAGCAACATCGTGAGCGCACTCAGGGGATCGGGTGCTGCCGCGCCTGGAAGCAGCAGACTGACAAGGCCAATGAGCGCCAACACAAACCCAACGATCGCCAGCCCGTGCATCCGCTCGCCTTTGAACAAGCCGTACAGAACCATGCTCAGTTGAACCGCGCCAAACAACAGCAACGCCCCCGTCCCGGTCTCCAAATGATGGTATGCGAAAGAAAAAGCGAAGACGTAGATGAACAAGGCTGTGGCGCCTTTCCAACTGCCCTTGATGGAAGTCGTGGATCGCCTGACGACGCACATCAGCCATAGCACCAAGGCCCCGCTAACCAGCCGGACAACGCTGAAACTCGCAGCATCGACGTCGGTGTGCTTTAGCGCCAGGCGGCACAGCAGTGAGTTCGCGGCAAAGGCAATCATGGCGAAACAGATCATCACAATCAGCCTTGCCGAGGCTGATGGATTGGACGTTCGGGTGAAGTGTCTGCTCGTTGTCATGGTCGGTCCGAATGCCTTGGTAGGCTCCTAGAACTTTCGACGCCACCGCGCCCGTTGGAAACGTTCGACTATAGCGAGCTTATAAAGGCGCCTGTACCGATCGGTCAATACAATTTTTTTCCTACGACCATGGGATGAGCGTCTCTCGCATGTATCCTTCAGTGCGAGCCCATGGGTATGATTGACCCTCAACCGGTTGGAATTGACTCATGGGAAAAAAGAACGCCGTCGTCGCTGCCGAACCTGCTGAAACAAGCACCAAGGAACGGATCCTGAAAATCGCTGCACAGTTATTTTCAACGCGCGGGTTTCACGCGACCGGCATGGCTGAGTTGGAAAAAGCCACTGGCCTGGCTCGAGGCGCACTGTATTACCACATCGGCAGCAAGGAAGAATTGCTGTTCGAAATCACCAGCCGGTACCTGCGAGTGCTCATCGCAGAAGGCACGCCTCTGTGCGAGAGCGATTTGACTGCGGAAGATAAATTTCGCCATCTCTCGGCCATCGTGATGCGCACGATTGTCTCCCACCTGGCCGAAATGACGGTGTGTTTTCGCGAAGTGTATTCGGTCATTGGCGAGCGCCAGACCGAGTTGCTCGACCTGCACCGGCAATATGAAAAACTCTGGTCGCAGATCCTCAAGGCTGGCGTGAGCGAGGGGACCTTTCGCACATCCGACTCGTTGGCCGTGAAGGCTATCCTTGGTATTCATCACTACAGCTACTTGTGGATCAAGCCTGGAGGCCCTCGCTCCCCGGAATCCATCGCGACGTTTTTCTGTGACACCCTCCTGCCCGGACTGAAGGTTGAGCCGCGCCCCGCTTGACTGTCATCAACGGCGCTTCAGATGCGCCGCCTCCCTGGACCTCCTCCGCTTTTACGTTCCCTCGCCATGGTTGCCCTTGCGACTGGACCAGGCGTACTTTTCGTCCTACGCTGACCATAGACCGACCGATCGGTCTGTAGATGTACTGTTGCGTCGTTCCGACAAAAACAAGAGGGAAAAACAATGACAAAAAAGTCCATGATCCCCGCCAAGCAAGACATGCCTCAAACAGCTTTGGCTCGCAGGGATTTCCTGATTAAAAGCGGGGCCATTATCGGTACTGCTGCGTTTGCTCTGGGTGACAGCGACCTGGTCAACGGGGAGACGACCAACATCGCCCCGCCTGATCCGAGCCAGCTTCTTGAAGTCCCACAATGGACCCGCAGTCTTGGCGCTCCCACGGCAAGCCCTTATGGCAAACCTTCAACATTCGAAACCAAAGCGGTCAGGAATCTATATCCCGGCCTGAAGGACACGATGTCCGCCTACAGCACCTCGCCACTTCAGGAGTTGGACGGCATCATCACCCCGAACGGCCTTTTTTATGAGCGCCACCATGCGGGCGTCCCACAAATCGATCCGGCGCAACATCGGCTGGTGATTCACGGCCTCACCGAAACAGCCTTGATCTTTACCATGGACGAGATACGCCAATTCCCCGCCGTTTCTCGAGTGCACTTCATGGAGTGCTCGGGCAACCCATCGTTTCTCCCACCCTGGGGCAAAACCGCAGCAGAAGTCAGCGGCCTGGTGAGTTGCGCTGAATGGACAGGCGTTACTTTGAAAACCCTGCTGGATGAAGCCGGGCTTAAGCCTCAAGCCAAGTGGATCATCGCCGAAGGGGCCGATGGCGCGGCAATGACACGCAGTATTCCCATCGAGAAATGCCTCGACGATGTGCTGGTGGTCTACAGCCAGAACGGCGAGCGCCTGAGGCCGGAACAGGGCTACCCGCTTCGCCTGTTTGTCCCCGGGTACGAGGGCAATACCCACATCAAATGGCTGCGCCGACTCCACGTCACCGACGCGCCCGCCTACAGCCGGGAAGAAACCGCCAAATACACCGACTTGATGGCGGACGGCAAGGCTCGGAAGTTTTCCTTTGTCATGGAATGCAAATCGCTGGTGACCTACCCTTCCGGCACCCAGAAACTGACGCGCAAGGGCCTGCATGAGATGCGTGGCATTGCCTGGAGCGGCCACGGCAAAATCACCCGGGTCGATGTTTCCGTCGATGGCGGCGATAACTGGACACAAGCCAGGTTACAGGAGCCCATTCTGACCATGGCCCTTACCGTCTTCAGGGCGCCTTTCGAATGGAACGGCCAGGAATTGATGATCATGAGCCGCGCTATCGACGAGACCGGATACGTTCAGCCGATGCTGGACCAGTTGATCAATGAACGTGGCAAGGTCTCTTTCTACCACAACAATTCGGTGCAACCGTGGCGCGTGTCCAGCACTGGGGAGGTGACCAATGGACGGGCTTAAAGGTGGGTCGTTATTCATCGGTTTGCTTTGCGCCTTTGCGCTGACTCATGCCTCGGCACAATCCCGATACGGTTTGGGCACCAAGGCTACCGAAGCGCAGATCGCTAGCTGGAACATCGATGTAGCACCCGACGGCAAGGGCTTGCCTCCAGGACGCGCGACGGTGGCAGACGGGGAAAAGGTCTACATGAACAGCTGCGTCAGCTGTCATGGCGTGAAGCTTGAAGGCGGCATTGGTCCTGCATTGGCGGGGGGCAAAGGAACGCTGACGACTGACAAACCGCTCAAGACAGTCGGCAGCTATTGGCCTTATGCAACGACACTTTTCGACTACATCCGCAGAGCCATGCCCTTCCAGGCGCCACAGTCATTGTCCAACGAACAGGTCTATGCAGTGACCGGCTACATCCTGCACATGAACAAGCTGCTGGACGCCAACGCGACCGTGGAAGCGGCGACCTTGGCGGATGTAAAGATGCCGAATCGAGACGGTTTTTTTACCGATGACAGACCGGACAGCAAGGCTGTTGCGTGTATGTCGGACTGTTTAAAAGCCCACTGACGGATCAAAAAATGTAGAATCCGCTCGCCGGAAAACCGTTCCCTTCTCCACGAGCTTTGCTGATGAAGCTGGCCAGCCGCGAAAAATCGATGATTGCCTGGGTGCTGTATTTCAGCGTCCTGTTCGCGTCGTTGCTGTGCGCGATGGGCCATGGACAAATGGCCGGCTTGCGATTGAGCGGTCTGGACGGCGGACTGTTTTGCTCTACAGACGGCGGCGCGGTACTCGAAAGCCCGCACGACGTGCCCGCCCCTTCACTGCCCGTCGAAGCTGATTGCGTCATTGCCAGCCTGTTCGGCGCGATCCTGCTGGCAGCGTTTTTCGGGCTGCTCGCCCTGCTTGCCGGCGAGCCAGCCAGGCCCTTGCCCGCACAACCGACCCGCTGCTTACCCAGGCAGCGCTGGCCCCTGATCAATCCTCGCGCCTCCCCAGACCTGCTTCCCTCGCCTTGACATCATCACCACTTGCCGCTGCATGACGCGCGGTCGGTGTGTGCTCATCGAATTAAGACAGGAAGCTTTTCATGTTTCGCTTGACTACTTTGGCGCTGCTCGCGGGCAGCACCTGCGCGTGGGCGCAAGACACGACTCTGAACTTACCCGCCAGCTATATCAACGCCTCGGCCGACCAGCCGAAACCGGCCACCAGCCTGGACCTGGACACCCCCATCGAAAGCGGCTCGCGCCTGAACCTCAGTGCCCGGGAAAATCCCGCCTCTGTAAGCGTAGCCGATCGCAAGACAATGGAACGCATCGGTGCACGCAACTTTCAGGACGCGGCGAACGCCCTGCCCGGGGTGAACGCTTCCGCGCCACCCGGCTGGGGTGGCTATGTGTCGTACCGTGGTTTCAACGGTGCCCAGATCAGCCAGTTGTTCAACGGCATCAATCTGCAATACGGCGGCGCAGCACGTCCGGTCGGCGCCTGGATTTATGACCGGGTGGAATTGCTCGGCGGCCCCTCCTCGTTCCTCAACGGCAGCGGTGCCGTGGGCGGCAGCCTGAACGTGATAACCAAGCTTGCCAACCGCGACGAAGATACTTTCGAAGGCCGGATGAGTTACGGTCGCTACGACACCTGGGAAACCGCGGTCGGCTTCAATAGAGCGCTCAACAGTGGCGATGGCCCACGCCACTATGCGCGCCTCGACTACAGCCGCACCAACAGCAACGGTTACATCGACCGCCAGGAGAACGGTGCGGGCAACCTGGCCTTCTCGCTGCTCAGCGACATCAACGATCAACTCTCCCATACGCTGGCGATCGAATATCTGGAAGAGGAAGAAGACAGTCCTTACTGGGGCACACCGGTACTGCAACCAATGACCGGCAGATTGCACATCGACAAGCGCAACCGCTTCAACAACTACAACGTCAAGGATGGCCGCTATGAGCAGCGCACCCGCTGGATACGCTCGATCACCGACTACCATCTGGACGACAACACCCAGTTGCGCAATACCTTCTACCGTTACGACGGCCAGCGCGATTACCGCAACCTTGAGGTTTACCGCTACAACAGCGATAACAGCGCTATCGCCCGCTCCGGCGGTTACCGCCAAAGGCACGATCAGGAGGTCAACGGTGACCGTATCGAGCTGACTCACCAGGCTCAACTGTTCGGCCTGGCCAGCGATTGGGCTCTGGGCGTGGATTACAACACTAACCAGCAAACCAACTATCCATTGTCCAAAGGCGCCTTCGACACCATCGATCCAGATGGCTTCGAGCCGGGCCACTTCTCGGACATTCCGGGGATGGATGCACCGCGCACTAAAGGCCGCAGTACTTGGACCGACACCTCGTCGGCTTTCCTCGAGAACCGTACGCGTCTGACCGAGCGACTGGCGCTAATTACTGCGTTGCGCTATGACCATATCGACTTCGAGGTCATCGATCATGCGGCGCAGGCCAGGCTCGACAAACGTTGGGATGCAGTCACGGGTCGCCTGGGTCTGGTGTACGACCTGACGTCGAATGTCAGCCTTTATACCCAATACAGTACGTCAGCCGAGCCGCCGGGAGGTACGCTTACCGGCGCCTCCATTTCCCAAGTGGGCGACTTCGACTTGAGCACCGGCCGCCAAATCGAGGTGGGCAGCAAGTTCGATTTTCTTGAGGGTCGCGGCTCGGCCACTGCGGCGGCCTACCGCATCGTGCGCAAGAACATCTCCGTCCCCTCCTCTACGGTGCCCAATACCACCGAACAAGCGGGTCAGCAGACTTCGACCGGCATCGAGCTCGCGACTTCGTTCAAGATCACGCCCAAGCTATTGGCCGCGGGTAACTTCAGCTGGGTCAGGGCCGAGTACGACGAATTCAATGAAACCATCGCAGGCGTCGTTTACTCGCGCAAAGGCAAGAATCCGGTGAACATTCCAGACCGCGTAGCCAATCTCTGGTTGACCTATGACGTGGCTCCCGACTGGCAACTCGGGGCCGACGCACGTTACGTGTCGTCGGTCTACGCCAATACGGCCAATACGACGTGGGTGCCCTCGTACACCGTTTATGGTTTGTCCATGACTCACGACCTGGACAAACACATGCAGCTCAGCGCGCGTCTGCGTAACCTGAACGACGAGGTCTATGCTCGTTTCATTCACCAGAGCAACACCCAATATTACCTAGGAGAGCCGCGCAGCCTGGAAGTCGCTGTGCAGTGGAGCTACTGATAAGAAAGAACCCGTAGCGTTATGGAGGGGCCCGCTGGACTGACATCCCAGCGTCCCTTTCATGATTCAAGCAGCTGGTCGTTCCCCTTTGATAAGCTCGAAAACATCGCTTATAGAACGAGGTTCGCCAGACTGTTTTTTTTTTCGATCTCTTCAGGCTTCTACTGTTGCGGCCAATTGCTTACGAATGTCCATTCGGTCAAAGTGAGCGCGCTTTTCAATGATTTTTCCATCGGCAACGGTCAGGAGCATCATCAACGAAAATCGTACTCGGGCCCCTTTCGGCTCAATCCCTTCAAATATTCCGGTTTGCCGACCATCGAATATCATGTAAGCCGCAACCTGATCGCCCTCGGCGAGCAGTGATTCGATCTTAAAAGTGAATCCTTCGAAGGCATCGAAGTTTTTTTTCTCCGACTGGATGAATCCTGCTGCTCCAGGAATAGGCGTGTCTACTTGGGTATAAAAAACAAAGCTCTCATGGCAGCAACTCGCCGCTGCCGCGTAATCCTCAAGCTGAATAGCGGCATAAAATTTTCGCACCAGTTCTTTGTTTGCTTCGACCGACATTAACTTTCTCCTTGCTGAATGGTCGTTTGGGCTCGCTGAATCAGAGACTACAAGTCTCGCCGTCTTCGGGGATGAGCAAGCGATCAGTCATGCCCTTCTCCACGGAGAACTCACGAAGCTCTTTACGCGTCAGCACAGCATGGTTTACAGACTCCATATGGGTAGCGATAAGCGTCGCCTGAGGCGCTGCCTGAAAAACTTCGTAGACGTCCTGCTTACCCATGATGATGGAACCGAGCCCGATCACCTGGGCATCTCCGGCATTTAGAATGACGACTTCGGGCTGAAACTGCTGCAAGGCGTCCTGGACGTATTGATTCCAGATCGTGTCGCCAGCGAGATAGAGAGTTTTCTCGTCTGGATGACTGAACATTACCCCGCACACCTCGCCAAGAATTTCCCCCATAGCTGCCATTGCACCATCAGTGCCGTGTTGACCGAGAGTCTGCGCCAGCGACACTCCATTAAATAGCGCTCCTTTGATCAGTCGAACGTCGCCGAAACCCTGAGATAGGATCAACTCACGGTCCTCTTCATTCTGAACAAAAATCGGCAGTTGTTTGGGAACCAGGGCTTTAGCGGCCTCGTCCCAATGATCGGGGTGGGTATGGGTCACGATGACGGCGTCAACGTTCAAGATGTCTTCCATGGACACCGGCAATGCCACCGTAGGGTTGAACAAATGGCTATTAGCCGTCCCCTCAAACCCTGGATATGCCCCCTTCTTTGCAAGCAAAGGGTCGATCAGAAACCGAGTCCCTGCGTATTCAATAATCAACGTTGCGTTACGTATCTGCGTGACCTTCACGATATTCTCCTTGACTCAAGCTATGATTTGGACCGAACAGTCCAAAATGTATAAAGTTTTCGACTCTTACAAATCCAAATTCGACAGCAGCAGGTGCAGCGCACTTTCTAAATCTTGTTTCGTGTATCCAGCACGTGCCATGACCTGCAGTCCGGGAAAAGCCAGAACCAACAGACGGGCCAATTCTCGGGCATTCCGGTTACTACCCAATGACCCATCTTGTTGCCCTCGCTCAATCGCCCTCTCCAACGCCTCCTCAATGAGACGAAAGTCCTCCATGACCCTCTGACGGACATCAAGATCATGTGCCGCCATCTCTACAGCTTGATTGATGCTCATGCAGCCATGAGATTCACTTGGGTCATTAAGGTCAGCAAAAAGAGAACGGAAGAACGACTCGATAGACAGGCGTGCAGGGCCGTCCTGCAAGGCTCTATGCATGTCTTTAGCTCGCTCACGACGATAGGCGTCGAACGCCATAATAAATAACTCGCGCTTGCCGCCAAATGTTGCGTACAAACTGCTTTTGCTCAGCCCCGTGGCGCCGAGAAGGTCAGTTATTGAAGTTGCCTCATAACCTTTGCGCCAGAACACAACCATTGCCTTGTGTAAAGCTTCTTGCGTATTGAATGTCTGCGGTCTGGACATGTTCGATTCGAGCGCTCCGTTGCGTAAGCCGGATTGGACTGTATGGGAACTACTCTAACCGTTAAGGACCGATCGGTCCAGAATAACGTCAAACCACTGGTCGGTAAGCGACAGCTCATCAGTCAAGTGGCGTGTTTCAGCCTCAGTCGCATATGCAGTGACCGGTCTGCGCAAGCGATGATCGTTCCACCATACTGCGCTGAGCTGCCATCCCAAGTGGTAATCACTCCATCAGCGCCTTTTACTATCGGAATCAACGCTTGGATATCGTAAGGCTGCAGACTGGCTTCGATCACCACATCAACGAATCCCGATGCGAGCATGCAGTACGCATAACAATCTCCGCCAAAACGAACCAACTTCACCTGATCCGCTACCGCTTGAAAAGCGTCTCGACGAACTGCCGTGTCGAACAACTGCAATGTCGTGCACATCAACGTGGCCGAGGAAATTTCCGGGCATTGACGTGTTTTAACTTGTTTCCATTGAGCCAAGCGCCTTCAGGCGTGCCAACGTACCGCTCGCCAGTAAATGGCTGATTCATCACGCCGAGCACAGGACGCTGACCATCGTTTAGGGCTATTAGCGTCCCCCATAGTGGCAAGCCAGTGATAAACGATCGAGTCCCATCGATAGGATCAAGTACCCAACTCAGTTCACTGCGCCCCTGCAGCGAGCCTTCCTCCTCACCTAAAATTCCATGTGTGGAGTATTGATCCTGAATCAGTTCACGCATTGCTTGTTCGGCTTTACGATCAGCCAAGGTTACCGGACCTTAGACGCTACCCCCTTTGTGCTTTACATCCAACGTGCTTCGAAAGTACGGCTCAATAACCTCAGCGGAGACATCAGCTAAACGCTCAGCGAAATGCTGATACTCATTAATCAAACGCATGTCCAACACATCAGCCCTCCTTCCCGGGCGCGGGCGCTGTCTGGCCGCTGTCTTTCAAGGCCTTGGTCACTTCCGGCGGCATGTATTTTTCATCGTGCTTGGCCAGCACTTCGTCGGCCACCACCACGCCGTCGGCATTTAGCTTGCCCAAGGCGACAATGCCCTGCCCTTCGCGGAACAGGTCCGGCAGGATGCCGCGGTAGGTGATGGTCACGGTCTTGTTGAAGTCGGTGACGTTGAAGGTCACGTCCAGGGAATCCCCGGAGCGCACCAGCGAACCTTTCTCCACCATGCCGCCGGCACGGATGCGCGTGTCCTTCGGTGCTTCGCCGTTGGCGATCTGGGTCGGGGTGTAGAACAGGTTGATGTTCTGTTGCAGGGCACTCAGGGCCAGGCCGACCGCGGCGCCCACGCCCACCAGGATCGCAAGAATGATGACAAGACGTTTTTTGCGCAGCGGATTCACTGACCGTTCTCCCGGCGCAGACGACGCGCCTCCTGTTGCAGATACCGCCTGCGGGCCAGGACCGGCACCGCCACGTTGAGGACCAGCACGGCCAGGCAGATGCCATAGGCTGACCAGACATACAGGCCATGATGGCCCATGGCGAGGAACTCGCCGAATGAAGCGAAACTCATCGAGCGCTCTCCAGGCTGCTCTGCACTTCGGCCTTCACCCAACTGGCGCGGGCCTCGCGCTTGAGCACTTCCAGGCGCATGCGCAGCAGCAGCACCGCGCCGAAGAAACAGTAGAAACCCAGCGCCGTGAGCAGCAGCGGTAGCCACATCTCCACGGGCATTGCCGGTTTTTCGGTGATGGTGAAGGTCGCGCCCTGGTGCAGGGTGTTCCACCATTCAACCGAGTACTTGATGATCGGGATGTTGATCACCCCGACAATGGCCAGCACCGCGCAGGCATTGGCGGCACTGTCACGATTGCTGATGGCGTTGCCCAGCGCAATGAGACCGAAGTACAGGAACAGCAGGATCAGCATCGACGTCAGTCGGGCATCCCAGACCCACCACGAACCCCAGGTCGGCTTGCCCCAGATGGCCCCGGTGACCAGCGCCACGGCGGCCATCCAGGCGCCGATGGGCGCGGCGCATTGCAGGGCCACGTCGGCCAGTTTCATTTTCCACACCAGCCCGACCACGCCACACACCGCCAGCATCACGTAGATGGACTGGGCCAGCATCGCGGTGGGAACGTGGATGTAGATGATGCGGAAGCTGTTGCCTTGCTGGTAATCCGGTGGGGCGAAGGCCAGGCCCCAGACCACGCCGACGCCAATCAGCAGCAGTGCGAAGAGGCTCAACCAGGGCAACAGTCTGCCGCTGATGCCGTAGAACCACTTGGGTGAGCCGAGCTTATGAAACCAGGTCCAGTTCATTGCTGTTTCCATCACGGTTGCGGCCCAGGATTTGCGACCGCCGAATCTGCCCATGGAGCAGGCCTCGCTAGCTGTTCGTGTTCCCTTTAACCAAGAGTGTTTTACATTCTGGACGCTTCAGAAAATGAACGGTCAAACCAAAAATCAACCCCCAAAAAGGGGCGGAGAATCCACAAAAAGAGACCCCAGAAGCTGTAACGAGAAAAGTGAAAAGTCCTGCGTCGTGCTCTTTTGTCTCACCCAGGCTGCGCACCAATGCATCGCCGATCGCGCCATACAACGCCAAGCCTGCAAGTGCTGCGATCAACGCTCTAGGAAACGCCGCGAACAAGGAAACCAGCGTGGCACCTGCTATACCAAACAGCAGATAGGTGGCACTCCCGGAAAGAGCAGCGACATAGCGCCGCCGCGGATCCTCATGGGCCTCGAGGCCGGTACAAAGGCTTGCTGTAACTGCCGCGAGGTTCAGACCATGGCAAGCAAAGGGCGCCAACAGCATCGCGCCGATAGCACTGACACTGATAATGGGACTGGCAGGCGTGTTGAACCCTGCGTTGCGCAAAACTGCCATGCCTGGCATGAACTGGCCCGTCAGCGACACCACAACCAACGGCAACGCCAAATTCAAAATGACCGTTAAAGAAAACTGAGGAGCGATCCATTGAGGAGTGGCTAGGTCAAACACTAACACTTCGGTTCGCAAGTGCCCGCCAAACATCGTGACGGCGCCACCGACCAGCAAAACGGCCAACACGGCATAACGTGGCCAGACTCTACGCATTAGGATGTACGCAATAAACATCGACGAGACCAAGGCTGGCTGCTCCGGTAGCACCCGAAATACCTCGATGCCGAACGAAAAGAGAATGCCGGCTTGCATGCCCGCCGCGATCGAGCCCGGCAAGCGAGCGATGATTCGATCGAAAGCACCGCTAACGCCAATCAGCAGTAGGATGACATTAGCGACTATAAACGCACCCACCGCTTGATTGATGCTCATTTGCGGAAGCGCCGTAACGAGCAGCGCCGAACCGGGGATGGACCACGCAATCACGACCGGCACCCGATAATACAGGCTGAGCGAAGCCCCAATTACCGCACTGCCAATCGAGATCGCCCATATCCAGGATGAAAGAACTTCCTGTGAAAGGGACGCACTCTGTGCGGCATGAAAAACCAACACAAGCGGGCCGGCATAAGAAATCAACGTTGCAATGATCCCTGCCACCAGAGCTGATGGCGAAGCATCTCTGAGCACACTTTTCATGGCATTCGCAATTTATCGACGCAACAAGGAACGACTCATCAGAACGGGGGCCGTCCCGCTGGCCCCGTTCTGGTGAATTAATCATGCATTCTGGAGGGCTCGGGGGCGCTGACTGCGCTGCTCTGCAGTTGGATCAACAGCGTGTTGCAGCTGGAAGTTAAACTTGAGTTCAGCGTAGCGCCCCGAAACACCCCGTGCGCCATCCTCCTTGAACTCCACCTCTCCAACCAATCCATCGCGGGTGGCGTATGCAAAGTCATCCCAAAGGTACTTATCTCCTGAAAGATTGATCTGAGTAGTCAGATGCCTGTGTCCTGGAGCCGAAATGAAGAAGTGAACATGCGCCGGTCGCTGGCCGTGGCGACCGAGCCCGTCCAGGCATTCCTGGGTAGGGCCCTGCGGATCGCAACCATAGCCGGAGGGCACGATACTGCGCGCACGGTAGCGCCCCTGCGCATCTGTAATGATGCGACGACGCAAGTTGTACTCAGACTGGCTCTTATCGAAAAATGAATACGTGCCCTTGGTATTGGCGTGCCACAAATCTACCGTGGCGCCCGCCAGTGGATGACCCTGTGTATCAAACACTTGGCCTTCAAGGAACATCACGGTAGCTGGCCCCTCCTCGTTGCCGTCGTCCATACGGACTTCGCCTTCGCTTATGGGGGCACCAGCAACGTAAAGGGGGCCCTCGATGGTACGTGGCGTACCGCCCGTCAACCCTACCTGCGCATCCTTGGCGTCTTGCAGCAAATCCAGGAAGTGCTCAATACCTAGGCCTGCGACCAGCAACCCGGCCTCACTGCGCCCGCCCAAACGGTTGATATAGTCCACCGCTTTCCAGAACTCATCCTCGCTGATTTCAAGGTCTTCGATTATCCGCGCGGTATCGTTCAACACTCGTAGGATGATGCTTTTGAGGCGCGCGCTGCCCGCCGCATTTTTCAACCCAGCAGCATCCTCGAAGAACTTCTGAATCTCGGCGGTTTGCGAAATCTTCACGGTCATGGTGTTCACCTCATCTTGTTTTTTTAGAGTGATCGAATAGCAATTGCAGGAATCTCAACGGTCATCCGCATGGATGGACGAAGGGTGGCGACACAGCCCGTTGATCTCGATGCTCATGTAGGGAAAAAGCGGCAGCTGCATGAGGGTGTCGTGCAGCGCCTCGACGCTAGGTGCATCGAACACGCTGTAGTTGGCGTAGTGACCCGCGATGCGCCAGAGGTGGCGCCAAGTACCCTCGCGCTGCAGTCGCTGGGCCAGTTCTTTTTCGTCGGCTTTGAGTTGCGCTGCCCTGCTCGCATCCATATCGAGTGGGAGGTTCACGGTCATCTTGACGTGGAATAGCATGGTGCTCTCCTTATAGGGTTGCGGATTCAGGAACGGCGAAAATGAGCCAGGCGATCTTCATCCAATGCCAATCCCAGACCTGGCGTGGATGGAACAAGAAGCTGGAAATCACGATACTGTGGTCGCTCGACCACGATGTCTTCGGTCAATAACAGCGGACCAAACAACTCGGTGTCCCAGGTCAGATGCTTGAGCGTGACGAATGCATGAGCCGAAGCCAGGGTGCCGATTGCACCTTCCAGCATCGTCCCCCCGTACAGCGCGATGCCGGCCGCTTCGGCAATCTGTGCCGTACGCAGCACAGCGCGAGGGCCGCCATTTTTTGCGATTTTTAGCGCGAAGACGCTGGCTGCGCCATCCGCCGCCAGGCTGAACGCGTCTTCGACGCTTTCAATGGACTCATCGGCCATGATGGGTGCCGGGCTTCGCTGGTTCAGCCGAACCTGGCCTGATCGATTAACCCGCGAGATGGGTTGCTCGATCAGATCAATGCCGTTCTCGCCAAGCACCTGGCAGCCACGTATTGCCTGGGACTCGTCCCAATACTGGTTGACGTCGACCCTCACACTGGCACGATCGCCAAGGGCCTTTTTGATCGCAACGACATGCTTGAGATCCTGCTCCAGAGGATTGGCGCCGATCTTCAATTTGAAGATGCGATGACGGCGCAGCTCCAACATTTGCTCGGCCTCGGCAATGTCCCGGGCGGTATCGCCGCTGGCAAGCGTCCAGGCGACTTCCAGGCTGTCGCGTACCCGACCGCCAAGCAGCTCGCAGACGGCCATTCCAACGCGTTTGCCCTGGGCATCGAGTAGCGCGCTTTCGATGCCGGACTTGGCAAAAGTATTGCCCTTGGCAATCTTGTCGAGTTTTTGCATCGCGGCATTAATGTTGTCCGCTGCCATGCCTACCAGCGCGGGCGCCAAGTGAGCGTCGACATTGGCCTTGATACTCTCCGGGCTTTCATAGCCGTAGGACAAACCGCCGATGGTGGTGGCTTCGCCGATGCCTTCGATGCCGTCACTGCATTGAAGCCGCAGAATAACCAAGGTCTGCTTTTGCATCGTGTGCATGGCTAGCTTGTGCGGACGAATAGTCGGCAGGTCGACGATGATCGCCGACAGGCTGTGGATCAGTACTGGGCTCATGACAATCTTCCGATACGTGAACTGAGAGACACCTGGTTCCGCTCAAGGAACAAGGCAAGATTGGTTACGGTTTGGCGGCCATCAAAACGCTCGAATCGGCCACGTTTCTTTTGCCGACGAGGGTGAACAGCGCCATGGCTATCGCGGCAATGGCGCCTGGAACCGCGAACGCAACGAAATTCAATGGCAGCGGCAGGCCAATGCCCAGCAGTGCTCCCCCCAACAGCGGCCCCAGGATCGCGCCATTGCGACCGATACCCGATGCCCATCCAAGGCCAGTGGAGCGAATCGACATGCCGTAGAACTGGGCAGTGGCGGCGTACAGGAGAATTTGCGTACCGATGGTTGTCGCGCCGGCCACACTGATCAGCAGATACAACAATGCCGGCGAACTTTTGAATCCCAGAAGGCTGATGGACACGGCGGCCGTCAGGAAAAACATCACCGTCACTTTTCCAAGGTTGTAGCGGTCTCCCAGCCAGCCACCAAAGATCGCTCCGGCCATACCACCGAAATTCAGCGCCAACAGAAAGGTCAGGCTTGAACCTAAGCTGTAACCGGCATTTGCCATCAGCTTGGGCAGCCAGGAGCTAAGTGCATACACCATGAGCAAGCAGCAGAAAAATGCGACCCACAAACACAGGGTGCGGGACGCGCGCCGCTCACGAAACAACGCCAGCAGAATCACTCCGCGGCCCTTGTTGTCCGCCTGGCTCAACGTATCGCTATCGCTGGGAGCCGAAGCAGGGTCTACTTTGCTCAGAATGCGCCGCGCCTGCCCTTCCCTCCCGGCCCGAATCAGGAAACCGATCGACTCGGGTAAAAAAACCAAGATCATGGGCAGCAGCAAAAGGGGCACGGCTGCGGCGAAGAACATGGATTGCCACCCGAAAAGCGGAAGCATGTAAATTCCCACGCTAGCGGCAAGCACGCCTCCCAGCGAGTAGCCACTGAACATGACCGCAACCAAAGTGCTGCGAAGACGTCTCGGGGCGAATTCGCTCATCAATGCGACTGCGTTAGGCATCAGCCCCCCGCAGCCCAATCCGGCAAGAAACCGGCAAATGCCAAACTCTGTCGGATTGCTGACAAAACCGTTGATAAGGGTTGCCGAAGAAAACAACGTGAAGCAGATTGCGATGCTTTTCTTTCTTCCGATCCTGTCAGCCAGCGACCCAAACGCAAGCGCTCCGAACATCATGCCGAACAGTGCATAACTGCCCAGTGCGCCGGCCTGGATCGGCGTGAGTTGCCACTCGCGCATAATGGCCGGCAGCACAACGCCGAAGATGAACAGGTCGTATCCGTCAAATATCAAGAGCAGCGCGCAAAGCGTTACCACTCCCCAATGGAATCGGCTGAAGCGTGCATTGTCGATGAACTGATTAACGTCAATTACTCGCATGGCGTCGTTACTCTTGTTTTTATTTTGGGAACCACATCGGCGATGCAATCTGTCGCGCCTGATGCGACAGGTTTTCCTGGTCAGCCGAGGTCACCGCCACTGACTGGCAGCGTTACGCCGGTGATATAGGACGCGTCATCCGAGGCCAGGAACAGGATCGTGGCGACCTGTTCGTCGATCGTTCCGTAGCGCTTCATCAAACTGCTTTGAATCGTCTGGTCGACGATTTGCTGATACCAAACCTTCTCTTCTTCGGTTGGCTGCGCGGTGTTGCGGGGGATACGCCGCGGTGGCGCCTCGGTGCCCCCGGTCGCGATCGCATTGACCCGGATACCACGTTCGGCATTCTCGAACGCCAAGCAGGCGGTCAAGGCGTTAACGCCACCTTTGGCTGCGCCATAAGGAACACGGTTGACGCCCCGGGTCGCGATTGACGAGACGTTGACGATCACGCCGTGCCCTTGTTCGAGCATGTAGGGCAACGCCGCGTGACAGCACCAGAGGGTCGGAAACAACGAGCGACGCACTTCCGACTCGATTTGCGCGGCCTCGTAACGCTCGAACGGTTTGGTCCAGATAGTCCCGCCCACGTTGTTGATCAATATGTGCAGGCTGTCGAAAGCCTCGACGGCGGCTGCCATCACCGACATGCATTCGGTGTGCATTTCCAGATCGGCGACGAGGGTCAATACGTCGTCTTGTTTGAGCTCATGCACCAGCTCCGATCGATCAACCGCAACAACCCGCGCGCCCTCGGCCCGCAATTGCTCACACACGCTTCGACCAATGCCTTGAGCCGCGCCGGTTACCAAGGCAACCTTGTTTTCGAATCTGTTTTTCATGACAACCTCGAACGGAGTCTTTGCGTAACGATTCAGGCCGCGGCAGGCGCGAACTTTTCGAAATAGAAATTGGCAGGGTTAATCCCTTGCTCGCGGATGTAATGGTTGACCGCTTCGACCATCGGTGGCGGGCCGCACAAATAAACGTCTACCTCGCCCCCGTTGAGATGACAGGGCTCGATGTGCTGAGTGACATAGCCCTTGAACGGATAAGTACTTTCCGGATTGGCCACACAGGCGCGAAAACTGAAGTTGGGGATGCTCGCGGCGAAAGCTTCCAACCGATCCAACTCGACCAAATCGAAATCATTGGTGACGCCATAGATCAAGTGCACCGGATGCTCACTGCCCTGCTCCGCGATTTTTTCTAGCATGGCTGTGAATGGCGCCAGCCCGGTGCCGCCAGCGAGCAGCAGCAGTGGTCGCTTGATTTCACGCAGGTAGAAACTACCCAAGGGGCCGGCCAGGTTCATGCTATCGCCGGCCTTGGCCAGGCCGGTCAGGAAACTGCTCATCAGGCCGCCCGGTACGTTACGGATCAAGAAGCTGACCTCACCGTCTTTCTGCAACGAGCTGAAAGAATAGGCGCGTGTCTGTTCGCTACCGGGTACTTGCAAGTTGACGTATTGGCCCGGCAGGAACGCCAGCTTGTTTAGGCCATCGCCCTTGATCGATAGCGCGATGGTGCTTTGAGACAGTTGTCGCACATCGCTGATTGATGCCTGGAAACTCGCCTGTTCGATCTTGCAGACTTGCGAAGCTGCGGGCACCCGCACGACGCAATCGCTCTGAGCGCGCATCTGGCACGTCAGCACGTAACCTTGGGTAAGCTCGTCTTCGCTCAGGGCATCTTCGATGAAGTTGTCACCCATGTCGTAACGCCCGGCCTCGGCGAAACATTTGCAGGTGCCGCACGCGCCGTCACGGCAGTCCAGCGGGATGTTGATGCCTTGGCGATACGCCGCATCAGCGACGGTTTCGTGCCCCTGGGCCTCAATGAAGCGGGTGATCCCGTCTTCGAAATTTAATGCGATCTGGAAACTCATGTTGCACCTCACTCACAGCGTCGAGCCGACACTTGGATGCGTCGACAGCGCTCGCCGCAGCCTGATCAGATGTGATAAATGTCGATGACTTGGCGGACGTAATCGTTTTTCAGCACGACTTTCTTCGCCTTGATAAGCGGCTGGTCGCCGCGCAGGTCGAGGGTGTAGAAACTGCTGCCGAAAAAGCTGTCCGTTACCTGGTAGCGAAAGCTCAGGGTGTGCCAGTTAAAACGCACCAGGCACTGGCCTTCGGTCTGCTCGACAATTTCAATATTGCTCAGGTTGTGAGAGGTACGCGTGTCCGGAGTGGACGCACTGGAGCGCTCGGTCTTGATGCGAAACACACGATCTTCCAGACCGCCACGGTTGCCGTACCAGATCAGCGATATTTCACTTTGCGGATCTTCGGTCAGCGTGTCATTGTCGTCCCAGGCCGGCATCCAGAACGTGGCATCAACGGCGTACAGCTCCAGCCATTGATCCCATTGGGCATCGTCCAGGTAGCGAGCTTCGCGATAGAGAAAGTCACGCACAACGTCATAAGTACTCATTGCACGGCCTCCACCGGAATCAATGGCTGCTCGGCGGATGCGGCCTTGAGCATGGTTTCTTGCCAATATTTGTGTTGCAGGACAAACAGGCCCTCGTCTTCAGTGCGCTTGCCGGAGAGCAGCGGCTTGAGGCCGATTTCCTGTGCGGCAGTGTCTGCGCCCTCGACCCAATGTTCTGCACCACGGGACATGTCGTTCCATCCACGCCCAGCACCGTAGCCAGTTTGGCAGGAGCGGAACTCTTCCAAATCATCCGGCGTGGCCATACCGCTGACGTTGAAGAAGTCTTCGTATTGGCGTATGCGCTTGGCGCGCGCCTCGGCGCTTTCGCCTTTGGGGGCGATGCAGTAAATGGTGATTTCAGTCTTATCGACCGAGATGGGCCGAGCGATGCGAATCTGCGAACTGAACTGGTCCATCAAATACACGTTCGGGTACAGACAGAGGTTGCGGGAGTTTTCGATCATCCAATCGGCCCGGGCCTGTCCGAAGTCACGTGCCAACTCATCACGACGCTCGTATGCAGGTCGATCCTCGGGGTTGGCCCAACGCGTCCAGAGCAACAAATGGCCGTGGTCAAAGGAGTAGAAACCACCGCCGTTTTTTGCCCAGCTACCGGCACTCATGGTTTTGATTTCTTCGCCCGACTCACGTTGCTTGCGCTGGTTCTGCGTGGCTGCGTAGTTCCAGTGCACAGAGCTCACGTGGTAGCCGTCGGCGCCGTTTTCGGCGGTCAGCTTCCAGTTGCCTTCGTAGATATAGGAACTGGATCCGCGCAGCACCTCCAACCCTTCCGGCGATTGGTCCACGATCATGTCGATGATTTTCGATGATTCGCCCAGATGCTCCGCCAAAGGTTTTACGTCGGCATTGAGGCTGCCAAACAGGAAGCCACGATAGGACTCGAAACGAGCAACTTTTGTGAGGTCATGGGAACCCTCGCAATTGAAGCTTTCGGGGTATCCGGCCTCGCTCGGATCCTTGACCTTGAGCAGTTTGCCGCTGTTGTTGAACGTCCAGCCGTGAAATGGGCAGGTGTAGCTGGAACGATTGCCGGACTTGTGTCGGCAGAGCATGGCGCCGCGGTGGCTACAGGCGTTGAGAAAGGCATTGAGCACACCGTCCTTGTTGCGCGCGATGAAAATCGGCTGGCGCCCCATGGTGGTGGTCAAGAAGTCGTTGTTGTTGGGAAGCTGGCTTTCGTGGGCAAGGTAAATCCAGTTGCCTTCGAAGATGTGCGTCATCTCCAGTTCGAACAGACGTGGATCGGTGAACATCTCCCGTTTGCAACGGTAGATGCCCTTCTCCTTGTCTTCTTCAAGCAGGGCATTCAGGTAATCGTTTCCCAGGGACATGGCCAGGGCCTCCATTGTTATTGTTCAGGCCCGGTCAGATTAGGCAGACAATTCAGGAGGAAATATCCGATTTCCGCAGATCGCTATCCATTTTGCGCAGCCGTCACGCAGGATCGATCAGCGGCACCGGCGCGCCAGGATGGCGCGTTCAGACGCGTGATTTGAGGGTTTGCGAAGGAAGCTCGCCGAACTGCGAACGGTAAAGCTCAGAGAAGCGGCCCAAGTGAAGAAAGCCGTAGTCCAGCGCCACTTCAGTCAGGCTACGGACCGGGCAACTCGGGTCGCTCAGGCAAGCTTGAATGCGTTCCAATTTGCGCTGGCGAATGTACTGCAAGGGTGTGATACCCAAGTGGCGCTCGAACAGCACGTACAAGGACCTGGTGCTCATACTGACCTGTTGTGCCAAGTGCTCGGCGTTCAAGTCCTGTTTCAGATTTCGGTCTATGTAATCGAGAATGCGATCGAAGCTGGCCGATTGTGATCCTGCGCCTTCGCGGCTGACGTTGGTCGTCATGAGCGACAGCAGCTTGCTGCCAATTATCTGGGCGTAATGCTCTTGTACCCGCATGATCGGAGTACTGGCCTCGGACTCCTGGCAAATCATCGCCAGTAAGCCAAGAAACCCTTCCAACTCATCCAGCTGATAGTGGTTACGCAGAAAACGTATGCCCGTCGCGGGCCGCAACCATCGCAGCTCATCACATATCGATTCAAGCAACTGAACGGGCAACTTAACAATGAATTTCTCGCAGTCCTGGGAGTACGTCAGGTCGACAGGATCGTCTGGATTGATCAGCAGCAATTCGCCCGGGAGCAGGTAGTGTTCATGCTTATAGCCTCGCCACAAACAATTGCCGCTAAGCAACACCTGAAGGTGGTAGACGCTTTCCAGCGCAGGCGACGTGACACGCACGCTTCCGCCGTAGCTGATGCGGCACAGATCGAGACCGGCGAATTTTCGATGGTTCAGGCTGGCCTGGGGGTGGGTGGTTCGAGAGAGACCGATGCGATGGGATCCAACGTGCAAGTTCACGTAGTCGGACACCGCGTAAGGATCCGCATCCCGAAAAATGCTACTGCGCTCACTGAGCAGATGGCTATCCATCGCACCGGCACTCGAAGTTGCAATTATTAGAGTCATTACGCCCACCCGAAGTGAAACCTGCGCCTGGCGTGATGTAAATGTCTCCAGGCTTGACGGCGCGTCGGCAATCACACGCCCCCTTTGGACTGACGATCAAGCATCCCGCAATCCGAGTGTACACGCACTTGATCATCAGACTTTGAACTGTGCCATCAACTGCTGCTGATGATTGGCCAGATGGTTCAAGGACTGACTGATCTGAGCGGATCTCTTAGATTGATCAGACAGCGACTCGGTAACATCGCGAATCGATGCCACATTTCGATTCACCTCCTCCGCAACCGCACTCTGCTCCTCGGCTGCGCTGGCGATCTGCAGGTTCATGTCATTGATGATCGAAACTGCGCCGCTTATACGCTGCAGTGCCGTCACAGCTTGCATAACCTGCCCTGCACTCCCCTGGGCCTGATGGTGACTATTGTTCATCGCGTTGACCACCTCACTCGTACCGCGCTGCAACGTCTCGATCACCAGACGGACCTCTTCGACTGAGTCCTGGGTTCGCTTTGCCAACCCTCTCACTTCGTCGGCCACAACCGCGAATCCACGACCAGCATCACCCGCCCGCGCGGCCTCGATGGCCGCGTTCAGCGCCAACAGATTGGTTTGCTCGGCGATCGCTCGTATGACATCCAGCACCGAACCAATCTTGCCGCTGCTGGCTGCCAAGCCTTCGACCTCTCTTACCGCAAGACTCATGTCTTTGGCCAAGCCATCAATCAAATGCGTAGTTTGTTGTATCACCGCCAGGCCATCCGAGGTCGCCTGCTCCGCACCACGAGCCGCTTGCGCAGCCTGGGCCGCGCTATTGGCCACATCATGGGCCGTTGCACTCATTTCCTGCGACGCTGTGGCCACCTGTTCGATTTCCCTGAACTGGTGCTCCATCCCTGTACTGGTTTGCTCGGACAGTGTCGCTGACTGATCAGCAGTTGTGCGGGCGTCATGTACCGACGCCTTGACGTCTCGGATTATCGGGTGGAGTTTGTCTAGGAAGCGATTAAACCAACCTGCTAACTGACCCAGTTCATCGTTGCCTTGATAATCCAAACGTTTGGTGAGATCACCCTCACCGCTGGCGATATCCCGAAGCATGTTGGCCACGCTGAGGATTGGCATGCTGACGCCGCGAGCAGTCAACCACAGCACAATCAGACCTAACAGCGCCACGCCTCCCGCAAGCCCTGTTTCCCATAGCGCACCGGACAGGCTTCGCTCATCAAGTTCCTGATGCAGCGCAAGCGCCGGTTCCAGCAAGATTGCTCGCGGAACCTCTAAAACCAATCCCCAAGGTTTCCCCTCAGGGATCACCTTCAGCGGCTCCAAAATGCGCAGGCTCGTAAGCGTATCCAAGGACTGAGACTTACCTGCGCTCAACAGCGCCAGTAGGTCAGCACCATCCTTCTGAACGCTTTCGAGTGTACGACCGAGTGAACCTGGATTATGGCTATCGCCCGCAACCAACCCAGCGGAACTGACGATTCGCAATGTCCCCCTACCCTCATAAAGTTGCAGGCTGCCATCCAGACTTAGCTGCTGCAATCGACTCAAGCTGATATCCGCGCCGATGACCGCAATGACTTTGCCGTTTTCGATCAATGGAAAAGCAAGAGTTGTCATCAGTAAAGGCTGGCCAGACGTGTCGTCAAAATAAGGATTGAGCACGCAAGGCCTGAGGGTTTGCTGTGGGCAGCTATACCAGGTGTTGAACGGAGTACCGTCCAACATAGGGGTGGTATCGGCGATGATTTTCTCAGGCACTGCCATGTAACTGTCTGTCGGATCCTTTTGACTCCAGTAAGAGGCAAATCGACCTTTTTCATTACTGCCCACGGTAGATTCATCCGAAAAGCGCCCATCCTGGCCGTCCAGTGCATCAGGCGCAAATACCACGTACAAACTCAATAGCGAAGGATTGGCTTTAAGGCCGTCGTGTACCAGTTGATTTAGGTCCTTGCGCAGCTCCCGGGGATCAGCTCCATGCTTGGTTGCTTGCTCTCGAAGTTGTTGGACTTGTCGAGTGAACTGGTTACCGTAATTATAGATGTCCGAAAAAAAGCGCTGAGTGGTCTCAACCTGCTGCTTTCCGCTAGCCTCCATGCGTGCACGGGCTGCCGCCTCAAGCATCTGTGAGTTGGCTGATTTGACCAATGCCAGACTGGTGTCCATGCGATACAGGGACGTACCCACCAACAATACGACGGTACACAGCAGGCAAAATCCCGCCAATAGTGTGATTTTCCACTTGATGGAGACACGCGCAAAACGCATAGATACCTCCCCGTACCCGGGATATTTTTTAGTGGAGCCAAATCAATGACTCAACATGACTGATTGATGTACCTGCGCGATCACATCCCTTCAGCCAGTTCTTCTTTCAGGCCCGAAGTAATCGCAACACTCGCCCATCAGGGAAAGCGCCTCTTGGATTTCCAGAGCACGTCCTTCTCGCAAAAGGATGTTGGCTAAATGCCCCGCTACCCTCGCTGCGCCCAGACTGGCACCCGCCATGCCCTCCCCGGCCTGTTCAGGTGAGTTACTCCAGGCGCCAAACAAACGAGGCCCCAAGCGCGAGAGTTGGTCCCACGTACAACGCGCATCTCCGGTACCGCCTATCACGCTCTCGTAATCTGCCGGATAACACGTGCTACCTCGGGCCGGCCTGGCCGCAACAATCAACACTTTCTCAGCACCGGCGTTATAGACAGCCTCACGCAAAGGCGCACGATCAGCAGCAAGCCCCAGGCTCATGCAGACAATGTCCACTCGATGAGAAGCTGGCTGCGAGACGAACCAGTCGAGCGCCATGGAAACCTGAGTGGCGGTTGTCACCGGCCGCTCCTGAAACACTTGCGCATGGGTAATGATTGCTTGAGGGCAGCTATTACGAATAATCTTCGCAACGATCGTTCCGTGCCCCAGGCGGTCCGGTGCGCACGCCTCGACCCGCCCATCGGGAAGAAAGGCCAGAGAACCTTCGATGTCCATCGAAAGTCCTCCGCTGTCAATCACACCTATACGGACGGCCATTACTGAACCGTGAACAATCGCAGGGCTGAGTTGTTCGACATGTTGGGGTTACCGGGCAGCTTCAGCTCCCCGACCTTCTCCAAACTGGCACCGTCATAAATAAGCAAATCACCACCCGCGCCACCAATCCACACGTATCTGTTATCGGAGCTGACGACGACGGAATAAAACGTATGGGGGAGGCTTACTTGCTTGAGGGGTTTGCCACCCTGTTCCAAGTCGAAAGACTGGAGCACGTTATAAACCGCATAGGCGCGCTTTTGGTCCGGGCTAGCCGCCATGGAGAAATAAATGGTCTGGGTGGGTTCAATATCGTTCATGTGCAACTTGCCCTTCTTCAGATCAAGGGTAAGCAGCCCCGTTTGGAATGTTTCAGGGGACGCGGGGTCTTTATTGCGCAACTTGACGTAGTATGGGGCGACCATGAGCTGAGAGTTGTCGTACTGATACCAGACGTTAAGCATATCGGGGGGGAAATGATCCTTTTGCGACCATTTCTGGATAGGCAACTCCTCCAATTGCTTTCCCGATTCGGCATCAAATACATACATATCCTTGCCCAACGCATAAATCTTCTTCCCGTCAGTCGAGTACATCAGCATCGTCACTTGACGAGGGGCAGGAGCTGTTGATTTCAACGTCAACGTTTCCGCGTCGTATAACGCAATGCGCGTGGGTTGGACTTTGAATTCGTTGCGCAGGTGTTTTACCGGATTCTGATACACCGCGAGCGTTTTGCCGTCGGGCGAAAGATTCATGCCCCACGTCGCCCAGACACGCTCGTCGGCTTTGCTCATGTCCAATCGGAGCAGGTTTTTTCCGGTTTCCATGTCCATCTTTATGACGCTTTGGCTTCCATTCGCCAAGACGTATACATATTTGGCATCAGGGCTTACTGCGGAAACAATTGGCGTAGCACCGCTGTTTTCAACGACAAATTCTTTGAGGATCTTGCGGTTGTCCATGTCCACAACGAACACTTTGTCAGGGTGCGCGACCACCGACAAAAAATCTTTAGCCACGGCAGGCGTTACGCCGCTCATTGCAGCGATTACCGACAGCACGGCGAAGCAGGATGACTTTATCATTATTATTAGCCCTTGGATTCGGGGAATACGGAGTTCAGGTTGCGCCAATCTTGAGTGGGGTCCGCAGTGTCTTTGCCCCACGTCGGATAAGTAGACATCGTGTCTGGAACTTGGGCAGGCCACCAGCAAGGATCAGAACAGGCGTACAAGTCTGCTTCCATCGGCTGACAAAGGTTGGAAACGCCACCGAACCCATCGATTTCCCATCCTGGATCAAAAGAAGTCGAACAGCCTACCAAGGCGTTCATTGCTACAACTTCTTCTTCACGACCTTCGGCGTGAGCTTCAACAAAGGCCTTGGCCTTGGCATTGGCGGGAGTCAAATGTTTCATACTTTGGCGCTCCGTGGTTCGATATGATTACGGAAGAAGCTAGGATTATTTTTCATTATTCGCACGTAAGATTCGATTCCGAAATCCACCCAATCGCGCAGCAAGTCACAGTAATGATAAACAGGAGCAAACGGATCACCTTGTTTCGCATAAGACTCGTGATAACACCCACCCGCACAAATAGAGCGAATACGGCAGGTTTTGCAACCGAAACTACTGCGATCTTGGGCGCCTTCTATGAACGCCGCCAACTTAGGCACATCGATACCGCGACCAACGTTGCCATAGGTCGGTTGATCAGACCCAACGAAACGATGACACAGGTGCAGGTCGCCATCCTTATCAACGGCCAGCAATCCCAGACCGGCACCACAAGGCACGACTTTTTTGGTGCCCTGTGCAATATCTGTCAGCAATTGGTGCATGTTGGAAAATCCGATATTTTCGCCACGGCAAGCCGCATCGACATAACGGCGTCCCAGGGTCTTCATATCACTGAACACTTGCTTCAGCGCATCGTTATCCAGATTGAATGATGCAATCGGACCCGACGTCGCTGGGCCAAACCCAACTTCAGCAAATCCCAGTTCGTTCTTCAGGTGATGATGGATACCCAACACATCGGTAACGCCGCGGGTCAGTGTCACACGGACGCCGACCGCCCTCGCGGTATAGCGCGACAGCAGCATCCGCACCTTATGCGCCACCACGTCATAGGTTCCGTTGCCACCTACCGTAATGCGATTGGCATCATGCATGGCTTTCGGACCGTCCATTGATACCGTCAGGCCAAAGCGATGCTCGTTGAGCCAATCCACCATGGGCTCTGTTAACAGCGTGCCGTTGGTGGTCAACGAAAAATCAATCTTCTTGCCCTCTTGCGCCGCTCGGGCTTCGGCGTAAGGCACCATCTCGCGAATGAGTGGGTAGTTGGAAAGCGGCTCACCACCAAAAAACACAAGATTGACCTGGTCCCGATTCTTTGCCTGTTTGAGCAACATCTCAAACGAGGCCTTGGCGGTTTCAAAGCTCATCTTGACGCCCTTCGAGGGGGTCGTGAGGTCTTCCTTGTAGCAGTAAGTACAGGAAAGATTGCAGCCTGTATTCACGTTAAGAACAATGGTCGAAAGCGGTATCTCATCAACCTTGGCGATCACGCGAGGCGCTTCGACAATACCTGGCTCGCGCAGGATATCCAGGTCGATAAAACTGCTGATGCACTCTGCCAGACTGTCCGGGGAATGTCGGGCGCCTAGCTCGGTGCGCATGACCTCGCTGTCGACACTATCGAAGCGATTGAACAGGTCGTATACATCGCGACCAACCCCATCAAGCTCGAAAAGGCTGCTGCTGGGGACATGCATCATCATGGCATGACCGTCCACATCTATTTGATGCGCGTTATGCCGAATAAGGGTAAGCGCTGTCATGAGAGCCTCAACGAATAGGAGTGTCGACGAAACGCTGGACGGTGACATAGAGATGCGCCTCGCCCTGGAGAGTTTTGCCGTTGTCATCAACGGTGGCGATCACCTTGAGATTGCCAAGGTTGTTGGTAGACATCGGCCGTTCAGGATTTAAACCCGCGTCCGCTGGCGTGAAACGGCCGTTCTGTTCAATGGAACCTGAGTACTTGGTGTCCTGCATCTTCGCAGCCCCTTCGTCCCAGTTGTCCACCGCCCACGAGGCGTCAAACGTCCCCACACGGATGTCGTCAGCGGTTCCCAGTTTTCGGTCGGCTCCTTTGAGCAAGCCGATTGCCTCAAACTGCGCGGGAACCTTTGCGATGGGCCCACCATTGCCGCCCACCCGAGCGATAGTTTGTTCAGGCTCAACGCGTACACCGTCAAGCTTGGAAAAAACCACCAGAGGCGCACTTGCCTTGCCCACGCTGACCTTCACTGCCCCCCAAGGCTTTTCCGAGGAAAGCTTCATCACAACTTTGGTATCGCTCTGAGAAACAACGGTCCCGGTAACGCCTTTCGGTAGAACCGGCTTACCCGACAGCCCCACCCCGACGAGCGTGATCTCACTTTCTGTCCCGGTTCTGAGGTATGTCGGACTGACAGCGAGAATCCGAGGCGAGGCATCGACAGGTGAAGCTATGAAGCGTCCGCCAATGACCTCATTGGATTTTTCGAACCATCGACCTGTCAGTGATCCGTCTGCATTCAGAGCAAACACTTGCCGGATTTCCTGCTTGCCGTCGCTTAACGTCGCGCGCCACTCACCCTCGCCCAGCAACACTCCCCGGCCTTGATACGTCGCAGAGCCTGCTTTGTTATCGAGGGTCATTGAAACATCGTAGCCCTCCTCCCCGGCCTTCAATGACAACGTACCCGAATAGTCGCCGCTTCCTGGTTGATGACCGGTCACGACCCAACGCTCGCTCAATTTGGCATTGGTTGCTTTGGGTGCCTGACCCAGTGGGTAGTTTTTCGCCAGGAATGGCAGGACTTCGCCATTAACATAGGTCCACCAATCCCGGTCACGCGCCATGGCTTGAAGCTCCAGCGTCGGGAATTGCCCCAAATGGAAGTTGAGCAACTTCTCCCAGTCAGCAGGGGTTCGACGTTGCAAGGCGACCCGCGCATAGGAGTGACATCTGGAGCAGGTCTCGGTCATCATTTGGTTAGGCGCCACGTCTGTTGCGACGGGCTCCTTTTCCAAGACGTAGCGACGCCCCTCGGTTTCCTTCACGCTCAGCCCGCGTGTCTGGGCCAGGTATCTCACGACCGCAGTGCGGTCATCCTGGCTCAGCGGAACATGATGGTTGCGCATCATCCGCACGACCGTCATATCCCAGGCCTCGGGGGTTTTACGCACGGCGTCTATACGCTCGAAACTACCATCGGCAGCAATGTGACAACCGGCGCACATGGTATTTAAAACCTGTTCCCCTGTTTGTTGTGCTGCCGCAAACGGGGCGATAGCGAGCGCCAACACCGTACTACATGAGATGAACGCAAGGCGACGGAGTGGTTTCATCGATCAGAATTCCTTTGGCTCTTCACAGGGGACAAAGCCCATGCTGGCGATTTTTTTATAATATTGTCTTTAGTTTTTGTTTTATCGCACTCCAAAACCCGGGGTGGCCTCAGAGTGTCTTTTCATTCATATACATATTCCGTGCCATCTCACACAACACGCTGATTTATATAGATAAAAATGAAAAAATCATGACAAGAAACAAGAGGAGTGATCTATTTCTGAACACAGTGTTCAACGCCTCTCAGGGTGCGATACACACCTAAGTCGCGATGTATAACGTCTGTTCAATTGGCGGCTTGAGGCGCAAAAATGATCAGAGATGGGTTAGAGCGTGTATCCGCGCCGTTCGGAGACAAACATTGATGAATGCAATCAAATAACTATCACGCCAAGAGGGGGGCCAGTGATAACCCCCTCAATCTGAAAGGCATAACAAGCTATTCCATTTTTAGCTTACGATAGATAGTGCCGCGAGCAACGCCGAGCTGCTGCGCAGTCGCTTTCACGTTGCCGCCATTGGCATCCAGCGCGTCTTGAATCTTCTTCCTTTCAAATTCCTTTAACGATTTCTCATCACGCTTCTCGTCAGGCTGCTCCAAGCCTGGAAAGTGTTCCGGCAGGATCACGAGCCCTGCGCCAGCCAACGCCACAGCCAGCCGGATCACTTGCTCCAGTTGCCTGATATTTCCGCGCCACTCCTGATTCTTCAGCAGCTCCAACGCTGCGGGATGAATCGCGCCTCCCTGATAGCGCTGGGTCAATTTGGTGATGATATCTTCCATATCCTGCCGCTGACGGAGCGCCGGAATCCGAACCTGCATGCCATTGAGGCGATAAAAAAGATCCTCTCTGAAACGATGCTCCTCAATAAGCTTGTGGATATCGCAATGGGTCGCGCTAATAACTCTTACATCGACTGGATGTCGTTCTGAGCTGCCGAGACGGGTTACTTCCCTCTCCTGCAGTACCCGAAGCAGCCGGGTCTGAAGATTGAACGGCATATCGCCAATCTCATCGAGCAACAAAGTCCCGCCATGCGCTTCTTCGATACGACCTTTCGCACCGCCTCGACGTGCCCCTGTAAACGTTCCTTCAACGTAGCCGAACAGCTCGGACTCAATCAGATTCTCGGGTATGGCAGAACAGTTAATGGCTATGAACGGAGCACCAGGATTCAACGAGTCGTGAAGCGCCCTGGCGAACACCTCTTTTCCTGTACCCGTTTCGCCCTGCAGGATGACGGGAATGCTCGCTGCAAAGGCTTTCGAGGCCATGTTGAATTGCTGATTGAGCGCAGGATCGTGTCCAACCCCAGGGGATGTATGGCGCAAACGAGCAGCAGGCTGAGCGCCGCCAGGCAACGATAATGACTGGGCATAAACCGAAGACCCGTCGTTGAGCGCTATCAGACTGGGTGAGTTCACAACTATGGACTGTGGCCCACGCTCAAAAAAACTATCCCAATCCAATGAAGACTCGACTGGCGCAGAAGCATCGATGCCCAATATCTTCTTTGCGACTTTATTGGCGGCACAGAACCTTCCATTCTGATCGAAAGCGACCAATCCCTGGAAAGGTGTTCCTATCAATCTCGCGTCAAACTGAAGTGCTACGATCTGGCAATCCACCAACCCCGAATACAACCTGCTTTCGATGGCCATGGACGCGATCTTTAGCTGCTCCAGAACAGCAGTCGCATTGCGCTGGCCGATACCGGTTATGTCGATTGCACCCACCAGCTCCCCACGCACACCGAAAACGGGTACGGATACGCAGAAAAAATTTTCAAATTCTTTCAAGTAGTGCATACCGCCGCAGACGATAAACGGCTGCTGCTCATGGAGTGTGCAACTGGGCGCCGTGGTTCCGATATCCACTTCATTGACGCGCTTTCCCACTTTCAGTGAGTCCACAGTGTCGGGCTGGGACGCGTGCTTGGCATAAACGATCACGCCTTCGAGGTTGACACAAAACAGGGCCCAGTCTTGCCCTCCGAATATTCCCCACAGCCTGTCGAGCTCAGGTTGAGCGCATGCAGCCAAACGCGAATCCGAACTACTCAATTCATGGGCGCGCCAACGTCCAGACAGTCGCTTATCCCAAGGTGAGAGCCCTGCTTTCCTGGACCGCTCCCAAGAACTGGCTACTGCAGGAGGCAGCAGATCCGCCGGCAAGGAGTGTCCATCCAGAAAGCGACGCCGAACCTCATCAAGGCCGTGCATGTCTCTTATATTCATTTGCTGACCACTCATTACCTTTCTACATTCTTGTATGTTTTTATCATTAATAATGACCAGCCGCATATAATTACATAGCATAAAAAAGCGCCCGTTCAGAACGGGCGTTTTTTCTTCAAGATCTTGCAGTTATGTTCGATCCAGTGCCTTACAGGGCATAAGGCGTGGCCTCATCCTTGATGGTCAACCATTGCCATTGAGTGAACTCTTCCCAGTTCGCCGCCCCTCCCACGCTCGTGCCATTTCCAGATGCGCCCCAGCCGCCGAATGGATTCACCACTTCGTCATTGACTGTCTGGTCATTGATATGAAGCATTCCGGTCCGAAGCTTGTCACCGACCTTCATCGCACGGCCAATGTTCGAACTGATGATGCCGGCAGCCAAGCCGTATTCCGTGTCGTTAGCGAGTCGTATTGCTTCCTCGTCAGAGTCAAAGGGCACGACAACGGCGACGGGTCCAAAAATCTCTTCACGGAACGCGGGATTGTCCGGTTTGACATCGCTGAGCACCGTCGGCTGGAAGAAAAGCTCTTCGTAACGCCCACCCACTTCGAGTTTTGCACCGGCCTGCTGAGCCTCGCGGACAATCTTGGCCACTTGATCGCGCTGGTGTGCATTGATAAGCGGCCCGAGCGAGACCTTTGTCGTAGCGGGATCACCCACCGAGAGCTTGCCCACTTTGGCAGTCAGTGCTTTGAGGAAGGCCGGATACAGGCTGCGCTGAACGAGAATGCGCCCAGTAGCCATGCAGATTTGCCCCTGGTGCAAAAACGTTCCCCAGATGGCGTTGGCAACTGCCAAGTCGAGATTCGCATCGTCCAGAATTATCAACGAATTCTTCCCGCCTAATTCCAGCGACACCTTCTTCAGGTTGCGGCCAGCCGCTTCGCCGACTTTGCGACCTGCGGCGGTCGATCCGGTAAATTGGATCATTGCCACGTCTGGCGATTCAACCAACGCTGCGCCCGCATCGCCCGCACCCGGCAAGACGTGGAGAACGCCCTTCGGCAGCCCAGCAAGCTCAAATAAGCGCCCAATGACCAGCCCGCCACTAACGGCGGTTCGGGGATCGGGCTTCAGCACGACACTGTTACCGACGGCCAAAGCAGGCGCGACCGAGCGCATAGCAAGGTAAAGCGGAAAATTGAAAGGTGAGATGACCCCTACAACCCCTATTGGACGACGCCTGGCTAGGCTGAGGCGACCGGATCCCGGAGCATTGGGCAGAACGTCACCCTGGCTTTTCCCAGGCATCATGGCGCTTTCCTGCAACGCTTTTATCGTTACACGGGTTTCAAACGCCGCTTTTAACTGGGTCGAACCGCTTTCTCTAACCAACCACTCGACGATATCGCCAAAATGCAGTTCTGCGATTTCTGCCGCTTTACGCATGATTGCGGCACGTTCTTCATAATCAGTGAGGAACCAATCCGCTTGTACTTCATTAGCCACGCGAGCCGCCGCTGAAACCGACGCCGCGTCAGCCATGCCGATGCAACCCAACGATGCCCCCGTTGCAGGCTCTATGACCTGACTGACGTTAGGAGAAACATTTATCCAAGTACCGTCGAAAACACAGTGACTCCAGAGCTCCTCTGGCAGAAATTTTAAAGTTTGATTCATGACGTTACCTATGTAAATTATTTTTAGGGCAGTGCTATGTCTGGAACTCCTTCGGTTACAGCACAAGGCGTGCCAATGCCATTTCAGGAACACACACGAAACTTTCTGTTTAATGTTTGCACACCGACAAAAAAATGTGTTCCACAATTGAACACCGGTCGACCGCACAGACATATTGTTCGGCGACGACATAGTCATCGATGATTAGCAAAGTTATAGAATGAGCAACTTTCCGCTGATCGTAAACACTGAATTCAGACAGGCCTGTATCCCTGCGACAACAACCAGCTTCGAACCCCACGCCCCTGAGATTCCGTCAACCCGGCAAGCACCTGCTCGTGCGGCTCCGAGCGTAACCGTTGCACAAGCGGCGCCAGCTCGACCCCGTGCACCTGCCAGGCACCCAAGGGTTGATCCGGGGTAATCACTACCTGCGCCTCAACTACGAACCCGTCACACAGTACAGGGGCGCGCTCAATCTTCAGGGCGTCGAAATTCGCTTCGGCATGAGCGGCCACCGCATCCGGCCACTGTCTGCGAGCAAGCCAGAATGGTTGGTCTTGCCATCGCTGTTCGTCGAGGTAAAAGTCCCGACCAATCCTCGCGAAACGCATGAACAATTGCTCGACTCGCTGCTGGTGAAACCGCTGGGCCAATGCCGATCGCTCGGGTTTGCACAGCAACGTGTTGATCACCGTCGGCGCCTGCAGTGCCGAGGATAATGATTGGAATATGCCGTTTCCCGAGAGCGGATCGACCGCCATCGCAGCGTCACCGACTCGTATCCAATGATCGCTGCAAACGTGTGGATTCAGAATTGCCGTGCTGCTGCGTGCAAGCACCTGCACATCGATCTGACGCTGCGGGCCAAAGAATGCTTGCGCAACAACCGAATCCAGACGTCGCTCAAGACAATATTGAAGTAGATCGCGCTTATCAGGCAGGTCGGCACTGGCGACATCCAGCGTCCACTGCCAATAACACTGGCCATCGGCTCGCCGAGCCATCCATACCCAACCGTCCTTGAGGCTTTCTACTGCGCTGGCGGTGGCACCCGGCCGACCTTGCCATCGATTGAGCAAGCTTACGGTCTCCGGCCCACGCACACCTTTACCAAGCGAGGGGGCTTGGCGTCCTCGTGCCTCTACCAAGAAGTCCGCCTTGATTGCGCCATGTCCTTGGACCTCGACTTTGTGCCCGTCCGTTGAGCTTTCGATGCCCAGCACGCGTCCGTCTATCAACTCCACCCCGGCCAGGCGCAAGTCTTCCCGTAGCCCTTTATCGAATGTCGTACGGTCCAATAAATATTCTATGTTTTGGGAATGTTGCTGACCGTTCCACGCGACTTCGCGCTGTGAAGGCAATGTCGCGTCGCCCAAGGCGTGATGGAATCCCGCGCTGTGCAAAGCCTCAAGCACACGAACCGAGACGCCCTCCAGCGCTGCGAATCTTCGCCATTCGCTGGCCAGCGAGACCGAATAACCTAACCGCCGTAACCCCAGCGCCACCGCCGCTCCGGCCGGTCCGGCACCAAGGATGAGTATTCTGGGGCCAGTCATCGGCAAGGCCTCTCGCCCGAGCCAACGAAGGGATACAAGGAACGTGCTTGAAACATCATGCAAATCCTCATGATCAGATTTCGTGTTGGACCGATTTAGGCCTCAACACGCCGTCGAGCAGCTCAAAATGTAGGTCTGCATTGGCCAGTGTTGAAGGGCGATGACTGATCAGGATTCGCGTGCGCCCGGCAAATAATCGGTCGATGGCTTCGATGACGTCACGCTCGGTGGCTTCATCTACCGCAGACGTGGCTTCGTCCATGACTAAAATCATCGGATCCTGTAGCAGTGCCCGAGCGATTGCGATTCGTTGTTTTTGTCCGCCAGACAATTGTTGACCGCGTTCACCCAAAGGGCTGTCGAGCCCTTCGGGCAGTGACGCGATCAAGCTATCAAGCTGCGCGAGTTGCGCCACTGCGGTTATGGCTTCCCGACTGGCGTGCGGCACGGCGTAGGCCAGGTTGTCGGCGAGACTGCCACGAAACAACACGATGTCTTGGCTGACCACGGCAATCCGTTGCCGTAGCTCGAACAGGTCGAACTCTCGCAGGTCGATTTCTCCCAACAGCACCCGCCCAGCCTGTGGATCGAGGTGGCGCTGAAGAAGGTCTATCAATGTTGATTTACCCACCCCGGAGCCACCGCTCAGCGCAACTTTCAAGCCATAAGGAATGCACGCATCGACACCGTGCAGGGTGCTGAGACGACCTGGATGGGTGAAGTGAACGTCATCGAAACGCAACTCCCCTTGGGCGGGCATCGGCTTGGGTAATACAGGGCTGAGGACAGTAGGCTCTTCGCCGCGTAGCTCCATGACCCGCCCGAGACTGACCGTCATCCTTTGTATCGCAACATAAAGGCCCAGCAGGCTTTGGACTGGTCCCACCGCCATCCCTAGGTAAGTGGAAAACGCGATCAACGCACCGAGTTGCCACGTGCCTTGAACCACCCAGTAGCCTCCCAGGAGAAAGGCACAGGCACGCGCCAATGACGTTAATGTTCCCGGAACAGCCTGCGTAAAAAACTCGGTAATCTGCAGCTTCAGCAATTGCTGCATATAGCCCTGTCCCAACGCTTCCAATCGATTCGATTCTCGCTTTTGCTGACCGGCAGATTGAATGAACTTCATCACTGGCAGTGTCTCGACCATGAACGACGAAACGTCCGCAGAACACTCACGCAACCGCCTTACATCGCGCTCGACTTTGCGGCGCATCCAGCGCAACCACAGGATGTCGAAAGGAATCAGCACCAGAACCAGCAGCGACAGCTTCCACGACAGCGTCACTAACATGACTACCGCACATATCAGCCCGACCACGCTCGATACTGCCGAAAACAATGAGTCCACGGCAAAGCGCTGGATCTCAGCGACATCACCATCTAGCCGTGACATCACATCACCGATGCGTCGTTGAGCATAAAAGCTCGGCGCCAAGGTTTGCAGGTGTCGATAAAGGTCGTCACGTAGCGAAAATAAAATCCGTCCGGACAAGCGTGTGTGCAAGTAACGATTCATCCCCGAAAGCACTGTTCCGAGTATGCCTGCGACGATCATCAGGCTTGCGATTGTTACCAGCTTCGAAAAGTCTCGTGCGAGCAAACCATCGTCGATCAGAAGTTTCGTCAGCCAAGGTTGCAGCAACACCAAAAGCGAGGCACAAACTGACAAGCCGAGCAGCCCGACGATGGCCAGTCGATGCGGACGTACAAAGCTGTAAAGCCAACGCAACGCAGCCAGCAACGACTCTGGATGCTGGCTGTCGATCAGCCAAGAAATCAGTCGCTGCATCGAACAGCTCCGCATGGCACAAAGGTACTTATTTTTATCATGGTCAATCCCTGCGCCAGTGTCTTATGTAGATCTGCGCTTTCAACCATCACCTTAGATGCAAATTATGAGCCAGCCTGGCAATCGATCAGTGTGCACGCTCGCGTACTATGCTCCCTGGCCCTCCTCCCGCCTAAGGCCAGTTGGCGCCTTCATGCCTGAGCATCCAGTCTGCAAGGGGATTCAGGAAGGCTCATAACTGGGATGCTGATTCCCCCGGCTTCCGAGTTATGGAGAACACAAGTGTTCAGGAACTGAACACATTTCGCTGATCACTCAACCTGAGGCTCGACCGTCATGGTAGAACTCGATACGATTCATAAGTAATTTTAAGACGAACGTGAAAATTGCACGAGCGGTATGCGTATATAGCAACAAACAAGACATAGTCGCTACAGCCGCTCCTCCCCTGCTCGAAATTCTCGTGGGCTCTTGCCTGTGAGCCTACGGAAGAAACGCGCAAAGTAGGTCGGTTCGGCAAATCCGAGAGCATCACTGATCTGAGCAACACTCATTGTGGTGTAAATGAGTTGGCGCTTTGCTTCCAAGAGCAAACGTTGGTGAAGGAGGGGCAAGGCACTTTCGCCTGTCCATTCTCGGCATGTGGCATTCAATGTTCGAGCAGAGACACCGAGCCTGTGAGCAAGACTTTCAAGCTTGGGTTGAAGCTTGAATTCTGTATCGAGCAAACGCTGAAAGCGCCGCATCAATTCATGCCCGGACCTTAAAGGCGCGCTCTTGCTGCGATGCTGAATTGTTTGGCGTGCAAGCCACACGAGAACTGGCTGGATAAAGGATTGGAGCATCACATCCCGACCTGGCTGACTGCTGTGATATTCCTTGCTGAGTGCTGAAAGCTGCGCATAAAGGTGGTTCTTGTCATTACCTACTGACCAGCCGCCAGGACTCTCAAAAACGCTTGAATCTAACCCGGTGATTACACCCAATCTGGCCACCAAAGGCGCTGCCATGGTCACCACATATCCATCTACATTTTTATAAAATCGAAATCCATAAACACGCAAGGGAGGTATGAACTGCAGCGTGGCATCATTAACCACACTTGCTTGGCCCTCAATCTCGATCTGTGCGTGACCCTGGTGGATATACAAAACCTGGGCAAGATCGACGTGTCGATGAGGCGTGATTTCCCAGTGATGCAGACTGCTTCGCTTCGGTATGAATTCGTGAAGTTATAGAAAGCTTCAGTTAATTGCCTCCAATGTTCATAAAGCAATGCACAACGGCACCCTACATATAGCAGAGGGTGTCCAGAAGGTAAATTTAGCCGCGCAGTCATTCCATAGCATTGGCTCGGCAGTGAGCGTTATCAATGATATTGACATTGCAGATTGCCGCGCGGCGGAACAACAAAGTCGTGTGGCAGAGGAAGCAAGTAGAGGAGTACCCAAAATTCGCGATGTAACAGAGGCGCTATCTGAAAAAAGCCGACAATCTTACCAAACTAGCCAAACGTTAAATGATCAAGCTATCAAGCAGAAGAACTTGGTAGATGTCTTTAAGATCTAAAATTCATGACGTTTTATCCAACTCATAGGATAACTTGGACAGCTGGAGCTTTTCCTATAGCGGCTCTCCCTTATAAGGGCACCTATTCAGTACAAGCTCCAGGTGAACGGACGACCACGGGCTACGCATGCCCGGGCATGATTACGGCCTAGCGTCAGTTCAATCACCGACTAAGATCGAACGATCAGCGTTTGCAGATTGCCAGTCTTAGCCACTGAGCGAAAAATCAGGCTACCAATAACAATTCAAATCCCGTCTTGCTGTAAGGGGAGGCCTGTATGCAAATTGAGCCGACACAACCAGGGCTTAAGCCCAAATCCTTAGGTGTCTCCGACATCGTCTTTTTTGTAATTGCAGCTGCGGCCCCGCTCGGCGCCACCCTTGGTGCAGGCCCTGTGGTTTTCGCTATGGGAGGTACAGGCGCTCCAGGCATCTATCTAATCGCCTCGCTCGTCCTGCTGCTTTTTGCCATTGGATTTGCAGCGATGAGTCGTCATGTGATCAGTGCTGGTGGCTTCGCCGAGCTAGTGACTCACGGATTAGGACGAGCAGCAGGCAACGCAGCTGGCGGAATCGCGCTACTTGCCTATATCGCGATGTTGACTGGCATCTACGGTCAATTCGCTGCGTTCGGGGCAGACCTTGCTCTGTCGATGGCGGGATTGCAGATGGACTGGTGCGTCGTAGCTCTTCTCATCATTGGACTGGTCGGTATTTTCGGATACATGGACGTTAAAGTGTCAGCCAAGGTGTTAGGCGTGCTGATGATTTTCGAGATCCTGATCCTGCTTGTCTTTGACATCGCGGTCATCGCCCAAACGGACGCCAAGAATTTCTCTTGGAATGGCTTCCTGCCCTCCCAGATATTCACACCTGGCCTTGGGGTGGCATTGATGTTCGCGTTTTGTTGCTTTGTAGGATTCGAGTCAACAACCATTTATGGGGAAGAG
The DNA here is from genome assembly GCA_001023535.1 of Pseudomonas chlororaphis. Classification (NCBI taxonomy): domain Bacteria; kingdom Pseudomonadati; phylum Pseudomonadota; class Gammaproteobacteria; order Pseudomonadales; family Pseudomonadaceae; genus Pseudomonas; species Pseudomonas chlororaphis. The sequence continues at coordinate 5,581,849 of CP011020.1, forward strand.
GCGAAGAACCCGAGCCGCACAGTTCCCCTTGCTACATATGTTGCCATTGCCATTATCGGGATCTTTTACACGCTTACTACTTGGTGTCTCGGTCTGGCATATGCGAATAGCGATGTTCAAAGCCTCGCCGCCAATGACATGATCAATTTCGTGTTCAATGCCAACACACAGTACGTCGGCTCCCTTTCTACCGAAATCATGAAAATCCTGGTAGTCACGAGCGTCTTTGCCGTGTTGCTCTCTTTTCACAATGCCCTGAGCCGCTATCTTTTCGCACTGGCTCGCAGCCACTTCGTACCTCACCAGCTCAGCCGAGTACATCCAAAACACGCTAGCCCTTACGTTGCAAGCATTGCGCTATCGATCACAACCGTCGTCGCCGTTGGTGTCTTCATGATCACCAATGCCGACCCGATAATGCACCTCTACATGTGGATGGTTGGACTTGGCACCCTTGCTGTACTCGCCTTGCAGACTTTGGGGGCAGCCGCTGTCGTGGGATTCACTCTCCAAACCCAGAGATGTAATAAATGGCAAGGCGTGATCGCTCCCACCCTTGGTGGATGTGGATTGGCAACCGCCGTTGTTCTCGCCGTGGCAAATTTTGGCGAACTCACCGGTACTAAGGAAGGTATCGCAACGCTGCTTCCATGGTTGGTTGTGATAGCGGCCTCGCTGGGAGTTTTTAATGGACTCCGAGCCAAAGGGAAATTTCCTGTGACACCTGCGATTACCTGAAGCGACCACCTCCCCACTAGCAAAATTGAATAAATATCGATGGGTGGTTCTTAAATTTGTGGGGCCACCACAGAAAGGTCAGCGACCCAGAATCCAATGCTACGGTCGTCATAAAATTTCGGAGAGTAACGTGAACAAAAATCATCCTTACAGCGACCTGAATCTGCAGTTGATAGGGGGAGTTTGGCGCGAAGGTCGGACGGCGCGTTCCATGACTGTTAGCGACCCGTTCACCCAGCAAACGCTGCTTGAGATTGCCTTGGCTAACAAGGACGACTTGAATGAAGCCTATGCTAAAGCCAAAGCAGCACAACCCGGTTGGGCGGCAATGGGGCCATCTACGCGAGCGGGTGTGCTCCTAAGAGCTGCTCAGATTTTTGATGAGCGCCATGACGAGTTGGTTGAATGGATCATTTCCGAATCAGGGAGCACGCGAATCAAAGCTGAGATCGAATGGGCGTCAGCTAAAGCTATCACTTTGGAGGCTGCTTCATTCCCAAGCCGGGTTCATGGCCGCATAGTGGAATCCGATGTGCCCAATAAAGAAAGCCGCGTTTATCGGCGCCCACTCGGCGTTGTTGGGGTAATCAGCCCTTGGAACTTCCCATTCCATCTTACCCAGCGATCTCTGGCACCGGCGTTGGCTCTCGGCAACGCTGTAGTTGTGAAGCCTGCCAGTGACACTCCAGTCACCGGAGGCCTCCTGCTTGCGCGCATCTTCGAAGAAGCAGGACTGCCAGAAGGAGTTCTCAGCGTGGTCGTGGGAGCGGGATCAGAAATTGGCGACGACTTCGTTCTCCATCCTGCACCAAGCTTTATCTCCTTCACAGGATCAACCCCGATTGGCCAAAACATCGCCCGCCAAGCTGGTAGTGGCGATTATTTGAAACATGTGGCGTTGGAATTAGGCGGTAACAACCCTTTTGTAGTGCTAGCTGATGCGGATCTCAAGCAAGCAGTTCACGCGGCTGTTATAGGCAAGTTTCTGCATCAAGGCCAAATTTGTATGGCCATCAATAGAATCATTGTGGAAGAGCCGATTTACGACGCTTTCGTCTCCCTGTTCGTTCAGCGCGTCAGTAAGCTGGTAATCGGTGATCCTAAAAACCCGGGGACCTCGGTTGGCCCGGTGATCAACAGCAAACAATTTGCCGGATTAGCTCACAAGGTCGAACAGGCCAAAGCGGAAGGCGCAACATTGGCTTACGCTGGCGAATCTGCAGGACTCGTATTTGCGCCGCACGTTTTCACTGAAGTGACATCCGACATGGAATTAGCCTACGAAGAAATCTTCGGGCCTCTTGCCGGGATAATGCGTGCACGGGATGCTGATCATGCATTGGAACTGGCTAACGCTACCCGTTTTGGACTTTCCGCTGCAGTCTTTTCGGGTGACATCGAACGCGGCGTGCAATTTGCTCGGCGCATCCATTCTGGTATGGCCCATGTGAACGACATGCCGGTTGCGGATGCCCCTAACGTCCCCTTTGGTGGGGACAAGAACTCAGGCCTCGGCAGATTCAATGGCGACTGGGCAATTGATGAGTTCACAACCACTCAATGGGTATCTGTTCAGCGGCAACTCCGCCACTATCCTTTCTGAGCACACCCTCCAGCTTGCCAATTGACTGGAGGGGTAGGCGCATACACTCCTGGAGCTCGCAAGTGGTTAAGCCACTTCGCAGCGACGAGCCTCAGGAATACAGGAAAGAGAGCTTTCAAGAGTATCTGTCACACAGCGTCGAAGCGATCTAACAGATGGCGACCTGTTACCAGCAAGTGTGGCCAAAGCCAATGAGCTACGTGGCGCGTCTGCTAGGGGTACGTACCGCACGCCAGGGTGACTAAATAAGCGTGTGGCTGTCAGTGGGAACGTATCAAACGCGCCACTATAGGCCACAGCAGCCAAGCTCTCAGGAATCGATTGGACATACGCTCCAATCCGGCAGGCTTCATGACGCTCCGCCCCCAAACTCCAGTAAGCAGCCCATTCGGTGGGAGCTCCCTCACCCGCTACCGCGAATGGTTGCTCGATCAAGTCTGAAATAGTAAGGATCGAGGCATGTGCCATTTCATGATTGGCCGGTACGGCAGCGACTCGCGGTTCATCAAACATCACATCGAGCTCAAGACGTGGATCGCAAATCGGTAGCCTAATGAGCGCAGCATCTACCTTGCCAGAGATGAGCGCTTGCACCTGATTTGTCATGGACAGCTCAGTAAACACCAACCGGATACCAGGATTGCTCTGCTGAAAGAGTGTGAAAATAAGGTGGGTGAGTTCACCCGCAGCATCCCCGAAAAAGCCTAACTTCAAGACACCACGACTGTTTTCAGCTAGGGCACGGCATTCTAGGATCGTATTGTTCATGCTCCCTAGGAGCGTGCGGGCCTGATCTATGAACGCCTGACCTGCCTCAGTCAATGAAACACGATGACTGGTACGTTCAAATAATCTGAAGCCCAGCTCGCTCTCAAGCTTAGCAATTTGAGCGCTCAAGCCAGATTGGGCAATGTTCTCGATCTCGGCTGCCTTACCAAAATGGAGGGTCTCAGCAAGCCTGGTTGCCAAGAGAAGCTGTCTAGTGTCCATTGAGGGTACCTGCTACTCACGGAACGTGTGAAAGAGCTATCCGTAGCAAAATTCATGCAATTCAATGCATTCGCTTTAAAGCGGCACTCACTTCCCGACCTGCGGATCCCGGGCCACTTTACTAAACGAATAATGCGCCCAAATGGGGCAATTCGTTAGGTTTTTTCGTACACGGCCATCTCGAATTTGCTTGAATCACCCTTCGGCGCTCACGGAGCCGTCCAGTTCGTGATTTAGGAAACTGCGATGCGGGGCGAGCCGACAAAAAATGCCCTCGTATTGTGCGCATATGGGGGCAGCCAAGAGCACACAGTAACAAGCCGTATTGAGCGGTAACACATGGCGATTTGCGCGATGCCTTGTCCTCTGCCGGAGCGCCATATTTCAATTCATGATCATATTCCATTGGAGTCTAAAAACTGGGCAAATGGACGGTGGCAGTTCAAGATGCGCGATTTTGCTAGTTTTGCCAATAAGCAACAATCACAAAACACGATCAAGCAATCTATATATCGCCATTGCCCACGTACTAATTGTCAAAATACTATGACCTTAGCTTTCGTCAAGTGCACAGGAGCCGAAGCTGTATTTGTGAGGACAAGCAAAGCCTCATGACCTTCAATTCTGGTGTCGAAAACTAAAAACGTAATGCACCTAAACTATTGGCAAAGCCTGAGAACCAATCAAAAACAACCATAATCTAAGTAAACTTGGAAATAGCCATGAAGCTTAATTACCAGCAATCGCTAAAAAATTTCTCTGAAGCCTTTTCTCTTTCCAAGAAAGAAACCTCGAAAGGAAAGGAATACATTCCGGGAGGTTTTAGCAGGCGCACATTTGGCTATGGCCCACATGCGATTTTCGTCGATAAAGGCGAAGCTCAATACCTTCATACCATCGAAGGTAAAAAACTTCTCGACCTCAATAATAATTTCGCTACCAATGTACTAGGTCATAATCACCCAGCGATTATAAAAGCAATTCAGGAAACGCTACCCAATGGTTTCTCATTCGGGAATCCTACCAACCACGAACTTGATCTGGCCAAGCTGATTTGTGAGCGCATCGATTCTGTTGAACAGGTAAAGTTTTTTTGCTCTGCAAGCGAGGCATGTTTGAGTGCCGTGCGTATCGCTAGAGGTTATACAGCTCGTAAAAAGATTGCAAAATTTGAGGGCGGATACCACGGCTTTTCAGATGACTTGGCGATTTCCGCCCACCCTAACCCGAACAATTTCCCTGGCCCGGATACTAATCCGAAAGCACTTCCAGATTCCGACGGCATTCCTGCCTATAAAAGCGATAACATCATTGTTCTGACCCAAAATGATTTTGAGTCCTGCGAAAAAATCCTTCGTGGCAATGCGGACGAAATTTCATGTTTGATTATGGAATTGCAGACTTGCGCGGGCGGAATTGTAGAGCTGGATAAAAATTTTGTACAAAAGCTTCGAGCCCTTACTAAAGAGCTGGGCATCTTGCTAATCGTTGATGAAACCATAACACTACGTGCGAACTTCAAAGGTCTGCAAAGTGAGTATCAAATCAAGCCAGATTTGACCGTCCTCGGGAAAATGATCGGTGGCGGCCTGCCAATTGGCGCAGTGGGCGGCAGCAAAGAGGTTTTTCGGGTAATCGAGGAAAATCAGGTCATGATCTCAGGCACCCACCATGGTCACCCATTGGCCTGCGCAGCAGGCATTGCCTGCCTTAAAGCCATGGATAGGAAGGCATATGCACGACTCAACGAAATGGCGGCGAAGATCAAATCCGAGCTGAATACTTGGGCCAAGGAGTCCAAATACCCATTTACCGTGTTCGGATCTTTCTCGGTATTTGCTTATGCGTTCACTAAAGAGCTCGGTCAGACCATTAACACTCACCGTGACTACTGGCACAAAATTGACGAGAACAGTATGAGTATCTATGCATTGGAAATGGCTACTCGTGGCTACTACCCAGTCCACCGTGGCCAAGTCGGACTTACGCTTCCTATGACGGACGAGGATGTCGATGGCTACATCGAGACCACTAAAGACATCATACGCCTTATTTACGCCAAGGACTGAGTTTTAGGCAGGCCAATTATTAAGCCTTCGATGCCTATGACTACCGTTGATTGTCATAGGCATTTGGAATCCCACAATTTACTTTTTCTTGTGCATGGACGTACAAGGTACCTGAAGAGCCCAAGCCAGTGTCCTGCTCCCAAATTAAACAGCGTGCCTGAGCAGCTCCACTAACTGGGCATGCAATGCCGGATCACCACAGGCAACGACAGCCCCGCCGTTCTGAGCTGCGCTCCCATCCCAGGTAGTAATCACCCCACCGGCACCTTCGATGATCGGTATCAGGGCCTGAACGTCGTAAGGCTGAAGACAGGCCTCGATAATCACATCAACGAAACCCGAAGCCAGCATGCAGTACGCATAACAATCACCACCGAAGCGAACTAACTGCGCCTGATTTGCCACGGATTGAAAAGCATCTCGCCGTACAGATGAATCGAACATATCGAGTGTTGTGCACATCAGTGTTGCTGAGGAAAGACCTTGGCATAAGCGTGTCTGCAGTTTCGTACCATTGCACCAAGCACCATCCGAAGTCCCTATGTAGCGCTCGCCAGTGAACGGCTGATTCATCACGCCGAGCACAGGACGCTGACCATCGTTTAGGGCTATTAGCGTCCCCCATAGTGGCAAGCCGGTAATAAAAGCTCGGGTACCGTCGATGGGATCGAGCACCCAAGTCAGCTCACTGCAACCTACGATTGAGCCCTCCTCCTCACCAAGAACTCCGTGTTGGGGATACCGATCCTGAATCAGTTCGCGCATGGCTCGTTCAGCAGCCTTGTCGGCCAAGGTGACAGGATCGAAGACCCGCCCACCCTTATCCTCGACATCTAGTTTTGCTCGAAAGTAGGGCTGAATAGCATCGGCGGCAGCCTCAGCTAGCTGCTCTGCAAACGCTTGGTACTCAGCAGTCTGCGCTGCACTGATGGTCATCGACGCTCACCTCGGTTTGGCATAAGGACTTGGAAAAGTCCGAGGCATATTTTAAGCCCAACAGCTTCATATCTTCCACAAACAAACCCTCAAAGGGAACTTTGTACTCAAACCAAAATAACTTGATGAGCCAAGACTTAGCAGTCGCCTGCAGCTCACCGATCCAGGTTCACACCCAAAGATAGAAGTCGCTCTATCTTTTTAGTAGCCTCGCGCATCAACTGAGTTAGCGATGGAAGATCACGCTCATCTTTGCGGTACTGAGGAATCGTAGCCGAAATTGACCCGCGAATTTTACCATCTGCAAAAAATGGCACAGCCAAGCCGAATGCGCCGAGTACACGCTCACCGTCACCTGTGGCCCAGCCTCTTTCGTGAATGACCTTTAACTCCGTCTTGAGCACTTCACGAGAAGTAATGGTTGCCTCTGTAATTTTTTCAAGCTCGATAGAATCGACTAATTTTTGATCACAGAAAGCTAATACAGCTTTACCAGCTGCACCGGCATAAAGCGGTACTGCCACGTTGACCTGCAGCTTGTACTGAATCGGTCGCCATCCTTGAATTACGTCAAGAAACTCAGCTTTTTCAGTAGCTTCGTCATAGGCGAGTAACGCGATCGTCTCACCGGTTTCCTGGACTAATCCTGACAAAATTGGCCGGGTGAGATCAGCGAGGTTGCGATGATCGCCGCCAATCTTGGACGCCCATCGATAGAGTTTTGAGCCAGGAAACAAGGTTGAGCCAGATAGACTGACAATACCCGCCTGGACTCCAGATTGTATCAATCGTTTAGCAGTCGCCTCATTGCATAAGAGCTGATCAGTCAAACCCACAGAGTTTTTCAGCCCATCCGGAAATGCGCAGGCCAATAGTAAAAGTCTTTCGAGACGAGTAACGGTGGACTTCGTCTCCTCGATCAGTATGTCAGGCACTCGCTGAGGGCTACCCAAAATTCGACATTTTACAGCCGCTTCTATTTGCTCAGCGACTCGCTGTACATCTGCATCAATTTGCGAGGTCTTTTTTGACCCAACGTTACCAACGGAATGGACAGAAACTGACACGACTAGCCCATTCGCGAGACTCTTTGTGACAATCGATAATGCGCTGGGAAATTCTGTCTCTGATAGCAGTCCCAAGGCATCGTAGGCCCTCGAATTGCAGTCTGTATCACGTGCATTACCCTGTACATTTGAAGATAAAGAATCGGCTTCGATAAATTCAGCAAACTGCCGACCGATATCCCCGAATGTAAGCGGAAAGATCACGCCCAGTTCAGGCCTGAATGTGAGCGTAGCTTTGGCTTCGCGGCAGGCAGCTACGAAATAACCATTACTCAGACGGCAGTACACAGAAATGAGCGCAGTGCATTGTGAAGCATCAGCCAGCTCACTCAACGATGCCCCGCTCAAACCCAGAAGTAGACTTGCATCGCCAAGCACTTTCGTAAGAACGCATAACCTTGGCCCTAGGCTGTATTTGCCTACTCCCACCTCAATAGCAAAACCATTTTCAACCAACGAGACCAGAATCCGATTAACGGTACTTCGACTCTCGCAAAGCTCTGCTGCGAGCTCTCGCACTCCCCACGGCTCACCGCCCGTTCTCATGACAAGTGCGTCCACTACCTCAATCAGCCTGGTATGGCTGGACGCAGGAGTAGTGGCTGTAGAGGCGGTAATAGAGCGTTCTGACTGAGCCATCTTTAGACAAATCGAGGTTTCGGGAGCCCCATTCTGGAGGCAAAAGCTGCCCAACGGCAAATCGCACCTGGCTGTTGACAAGCGTGGCGTGATTCTAGAATCTAGACAAAACAAAAGCTGGACACTGTCCCATTTTTTGAATTGGACAGAAGTCCGATAATCCGAGGTGTCCATGAACAACAATAACGTTATGGCCGAGCCTGTCGTTCAGACCGTTGAAGAAACGGAGCAGACGAGGAACGCCAAGAAGGCCACGAGGGCCGCTGTATTCGGAACCTTTGTCGAGTATTACGACTTCAGCGTCTACGGATATGTCGCTGCAACCCTCGCCATGGTTTTCTTTCCTTCAGATGATGCGGCGACCGGCCTGTTGAACACTTTCCTGGTGTTCGGCTCCGCGTTTTTGGTGAGGCCGCTCGGCGCTATTGCTTTCGGCTGGCTAGGCGACAAGGTAGGCAGACGCTTCAGCCTGATTGCCAGCATCACCCTGATGGGGGCTGCCGCCACGCTTATCGGTCTGCTGCCCGGCTATGCACAGATTGGTGTCTGGGCGCCCATACTTCTGGTCGTGCTGCGCATGTTGCAAGGCTTCTCCGCTGGTGGCGAAATCGGGGGAGCTGCAAGCTACATCCGCGAGTGGGCTCCGCCTAAACGCCGCGCCTTGTACATTTCCTTCCTGCCCTCGATTGCTCAGTTTGGTAAAGGCTTGGCTGCTGCAATTGCGGGTCTTGCTGCGGCGACTCTCACCGATCCGGAGATGCTTTCTTGGGGCTGGCGTATCCCGTTCCTGCTGGCGCTGCCGCTCGGGATCATTGGTCTCTATATGCGACTGAGCATCGAAGACAGCCCGGAGTTCGCGTCTAAGAAAAACGATGCAGAAGTCAAAAAAGGCCAGCCTTTCGCTGAGTTGATCCGCGACTATCGCAGGCCTTTGGCCAAGGTGATCATGATCGCTATGGTTCAGAACATTGGAACCTACATTGGCACCGTATTCATCGCGGCCTACTTCAGCTCCATCCTGGGGTACTCAAAAGGTGAAGCGTCCACCATCGTTCTAATCGCCGTCATCCTCGCCGCATTTTTGATTCCTCTCGCTGGCCAGCTCGGCTCTTATCGCGGCGGCAAATCCATCCTGCGCTATGCCTACGCTGCGTACGCCGTAGTGTCGATACCGTCCTTCATGCTGATGCAGCTAGGCTCGGTCAATCTGGCAATGGCTGGTCTTGCTCTCGGCATGATTCCGTATGCCCTTTGCCAGGCGGGTACTTATTCAGTCATGCCGGAGTTTTTCCCGATGCACATTCGCCATACCGGCGTCGCATTCGGACATAGCGTAGGTGCCGTTATTGGCGGGGGGTCAGGTCCATACCTTGCTACCTGGCTAATCGGCGCAACCGGAAATCAGTCCACGCCCGCATTCATCCTGTGCGCATCAGGTCTTCTGGGACTGATCGTCCTCTCGACTGTTCGTAAAAATGCGCCGGCGGCTGGCGATGACGCCAATACCCACCAGTTTTCCTAAGGTGACGATCATGTCTTTGATTTATGTGACAAGCCCTATCCATCCCGATGTATTACAAGCGCTTTCCGCTTTAGGCGAAGTTCGACTCGGCTATGGCGCCGACGCGGTTACCTACGCAGACATCCAGCACTACGTAGACGCCGTATTTTTACGCGGTGGCCATATCTCTGCCGAGATGCTCGCTGCGTCCCCGAACCTGCGTATCGTTGCTCGACACGGCGCGGGTTACGACAACGTCGACTACAAAGCGGCGGCCGAGTTGGGTGTGTGGGTAACCAACACACCTGGCGCAAACAGGAGAAGTGTTGTGGAGCATGTATTTGCTCTGCTGCTGGGTATTGGCCGCAAGATCCAACTGGCTACGGATCAGACTCGCAACAACATTTGGGCGGCAGATCGACTGTCCCTCACAGGTATTGAGCTTGAGGGTCGTACTCTGGGTTTGATCGGATTCGGCGACATCGGTCAGCATGTTGCGCCTGTGGCTGAGGCTTTCGGCATGAAAGTGCTGGCAACCGACCCAGCTTATGACTCTAGCTTTGATAAACGTTTGGTAGACCTCGACACCTTATTGTCCCAAGCGGACGTCGTGAGCCTCCACGTGCCCCTGCAGGCTGGCACTGAGAACCTCATTGGCGGGGCTGAAATTGAGAAGATGAAAACAGGCGCCATCCTGATTAACACCAGCCGTGGCGGAGTCATCGATGAAGCAGCGGTTGCTGAAGCCCTGCGCAGCGGCAAACTGGGTGGCGCGGGCATCGACGTTCTAGCTGCAGAAAACACGGACATGATCACCCCATTCAGTTGCAACACGTTCCCTGTAGCTGACCTTCCGAACCTGCTCGTCACTCCCCACGTTGCCGGGCAAACAAATGAATCACTGCTTCGGGTTGGCATGAGCGCAGTAGAGGCTATTTCTGCTGTCTTGCGCGGCGGCCCTCCGCTCCACCCAGTCAACAACCCCGTACCTAAAACGTTCAACTAATAGCGTTCTAGACAGATTTACGCCGAGGCCACCATGTTTATCAATGTATCCGATGAAAGCATCACCGTGAGCGAAGATTGGGAACGCGCATCCCTTGAACACATTGAAGAGATATCGCATTACCCGGTCGCACTGATCGGCGATGTATTGCAGCGCCTGGGAATGATGGCTTCCGCTATCCACCATGTTGCAGGTAAGGCTTCTTTCTACGGAACGGTACTGCCTATCCTCACTTGGGAAGGTGACAATCTCGCCATCCATAGGGCATTGGACGATGCGAAGCCAGGTGATGTTCTAGTGATCAACGGCAACGGTGAAACCAACCGTGCGGTCTTTGGTGATCTGCTGGGTGAGGTTTGTCTGATTCGCAACGTCGCAGCGGTGGTCATCGACGGCGCGGTTCGAGATGTGGAGGAGCTGAGCGCTATGGGGCTGCCGACCTATGCGCGCGCCGTGAATCCAGCCGGCCCATCCAAATACGGCCCCGGGCAGGTAGGTGCGCCCGTCGCTTGCGGAAATGTGGTTTGCAACCCGGGCGACGCAATTTTGGGAGACAAAGATGGAATCATCGTTATCAGTCGCCACTTGGTTCCATCGCTCGCCGGGAAGCTCAAAGTCCAGCATGGGATAGAGAACAGTTTCAGGGAAAAAGTCCGAGCGAGCATTCGCTGAGGATCGGTGAAGACATAAGGGAGGTCATATCAAGCCTCCTTTATACAACCCTCACATTCAAACCGACCGTTACGACCACATGCAAGTAGCGGATTGTCAAATTACAAAACGAAAAACATAAAAATACGGGAGTAAAAACTCAGTAGCCTGGATCAGGCTGGCGTTAGAGGTATTCGATTACACCTGAGCTTCGGCGGAACCGAAATCGAGGAGCTGGAACGCCTCGTTTCAAGGGACAATGAACTCGACTGGCTCGTGCGGCTGGTGTCGCTAGATGATCAATTGCCGGGGTTTGAATCCGAATTACTCAAATTGCCATGCCGATTGGTGATTGATCATCTGGGCCAACTTGCTCAACCCGGCGGCGTCATGACCGATGGCTTTTCGGCAATTTCAAGATTGCTCGCTACAGGTCGCGTGCGGACAAAATTGTCCGTTCCCTACAACACCTCAAAGAGCGGCGCGCCTGAATACTTTGACTTTGGGCACGTTGGTTCAGCCCTCGTGAAACTGAAAGCCGAAGGTTGTTGTGGGAAAGCGATTGGCTCACCCAATAATGAAATTCGATAAGCCCGACGATGCCCAAATTCTCGATCTTCTAGTGATTTGGGTGCCCAAAGGTGGTGGCCGGCGACTCATCCTTCGAGAAAGCGCGGTCAAGCTTTACGGCTTTGATGGCTGATCGTCCATACAGGCTAAAGGCATCGCCGTCCTCCCGTTCCGACAAATTAGCTAGTCAAAAAACCGCATGCCGGTTGGAGTTTTATCATGATCGCACGGTTGCTTCCGTCCAAAAATCAAAGCGCGAGATACGGCTTATTTCTAAGGCAGCTCACTAAAGCGGGGTTTCGGGGAGAAGTCGCCCACAGCTACGGCCAGCGGACGGTGCTTGCAACTGACAACTCGATTTATCAACGTTTACCTCAAGCAGCTGTGTTCCCACTGGATGCTCAAGACGTTGAGATTCTTGCGACGCTGGCGGCTGATCCCAAGCATAGAGCCGTTGTCCTCACACCAAGGGGTGGCGGAACAGGAACCAATGGCCAGTCATTGACCGATGGTATCGTCGTCGACCTGTCACGTCACATGAATAGCATTCTTGAAATCAATGCTGAAGAGCGCTGGGTGCGCGTCCAAAGTGGCGTGGTCAAGGATCAGTTGAATGCCGTGCTGAAACCCTACGGACTGTTTTTCGCGCCGGAACTGTCCACCTCCAACCGGGCAACGATTGGCGGCATGATCAACACCGACGCCAGCGGCCAGGGAAGTTGCAGCTACGGCAAAACCCGTGACCACGTGCTGGAGCTTACTACGGTGTTGCTTGGCGGTGCGTTACTCCACAGCGGCGTGGTGGATAAAAGCGCTCTTATGCAAGAAACTGCGCGTCGGGATCGGATCGGTGAGATTTATCGATGTGCTGTAGGCATTGCGGATAATCAGGCTGATCTGATTGAACGAACCTTTCCGAAATTGAACCGTTGCCTCACCGGCTATGACCTGGCGCACCTTCGAGAGCAGGGCGACAGATTCAACCTCAACAGTGTGCTGTGTGGCTCCGAAGGATCGCTGGGTTTCATTGTTGAAGCCAAACTCAACGTGTTGCCGATCCCGAAGTATTCGATCCTCGTCAACGTACGGTACGCCGGCTTCATGGATGCTCTGCGCGACGCAAAAGCGTTGATGCTTCTCAAGCCTCTATCGATTGAGACCGTGGACTCAAAAGTCCTGATGCTGGCAATGAAGGACATTGTCTGGCACGGCGTCGCTGAATACTTCCCTGAAGATCCAAGCACACCAACCTTGGGCATCAACCTCATTGAGTTCAGCGGGGAAGACAAAGCCTCCGTCGAGCAGACCGTTCATGACTTTGTCTTGCATCTGCAGCGCGACACCTCCGTGGTGCGCTTGGGGCATACGGTCGCCATAGGTGCCGACGCACTTAAGCGCATTTACGCGATGCGTAAGCGGGCGGTTGGACTGCTTGGCAACGTTAAAGGTGAGGCGAGACCGCAACCTTTTGTGGAAGACACCGCCGTACCTCCCGAGAATCTTGCGGATTTCATCCAGGAGTTCCGTGCGTTGTTGGACAGCTATGAATTGCAATACGGAATGTTCGGCCATGTCGATGCTGGCGTACTGCATGTTCGACCAATTCTCGACATGAAAGACCCCGTCCAGGCTGCACTGATCCGCCCCATTTCCGACGCTGTTGCCGCCCTGACTCAGAAGCATGGCGGCTTGTTGTGGGGCGAGCACGGGAAGGGGTTGAGATCCCATTATGTCCCAGACTACTTCGGTGACCTTTACCCTGCGCTACAGGATTTGAAGGCTGCCTTCGATCCGTACAACCAACTTAACCCTGGAAAAATCGCGACCCCCAAGACGGTACCTGAAGCTCGGCTCACTCAGGTAGATGGCGTTGAGTTACGAGGCGACTTAGACCGGACAATCGACGAACGCGTATGGCGAAGCTACGACGCTGCTGTCCACTGCAACGGGAATGGCGCCTGCTACAACTTTGACCCAGACGACGCCATGTGCCCCTCATGGAAAGGCACCCGTGACCGCGTTCACTCACCGAAAGGACGTGCCTCGTTGATTCGCGAATGGCTGAGACTTCAGGGCCGACAAGGCGTTGATGTGTTGGCGCCGAGTGATCAAATTCGATCAACCAGTAACATCTTCAGTATCGCAAAACGAACCGTCAATTCAGTCGCGCAAAAGATAGGACAGCAAGACTTTTCCCACGAAGTCTATGAGGCAATGACTGGCTGCCTTGCGTGTAAATCCTGCGCGGGGCAATGCCCCGTCAAAGTCAACGTGCCTGAATTTCGCTCTCGGTTTCTAGAGTTGTATCACAGTCGCTATCTGCGCCCGTTGAAAGACTACCTAATCGGCTCGCTGGAATACACGATTCCCTACATCGCTCGTGCCCCCCGTATGTACAACTTCGTCATGAGCGCCCGCCCTGTGCGCTTCATTCTTGAGCACGTGGCCGGAATGGTCGACAGCCCACTGTTCAGCATCACGGACTTCGACGCTGTATGCCGTCGTTGGAACGTTCAGATTACAACGCCAAAGCTTCTGTCGACATTGGGTAAGCAGCAGCGTGCTCGCAGCGTAATCATCGTCCAGGATGCCTTTACCCGTTATTTTGAAACCCCTGTGCTGTCGGACTGGATCGAACTGATCTCAAGGCTTGGCTACCAGGTTTACATCGCGCCTTTTGCCCCCAACGGTAAGCCGCTTCAAGTGCAAGGCTTTATCAAGGCTTTTGAAAAAGCGGCACGTTTCAACAGTGCAGCTTTGCTTCAGCTTCAGCGATACGAAATACCGTTGGTTGGACTCGATCCTGCGATGACGCTGGTGTATCGCCAGGAGTATGCGAAAACGCTGAGCAGCGACAAAACGCCCACCGTTCTACTGCCCCAAGAGTGGCTAGCGGGTGCGCTTCCACAATCACAGAGCATCAAAGATGCCGCACCTTATTATTTTCTTCCCCACTGCACTGAAAAAACAAATGAGCCCAGCAGTGTCGTTCTTTGGCAGCAAGTCTATGAGCGAATGGGGCTGAAACTGAGCGTACAAGCCAGCGGATGCTGTGGCATGTCCGGCACCTACGGGCATGAGAAAAAGAACGCTGGAACTTCTGTGGTGATTTACAAACAATCCTGGAGGCCGCTTGTGACTAAGTTCAATGTTTCAGGCCGATTATTGGCCGACGGATATTCTTGCCGAAGCCAAGTGAAACGACAGGATGGTGTGACCGTCCTGCATCCGCTACAGGCGCTGCTCGCTGTTGTTAGAGATCATACTGCCTGACCAATGGTGGATCGCGAAATCTCATGCCGGGGCACGAGTAAACCGCTAGGCAGTAGCTTCATTGCCGCTCAGCTCCCGGCCTGGGTTCATTTCGCGAAAAAACGTTCACCTGTATCAGCTATCTATTGCGGGGGACCGCTCGATCACTCAAAATCACTTAGTGAGTCGCCAGATGAAGGAATCCAGATTGTTCTCATGGAGTACCTGTGATGCGTTCTAAATCCATACAATTCATCACCTATCCGGAAGTAAGTTTGCTTGATTTGGCAGGCCCCCTCGACGTGTTCATGGCAGCCAACCGCTTTTCACGCTCCGATCATCAACCATACACAATTTCTATTTTAGCATTGAACCAGACCACTGAGATATGCTCGAATTTATCAATACTTACTGAAACTCTGCAAGCAGAAACCCTTTCCCCACATACTTTAATCATACCCGGCGGACCAGGTATACATGACTTCTACAAAGACCCGAAGTTCACCACACACTTTATACATCATATAGACAAAGCCAAGCGCTTGATTTCTGTTTGCACTGGCATATTCGCGTTAGCTTATGCTGGAAAACTGGACGGAAGAAAAGCAACCACTCACTGGTCCGCGTACGACGATTTGGAGAGAAGCTTTCCTTCAATAATAGTTAAGCGCGGTCCTATATTTATTAATGATGAACACATATGGACGTCTGCAGGCGTCACATCAGGTATTGACTTAGCGTTAGCGATCGTTGAGGAGGACCTAGGACACACCGTTGCACTAGAGGTTGCTCGACATTTGGTAATGTTTCTCAAACGCCCGGGCGATCAGAATCAATTCAGCTCTGCCTTGACTTTGCAATCGAAGAGTAGCCAGTTCTCAGACTTGCACGCATGGATTAATGAAAATCTAGGCACCGACTTAACAGTGCCTGTGCTCGCGAACTTCATGAACATGAGCGAAAGAACATTTATACGTAAGTACTCAGAATCCATGGATAGAACGCCAAGCAAAACGGTAGAGCTCCTCCGACTAGACGCGGCTCGCGATATGCTTACAAACTCAAAAAAACCGCTCAAGACTATAGCCAAGCACTGCGGACTGGGTAGGGAATCGACACTAATTAGAAGATTTTTGAAAAAATTTGGCACCACACCAAAAGAATATCGCGCTCGCTTCAAATCGACCCAATAACATTTTCACCGCTATAACGTAGCGATGTTCATTCCTCCAAATAGCAGTGATTTTCCACATACTTAATGATCTCATCTATCGATGACGCCCCCCTAAAGGCTTGCTTTCCATGAGCCACAACCCCCAACCTGGCGGACATGATCAATCTTTTGTCATATCCTCGCAAAAAATCCTCTATAGATTATTCCTATCTAAAAAATATTCTGACACTCGTACAGAATAGACCTGAATGTAGAGATTCAAAATCAGTATTTAGCCTCTACAAATAACACGCTAATACTTCCTGCCATTCTCAGCGTCAGAGACCTTTACATGTTAAAACTGGCAATCAATACGATTGAGCTACAAGCACAAATGGATGATGACCTGCACATGGAGATCCTGTCCTTACTAAACAATATAAAACGGATTTCGCCACACTGCGTTAAATACAACCTCACACCAACTACAAGCTCCGGCGGCTGGATTATAAAATTTACCTGGCTTGATACGGCCTCAATGCGCAATCATTTTTCCTCTGAATCATTGCAGGACCTCCTCACATTATTAGTTTCCAGATGCTCGAAGCTCTACTTTGAAGAAACATTTAGCACCTTGGAGTGAGGCTGCTTTGCGACTTTCACAGCACACAACTACAAGCCTTAAAACCCAAACCCAAACCCAAACCAAAATTCTTCGGATTTCTACCGCATTCAAGGTTCGTATCCGGATGCCGGTTCGATACGCATTTACGTATGAATCTAGACGTTCCATAGCAGTGGAAAAACTTAGTTATCCACATCTACTGGCTCGTTATGACGGCAGCCTATAGGCGCCTAAATTTGGCAATCAGGCCCCTTTGCGGGAGCTTTATTCGATAACCGAGTTGCGTTTGGCGGAAATAGTCAACAATTTGACATTTTCGCGACGAACGAATGTAATAGAGTTATCTGAAGAACATTAATTTATATAGGCTTACCTTCCGATAAGACGCTAGCGAAGATCTGACCCATATAAACAAAAAGCAACGCACTTATTACCCTTTAACAAGTATAACTATACAAGCCCGTTCGCACCAGCTGTTTCAAACTCCTGATCTTCTCCAGCACACTCAAAGCCACATAATAACGAACCTCACAACACGAAATAAACTACCTTTCCATGGCTCTACCCACAACAACAAACCTTTCAAATCCACCACTACGAAACGAAAACCACACACCCCAACCTTAGCGAGAAAGCATTATATTTTGAAAATCGGTGTTTACACCCCAAATCATACTTTAACCTTCAGGATCAGGAGCAAAATATTTCAATGGAGTGACTCTCTTTATGTATTCAACTCAAAGCTGCAACCCCTACGAAAAACTTTTTTATAGGCCTATTGATGCAGCCTTGCGCTGGTGCAACTTAATTAACTACGAAAGAGAGATACTCGAGGTAGCTCAGCACGGCCCAAGCAGGCTCAAAACCAGCTTCCCGCAATGGCCATGCCTGCATGCGAATACGGAAAAAATTTTAGATGCCATTCAACACGGCGAGCTCGCGTATGGATGTTTCGGCGTGCCAGTAGCCATGGGCACTCCTGTTTTATACGACCACGTAACCGTCCGCCATACTGACCTAAAACGTTGGATGTCGCGATATTATCCTGACCAACGACCAGCGTTTCTCTTTGAGAAGCGGCACAATCAAAAAGTAGGTATTAGCATTGCAACATACTTAGCATTGCAAGGTGATCGGGACGCATTGAAAGTTCGAATAAAGAGTTTGGAAACAGCTCATCAACAATTGCTTAAGGACCTTGACGCCATTGGATTGGAAAGCAAGAGCATCCATGACTTGCTCAAGTCCAATCGTAAAGTCAGCGATCGCAGCGAATCCGTCTATCTCAATATTATCGGGGCGATGGTCAATCTGTTCCTCGGTCACTCCCCATCAGGGAAACCATTGTCAGCTTTTCAGTCCCAGGCGGCCATTGTTGACGCACTAACCGCTCACTATAAAAACGTACCGGGCATAACCAAGCGTACGCTAGACGAAAAATTCGCTGCCGGTAAACGCAACCTCATAAATCACTGAGACGGATTGCATTGCAATCACTCCTGTTGCGGCGCAATGACTCCTGTCTTTTTTTGCACTTCAATTCAGGTCACTTCCCACCAAGCGCCAATTGACGATAGGAGTGGCCACCATGTCCACCATTGCGGAGCCTCAACCACAGTTCGAACGCCACATAATGCGACGCGATGAGGTGGAACGGAAAACCGGCTTCAAACGAGCGCATATTTACAACCTGATGAAGGAAGGCAAGTTCCCTCAGGCTAAGCGCATCGGTATGCGAGCGGTGGGTTGGGACTCGCTGGAAATTGAGAAATGGATAGCCGAGCGCTTGGCGCAGCAGGTCTGATGCCATGCGCGTGGTATCGGTGGTTTCCACGAAAGGTGGAGTAGGCAAAACCACAGTCGCCGCCAATCTAGGAGGTCTTCTGGCCGACGCTGGGCAGCGCGTACTACTGCTGGATCTGGACAGCCAGCCCACCCTCTCCAGCTACTACGTGTTGAACCATGTGGCTCCGTCGGGCGCCTACGAACTACTCGCACTTAACCTGACAGATCCTGCCCAGATCATTTCCTCAACCGCGATCACCGGACTCGACCTGATCCTCTCCAACGATGATCAAGGTCGACTGAGCACGTTGCTGTTGCATGCCCCTGACGGACGCCTCCGACTGCGTAACCTGCTCGATACTTTCCGCCCCCACTATGATCTGCTTCTGATCGATACCCAAGGTGCGCGGAGCGTTCTGCTGGAGATGGCCATATTGGCCTCCGATCTTGCTCTCTCACCTATCACTCCGGAAATGCTAGCCGCCCGCGAACTACGCCGTGGAACCTTGAAACTGCTCAACGAACTTGAGCCATTTCGCCACCTGGGCATCGCTCCACCACCCCTGAGGCTTTTGTTGAATCAAGTGGACGACATCAAATCGGACACTCGCATGATCATGCGCAGCCTGCGCGAAACGTTCATCGGGACTTCAGCCATCCAGGTCCTGCAGACCGTAATTCCCGATCGCGTGGCCTACTTGAATGCAGCTTCCCTGGGTCTACCCGTTCATCGTGTCGAAGCTCGGCGTCCCATTGGCCGGCGTTCTGCCTCGGCCTTGGAAACCATACAAACCCTGGCCATCGAGTTGTTTCCTGAGTGGCGCCAAGCCATTTGCTCAGTAAGCGGCCCGCTGGTTCGATCATGACACTTCTCGCGTCGTCATCGTTGTTGCATCAGCCTTTGATGAGCAAGCGCTAGCCAAGGAGTTCTGTAATGCTGAATCACTGCCATATCATCGTTCCACCGCCCGAACTATCCGAGCCACCTCCTAGCGATGAGTACTGCACCGTGGTCTTTCGCCTCCAAGGAGGCCGCTCGGCTGTGGGGTGGTTCCTCGCAGAACTCTCCCAACATTTCGAAGGATCGGGTACGGCCGAGGTCGTTGAGTTTGAGATAGGTGACCACTTGCGCGGCCGGCGTTAGCTGAGGTTTTTCCAATGAAAAAACCCAGTCAGAAGGAGATCACCGACAAGCTGCAGCAAGACCACTTCCCACAAGGGCCGAACCAGAAGCAACCATCCGATCCGATCACCGACACACCCATGCTGGTAACGTTAGAACAGCTACGCCCTTACGACTTGAACCCACGATTCATTCGTAATCCGCTGTACGACGATATCAAAGCCTCAATCCGCGAGCGAGGGTTGGATCAGCCACCGCCGATCACCCGCCGCCCGGGTGAGCCAACCTTCATCATCCGCAACGGCGGCAACACCCGCTTGGCGATTCTCGGAGAGCTATGGCAAGAGACTCACGACGAACGCTTCTTTCGTATCCACTGCCTGTTTCGACCCTGGACCAATGAAGCCACTGCCCTGCTCGGTCATCTGGCGGAAAGCGATTTGCATGGCCAACTCACCTTCATCGAACGTGCCCTCGCCGTTGCAAAACTCAAGACCATGTTTGAACAGGATGGGGGGGCACTATCGCAGCGTGAATTGGCAAAACGCCTCGCTTCCGGGGGCTATCCAATTTCACAATCGCATATCAGCCGGATGCTCGACACCCTGGAATATTTACTGCCAGCTATTCCACAAACACTGTATGCAGGATTGGGTAAGTCGCAAATCGAACGCCTGATCGGTCTTCGTAGCCAGGCAGAAAAAACCTGGAATCGCTATCCGGCCAATAATTTTGAGTTCACCGAGCTCTGGTTGGACACCCTAGCTTCTTTTGATGCCGAGCCCGAATCCTTCGACCTTGAGCGGATCCAGGATGAACTGCTCGAGCGAATGAGCCAACCGCTCGGGCAGTCCTATCGCATGCTGGCCTTGGAGCTGAGCGATAACCAACGCCCTCCGCAGATACCAAGCGTTGCCATGACCATACCAGTAACGCAAACGCTTCCGCCAAGTGAAGAAGAGGCAACAGCCCCCCCTTTTCGCTCTGAGCTCGAACCCTCTGACCATAAGCACCAATCGAAGACCGATCCTACGGAAAAGCTTCCCACACTGCCTCAGGCCAAGCTCACACCAGAGCTTAG
This sequence comes from Pseudomonas chlororaphis, assembly GCA_001023535.1. Taxonomy (NCBI): domain Bacteria; kingdom Pseudomonadati; phylum Pseudomonadota; class Gammaproteobacteria; order Pseudomonadales; family Pseudomonadaceae; genus Pseudomonas; species Pseudomonas chlororaphis. The sequence goes on from CP011020.1 coordinate 5,602,638, forward strand.
CCCTCCATCGCGCGTTCAACAGATTCGCAACCAAATCGATCACGAGACGTTCGCCGAACCAGTGGGAGAAGTCGAACCCGGCACAAGTGACGATATCTGGAACATCCCCCCTGCGCTGGATACCCCCGAACAACTGCGTTCAGCCATCGCTGCGCTAGCGAAGGAGATGGCAGCCTATGCCGGGCGACCCGAAATTATCATCAATCAGAAGGACGGATTGGGTTTCATCCTCGACATGGAACAGGTTGATCTGACGACACCTCGTGCGACCGGTATCCACCTGCTGCTCCTAGCCCTGTTGCGTGCTCAAGACGAGGTGGACTGGGAGGATCGAAAACTATTGCCCTCAGCTCTGTTTGGGCAGTTGTTGCTGGGTGTCTATCAGTTACCCCTGGCAGATCAACCAACCATGGACGTGGGGTTGGAACGCCTGCCGGATCATTTGCTGATCAAGCTGTATCGCCTGATTCGCCTGGCCCGACGCCTGATCGATTTAACATTGACGCCTGAAGACGACTCACCGGAGGAACTGCCATGAGCTTGTCTTTCAACGTACTCAACCAAGCCATGTTGACTCAGGTACTGCATGAGCTGCGGTTGGGTAATCTGCAGCGCTGCAAAGCGTTAGGGCTGGGTGAGGATGACATCTACTTGTTGCAGTCCCTGCCGCCGACCACTCTGGCACGCTTGGCACACGCGAGCGTACCTTGGGTCGAGGTCAAGATCGACTCGCCGGTGCTACACAGGCTAATCGAGCAGGCTGATCGCGATGAGCAGAATGAGCGCTTGATCAATCGAGCTCTGAAGCTCGGCGCCAGCAGCACTATCATGTACCAGACCTTCGGTCTGGCTCACTCGGAAACCGCGATGCGTCGACGTCTGCTCAAAATAGAAACGCGCAAGGGACGACCGCAGAATTTGAGCGAAGCGCAAGAACACGCACTGTGGCAACGCTGGTGTCAGCTACGGGCCCAAGACCCTACCGAAGATCAGCTCGACGCCATGATGATGTTGGCTGAGGAACAACAGATCAGCTTGACCATCGTCTGGCAGCAGATCGAGCACTACAGCAGAAAAACATGAACATCGTCCCGCTCAGCCGCTGGCAGCGTGTCCTGCAGCAATGTGCCCAGCAATTGAGTGAACGCTGGCCTACTCGCCCTTCAATCGAGAAACCCTCCAACCAAGCTCTGCAGGCTGGATTTTTGTTCAGTGGCCAATCACACGAAGTCGTACCGCGTCGTTTGCTGCTGGATAATCGTTTGACGCCTTTGGAGCGCAATGCCTGGCAGGTCTTTCGACTCATGCTGCAAGACCAAGGCTTGGTGACACCGCGCTATGAGGATCTGCAACCGTATCTTTCGAGTATCCCCTATGGGACCTCAGCCTCGCGTGAAACCATCGCTCGCGTATTGACGATGCTCAGGCTCACTCGTTGGCTCAGCTTGGTGAGTCGCGGGCGTGATCAGGTTAGTGGACGTCTGCAAGGCTCCTTGTATGTTCTGCACGATGAACCATTAACTCCCGCCGAAGCCATGGAACTGGACCAGGATTATCTGGAGCTGGTTGGACATTGCCTCAATCATGCCACCAAGGCTGTACGTATCGTCGCTCAGCACCTTCTGGATGAAATCGGACTGGATACCAGTATCGACCTGAGCCATCTTCCCACCCGCCTCGACACTTGGGGTGATCGGTGGGTAGATCAGAACCCTAACTTGAAAACAGAAGGTTCGCTGGACGATTCCGAACAAGGCGGCGACCACTCCGTTCGGAGTCGTGCTGCACTTCGTTCGAATTCCGAACCAGGTGTAGAAACCAGTGTTTCCGGCGACGTTCGGAATCTGAACGCCGCTTGTACAGTATTAAAAGAAAGTATTTGTACAGTACCGCACGCGAACCCAGCGGCGGATAACATGTTCTGGCCCACCACGCTGCACCTGAGCCCGAACGAACGGCAGGCCGTCATCGTGGCGCTGAATAAGCTCAAGCCGACAGAGAGGCAGGCGGTGCTCAACGAAGCTGGAGCACGTTGTGCCGCCGGCGGCATCCGCAAACCTGCGGCCTATCTGATGGGCCTGATCCAGCGCGCGCTGAAAGGCGACTTTCATCCGTGGGCGGGTCAGGCAGAACCGACGCCGGTTACAGTCTCGCAATCAACACCAGCGCGGACCACCCGAAAGAAAGGTGAGCCCGCCTCCGCCCTCGCTCAAGCGTGCTTGAATGAACTGCGCCAATTGCGTGGGAAACATCCTGGACGTTAGTGGATTTGATGCCAGTGGCATCAAATCCAGGGAGTTCCAACAGACGACCTCTGTGGTGCCGTCAGTATCTGATGAGTCCCCCCCCCAGAAGCTCAAACCGAACAGACCGCATTCAGGTTTTCTGCTGCCCCCATAGCTGATCTATCCCAAGGTGCTCGCAAGCCTATGCGAGGACAACACCGTGGCCGATCACTACCAACTCAACCTGGGTTCATTGCGTAGCAGCATCACCTTGACCCTGCATACCCACCACGCCGCCCGCATCTGGCAAGGTCGGAACGCACGCGAAGGCGTCCATTCGATCATGGGCATGGCCGGCTACATCAGTGTCACGAACCTGATCAAACAAACCGCGGCTCAGGACGATCCCTATGCTGACTGGGCCATCGTGCAACTCGAAGAGAAGCTGATGCAGGCCAAAGCAGGGATGCTGGAACTGACCCAACAGTTGGACCGGATCAGGCAGGACCTGCCAACACAGATCGACATGGGTGACAACCTCAACATCCACCCCGTCACCTTGCCGTTGTACATCGGCAGCCAACTCGGCTTTCTGGCCGTCTACCTACTGACCGACTACGACACTCTGGTGCGTCACACCCTGTTAGCTCATCACACAGCTTTGATTGGTCGCAGGGACATGGAAGCCTGGATCGACGATGGCGCACATCTGCTGCGCAGCCTGTTCGGCCAGGCACAGCGTTATCGCCATGCTGGCGTCACACGCGATGATATGGCAGCGAACAACGCCCGTGCCCTGGCGGCTATCGAAAAATTCGGTTTGCCCCCCATGGATATCCTTGAGGGTCATCACCGCTCCCAGTTTGCGCCGCCCATCATTCGTCGCGACACCGAGGCTGTGAGTGACTCCACTGCGTTGACAGAGGTAGCGGATGAGCCAACTGCGACGCTGGATCAGCCGGAGGACGAAGCATGAATCCTCTAAGCCAGACTCAGTCAACACTCGTTGAAACGTTGACATCGGATGCCTATCGACAACTCGAACACGCAGCCTCCCTAAAAGGCCTTTTAAAACCTTTTAAGGGTAAGGGAGAACTGGAACACCTGGCGCAAGTGGCGAGGGAAATCGAGGCGCAGCTATGCCATCTGATGGAAGCTGTTATGCAGCAAGCAGCACAGCCGCCCTACTCGCTGTTGGATATTCGAATGGTGCTGCAGAACACCAGCGCTGGCAGCACCTTCTTGCGTTGGCGCACCCGTGACTTCGCACGTATGGGAGTAGCGGTCTTGGAACGCCAGGTCTGCAACAGAGCCCTGCCGCCAGCCGTGCGCGAAGGATTGCATCGCTTCGAGTGCGATCGCATTGCACTGAACCTACAGATGAGTGTGGTGCATTCGCTCTACCGCCAGGCCACGACCTGCGCGATCAAGATAAGCAGTGCCGATCGGCTACTGCGCCAGTTCACAACCGCAGTGGAGGTATCACAATGAGTACTTTTTTCGTCGGCGAAGGCAATATTGGCAGTGCGCCAGAGTTCCAGGAGTTTCCATCGGGCAATGACGAGCCACGGCGTTTGCTGCGGCTGAATGTGTACTTCGATAATCCCGTTCCGCGCGAGGGCAGCTATGAAGATCGAGGCGGATACTGGGCGCCGGCTGAGCTTTGGCACCGTGAGGCTGAACACTGGAGCACGTTGTACCAGAAAGGCATGCGTGTACTGGTCGAAGGCCGCACGGTGCGCGATGAGTGGGAGGACAGTGAAGACAATGCGCGGGTGACCTTCAAGATCGAGGCCCGTCGAGTCGGCATTCTGCCTCACCGGGTGCAAAGCGTTGTCATGCGGGAGCGATCCAGTGAGCAGGCAGCGTCTGCGTCACGTGCTGGGCAAAATACAGAGCAGGCTAATTCTACTGCGTCGAAACCCAGAAAACGCAAAGCGCCACCGCCGTCGGACTGATGTAGGTCAGGCATAAAAATTGCGCCTTTGCGGGAAGTTGCTGGCTTGATGCTGCTCGCCGCTCGTGGCGCTTCACGCTGCTGCGAAATTGCAGTTCACTTGACCAATTGTTTGCATTCGTTCTGACCTCCGATTGCATCGGTTGACCAGCAAGCGTTGTAGCCATGATCGGCAGAGAACGGCCAGAAGGGGACGGTGGCTCCGATAGATGAATCTGTCCCCATTGCCGCTTTATTGCATTCGGCTACCTGACCTATTCCTCTATCTCGGCAGCAGCTTCCTCTGCTTGTGCTTCCTCCTGCTCATCCGGTCGCGGCGGCTGAGTATCGGGCGACTCAGGCAGGATAGCCAATCGTGCGGCTATAAACGCTGCGATTTCGGCTAGCCCGTTTGCTGATTGAGTAATCTTTCTGTCGGCATCAATAGTCGCATTGTGCTCCCCCAGTTTTGCTTCGACTTTGTCGATACGGGTAAGCCAACACCAATAGACGGGGCGGTGCTGAACGTGCAACGGGCCTGCGTGAAAGTTTGTGACCTTGAGCTTTACGTCAAGGCCCGGAAGATCGCCGATCAACCTCTTGACAGCAGCAGGCTCCGTTTCCAAGTTGGAGACATGGATCTCCTGCTCTCCGACAGTTACCAGAGACTTACACCAAGGACGCCCACGAAAGGTCAGGTAGAACTTGGGGTCAGCGTCATAAACATGCAGAAAGTATCGACTGCTTTGAGTCTTGTTTGCCGTCTCGGGGATGAGCAGTGACAAACGAAGCAAGTCAGCCAATATTGCGCCAGTAGCCGGGGATTTGTTCCCTGCATGCCGGCTACCATCTTCGCCAGCTTGACCGCGAAGGAACTTGCATTCGAGCCATAGATGATGTCGCCAGCCGTATTGGCTTAGCCGCTTGTTGGCAACAAATAGACGATTGACGTCAGCGAACAGGTCTGCACGAAGATATCGTGGGGCTCCTCCCTGCTGATATAGGCCGTCGAGACGGTAAAGCCGCTCGCTTTGCAGGCAACCTATGGGGTTCGGGACATTGCGCCCGTTCAGCACCTGGAGGAGTGACAGGGTCAGAGCAGAAACAAGCCCAGATTCATAGCTTTGTGATTGGTAGCCCGTTCCGTGGAGGACTTCTGGCAGTGAGAAGAAGGCCTGTTCAATAAGCACTTGCTGAATCCCTCATGTGATTGAAGCCAGTCGATATTACTCGGAACAGACTACGTTGGTGGCAGAAAGAAATCTGGCATGGCATGAGGCTGCAAGTAGAAGACGTGGGACACCACCTTCTGCCTGAAAGCCTCATCCAGTGCAGCCGAGAAGCTCGCCACATTCGCAGTGACCTGCTCCCTTCGCAGCAGCCCACGCCAATGCGGCCTGCCATCGTGAGGCGATTCCCAGTTCAGCAGGTAGACCAGGGCTGAGTGCGCGAACTGTATCCCCTCGGTTCCCGCGACGAAGTGCAGGTGGATATGGGAGTCAGTGTGTTCCTCCTTCTCCTCCAGGTCCCATGCGGTAAACAACGATTGGACTGCACTGCCGAAATCCGTGCGACGGGCTCCTTCGCGATCAGTGAAGCTCACGTCGTCAATGGTCATTGCCCACTGCTCTGTGTGGCCCTCGCTGGTCTTATCGGAGCCAAGCAGTCTGTCCTTGCGGAAGCGTAAGTGTATCCCTGCGCCGGCACCGATTTTGTAGGCGACGTCGCCAGCCAAGACACCCAGTAGGTTCTCCCGCATAGCTGTCGCCAGCGGGATGTTGAAGTTCTTGTTGGCCTTCTTCATGTGCCTTGCCTCGAACAGCATCCAGAGGCTGTGGAATTTCCAAGCCACCAGCAATGGCATGCCCACTAGATCGGCGTAGTTCTGCAGGCGCCCCATGTACTCGGGCTTGAATGACAATAGCTTGTCCTTCTTTGACTTCACCTCGATTAGTACGGGGGACTTACTGGTCTGGGTGGAGAACTTCGCCAGAAGGTCAGGCACCTGAAACTCCTGCTTGGAGGCAATGGGCACCTGATGCTGGTCTAGCTTGTGAAGGAGCTGGCACTTCCCGAGCCAGGCGCACACGACTGAGAATTCGTCCTCAATCGGCAGTCCGATGTCCAGGCGGCGAACTCGCTCGGCCACTGCTGCGGCGTCCGCGTCATATCCCAGCTCCGCCAGAACATCCTGGATGAGTCTCGGTAGGTCAAGCGGTGCCGCCGTCTCTTTTTTCTTAGTTTCTATGTCCATGGACCTCCCATCCCAACGACTAAGTCTAGTAAGGATAGCCGTAGCCTTAGCAGACGCGGTAGGCGGACCACCCTCAGGTCGCACCAGATGGCCTGTGTCGAGTCAGGAGGCCTTTACAAAGGCGTGGTGCCGACCGGTTCCATCCGCTTCCGGCCAATAGCGGCCCTGGTTGCACGCGCGGTACGCGAACCGACCCGAAGGAGCTCTCAAGTGGCGATACAGTCGAATCGCACCTACCATGAGGCACTAGAATCAGTAGATTGGTTTCCGCTAGACAAGGAGGGTCGAAGTGCATCTTGTGCGTGTTCGCGTCCGGAACTTCAGAGGCATCGCCTACGGTGAGGTCCATTTCAATGGACACACTGCTTTTATTGGCGACAACAACGCCGGCAAGTCCACATTGCTGGAAGCGGTGGATCTGGTACTTGGCCCGGAGCGCCTGAGTCGCCGCCCTGTAATTGATGAGCACGATTTCTATGCAGGTACGTACGTAGATCCGGCCAAGAACGAGGTCGTCCCGATCCAGATCGAGGTTATTGTCGCTGGACTTTCCGATGAGCAGCTGCGGCATTTCCGCGACCATATCGAGTGGTGGGATTCACAGGCCAAGAGATTGCTTGTGGGGCCCCCCCCAGAGGGAACAGACGCCCCCCATGTTGGCGCAGCAATACGCGTCTTCTTCAACGGCTGGTATGACGTACAAGAGGACGACTTCGCTGGGGATACCTTTTACGCCACTCCCGAAATGCCGGATGGCTCCTACCTGCGGTTCTCTGCGCCCGACAAACGAAAGTGCGGTTTTCTTTATCTTCGCACCCTACGAACCGGCGCCCGCGCACTCAGCCTAGAGCGAGGCTCTTTGTTGGACGTAATCCTTCGGCTGAAGGAGACACGACTGACAATGTGGGAAGACTTGCTCGACCAACTGAGGGCATTGCCAGTTGGAGAGACCGAGGATATCGGCGAGTTACTTGTCGCAGTCCAGGATGCAGTACGGCACTACGTACCATCCGACTGGGCAGAGCAACCCCACATGCGGGTTTCGGACCTCACCCGCGACATGCTCCGTCGAACCCTGACTGTATTCATGGGCACTGGAGCGAAAAGGCCGGACGGCTCCGTCTATTCCGCCCCATATCAGCACCAAGGCACTGGCACGATTAACACGCTGGTATTGGCTCTGTTGTCTATCATCGCCGAACTCAAGCAAAGCGTGATCTTCGCAATGGAAGAGCCAGAGATCGCGCTTCCGCCGCACACCCAGAAACGAATTATCAATTCGCTACGCCAGAAATCGGCACAGGCCATCTTCACCTCCCACTCACCCTACGTGCTGGAGGAGTTCGATCCTGCCCAGGTGGTGGTTCTCAAGCGCACGGCCGGTGTTATGACCGGAGTTCCTGCAACATACCCACCAGCAGTCAAGCCCAAGGCTTATCGCACAGAGTTTAAAGCTCGGTTCTGCGAAGCTCTACTTGCCCGCTACGTGCTTGTGCTTGAGGGCCGTACAGAGTTCGACGCATTGCCTGCCGCCGCCCGCCGGCTCGCCGAGCTGGATCCCACGCGATTCAAATCTCTCGAAAATCTTGGAGTGGCTATCGTCGATGCTCGCGGCGAGACCAATGTCGCTCCTCTGGGTGCATTCTTCCGGTCTCTCGGCAAGATCGTATTCGCGGTGTTCGACAAGCAATCACAGGAGGCGCTCGCAACCATCACTGCCTCGGTCGATCATGCCTATGAGTCCGCGACTAAGGGCTTCGAAAACCTTGTGTTGTATGGCGTGTCTGAGGTCGTACTCCGCAGCTATGCTGCTGTTGTAGTTGCTGGCGGCGATTGGCCGCAGCATCTCGCGGCATGGACGCCAACGCCCGCAACGCCGCTGGCCGATCTGCAGGCGGCTCTATCGAGCTATTTCAGCTGGGCCAAGGGTGGTGGCGACGCCGGCGACTTGCTCGCCTCATGCCCAACCGCCAATGACATGCCTGAATACGTGAGAACCACGCTGGCAGCCATCAAGAACGTCATTGAGCCACCTCCGCTGCTTCCGCTACCTCCCCAGGTAGCAGGCGTGCCCCCTCTCCCAGAGGCGGCAGCCAAATCGCCGCCATTGGCAGCCGCCTATGGGAAGTTCCAACCGTCCCCACCCCAGCCTCTGGCATGACTGAAGTGTGGAGCGATCAGAAGCGCGACTTTCTGGAGTGCACCAGGCACGCCCTGGCGCTAGGTGGCCCTGGTGCCGGTAAAACACACGTCGCACTGGTCAAAGCTCGCAATGAGATTCGCTCAGGAGTACTCAAGCCAGGCCAGAAGGTCCTTTTCTTGAGCTTCGCCAGACCGACCGTAGCGCGCATCATCGAAAAGGCTTCTGAGCTGATTTCTCGCGAGGATCTGAAGCAACTAGAGGTCAGCACGTACCACGGTTTCGCATGGAGCATTCTCCGAAGCCATGCCTATCTGTTGAATGGCAGACCGAACCTGCAGCTTCTGCCACCGCCCGAAGCAGCAGCGCATTTGGCAGATATCGATAAGGCCCAGCACGAAAATGAGAAGCGACGCCTTTTCGAACAGGAGGGCCGCCTGCATTTCGACTTGTTCGCAAGCTTGGCCAGCGAACTGCTGAGCCGCAGTGATCGGTTAGGCGCCATCTTCTCCGACACCTATCCCATCATCATCCTCGACGAATTTCAGGACACAAACAGTGATGAATGGGCGCTGATTCAGCAGCTTGGAAAGCGCAGTCGCCTCATTGCACTGGCCGACCCCGAACAGCGGATCTATGAGTTTCGAGGTGCTGATCCCAGGCGGGTGGGAGAATTTCTGGAGAACTTCGGCGCCGCCCATTTCGATTTCGCGGGTGAAAATCATCGCAGCAGCGGTACCGATATCACGGCCTATGGGAATGACCTGCTCACTGGCGCAAACAAGGGCAAGGCCTACCAGCAGGTCAAAATCACGCGTTACGACTTCATGTATGGCAAGAGCCTGCACTTCACCGCCAAGGCTGCAGTGTTCTCGGCGTTGGATCGCCTCAAAAAAGTACCTGACAAATCGATCGCGATCCTGGTGCCATCCAGGCGGCTGATGCTCGATTTTTCTGACTACCTTTCTTCTGCAGCTGATGGTCTGCCAGCGCTACATCACGACGTCGCAATGGATGCTGAACCGCCGGCTCTAGCCGCTGGCGTTATCGCCACGTTACTGGCGGGAGGTACCGCTGGCGATGTGGCGAGCCGCATGCTCGGCGCACTTCACTCGCACATTCGTGGGCGGCGCGGGGGCAGGCCTACCCCACAGACCGAGCTTGACCTGGCGGATGCTCTTAGCGGGTTCCTCTCCTCGGGAAAGATCCGCGGCTCCAAGCGCCTGTTGATTGTCAGCGAAGTTCAGCGCATCTCAGAATTGCGGCGGCAACTGCAATTAACGGGCGACCCTGCGGAAGACTGGTTATACCTGCGCGGCCTATTGGCATCGTCCACTGCGGAAGCCTTGAAACAAGTAGCAACAGATGCTCGCTACCTACGACTGCTGCACCGAGGCTCAGTATTGCGAACCAATTTGGGTGCGTTGTGGCGCGCCCAGGGAGAGTACATGGGGGCTGAAGAGGCAGTCCGAAGTGCCTTGATGCAGGAGCATTTCGCTGCAGCCCAAAAGGACTGGCGTGGCATCCATCTGATGACGATACATAAATCTAAAGGGAAGGAGTTCGACGAGGTCATCATCTACGACGGCCTTTACCAGCGCATTGCCAAAGCCCCGCAGAATCCAAAAATCTGCGCCCAGGATCTTTTAGTACTGCGGGTGGGCGTGACTCGGGCGATACGTCGGACCACTATTGTGACTCCGAAGCGCGATCCATGCCCTTTACTGTGAATCAAGATTTCCGCTGCTCACACCTCTCCCTGCTAATCCGGCCGCAGCTGAGCGGTCGTAGGCGCACCTATCTGAAGAGGTAAAGAGCTCCTCAGTCTCAAAGTTGCTGGCACAGAATGGTTTACGTTAAGTCCGCTTTTGGCCGTTAGTTGCCTTTCTTGAAAGGCCACTTTGGGTCGTCCTGTGCCGGATATGTCCACGCAGCATGATGGACAAAGCCGATACAAATGAGTGGTCAGTTCGACTGCAAATGGGTGGCCAATGTCTGTGTAATTACCCGCACTGCCGCTCAACCACAACTGGATAGCCCCCTCGGCTCACTCAAGCCTGCCGTCACCGACTAATATGAGGAACCTGTCATTCAGGTTTCTCGTATCTAGCCACTGCCGTTTCCAACAACGCTGCTCTGAACTCAAGCCGGAGCAGCTCTATGCGCCTCTTCCTCTGCGAGAAACCTTCCCAAGGTCGAGACATTGCCAAAGTGCTCGGAGCCACCCGACGTGGTGATGGCTGCCTGATCGGCACCGACTCAACCGTCACTTGGTGCATAGGCCACCTGCTGGAGACGGCCCCTCCTGAAGCCTATGGGAAGCAGTTCAAGAGTTGGTCGTTGGATCATCTACCGATCATCCCTACGCACTGGCAGGTCGAGGCCAAACCCAAAACTGCGGCACAGCTCAAAGTCATCAAGCGCCTGCTCCGTGAGGCTTCCACCGTCGTCATTGCTACCGACGCTGATCGTGAAGGTGAAATGATTGCCCGCGAGCTGTTGGAGCTTTGCAAGTATCGAGGCCCCGTGCAGCGCCTCTGGTTATCGGCACTCAACGAGACGTCAATTCGCAAAGCACTGTCTTCACTGAAGTCAGGTCAAGAGACCTTCTCGCTCTATCAAGCCGCCCTCGCCCGCAGTCGCGCCGACTGGCTGATCGGCATGAACCTCAGTCGTTTGTTTACCCTTCTTGGTCGGAGGGCGGGCTACGACGGCGTACTGTCGGTTGGACGTGTCCAAACTCCCACCTTGCGCCTGGTGGTTGATCGAGATCGCACAATTGCCAGCTTCGTCTCGGTGCCCTATTGGGAGGTGGATGTGCACCTGGCCTCAATGGGCCATCCATTCATTGCGTCGTGGTCACCACCAAGTTCAGAACAGGACGAGTCCGGCCGCTGCATTCAGCAGACACTAGCAAGTCAGGCGACCCAAGCGATTTCTAACACTAGGACCGCCACAGTGCGCTCTTTGCAGACTGAGCATCTCCGTGAAGCCCCGCCCTTGCCCTTCGATTTGAGCACCCTGCAAGAAGTCTGCTCGCGCAAGCTGGGGCTAGGTGTACAGGAAGTCCTGAACATCGCCCAAGCGCTGTATGAAACGCACAAAGCCACCACCTACCCGCGCAGCGATTGTCGTTATCTGCCGGAAAGTATGTTCGACGAGGCTCCGGCGGTCCTTGATGCCCTGCTCAAAACGGATCCCGCATTACGGCCTGCACTCGCAAGCCTCGACCGATCGTTACGCTCACGGGCATGGAACGATGCCAAGGTCACCGCGCATCATGGCATCATCCCCACTACTGAGCCGGCGAATCTGGCGCGGATGTCTGAACAAGAGCGCCAAGTCTACGAACAAATTCGTAGTCACTACCTCGCGCAATTTCTTCCGCAACATGAGTTTGACCGGACCCAGGTCGAACTGGAGTGTGGCGCAGAGCGATTGACCGCTGTAGGTAAACAGATCCTGGTCCAAGGCTGGAAAGGCTTGCTCCACGATACATCTGAGGAGGATGAGTCCAGTCGAAAAGCCCAAGTCTTACCCGTCTTGCAACAGGGCACACAGTGCACAGTAAACAATGTCGAACTAAAGTCGATGCACACCAGCGCGCCCAAGCCGCTCACCGAGGGCGATCTGATCAAGGCGATGAAAAACGTAGCCAAGCTGGTCAACGACCCACGCCTGAAACAAAAACTCCGGGACACCACAGGTATCGGTACCGAAGCCACTCGAGCCGGCATCATCAAGGGATTGATTGATCGGGGTTATTTGCAAAAGAAGAAACGCGCTTTAGTGGCCTCCGCAGCGGCTCATACCCTGATCGAAGCGGTACCCGCAGCAGTTACGGATCCAGGTATGACGGCGATCTGGGAGCAGGCGCTAGACGAAATCGAAGCAGGACGTCTAACCCTTGATGCATTCGTCGCCAAGCAGGCGAACTGGGTCACGCAATTGGTCGAACACTGCGCAGAGCTCACCTTGGCGTTACCGGTCGAAAAAAGCGGCCTAGCCTGCCCCATTTGCAACGCATCAATGCGCAGACGCACGGGAAAATCAGGGCCGTACTGGTCCTGCTCCCACTACCCGGACTGCAAGGGCACCATCCCAATCAGAAAAGATACGCGACGCCCATGACGCATCAATGGAATGTACCGATCAGTGTGTCATTAACGGAGACTGATCCCTCTCCAGGTCAATTAGCGGTTGTCCGATTTCACGGGCCAAGGCGATGCCCGTCGAAATCCATATCTGTCCCAATTCATTGAACGCTTTCAGGTGTGCAGGATCTTCGTTGAGCCAATGGACAAGACTGTCCAAGTGTTCGGGGTTATCAGGACAATCATGGATCTTGATGAACAACTCCAGTGTTCGATCCCAAATCAAATCCGTGACGTCCTTGCTCGACTCTTCCATGCTCAACCATCCCTCAATGCGGCCCTGTTAGACCAATCATCTCTCACTGACCACCCTGGGCTCTGATGCCGAGGAATAGAAACCACATCGCGATGCAATGCAATTTCAGTCATCATTACAACCTAACAAGTCGATACTCAACCTTTAAGGATGTTCATGTCAACGGGTCTTTGCTCAACCATTCGGGTTGAACCGGAGAACTCATCACTTGGCACATAAACATCCAACCCAAGCCCAAATCGGGCGCATGATCGCGAAGCACCGCACCGAGCGTAATCTGACCCAGGAAGAGGTGGCTGAACGCTTAGGGATCGGCAGCGAAGCCATCTCGCGCCTGGAACGGGGTGTGGTGGAGCTTTCCGTGGTCAAGCTGATGCAGCTGGCGGATATTTTTGACTGCCGTATGGATGAACTGCTGACGGAGTCGAGCAATCGTCCCAATGACCAAGGCCAGATGATTGCGGGCCTACTGAGTGGACTGGAGGAAAGCGACCGCGCCTTTATCCTGACGACTGTCGAACAATTGGCCGCTCATCTGGGCAGCAAGTAAGCTCATCATTCGCTGGAGTTCGATATGGAAACCCTGAGGTGGACGCTCTGCCTTGGCCTTGACGTCGCCCCGCCCCCTTTGCTGTAGTACCTCAGGATCATCGCCAACGGCGACCCAAGACCGACTCGCTCCGGGTAGCTCGGTCGGACTCTTAGAGTTCGGAGCCTTTTCTCTTCTCCGGAATTGCATTCCTGACTTGTGCTCGACCTGATTGCTGAGGCGGATGACCGTTGTTGCTTCTACCAGGCAACAACGGTCATCCGCCTCGGCGATTGTATTCAGTCCCGGGGCCCACCGGGGAAACACTGGGCACCCTTTGTGCGCGGATGCGTGCCAGCAATTTCCGACCCAGGCCACGACAAGGGTCGGTTGGCGAGTCGTGACGCGGTTTAATCAAGCTTTGCGAGGGGCTTGTCCGCTGTGTGAGACGGCCAAAGGTGGCTTTTCTCTTCTTCGCCTGGCCGCACGCCGGGCCCACTCTTCATTTTTTTCATTCCAGTGACCGCCACAGTATTCCGGCCCTAAAAATTCGGGTTGCAGCGTCTTGACGCTCCCCTGTGACAGGCTTATACAAAGGGCGTGGTTCGCTGTCGTTGACAGCCCAGCCCAGGTAGCTTGAACCTTCAAGGCTACGCCACGTTCGTGGTGGTTTACCCAAGTGCGATTAGCATCCGGAAGCTCGCACGGTTACCGCTCCAGCGGTGATGAATGCCCACTCCCCCGCCTGCGGATTTTTGCCACAGACATCCCTCTGCTGTATCGCTATTCACCCAGAGCATCGTCCTGTCCCTCATCAATACCGATGGCGGGCAGCTCATTGCTGATCCTCACCTTACCCACCCTGACGGGGTTCACTTTCCCGTCAGGGATCGTGCGCCGCCGTTTTTCCTTGTAACAGGAGAACCATCATGGCCCACGCCAACCAACCTCAAGAAGTGACTTACTTCAATCTACATACCGCCGGCATTGGCTACCTCAACCGTGTGCGTGAAGTACAGGTTCGCCGCGGACAGCCGTTCATGGCCTGCGATATTGCAGCTCTGCACGGTGCGGCCGATGCGGTGGAATACACTCGCTTCGATTGCAAGGTCGCTGGGGGCGAAGCTGAACGCTTGATTCGCCTCTACATGGACGCCGTCAATGCCGAGAAAAAGGTGTTGCTGTCGTTTCGTATCGGCGATCTGTGGATTGATCCGTTTCTCTACGAGAAAGGCGTCAAACAAGGCCAACCAGGCGCCAGCCTGAAGGGTCGTCTGCTGTTCATCGACTGGATCAAGGTCAACGGCATGCTCGAGTACAAAGCGCCTGCCAGGCAGGAAGCAACAGCACCTGCTGAGCAAGCGCCTACCCATGAACCTCCTCCTGCATCGTCTGATGCCGAAGGTGAAGAGAACGAACCCGAAGTTAAACCTTCGTCACGCCCGGCTCGCCGTGTCTCTACTCAAACCGTTCGGTCCGCTTGAATGGTTCGTAAAGCCCGTCATCAAGGCGCTCCTTCGGGCGCCTTTTTTTAACCGACATGGGAGCCATCTTATGGAATCCTTCTGGCTTTGCGACGAATGCGTGTGCGCTGCGGCTTATGAGGACTACAGCACGCTTTCGCTTTATCAAACAGCGGATCAAATCGCTCAACGCATCGCCGCTCTTCCACCTGGATTGGCTCGACTGATACCCGTCAGTGCCGACTTCGATTCCGAGGCCGGCTGGGGAATAAACGGATTTTCCTCGCAGCCCTGCGATGGCTGCGCTTCTCCTCTGCACGGTCAGCGCCACCAATTCACTCGGTTGTAAACGGCTCGACACCTGCTCACAACCACTTCATACCCAGCCAGGGGATACCACTCCCCTGGGGTGTGTGCCCCTGCCGATCCAACTCGGAGGCACCCCATGAGTAATCAACTCACACTGATTGAAACCACCGATCCTGAAGCTGATCGGCTCGCACACGAGAATCGCGTGATCGATGAAGCGCTGCATATTCTGGATCGTCGATTGTTCACCCGCGGCCCAGGTCTGACTTCTCCTGAGACCGTGGCCTCATTCCTGAAACTGCAACTGACTCAACAGGAGCATGAAGTCTTCGGCGTGATCTTCCTCGATGCCAAACATCGAGTGCTTGCGTTCGAAATTCTTTTTCACGGCAGCATCGACGGTGCCAGCGTATACCCTCGCCAGGTCGTTAAACGCTCCATGGCTCATAACGCCGCAGGCGCTATTTTTGTTCACAACCACCCTTCTGGTTGCACCGAACCCAGCCAGGCAGACCGCATCCTGACCGTTAGGTTGAAGGAAGCTTTGGCGCTGATCGAAGTGCGTGTACTGGACCACTTCATCGTTGGCGAAGGCCGTCCGCTGTCCTTTGCCGAATACGGTTGGCTTTAACGCTTACAGGCACTCTCGGGTGCCTTGTTCATTGTTAGCCTGGAGAGCTTCCTATGAACCCTATCCATCAAGACTCAGTTCCGCTGGTAGATTCAAATCCTTTTATGCGTGGCTACCATAGCCTGGATATCGAGCGGCTACTGCAAATCACCTATGACGAATACTGTCCGCCCTGCTTTCGCTCCTTGCACCACTCGCAAGCCCATCTGTCCGACGATGAACTACAACTGTCCCGCTGTTTGTTCAATGATGATTTCGCCTTGATCAGCGAAGGCCAATCCATTCCAAATGAGTTAGATGAATGCTGCCAGACCACTGGACTGGTCCGCCAAGTCGTCTACGCGGTAATGGGTGAAAGGCTCAACCAGAGGCGCCATGTCGGTGATCTGTATTCTCTGGAAGAAGCACAAACTGTGATTCATCACTTGAGCTTCGAAACGGGGCACTACAGTCGGTCCTGGGAGATCAGCACTAGCCATCTTCCCGCAGAGGCGATGTCTTACCTGCAGGAGCGGGTGTACAACGCAATGCCCAAGCCAACGAGTCTGTTTTTCGAGCTGTTCAAATTGCCGGACTGCGACGGCATCGGGTGCAAGCTGATCGGCACCCCTTGGACGGATGAACAGCTGTTGAAAATCGACGGTCGCTCCTACTTGTCACTCAAACAAGAACAACTCGATGCCGGCACCCCGGGAGCCTTGGTCCATGTGTTGTACCTGGCGGCGCTGGCGGATGTGCGGATATTGATCTTCGATCCCTACGCGGCCGTCTTGCCCGGGCTCGCGGTTTTCGACGAATAACCATGCGATGTGCCGCATTAATACGGAGCCCCCCTGAATCGCATTTCTCACTGAATCACGCTTCCCCTCATGTCAGGTTCTGCACTGAATCTGACATGAGGAATCTTTTCCATGGCCCGTTTTTTCACGCTGGTCTGTCTGCTAGGCGCACTGAGCGCGTGCACTGCGCAAGCTCCAAGTACATCGCCGTCCCATCCACCACCCGACAATGAGATGAGCCGGAGCCAATCCAAAAAGGATACTGGCGAAGGCAGTCATCAGGCGGACCTTCGCTATGGCCGCTATACGCTAGTGAGCACCGCGCCCACTAGGGAACAACGAGACCTGCTTGCCCAGATCATCGACATCAGCATCCCGTCAAACCTGAGTCCATCGGTCCAGGATGCGCTGCACTATGTGTTGTTGCGCTCGGGCTATTCGCTCTGTCCTGATGCCCCGCCAGTGAAGGTGCTCTTCAGCCGTCCATTACCAGCAGCACACTATCGCCTTGGACCGATCCCGTTGCGCAGCGCACTGCAAGTGCTGGCCGGTCCGGCTTGGCAACTCACAGTCGACGATATCAATCGCTCAGTCTGCTTCGAACCACAAAAAGCCGAGACCCGAACTGTACCGATCGCCTCTTCTCCGTCCCCCCAGCTGGAGACGCGCCCATGAAAGCCTCAACGTTTCAAACCCTGATCGTTGGGGGACTGTGCCTGGCGGTCGCTGGGCTGAGCGGTGGTCTATATAACCAGGCTCAGAGCATGACGAAATTGCAGGACAGCAGCATCCAACACCAACAGACCTTGGACACCCTGCAACGTGACTCAAACGCCCTCAAGGATACGCAGGAAAAACTGCATTACGCGGTGAAAGACCTGAGGCAGATGGTCGATACCGGCGAGCAACAAGCCAGTGTCCTCGACCCGATGCTGGACCAGTGGGCACAAGAAATTCAGGAATTGCGCGACGGTCTGGCAACCCGGGCTACCGAGGCTGACATGACTGCGTTACGGGCACGCCTGGAACAAGTGGAGCAGAAGCTCCTGGACCTCAGCTCCAAGCCATCACCACCAGCGCCACCGTCCACAGCCAAACCGAAAAACACCGTTCTCCCCAAGTCCGTCCCACTCTCGCCTCCCTTTTCAGTGTCGGGTGTTGAGTCCCGCGGCGGCGAACGTTTCTTGGCGGTCACCCCGCATGACAGCCGTACTCTCGCGGATGTTCGACTGCTGCATAGCGGCGAACAAATCAGCACCTGGCGCCTGAAAGCATTGGAACCAACCTCGGTCATTTTTGCGGTGAGCGGACATCCAGACCAAACCGTTCAGGTTCCTTAAGAGGTCTGCATGAACAAAGTGCTCCCGACCGTCCTCTGTCTCGTATCAATAGTTGCCGTTAGCGCTGCGCAGGGAGATACCGCTGCGATCCATTCGCAGCCCCAAGACACTCAAACCATCCCATTGGAGCGCCTCCGTTCGACTCAGGCTGCGACCTGGGGATTGTCCGAGCAAGAGTGGTCACGCTTCGAGCAGATCCAAGCTGGCCCGCGCGGTTTCTGGAGTCCAACTCTCGATCCATTGACGGCTCTCGGGGTCGAAGCCGAGTCCGATCAGGAGCGTCAGCGCTATGCCGAATTACAGGTCGCGTTGGAGGCCAAACGCGCCGAACGCGAGCTGGCCTATCAGAACGCTTATACCGCCGCATGGGCCAAGCTGTTTCCCGGACTGCTGCCGATCCAGGGCATGGCGTCCGCCTCCCCTGCCAACTCCCCAGTAGCGCCCCGCCCAGCGTTGTTCGTGAAAGATCATTGCCAGCCATGTGTCGTCGAAGCGCAGCGTCTGCAAAACAGTGACGCCGCTTTCGATATCTACCTGGTGGGCAGCCAAGGCGACGATGAACGCATCCGCACCTGGGCACGGCAGGCGGGCATCGACCCGGTTCGAGTACAGCGCCGGCAGATCACCCTGAATCATGACCGTGGTCACTGGCTCAGTTTGGGGGCTTCAGGCCCATTCCCTGTCACGTTCCAACAGGTGAATGGACAATGGCAACGTCTCAACTGAGCAGTTTGTTACTCACGCTCATGGCACTGACGGTTCATGCGAACGAACTGCCGCCGCCGGCCTATCAACTGGCGGCGCACGGTGCAGACATTCCTCCTGCTGTTCTTTTCGCCATCACCTTGCAGGAGAGTGGTATTCGCGTGCGAGGTCGGCTGTTGCCCTGGCCTTGGACACTGAATATCGCCGGAACACCTTATCGCTTCGTCACTCGCCAAGCGGCGTGCCAAGCCTTGGTTCAGGCGCTCGCCCACCACGGCGCCAAGCGGGTCGATGTTGGACTCGGACAAACCAACCTGGGTTATCACGGGCAACGCTTTTCCAGCCCCTGCGAAGCCCTCGATCCTTACCGAAATCTCGCCGTGACCGCCGCGCTGCTGCGTGAACATCACGCCGCCACCGGTGATTGGGTACTGGCTGCCGGACGCTACCACCGCCCAGCGGGAGGCCCGCCTGCTGCTCGCTATCGCGCCAGTTTTTCTCGCCAACTCCAACGGGTACTGTTTTCCTTCAATCAGGTCATATCTCCATGAAACGAATTACCCTCACCTGTTGCTCAATCTTGTTCCTGGCACCTTTCGCTTGCGCGCAACTGGCCATTGCAAAGGATTCTCCTCAGTCGAATAAGGGGCTTTCATCCCATCGGGCCATTTATGCAGACCTGTCCATACCGCCCGATGAGGCGTGGATATTGCCGGTCAAAAGCTCTCAGCTGAGTCCAGGTAAAGTCATATCTCGACAGCTGAAAATGCCCGGTTTAAAGCCGTTCTTTCTAGTGGGCGACGACCCTCGTTCGCTGGATTGGCTACGCCAACGTGCTGGTGAGTTAAAAGCGATTGAGGCGGCTGGCCTGGCCGTGGAAGTCGCCGATACCAATGCCCTGTCACGGATCCGAGCAGCAGCTCCTGGCATCACCATTCTGCCGGTCAACGGCAACGACATCGCCGCCCGCTTGCAGATCGATCACTACCCCGTCTTGATTACTGCTACCTCGCTGGAACAGTGAGCCTAAGCCATGGCCGACCATGCGATGGAATCCAAGCTTCGGCCGGCAGTGGAGCTTTATACCGTAGCGATCTGTATCGCGGCCGCGCTGTTGTGCGTGTTTTCGCCTTGGGCCGTGGCCCTGTCACCTGAAATCGGCAGAGTCACGGCGCTGGCTTACACGCTGTTCGGGCTCGTGCGATTTCGCCAGGCCTGGGATGTGCTGCGCTATCGCCGCAACATCCGTCGGTTACCTCGTTATGAACTGACCAGTCGACAGATTCCAGTCAGCCGCAAACATCTGTTCATGGGGCGCGGGTTTCGCTGGACTCGCCTGCACACACAACGTCTGGTCGAGGCCCAGGATCCAGCCGTCGCCTGTTATGTCGATCCACCTACTGGCTATCGCCTGGCACGAGGCCTGGAGCGTCGTCTGGAGCATGCGCCGTTCCCACTCTCGATCATGGGGCGCGTTACGGCCTGGGACAGTATTTTCAATCCCGTACGCCCCTTGCCACCGGTAGGTGGCTCACCGTTGCTGCATGGTGTCGAACCAAACGAGATGGAGGTCAGCCTTCCCCTGAGCGAACGAGTTGGCCATACCCTGGTACTGGGCACCACCCGTGTTGGCAAGACGCGACTGGCTGAGGTGTACATCACCCAGGATATTCACCGCGCCGAGCACGAGGTAGTGATCGTATTCGACCCCAAGGGCGATGCCGACCTGCTCAAACGCATGTATGTCGAAGCGCGACGGGCTGGTCGTGAGAAAGAGTTTTACGTGTTCCATCTGGGTTGGCCAGAGATCTCGGCCCGATACAACGCCGTGGGACGTTTTGGACGTATATCGGAGGTAGCGTCGCGCATCGCTGGGCAGCTCAGCGGCGAAGGCAACTCCGCCGCTTTTCGCGAGTTCGCCTGGCGCTTCGTCAACATTATCGCAAGAGCCCTGATCGAGCTGGGTCGGCGTCCGGACTATCTACAGATCCAACGGCATGTGGTCAACATCGACGCGCTGTTCGTTGAATATGCCCAGCAGTTCTTCGCTAAGACCGACGCGAAAGCCTGGGAAGTCATCGTCCAGATCGAAGGCAAACTCAACGAGAAAAACACGCCTCGGCATATGGTCGGGCGCGAAAAACGCGTGGTCGCCATCGAGCAATACTTGGCGGCGAAACGCGTATTCGATCCGGTATTGGATGGGTTGCGTTCGGCAGTACGTTACGACCGGACCTATTTCGACAAGATCGTCGCCTCGCTACTGCCACTGCTGGAGAAACTCACCACCGGCAAAACCGCTCAACTACTGGCCCCCAACTACACCGACCTGGACGACCCGCGGCCGATCTTCGACTGGATGCAGATCATTCGAAAACGCGGCATTGTCTATGTCGGTCTGGATGCGTTGACCGACGCGGAGGTAGCCGCTGCGGTGGGCAACTCCATGTTCGCCGACCTGGTTTCGGTCGCCGGGCACATCTACAAACATGGCATTGATCAGGGACTACCCACAGAGAGTAGCAGCACAGAAAAACTCCCCATCAACCTACACGCCGATGAGTTCAACGAGCTGATGGGCGATGAGTTCATTCCGCTGATCAACAAAGGCGGTGGCGCTGGCATCCAGGTGACGGCCTATACCCAGACTCTGAGTGATATCGAAGCGCGTATTGGTAACCGAGCCAAGGCCGGCCAGGTCATAGGCAACTTCAACACCCTACAGATGCTTCGCGTCCGTGAGACGGCTACCGCTGAGCTGCTTACCCAACAGTTGCCCAAGGTCAATGTGCTGACCAAGACCCTGGTGTCGGGGGCCACCGACACTTCCGACCCAGAGGCTAATACGGACTTCACCTCGTCCTCGCAGGATCGCGTCAACAGCACCAGCGTGCCGCTGATCGAACCTGCTCATATTGTCAGCCTGCCCAAGGGGCAAATGTTCTCCTTCCAGGCCGGGGGGCAGTTATGGAAGGTGCGGATGCCATTACCTAAAACCTCCAACGACGATGCCATGCCCAAGGACCTGCAAGAGCTCACTCAGCGAATGCGGGCGACTTACAACCAGCAAGCGGGCGAATGGTGGAGTACGAGCGGCGGTGGCCCAACCGTTGACTTCAATCTGGATCAGGTGGGGTAAGTCTCATCAATGGTCCAGGTTTCGGCTAGGAACATTCAGAAAGCGTCATGACACCGTCGGCACGATGCAATGGGATAACGATGACAGCCTCTACGCAAAACGCTCTACAGCCTATCCAACGTCCAGGATTGATCGTATCGGCGATCAGGCTCGTCCTACGGGTAATTGGAGTGCTGATAGCGTCGTTGCTACTCTCAATTCTGATTGAGTTCGCGGGGCTGCTGCTGTTCTGGGGGGATCAAGGTTGGCGTCACAGCCAAGCCATGCTGAACAGCGAGCTGGGCTGGCTAAGCGAGCATTTCAGATTGTCACTCATCATCCAGCAACCCGGGCAAACAATCGCCAATTGGCTGGGCTTTCTCAATGAGTGGTTGCTGGTCAAGACTGGTTTTGCGGATTTTGCTCAGCAGGCGCGCGTATCGAGCCAGGGTAACGGCTACTGGGGCTGGCTCAATCAACTTTACGTCGACATTGAGGATTTTGTTCTGGCGGCGGTGTATGTCGCCTTCACTTTCGTAGTACGGTTAATGATTCTTGGGTTGGCGACACCGCTGTTTATGCTGGCCATGATCACCGGTTTTGTCGATGGGTTGACGCGTCGGGACCTGCGAAAGTTCGGTGCGGGCAGGGAAAGCAGTTTTGTTTATCACCGGGCTAAACGAGCCGTAACTCCATTGCTTGTCGCACCGTGGCTAATCTATCTCTCCCTGCCCTTTCCGCTCAATCCTCTAACTATCTTTTTACCGTGTGCCGCGATACTTGGAGTGGCAACAGCAATCACTGCAGCGGCATTTAAGAAATATATTTAATACCATCTAAAACCTCACCAACTACCCCAGCACCTCTATCATTTTCTGACTGCATACCGGCAACCATCGGCAATCACATCTACAAAATCCTTCAACCTAGGCCGAATCCAGTCAGCACGTTTTTCATGCTCAGCAAATGGTCGTGAAAACATAAAATTGACCATATCCTTTACCTGCTGCTCTGCATGCGGAGTCCCGAATTCAACGCCCTTGCTTTCGACGTAAGAATGCCGATATCTAAGTACCTCATCCAGATCACGGTCGAATGTCTGTCCCACTAAAACAAAGCCAGCCCTATCTCGATACTGCCTCGACCCATCGCATATCTGTAACATATCAATATCACCTAATCCTGACAGTGCTCCTTTTCTGTTGAACTCGTTAAGATCAGCTAAAGCGTCAGACAATTCACCGCTTCCAATCGGACGCGCGTCGGGATCATGCTGAGAGTCTCGAATAATTGAACGCTCAATTCGACTTGCCAAAACAAACTTCACATACCAAGGACTGAAATACTTCAATGGCAAGTTATCGGGTATCTCGCGATACGCAATGCCTAGTGGAATTTTCACGCCAAAAGGAGCCTTGAGATCCGTTCTCCAATCTCGCGCCTCAATTTCCCGAAAATAATTCGTCAGGTAAATATCATCAGCATGTATTGCTGCAAGCCTCCCTACCAGCTCTTCCATCGAATTAAACCCGACCCACGATATACGCAAGCCAGTATTAACAAAATACTTCTGCAACTCCTCAAGTGCACCTAACACTTCTTCATTAGTAATCCCGCCTCGACGCCCCATGTGCTCGTAGAGGGCTGCCGGCGTAACAGCAAGATATGTCTCACGATCACTCCAACCTGTTACAAACCTAGTAAAAGTGACATAGGACAACGCTTGCAGATTACGATTAGAATCCTTCACCCTATGCTTAAAAGACTGAACAATACTATTATCCAGCACCAAGTACATCGGGCCTTCAAGCTCATAACTTATAGCGTACTTCCTTGCAAAGCCCGCTGCGAACCTAAAAAATTTTAGTATCTCTTCATCCGTGCGCCCCATGAGACAATTAACGACTTCAGCCCCGACCTTCTCTTTAATTTCGCCCAACATCCACAACTCCAGAAATCATTAAAAAAACGATTACACCCTGTTCGAATTATGTACTGACACTCATTCCTTTCTCGTTAATCTTAATGCCATATCAACGTTGAGAGAACTATGATGCCCATCTTTCCCGTGCGTTTTTTTGTATTTAGTTTAATCGTAGCTTACGGCGCTAGCTCTGCTGGCAGTGAACAGGAGCAGAAGCTCCATTTACTCCTCCAACAGCTCGATACTCTCGAAATATTGACGCAACAGGCATCACGTTACGAAGCTCCAGAATCAGGCGCGCGCTACCGTTTTGACTACCCTCGCCTGACTCAAGACATCCAGCGAATTCGTCTCGGTGTGAGGGGCTATCTATCCCCCTCCCGTGCTCAACCTCACGACCCCAGTGATCTAACCGGCGATTACCGTCTCGACTCTCCTCCTCAGGAGCCATCGCCATGAGCATGACAGACGCTCAAACCGCAGCCTTCCAAAACGCCTCCGGTTTTTCTGCGCATAGCAGTTCGACGCTCTGGCTGTCCCTGGTTCTCGTTCTCGCATTGCTCTGGTGTGCGTGGGTGATGTGGACGGCATACCGAGGTTGGGTAGCAGGTAGCGTCCGCTTTGGCGCGTTTGGAGGCAGCGCTGTACGCGTGCTGCTCGCCTTGTTGGTTTTGATGTTCTTCACCCTTTCCTAAACCAGGAGATCGCTATCATGTTCAAGTGCCTTGCTCCGCTGAAAAATAACCTGTGTGATCGCGCCAGCCAGCGACTGATCGGTTTGCTGTTGGTACTCGGTTCGAGCCTGGCTTTTGCCGAGCTCCCCACCATGGAAGCCCCTTCCCGTGGCGAAGGCTCTGGCCTGATCGACACGATCAAAAACTACGCCTACGACGGCGGCATCCTGCTCGGCTTGCTGATCGCCCTGCTCGCTTTCTTGGGTGTGGCCTGGCACTCGCTGACCGTGTATGCCGACGTTCAGAACCAGCGCAAGACCTGGAAAGACCTCGGCGCGGTGGTTGGCATCGGCGCCCTGCTGGTGGTGATCATCATCTGGTTCCTGACCAAAGCCGCGGCGATCTTGTGAGGTTGGCATGAACGACACTATCGAACGTCTTGCCGACGGCACCTTGGTTTTTCTGCCGGAGCGACTCAATCGTGATCCCGCCGTGCTGCGCGGCTTGACCAATGATGAGATGTGGATAGCACTCGGTGCTGGCGCACTCATCGGCCTGGTCCTGGGTGTACCGCTGGCGATTGCTACTGCCTCCATTGCAGTGGCGCCGACCAGCATGATCGCAAGTATGGCGGTGGTGTTATTGGCCGGTGGCACACTACTACGTCGGGCCAAACGGGCCCGCCCAGAGACTTGGTTGTACCGTAAGCTCGAATGGGTGTTGGCCAGCCGCTGGCACCTGAGGCGCGGCAGTTTGATTCTCCATTCCGGCGCCTGGACGGTCCGTCGTTCGCGTCGACTGCGCCCTGCCCTGTCTCGGTGGCAGCGATGAGTCGATTTCGAAACAAGGTCGATGCCCAGCAGGCCCATATCTTCAGTCTGCGTCTGGCGGTGGTGATCCTGGCCCTGCTCTGTGCCGGACTCTGGTATGGCTGGCGCTCGGCACCGACCGATCTGACCGTGCATGTACCACCGGATTTGCGCTCGGGCAGCACGCGCAAGTGGTGGGATATCCCCTCAGAGAATGTCTATGCCTTTGCCCTGTACATCTTTGGCCAACTCAACCGTTGGCCCTCTGATGGCGAGCAGGATTATCGTCGCGCTATCTACGGCTTGCAGTCCTATCTGACACCCGCCTGCAAGGCCTTTCTCGACGGCGACTACGAGTACCGCAAGGCCGCCGGAGAACTGCGCCAGCGAGTACGTGGCGTCTACGAAATCCTCGGTCGAGGCTACAGCGAAGATCCGGAACTGAGGGTCAAGCAACTCGACCGCGACAGCTGGTTGGTAAAGCTCGACCTCAACGCCGATGAGTATTACGCCGCCGAACCGGTGAAACGGGTGGTGGTGCGTTATCCATTACGCGTGGTGCGCTTTGATCTGGACCCCGAACGCAACAAGTGGGGATTGGCACTGGACTGTTATCAGGGCACCCCGCAAAAAATTTCCCTGCCTGGAGGTGAGCCATGAAGCGGTTTTCTACCCTGGGACTCACTGTCGCATTGGCACTCTGGGGAGTTGCAACACAGGCCGTCGAGCTAATGCACTGGGAACGCCTTCCCCTCGCAGTTCCACTGGTGATCAATCAAGAGCGGGTGGTCTTTGTCGATGAGGCTGTTCGCGTTGGTGTGCCCTCAAATCTGACGGGCAAGCTGCGCGTGCAATCAACCGGCGGTACGTTGTACCTGCGCGCGTCGGAAACCATTGCACCGACCCGACTGCAACTACAGTCGGTCGCGACAGGCGAGATCATCCTGCTGGATATCGCGGCCACGCCTGGCGATCAACCGCTGGAGCCCGTGCGTATTCTCAAGAATGCTCAAGTGCAAGCTACCGAGACTGAAACCAGCACCGTCCCTGCCCCAGAACGTACACCGATCCCGGTCTCCTTGACGCGCTACGCCGCGCAAAGCCTGTACGCGCCCCTGCGCACCGTGGAGTCCCTGCCCGGCGTACACCGCGTCCCCCTCAAGCTGCGCACCGACCTGCCTACCTTGTTGCCGACCGAAAACGTGTCCAGCACCCCCATCGCCGCCTGGCGACTCGGTGATTACTGGGTGACGGCGGTGAAGTTGCGAAATCGTGGTTCAGCGACGGTGCAGCTCGACCCACGTCGGCTTCAGGCCACGTTGTTCGCCGCAGCCTTTCAACATGCTTTCCTCGGACCTGTGAGCAGTGCTGAAGACACCACGATTGCCTACCTCATCACCCGCGGTGCCGGCCTCGAACATGCCGTGCCGCTCCCGTCCGCCGCGCGAGGTGCTGACGATGAAGGCTAACGCCTTGCTCAAATGGCTGGTGCCGGCTGCGCTGCTGGCCGTGGTGTTTATCATCCTGAAAAGCTGGGTCGCGGGTGGCAGCACGGCCTCGCCAGCGAGCCCAGTTGACCAGAGCAGTATTCAGTTATCCGCCGAGCAAGCCAAATCCTTGGGCATTGCTGGTGATACCCCACGCGACACGGTCGCCACCCTGGTCGGACAGGTGAAGGCCATGCGCAGCGACATGCTCGGTCTGAAGAAACACAACGATTCGCTGGTGACGGAAAACAACCGTCTGCGCGAGCGGGAAAACAGCGTCGACTCGCGTATCCAGTCGGCGCTTGGCAGCGTGACCCAGCAGCTCGACGAGGGTCGCCGGCAAGCCAACGAGGCACGAGTCAAAGCGGAACAAGACAGTCGTCAGGCTCGCGGTTTGCTCACGCAATTGCAGGAGCAGATGTCGGGGCTGACCGGCAATGGCAAGGATATGCCAATCGGATTAGGGCTTGAGCCTGGCGACGGTGCTCAGTTCGAAGAGCAGCATTCTGCTAGTGATGCGCTGCAGTGGATTGAACCCTCGGATGCTCCGCCTACAGGCGCCCGAGGCACAACCAGGACCGCCTCCGCACTGAGTCTGCCTACCGCCTTCAACTCACTGGAAGGCTTTAAAGATAATGCGGTTGATCGCAGCCAGAAACAGCTGCAAGCCGCCACTCAGGGTGAGCGTGACCTGACGCGATCCGTTGACCGTACTGAAGGCACGAAGCCGGTCTACACCATTCCTGAAAACGCCACGCTGATGGGCTCAGTCGCCATGACCGCGCTGATTGGCAGAATCCCAGTGGACGGCACCGTGAATGATCCCTATCCCTTCAAGGTACTGGTCGGTCCGGAGAACCTGACGGCCAACGGCATCGACCTGCCGGACGTCGCGGGTGCCGTGATGAGTGGCACGGCGTCCGGAGATTGGACCCTGTCCTGCGTACGCGGTCAGGTCGAATCAATTACCTTTGTGTTTACTGATGGCACCATCCGCACAGTGCCTCAACCGAAGGCGGTAACCAGTCGCAACGCCTCCACCACCCAGAGTACAAACACGGACAAAATTCGCGGTGGACTTGGTTATCTATCCGACCCGTACGGAATTCCGTGCATTGCCGGCGAGCGCCGCTCGAACGCCCAACAGTACCTCGGCAGCCAGAGTCTGATCACCGCGGCCGGCGCGGGTGTCGCCGCTCTGCTCGACAAGGAACAGAACAGCAGCAGCGTGATCAGCTCGGGCGGCAGTGCACTCGGAGTCACCAGCAGCAGTGGCAACAGCGCGCTGAATTCAGTTCTCAGCAGTGGGGTCAGCGACATCCGTGAGTGGGTCAACAAGCTGTATGGCGAAGCCTTTGCTGCCGTGTACGTGCCACCGGCCGCACAGGTCGCGCTGCACCTCGAACATGAGATCACCATCGACTACGAGCCCAAGGGCCGGAGCGTTCGCCATGCAAAAGACCAAGCTTCTCTGTCTGACCTCGATTAGTGTGCTCTGCCTGCTCCTGGCAGGGTGTTCCAGCGACAAGGACACATTGCTGCCTCATGGCGAGCAAACCATGCTGGACATCTGGAACGGCACCGGTTCGCAAGGCACTCAGCAGCAATTGCTGGATGCCCGGCAACAGCTATGTCGCCCGTTGGCTCATACAGAGTTCTCCGCTTCCCCCGAGGAACCATACACTCGCACCGCAGCGAACGAGATCCGCAACCTATTCCCTCGCCTACCCAATCCCGATCTGGTGCTGTACGTGTATCCGCACTTGAGTGGTACCGAGCAGGCACCAGTCCCCGGTTACTCGACCGTCTTTCCGTTCTACCAACGCGTGCAGTACGCATTACCTGGTGAACGTCAGGAAGACCTGTAGTGCGTACCGGCGATTCGAACCGCACCGCCGCGTGGAAAGCCTGGCGCCATCCATTGCGCCCGCGCGCCACCTTGGCCGATGAAGCAGCACTGTATGCTCACAATCCCAGCTTCACCGATCACCTGCCGTGGGTCGAGTACCTCGACACCGAGCAGTGTTTTCTGCTCGATGACAATCGTTCGGTGGGCGCGGTGTTTGAGTTGCTGCCGATCGGCACCGAAGGGCGCGAACCCGATTGGCTGATGGCCGCCCGCGACGCCCTCGAGGACGCATTGCAGGACAGTTTTGACGAGTTGGATCAGGCTCCCTGGGTGGTGCAGTTTTTCTGCCAGGACGACAACGACTTCAGTCCATACCTGACCCGGCTTACCGAGTATATTCAGCACAGCGCGCAAGGCACCCTCTTCACCGAGGCGTATTTGGAGCACAGCCGCCGTCATCTGAAGGCCATCGCCAAGCCTGGCGGTTTGTTTGAAGACCAAGTGGTGACGCGCCTACCTTGGCGCGGTAACAATCGGCGGGTGCGTTTGGTGGTCTATCGCTGGCTTGAGTCTGACGCTGAGGAAATGGGACTTACACCGGCGCAATCCCTGCAACAGGCTTGCGAACGAATTGGTGCGTCGCTGCAAGCATGCGGGGTGCAATCGACGAGAGTCGATGGCCGAGGTCTGTATGCCTGGTTAGTGCCCTGGTTCAACCCGGCTCCCAGGCTCACCGATGAAGCACCCGAGGAGTTCTACCGCCGCGTAGCCTATCCGGAGCCAAGCGACGGCGAGTCACTGGAACTACCTTTCGATCACGACTTCGCCGAACGGCTCTTTTTCAGTGAGCCACGTTCGGATGTGCAGCGCGGACTCTGGTTTTTCGACGATCAACCCCACCGGGTCATGGTGGTGGACAAACTGCGCCGGGCCCCCTTGATTGGTCAACTCACCGGGGAAATCCGCAAGGGCGACGCGATGAATGCGCTGTTCGACCAGTTACCCGACGGTACGGTGATGAGTCTGACCTTGGTGGTCAAACCGCAGGATGTGCTTGAGGACCAGCTAAACCGATTGGCTCGTAAAGCCATCGGTGAAAACCTGGCCTCGACCCAGACCCGTCAGGATGTTGAAGAGGCCCGCGCGATCATCGGCCGCCAGCATAAGCTGTACCGTGGCACGCTGGCGTTTTACGTGCGCGGTCACGATGAGCAGCAACTGCACCTGCGCTCGGTCAGCTTGGCCAACGCACTGCTGGGTGCGGGGCTACAGCCGGTACGCGAAGGCGACGAAGTTGCCGCCTGCAACAGCTATCTGCGTTGGTTGCCGATGGCTTTTAACCCGACCCGCGACACACGCAACTGGTACACGCGTTTAATGTTCGCGCAGCACCTAGCGAACCTCATTCCGGTCTGGGGTCGCAGCACTGGCACCGGCCACCCGGGCGTCACCCTGTTCAATCGTGGCGGCTCGCCGTTGAGCTTTGATCCGTTGTCTCGTCTGGACAGGGCCATGAACGGCCATCTGCTGTTATTCGGCCCCACCGGCGCTGGTAAGTCGACCACCCTCGTCACCCTACTGATGCAAGTCATGGCGGTGTACCGCCCTCGCCTGTTTATCGTCGAAGCCGGCAACTCATTCGGCTTGCAGGGAGACTACTTCGCGACACAGGGCCTGTCGGTGAACAAGGTCCAATTGAAACCTGGCGCCTTGGTCAGTCTCGCCCCGTTCGCCGATGCCTGGCGCCTGGTCGAGCAACCGGACCAAGTAGCAAGCCTGTCGATCGATGAGTGGGACGATGAGGCAGTAGCCAGTCGCGAAGACCAGCGCGATGTTCTCGGCGAACTGGAAATCACCGCCCGCCTGATGATCACCGGCGGCGAGGCCAAGGAAGAGGCGCGCCTGAGTCGAGCCGATCGCAGTCTAATCCGCGAGTGCATTCTCGATGCGGCACAGACCTGTGTCGCATCGGGTCGCCAGGTATTGACCCGCGACGTGCGCGACGCGTTGCTGCGCGTCGCCGCCGACGCGCACTTGCCGGAGAAACGTCGTGAGCGTGCCCAGGAAATGGGAGAGTCCATCGACCTATTTTGCCAGGGTTTCGAGGGTGAACTGTTCGATCGCGAAGGCACGCCTTGGCCCGAAAGCGATGTGACCATTGTCGATCTCGCCACTTACGCTCGCGAAGGCTACGAGGCCCAGATGTCCATCAGCTACATCAGTCTGATGAACACTGTGAACAACCTGGCCGAGCGCGATCAGTACCTGGGTCGGCCGATCATCATGGTCACCGACGAGGGTCATATCATCACCAAGAACCCGTTGTTGGCGCCATTCGTTGTCAAGGGAACGAAGATGTGGCGCAAGCTCGGTGCTTGGTTCTGGTTGGCGACGCAAAACCTTGCCGACTTTCCCACTGCCGCCCAGACCATGCTCAACATGATCGAATGGTGGATTTGTTTGAACATGCCACCTGCGGAAATTGAGGAGATTGCTCGCTTCAAGAAGCTCACACCGGCGCAAAAAGCCTTGTTGCTCTCCGCTAGCAAGGAGCCTGGGAAATACACCGAAGGGGTCGTACTCTCGAAAAAGCTTGAAACGCTGTTTAGGGCCGTGCCGCCCAGCCTTTATCTCGCTCTGGCCATGACCGAGCCCGAGGAGAAAGCCGAGCGCTGGAGGCTGATGCAGAGCAACGGCTGCTCGGAGTTGGAAGCGGCGTATCAGGTAGCTGAGCGGATCGATAGAGCGCGAGGAATAGAGCCCGCGTAGAAAAATCCATTCGGATTGCGCTCTAAAGCGAACGATAGATTATTACGATGCGCCTCGAAGCCGCTGTTGAATTCTTAACAGAAATCCGGCTTCAAAAGCATCCTGGCAGTCACCGACAGGAAGGGTTTTTCGTATTTGCGCCAGCTCCCACCACAGTGGAATCTCGCCGGCCGCATCGAGCCATGCTTGGGCGCATTGCACACCACGTTCGATCATTGGGCCAAACTCATTGCCCCAAGGCGTCAGAAGACCTGGGCAACCATCTGCCGCAGGAATTGAAATGTAGTTTTCGTCCATACACACCCTAAATTCTGATTTATGGTTAAACGTAGAGCCCGAGCCTCGAAAATCTTAACGGCGCCAAATGAACGCTCAATAACGGGCGCGAGCATCAAATGGCGTAGAACAATACCAATGTAGACTATATCCCGTGGATTGAGAGTCCCTCAAAGCGCAATTTGCGCGCATGACTCAAGACTACGAACAGCTTCGCCTGCAACTGGCGGAGAACATCCGCTTGATACGGAGTGTGAGGAACCTTACCCAAGAGCAACTGGCGCTCATGGCCGAGGTGGATCGTACCTATGTCAGTCAAATCGAACGAGGGGTAGGTAACCCGTCGCTATTGGTCTTGTGCAAACTCGCCAATATTTTTGAGATCACCGCAGATCAGCTACTCATCGAATCTGACGCCCTTCGCCGCGTGCTGGACATTGAGTAGCTCTTTCATCGTCCTATAAATCCTTGTAAACCGACGACACCAGCTTCAGTTTTACCACTGACGGTGTACGTTCAATCATTGAACGTGTCCAGGCCATTAGCCCCAAAGAGCCTGGATCATGCCTGTCGTATGCCCATCAGATACGCCCCAGAAGCTACGACCATTGGCACTTAGCGTACTGCTGGCGTGTGGGCCGAGCGTGGCGCTGGACACCAGCAGCATCACGACCTCCGTGCTTTCGCCAAATTGCCTCGAATACCGGGTCGTTGGCATTTGTTTCTGGCTTCTCTGCACGCCTTTCGGTTGTACAGTCAAAACCTCACCCAAGGTACGTCATTTCATTCCTGAGCTGGTGGTCTCAAGCTACGCCACCACAGGCAATAATCCCTGGACCGAAATGACCACCCTATCCGCTCCCATCAGCGGTGCGGAAGGTGGCGGCAACCTGATCACGCCGAACACCCATCGCGACAATCTGGCGCGCTTCAAGAACGTTGACGGCATCGGTCACCCAGGTGGCTGGGCTGCAACGCAACTGGCTTCGCAGTCCGGCTACGCCTGCGCCAGTGGTGCCTTCGCTTTCCTGCCCTACTACCTGAGCACCCTGGACTCCCTGGCCTGGCGCCATGGCATCCCGGAAAACTTCTACCCCGAATCCCTCATACCGGGAATCCGCGAAGTCGGCCGTCAGGCGCTGGGGAACATGTGGGGGAACGTCTATCCCCGTCAGGGCTTCCTGGTACAGGCCGATGACTTCAAAGCTTCAGCGGTGATGGCGCAACGGGCGGGCGATGTGATTACCCGCAACGGACAGCCGCATGCGTACTTACCGCTCCTACCCATACCACGCGACGGCTACTGGCCACCCGGCCCGATCGTTGAAAACGACGCATCGACTCACAAATGGCAACTGCTCTATCCCCAGGTTCAACCCACCTGCGCCATCTTCCCCAGCGATCCGGTACAGAGCGCGGACGGCGGCTACGCCTGGTCACTGTGGCGTCCCTATAGCTGCTGCAAACGAGAGGGCCAGACCTTTCTGTTCAGCATCGACTTCGAAGGAGGTGCTTCATGAGCCAGCTTCTCGCACGGCCCTGGTTGGGCGTGATAGGTCTGTTGCTCTGTGAACTGCTTTTCATGGCTGCTCATGCCCACGCCGCCGAGGACGATTACCGCCTGGGCACTCAAGGCGGAGTACTCGACGATCGAGTGATGTACACCATCGGTGGCGGCTCCGCAGTGGGCTCACCGAGCTCGCTCTACCGGCCCAGCGGTCTCGGCGTCGGCGGGTCCTGGCGAGCAAACATGATGTGCGGAAACATGAGCCTCACCAACACCCTGCAAAACCAGCTGAACGGCGCTACCGAAGGCTTTCAGCAGATCATGGGCAGCATTGTGCAGAACGCGACCCAAGCGGTGATGTCACTACCAGCGTTGATCATCCAGCGCGCCAATCCCGGCCTCTATGAGTTGCTGAGTAATGGGGTGATGCAAGGCCGCATCGACTTCGACCGCTCCAAACTGACCTGCCAGGCCATGGCCGAAAAGATGGCGGACAAGGTCGGTCAAGCCGGTTGGGGCGCGCTGGCCAAGAACCAAGAGATGCAGGGCAATCTGGAGCAAACCGGCGGTGATGCGGTGGCTGCGGTGAAAAATACCGAGGCCCGTAACGGCAATAATGGAGTCTCCTGGGTTGGTGGTTCTAAGGCTGGTGGGAATGGGCAAACACCCATTCGAGTGACCTCCGACGTAGTTCGCGCGGGCTACAACCTGCTGCATAACCGGACGGTGGATGACAGTACGTTGATCAGTAGCACCGATTGTTTGGGAGGAGCCATTTGCCAGACGTGGGTGTCGCCACAGGAGGAATCCGAATGGGCCGTTCGCGTGTTGGGTGAAAGTGAAGTCGCGACCTGTGACAGCTGCGAAACCCTGCGCGCTACCGCTGGCAGCGGATTGACGCCGCTGATTCAGGAGGCCTACAGCGAACGCCTCAAGGCCTTGCAGGGGCTGCTGTCCGGCTCACTGTCTACTACTCCAGACAATCTGGCTAAAGCTTCCAGCCCAATGCTGCCGGTAACTCGCGGTGTGATCGAAGCCCTGCGGGATGACCCCGACCAAGATCTGTTGGCACGGCGTCTGGCCAGTGAGACGGCCTTGTCCAGTGTACTCGACAAGGCGCTCCTGTTGCTGCGCACGCTGCTGGCGGGCAGTCACGAACCGAACATCGCCTCCGCCGAGCCGGCCCAAACTGCCTTGACGAAAAACATCGAGGTACTGGAGCGCGAAATTCGCCTGTTGCAGACCGAACTACAGGTCCGGCAGATGCTCGCCACCAATACCGCGAGCCTGGTGCTCGATCGGCATGCCGGCGGTGCCGATGCCTCCCGTACCGTGGAGCAAGGTGACCCCGAGCCGAGCCGACTCAATGATGCCGACGCCAGGCGCAAGTAAGTCATGAATCGCTCATTCCTATTCACATTGCTTTCGAATCTGGTGATTGCCGCGGTGATGATCCTGACCGCCACACTGGTCGCCTGGCTCGGTAGCACTGCGCTGAGTAGCTTCGAGACCTGGCAGCAGGCATTCGAATCCGCACGGCCCTATCTACAGTGCTGGCGTGCCCTGCTCTACGGTGTCCTCTTTGCGCTCTGGTGGGATTTGCTTCGGCGCTACCGACAACGACCACCAGATCGACTCCGCGTCAAACGCATCGGCATATTAGGGCTCGTACTCCTTACCTGCGTCGAGCTCACCCGACTGTGAGGTCACCACCATGCTCATGAGCACCAACAGCTACCTGGAGTTTTACCTCTCGCTGCTGGGCTGGATCATCAACAATGGGGTTTGGAGCGTCCTGTCCGACACGGGGCTGTTCGCCGCGCCCTTCGGTGCAATCGTCTTGCAGGAGTGGCTGTCGGCACGTCAGCAAGGCGCAGATGAAGGCAACAAAGGACTACTGTCGGTACCGCGGATCGAGAACCGCTTGTGGCTGGCCTACATAGTCGTGTTGTTCGGTTGCGCGCCGGTCTTTCCGTTGAGCCTCGCCTCGATGGCGTTCGATGATGCGGCGAGTCAGCGCTGCGGTGTCAGCGTGGCCAAGCCAGCAGAAACTGCCTGGGGGACCACCTTTAATACCATCGGCGAGCGCTCTGCCAACGTCCCGATATGGTGGTTTCTGGTGCATGCCTTGAGCAAAGGCGTAACCGCCGCGGCCACTGCCTCTGTCCCCTGCGCGCCAGACATCCGGCAGATGCGTATGGAGATCGACAGCTCTCGCATCGATAGCCATGTGCTGCTGCAGGAAGTCGCCGACTTCACTCGTGACTGCTATGGCTATTCTCGCTCTCGGCTGTTCACCAACCGCCCGCAGTTGGACAAGGCACAAAGTCACGACGCATCCTGGATCGGCTCAAGCTATTTTCTAGACACGCCTGGCTATTACGACACCGATCGCTCACGCACCCCGCGAGTCAGCTGGTCGTATGACGAAAGCCGCGACACTTCATTGCCGCGGCTGGAGAATGGTGCGGGGTATCCCACCTGCAAACAGTGGTGGAGCGACAGTGGGATCGGGCTACGCGATCGCTTAATTGAGCAGCTCGACCCTTCGCTTTTGACTCAGTTGCAAGGTTGGTTGACTGGTCATTCGAGCAACGAGATCGAGGATGCCACCCTGCGTGAGCTGGTCAGTCCACGTCAGCAATCGATGTCCATGTCGCCCGGACAGGTGTATCAGGACTATGGCTCCAGTGCCCGCGGCGGCTCGATCAATCAAGGGCTCAATAACCTGGCGACCAACACTGGGCTGGCCCTCGGTTCCTTCAGCAATTTCCCGGCGATGAATGCGCTACGCGCTGCCCTGCCGATGGTGCAGGCTTTCCTGATCATGGGCGTCACCATCAGCTTGCCGCTGATTTTGCTGGTCAGTACCTACCAGCTAAAGACCGTCATGACAGTGACGTACGCGCTGTTCACGCTACACATGCTGACCTTCTGGTGGGAGTTGGCGCGCTGGGTCGACTCCAGCATGCTCGATACCTTGTACAACCACGTTTCGGCGTCCAATCAGGTGCTGTTGTCGTTGCCCACATCCGGATTTATGGATGGAACGGTCACGGCGCAGGTGATTGAGTATGTGATGGGGGCGATGTTCTTGGTACTGCCAGGTCTATTTCTGGTGGGTATGAGCTGGGCAGGCTACTCAATTGGCAGCAGCCTTGAAGGTATGCTTGGAAGTGCAAGCAAGGCAGCGCATGGCGCCGCAGGCAAAGGCGCAGATCAGTTGATGGGAGCAACGAAAAGGATCATCTGACATCGCTATTCGATGATTTGGAATGACCAATGTAATGGCCATTGTCATCGTAATTGCCTAGATAGGAGTTGGCCCCTAAAAAATCTGGTCCCGGATCATTGTCTTCAAGATTCGCGTTCTTACCAGCCTTCGACACCAGAAACACAATCACAGCAATCATCGTTGACACAGAAGCGACCAGCCAGAAACCGATAAAGAGCATCCCTAGGATTAGAACCAGCTTCGCAACCAGAAAGCTCCCACGAACCAATAGCCCACCTGCGGGCATTCCTGCCGCCACAGCACGCTTGGCCACACGAAATTCAAATTCCTTCACCTTGCGATAACCACGTTCTGCCGACATACCGCATGCATATGCCCAGCGGTATGCGCGGGAAATCTGTACGGGCTGCTGAGCCGGCATGATTGCGCCCTCTTCTAAGCGTATTCCTGTGGGAATCGAGATTACAGCCTACTACTGAAAACCGCCCATGCTTAACCGTTTATCAGCTTGGTCGCTCGAAAACTCTTCACTGGAAGACAGAAGACGCACCTCTTGCAGCAGCGCCGCTATGGCCGTTGACCCATGCAAATCATCCAGCTACATAGAGGATACGGATCGCTGTTATCGACAGCGCCTTCCCAGGTAGCCAGAGCCTTCAAAGCTACGTCACTCCAGTGATGGTTCCCCCAAGTGCGATTGCGTTCGGCAGCTCGCACGGTCATCGTTTCATACGGTGATGAACGCCCACTGCTCTTCCGAGCACCTTTCGAGCTCTGCTCGTCCTAAACCCTCTTCTTTTCTTCAACCCATTGCGGGAATTCCTCCCCTACGGGACAGGTTTCTTCGCGCGATCAACGGAGGTACACCATGTCCGACTCACTCACATCCGATGCGTTGAACGCCCTGAGCTTGCCCGTCGTGTTCACTCCAGACGCTTGGCAACGTGCAGTACTGCTCAATGGCTCAAGTCATCCTGAGAAGCTGCAAATCGATAGATTGAGCAACGTATTGCGCGCAGCCTTTAGAGCTCATCTGGCCCATCCAAACGCACCCTTTGTGGTGTTCGAAGTAGCCACAACCGACTCGACGGGGCATGCCGATCAGCACACTTCGATGCAACTGAAGCTCAGCCTGCTTCATGCACCGAACCAACCTGACGCCTTATTGATAGCGCTTGCAGAAGAGCATCAACGCTAAACACACACGGCCATACCCGGCCACAGATCGGGCTGTGCGCAGTCCTGCATCAATCCATCACCCACCGGGGAACCCTCCCGGACGGGCAAGGCGTTCCTCCTTTCTCTCGAGGAAAATGCCATGCGCAATATTTACCAAGACGTGACGGATAAGATCGTTACCGCGATAAACCAAGGCGTAGTCCCTTGGATCAAACCTTGGTTATCAACTGGCTCAGCTGATGTCGGTCGTCACCAACCCTACCCCATTAATGCGATCACGCAGCGTGCCTATTCGGGCATCAATTTGCCGTTGCTCTGGGTCGAGGCCAGGTTGCAGGGGTTCACTCAGGATCGCTGGCTGACCTTCAACCAGGCCCAAAAAGCCGGCGGACACATCCGTAAAGGTGAGCGCAGCACTCTGGCAGTGCTCTACAAGCCGATGGAGCGCGAGGAGCAAACCGAATCAGGCCAACCCGTACTCGATGAAAACGGTGAGCCCAAGGTCGCCCACTTTGGCATTCTCAAGACGCACTTTCTGTTCAACATCGAGCAAACAGAGGGGCTCGAAACGCTCAACGAAACCTTGCTCGAGACGGAACCAAGCGAGCCCTTCTGCCCCAACAGCGCTGCGGAAAACCTGTTGTTAAGTTCGGGCGCAAACATCATTCATCGGCCTGCCGACGAAGCTTTTTACCACCCGATCAGGGACCTGATTCAACTGCCGACGAAAGCGCAATTTCACGATCAAGGTGGATACTACGCCACCGCACTTCACGAACTGACGCACTGGACCGGACACCACTCTCGATTGCAGCGCGAGGGCGTGACCACACCTTGTCCATTCAGCTCGCCAAGCTATGCATTCGAGGAGTTGGTCGCCGAAATGGGCGCCGCTTTTTTATGTGCATATGCCGGTATCCAAGGAGAGCTTCGGCACGAGGGTTACATCGATTACTGGCTCGGCCTGCTCAAGGCTGACAACCGCGCAATCTTCCGAGCCAGCGGCCAGGCTCGATGCGCCTCGGAGTATGTGCTCAATCTGGAGCAGCAACAGAAGCAAGCATTATTGGAGGACCCCGCGGAGCAAAAACACGAACGTCTGATCGTGAGCCACTCTTGAACTCACCGCCTCAGATCCTTAAGGGCCCAACGCAAGTTGGGCCCTTTTCTATCAGCTACGTCCCTCCTTGAAAGACCCGCTTCAATGTCAGCAGACGTGCCGTGAATCATCACGAGCGATGGTGCTCAATTAGTAGTCACCCCATTGCAATCAGCGTACGCCGTGGCATGTAGAGTTTTATCCACAGAAATACCCACGCTTTTCGTGAATAACTTTACGGCTCGCTTCCGAGGGCCATCCTAGAAAGCTGCAGCGCTACGGACGGTTGAGGTCAGTCATCCAGGTTCTCTGCCAAAAATTCGACCAGATCAAGAGGGCTTTGGCTGTCGATTACTTTGTAGATCAGATCGCGCTTGCTGCGCGGCAACTTCTTGACCACGCTCTTCGCTGAAGCCCTGACGGCTTCGTCTGTTCCATGGATACGTGCCGCGAGCAAAAGTATGAGCGTGGCGTCAGTGAGATTCATGGCAAGACCCGATAAAATTCGCACCGCAGTGTAACGACACTTTCCTTTTTCATACCAGTACGAGCCACCTAACAAAACGGCACCAAGGTAAATCGTTATTCCAGTTGCCGCACAAAGGGATATACGGAAAAAGGACGGGTAAGGGTTGGAAGGGGAATGGGGACTCAAGGGTAAGAGCTCTATCCGAAAAGGCTAAAAGGCCACTGACCCTGCCATTTCCCGGGAGGCCACAATGCTCAGTCTGTTTCGTCACAAAAGGCAGAAGCCCTCACCGCCACCCACCGTCAGCGTCATCGAAGGTTACCTGGCCATCGAGTCGTCCAAGAGCTTATTAGCAGTCGAACACCGCCGCCAGTTGCTCGATCGTATCTGGCAGTACACCGCCCTCTCCCATCAGCAGTTCAGCCAGCTCTACTTAAATCCGATCCATCTCTACGCCGAGCTCGTCCAGCAGCTTCCAGCCAGCGAGACGCACCATCATGCTTATCTCGGCGGCATGCTCGACCATGGCCTCGAGCTGGTTGCTTGCAGTTTGAAATTGCGTCAGTCGTATCTGCTTCCCACCGGCGCCGCGCCCGAAGACCAAGCCGCCCAGACCGATGCCTGGTCGGCTGGCATCGCCTATGGCGCCCTGCTGCATGACATCGGCAAGATCGCCGTGGATCTGCTGGTCGAACGCCAGGATGGTCGTGTTTGGCATCCTTGGCAGGGCTCCCTGGATCAGCCCTACCGTTTTCGTTACATCAAGGGTCGTGACTACCACCTGCACAGCGCCGCTGCAGGTTTGCTCTACACCCAAATTCTCGACCGCCCAATCCTCGATTGGCTCAGTGGATTTCCGCCACTGTGGGCAAGTCTGCTGTATGTCCTCGCGGGCCAGTACGAACGTGCCGGCGTGCTCGGTGAGTTGGTGATGCAGGCCGACCGTGTTTCCACCGCACAGAACATCGGTGGTAACCCGAGCAAGGCGCTGCAAGCACCAACTCACTCGCTACAACACCATTTGATCAGCGGACTGCGTTATCTGGTTCAACACGAGCTGAAACTCAACCAGCCGGGTGCCGCCGGATGGCTGACCCGGGATGCCCTGTGGCTGGTCAGCAAGACGGTCACGGATAAGCTGCGAGCTTATCTCCTGTCGCAATCGATTGAAGGCATTCCCTCATCCAACCTCGCGGTGTTCGACGAGCTGCAGTCACATGGATTGGTTGAGTCCACGCCGGAAGGCAAAGCCATCTGGACCGCACTTGTGGCACAAGGAAATTGGCAGCAGAGTTTCACCTTTCTTCGCCTTCAGCCGGTGTTGATTTGGGGGAATGAAGACCGGCCTGAGGCTTTCAGCGGAACGGTGAGCATTGCAGCCCATGACCACTCTACTGACACCCCGGTACCAGTAGCAGCGCCCGACACAGGCAGTGCAGGATCAGGTCAAAGCCAACCGCAGCCGGATCCATTGGCACGAGAGGATGCCGATTACCTCGGCACGCTGCTGGACATGTTCGAATTGAAAGAGCCTGAAGCCAGAGACGCACTGTCAGAAAGTGCTGTCGAAACTTCAACGCTTCAATCGGATAGCCCAGGCCAGGTATTCCTGAACTGGGTCAAGGAAGGCATTCTCAGCCACAAACTGATCATCAACGACAGCAAGGCCAAAATCCACACGGTGGGTGGCAGCGCATTTCTGGTCACGCCTGGTCTCTTCCAACGTTACGCGCAGGAGTTTCCCGGTATTTCTCAGGGCGCTTGCCAAAAGATCGAAGAATGGCGTTGGGTGCAAAAGCAGTTTGAGAAGCTGAAGGTTCACAAGAAGCGAGACAACGGTCTAAATATCTGGACATGCCAAGTGCAAGGTCCCAGGAAGAAAACGACCTTGAAGGGATATCTGATTGCGGAGCCGACGTCACTTTTAGAATCGATACCGTCAGATAACCCTTTTCTCGCGTTTGATGAAAGCTAACGAGGCTAATCAAACTCTTCACTTTTGTTATATCGAATCTGCTCCGCAGGTCGAAGTCGAGTGCAGTACGGCCTACCCGACGGTTACCCCAGCGCCCCCCCTGGTGACCTACAAATCTGGTAACGAATTCTGAGCCCAGCACATGATCCCGTGTGAGACGATCCACGTCGAACTCATTGACGGGTGAACCCCATGATTGCAGCTCTGAGCCGTACTGCTCCGATAGATCGCAAAGACCCACCCAAGCGCGTTTTATACCTGTCATTGGTAGCGATATCCCCTTGCCTGGTACTCGGCGCGTTATGGAAGCAAGGTGACTTGACTATGGTGTCCAGCGCGATGACATTGGCCGCCTCTGCACTCCTTCTGCTCAATTTGGAGAGGATTCAGGACTACGTACGCCCAGAGTGGGCTCGCGAGTACGAAGCCAAGCTGGCTCCCCTGCAAGCACGTCTACTGGAGCAGGATCTGAGTGCCTCGGAGCGCGAGCTTGTCCTTAATCGAATCGAGGATCTCAACGATCGCTACCACCTGGTCACAAGCCCAGCTGTCACCTATCGCTGGATCAAAAGGATGGGCGCTGCCATGGGGAGTATCGCCCAGTTCTTGCGATCAAGCTCGCATTAAGTCCGGATTGCATCGTCCCAATGCTCGCAGCACCTGATTGGCGATAAGCCCAGGTAGCTGCGAACGATCAATCTGGTGGCTGCACGATCTCCTCCAAATCTTCTTCCGAGTCATCACAGAACGCATCTACCGGCCCCGCCTTGTAAGGTCTGACATCATACATACGCTTCTTGATATCTGGATTGAACCACCCTTGTACAAAAATGAAATCCCTTCAACGACCCAGCTGGACAGCTTGCCCGATCCAGCTCATCTGTGAGTGTCTGACCTTGCTCGCATCGATCACAGCACTCAGCATTTGAGTCATGTGAAGGTAGAGCTAACGTGCACCGGCGCTATCGTGTAATACCTGCCGGCCATCCTCTGCACAAACCCAGAACTTCGATCTTGCTCGAGTTCCACCAGCCGATCAAACTCAACCCCGACATTCTGTGCGACTTCGAACAGCCTGAGGTGGTTGAAGCACCACCAATGACATCCTTGCCCCTGGGTGGGTATATGGACGCTCAGCCGGTCAAGATTCTCGACGCAGCTCTCCCTGGCGGCCTTGAAGGCCTGTAACCGCTCTGCTGAGAGCGTCGCGTCGAGTGTGCGCCTCGCTGTGGTGGCAAGAGCAGAGTACCGCGAGGTTTGTCAGGAGTGATCTCGACTCTCCGACCAAGGCCGGATATGGTGAACCACAGGAAGGACGGCGTTCTGCATGCACTTTGTGCGGATGGGATTCAGCCTACGGGCTTAGCACCATGTTCTCACTCGATCAAACAACCTGTGACACCCCGTGTACCAGTGCAGACCACGTCGGCCGATAGGATCACGTTGAACAATGGACAAGCCAACCGCAATAGCCAGTGATGCTCTCGCCCGCGCCTGGCTGGAGCAGTTCAATCTTGGCGATCGCTCGCGCGCCCAGAAACTGCTAGAGGCGTTTGCCTTCGTATCTCGAGATGACTTCATCGATCAAATGCGTGCCATGCTTCTGCGGGAAGCAGAAGCTACACAGGGTACCGTTGCTCTGTATGCCGAGCGCGAGCTTAGGCATCGCCTAGGTAAGCCGAACCGTTTATTCAGCGAAACCCGACGCTCCGTCAAGCGTGCCACCGGCGCAAAAGGGCCTGACGCGGTGAAGCCAACGAAAGCCTATGACCCCTCGGTTGGCAGCGAAGGCATAGTCGCGCAGATGATTTCTCAGCTTTGCCAGGAGTATCCAAAAAAATTCTTAAACCATCCAGGCCCAGAGCAGATACGCAGAAAACGTGCACGGGCTTTCTGGGTCGTTACGGACCTGATTGGAAGCGGTGATCGAGCATCGAACTATCTTGAAGCGGCATGGTTAGTCAGATCCGTCCGCAGCTGGTGGTCAGGAAAACTGATGAGGTTTGCAGTCATGGCGTATTCCGCCACTGAATCTGGCGAGCGCTCGGTAGCCAGACATCCGTCCAAACCGACGATACATATTGTTCTGCCCTGCCCCACCATCGACACCTGTTTTTCCCTTAAAGAAGCCGAGCAGATGAAGACGCTCTGCACCACTTATGATCCCACTGATGGAGAGCCAGGCCACGGCCCTTGGTTTTGGAGCGGTTCAAGCCTTGGCTACGGCAACACTGGAGCTCTGCTTGTGTTCGCACACGGTGCGCCAAACAACGTACCACTCATGTTTCACAAAGCCTCAAAAGACAAGAAAAAAACATGGACGCCTTTATTCCCTGCTCGGGTTTCAGCCGGTATCAGCAAGGAAGTGTTCGGGATTGACTTGACGGCCGAGAGCATCAGCGCTCGCTTGGCTAACCTCGGCGATAAGAGCCTGGCCAAGTCGAAGGCGATCTTGAAATCAGATATAGGCACAGGACAAGCTTTTCTGGTGCTAAGTGCGCTGTTGCAGCGTTCCCGCTTGAACGACCGGGCACTCGCCACTCGAACCGGCCTGAAAACGTATGAGCTGACGAATCTTCTCCGAAAAATGACTCAGTATGGCTGGATCGACTCACAACGCAGACTGACCGACCAGGGTTACGGCCAGCTCGCGCATGCCAGAAAACAGGAACATCTTGCTAAAAAAACCACACCTGTTGGCAATCCGATTCCAGAACCGTACTATCCCTCCTCGTTGAGGCATCCAATCTAGATTCTAGCTCCGGCGTACGTTCCTAGAATGTTGCTGCCATGATGGGTTGGATTCTCAACTCATCACCGGGCGCAGATTACTGCTGCCCTATGTCTTAGCTCCTGCTTACGGTTAAGCGCTCACGCCACAGCCTAGTGGCGTAGCCTTCTGCCCGCGGCGCGAGCACTCACCCTGCGGGTGTCAAAGTAGATGAAGGATTGGACGCCTCAACACTACCGCCGAGCCCAAGGCGCAAATAGCATTGCCCCTCTGGTGATGGACGCTGCGATCGTGACCTCTCAGAAGACGGTCGCTGTTCACCCATCGCTGCCCCCAATACTGACCCTCAAGCACCTCGCCCACCTTACCCAAGTGTCTTATAAGCACCTGCGAGATTACGTTACTCGCGAAGTTGAGTCCTACAAGGTTTTTCGCGTTAGAAAACGCGGCCGACTGGGCCAGCCCACTTCATTCCGTGTGATCTGCGTTCCACCTCCAAGCCTGTCGGTAGCCCAACAGTGGATCGCGCAACACGTATTAGCTAAAGCCAAGCCTCATGCGGCCAGCACAGCCTTTGCACCGAACTGTCGGCTAATTGACGCGGCCTCGCCTCACTG
Organism: Pseudomonas chlororaphis; assembly: GCA_001023535.1. NCBI lineage: Bacteria > Pseudomonadati > Pseudomonadota > Gammaproteobacteria > Pseudomonadales > Pseudomonadaceae > Pseudomonas > Pseudomonas chlororaphis. The sequence continues at coordinate 5,647,077 of CP011020.1, forward strand.
CACGAGTCGTTGGCTGATCAAGGTCGATGTGAAACGCTTTTTCGAGTCGATCTCTGAAATTGACTGTTACCGGGTCTTCCGCAGCCTCGGCTACCAGCCCTTGGTATCCTTTGAATTGTCACGCCTCTGCACCCGCACCGCTAACTTCAGTCGTATACGCCGCACGATCAAATGGCGCCGAAAAGTCTCCTTGTCCAAGTCAAAGATTCCCAACTATGCATCACGGAACATTGGTCATCTGCCACAAGGCGCCGCAACGAGTCCCATGCTCGCAAACCTTGCGATGAGAGAAGCCGACATTTTGCTGACCGAGCTAGCCGAGCGGCTTGGGCTGACCTACACGCGCTACGCGGATGACCTGACCCTCTCTACAACCGACGTTACATTCGATCGGGAGCAGGCTCGTCGGACAGTGAATGAGGTCTACAGGATCCTCCAGCGATTTGGGCTCAACCCGAATCTCGCCAAGACTACGATCGCCTCACCACGGAGTCGAAAAATCGTCCTGGGCCTACAAGTGCATCAGGAAACACCGAGGCTGACCCGCGCGTTCAGAATGAAAATCCGGATGCACCTACATTACCTAGAGCGCAAGGACGTCGGGCCTTTGACACATGCAGAGCGTCGAGGCTTTTCAGCAGTTGCTGGCATGCGCAACCATCTGATGGGGCTCGCTGCCTACGCCATTCAGATCGAGCCTGACTACGGCAGAGAGGTAAAAGCAAGACTGGAAGCTGTGGAGTGGCCGGTGCTGTACTGATGCCCCACCACCAAACGGGTATGACACCCGACGAAAGATGACAGCCGTGCAGGTTGAAAATTAAACCGTCCATCGAAGTCACCTTCCCTATTCCGGCCAATGCGAATGAACAACTGTTCGCCCTGGGTCTTTGCCCAGTCTTCCGCTGTGTGCGACACCGGCGGCAACTCGATGGGCGGTTGATGTGGCCACAACTTGCCGATTTCACTCGCCCACTGCGTCGGTAGGCGTGTAAGAACGTCCTTCAAATAAGCATGGGGATCATGCCCGTTGAGCCGGGCATATTGGATCGAACTCATAATTGCAGCCGCCCGTTTTCCGCTGCGTAGCAGCCCTGCAAAGAGCCGGTTCTTTCGTCCAAGAACCCATGGTCGGATCTGGTTCTCGCACCAGTTGTTGTCAATGGGGACGGCACCGTCATCAAGGTAGCGCGGCAGTGCTGCCCAGCGTTTCAGGCTGTAATCCAACGCTCTGCTGATAGCCGAATCATCCGGCACGAGGTCCCGCTGGCCGATCATCCAGACATGCAGCTTCTCCATCACCGGTACGGCTTTTCCTTGCCGTATTCGGCGCCGTAAATTTGGCTCCAGGTCGCGGCCTTCGCTCTCGCTTTCGTGAAGCAACTGGCTGATTTCACCTTCACGCGCTGCTTACCTCCGATGGGTCATCCATTAAGCCGCCGGCTAAAGCTCAATGTAGGAGGCTCACTGCTTGTTGCGCAGCCCACCCATAGCCTAGTTTCAGGATGCACTGGACGCTAAGTAGGGACGAAACCCAAGGCCGAACACGTCCTCGAGCATGAAGGCTTCCTTGAATTGGATTCCGGGATTCAGATGGAGGATTTGGTGAATTTCTGTTTTATGGGCATCAGGCATACGTGCACCAAAAATGATTGCTGAGATCGGCGCCGGGGCCCGATAAAGCTTATCGCCTGTAAGCGCAAGGGCTCTCCATTCTCTCTCGTAGCTCCACTGCTTGGCCTTCGTATACACACAGACGTCGATGAAGCTCTCCTCAGCATCGGCAGGCAGATCTTTCAAAGAGAGCGACGGGTAGATCTCGGTGTATTTCACGGGTTGAGCAAGGCGTCCTAACAGACACATATCATCGATCATGAACTCGATGCAAAAACCCTTGTGGTACTCAGCGTAGTGAGACCACATGAGGATTTCTTCGGGAGTCTCGCTGAGGCAGAGAACCCCGATTTTTTGCATGTGCGCGCGTAGTGACTCCCGAAGCTCAGCATACGCGGCCTCGTCCAATTCACTCGGTGCTTTCAAGGCATCGTCCACCACTGCATTTTTCGTGACGATCTCGAGAGCATGTGCGACAGACTCGTGCAGCCTCTTGGGATCTAGATTAATGGCACAGTCGAAAGGATCGTTGAAGCTAGCAGGGCTGGACATCCAAACGGTGTTTTCACTCAACGACTGCAATGAGTACTGCGTGAAGCTTTGGTACTTGTACAGGAAAGGCGGAGTTTTCATGGTTGTCCGAGAGCTATGATGCTGAATGATTGGCATAGAAAATGGCCGCGCGAAATCATAGCCTGCCCCGGTTACAGGCAACATGAGTCTTCCACTTTGCATCATGAAAGGTCGATTGATATGCGACTACAAACAGGCATTTTGGAATTTTTCTACTAAAGGGCTAAAACCGTGCCAATAGATAAGGCATCAATCCTGCAAATCATACAGACCAGCGCGTTTGTGGCACTTTAATCGATCGTGAGGAAACTAGATGCTGCATTGGATCACCTGCCTGTTTGGCCTGTCTCGCCGCTACCTCCCGTCGAGCCACCACGAAGACATTTCTGGGAGCTTCGAGCCGACCCTTGATGACCTGCGAGCTGAGGCAATTGACTTCGAAAGACAGGTTAAAGCCCATATCGGTCGCGAGTCAGGAAAAATGCCAACTGGCCCCCTGGGTCAACTGATCCGCGACATGCTGCCCAAATATCCCAAGTACCCCCAAATCCCGGGATTCTGGGATGGTTTCGTCGTCGAAGCAGCAGCCCTTAAAGAGCTGCGCAACAACATTGCTCACTCTGATGTCCAAGGCCTCCCGCCTCTTCCAGAGATTTATGGGCGCTTCAAAAAAGCAAATGATGTTCTCCGCCCATTCACCGTGTGTAGCGTTCCTCGTGATCGCTTCACTCAGTTTTTTTGGGTGAAAAGCCTCTTGCACTTTAAAATCGACGAACAGGTGTTCCGATTGTCCGAGCGTGACATCGAGAACCTCCTCGTCGAGCTGCATCCATCGTCGCGAGGAAAAGTGCGTTTCAAGGCTGGCAAGCAGATACACAGTGCGATGCTCGACATCAAAAATGAGTCACGAACCTACTTTGTCGAAGACTGCGCCCCCTTCAACCTGGACGATCAGGAAGCGATGGCTCTCGACGATTTGTTGATCTCGTACCTAGGGCCTGTACGTTATTAGGTAGCCACCGGCGATCTTTCTTACGATAGAAGGTGCAAGACAGAGTCGCGTCTATTCAGCCACAAGAGCGAAGTCAGCCACTATCTTCTCGTCAAAGAAAAATGCCCCTGACTTTTCCGACTTGTAAAATAGTTACCTCTCAAAACATTTCCTTCGTGCCCATAAAGCTTCAAAATGGAAGCCCCTTCATAACCACTTCCAGCCGAATCTTTTGAACCTTTAGGAACGATCCTATAAAAGTAATAAAGAACTGGGCGAGCAGAATTAACATCCTTGATAGTTTTTACCACGAGCGTTTCAGAGTCTGAGCTTTCAGAATGAACTTCCATGCTCACCGAAAACAAACTTTGCTTGATATTGGCGACTGCCTTTTTCGTCCCCTCCGCACCGTCCCACAGATACGTGATATCCATATCCCACATACCATTCAAGTCGGGAAAAACCCAGTCATTCAAAATCGGAAAGCGATTCCATATTTTCCTCCAGAGGAAGCTGCTCAACACGAACAATGCTAATTCTAATAACACGGCCCCGCCAACCACCGCTCTGAGAGCTTGCTGCAGCGTCACCTCGAATCCACAGACAAACATTATAAATATCAATAATGTTACGAAAGCAGCATAGATCTTAGCAACGAGTACAATTGCTTTTAGCGGAGAAAGAGTAGAAAACATTCACACCTCCTGGAAATAGACTTCACTTCCATCTTTAAAAACCACTATCCCAAGCCTTGGCGTGGAAATACCGGTGAATATAACGCCGGGCAAAAGTGACCCGAATAGGGCCGCTAAATACCGACCACCAAATGCCCGACTTCGATTCGGTAAAATCCCAGGAGGAATCGGAGGAGAGAAATACTGCGTCAAGGAAACAATTCGCAGATCGGAATTTAAAATATGAAATCCATCATGCAAGTCATTATTGGGATTTGATATCTCAGCTAGACACCTAACAGAGTCTGTCATGCCATTTACTTCCAGGTCGACACGCATTGGAAATACCGGCAGATTAATACCATCTTCCAATACAATCACACCCAGCCCGGAAAACTCTTGCCCAGAAAGCGCGGTTATATCTCTGAGCAAATCAACCAATCGCTCCAACATTACTTCATCGCTCACGTAGTCGCACAATAAAAACCAATCCAAAGCTTACTTACGGCTCTGAATTACGCACCGAACGTCCCTACCCTATCTATCAACTAGCTATTAAGCACTCGATTTTTTAATAATTTATCAACTCGAGAAATCAGTACTTCGATGATATAAACCACTCTTCAAGTATTACTGTATAGCTAGCATAGCGTCTCAGCTAGGCGTTCGAATTAATTTTTCTCGGAAGCGTACGGCTGGATAAATTTTCTAGAACCGGCTTCAATTGAGAAACACACTTTCCTCGCCTCGCCTAAAACTGGCAGGCTCGAGAATATTTCGCTTGCCTGCGCCAGACATGTACTCAACATGGATATCCTTACACCCGACGATGAGCGCAAGCAGCGGACGACCATCAACTCGGTCAGCAGCCAGTATTTGCCACTCTTTAAGGTCAATTGAGGATGGACTCGGATAATTTTGGGGATGAGTGTGCCACTCCCCAATGTATCGCACCAGACCATTGCTTTCCTTCCACCGTTTCATGGCCAACCGGTGATGAAAGTACGGCATACGTTCAAAGAGAAACCTGAAGCGCTTGTCCCAAAATGAAGGTTCAGTCGCTTCGATAATTTCCAGGTGCTCACCGCGAACGTGGCCAAGTAATATCCCTCCCGCCTCCTTCGAATCCATGCCTTGCTGGATGTAGCGACTAAAAACCTCAAGCGGCTGTTGCCTTAGGTAAACCAAGTGCTCCGTGCCGGGCACAATCCAAGTTTTCACGAATGGCATGCCGGACATCCGGGATATGGCAGCGGCGAACAATCAGGGGTAGCGGGCTCATAGCTCTGATCGGTCAACCGGGTTGAGAGCGATGGCCATGGTTTACCTGCAACCCAAGCCAAAGCGGTGTCCAGTGCCAGGGCTGCGGCTTGAATCGACACCGATGCTGGGAACGGCACGTAGAGTCCCTCACACCCCTGCCCAGCAAAAATTGGCTGCACGCCTCCAACGACAGATAACATAATGCCTCGACTATTTGCCTCAGTAAGGCACCGGTAGCAACCCTGTCCAGTGCGCTGCTTAATCAGAGAACGCACGGCGGCGCCCGCCCCCTCAATCCAAACATGCATGGTTGGGCAGATGGCGACCTTGGCAAGCCAGTGCCCGAACGATTCCTCGCCCGTGGCATCAATGATCAAATCCAGCCCTCCCAAATTCACGTCCTTGGCGTCGCTAGTAAAGGTACGCACCTGGGCAGCGGGCATGGATACCATCAGCTCGTCTGCCAGTGCAGCTGCCTTTTCCCGGAACAGATGGTTAAAGCCCAGACGATGCCGCCCGAGGTTTTGAGGCATCAGAATATCGTTATCAATCAGCGTCAATTCACCGGTGCTCGTTCCCGCGCCAGCTTTCACGAGCATCTCAGCGAGGAAGCCACCGATGGTACCGCACCCGATCAACCCGATACGCTTGCCAGCGAGTGTTGCCTGCCCTGGGATATTGCGTTCGCTCAGGTATTTGTCATCGAGGCGAAGCATTTGCAGTGGTTCGATAGGACAATCAAATATGGGCAGTCGTTGATCGATGGAACGCCGATCCTCAGGACGATTGAGCTGAAGGTCAAGTACGAGAAAGCCGTAGCTGTAACCCGTTTTTTCTGACTCAATTACTATCATTATTCCGAACCGCCCCTCGCGATACGCCGCGATAATCTTATCGCGTACCTTGCGTTTACAGGCGTCATCTATTTCATGTAGCCAGTCGAGAATTTGTCCAACTGATTTGGGTGGCCAGTTGTCCTGCAGCGGTCTTGGAGCTGCGCTGGACGTGATCATCGCAACATGCGCTGGGAATTCCTTGATCGTCCTACCCGCACGCGCAAACTTGAGCCGGCTTCGCCCGACATCGTCAGTGAGCACATACATTTTGTTGTCTGATAATTGGAGGATCTCAACCGCGCCGGAGGTACGACGCTCGATATCATGGAAGCAGTAGATACCGTCCCAATAGACGAAGAACTCTTCCTGCAGATCCTCTTTCATATTTCCAGCCAGAACCTGCTCAAGAACCTCAGTGGCTTGAAGCAAGGACGTACGGATTTGTCCTACTGGATCGTAAATGTCGATCACTTGAGTACCTGGCGCGGCGTAGCAAAGATAACCATCCGGGCCAAGATGCGGCACCAGCCTAGGCAGTGCCTTCGGCACTCCTGTAAGCCATAGCTTGAGAGGCCGCTCAAATGAGCGGTCTATCCATACCTCGCATTGGACAGTCCCCTGAGTGGCCGTCGACAACTCTCCGGCCATCACAAGCCACCCAGCGTTCGACTGAGGATACACTTTAGTAAATCCCCATTCGGTCATATGACGCAGCACTTCGGGCATCGCGTCCATGAATTTAGCCTGCCTTTGTACGCTTTACAGGCTCTGCGGGGCCCGCGAGAGGAGCAATTGCAGCCATGGACGCCGGCAGGCTCTCAGAATTCGGCTTCATGCGATAAGGTGCATTCGGGAACCGGTCACCCAGCATGCTGTGAAGCCAGTGATAAGCAGTTTGTGCATCAGTTGCCTTGATTGAACCTTCCAAGTGATTCGCGAAAACCTGAAAAAGCTCCACGGCTTCGGCAATCGCCTCCTTGGGCATATGCGCAGTGAGCGATGACTCGGGGTCAATGGGGCTCATGACGCCCTTGCGCAGGGCATCAGGAATTCCCTTTACGACGTTCAACAGCGCGTGGTCATCTCGCTTGTCGAAATACTCATACAGCGGGCAAGCTGCCGCCATCAGAAGGATTGAGCTTGGGCCTTTATCCTCCCATTGCTTGTCGCGGAATGCTTTTAGGTAACGCACGACACGGATGAGTTGATCACCCTTTTCCTGGCACTCCCGCTTGAACCAGTTTTTCATAGCCATTGGGTCGGATTTACGCCAGCCCTGCTTTCGATCTGCCAGCAGAATCTTGTCCGAGGGCAGGGTCTTCCAAGTGTCCCTCTCGGAATTGATCGCACTGTCGAATACGGCATGGCCACGGCTTTCCATGCTGGCTTTTATCAGCAGGAAAAGGGTATCCGGGATCACGTACAAAGGAAGGTCGATGTGAGCATAGGGGGAGATCGTTACCCGAACACAGGTATCCTTGCTCTCGGCGTTCCACCCTCTTTCGGCGCACATCGCTTGAAGTACGTCGATGACAGCGTCAAAGAACAAAGTGATAGCTAGCTTGGGGCTGCTCTCTTCACGCATGACACTAAGCGGAAGGTACACACCATCGTCGATATCTGACTGTTGGGGCGGGGTCGTGCAAGGACTGTTGAGCGTTTTGTAGGCACGCGAACCTTGGATGTAGAACCGCGGCTCACAGACCTCACCCTCGAGGCCTTTCTCACGAAGCGCCCGAGGCAGGTCAGCCTTCAAAGCCTCTCTGATATCTTTACGAGCGCCATCGATTTCAGTCAGCTCGTCAGGTGTGAGGTTGAGTTCATCAAGGAAGCAATCTTCCCCGGTAGTAGTGAATAGCAAGGGACTAAAATTCGGCATGAAGCCTCCGCTCAAGCGCTAAATGAACGGTGTCTCCAGCAATTGCTGACCTTCACATCAAGACTACCAAGCGCTTCTGCGCTCCCGAATCTCATCACTGCCACCCTACGCCAAATACGTAATCCAAAGGGTGCAGTCCTTCCCAAGTTGTCAGCTACCATGCTCGATGACACGTGCGAGATGACATAGTGCCACCCCACAACATATAGATCAAGCCAAGAAAAAAAATCCCACATGTAGTGTATTTTGATCCACTGGAATAAAGGACGGCATTGTGAGACACATAGTTAAGTGGCGTTAGACCTAGTGAATGTGACCTGCCCTGCCGTGTTGAGCCCTTCCGTCCACTTACGGTCGGTGAAATAGGTGCCGTCCATGACAAAATCGTCACCAGACTCTTTGACGAAGACCCTAGCCGCCCCGGTGTGCACATTCGTATCAGTCGCCACCGGAACCTGGGTGTAGTTGATATACATGTAGTTAAGTTCGAGGATACCGACCTGATCACTGGGTCGGACGGAGACGCTGATCGTCTTGGATTCGGAGTATGGGATGTCCGAAGTGAACTCCATCTTAACGCTGAACAAACGCGCCTTAATCCTGACCTTTCCCTGAACGACGTAGAGCTCGGTCCCATCGCGTTGCCCAAGCCACTTCTGCATGATCCCCCAGTTGGACTGCAGCTTCATGTTCCACTCTCCATCGATGGGCGGGAGCAATTTGCGAACAAAAGGAAGCCTGCACAGCCACACAAAAACAGGGGTCTGGCCTAAAACGTAGAAAACAGCAGCACCAATTCCTACCGCTGATCCCACGGGCCGACGAAGATCGGTTAGCGGCCCAGACAGCAGCTCTGACATATCGTTGTAATGCAGAAACAGGAAGACGACCAGGCATGTTGTAGCGAAGTACCCGAGGGTTTTGGTGATCCCTATGACTTGATACATGCCAGCCCTCAGTTTGCGAGTGTTAGCGCTCTACCCTATACGCTCGCCGACATGCTGTACATGGCATCGAGTGTCGATGCCATGGCGGTCGCAAAACACCTCCTTCCATCCGCCCCCCCTTCGACATGGGCGCTACAGTAAGATCCGTGACAACGAAAAGCGCCATCAACAAGTAAGCCAGGCCGTCATTGGTTGCAGGTTTTCAGAACACCCGGATAACACGGAGTGAGCTGCATAACTCTTGCTCTTCGCGTATAGGCCGTCTGCTTCTAGGTGGCATTCCAATGGATTATCTCTTCGTGGTGGCACAGGTTCTCGATGACGACGTTCTGACCGGGGCGGGCGCGGGCGTTATTCAGGGCGAATATCCGTGGGGGGAAATGTGGGAGTATTTTTTCAAGCATGAAAAAGCCCAACCGATGAAGATTGGGCTAAGTCATTGAATAATATGGCCGGGACGGAGTGATTCGAACACTCTCCCTTTAGCACCCCATACATGGGGTAGCTGAATATTCCAAGTTTGTCCGCCAGCCGTGCCTGCCGAACGAATAAAAAACCCGGCACGAGGCCGGGTGGTTACCCGCCATCCCCAAGACGCAGCCCCCAAATGAGAGGGATAGAGAGCTGACAAGAGAGGGCGGGAGCGAGATGATGCCAAAGGGTGTCTTCCTGCGCAATAGAAGCCTCTTGCCGAACATCTCCGCCGCACCTCAGGCAAAGCGTGAAGTTCACGCATTTACGGCAGCCCGAGCTAGATGGACCCAAGCAAGCAGCGACATCCATTATCACAGCAAAAAGACAGCACCTCAGCTTGAACCCAGCGCACTGCAAACGATTTGTGCGGTCACATCGAAATTCTCCGTAGTAAGCACATCGATTGGCGCGCGACCTTTTAATCGCTCATGAGGCTTACAAAGGGCGCCATAAAGCCTCCATGCATCGACATCCGGAAACCGCGCTAACGCAACAAGTACCAACTTGTGCCGCAGTGGATCAAGCTGCCAATCAGGAATGCGCTGACCGCGATTCCCAAGGCTCAGAGACAACAGGCGCCGAGCTTTGATATCGCGGTTGATCTGATCTCGGGATTTGCCTGCCAGTTTGGCGAAGACAAGCAGCGGTAAATTATTCGAAGCTTCATAGGTAGCTAGCATCTCGGCGCGCTGGCGTTGTATGTCAGATACTTGGGGTTCGCGCAGCTGTTCAGTCTGCGTTGGAGCAGGTAGGACAGGTGAATACTGAGCCGCGTTAAGGACCGGTTCGTTGCTGACGGACATTTTGGAGGCTGGGACCGTCGTCGCTGGGAGACCACTGCTGTACAGAACGGCGTTTGCGTTCGCGCTTTCCAACGAAGGTAACGAAGCTGCACCCTCTAAACGAATAGTCAGAGGAGAACTCGCCGCTTTCAGCTGGCCCTGCCCCCACAGATCCAGACGGTTCGCCCAATCCTGCATCATAGTCCGGCGCTGCTCGACGTACTCCGCGTGGTTGTAAGCCGCGCTCACCTTATCCGGGTCCGCATGAGAAAGCTGGGCATCCACCCACACCTTCGGGTATCCGATCTCGTTCAGCGCCGTCGAGATCGTCGCCCTCATGCCATGACCGGTGAGTTGATCGGCATACCCCATCCGACGTAACGCACCATTCAGCGTGTTCTCACTGATACGCTTGCTCAGGTCGCTTCGATGGGCAAACAAGTAGCGTTGTGCCGGAACAACCTGGTCCAGCAAGTGACGCACGATCTCCAGCGCCTGAACCGACAGCGGCACGATATAAGGCGGTACATTTTGGGTCTGCTTACCTGGTTTCCGCATCGCTAGCTGGAGTTGTTTCACCACTTCCGCCGGTATGACCCACAAGCGCTTCTCCAGATCGAACTGGTCGGGTGTCGCCAAGCGTAGCTCGCCCGTGCGGACACCGGTCAGCAACAACAACCGAAGGCCAAACCGAGTTTGGTTGGCGCCACCGTAATTTCGAAGAGCAGCCATCAATGCCGGGAGCTCGTCCATACGAAGAAATGGATTGTGCGTAACCGGAGGTTTGGGGAGTGCAACTACATCAAGATCTGAAGCTGGGTTGTGCTCCAGTCCCTCGATCTTCACCAGCGCATAACGGAACAATTGGTTGAACCAAGTCCGGCATTTTTCGGCTGTCGTTAAGGCCTTGCGCTGTTCGATCCTGCTCAGTAAATCCAGCAGATCGTGACGATTGATATCGTAGATAGACCGTCCACCCAATATGGGCAGGACGTCTTTATTGAAGATCCTCAAGATCTGCGAGAGCGTGCTCTGGCGCCCTTCCTTCAGGCTCAGCCTACGGAACTCTACCCACTGATTAAACACCGCCTCGAAGGTATGCTCTGTCGCAAAACGAACAGCACGGCGCTGCTCTTTACGGTGCTCATAGGGGTTGATGCCTTGGGCCACCAAGGCGCGTGCCTCGTCACGTCGCGTGCGCGCTTCTTTGAGGCTGATTTGCGGGTAACAACCCAAGGACATGCGCTTCTGCTTGCCCGTCCAGTAGTAACGGAAAAGCCAGACTTTTCCACCACTGGCCGTCACATTGAGCGTGAGACCATCACTGTCACCAAGGGTGTAGTCGTTACCAGTGATTCGGGCATGCCGAACTGTCATTTCTGAGAGTGCCATTGCGAGCTCCTGAACAGAGTCAGGGCCAGATGCTCGTCTCGTTGCGCAAACTGCTCCAGCAACAAACCGATTCAGTGCTCGTCAGAATTCTGGACTCAATTCTGGACTTAAACGCACCGGATAGTGCTGGATTTCAGTGGTTCCCGCTGGAACGAAAAAAGGGCCTAAAGGCCCTGATTTCAATCGCTTACAGAATTCAGTGGAACTCTGTAGCGCAATATTTGGAGCGGGAAACGAGACTCGAACTCGCGACCCCGACCTTGGCAAGGTCGTGCTCTACCAACTGAGCTATTCCCGCGTCTTGGTGTGGCGCATTCTATAGATTCAGATTACGCCGTCAACCCTTTGATTCAAAAAAGTTTATTTGGGGTCTACGTCGGTCCGCAGATGCGGCCACGCGGCGCGCAGGTATTGGACCATCGACCACAGTGTAAGCCCCGCCGAAACCAGCAACAGCGCGTAGCCCAACAGCACCCAGAAACTGAAGTCCGACGGGTTGGCCAGCAGGATCACCAGCGCCAGCATCTGCGCGGCGGTTTTCCATTTGCCCAGGTTCGACACGGCCACTTGGGCGCGGGCGCCCAGTTCGGCCATCCATTCGCGCAGTGCCGAGACGACGATTTCGCGACCGATGATCACCGCCGCCGGCAAGGTCAGCCAGAGGTTGCCGTGTTCCTGCACCAACAGCACCAGGGCCACGGCGACCATCAGCTTGTCGGCCACCGGATCGAGGAAAGCACCGAAAGGCGTGCTCTGCTCCAGGCGTCGCGCCAGGTAGCCGTCAAGCCAGTCCGTTGCGGCGGCGAAGGCGAAGACCGAGGCCGAGGCCGCGTAGCTCCAGTGATACGGCAGATAGAACAGCAATATGAAGATCGGGATCAGCAGGACACGGAGAACGGTAATCAGATTTGGGATATTCATCGGCACAACTGGCTGCGAGGTTGACGGGCATTCTACTCGCTGTGCAGGTTTGCATAAATCGACTCAGCGAGCTTTTTACTGATACCGGGTGCTTTGGCTATCTCTTCGATGCTTGCACGAGACAGCTCCTGCAATCCACCAAAATGTTTCAACAGGTCGCGACGCCGTGTCGGGCCGACCCCCGCCACGCCTTCCAGCGTCGAGGTACGGCGGGTCTTGCCACGGCGGGCGCGGTGACCGGTAATGGCGAAACGGTGGGCTTCGTCACGGATCTGCTGGATCAGGTGCAGGGCCGGTGAATCGCCTTTCAAGGTGAATTCATGGGCCGCATCGTTCAGGTACAAGGTCTCGAAACCGGCCTTGCGCGTCGCGCCCTTGGCAACACCCAGCAGGATCAGGTCGGGAACCATCAATTCATTGAGCACGTCGCGGGCCATGGATAACTGGCCCTTGCCACCGTCCACCAACAGGATGTCCGGCAGCTTGCCCTCCCCGTCCTTCAACTTGCCGAAGCGCCGCATCAATGCCTGATGCATCGCCGCATAGTCATCGCCCGGCGTTACGCCTTCGATGTTGTAGCGACGGTAATCGGATTTGATCGGGCCTTCCGGGCCGAACACCACGCAGGACGCCACGGTCGCTTCGCCGCTGGAATGGCTGATGTCATAGCACTCCAGCCGCTGCGGCGGCTCTTCCAGGTTGAGGACCTCGGCCAGGGCATCGAAGCGCGCGGCAACGTGCTGGCGGTTAGCCAGGCGCGCGCCCAGGGCCTGTTCGGCGTTGGTCACGGCCAGTTGCTGCCAGCGCGCGCGCGTGCCGCGAACGCGGTGGCTGATAGTCAGTTCCCGACCGCGCAGGGTCTGGATGGCTTCGGTCAAGGCCGCGAAGTCTTCATGGACCACGTTGACGATCAATTCGGCAGGCAAGTCGCGTTCCGGGCTGCTGACGTAGTACTGCCCCAGAAAAGCGGCCATGACCTCAGCCACGTCTTCCTCGATACCCACCTGGGGGAAGAAATTCTTGCTGCCCAGCACCCGGCCACCGCGCACGCTGATCAAGTGAACGCACGCGCCACCCGGGTTGATGAACGCGGCGATCACGTCGACGTCGCCGCTGCCGCCTTCCATGCTCTGCTGGTCCTGTACCCGGCGCAGCAGTCCGATCTGGTCGCGCAGCTCGGCGGCCCGCTCGAACTCGAGGTTGATCGCCGCCTCTTCCATCGCCGCCGAAAGCTCATCGGTCAACGCGTTGCTGCGCCCCTCCAGGAACATCACCGAGTGACGCACGTCGTCGGCGTAGACCTGGGGCTCGACCAGCCCGACGCAGGGCGCCTTGCAGCGCTTGATCTGGTACTGCAGGCACGGTCGGGTGCGGTTCTTGTAGTAGCTGTCTTCACACTGGCGAACGAAAAACGCCTTCTGCAAAAGGCTCAGGCTTTCACGAATCGCCCCGGCGCTGGGGTAAGGCCCGAAGTAGCGGCCTTTGGCCTTCTTCGCCCCACGATGAATGCTCAGGCGCGGAAACGCCCCGTCGGACAGGAACACGTACGGGTAGGATTTATCGTCGCGCAGCAGGATGTTATACGGCGGCCGCCATTCCTTGATCAGCGTCTGTTCAAGCAGCAGCGCTTCGGTTTCATTGGCGGTGATGGTGGTTTCGACTTGCGCGATACGCCCCACCAGCGCGGCGGTCTTCGGCGCCAGGCCGGTTTTGCGAAAGTAGCTCGCCAGGCGTTTCTTGAGGTTCTTGGCCTTGCCGACGTAGAGCAGGCGCGCCTCGCTGTCGAACATGCGATACACGCCTGGGCGGCCGCTGCAGGTGGACAGGAAAGCACTTGGATCAAACAGTTCGGTCATTGTCAGGCGCTGGCATCGACCATGCCGTGGCGCACCGCCAGCAGCGTCAACTCGACATCACTGCTGATCGAAAGCTTCTCGAAGATCCGGTAACGGTAGGTGTTGACGGTCTTGGGCGACAGGCACAGCTTGTCGGAGATGATCTGCACCTTCTGGCAACCGACAATCATCAGGGCTATCTGGATTTCCCGCTCGGACAGCGCATCGAAGGGCGAATCGTTGGTCGGCTGGAATGACTTGATCGCCAACTGCTGGGCGATCTGCGGGCTGATGTAGCGTTGCCCGGCAAAAACCAGACGAATGGCCTGGACCATCTCGTTCAAGCCGGCGCCCTTGGTGAGGTACCCCGCCGCGCCCGCCTGCAACAAACGGGTGGGGAACGGGTCTTCCTCGCAGACGGTCACCGCGACCACCTTGATGTCCGGGTGGCTGCGCAACAGCTTGCGCGTGGCCTCAAGACCGCCGATGCCGGGCATCTTGACGTCCATCAGCACCACGTCAGGCTTGAGTTCACGCGCCTTGATCAGGGACTCTTCCCCGGATTCAGCCTGGCCAACCACCTGCAGACCGTCGATATCAGCCAGCATTCGTGTAATGCCCGTACGGACGAGATCATGGTCATCGACCACTAACACCCTAATCAAGCAGACACCTCACGATTTGGTCTTATTTGGGTTGATCCACACCTTAGCAAAAAGCATCCGGCAGACCTAGCGCAAAGGGGCATATAAAAATTACAACAAGTCTTATAGACAGACGAGCCGAAGCGTCAAGCGCCGACTTCTCGCTCCATCCTCAGGAAACACTCATCCTCGCCGACGACCCGCAGCCCCATGCGTTCGTACAGCGCCCTGGCCGGATTGTCCTTGAACACCGTCAGGCGCAGCGCCGGACGTCGCTCCTGGCCCACCAGGTCCCAGGCCTGCTTGATCGCCCAGGCCCCGGCGCCCTGGCCGCGAAAGGCCTCGCCGATCTGTAACTCACGGATATACAAGGCCCGCGCATCCCGGCTGAGGCTGACAAACCCCACGTCCTGGCCGTCGCGCTGGATAATCCAGTTCTGGCGGATAATCCAGGCCAGGTCGAAGGCGTCGTCCTGCCAGAGCAAATCATGTTTCAGGTAATAGCCAAGCATGTTGATGCAGGTCAGCCGCCGGGCAAAGCCGATGTCCCCGGCCGTCGCCGCGCGCCATTGGAAACTCATGAGCACCTCGTCAAAACCCTGCCACCGGCAAGCCCGTCAAACCCGAAGTTTGTCATAAACCCCACCGGACTCAAGCCAGGAGGGACGATTGCATCGCGCCCATAGCATTTTCTGATTGAACCGGCGCACCGCCCTCTAGTAAGCTCGGGACCATTGAAACGGAGACCGACCATGTTCAACGCCCCTTCACCCCTTCAGGCCACCCGCGCATCGCGCTCGGTTGCGGCTGCATGGGCGAATGGCGTCCAGGCTCCGACCAGCTTTTATTTTGGGTATTGGTTTAGCCACTGGCGCGCCTGATACCCCACCGGCGCCCACTTCAAACGGGTCGCCTTCCAGAGTTTTCCAAACCCCCGGTCGGCCTCCCGACCGGGGGTTTTGTTTTTTCAGCTCCACACATTCGCACCACCAGACACTTGAGGATTGAACCATGAACTACGCCACTTATTACCGTTACGACTTTTGCGCCTGGCGATTTACCAACCTCCGCTCGGGACAGCCTGCCGCCTCCGATCGGTCACCTATCGGTGGCATGCAAACACTCAAGGCCAGTACGGCCAACTGTCGAACACCCCAGTAGGGCCGGCGCGGGAAAAGAACCCGCTGCCCGCCCAGGAAGCCAGATCATGAATTCGTCCGTTTCCGCTTTGCCGCTGTCCACGCTCAACCCTGCCAATGAAGCCCTGACCCTGCGTCTGCCCAGCTCGTTGCAGCTCAAGCACCAGTTGCCGCTCACCCATGCGCTGAGCCAACAAGTCGACGCCCACCGCCGCGCCATCCGCGCCATCCTCGACGGCCATGACCGCCGCTTGCTGGTCATCGTCGGCCCCTGCTCCCTCCACGACCCGAAATCAGCCCTCGAATACGCCGCCAACCTGGCACACGTGGCCCATGAGGTAAGCGACAGCATGCTGCTGGTGATGCGCGCCTACGTGGAAAAGCCCCGCACTACCGTGGGTTGGAAAGGCCTGGCCTACGATCCCGGCCTGGATGGCAGCGACGACATGGCCGCCGGCCTGACCCTGTCCCGGGAGCTGATGCGCGAAATGCTGCAACTTGGCCTGCCGGTCGCCACCGAACTGTTGCAGCCCATGGCCGCCAGCTACTTCGACGACCTGCTCAGTTGGGTCGCCATCGGCGCACGCACCACCGAGTCGCAGATCCACCGTGAGATGGCCAGCGGCCTGGGCATGCCGGTCGGCTTCAAGAACGGCACGGACGGCGGCGTTGGGATTGCCTGCGATGCCATGCGCTCCGCAGCCCATGCCCATCGGCATTTCGGCGTCGACAGCCAGGGCCATCCGGCAATCATCCAGACTCAGGGCAACCCCGACACCCACCTGGTGCTGCGCGGCGGCCATCGTGGCCCCAACTACGACCGCGACAGCGTCGCGCAGATACACGGCGACCTGACCCGGTTGAAGATTCCCGCCCGGATCATGGTCGATTGCAGCCATGCCAACAGCGGCAAGGACCCGTTGCGCCAGCCGCAGGTGTTCAACGATGTGCTGGAACAACGGCTGCAAGGAAACCGCGCGCTCATCGGCATGATGCTGGAGAGCCATCTGTTCGAAGGTTGCCAACCGCTAGGCCCGGCGATGCGCTACGGCGTCTCGGTCACCGATGGCTGCCTGGGCTGGGACGCCACCGAGCGACTGCTGCGCGAGGCTCATCGCAAACTGCAATCAGCCGTCTGAAATCCCGCGAACGCTTTCTACAGCAGTGGTGAGGGAGCAAGCTCCCTCGCCACGACAAGCGTCTTCGACAAGCCCCAAGACTCCTCGGCCAGGACAATCCTCGGCGCCTATACCGGGGAACCAACCTGGACCGTCAGCTCCCCCGAACGCTGGCTGACGTCATCCAGCCGTTCGATCTGATAGAACACCTGCACCGATCGACCCCGCTGGTCCTGCCAGAACGCCGCCGGAACGACGAAGGTCACCGGTTGGCCCGCCGTGGCTTCGGTGATTTCCCGCTCTTCGACATGCGCGTAATGCCCATTGCATTGCAGCCACACCAACTCACCCGCTTCGAGCCCGGCACCATAGATAGCGACGGTGACGCCATCCGGGTAATCGTCGATGTCCAACCACCCATCCTGCAACGCCTGGATCCGCGGCAATGCCAGCGCCGGGCGCACCAACGGACCGATGTGCAGTGACAACGACTCGGCGCGACGCACCGAATGGCCGCGCCTCACCACATAGGCCAACGCCAGGTCATGACCGACATGGGTCGCGAATTGCGAAGGATCCAGCCAGAACGAGACTGCCCGGCCAACGGCGTGGGCCTCAATCTCCAGCATGTCCCGCCAGAGTGGCTGGTCGTCCCGGCTGGCGATCAGGATCAACCGGTCGCCGACGGCCATTCGGGAATAGGGCCGAATACTCACGCGGGTGCCTTCCGGCACGCGGCCGGGGTCCAGGGCGCCTCCCACGGCATCGCTGGCGACGGCCGCCAATAGCTGCGGTGAGGCGTCGCCGATTTCCAGTTGCAGCGGCTCCGAGACCCAGGCGGCCGGCAACTGCCGCCCCGTCACCTGGTAGAAGATTTCCAGCGAACCGCCGTCCAGTTCGGCAATGTGCGGCTCGCGCACGACGAACACGAGGCCGCGGCCAACATGCCGTTCGGTCACGAACCCTCGCACTTCATGTCGATAGGGCTCGGCGTCGCCATTGAGGCCGTGCCAGCACAGCAACACCTCGTCCCCGCACGCCATCAGTGGATAGGCCTTCAGGGTGATGACAACCTTGCGCCAGGCCGGGTTGATCACCCCGCCCTTGGCCGCGGCCACGCAAGGCGCCGGAAGTTTCGCGGACGAGCCCGGCAGGGCTCGCTGGGAAGATCGGTAGGTGGTGGTCATGCAGTTGCTCCAGTCCTTGGAAAGCGGCAGCGTTGCCGGATAACGCAGCCCGATACCGCCATTAGAACCCGATCGGCGCCACCCCTCAGTCAGACAAAAACGACGGCTCGCGTCGTCTCCTACGCCCAAGGCTGTAGCTGCAAACACCGCAGCCTATCGGAAGCATCCGGACACCTTCGGCTCCACTGACTCCGGGCTCGACTCTTCCTGCTTTTTTTAATCCGCTTTCCTTAACTTACTGCGGGTTCTTCCTACACCACCCAACAAACGCCTGGATTAGAGTGAGGACGCAAATTCAACGTGAACCTCTTCGAAAAAGGTACGAACATGCAACGGAATGCAACCACCCAATTTCCCATCCTGCTGGTCCATGGGTTGTTCGGGTTTGACAGGATCGGCGGCTTCGAACTTTTCCACGGCATCAAGCAGGCGTTGCGGATTGCCGGCGCCCGGGTGTTCATCCCCTGCTTGTCGGCCACCCATTCCAACGAGGCACGCGGCGAACAATTGCTGGCCCAGATGGACCGGATCCTCAACGGGACCGGCGCGGCCAAGGTCAACCTGATCGGCCACTGCCAAGGCGCGCTCGCCGCACGCTATGCCGCTGCGCTGCAACCGGAACGGGTGGCGTCGGTGACCTCGGTCAGCGGCCCTAACCAAGGCTCCGAACTGGCCGACTTCCTGCGCAAGGCGCTCACGCCGGGGCGACTGCCGGGGCACGTGGCGAGCCACATTGCCACGCTGTTTGCCGACTTCCTTTCGTTGCTGGGCGGCCAGGCGCAACTGCCTTCGGCGGCCATTGCCAGCCTGGGCGCGTTGACCACCGAGGGCGTCGGCGCTTTCAACGACAAATACCCTCAGGGCCTGCCCAGCCATTGGGGCGACAACGGCCCGGAAAAGGTCAATGGCGTGCGCTACTACTCGTGGAGCGGCACGCTGCCCGCCGGCCAGCACGAAGAACGCGACGCGACGTCGCCCCTGCATGCCTTCTGCCGGGCCTTTTCCGAGTATTTCATCACCGAGGCCGGGCAGAACGACGGCATGGTCGGGCGCTTCAGCTCGCACCTGGGCAAGGTCATCCGATCCGACTATCCCATGGATCACCTGGACGTCATCCACCAGGCGGGCAGGCCACGCGGCGGCGCCGACTCGATCGCGCTCTACCTGCGGCACGCCGAACGCCTGCGCAAAGCCGGCCTTTGATCGTCAGGTCCAAGGTTTTGACGCAATTTTGACAACAACCACTCGACGAATCCGGTAGGCTCAACACCTTTGAAAACAGCGAAGGAGATTTTCCCATGGCCAAAGCCACTGCCCGCCACATCCTGGTTTCCAGCGAAGAGAAGTGCAACGAACTGAAAGCCCAGATCGAAGGTGGCGCTGATTTCGCCGAAGTCGCCAAGGCCAACTCCTCGTGCCCGTCCAGCCGCCAGGGCGGCGACCTGGGCTCGTTCGGTCCGGGCCAGATGGTCAAGGAATTCGACACCGTGGTATTCAGTGCCCCGCTCAATGTGGTCCAGGGTCCGGTCAAGACCCAGTTCGGCTACCACCTGCTGGAAGTCACCAGCCGCCAGGACTGATGAAGACGGTGGCGAGGGGGCATGCTTGCGCTTGAGAGGCTGACAGCGCAGCCCAGCGCGAGCACGCCCCCTCGCCACGATCGCCCAATGGCCACAACTCCCTCGCCACAGGGCTGGCGATCAGCGCGCCGCTCGCGTACAAATCGTGCTTATCGATCACCCGGCTTTAAGGCTGACAATGCGACTGGCGTTTCCTTCATTGCTGTTGACCGCCGTGGCCCTGCTGACAGGCGCCGCCGGTGTGGCTGCCGCACCGCAACACGCACTGACCGTCTATGGCGAACCGGCCAAATATTCCGAAGGCTTCGGCCACTTTGCCTACGCCAACCCCCAGGCGCCCAAGGGCGGCACCTTGCGCCGCTCGGCCGTCGAGATCGGCCAGTTCGACCATGTCCTGCCCTACATCGACAAAGGCATCGGCGTCAGCCAGATCGACGGCTTGCTGTATTCGCCGCTGGCCCAGCGTTCGCTGGATGAACCCTACACCGTCTATGGCCTGGTGGCCGAGAAAATGGAGCGTTCGGACGACGGCCTGTTCCTGCGGTTCTACCTGAACCCCAAGGCCCGCTTCGCCGATGGCAAGCCGATCACCGCCCAGGACGTGCGCTACAGTTTCGAGCTGCTGATGAGCCAGGGCAGCCTGCGCTATCGCGCCCAGTTCGCCGCCGTCAAAGACGTGGTCATCGAAGACGAGCGCACCGTGCGCTTCGACTTCAAGAACAATGAAAGCCGCACCCTGCCCCTGGATATCGCCACCTTGCCGGTCTTGCCCGAACATTGGTGGAAGAGCCGCGACTTCGCCAGCGGAGGCGGCTACGAAGCACCGCTGGGCAGTGGCCCGTATCGCGTGGGCAAGGTCGATTCCGGCCGCAGCATCAGGTTCGAACGCAACGCCGACTGGTGGGGCAAGGACCTGCCGGTCAGCCGCGGACTGTACAATTTCGACCATTTCAGCATCGAGTATTTCGGCGACACCGATGTCGCCCGGCAAGTGCTGCGCGGCGGCGCTTACGACTACAACCGGGAATTTTCCGCCACCGGTTTTTCCATCGGCTATGACAGCCCGGCCCTGCGCGACGGTCGCCTGCAAAAGGCCCACCTTGCCACCGAGGCACCGCAGACGGCCCAGGGGTTTGTCTTCAACCTGCAACGCCCGCAGTTCCAGGACCGCCGGGTTCGCCAGGCCCTGGCGATGCTCTGGGATTTCGAATGGAGCAACCGCCAGATGATGCGCAACGTCTATGTGCGTCAGCAAAGTTTCTTCTCCAACACCGACCTGGCCGCCCGGCAACTGCCTGATGCCGCCGAACGGGCGATCCTCGAACCCTTGCGCGGGCAAGTTCCCGACGAAGTCTTCGACCAGGTGTTCGAGGCACCGAAAACCGATGGCAGCGGCGTGATCCGCGACAAACAGCTGCAAGCCCTGGCCCTGCTGGAACAGGCCGGCTGGAAGCCCGAAGGTGATCGCCTGGTGAATGCCGAGGGCGAACCGCTGAGCTTCACGTTCCTGAACACCCAGAACGGCATGGACCGCCTGCTGCTGCCGTACAAGCGCAACCTGGCGCAGATCGGCATCGACATGAGCATCCGCCGCATCGACCCATCCCAGTACGTCAATCGCCTGATGAGCCGCGACTACGACATGATCGTCACCGGCTACCCGGTCAGTACGTCGCCGGGCATTGAACTCTACAACTACTTTGGTTCGGCGGCGGCCAACGATCCGGGCGCCAACAATTACATGGTCTTGAAGAACCCGGCGGTGGACAGCCTGATCGACGGACTGGTCAAGGCCACCACCCAGGGCGACATGCTGCGCCATGCCCACGCCCTCGACCGGGTGCTGCAGTGGAACTACTACTGGATCCCCAACTACTACCCGCCGGGCAGCTCGACCGTGTGGTGGAACCGCTTCGGCATTCCGAAGGTGCAGGCCAGCAATGACGAAGCCATCGAAAGCTGGTGGGAGATCAGCACCACGCCGCTGACCAACGAGCAGATGACCGCCGAGCGCATCAAGCGTGGCGCACCTGGAGGACGGCATTGATGTGGGCTTACATCGCACGTCGGCTGCTGCTGATCATTCCGACCCTGGTGATCATCCTGCTGGTGAACTTCGTCATCATCCAGGCCGCGCCCGGCGGGCCGGTGGAGCAAGCCATCGCCCACCTGCAAGGCATCGGCGGCGCCAGCGTCGGCAGCTCGGGCAACGCCATGACCGGCAGCTCCCGCGCCAGCCGGGGCCTGGACCCGCAACTGATCAAGGACATCGAGAAACAGTACGGCTTCGACAAGCCGGCCCATGAACGCCTGTGGCTGATGCTCAGCAGTTATGCTCGACTGGATTTCGGCAAGAGTTTTTTCCGCGGCGCCACGGTCACCGACCTGATCCTGGAGAAAATGCCGGTGACCATTTCCCTCGGGCTCTGGGCAACGCTGATCACCTACCTGGTGTCGATCCCCCTGGGCATTCGCAAGGCGGTCCGCCACGGCTCTGCTTTCGATGTGTGGAGCAGCACGGCGATCATCATTGGCTATGCCATGCCGGCGTTCCTGTTCGCGATGTTCCTGATCGTGATGTTCGCCGGCGGCACATCGCTGAACTGGTTTCCGGTGCGCGGGCTGGTGTCGGATAACTTCGAGTCGCTGTCGACACTGGGCAAGGTCGCCGACTACTTCTGGCACCTGGTGCTGCCGGTGAGCTCGCTGGTGATCGGCGGCTTCGCCACGCTGACGATCCTGACCAAGAACTCGTTCCTCAATGAAATCACTCGCCAGTACGTGGTCACCGCCCGTGCCAAGGGCATGAGCGAACGCCGGGTGCTGTACGGGCATGTGTTCCGCAATGCCATGCTCCTGGTGGCCTCGGGGATTCCCCAGGCGTTCATCAGCGTGTTCTTTGCCGGGTCGTTGCTGATCGAGGTGATCTTTTCCCTCGATGGCCTGGGACGCATGAGCTACGAAGCGGCGGTGTCCCGGGATTATCCGGTGGTGTTCGGCTCGCTGTTCATCTTCACGCTGTTCGGCCTGCTGATCAAACTGATCGGCGACCTCTGCTACACCCTGGTGGACCCGCGCATCGACTTCGCCGCGAGGAACGCCTGATGTTCAGACTTTCGCCCTTGGGCCGCCGGCGCTTCGAGCGCTTCAAGAAAAACCGTCGGGGCTGGTGGTCGCTGTGGCTGTTCATTGGCCTGTTCACCCTCACCCTGGGCGGCGAGCTGATCGCCAACGACAAGCCGCTGGTGGTGAGCTACCAGGGTTCGCTGTACTTCCCGGTGTTCAAGCGCTACACCGAGCAGGCGTTCGGCGGGCAACTGCCGTTCCAGGCCGACTACCGCAGCAGCTACGTGCAGAACCTGATCCACAAGGACGGCGGCTGGCTGCTGTTCCCGCCGATCCCGTTCAGCGACGACACCCCCAACTACGACCTCACCCAACCGGCGCCGAGCCCACCCACCTCGGTGAACTGGCTGGGCACCGATGATCAGTCCCGGGACGTGTTGGCCCGGGTGATCTTCGGCGCCCGGGTGTCGATCCTGTTCGCCCTGGCATTGACCGCCATCAGCGCGCTGATCGGCATCGCTGCCGGTGCGCTGCAGGGCTACTACGGCGGCTGGGTCGACCTGCTGGGGCAACGCCTATTGGAAGTCTGGTCCGGGCTGCCGGTGCTTTACCTGTTGATCATCCTGTCCGGTTTCGTCGAGCCGAATTTCTGGTGGTTGCTGGGGATCATGGCGCTGTTTTCCTGGCTGGCCCTGGTAGACGTGGTGCGAGCCGAGTTCCTGCGCGGGCGCAATCTCGAATACGTGAAAGCCGCCCGGGCCCTGGGCCTGTCCGATCGCAAGGTGATCGTGCGGCACATCCTGCCCAACGCGATGAATGCCACCCTGAGCTACCTGCCCTTCATTCTCACCGGCGCGATTTCCACCCTCACCGCCCTGGATTTCCTCGGCTTCGGCATGCCGGCCGGCAGCGCTTCGCTGGGCGAGCTGATTGGCCAGGGCAAGCAAAACCTGCAAGCACCGTGGCTGGGGCTGACGGCGTTCTTCACCCTGGCGCTGATCCTTTCGCTGCTGGTGTTCATTGGGGAGGCCCTGCGCGATGCGTTCGATCCACGATCCTGATCCGGGAATGAGCGACAACCTGATCGAAATCCGCGACCTGAGCGTGGCCTTCAACGACCACACCGTGGTGCGCAGCCTGTGCCTGGACATCCGCCCCGGCGAGTGCCTGGCGCTGGTGGGCGAATCAGGCTCCGGCAAGTCGGTGACGGCCCATTCGATCCTGCAACTGTTGCCCGACACCGGCACCCGCACCACCGGCAGCATTCGCTATCGCGATCAGGAACTGGTGGGCGCCGACGCCAAGACCTTGCGCGAGTTGCGCGGCAACCGGATCGCAATGATCTTCCAGGAACCGATGACGTCCCTGAACCCGTTGCACAGTGTCGAAAAACAGATCGGTGAAACCCTGATGCTGCACCGTGGGCTGGGCGGCAAGGCGGCGCGCGCGCGCATCCTGGAACTGCTCGCCCTGGTGGGTATCCAGAACCCCACCGAACGGCTCAAGGCGTATCCGCATCAACTGTCGGGCGGTCAGCGACAACGGGTGATGATTGCCATGGCCCTGGCCTGCGAGCCGGAACTGTTGATCGCCGACGAGCCGACCACCGCCCTGGACGTGACCGTGCAGCGCAAGATCCTGTTGCTGCTCAAGTCCCTCCAGCAGCGGCTCGGTATGTCGCTGCTGTTGATCAGCCACGACTTGAACCTGGTGCGCAGCATCGCCCAACGGGTGTGCGTGATGAAGGCCGGCGAGATCGTCGAGCAAGCGCCGTGCGAAACCCTGTTCAGCGCACCGAAACACCCCTACAGCTGCGAGCTGCTGCACGCCGAACCGGAAGGCGAGGCGCTGCCCCGGGATGATCGCGAGGACGTGCTCCAGGTCCAGGACCTGCGCGTGAGTTTCGCCCTTGGCGGCGGGCTGTTCCAGCGCAAGCAATACCTGCGCGCCGTGGACGGCATCAGCCTGAATATCCAGCGCGGCAAGACCCTGGGCATCGTTGGTGAGTCCGGCTCCGGCAAGTCCACGCTCGGCCAGGCGATCCTGCGGTTGATCGAGTCCGAGGGCAGCATCCGTTTCCAGGGGGAAGCCCTCGATCATCTATCACAGAAGGCCCTGCGCCCCTGGCGCAAGCAGATGCAGGTGGTGTTCCAGGACCCATTCGGCAGCCTCAGCCCACGGATGTCGGTGCAGCAGATCATCAGCGAAGGCCTTGAGGTCCATAGCCCCTCCAGCGCCGAGGAGTGCGAGGCACGGGTGATCCAGGCTCTCAAGGAAGTCGGCCTGGACCCGCAGAGCCGGCATCGCTACCCCCATGAGTTTTCCGGTGGCCAGCGCCAGCGCATCGCCATTGCCCGGGCGCTGGTGCTCAAGCCGGCACTGATGCTGTTGGACGAACCGACCTCGGCCCTGGACCGGACCGTGCAAAAGCAAGTGGTCGCCCTGCTCCGCCAGCTCCAGGAAAAGCACGGGTTGACCTACCTGTTCATCAGCCATGACCTGGCGGTGGTGCGCGCCCTGGCCCACGACGTGATCGTCATCAAGGATGGCAAGGTGGTCGAATGCGGCGCCAGCCATGACGTCTTCGACGCGCCCCGCCATGCCTACACCAAGGAGCTTTTGGCGGCGGCGCATCCCGGCTAAGCCCGCCGTTCAGGCGCCCCGTCGCTGGTCCAGGGTGCTGGCGAAATCGCCCATCACCGTCACGACCTGCTGCGCGCCCCGGTGAATATCCTGGATGACCGCCCCCGCCTCGTTCGCCAATGTGACCCCCTGCTCTGCCTTGAGGGTACTCGACTGCATGCTGGTGACCGCTTGCCTGGCGAGCTCGCGGTTCTTGCCGACCACCTCAGTGATGGCGACGGTGGCCTGGCTCGTACGCCGTGCCAGGTTGCGCACCTCATCGGCCACGACTGCGAAGCCACGCCCCTGCTCCCCCGCGCGGGCTGCTTCGATGGCGGCATTGAGGGCCAACAGATTGGTCTGTTCGGCAATGCCCCGGATGGCATCGACGATGGTGCCGATTTCCTCGGACTGCGCGCTCAGGGCCCCGATGCCCGTGGCCACTGCCTGGAGTTCATCGGCGATGCTCTGCACGACGGTCACGGTTTCCTGCACAACGGCGGTGCCGAGCCGGGTGTGTTCATCGGTCTGCCGCGACGTCTCGAAGGCCAACTGCGCCGCCCTCGATTCGCGCTGGCGTTGTTCGATCTCAGCGGTGCAATCGGTGGCGAACTTGACCACCCCATACAAATGACCCTGGGCATCATAGAGCGGGTTGTAGGTGGCCTGCAGCCAGAGGGTCGCCCCGCGCTTGTCGACCCGCTCGAAAAGCCCTCCCATGTATTCGCCCCGGTTCAGTGCGGCCCAGAAGCTGCGATAGGCTTCGCTCTGCGCCTCGCTGGGTTTGCAGAACAAACGGTGGTGCTGGCCGCGCACCTCTTCCAGGCCGTAGCCCACCACCTTCAGGAAATTCGTATTGGCATTGACCACCTGCCCGCTCAGGTCAAACTCGATGACCGCCATCGAGCGGTCGATCGCCTGCGTGAAGCTGGACTCGGCCTGGGAACGAAGCACCTCATCGTTGACGTCGCGAACGATGCTGATGATGCGCTGCACACTTGCTCCCGCCTCTCGTACCGGGACGTAGTCGGCCTCCACCCATGTCCAGCGTCCATCACGGGTCAATTGCAGAAACCGGTCGCTGGCACTTTCACCTCGCACCAAGCGCTGCCACAGCGTTGCGTACTGCGGGCTGCGGGCGTAGGCCGGCGCGCAAAAGGTCTGGTGGTGCTTGCCCAGGATCTCGTCGAGCGAGTACCCGGTCATTTGCAGGAACAGGGGACTGGCGCCCAGCACCTCACCGGTCGGCGCGAGCTCGAGCATGGCCATACAGGCATGCAGCGCCAGGTGCTGCGCTTGAAGATAAGCCTCCCTGGCCTGGATTTCATGCAAGACCTGCTGATGCTTGCGGGTACGAATGAACATGGGCGCCACTCTGGAACGTTGGATGCGTGGGTCGAGCGACCTGAAGGCTCAGGTGCCTTTTGGTTGGAGAGATGCCATTAAGCCATGACTGCAACAATAATTGTACAAGTTTTTATTTATGTACAACTTAAAGCCCTTCTTGAGGCGCCTTCAATCACCAAGCCCCTTTCATTTCCAGCCCATGCGCCAACGCTTGTCATCGCGCAACTCGCGCCAGTCCAGCCGCTCGGCACGGCCACTGTAGACCGCTTGTAATTCTACCTGCAGCGGCACGCCGACCTCATCACAGATCAGCTGGGTGACCAGGAAATGCTTTTCCTTATTAACCGGCGCGCAGGCCGTCCATTTCGAAAGCGCGAGTTTGCGAGGATTGAACGGATTCATAGAGGGCCTCCAAAAATGTACAAATCAAAAATAACTGTACAATTTTCCCGCCGCGCAAACCACGGATCTCAATCAAAGGGTTCTACGGCATAATGCCGCTGCAACAGACTCGCCAGAGGACACCACCCCCCACCTCTTTCTGGAAACGCCCGATGCGCCCGACCGAAAATCTCAAGGACTACCAGCGCGTACGCACCCTGGCGATCCGTTCGTTGTTCGAAATCATCGAGCAATCCAGCGAAGGCACGGTCATCGTCGACCGGGACGCGAATATCGTCTGGATGAACGAACGCTACGCCCGGCGCTTCGGCCTGAACTCGGCACAGGAAGCGATAGGTCGAGCCTGCGAGAGCGTGATCCCCGGCAGCCTGTTGCGGGAGGTGGTGCGTACCGGGCAGCCGATATTGCTCGACATGCAGGAGATGCCCAAGGAGCCGCTGGTGGTGATGCGCCTGCCGATCCATGACAGCGCCGGGGCGGTCATCGGCGCCATCGGCTTTGCCCTGTTCGGGGAACTGCATCGCCTGTCGCCGATGCTCAAGCGTTACTTGAGCATGCAGGAAGAACTGGCCTCCACCCGCTCGCTGCTGCGGGCGCGGCAGACCAAGTACAATTTCGCCCATTTCATCGGCACCAGCAGCGCCGGCCTGGAGGTCAAGCGTCGTGCCCGGCGCAGCGCCAGCACCGATTCGCCAGTGCTGCTGCTGGGCGAAACCGGCACCGGCAAGGAACTGCTGGCCCAGGCGATCCACAGTGCCTCGCCCCGGGCGCACAAAGCCTTTGTCAGCATCAACAGCGCGGCGATCCCCGAGGCGCTGCTGGAGGCCGAGTTCTTCGGCACCGCGCCCGGCGCCTTTACCGGGGCCGACCGCAAGGGCCGCGCCGGCAAACTGCAGATTGCCCAGGGCGGCACCTTGTTCCTCGATGAGATCGGCGACATGCCGCTGCCGTTGCAAAGCAAGCTGCTGCGGGTGCTCCAGGAAAAAGAGTACGAGCCGGTGGGTTCCAACGCAGTGCTGCAAAGCGATGTGCGGGTGATCGCCGCCACATCCATGGACCTGGAAGCGGCCATCAAGCGCGGCGAGTTCCGCGCCGACCTGTATTACCGTCTCAATGTGCTGCCGATCCAGGTTCCGCCCCTGCGCGAGCGCCTCGACGACTTGCCCGCCCTGAGCGAAGCGATCCTCGAAGACCTGCGCAGCCAGCACGAACTGAACCCCGACGCCCTCCACCTGCTGGGGCAACACGCCTGGCCGGGGAACATCCGCGAACTGCGCAACGTGCTGGAACGGGCCGCGTTGCTCAGCGACAACCTGCTGCTCACCGCCACCGACATCCGCGCGGCCATCGGCACCTTCACCCCCGTGACCCGCAGCACCAGCCCGGCCCTGGAGCCGCTGCCCCAGGAAACCTTCAGTCAGGCCCGGGCGCGATTCGACCGGCAGTTGATCGAAACCACCCTCGCGCAATGCGGCGGCAAGGTGGTCGACGCGGCGCAGCGATTGGGACTGGGGCGGTCGACACTGTACAAGAAAATGGTGGCGCTGGGGATTGCCGAGTCTCAATAACGAGACGATTGTCTCTTTTTTTGATCATGCCTTTGTTGAGCGCTCCGCGCTCTTCGCGGGCAAGCCCACTCCCGCATTTTGACAAGACACCACGGTCTAATGTGGGAGCGGGCTTGCCCGCGAAGAGGCCAGTACCCTCCCTGAAAATCTCAAAACAGAGACAAATCCTTTCCAGTTCACACTGCTCAAAAAATAATTCCTTAAATTTCAGCAAGTTACCTACCTGGCACAGAACTCGCTAAAGCCTCCGTCACCGCTTCACCACAACAATAACAATCCCAGGAGACACACCATGAGTGTGATCATTGCCCTGGCAGCCCTCGCGCTGCTGATGGTCGCCGCCTACCGTGGCTACAGCGTTATCCTCTTTGCCCCCATCGCCGCCCTCGGCGCCGTCCTGCTCACCGACCCTGCCGCCGTGGCCCCTGCATTCACCGGGGTGTTCATGGAGAAAATGGTCGGTTTCATCAAACTGTACTTTCCGGTGTTCCTGCTCGGCGCGGTGTTCGGCAAGCTGATCGAGTTGTCGGGGTTCTCCCGCTCCATCGTCGCGGCGGCCATCCGCTTGCTGGGCACCCGCCAGGCGATGCTGGTGATCGTGCTGGTCTGCGCGCTGCTGACCTATGGCGGGGTGTCGCTGTTCGTGGTGGTATTCGCGGTGTACCCGTTCGCCGCCGAGATGTTCCGCCAGAGCGACATTCCCAAGCGGCTGATCCCGGCCACCATCGCCCTTGGTGCGTTCTCCTTCACCATGGACGCGCTGCCCGGCACACCGCAGATCCAGAACATCATCCCCAGCACCTTTTTCAACACCACGGCCTGGGCCGCGCCCTGGCTGGGCGTGATCGGCACGCTCTTCGTGTTCAGCGTCGGCATGCTGTTCCTCCAGCGCCAGCGCAACAAGGCCCAACGCCTGGGCGAAGGCTATGGCACACAGTTGCGCAACGAGCCGGAAACCGCCGAAGACATCCAACTGCCCAACCCGTGGATCGCCGTTTCGCCGCTGCTGGCGGTGGGCATCATGAACCTGCTGTTCACCCAATGGATTCCCCAGTGGTACGGCAAGAGCCACAGCCTGGCGCTGCCGGGCATGGCTGCCCCGGTCACCAGCGACATCGCCAAGCTCACTGCGATCTGGGCCGTGCAGGCGGCCTTGCTGGTGGGCATTCTCATGGTCCTGGCGTTTGGCTTCCGGGCCATTCGCAGCAAGTTGGCCGAAGGCAGCAAAAGCGCGGTGGGCGGTGCCCTGCTGGCGGCGATGAACACCGCATCGGAATACGGCTTCGGCGCGGTGATCGCTTCGTTGCCAGGGTTCCTGGTCCTGGCCGACTGGCTCAAGAGCATCCCCAACCCGCTGGTCAATGAAGCCGTGACCGTCACACTGCTGGCGGGCATCACCGGTTCCGCCTCGGGCGGCATGAGCATCGCCCTGGCGGCCATGTCCGAGAGTTTCATCAGCGCTGCCCACGCCGCCAACATTCCCCTGGAAGTGCTGCACCGCGTGGCCGCCATGGCCAGTGGCGGCATGGACACCCTGCCGCACAACGGCGCGGTGATCACCCTGCTGGCGGTCACCGGCCTGACCCACCGTGAAGCCTACAAAGACATTTTCTGCATTACGCTGATCAAGACCCTCGCGGTCTTCGTCGTGATCGGCGTGTTCTACGCCACTGGCATTGTGTGAGGTTCCCATGACGACAACCCTTTCGGGCAAGACTGCCCTGGTCACCGGTTCTACCAGCGGCATCGGCCTGGGCATCGCCCTGGGCCTGGCCAAGGCCGGCGCCAACCTGATCCTCAATGGCTTTGGCGATGCCTCGGCGGTGATCGCCGAGGTGCAACAGTTCACCGGCCGGGTCGGCCATCACCCGGCCGACGTCAGCGACCCGGCGCAGATCGCCGACATGCTCGCCTACGCCGAGCGCGAGTTCGGCGGCGTCGACATCCTGGTGAACAACGCCGGGATCCAGCACGTGGCCGCCGTGGAAGACTTTCCGGTGGAGCGCTGGGACTCGATCATCGCCATCAACCTGTCCTCGGTGTTCCACGCCACTCGCCTGAGCCTGCCGGGCATGCGCGCCAAAGGCTGGGGCCGGATCATCAACATTGCGTCGGTGCACGGCCAGGTCGGCTCGGTGGGCAAGGCCGCCTATGTCGCGGCCAAGCACGGGGTGATCGGCCTGACCAAGGTGGTCGGCCTGGAAACCGCCACCAGCAACGTGACGTGCAACGCCATCTGCCCCGGCTGGGTGCTGACGCCGCTGGTGCAGAAACAGATCGACGACCGCATCGCCAGCGGCGTCGACCCGCAGCAGGCCCAGCATGACTTGCTGGCCGAGAAGCAGCCGTCCCTGGAATTCGTCACCCCGCCGCAGTTGGGCGAACTGGTGTTGTTCCTGTGCAGCGAAGCCGGCAGCCAGGTGCGTGGCGCGGCGTGGAATATCGACGGTGGGTGGTTGGCTCAGTAACCTCCAATCTCCAAGGCGAGAACGCCTTTGTGGCGAGGGAGCTTGCTCCCGCTGGGGTGCGTAGCGCCCCCGATTGGCGGCCGCTTCGCAGCCGAGCGGGAGCAAGCTCCCTCGCCACAGAAGCACTTCTCACAGCAAGCTCCCTCGCCACAAATAGCACCTTGTGCTGCAATGTTTGTAAGCCCCTATAAAAGAATAAGAGGCACGCCATGTCCGACACCCTCTGGCAACCCACCCCCGAACGCATCGCCCAGTCGCGAATGGACGCCTTTCGCCGGTTCGTCAACGCCCGACACGCTCTGCAACTCGACGACTACCCGGCCCTGCACGCCTGGAGCATCGACCAGCGCGAAGCCTTCTGGCAGGCCATCGTCGATTTCTTCGAGATTCACTTTCACCAGGCGCCCCGCGAGGTTTTGGTGGAAGGCCCGCAAATGCCCAGTGCCCGGTGGTTCCCCGGCGCCACCCTGAACTTTGCCGAACATCTGTTGCGCCGTCGCGACGAGGCCGTCGCGGTGGTGGCCATCGATGAAGACGGCGGCCAGGAACAACTGACCTGGGCCGAACTCGCCGCCCAGGTCGCCGGCCTGCAACGAAGCCTGCGGGCCGCCGGAGTCACCCAGGGCGATCGCGTGGCCGCCTGCATGCCCAACACCTGGCAGACACTGGTGGGCATGCTCGCCACCACCAGCCTGGGGGCGATCTGGTCTTGTTCGTCACCGGACTTCGGCACCCAAGGCGTCATCGATCGGTTCGGCCAGATCGAACCCAAGGTACTGATTACCTGCGCCGGTTACCGCTACGCCGGCAAGGTCATCGACCAGCGGGCCAAGGTCAACGAAATCCTCCAGCGGCTGCCGTCGCTGCAGCAACTGATCGTGCTGCCCTACGCCCAGCCGCAAGCACGCCCGGACGACTTCAAGACCCCGGCCCGCGTCGCCTTGTGGGCAGACTTCTACCACAGCGGCGGCGAGCCGGAGTTCACCGGCGTGCCCTTCGACCACCCGCTGTACATCCTCTACTCCAGCGGCACCACCGGCGTACCCAAGTGCATCGTCCACGGCACCGGCGGCGTGCTGCTGCAGCACGTCAAGGAACACGGCCTGCACGTCGACCTCGGGCCCCAGGACCGGCTGTTCTACTACACCACCTGCGGCTGGATGATGTGGAACTGGCTGGTGTCGGCCCTTGCGGTGGGCAGCGCCGTGGTGCTCTACGACGGCTCGCCGTTCCACCCAGGCCCCGAGCGCCTGCTGGACCTGATCGACCAGCACCGCATCAGCGTGTTCGGCACCAGCCCGAAATTTCTCGCTGCCCTGGAGAGCCAGGGCCTGAAGCCGCGGCACAGCCATGACCTGGACAGCCTGAAAACCCTGCTGTCCACCGGCTCGGCGCTGGCGCCCCACAGCTACGATTATGTGTACCGTGACGTCAAGCCAGACGTCTGTCTCGCCTCGATGTCCGGCGGCACCGACATCGTCTCGTGTTTCGTCAATGGCAACCCGCTGTCAGCGGTGCGCCGGGGCGAAATGCAGGGCAAGAGCCTGGGCATGGCCGTGCAGGTCTGGAACGACGCCGGCAAAGCGGTCATCGGCGAGAAAGGCGAACTGGTGTGCACCCGGCATTTCCCGGCAATGCCCATTGGCCTGTGGAACGACCCCCAGGGGGAAAAGCTGCGCGCGTCCTACTTCGCCCAGTTTCCCGGCGTGTGGGCCCAAGGCGATTACGCCGAGGAACTGCCCCACGGCGGCCTGCTGATCCACGGGCGCTCCGACGCGGTGCTCAACCCCGGCGGCGTGCGCATCGGCACGGCGGAAATCTATCGGCAGGTAGAAAAGATCGAGCAGGTACTCGACAGCGTTGCCATCGGCCAGCAATGGCAGGGCGACGTGCGGGTGGTGCTGTTCGTGCGGTTGCGCGACGGGGTGGCGTTCGACGAAGACCTGGCCCAGCGAATCCGCCAGGTCATCCGCGCCAACACCACGCCGCGCCACGTTCCGGCGAAGATCCTGCCGGTCACCGACATTCCACGAACCATCAGCGGCAAGGTGGTGGAGCTGGCGGTGCGCAACGTGGTGCATGGCGAGGCGGTGAAGAACACCGACGCCCTGGCCAATCCCGAGGCGCTGGAGCAGTTTCGGGAGCGGCCGGAACTGGCCAGTTAGGCACGGCCAAGCGCTTTTGTGGCGAGGGAGCTTGCTCCCGCTCGGGTGCGCAGCAACCGCATCAGGCCTGCTGCGCAGTCCAGCGGGAGCAAGCTCCCTCGCCACAGGAACACGCCTTGGGTTGTGTCAATCCAACAACCCCCACTCCCCCGCCGCCGGATCAGCCGGCGGCGCGGCGCTCGACTCGGCATGCAGCTTCAGGCGCAAGCGCAGGTTGTTCGCCGAGTCGGCATTCTTCAGCGCCTGCTCCTCGTCGATAGCGCCTTCCACCACCAGGTTGAACAGGGCCTGATCGAAGGTTTGCATGCCCAGCTCTTCCGATTTCTCCATGATGCCCTTGAGCTCGCTCAGTTCGTTGCGCCGGATCAGGTCGGCCACCGTGGGCGAGCCCAGCATCACCTCCACCGCCGCGCGGCGCTGGCCGCTCACGGTGCGCACCAGGCGCTGGGAGATGAAGGCCTGGAGGTTGTTGGCCAGGTCGCTGAGCAGTTGCGGCCGGCGCTCTTCGGGAAAGAAATTGATCACCCGGTCCAGGGCCTGGTTGGCGTTATGGGCATGCAACGTGGAAATCACCAGGTGCCCGGTGTCGGCGAAGGCCAGGGCGTGTTCCATGGTTTCCCGGTCGCGGATTTCACCGATCAGCACCACGTCCGGCGCCTGGCGCAGGGTATTTTTCAGGGCGGCGTGAAAGCTGCGGGTGTCGACACCGACCTCACGCTGGTTGATGATCGATTTTTTGTGCCGATGGATATACTCCACCGGGTCCTCGATGGTGATGATGTGGCCACTGCTGTGGCGATTGCGGTAATCGATCAACGCCGCCAGGGACGTCGACTTGCCGGACCCCGTGGCGCCGACGAACAGGATCAGCCCCTGTTTGCGCATCACGCTCTCCAGCAGCACCGGAGGCAGCTTCAGGTCTTCGAAGCGCGGGATGTCCAGCTTGACGTTGCGGATCACCATGGACACGTCGTTACGCTGCTTGAAGACGTTGACCCGGAACCGCCCGACGCCGGCGAGGGAAATTGCCAGGTTCATTTCCAGCTCTCGATCGAACTCAAGGCGCTGTTCGGCGTCCATCAAAGACTCGGCGAGCCCGGCAATGTCGCCAACCTTGAACGCCTGGGAACCCAGGGGCTTGAGCACCCCCTCGAATTTCGCGCACGGCGGTGCACCGGTGGACAGATAAAGGTCGGAGCCATCCTGGCTCGCCAGGATTCGCAACAAGGGATCGATTTCCATGGACTGAAACTTCCGCGAGACATCAATGAAACAAGCTGACCCGAGCATGCACCTCTTCAGACCAACCCGCGCTTACCATCCTCGAAGGATAGTAGACACCGCCACACAGACATGATTTCCAGGGATTCCGTGATGAACGCAACACCTGTCGGCAGCGACACCCAGGGCCTGATCGCCCGCCTGGACTGGGCCTCGAGCCCGCTGGGCGCTGCCCACACCTGGCCCCAGAGCCTGCGCACCGCCATGGACATCATGCTCCATTCGCCGATGCCGATGGCCCTGCTGTGGGGCCCGCAGCTGTGCCAGTTGTACAACGACGCCTTTGCCCGACTCATCGGCGACAAGCACCCGCGCACGTTCGGCCAGCCGACCCACCTCGCCTGGCCCGAGCTCAAGGCCGCGACCGAGACGATTTATGAACGGGTATTGCAAGGCCATGGCCATGCCTGCCGCGACCAGCAATGGCGCGTGCCCTTCGCCGGCCGCCTGTGCGACGTGTGGCTGGACCTGACCTACAGCCCGGTGCATGACGAAGGCGGTCACGTCGCCGGCCTCCTGGTCACGGCCATCGAGACCAGCGAACGCCGACGCCTGACCCAGGAGTTCGAGCGCCGCTCCGAAGCCAGCCTCAAGGCCCAGCATGAAAGCGAAGAACGCCTGCAACTGGCCCTGGCCGCTGCCGATGCGCTGGGCACCTGGGACTGGGACATCCGCGAGGACCGCTTCGTGGCCGACGCGCATTTCGCCCGCCTGCATGGCGTCGACCCGAACCTGTCGCGCCAGCTCCCCATCAGCGCCTACCTTGAAGGCGTGCACCCCGAAGACCGGGCCATGGTTGCCCGCAGCATCAGGCACTGCATCAGCCACGGCACCGAATACGCCGAGGAATACCGCCTGGTGCAGCCCACCGGCGAAATGCGCTGGGTGTTCGTCCGGGGCCGCTGCTACAAGGATCGCCACGGTCGGCCGAAGCGCTTTCTTGGCGCCGCCCTGGACCTCACCGAGCGCAAGCACGCCGAACAGGCGCTGCGCCAGAGCCAGAACGAGCTGCAACTGATCATCAACGCCATGCCGATCCTCATCAGTTACGTGGACCGCGACGAGCGTTTCCGGCTGAACAACAGCGCCTACCTGGACTGGTACGGCCTGACCCCACAAGAACTCTACGGCAAGACCATCCGCGAAGTGCTCGGTGAAGAAGCCTATGCCTTGCGCGCCGCGCACATCGCCGAGGCCCTGGCGGGCCACCCGTGCAGTTTCGCCATCGAGTCGGCCCACCGCGATGGCCGGCCGCGCCATGCCCTGACCAACTACCTCCCGCGCCGTGGAGCGGACGGCGCGGTGAACGGCTTCTACATCTTCGTGATCGACGAAACCGAGCGCAAGAAGACCGAAGAAGCCTTGCGCAACCTCAACGAGACCCTGGAAGACCGGGTGATCGCCCGCACCCGCCAACTGGCCGAGGCCAACCAACGCCTGCAAGAAGAAATGTTCGAGCGCGAGCGCGCCGAAGAAGCGTTGCGCCACGCCCAGAAGATGGAAGCGGTCGGCCAGCTCACCGGCGGCATCGCCCATGACTTCAACAACATGCTCACCGGGATCCTGGGCAGCCTTGACCTGATGCAGCGCTACATCGCCGATGGCCGGGTGGCGGAAATCGGACGCTTCACCGAAGCGGCCGTGTCCTCGGCCAACCGCGCCGCCGCGCTGACCCATCGGCTCCTGGCGTTTTCCCGTCGCCAGTCCCTGGACCGCAAGCCGCTGGACCCCAATGACCTGGTGCACTCGCTGGAAGACCTGCTCCGGCGCACCACCGGCGAGCACATCGTGCTGCGCCTGCAACTGGGCCACGAGCTGTGGCCGGTCAGCACCGACGCCAGCCAGCTGGAAAACGCCCTGCTCAACCTGGTGATCAACGCCCGGGACGCCATGCCCGACGGCGGCGAGCTGGTCATCGAAACCGCCAATGTCTACCTCGACGGCAATGACATCGACACCCTGGAACCGGTCAAGGCCGGCGACTACGTGATGATCGCCGTCAGCGACAACGGCAGCGGCATGACCCCTTCCGTGCTGGCCAAGGCCTTCGATCCGTTCTTCACCACCAAGCCCATCGGCCAGGGCACCGGCCTGGGCTTGTCGATGATCTACGGCTTTGCCCAGCAGTCCGGTGGACACCTCAACCTGGACAGCGTGCCAGGCCTGGGCACTCGGGTGCAGTTGTACCTGCCACGCCTGCGCATGACGCCCGCCGAACAGCCTGCGACAGCCGGGACGGTGGAGGTGCCGGCGGCGATCGCCGGGGAAACCGTGTTGCTGGTGGAGGACGAGCCCGCAGTGCGGATGCTGGTGCTCGACCTGTTGGAGGCGCTGGGCTACACCGCCCTTGAAGCCCGCGACGCGAGGACCGCACTGCCGTTGTTGGAGTCAGGACAACGCATCGACCTGCTGGTGACGGACGTCGGCCTGCCGGGCATGAATGGCCGGCAACTGGCGGAAATCGCCCGCCAGCACCGGCCTGACCTGAAGGTGCTGTTCATGACCGGTTACGCGCAGAAAGCCGCCGAGCGCCAGGGGTTTCTCGACCAGGGCATGGACATGGTGGCCAAGCCGTTTACCCTCGACCTGCTGGCGACCAAGATTCGGGCGATGATCAACCATGACAGCTGAGTTGAGGCATAATCGCCGCCCCGTTACGTTCAGGTCCGCGCCACCATGAAAGCCCAAGCCCGCCATATCCTGGTGAAAACCGCCGAAGAAGCCGAACAGCTCAAGCAGCGCATCGCCAAAGGCGAAGCCTTCGACGTACTGGCGAAGAAGTATTCCACCTGCCCTTCCGGCAAGCGCGGCGGCGACCTGGGTGAGGTCCGGCCGGGGCAGATGGTCGGCGCAATCGACGCGGTGATTTTCAAGAAGCCGTTGCGGGTGGTGCACGGGCCGATCAAGAGCAAGTTCGGCTATCACCTGGTGCAGGTGTTTTACCGGGATTAGCCTGGAAACCGCCACTGTGGGAGCGGGCTTGCTCGCGAAGGCGGTGTGTCAGGTTGTATCAATGTGACTGACCCACCGCCTTCGCGAGCAAGCCCGCTCCCACATGAGGTTCTGTGGTGATTCATGGGCGAGGAATCAGCGCTCCCGGCACCTGGATCACCCGGCTCGCCAACAAATGCCCGGCCTCGGCGGCGTCCACCGGGCTGCCGCCCAGCAAGCGGCTCGCCAGGTAGGCGGCGCTGAACGAATCCCCGGCCGCCGTGGTGTCCACCACGCGCTCGACGCGTTGGGCGGGCACCTCGTAAGACTGCCCATCGCAGCGGATCAAACAGGCCTCGGCGCCGCGCTTGAGCACCACCTCAGGCGTGCCCAATGGCGCATAGGCAGCGAACACCGCGTCGCTGTCCTGATGACCGAATAGCGCCTGCTCGTCGTCCACCGTCAGCAACGCCAGCGTCACATGGGGCAGGACGCTGCGATACGCCGCCCGAGCCGCGTCAATCGAGGCCCAGAGCCTGGGCCGGAAATTGTTATCGAACACCACCTGGGCCCCGCGCCGGCGTGCCTCGACCAAGGTTTCGATGAGCTTGACGCGCCCCTGCACCCCCAGCACCGCCAGGGTAATGCCGCTGAAATACAGCACGTCATAGCCTGGCAGCGCCGCCAGGATCGGCGCGGCGGCCGGGGTGGTGAAGCAATCACGCACCGCCGCCTCGTTGCGCCAGTACAGAAACCGCCGCTCGCCGGCCGCGTCGGTCTGGATGCAATACAAGCCCGGCAGGCGCCCGGGCAAGCGCTGGACCCGTTCCAAGCCGATGTTTTCCGCCGCCCAGCCCTGGCACATGGCGTCGCTGAAACTGTCATCGCCCAAGGCCGTGACGTAATCCACCGCGCCCCTGTCGCCCAAGGCACGGGCCAGGTACACCGCGGTGTTCAGGGTATCGCCGCCGAAACTCTGGTGCAGGCTGCCGTCGGCGCGTTGTTGCAGTTCGATCATGCACTCGCCGATCAGGGCGATGCGGGGTTTGGGGTTGCTCATGGATGATCCTGATAATTCAGCGGTGTCTGGCAGGCCGCTATCGCGAGCAAGCTCGCTCCCACAAGGGGATCATGGCGATCACAAATTTTGTATTCACAACAATCCAGTGTGGGAGCGAGCTTGCTCGCGATAGCCGCAACTCGGTTCAAAGACTAGAAACACGTCTCCATGCTCTCGACCACCCGCAACTGCTCATCCACCAGGCACCCCACCCGCCACTTATCAAAGGTCAGGCACGGATGCGAGGTACCGAACGAAACGATATCGCCGACCCGCAACGCCACCCCCGGCGCCACGGTCATGAACGCATGCTGGTCCATCACCGCCGTCACCTGGCAACCGCTCACGTCGTCGCCCGCCACCGAATCCGAACCCGGCGTGTAGCGCTTGAGCGGGACCGGCAAGCCGGCGTCGTAGGCCACGTCACGCTTGCCCAGGGCGATCACCGCGAAACCCGGCTCCGGCAGCGATTGCACGTGGGCCCAGACTTCCAGGGCCGGGCGCAAGCCTTCGTGCAGGTCATTGCGACGCTCCAGCACGCAGCACTGGGCCTCTTTGTAGATCCCATGGTCGTGGGCCACGTAACTGCCGGGGCGCAGCACACTGAGGAAGCGCCCATGGGCGTTCTGGGCCTCGAACGACTCGGCGATCAAGTCGTACCAGGCCGACCCCGAGGCGGTGATGATCGGTCGATCGATGGCAAACGCGCCGCTGTCTTGCAACTGCACCGCCAAACTGACCAGGGACGCGGCGAACGCGCGGATGCCGCTGATGGCGTGGTCACCGTGGATCACGCCCTCGTAACCCTCGATACCGGTCAGTGCCAGCGCCGGTTGCGCCCGGATCGCCTCGGCCAGGGCCAGCACTTCAGCCTCCGTACGGCAACCACAACGCCCACCGACCACGCCGTACTCGATCATCACGTTCAATGTCACACCGCGAGCGGCAAAGAACGCGCCCAGGTCGGCCACGTTGTCTGGGTGATCGACCATGCAATGGAAGTCGAACGCCGGATCGGCGAGCAAATCGGCGACCAGGGCCATGTTCGGCGTGCCCACCAGCTGGTTGGCCATCAACACCCGGCGCACGCCATGGGCGTACGCGGCACGGGTCTGCACGGCGGTGGCGAGGGTCAGGCCCCAGGCGCCGGCGTCGAGCTGACGACGGAACAGGGCCGGGGTCATGCTGGTCTTGCCGTGGGGCGCCAGTTCGGCACCGCTATTGCTGACGAACGCTTGCATCCAGCGGATGTTGTGCTCCAGGGCCTGGCGATGCAGCACCAACGCCGGCAGGCTGACGTCGCGCAACAGGTGAGCACCCACGGTGGCGGCGCCCTTCTCTACGGCTGCGTCCTGAATGGCAGAAGACATGGTCGAACTCCTATCGCGGTCGCGGGTGACCGCTATTGTCTATTCATTGATGCGCCGGGCCAGGTGGTTGGCGCTTTCGATCAGCACCCGGCGATAGTCGGCGTAATTGTTCTTGGCGTCGGCCCGTGGGGCGACGATGCACAGGGTGGCGATGGCGACACCGTTCGGGTCTTTGACCGGTGCGGCGAAGCAGTGGGTGAAGGTGTCGGCCACGCTGTCGAACGAGAAGAACCCCTCGTCGCCGGCCTGGCGGATTTCTCTCAGGAACTGCTCCAGAGGCAGGCGCTCGCCGTCTGGCAGGATGAAGTCATCGGGGTCGATCAGGTCGACGATCTGCTGGTCGCTCAGATGCGCCAGCAACAGGCGACCGGAGGCTGTCCAGGGGATGGGCGCGTTTTCGCCGATGTCCGATGAAATACGGAAATGCCGTTCGCCCTCCTTCATCAGCGCCACGGTGTATTTGCGCCCGTTGAGCAGGCACATCTGCGCGGTTTCCCGGGTCTGGCGCACGATCTCCTGCAAGGCCTGGTCGGCCTCGCGGCTCAGGTCGAAATGACGCAGGTGCGCCTGGCCGAGAAAGTACAACTGGCGGCCCAGGTAAACGTGGCCATCCTTGCCCACCGGTTCGAGGATGCGTCGCTCCAGCAGCGACGCCACCAGCTCATAGACCGTGGACTTGGGGCTGCCGATGCCGCTGGCGATGTCGTTCGGACGCAGCGGCTGGCCGATTTCCTTGAGGAAATCGAGGATATCGAACGCCCGATCCAGTCCCCGGGCCCGGCGTTTGATGGTGTCTTCGGTCATGTCTTGGGTTTCCGATCATTCACTCGTAGGTGGCCAGTATTCACTGTGGCAAGGGCGCTTGCTGTGGCGAGGAACTGTGGCGAGGGAGCTTGCTCCCGCTGGGTGGCGTAGCCGCCCCAAAAGCTCAGGGCCGCTGCGCGCCCCAGCGGGAGCAAGCTCCCTCGCCACAGCAAGCTCCCTTGCCACCGTTCCTCGCCAGAGTAAGCGCCCGTGCCACAGCAGCGCTCTTGCCACGATGAATCAAACAAGCCCGCAGTGACAGTGCTTTCGCTGGACTCAGGCTTTCTTCTTGTACGCAATGCAATCGATCTCGACCTTGCAATCGACCATCATGCTGGCCTGCACACAAGCCCGGGCCGGGGCGTGTTCCGGGCTGAAGTATTCGCCGAACACCTTGTTGAAGCTCCAGAAATCCCGCGGGTCGTCCAGCCACACGCCACAGCGCACCACGTCTTCCAGGCCATAGCCGGC
Source organism: Pseudomonas chlororaphis (assembly GCA_001023535.1). NCBI lineage: Bacteria > Pseudomonadati > Pseudomonadota > Gammaproteobacteria > Pseudomonadales > Pseudomonadaceae > Pseudomonas > Pseudomonas chlororaphis. The sequence goes on from CP011020.1 coordinate 5,688,481, forward strand.
CTCTTCGAGAATGGCGATCAGGTTCTTCATCGTCTGGTGCGTCTGCTCGACGATCCCGCCAACGATGATCTCACCGTCCACCGCCGGCACCTGGCCGGACACGTGCAGCCAGCCATCGGCCTCCACGGCCCGGGCGAAGGGCCGAGGCTGTCCGCCGCCTGCGCTGCTGCCAGTGCCGTAACGGGTAATGCTCATGGGTGTTTCTCCTTATGCAATGCAATTAAAAACGGGTGTTCTTGAGAAATTCCGCCAACCGTGGCGATTGCGGGCGTTCGAACAATTCCTTCGGCGGGCCCTGCTCTTCGATGCGGCCCTGGTTCATGAACACGATCTTGTCGGAGACCTCAAAGGCAAAGCGCATTTCGTGGGTCACCAGCAGCATGGTCATGCCGTCTTCGGCCAGGCCCTTGATCACGCTCAGCACTTCACCCACCAACTCGGGGTCGAGGGCCGAGGTCACCTCGTCGAACAGCATCAGGCTGGGGTTCATGGCAATTGCACGGGCAATCGCGACGCGCTGCTGCTGGCCGCCGGACAACTGACCGGGAAAGTAATTGCGCCGTTCCAGCAGGCCGACCCGCGCCAACCACTTCTCGGCCAGGGCCACCGCTTCGTCCTTGGGCAGTTTTTTCACCTTGAGCAGGCCCAGGGTGACGTTCTGCAAAGCAGTCAGGTGGGGGAACAGGTTGAATTGCTGGAAGGCCATGCCGGTCATGGCCCGGTGCCGGGCAATGACCTTCTCGGGGTGGCGCACGCGCTTGCCGTCGATCTCGTCGTAGCCGATGGCCTCGCCGTCGAGCATGATCCGCCCGCCCTGGAACTCTTCCAGCATGTTCACGCAGCGCAACAGCGTGGTCTTGCCCGAGCCGCTGGAGCCGATCAGCGTGACCACGTTGCCGCGCTGCAGGCTCAGGTCCACGCCCTTGAGCACTTCGAGCGGGCCGTATTGTTTGCGCAGGCCACGAATGTCCAGCAGCGGCTGGGCGTTGGAGGAAGTCGAAACATCAGTCATGGCAAGGCCACCCGTTTTTCAATGTGCCGACCGAGTAACTCGATGGCGTAATTGATGATGAAAAAGAGAAAACCGGCGAACAGGTAGAACTCCAGCGTCATGAAGGTCCGGGCAATGACCTGCTGGGTGCTGAGCAGCAGTTCGGCCACCCCGATCACCGACAACAGCGTCGAGGCCTTGACGATCTCGGTGGAGGAATTGACCCAGGTCGGCAGGATCTGCCGCAACGCCTGGGGCAACAACACATAGCCCAGGGCCTGGTAGAACGTCAGGCCGATGGCCTGGCTGGCTTCCATCTGCCCGCGGGGCAACGCCTGCAAGGCACCGCGCACGATCTCGGCGACATGGGAGCCACAAAACAGCGTCAGGCCCAGGACACCGGCCTGGAACGCGCCGATCTGCCAGCCCAGCGCCGGGGCCATGTAAAAGCAGGCCAGCACCAGCACAAACACCGGCGTGCCACGAATCAGGTCGACATAAAAACGAAACGGCGCGCGCATCCAGATTCGGCCATAGGTCAATACCAGCCCGGCGACCAGGCCGATCAAGGTGCCCAGCAAAATCGCCAGTACCGAACACTGCACGCTGGTCACAAAGCCCGCCCACAAGGTGTCCCGCGCCACCCACAACTCATGCAACCAACTGGGGGATTCGTACATGGGAAGCTCCTAACGGCGGATCGCCAGGCGCTGCTCGAAGTACCGCAGCAGCATGGCAATGAGGTAACAGGCCGCGACATACAGGGCCGTGGTCACCAGCCAGGTTTCGATCACCCGGTAGCTCTCCACGTTGATCTTGCGGGCGTAGTAGGTCAGCTCCGGCACGGCAATCGCCGCGGCCAGGGAAGTGTCCTTGAACAGCGAGATGAAGTTGTTCGACAAGGCCGGCAGCACGTTGCGCAGCATCACCGGCACGGTGATGTAGGCCTTCACCTGCCACTCCCCCAGGCCGATCGCCAGGCCCGCTTCACGCTGGCCCTTGTGAATGCTCATCAAGCCGCCGCGGAACACCTCGGTCAGGTAGGCCCCGGCGTACAGCGACAGGGTGATGACAAACGACGGCAGCTTGTCCAGGCGAATGCCCAGGCTCGGCAAGGCGAAGTAGATCAACAGGATCAGCACCAGGATCGGCGTATTGCGGATCACCGTCACATACACCGAGGCCAGCACACGCAGGAGGCGGTGCTTGCTCAGCAGCGCGAATGCCATCGCCAGGCCGATCACGCAACCGATGGCGATCGACACCAGCGCCAGGGAAAGCCCCAGCCCGAGCCCCGCCAGCAAGGTGTCGAAATCGCGCCAGACGGCGGCAAAGTTCAACTGATAGTTCATGGTCGACAGTACCTTCGGCGGGACGCCCGCGACGGGCATCCCGGGCTCACAGGGTCATTTGTATTCAACGGGGAAACCGATGGCCGGCGACGGCAGGTCCACGCCGAACCATTGCTTGAACGACGCCGCGTAGGTGGGGAATTCCACGCCGGTCATGGCTTCATGCAAGGTGGTGTTGACGAAGTTCAGCCAGTCCTGGTCGCCGCGCTTGACCGCACAGGCATAGGTTTGCGGGCTCCAGGCGTAGACCGGGCTGCGATAGCGGCCGGGGTTCTGCACCATCAGGTACTTCACCGAAGACTGGTCCGTGGCGGCGGCATCGGCACGGCCGGAGTTCACCGCCTGGTACATCAGGTCGACGCTGTCGTACTGGTCGACCTTGGCCTTGGGCAGTGCCTGGTGCACCAGCTCTTCGGCGTAGACGTTCTGCAGCACCGCCACGGTGACACCGTCGCCGGCGGCCTTGAGGTCTTCGATCTCCTTGTACTTGCTGTTGGCCGGCAACAACAGGCCGACCCCTTCGCGGTAGTACGGCAAAGTGAACGCCACCTGCTGGGCACGGCTGGCGGTGACGGTGATGAACTGGCAGCTCATGTCGACCTTGTCGGTCAGCAGGTTGGGGATCCGCGCATCGGAAGACTGCACCACGAACTCGACTTTCTCCGGGTCATTGAACAGGCCCTTGGCGACCATCCGCGCAATGTCGATATCGAACCCCTGCAACTTGCCATCCGCTCCCTGGAAGTGCCACGGGGCATTGGTGCTGCCCGTGCCCACGATCAATTTCCCGCGTTGCAGCACGCTGTCCAGCTTGCTGTCCGCCGCCTGGGCGACACCCACGACCGCCATCGAGGCGGCGAAGAGAAAAACACACGCTTTGAACAAGGAAGGTCGGCGTTGCATGGCTAGCACTCCAGGATGAGTTTATTCCGCTATACCGGAACATGGTTTGTAACAACGGAATAGACAGCAGAAAGTGTGCCACAGGCTTGGCGCCGATGGGCCAGGAAAATGGAAAGTGAATGGAATCAGATAGATGGAGAAACCAGCCGCGCATGGACGACTTAGGACACTGTCCCCCCATTGCTACCGTTGGCTACGAGGTGCGGGTAGCGAGGCCCCAAATCGGTGCCACGCCATACCCTGTGGTAGCGAGCCTGCATCCCTACATGGAGTCAGGCCACCTACCGCTTGGCGGCCTCATCGTAAACTTGACCGCGCTCACGCTTACCAACAGCAATCACCGTAACGACCAGTACTTCGTCCACCACACGATAAACCAGCCGATAGCCTGCGCTGCGCAGCTTGATTTTATAGGCATTGCCCAAACCGTGTAGACGGTCGGTCTGGACATGCGGATTTACCAGTCGCTCTTCAAGCTTCTTTTTGAACTGCTCTCTTAGCGTTGCTCCCAGCTTTTGCCACTCCTTCCACGCTTTGTCAGAAAACTCCAACTCATAGGTCATCGAGAGAAACCTTGATCGTTGGGTCGTTTTCACGCTCGCGGCAAAGAGCAGCCAGCTCCATGTCCTCCAGCCTGTCCATCATGGCCTCATACTCCTTGGCTGGGACACAATAAAAAGCCGGCTCGTTACGGTTGAGGATCGCCACGGACAATCCTCCACCTGCCGCAACGGTACCCATCGGATTTTTCTTGAGTTCTGAGATGCTGGCGACTACTTGAGAAAGTACGACATGCGTCATGGAATGGTCCTTCGAGTACTTTTAATGGTGCTAAAAGTAGCACTCCAAAACATCGCTTACCACCCATCAGCGCCCGCAAAATCTCACCCTCGACAACATCCGCAAATCCCCCTCGCGGTAATAGTCATCGCTCCAACTGTCGTCCACTGCCAGCGGCCTGACCTGCTTGAGGGCGAGTTGTTTCGCGAAGTAGCGAAAGCGGTAATGCTCATAGAAACGCAGCAACTCCAGCCCGTAACGATCGGCCAGATCGGTGTCGCCCTGGATGATGAGGTAGTTCTCGTCATTGCCGTTGCTGGCGGCGGCGCTCAGGTTGTGGCTGCCGCTGATGATGGTCGGTGTGTCGCTGGTGAAGTCGGTGACGATGGCCTTGGTGTGAACCAGCAGGTTGCCTTTCTGGCCCTTCATGTTTTCCCTGAGCCAGCCTTCCAACCCGGTGTTGAGCAGCGCGGTGGCGGCGAATTGGGCGGTGCGGTCGGCATGGAAACCGGTGATGCGGCTGGCGGTGTTCTGCAGACCGTAGCGCAGTACGTCATCGTTCGGCTGGCCGAGCAAGGCATCGAGGATCCGCTCGGGCAGGACGAACGCGGTGACGAACAACAGGTCCTTGCGGGCGCCGTGGATGATGTCGACGAAACGGTCGAGGTCGCCTTCGCCCGTGCGCGGTGAGAAACCGGCGAACAGTGGCTCTTGCGGCGCCATCGGGTTGTTCAGGGTCAGCCACTGGCGGGTGGCGTCGACGTCCTGCGGTGCGGCCCAGATCTGCTCGAACACCTGGCGATAGCTGTCGCTCACCCGCGGCTCATCCAGCACGTGCACGACATTAGCCTGGCGATAGACACCGTTGGCGGTGAAGTTGGTGCTGCCGCACAGGACCGCTTCCGGTTGCCGCGAACCGGCGCCGTCCACCCGGCTCAGGACGATGAATTTGTCGTGGAAGATGTTGTGGGTGACCCGCCCGCGCTTGTTGGCCGCCGGCAGTTTTTCGAGGCTGGCCTCGTTGCGCTGCGTGGTGTCGTCGCCCGGCTCGGCGTGGTACAGCACCCGCACCTGCGCGCCTCGGGCGAAAGCGGCGTTCACCGCATCGACGATCACCGGTAGTTCGTATTCGTAGATGGCTACGTCCAGGGCCCAGGTGGCATCGAGGGCCCGGTCGATGAAGCCGATCAGGCGTCCCAGCAGGCCGTTTTCCAACCAGCGACGCGGCGCGTCGGGCCAGTCATCGATGGACAGGTTGCGATTGGCGCTGATCAACGCATCCAGCTCGGGAAACTTGCGCTGGAACGCCTGGCTGGCGGCCACGGCTCGGTTGAAGATCACGCGCTGGTTGACCGGCTGCCCGTTATCGCTGGTGACGCTGATGTCCAGGGACTCGCCCAACTGTGGCGCGTCGGGGCTGCCATAGGCCAGGTGCACGCGGTAGTTCATCGTCACGCCGGGGTTGACGGCGTAGTCGGCCCAGCGAAATTTCTGCAACGGCGCCTGGTCGCTGGGTGTGGCGTGAAACTGGGGGAACGTGTGGGCCTTGCCGGGGAAGGTCAGGCTGTTGAACAGGAACAACCAGGGCTTGTCGCCCTGCTGTTTCTCGATGGCAAAACCCAGCAGCCCCTTGCGACGGGATTCGGCCAGGTCCATGGCGAGCAGCACGCCGTTGGTGCCAGCGTAGGCCTTGACCCGAAAATCATCCTGGGGATTGGTGACGAGTACGCGCATGGTTCACTCCTGTGAAGTCGCCTCAGCATAGAACAGAGTGGGCAAATCCGATTCCGAGGTGATGCCTTCGCGGGCAAGCCCGCTCCCACAGGGACTGCGACAGGCCGCCGATCAAGTGTGGGAGCTTGCCCGCGAAGGCGTCCGCCCAGACACCTCGGAAACAAGCGCATCAAACCTGGTCGATATGCCGATACTCGGCCCCCAACTGCCCCGCCAATTGCCGGGCACGGCCCAGGCGGATCGGGCCGCGCTCGATGTCGATCAACAGGCTCGGGCAGTCGAGAGGCGACGGCGCCAGGCCCTCCTTCAGCCGTCCATCCGTCATCACCAGCACCCGCTGTTGCTCTGCCGGGTAGCGCTTGCGCCGGGCTCGCAGCCAACGCCCGGCCTCTTGCAACGCGGCCAGCAACGGCGTGCCGCCGCCGGCGCCGAGTGCATCGAGCCAGTGTCGCAGCCCAGTCGAGGCCTTGAGCCCTTGCACTTGCCAGTGCGGAACACTGCCACTGGCGGTCAGCAGGGCCAGTCGCGCGCGCTGCCGGTAGGCGTCATCGAACAGTTGCACCAGCAGGCCTTTGCCATCGCTCAAGGCACGATGACGACGGGTCGAGGCCGAGGCATCGACGATGACCAGCCACAGTTCATGGGGCGAGCGATGACGGCGCTGAAAGCGCAGGTCGTCATAGCGTTGGGGACGGCCCTTGAGCAAAGTGCCCGGCCAGTTCACCGCGCCACTGGAGGCGACTTTGCTGCGCCCCTGGCGTCCACCGTCCAACCGCCCCGCCCGGGGCTTGGCATCCGCCCCCACGGCCGAACGGGGGCGAATGCCTAAGGCTTTTTTGGCCAGCTCGGCACGTCACGCCGTGCACCGGTGGGCAAGGCCTGGGCCGGCAAGTCGCCCCACTGGCCCTGGCCTTCGTTGGGCTGGGCCGCGCGATCGCCCGTCGAGGGTGCCTGGGACGGCGCAGGGGCCGGGCTCGAGTGCCCGCGCCGCCGATGGCGCAAGGCAAACTCGGCGACGGCGTCGATATCTTCGTCGGCGATGGCCTGTGCCCCACGCCAGGCCGCGTGGGCCCTGGCGGCCCGCAACCAGACCAGGTCGGCACGCAGGCCATCGACCCCGGCGGCAAAACAGCGTTCGGTGATCTGGGCAAGCGTCAGGTCATCCAGGGCGATCCCGGCCAGGCGGTCGCGGGCCTGCTGGCAGCGTTCACGCAGGGCCTGCTGGGCGCTCTCCCAGTGCGCACAGAACGCCGCCGGATCAGTGTCGAAATCCAACCGCCGCCGAATGATCTGCCCGCGTTCAACTGCCGGGGTTTGCCCGTCGAGGGCCACGTTCAGGCCAAACCGGTCGAGCAACTGCGGGCGCAGTTCGCCCTCTTCCGGGTTCATGGTGCCGATCAGCACAAACCGCGCCGGGTGCCGATGGGAAATGCCATCGCGCTCGATCAGGTTAGTGCCGCTTGCCGCCACGTCCAGCAACACGTCCACCAGATGATCGGGCAGCAGGTTCACTTCATCGACGTACAACACGCCGCCGTCGGCCTTGGCCAGCACACCGGGAGAGAACTGCGCGCGCCCCTCCCCCAGCGCCGCGTCCAGATCAAGGGTGCCCACCAGACGCTCCTCGGTGGCGCCCAAGGGCAAGGTGACGAACTGACCGCTGGCCAGCAGGTCGGCCAGGCCCCGGGCCAGGGTGGACTTGGCCATGCCCCGCGGCCCCTCGATCAGCACACCGCCGATCTTCGGGTCGATGGCGGCCAGGCACAGCGCCAGTTTCAGGTCATCAGCGCCGACCACGGCGGAGAGTGGGAAATGAGGGGTGTCGATCATGTGGAGGATCTCATAAATGTTCGATAGTCCGCTGTGGCGAGGGAGCTTGCTCCCGCTGGGGCGCGAAGCGGCCCCAAACCGGCCAACGCGGTGCACCTGAAGTGTCGCGTTGCCTGGATTACGACTGCTGCGCAGCCGAGCGGGAGCAAGCTCCCTCGCCACAAGTGCACCTCAGCCATCTTCTTCAATGTCCAACAGCAAATTCTCCAACGCCTCGCGGTAGTCGCCCGGCGCCTGCCACATGCCCCGCTGTTGCGCTTCGAGCATGCGTTCGGTCATGTCGCGCAGGGCATCGGGGTTGTGCTGGCGGACAAACGCCCGGGTGTCCGGGTCGAGCAGGTAGGCGTCGGCCAGCAACGCGTACTGATGGTCGTCGATCAGTTGCGTGGTGGCGTCGAAGGCGAACAGATTGTCCACCGTCGCCGCCAGCTCGAACGCGCCCTTGTAGCCGTGGCGCTTGACCCCGTCGATCCACTTCGGGTTGGCCGCCCGGGACCGGATGACGCGGTTGAGCTCCTCCTTCAGGGTGCGGATCCGCGGCAGGTCCGGCTGGCTGTGATCGCCATGGTAACTGGCCGCCGCATCACCACTGAGGGTCTCGACCGCCGCCAGCATGCCGCCCTGGAACTGGTAGTAATCGTTGGAATCGAGCAGGTCGTGCTCGCGGTTGTCCTGGTTCTGCAACACCGCCTGCACTTGGCTCAAGCGCCGGGAGAACTGCTCCCGGGCGGCAGTGCCTTCATCGCTGGCGCCGTAGGCGTAACCGCCCCAGTTCAGGTACACCTCGGCCAGATCCTCGCGGCTCTGCCACAAGCGCCCGTCAATCGCGCCCTGCACGCCCGCGCCATAGGCGCCCGGCTTGGCGCCGAAGATCCGCCAGCCAGCCTGCCGGGTCGCCGCCTCTGCCGTCAGGCCCGACGCCAGCAAGCTGTCACGCTCGCTGCGCACCTTGGCGGCCAGGGGGTTCATGTCGGCCGGTTCATCGAGGCCCGCGACCGCTTGAACCGCCGCATCGAACAGGCGAATCAGGTTGGCGAAGGCATCGCGGAAGAATCCGGAGACTCGCAGCGTCACATCGACCCGAGGCCGGTCCAGCAGGCTCAGCGGCAAGATCTCGAAATCGTCCACTCGCTGGCTGCCGGTGGCCCAGACCGGGCGCACGCCCATCAACGCCATGGCCTGGGCGATGTCGTCGCCACCGGTGCGCATGGTCGCGGTGCCCCACACCGACAGGCCGAGCTGGCGCAAGTGATCGCCGTGATCCTGCAAGTGCCGTTCGAGCATCAGGTTGGCCGATTGGAACCCGATGCGCCACGCCGTGGTGGTGGGCAGGTTGCGCACGTCCACCGAGAAAAAGTTACGCCCGGTGGGCAGCACGTCCAGGCGGCCGCGACTCGGCGCACCGCTGGGGCCGGCCGGCACGAAGCGCCCGCCCAAGGCATCGAGCAGGCCGCGCATTTCCGCCGGGCCGCAGGCGTCCAAGCGCGGGGCAACGACGGCGCGCAGGTTCTCGATGATGCTGCGCACCGTTTCCCAGCCCGGTGCCTCCAGCCACAGGACGTCGCCTGCCAGCGCTTGCTCGATCAAGCGCGCCGCGAACAGCTCCAGGCGCTCGCGCGTATCGCCGGCGGTGCGCCAGGGTTCGGCACTGACCTGCTGCAACGCCTCGGGACAAGGGCCGGCCCAGGGGTCGGCCAAGGCGCAATCCAGCGGATCGAAGCCCAGTTCAAAGGCGTTCGACAGCGCCCGCAACAGGCTCGACTGTGCACCCTTGCCGTCGCCGCGGGGAATGCGCAGCAACGCCAGCAACGTGTCGATGCGCAGCCGTCCGCTGGGCGACTCGCCAAAGACGTGCAGGCCATCGCGGATCTGCGACTCCTTCAGGTCGCACAGGTAGGTGTCCAGGCGCGGCAGCCAGACCGCCGCGTCGGCGTCAGCCTCCAGTTGCAGTTCGCGGTCGATGTGGGTTTCGCGCACCAGGTTCAGGATGTCCCGCTGCAATTCCCGGGCGCGGCGCGGATCGAGCAGTTGCGCCTCGTAGTATTCGTCGGCCAGCCGCTCGAGGTCGCGCAGCGGCCCGTAGGTTTCGGCGCGGGTCAGCGGCGGCATCAGGTGGTCGATGATCACCGCCTGGGTCCGGCGCTTGGCCTGGGCGCCCTCGCCCGGGTCGTTGACGATGAACGGATAGATATTCGGCAGCGGGCCCAACAGCGCGTCCGGCCAGCAGCTTTCCGACAAACCGACGCCCTTGCCCGGCAGCCATTCGAGGTTGCCGTGCTTGCCGACATGGATCACCGCGTGGGCGCCGTAGGTGTGGCGCAACCAGAAATAGAACGCCAGGTAGCCGTGGGGCGGCACCAGGTCCGGGTCATGGTAGACCGCACTCGGGTCGACCTGATAGCCCCGCGCCGGCTGAATGCCGACAAACGTCAGGCCCAGGCGCAGGCCGGCGATCATCAGGCGCCCGTCGCGGAACATCGGATCCTGCTCGGGCGCCCCCCAGCGCGCCAGCACCGCCTGGCGATTGGCGTCAGGCAGTGCGTCGAACAGCGCCTGGTAAGCCTCGACGGCCAGGCTCTGGTGACACGGCCGCAGGTCGAGGCTGTCCAGGTCGTTGCTGACCCCGCCGAGCAACTGCTGGATCAGCGCGGTGCCGCTCGCCGGCAGTTCGGCCGGCAGCGGGTAACCCTCGGTGTGCAGGGCCCGCAGGATATTCAACGCGGCGGCCGGGGTGTCCAGGCCCACGCCGTTGCCGATGCGGCCATCCCGGGTCGGGTAATTGGCCAGCACCAACGCCACCCGTTTCTCTCCGTTGGGCAACCGCGCCAGGGCGGTCCAGCGTCGAGCCAGTTGCGCAACGAAATCCATCCGCTCGGGCACGGCCCGGTAGCAGACCACATCGCTCTGGCTGCGCTCGCTGCGCCAGGCCAGGTCCTTGAAACTGATGGGCCGGCTGATGATTCGCCCGTCCAGCTCCGGCAAGGCAATGTGCATCGCCAAGTCCCGCGGCCCCAGGCCTTGTTCGCTGGCACGCCAGCCGGGTTCGTTGTCCTGAGCGCAGATCGCCTGGATCACCGGAATGTCGCGGCGAAACGGCCGCAAGTGAGGGGCTTCCGGACTGGATTGGGCGAACCCGGTGGTGTTGAGGATCACCCCCGCCTCGACCTCATCCAGCCAATCCTCGACCTGCGCCAGGCAGGCCGGCTCCTTGAGGCTTGCGACGGCCATGGGCAACGGGTTGAGCCCCGCTGCTTGCAGGCGCTGGCAGAATACGTCGATGAAGGCGGTGTTCGCCGCTTGCAGGTGCGAGCGATAAAACAGCAGGGCCGCTACCGGCTGGCCGGCCTGCCAATCGGCTTGCCAATCGCCAAGGCCGGCGTTGGTCTTTTGCGGATGATAGATCGCCGTGCGCGGCAGGGCCTGCGGTTCGTCCCACGGGTAATCGCGACCGAACCATTGGCTGGCTAGGTTATAGAACAGATTCAGGGCATTGCCCAGGCCACCCTGGCGCAAGAACTGCCAGAGCCGGTCGCGCCCCTCGAAGGGCACGTTGCTGAGGTCACTCAGCTCCGGGTCAGGCCGATCGTCACCCGGCACCAGGATCAACGTCACCCCGCGCCCAGCCAATTCCATCAGCCGTTCAATGCCGTAGCGCCAATAGCCGATGCCGCCGTGCAGCGACAGCAGGATGACCTTGGCGTGGCGCAGCACGTCGTCGAAATACAGGTCTACCGAGGCGTGGTTCTGCACCTGCATCGGGTTGGCAAGGCGAAACGGCGGGTAGTCGTCCGGCAACTGCCGCGCCGCTTCGGCCAGCAGCGCCAGGCTGGAGTCGCCGCTGCACAGGATCACCAGCTCGGCGGGGGTTTGCCCCAGGTCGGCAATGTTGTCATCCGCTACAAAGCCGCCCGGCTGGGTCCTGAGCAGGTGCATGGCTTAGACGCTGAGGGCCGCGCGCAACTGCGCTTCGAGCAGACCGGCGTCCAGCGCCTGGCCGATCAGCACCAGGCGGGTGACTCGCGCTTCATCGGCGCCCCACTGGCGATCGAAATGCTTGTCGAAACGCGTGCCGACACCCTGGACCAGCAAGCGCATCGGCTTGTTCGGGATGGCCGCGAAACCCTTGACCCGCAGCACGCCATGTTGCACCACCAGTTGAGTGAGCGCGTCCAGCAACAGGCTCTCGTCAGCCTGGGGCAGTTCGATGGAGATGGAGTCGAAAGCGTCGTGATCATGGTCATCTTCGTCGCCATCATGGTGATGGTCGTGATGGCTGTGGCGAGCGTCGATGTGTTCTTCGGAGCCGGCGCCCAGGCCGATCAACACGTCCAGTGGCAGGCGGCCGCTGCTGGCTTCGATGACCTTGACCGCCGGCGGCAATTCCTCGGCCACTTCCAGGCGGACTTTCGCCAGGTCTTCGGGGCTGATCAAGTCGGCCTTGTTGAGGATGACCAGGTCGGCGCTCGCCAGTTGATCGGCGAACAGTTCGTGCAGCGGCGATTCGTGGTCCAGGTTCGGATCGAGTTTGCGCATGGCGTCCACCTGGTCGGGGAACGCAGCGAAAGTGCCAGCCGCCACGGCAGGGCTGTCGACCACGGTGATGACCGCGTCGACGGTGCAGGCGCTGCGGATTTCCGGCCACTGGAAAGCCTGGACCAACGGCTTGGGCAAGGCCAGGCCGGAGGTTTCGATGAGGATGTGGTCGAGGTCGCCACGCCGGGCCACCAACTCACGCATCACCGGGAAGAACTCTTCCTGCACCGTGCAGCACAGGCAGCCGTTGGCCAGCTCGTAGATGCGGCCGTTGGCTTCTTCTTCGGTGCAACCGATGGAGCACTGCTTGAGGATCTCACCGTCGATGCCCAGTTCGCCGAACTCGTTGACGATCACCGCGATGCGGCGACCCTGGGCGTTGTCGAGCATGTGCCGCAGCAACGTGGTTTTACCCGAGCCGAGAAAACCGGTGACGATGGTGACGGGGAGTTTGGCCAGTGTTTTCATCGGATGCCCTTTGGCAAGGTGGCGGGCAAACGGGACGACAACCGCAGGCACTGGCGTGCGCGGAAGATTTCGCCACCGGATCACCCCGCCCGGTTGTAGTGAGAATCTGTCTCGAGGCAGGTCTCCTGGCTGACGGCGGGGCCGGCCCGGCTTTGACAAAGCCTGGGCAGGCAATTCCTGCGCCTTCCCGTGCACATGCACAGTGGCCCGGCAGGAACGTCACCGTTCACAGTTGCGGGGGCAGCCGCGGCTTGGACCGCGTTCCCTTCTTAGCTTCGGCGCGAACCGAAGAACCTCGAAGGCGCAAGGCTACGCAGGGTGTGCAGGCGGGTCAATCTCCGCAAGTAAGCTCTGCGGTGTCCTTGCTACCGCCATCGCGAGCAAGCTCGCTCCCACATTGGATCTGCATAGGTCTTGAATTTTGGGCCCGACGCAAATCCTTGTGTGGGAGCGAGCTTGCTCGCGATTGGGCAGCGCAGCGGCCCTCTCCCCGCATTGACGCCCCGCCCCCGCCCATGCTCTCCTGTGCGCCTAGTTACGGGTGCCCTTCACAGGGTGAAACGGGAAACCGGTGAATCGTGTGCTTTACTTCAAGGCCACGTCAGTCCGGTGCTGCCCCCGCAACGGTAAGCGAGCGAAGCGTCTTAACCACTGTGCCCATGGCATGGGAAGGTGACGCTTGCCGGCATGGCCCAGCCCCTGCCCCTCGCGAGCCCGGAGACCGGCCCATGACTCAAGCATCAACAAACCCGCGGTGGGCGGGCGCTGTTCGAACCCTGGCGGTCTGCGCCCGGGTTTTCATTGCGCTCGATTTACCCACTGGACGAGACAAGAACAGAGGGAAGCGCCATGTCGACCATCAGCAGCACCGTTCGTACCGCCAGCAGCACCACCACCCTGAGCCAGCGCCTGAGCGCGGCGATCCTCGCCTCGATCCTGGGTGCCGGGCTGGTCTATTTCGCCGGGTTCTCCCACATCGAAGCGGTGCACAACGCTGCCCACGACACCCGCCACAGCGCCGCCTTTCCGTGCCATTGAGACCTGACGACATGATCAAGCGTATCGCCCAGACCGCCGGTTTCAGTGGACTGCTGGCCGCCCTGCTGCTGACCCTCCTGCAAAGTTTCTGGGTATCGCCGCTGATTCTCCAGGCCGAGACCTATGAAAAAGCCCCCGCGGCCGAAGTCCACGAGCACGCGGCCGGGGTCGCCCATACCCATGACGCCGAAGCCTGGGAGCCGGAAGACGGCTGGCAGCGCGTGCTGTCCACCACGGGGGGCAACCTGGTGGTAGCGGTGGGCTTTGCGCTGATGCTGGCCGGCTTGTACACCTTGCGCGCACCGACCCGCACCGCCCAGGGCCTGCTCTGGGGGCTGGCCGGCTATGCCACGTTCGTCCTGGCTCCGACCCTCGGCTTGCCGCCGGAGTTGCCCGGCACGGCGGCGGCTGACCTGGCCCAGCGGCAGATGTGGTGGATCGGCACCGCCGCCTCCACCGCCGTGGGCATCGCCCTGATCGCCTTCGGCCGGCACTGGCTGCTCAAGCTGCTGGGCGTGGCAACCCTGCTGGTGCCCCACGTCATTGGCGCACCGCAACCGGAGGTCCATTCGATGCTGGCACCCGAAGCCCTTGAAACCCAGTTCAAGATCGCCTCGCAGCTGACCAACGTGGCGTTCTGGCTGGCCCTGGGCCTGATCAGCGCCTGGCTGTTCCGCCGTGACGGTCAAGCCCACCACGAGGCATGAACAGCCGCTCTTCCCAGGCTGCGCCGACCCTGGTGATCGGCCTGGGCTGCCAGCGTGGTTGTCCGACCAGCGCGTTGCGCGCCTTGCTGGAGCAAACCCTGCAAGCCCACGGCATCGACCTTGATCGCGTGCAGGCCCTGGCCAGTATCGACCTCAAGCAGAACGAAGCGGGCCTGCTGGAGCTGGCCGAGCATCTGGCGCTGCCGCTGGTGTGCTTCAGTGCCGAGCAGTTGGCCGGTTATCAGGACCGTCTCAGCCACCGCTCCGACATTGCCTTCGAACGGACCGGCTGCTACGGCATCGCCGAAAGCGCCGCCCTGGCCCTGGCCGACCGCTGGGGCACGGCACCGGCCACGCTGCTGATTACCCGCCAGCGAGGCCTCAAGAGCACGCTGGCCTTGGCGGTCGTGGCGTAAATCCCGATAATCCACGCCCAGGATCATGAGCGATCTTCATCCAAGCGCCACTCACCTACCCTGCAGGAGCCGGTCATGACCGTTTACTTCATCGGCGCCGGCCCCGGCGACCCGGAACTCATCACCGTCAAGGGCCAGCGGCTGATCCGCAGCTGCGCCGTGATCATCTACGCCGGCTCCCTGGTACCGGCCGCCGTGCTGGAAGGCCACCGCGCCCAGCAGGTGATCAACAGCGCCGAGTTGCACCTCGAACAGATCATCGAATTGATCAGGGCGGCCCACCTCAAGGGCCAGGATGTCGCCCGGGTGCACTCCGGGGACCCGAGCCTGTACGGCGCCATCGGCGAGCAGATTCGCTGCCTGCGGGCGTTGGAGATTCCGTTCGAGATCATTCCGGGCGTTACCGCAACGTCCGCCTGCGCCGCCCTGCTGGGCGCCGAGCTGACCCTGCCGGACGTGTCCCAGAGCGTCATCCTGACCCGTTACGCCGACAAGACCGCCATGCCCGCCGGGGAGGAACTGGGCAGCCTGGCGCAACACGGCGCAACCCTGGCGGTTCACCTGGGGGTCAATCATCTGGAAAAAATCGTGGCTGAACTGCTGCCGCACTACGGCGCGGATTGCCCGGTCGCCGTGATCCACCGGGCCACCTGGCCGGATCAGGATTGGGCCGTGGGCACGCTGGCAGACATCGCTGCAAAGGTCCAGGCCAAGGGCTTTCGCCGCACGGCGCTGATCCTGGTGGGACGGGTGCTGGGCAATGATGTGTTCAGCGAGTCATCGCTGTACCGCGCCGGGCATGCGCACCTCTACAGGCCCTGAGCCGTCAGCCGGATCGACCCGAATCCCTGTGGGAGCGGGCTTGCTCGCGAAAACGGTGTATCAGGTGGCTGACGTGCTGTATGTACCGCCGCCTTCGCGAGCAAGCTCGCTCCCACAGGACTCACCGCAATCCTTGTGGGAGCGAGCTTGCTCGCGAAGCGGTAGCCCAGCCTGCGCCAATCAGTAGTAGGCGTTCTCTTTCTGGGTGTGGTCGGTCACGTCGCGCACGCCCTTGAGCTCAGGGATGCGCTCGAGCAGGGTGCGCTCGATGCCTTCCTTCAGGGTCACGTCGGCCTGGCCGCAGCCTTGGCAGCCGCCGCCGAACTGGAGCACGGCGATGCCGTCTTCCACCACGTCGATCAGCGACACCTGGCCGCCGTGGCTGGCCAGCCCCGGGTTGATTTCGGTTTGCAGGTAGTAGTTGATGCGCTCGTTGATCGGGCTGTCGGCATTGACCATCGGCACCTTGGCGTTAGGCGCCTTGATGGTCAGCTGGCCGCCCATGCGGTCGGTGGCGTAGTCGACCACGGCATCATCGAGAAACGCTTCGCTGAACGAATCGATGTAGGCGGTGAAGCTCTTGAGCCCCAGCGCGGTGTCTTCGGGTTTCTCTTCCCCAGGCTTGCAGTAGGCAATGCAGGTTTCAGCGTACTGAGTGCCGGGCTGGGTGATGAAGATACGGATCCCGATCCCCGGGGTGTTCTGCTTGGACAGCAGGTCGGCCAGGTAATCGTGGGCGGCATCGGTAATGGTTATGGCGGTCATGGAAACTCCTCGCAGGCTTGCCGGCAGTTTACGCCAATCATCGCGCCGGACAAAGTCCCAGTATTTTTGTCAGGAAAGCAGCCGGCGACACGATCCGCGAAGCCGGCCGTTCCCCTCAGAGGTTCTGGTAGCGGTTCATGTCCAGCACACCGGCTTCCAACGGCTCCGTCTCATGGATGTACTGGCTCAGGTCGTGGAAGTAGAACCAGAACTGCGGGTGACTGCGGCGAATCCCCCAGCGCTCGACAATCCGCTCGAACGCCGGCTCGTCCTGGGCGCTTTCCATGGCGTCGACGAACGCCGGCACCTGCCCGGCCGGGATGTTGAAGATAAAGTTCGGGTAGCTGCTGAGCACCCCCGGGTACACCGTCAAGGTGTCCAGGCCGGGTTGGTAACGCAGTTCCTCGCCCAGCAGGAACGCCACGTTGCTGTGGGCCCGGTTGCGCATCAGGCTGTAGACCTCACGGTGGCCGCCAGGGGTTTCGACCCGCAACAGGGTCGCTTCGGGCAGTTGATTGATGACGCTGAGCCCCGCCGCCGGGCGTGACACCAGGCGGCTGAGGGCCTGTTCGGCGTTCTGCAGGGCCGGATCGATGTTCGGCCGCGAGCAATAGGCGCCTTCGCAGCGGTTGATCGGGTCGGGCCGCGCGTTCAGTTCGCCATAACGGGCCAGCAACTGCCGGGTGAAGTCACGCATCGGGTCGTGTTCATCGAGCTTGAGCGCGGTCGGCTTGTCATCGTCGATGGCCTCGTAATCGAGCCACATCTTGAACTTGCCCCCGGACTGGTACCAGTCGTCAAGATAGGCTTCGCGGGAATCGGCCGGCATCAGGCGCAGGAAGTTCTGCTCGGCGCCGTTGCGGATCAGGTCGAAGTACAGCCGGGTCTGGGCCTGGTGGGACACATTGCCGAACACATCGAAGTTCACCGCCAACTGGTAATAGGTGCGCTCCAGCAGCGGGAAATCGAACAGCCACATCGTCTGCGGCACGTCGCCGATCAGGCCCTTGGTCACCGAGGCACTGTCGAAATGCCGGAAGATGCTCAACAGCGCATTGTCATTACCGGCCCACAACGTCGACCAACTCGGCGGCGGCAACTCGGCGTAGTTGTCGCGGCGCAACGCTTCGTACGCGTTGCGCTTGTCGCGGTAGTCGCGCCACAGGCTCAGGACGCTGCCGACGTCGTCATTCTGTCCCGGCATCGCCAGCAACGGCGTGGCCTGGCCGCGATAGTTCGGGTCGGTGATGTACAGGTCATGCTCGGGGGCCTGGAACAGCGCCCAGAAATTGTCGCGGATCACATCCGTGGCGATCTGACCCCGGCACACCGGCCCACGGATGAAGGTGCGCACGAAGTACTCGGCATTATCGAGCATGAACTGGTAGCGCGCCTGGGCCGGGATCGCCTCGAAGGTGGAGAACGGATTGGCCCGGCGCTCCGGCCCATAACCTGGCAATGCGCTGACCTGCCACTTGCCGCTGTAGAACAGGCTCTTGATCCGCGCCATCTTGGCCGGGCTCAAGCCATAGGTGATGTGGGTCTTGTGCACGATCACCCCCTGCACCGGCCACAGCCGGTAATAGATGCGGGTGCCGGGATCGTCGTTCGGGCGGCGGGTGTTGATCAGGTCGATGGGCTGGCCGGTGGGCGTGCGTGAACGCACCCACTGGAAGAAATGCCCCGGCTCGCCGTCCTTGAAATAGATGTGCGCCAGAAACCAGTGCTCGAACAACCAGCGCCCCACCAGGCTTTCCCGGGCGCCAGGCGCATTGAGCAGGTTCTCCCACTGCACCACCTGCAAGGCCTCGGCAGCACTCGGAGCCAGGGCCTGCTGGTCGATGGGCGCACCGGCCGCCAGCCAGCGCTGCAACGTCTGGTACTGCTGGTCGGTCAGACCGGTGACGGCCAGGGGCATGCCTTCGCGCGGATGTGCGGCGGCATACTCGTCGAATTGCCCCGGCACCGCGCAACTGTTGTCGCGGTTGAGCCCGAGCACGATGTCTTCGGGCAGCTTGGCGTTGGGCGTCAGCGGCGTGCGGTGGCCCAGTTCCAGCATCCGCGCCATCAACGCCGCCTGGCTGCCCTGGGCATCGAGCACCGAATAGAACCCCTTGCGCTGCCAGGCCCGTTGGCCGGACGCGTCATAGAACAACCGGGTCGGCTCCGCCGCCACTCGCCGCTCACCGTCATACACCGACAGTTTGCTCGCGCCCCGGGCCACGCCTTCGCCGCTGCCCAGGTTCAACTGGCAGGCGGAGTCGTAGCAGGCGTGGCAGGCCACGCATTTCTCCGTGAAGATCGGCTGGATGTCGCGCGTATAGGAAAGTGCCGGGACGGGATCCCCGGCCACTGCAATGAAAGACCACAGCAGCAACAGACTGCCGACGAAAACCCGGTACGGCATGTCGCGGATCCTGAAAGAAAGTCCGGCGATTCTACCGGGCCAGCACTCCCTTGCAAACATGAGCGAGATTCATGCAAAAGGCACCTGCGATCAAATACCGTACAGGTTTGCTATCATCCCGGCTTTCGTCATCGTCATTTTTCCAGGTAGTCCTATGTCTGATCGCAGCGCTCGCCTTTATCTTCTCCAGCAAGCCCTCAAGGAACGCATCCTGATCCTCGACGGTGGCATGGGCACGATGATCCAGAGCTATAAGCTGGAAGAGCAGGACTACCGCGGCAAGCGTTTCGCCGACTGGCCGAGCGACGTCAAGGGCAACAACGACCTGCTGGTGCTGAGTCGCCCCGACGTGATCGGCGCCATCGAAAAAGCCTACCTGGATGCCGGTGCCGACATCCTGGAGACCAACACCTTCAACGCCACCCAGGTGTCCCAGGCCGACTACGGCATGCAGGGCCTGGCCTATGAGCTGAACGTGGAAGGCGCGCGCCTGGCCCGTCAGGTGGCCGACGCCAAGACCCTGGAAACCCCGGACAAGCCACGCTTCGTCGCCGGCGTGCTCGGCCCGACCAGCCGTACCTGCTCGCTCTCACCAGACGTGAACAACCCCGGCTACCGCAATGTGACCTTCGATGAACTGGTGGAAAACTACACCGAGGCCACCCGGGGCCTGATCGAAGGCGGCGCCGACCTGATCCTGATCGAGACCATCTTCGACACGTTGAACGCCAAGGCGGCGATTTTCGCCGTACAAGGGGTTTATGAAGAGCTGGGCGTCGAGCTGCCGATCATGATCTCCGGCACCATCACCGACGCCTCCGGCCGCACCCTCTCCGGCCAGACCACCGAAGCCTTCTGGAACTCCGTGGCCCACGCCAAGCCGATCTCCGTGGGCCTGAACTGCGCCCTTGGTGCCCGCGAGCTGCGGCCTTACCTCGAAGAGCTGTCGAACAAGGCCAACACCCATGTCTCGGCGCACCCGAACGCCGGCCTGCCCAACGAATTCGGCGAATACGACGAACTGCCGGCCGAAACCGCCAAGGTCATCGAGGAGTTCGCCCAGAGCGGCTTCCTGAACATCGTCGGCGGCTGCTGCGGCACCACGCCGGCGCACATCGAAGCCATCGCCAAGGCCGTGGCCGGTTATGCCCCGCGACAGATTCCGGAGATTCCACGGGCCTGCCGCCTGTCGGGCCTGGAACCGTTCACCATCGACCGCAACTCGCTGTTCGTCAACGTGGGCGAGCGGACCAACATCACCGGCTCCGCCAAGTTCGCCCGGCTGATCCGCGAAGACAACTACACCGAAGCCCTCGAAGTGGCCCTGCAACAGGTCGAGGCCGGCGCCCAGGTGATCGACATCAACATGGACGAGGGCATGCTCGACTCGAAGAAGGCCATGGTGACCTTCCTCAACCTGATCGCCGGCGAACCGGACATCTCCCGCGTGCCGATCATGATCGACTCCTCGAAGTGGGACGTGATCGAAGCCGGCCTCAAGTGCATCCAGGGCAAGGGCATCGTCAACTCCATCAGCATGAAGGAAGGCGTCGAGCAGTTCATCCACCACGCCAAGCTGTGCAAGCGCTACGGCGCCGCCGTGGTGGTAATGGCCTTCGACGAAGCCGGCCAGGCCGACACCGAGGCGCGCAAGAAGGAAATCTGCAAGCGTTCCTACGACATCCTGGTCAATGAAGTGGGCTTCCCACCGGAAGACATCATCTTCGACCCGAACATCTTCGCCGTGGCCACCGGCATCGAAGAGCACAACAACTATGCCGTGGATTTCATCAACGCCTGCGCCTACATTCGCGACGAGTTGCCCTACGCGCTGACCTCCGGCGGCGTGTCCAACGTGTCCTTCTCGTTCCGCGGCAACAACCCGGTGCGCGAGGCGATTCACTCGGTGTTCCTGCTGTATGCGATCCGCGCGGGCCTGACCATGGGCATCGTCAACGCCGGCCAGCTGGAGATCTACGACCAGATCCCGGTGGAGCTGCGCGACGCCGTCGAAGACGTGATCCTCAACCGCACGCCCGAGGGCACCGACGCCCTGCTCGCCATCGCCGACAAGTACAAGGGCGATGGCAGCGTCAAGGAAGCGGAAACCGAAGAGTGGCGCGGCTGGGAGGTCAACAAGCGCCTGGAACATGCGCTGGTCAAGGGCATCACCACCCACATCGTCGAAGACACCGAAGAATCGCGACTGTCCTTCGCCCGCCCGATCGAAGTCATCGAAGGCCCGCTGATGGCTGGCATGAACATCGTTGGCGACCTGTTCGGCGCCGGCAAGATGTTCCTGCCCCAGGTGGTCAAGTCGGCGCGGGTGATGAAACAGGCCGTGGCCCACCTGATCCCGTTCATCGAAGCGGAAAAAGGCGACAAGCCGGAAGCCAAGGGCAAGATCCTGATGGCCACGGTCAAGGGCGACGTCCATGACATCGGCAAGAACATCGTCGGCGTGGTCCTCGGTTGCAACGGCTACGACATCGTCGACTTGGGCGTGATGGTGCCGGCGGAAAAGATCCTGCAGGTGGCCAAGGACGAGAAGTGCGACATCATCGGCCTGTCCGGCCTGATCACCCCCTCGCTGGATGAAATGGTGCACGTGGCCCGCGAGATGCAGCGCCAGGATTTCCACCTGCCGTTGATGATCGGTGGCGCCACCACCTCCAAGGCCCACACCGCGGTGAAGATCGAGCCCAAGTACAGCAACGATGCGGTGATCTACGTCACCGACGCCTCCCGCGCCGTAGGCGTTGCCACGCAGTTGCTGTCCAAGGAGCTGAAGGCGGGGTTCGTCGAGAAGACCCGCCAGGACTACATGGACGTGCGCGAGCGCACCGCCAACCGAAGCGCCCGCACCGAGCGCCTGAGCTACAGCGCCGCCATCGCCAAGAAGCCGCAGTTCGACTGGAGCAGCTACCAACCGGTCAAGCCGACGTTCACGGGCGCCAAGGTGCTGGACAACATCGACCTGAACGTCCTGGCCGAATACATCGACTGGACGCCGTTTTTCATCTCCTGGGACCTGGCCGGCAAATTCCCGCGCATCCTCACCGACGAAGTGGTCGGGGAAGCCGCCACCGCGCTGTACGCCGATGCCCAGGCCATGTTGCGCAAGCTGATCGACGAAAAGCTCATCAGCGCCCGCGCCGTGTTCGGCTTCTGGCCGGCCAACCAGGTGCATGACGACGACCTGGAAGTCTACGGCGATGACGGCAAGCCACTGGCTCGCCTGCATCACCTGCGCCAGCAGATCATCAAGACCGACGGCAAGCCGAACTTCTCCCTGGCCGACTTCGTCGCCCCCAAGGACAGCGGCGTGACCGACTACGTGGGCGGCTTCATCACCACCGCCGGCATCGGCGCCGAGGAAGTGGCCAAGGCCTACCAGGACGCTGGCGACGACTACAACTCGATCATGGTCAAGGCTTTGGCCGACCGCCTGGCCGAGGCCTGCGCCGAATGGCTGCACCAGCAGGTGCGCAAGGAACACTGGGGTTATGCCAAGGACGAAAGCCTGGACAACGAGGCACTGATCAAGGAGCAATACAGCGGTATCCGCCCTGCTCCCGGCTACCCGGCCTGCCCGGACCACACCGAGAAAGCCACCCTGTTCCGCCTGCTCGACCCCGAGGCCAGCGAACTCAAGGCTGGACGCAGCGGCGTGTTTCTCACCGAACACTACGCCATGTTCCCGGCGGCGGCCGTCAGCGGCTGGTACTTCGCCCATCCGCAGGCGCAATACTTCGCCGTGGGCAAGATCGACAAGGACCAGGTCCAGAGCTACACCGGCCGCAAGGGCCAGGACCTGAGCGTGACCGAGCGCTGGCTGGCGCCGAACCTGGGCTATGACAACTGAGTGAAGGGATCACGGTCGGCAACGGCCGTGATCCTTTTTTCCACGGGTTGTCTATGCTTGTCCCAGACCCATGGCAGACGAGGGATTTATGGACGATCCAGTCGACAACAAGCCGCCGACCCTGCTGCAGATGATGCACAGCGTGCTGGCCGCCGCTTTCGGCGTGCAAAGCGGCAAGAACCGCGCCCGTGATTTCACCCACGGCAAACCGAGTCACTTCGTGATACTGGGCATCGCCTTCACGGTGATCTTCGCCCTGACGCTGTTCGGAATCGTCAAGCTGGTGGTGCACCTGGCGGGGTTGTAGCAAATCCCCCAGCAACCACACCCTTCTGTGGGAGCGGGCTTGCTCGCGAATGCGGTGATTCAGTCAATATGAATGTTGGCTGACACACCGCATTTCGCGAGCAAGCCCGCTCCCACAGGTTTTTCATCGCATAGTCGATCGATTACTGATGGCTGACCCAGAAAACCGCGGTGCCCACCACCAGGATAATCAGGAACAGAATGGCCCAGGCATCGACAGTACTGTCGCTTTTCCTTGCTTTGGTCGGATTGCTCATTGCATCGCCTCTTGTCGGTTTTTTAGGTGATTGCAGAAAGACTCGACCACAGTTAAGA
The DNA here is from genome assembly GCA_001023535.1 of Pseudomonas chlororaphis. Taxonomy (NCBI): domain Bacteria; kingdom Pseudomonadati; phylum Pseudomonadota; class Gammaproteobacteria; order Pseudomonadales; family Pseudomonadaceae; genus Pseudomonas; species Pseudomonas chlororaphis. Next base: position 5,711,713 of record CP011020.1, read on the forward strand.
CGATGATTGCCCATACGACAAATGTGGGTTACGCGCCGATAGATCTCATTAGGCCATTTGGTTCTTTACATATACTCAAACATCACTTTTGCGCATAACTCAAAACAGGTATCTTGCACCGGCTCCTTTAGGAGTGCGCGGCCGTGCGCGCAGAATTGCCGAGGCAGAACCCGATTCCAGCGAGCCAACACGCAGCTGTTTCTGATCGGCCCAAGCCTGAGACCGAGACTTATATGTACGTATATGACGAGTACGATCAGCGGATCATCGAGGACCGCGTCAAGCAGTTCCGTGATCAGACCCGACGCTATCTGGCAGGCGAGCTGAGCGAAGAAGAATTCCGCCCTCTGCGCCTGCAGAATGGCCTGTATATCCAGCGGTTCGCCCCGATGCTGCGTGTGGCCGTGCCTTATGGCCAACTGACCTCGCGTCAGGTGCGCAAGCTGGCCCAGATCGCCCGCGACTACGACAAGGGCTATGCCCATATCAGTACCCGGCAGAATGTCCAGTACAACTGGCCAGCCCTGGAAGACGTGCCTGAGATCCTGGCCGAACTGGCGACCGTGCAGATGCACGCGATCCAGACCAGCGGCAACTGCCTGCGCAACGTCACCACCGACCAGTTCGCCGGCGTCGCCGCCGATGAGCTGATCGACCCGCGCCCATGGTGCGAAATCGTCCGCCAGTGGACCACCTTCCACCCGGAATTCGCCTACCTGCCGCGCAAGTTCAAGATTGCCATCAACGGCTCGTCCTCGGACCGCGCCGCCATCGAAGTCCACGACATCGGCCTGGAAACGGTCTACAACGCCGCCGGCGAACTGGGCTTCCGGGTGCTGGTGGGCGGTGGCCTCGGGCGTACGCCAGTGGTCGGTGCGTTCATCAACGAGTTCCTGCCGTGGCAGGACCTCTTGAGCTACCTGGACGCCATCCTGCGGGTGTACAACCGCTACGGTCGTCGGGACAACAAGTACAAGGCGCGGATCAAGATCCTGGTCAAGGCCCTCACGCCTGAAGTGTTCGCCGAGAAGGTCGAAGCCGAGATGGCGCACCTGCGCGGCGGCCAGACCACCCTGACCGAAGCCGAAGTCCATCGCGTCGCCAAGCACTTCGTCGATCCGCAGTACAAGGCCCTGGGCAACCAGGATGCCGAGTTCGCCGCCCTCGACAAGGAACACCCAGGATTCGCCCGCTGGCGCAGCCGCAACACCCTGGCCCACAAGAAGCCAGGTTACGTCGCGGTGACGCTGTCGCTGAAACCGACCGGCGTCGCGCCGGGCGATATCACCGACAAGCAGCTCGATGCCGTGGCCGACCTGGCCGAGCGCTACAGCTTCGGTCAACTGCGCACCTCCCACGAGCAGAACATCATCCTGGCGGACGTTGAACAGACTCAACTGTTCACCCTCTGGGGCGAGCTGCGCGAACAAGGTTTCGCCACGCCGAACATCGGCCTGCTGACCGACATCATCTGCTGCCCGGGCGGCGACTTCTGCTCGCTGGCCAACGCCAAGTCGATCCCGATCGCCGAATCGATCCAGCGTCGTTTTGATGACCTGGACTACCTGTTCGACATCGGCGAGCTGGACCTGAACATTTCCGGTTGCATGAACGCGTGCGGTCACCACCACGTCGGCCACATCGGCATCCTCGGCGTGGACAAGAAAGGCGAAGAGTTCTACCAGGTCTCCCTGGGCGGCAGCGGTAGCCGCGACGCCAGCCTGGGCAAGATCCTCGGCCCGTCCTTTGCCCAGGACGACATGCCTGACGTGATCGAGAAGCTGATCGACGTGTACGTTGAACAACGGACCGAAGACGAGCGCTTCATCGACACTTACCAACGTATTGGCATCGACCTCTTCAAGGAACGCGTCTATGCAGCGAATCATTAAGAACAACGAGGTCATCGACGAAACCTGGCACCTGCTGCCCAAGGACGCGACCCTCGACGGTATCTCCAACTGCGACGACCTGATCGTGCCACTGGCCCTGTGGCGCGACCATGCGCATGCCCTCAAGGCCCGCGACGGCGGCCTGGGTGTCTGGCTGGATGCCGACGAAGAAGCGGAAGAGATCGGTGATGACGCCAATCAGTTGCAAGTCATTGCGCTGAATTTCCCGGCGTTCACCGACGGCCGTAGCTACTCTAACGCCCGCCTGCTGCGTGACCGCTATGGTTTCAGGGGCGAGCTGCGGGCGATTGGCGACGTGCTGCGTGACCAGTTGTTCTACATGCGCCGCTGCGGCTTCGACGCCTTCGCCCTGCGCGCCGACAAGGACCCGTACGAAGCCCTTGAAAGCCTCAAGGACTTCTCGGTGACCTACCAGGCCGCCACTGACGAACCGCTGCCGCTGTTTCGTCGTCGCTGAGCCTCAAGCAATAAAAAAGCCCTGGACCGGGTGACTGGTCCAGGGCTTTTTCATGGGTGGACGAGGCTCTTCAAACCACCTCGCTCCCTGTGGGAGCGGGCTTGCTCGCGAATGCTGTCAGCACAAGCAAAATGGATGTCGACTGACCCACCGCTTTCGCGGGCAAGCCCGCTCCCACATGGGTAGTGGCGAGAGCGGGCTTGGTGGATTACCAGAACCGCTGCTGGGTCAAACGACTCCACCAGCTCAACAGCACCCGGTCCACCGACCCGCTGGCCGCCATGCCGATGCGTTCCTGCAGGCTTTTGCGCTCGGCGTAGTGCAGGTGGTAAAGCTCGGCGCCCTTGGCCCGTTCGGCCAGGTATTCGTCGCTGGTCTTCAGCTCGTCCACCAGGCCTTTGCCCAGGGCCGCGACGCCCAGCCAGACTTCGCCGGTCGCCACTTCGTCGATGGCCAGTTGCGGACGGTAGTTGGAGACGAAGTTCTTGAACAGCTCATGGGTGATGTCCAGGTCTTCCTGGAACTTCTCCCGACCCTTCTCGGTGTTTTCGCCGAACACCGTCAAGGTGCGCTTGTATTCGCCAGCGGTCAGCACCTCGAAATCGATGTCATGTTTCTTCAGCAGGCGGTTGACGTTGGGCAACTGGGCGACGACGCCGATGGACCCCAGGATGGCGAAAGGCGCGCTGATGATCTTCTCGCCGATGCAGGCCATCATGTAGCCGCCGCTGGCCGCCACCTTATCGATGCAGACTGTCAACGGCACGCCGGCCTGACGGATCCGCGCCAGTTGCGACGAGGCCAGGCCGTAGCTGTGGACCATGCCACCGCCGCTTTCCAGCCGCAGCACCACTTCGTCCTTCGGCGTGGCCAGGGTCAGCAGCGCGGTGATTTCATGGCGCAGGCTCTCGGTGGCCGACGCCTTGATGTCGCCGTCGAAATCCAGCACGAACACCCGGGACTTGGGCGCCGGCTTGGCCTTCTGCTTTTTCTGCGCTTTTTCAGTCTTGCCTTCGGTCTTGCGCAGGGCCTTTAGCTGGTCCTTGTCCAGCAGCGTCTGTTCCAGGCGCTCGCGCAGCCCCTTGTAGAAATCGTTGAGCTTGCTCACCTGCAACTGGCCAACCGACTTGCGCCGCCCCTTGCTGCGCAGCGCCGCAAAACTGGCCAGCACCACCAGGATGGCGATCACCAGCGTCACGGTCTTGGCCAGGAACCCGGCGTACTCGATGAAAAACTCCACAGCGACTCCTTAAATGCAATGCGCCACTGAACGCAGGCGCGTAACGCCTCCAGCATACCCATGCGCCTGCGCCGCGGCCAGCCAAGAAACCTATGGTTACCTTCGTCCGAGCGAGGCCGAACAAGGCTCCAACGGACATTTCAAACAAGCGTATGTTTTTTCATTGACAGCTCACCGTCATCCTCATAACCTCGCCAAACCTTCAACGTACCGGGATGACGCGGACGTGGGCAGCATCTATCTGATTCGACATGGCCAGGCCTCCTTCGGTGCGGACGACTACGATGTCCTTTCGCCCAACGGTGTGCGCCAAGCCCAAGTGCTGGGTAATCACCTGGCAGAACTGGGTGTCGTGTTCGATCGCTGCCTCTCGGGAGACCTGCGTCGCCAGCAGGACACCGCCTCCGGTGCCCTGGGCCAGATGAGCGCCGCCGGGCTGCCGGTTCCCGTGCTGGAAATCGACGCAGCCTTCAACGAATTCGACGCCGATGCGGTCATCCGCGCGCTGTTGCCGAACATGCTCACACAGGAGCCCGAGGCGCTGGATGTCCTGCGCAACGCCGCGCAGAACCGTGCCGAGTTCCAACGCATCTTCGCGCTGATCATCGAACGCTGGCTCGAAGGGCGATATGACCCGCCCGGCCTGGAAAGCTGGCTGGGTTTCGTCGAGCGGGTCCAGGGCGGCCTGCAGCGGATCCTCGAACAGGCCGACAACCGCCAGAAAATCGCCGTGTTCACGTCCGGCGGCACCATCACCGCCCTGCTCCACCTGATCACCCGGATTCCCGCCCGACAGGCCTTCGAACTGAATTGGCAAATCGTCAACACCTCGCTCAACCAGCTTAAATTCAGGGGGCGCGAGGTGGCCCTGGCGTCCTTCAACAGTCACGCCCACCTGCAACTGCTGAAGGCCCCGGACCTCATCACCTTCCGCTGAGGCCGAATTACCCAAGACCCTTGCTGTACAACCCAAATAAGGATCGACACCATGACCTCCGTAGCCGACGCCGTACAAGCCATGAAAGCCAAGTTCAACCCAGCCGCCGCTGCCGGCCTGGACCTGGTCTTCGGTTTCCGCATTGACGATGACAAGCACTTCTCGCTGATCGTCAAGGACAGCACCTGCGAGCTGCAGGAAGGTGAGAACCCGGACGCCCAGGTGACCCTGGTGATGGACGGCGAAACCCTGGAAGGCATCGTCGACGGCAGCACCGATGGCATGCAAGCGTTCATGGCCGGCAAGCTGCGCGCCGAAGGCGACATGATGCTGGCGATGAAACTGTCCGAGCTGTTCCCAGGCTAAGACCAGGCCCGCGCGCAACACGCGCCTGCTGCCTGCAAACGAATCCCGCCCCCATGGCGGGATTCGTGTTTCTGCGCGCCCCTCAACGCCTCTCGGCGCACGCAACCTTGACCCCTGTCAGCTTCGCCCCCTCCTTCAACCGCTAACGTAGCGCCTCCATCAGCCAGGGACGGCTCATCGGGAGCCTGTGCCTGCATCTCTCAAGGAAGGGAATTTCATGTCTGCACTGAAGATCATTCTGCTGTCGACCGCGTTCAATGGCCTGACCCAGCGCGTCTGGCTGGACCTGCGCGAAGCCGGCTATCGCCCCAGCGTCGTACTGTTCACCGACCCGGACTCGGTCTGCCAGCAAATCGAAGACAGCGGCGCCGACCTGGTGATCTGCCCGTTTCTCAAGGACCGCGTTCCCCAACGACTGTGGCGCAATCCGCGGCGGCCGGTGGTGATCATTCACCCCGGCATTGTCGGTGACCGCGGCGCCAGTGCCCTGGACTGGGCCCTCATGCGCCAACCCGAGCGCTGGGGCGTCACGGCGCTGCAGGCCGTCGAGGAGATGGACGCCGGACCGGTCTGGGCCACGTGCGAATTCCACCTGCCCGAAGGCCTGCGCAAATCCGAGCTGTATAACGGCCCGGTCAGCGATGCCGCGATCCAGTGTGTCCGCGAGGTCGTGCAGAAATACCTCAACGGTTTCACCCCGGTGCCATTGGACTACAGCCGCCGTGAAGTTGTCGGACGCCTGCAACCGAACATGACCCAGGACGATCGCACCTTCAGCTGGCACGACAACAGCGCGTTCATCAAGCGTTGCATCGACGCCGCCGACGGCCAGCCGGGCGTGCTGGCAAGCCTGGCCGGCGGCCAGTTTTATGTGTACGACGCGCACCTGGATGTACGCCGCGGCGTGCCCGGAAACCTGTTGGCCGTGCGTGACGACGCAGTGCTGGTGGCGACAGGCGATGCCAGCCTGTGGATCGGATCCCTGCGCCTCAAGCCGCAGTCCGGCGAACAGACGTTCAAACGGCCAGCGCGCCATGTGCTGGCCCAACGGCTCGCGGGCGTTCCGGTACTCGACGGCTCACTGGCCCGGCAGCCGTTCAGCGACGAGCCTTACCAACCCATCCGTTACCGTGAATGCGGCCACGTGGGCGAACTGACATTCGAGTGCTACAACGGTGCGATGAGCACCGAGCAATGCCAGCGCCTTGTGGCGGCGTTGCGCTGGGCCAAGACGCGGGATACCGAGGTGTTGCTGATTCGCGGTGGCCGCGGCAGCTTCTGCAACGGTGTGCACCTGAACGTGATTCAAGCCGCCGCCGACCCCGGCCTGGAAGCCTGGGCCAACATCCAGGCCATCGACGACGTCTGCCTTGAACTGTTCAGCGCCCGGCAACTGGTGGTCAGCGGTTTGACCGGCAATGCCGGGGCCGGCGGCGTGATGCTGGCCCTGGCGGCGGATATCGTGCTGGCGCGGCGCGACATCGTGCTCAACCCCCACTACGCGACCATGGGCCTGTACGGCTCCGAATACTGGACCTACAGCCTGCCTCGGGCCGTTGGCCCGGACAGGGCCTACGCACTCACCCAGGACTGCCTGCCCGTCAGTGCCACCCAGGCCTTGCGCTACGGCATGGTCCAGGAGATCGGCCCGCGCTGTCCCGACGAGTTCGGCCTATGGCTGCTGCAACGGGCCAACAGCGCCCTGCTCGATCCGGCCTACGAAAGCCTGCGGGTCCGCAAGGCCGAGCGAAGCCTGTCGGCGATCCAGGCCTGCCGCGACGGCGAGCTGGCACAGATGCGTCGCGACATGGTGGACAACCGCCACGGCTTTGCCGAGAAGTGCCATCGTTTTGTGTTCAAGCACCGCGCCTGCCGCACGCCGCAACGCCTGGTGGCGCCCTGGGCGCGAGCCGAACGGGTCCAACCCGTCCAATGATTCGCGGTATCGGGCAAGCGTGGCAGCTCTTACAATGCCCGCTTCCCCTGTACCGGCCTGAACATGGACATCGACCTCGCCCGCACTTTCCTGGAAATTGTCCGCCACGGCAGCCTCGCTGCCGCGGCTGAGAAACTGCACGTCACCCAGACGGCAATCACCGCCCGGGTGCAGAAACTCGAAAGCCAGCTCGGTTGCGCGCTGTTCGTGCGCAATCGCGCCGGCGCGCGGCTGACCGCCGACGGCGAAGCGTTCGTGGTCTACGCCAACCAGCTCGTGCAAACCTGGGAAGCGGCCCGGCGAGACCTGCCCTTGCCCGAAGGCTATCGCAACGTCCTGCACCTGGGTGGCGAGGTCAGTCTGTGCAACCCGTTGATGCTCGCCTGGGCCGGTGCATTGCGCCAGAAGATCCCCGGACATGCCCTGCGCATGGACATCCGCGATGGCGAGAAGCTGCTGCAACAGCTGGAGCTGGGCCTGTTGGACGCGGCGGTGGTGTACCAGCCCGAATACTGGCCACGGTTGCAGGTGGAGCAACTGCTGGAAGAAAAACTGATCATGGTGCGTTTGGCGGCACGCCCCGAGCCCTATGTCTACATCGATTGGTGCGCCGACTTCCGCCGCCAGCACGACACGGCGCTCCCCGACAAAGCCAAGGCTGCCGTGACCTTCAACCTCGGCCCCCTGGCCTTGCAGTACATCCTGGAGCATGGTGGCAGCGCTTACTTCCGCACCCGGGTCGTGCAGAGTTACCTGGACAGCGGCATCCTGGAACGGGTGCCCAAAGCGCCTGAATTCAATTACCCGACTTACCTCGTCTATTCCCGGGACAGGGATTCAGCCGCGTTGCAACAGGCGTTCGAGGTGCTGCGAGAAATTGTCAGGGCCGGCAGCGATTGGTCGCAGCGTTGGGATCCGCTGAGCTGAAGGGGTTGTGTGGGGGGCCGCTCCGCAGCCCAGCGGGAGCAAGCTCCCTCGCCACGACGGTTCGGGCGGCAGACCGCTCCAATAGGAGGGCCCCTGCAAACGCAGGGGCCTTCGGGGCCATCCGTCACTGCATCTGCAAGTGCTCGGCGATCTCGTCCTTGATCAACAAGCGTTTTTTCTTGAGCGTCTCCAGGGCGTCATCGGACAGGGCTGGGGAAGACGGCTTTTCGGCGTCGACCACCTCGGCATCAAGTTGGGAGTATTTGTGAAGTAACGAGTCGAGCCTTGGGTTCTCGCTGCGCTTTTGCTGGATGTGGTCTTTTGTGCAGTTGAGATCCTGGCACAAATCGTGAGACACCGGCATGGAACACCTCCTTTTTGGTGGGTCGGTGGCAGACGCTTTTTGCGGCGCCCGTCGATTATCAGGATGGCCTCCTCGACGGGGTTCTGTCGACCGCCTATCCGACCAGCGGTGACCGTTCGTCGTGCCGCTACGCTTTCCAGGCAAACCTTTATTCGCGCCCAGACCTCCATTGAACAGAGACGAAACAATCGTCCTATCACCCTCAACGGAGACTTACCTATGGACGGATTTACCCTGCGTCAACTCGGCCTGGCCATTGCCTTGAGCACCAGCATGGGCACTGCGTGGGCTGCCACTTCCAACGACTTCGTCGACAACGCGGCGGCCGGTGGTATCGCAGAAATCGAAACCAGCAAACTGGCCCTGGAAAAAAGCGCCTCGGCGGACGTGAAAGAATTCGCCAACAAGATGATCACCGATCACACCAAGGCCAACCAGGAACTGATGGCCCTGGCGAAAAAACACGACATTGAAGTGCCGGATGAAACCACGCTGGTGAAAAAGGCCAAGGCCAAGATCCTCGACATGCGTGATGAATCCTTCGACGCGGCCTACGCCAACAACCAGGTGAAAGCCCACGAAGAAACCATCGCCCTGTTCAAGAAAGAAGCCGAGACCGTGACGGACGACAAAAAGGCCGGCAACACCGAACTCAAGGCATTTGCGCAGAAAATGCTGCCGGACCTGCAACACCATCTGGATGCCGCCAAGAAGCTCCAGGCGGCGCATCCTAGTAAGTAATACAAAGCCGGGCTTGCTCTCAGCAATGACCGCTAAGCCTTGCAGGCCTATGCCTGCAAGGCTTAGTGATTGGTTCACTTATGAAAGCCGGCTTTGCGCGAACATTCTGAATAGGGTTGGCGCCTCTAATATCCCCTCATCTTATCGCTTGAACATTATTCTACTCTAGCTGATACCTGCGTTCGCGTTATTACTTCATCAAACAATAGGTGTGACGCTGACAGCAGGGCTGAGAAAGTCGATATGATAGCCGCTTGACCCATCTCCGATAGCCAAATGCACACCGTCTATACCTTCGTTCAACTGCGAGTTCATTTTGTAATCGATGAGTGGCTTTATTTCACTATTTACGCCAATTGCAAATTCGGTCAATCGAAGACCCCGAGCACCAGCAGCAACCGTCAATAATTCCATGTACTCCCTATTATCAACTCGCAAAGATTTAACTTCGTTATCAACAACAACCAATAAACCTCCCTTCTCAAAAATCTTATCGGATAGCAATCCAAGCCTCATCCCGATATCTTTGGGAAGTATCGGATTAGGTTTTCTCAGCACAGTCAAAACCCCCGAAACCTCCAACACTCCATTAAAAGAGAATGGGCAAGCCTCCTCAGGATTCATATGGGCATAATGAACCTCGAAAAATTCCGCAACAGAATGGATAAAATAACCAGAGACATCTTCCGCGATCAATGCGTACGGCTCCGCTTTAGGAGATAGAGCCATCTGTCCAGTGGAGCCGTCGCCGGTCAACAAAAACAAATAATTGGAATTAAGCATATTCAAAACCACCCGCTGCCTTTTTAAAGCTTCCTGAAAATCACTATTCAGAAGCAAACTCAAACTGTAATTTGCGCAGTGCAACGAGGGTTCGAAGACCTGAGTGGCGCAGAAAACGCTTCTCTTTTTCTGCGTAGACTGGGCAAGTGCCAACGTAAGCTTAGCGGCGCTATTACTAAAGGAGAAAATCACACTATTGAGAGGAAGCTGCTTCACTTCGTTTATATCCGCAGCGTTCAGCCCTCGCTGCGAGCATTCATCAAGAAAAGGTATTGAATCTGCGAGAACCCAGAACTCTTCATCGCCAAAAAGACTAGGAATACTTATTGTGGTTGACATAAAAAATTTCCTTTTATAAAAGGGTGGCCTGTCCATGCCACCCTCTCAGTCAGTAGCAATCAATCATCTATATAGGCCCAAGCCAGCGGTGCCCATCCAAAATTTTCAGGACCCGAAGTAATCCTGTTCAATTTTTCCTGATTAATTTTCTGCTTTTTCATATTTAATCCTCTTTTTTATTGGGCTCCCCTGCAGCGCAAAGGAGTAATTCATTAATTCAAATTTATTTTGTTTTTGGAATGCCTTTCCCAAATCTTTTTAGAATCAATAATTCTAATTTTACTGAACGAAAGACATAAACAGATATTTATGTAGGAACCATCTGTAATCATCTTCTGAAAATTCAAAAAATTACCTTCTTTTATTGTTTGACTGAGCTAAGGTTGATAGTTTTTTTACTGGCTACCCAAGCTTAATCAAACAATTCGAAAGGAGGACATTACTAATGAGCGATAGTAAAAAATACCTGACTGATGCCGCACTTCAGCAGGCCTTGTCCATTGCAGATCTGACCGAAACCCACTCCACCGCCCATGCGGTCCGGTTGATCATGAACGAGGTACTCGAAGGGTTGGCCCGCGCCGGTTGGCCACAAGCCCAGATACAGAGTGGTCCAAGGGTCGTATCTGCCGAAGAAAACTATGGCTTGCTCGGATATGACCCGACGGAAGTAACTTTAGGCAGCGCGCACACGCGTTGGGTGGATGAGCATTCGCTGTTGCGTACGCAAACCACCAGTCAGATTCCGATTGCGCTGAAGCATGCCGCTCAGAGCCGCAAGCCTGGAGCATTGATATTGCTGGCGGCTCCGGGGATCACTTTCCGTCGCGACAGTCGTGATCGTTGGCACTGCGCCGAGCCGCACCAGATGGATATATGGGTGGTGGGAGAGCCGGAACTCTCATCCCGTGAACATCTTCTGCGCCTGGTCGGCGATGTTCTCAATGCGGCGACTCCGGACAAGCCCTGGATCTATAGCGACAGCCCGCATCACTATACCGAAGGAGGTATCGAGGTGAATGTGATGAACGATGGCTCTGCTGTCGAAGTGCTGGAGTGTGGGCTTATCGCTACTTCATTGCTGCAACGACTGGGGATCGATCCTCAGCGCCACGGAGGTCTGGCGCTGGGAATGGGGTTGGACCGATTGGCCATGTTGCGCAAGGGAATCCCGGATATTCGCCTGCTGCGCGACCCTAATGAACGGGTCCAGGCCCAGATGCATGATTTACGACCATGGAATGCAGTGTCACGTCTACCTTCGATCAGCCGAGATATATCTGTGGCAGTGACGCCAGGGTTAAGTGAGGAGGTATTGACTGAAAAGATGCTACAGGCAGCCGGCGACTGCTCGGGATGGATCGAAGAGATGCAGGTCAAGGGCCGATGGATTTCGTCCGAGTTGCCGTCACAAGCCATTGAAAGACTCGGGCTGTTACCCGACCAGGAGAATATTCTACTGAGGGTTGTGTTACGTGACTGCTCGCGATCGATCACGACCGCCGAGGCCAATGCGTTGTATGAAAAAATCCAAGCAGCGTTACATGAAGGTGCACCGGGCGCGGGCTATAGAATGGAATTGTCGACACCGTCATCCATTCCATAAAACTCCACTCCACTGGAGGGCGACTTACGGGGTTCAAAAGTGCCGTTTAAGAAACGGGACTTTTTGTTGGCTAGCCACCATCCGTATCAATACAGGCATCCGTGCTTCACCGAGTTCGGGCCGGTTCGGGCTTGGCCTGAAACCGAGGCTGAAGGTGTTGTCGTTGTCTGGTGTTGGTTCTTCTGGTCGACGTCACTCGTCGCGCCCTGGACCTGGTCCGTGACGGCGCGGCGGGCCTTGTTCGAAGGCATTCCCACGCAAAGCGTGAGAACGCTCTTGTGCGAAAAACTAACCACCATCCGTATCAATATCGGCATCCGTGCTTTCGCCGGGTTCAGGCCGGTCCGGGTCTGGCTTGAAGCCGGGGCTGAAGGTGTTGTCGTTGTCTTGGTGATGGTTCTTCTGGTCGACTTCAGTCGCCGCGCTTTGGGCCTGGTCCGTGCCGGCAGGGCTGGCAGGTTGGGTGCCCGGGGGTGTCGGCTGGACCTGGGGGTCGATGGCCGGGTCGTTGCGCGGTTGGCCTTGTTGCTGGTTGTTTGCAGGATCGTCGTTCATAGCCACCTCATTCATGACAGGGCCGGTTGGTGACCGACCTTGCTTATTCGAAGGTGTGGCGACGGCTTCGGTTCCATTTGTTTGCCGGGACGTTCATTGGCCCAGCACCGACCTGACCATGGCGGTCAGCGCTTCGGGACCATAGGGTTTGCTCAACAAATGAGTGTCGGGACTCAATTGGTGGTTCTGGGAAATGATGTCGCGGGTGTGGCCCGAGGTGAACAACACCGGCACCGGCGGCACCTGCATTTTCGCCCAGGCCGCCAGGTCTGAACTCTTGATCAGGCCGGGCATGACCACGTCGCTGAAGATCAGGTCCACCGAGGCGCCGTCCAGCAGCAGTTTCATGGCCACGTCGGCGTTGGCGGCGGTCAGCGTGCGATAGCCGGACTGTTCCAGCAGTTCCACCGAGGCGCTACGCACCTCGTCGTTGTCCTCCACCACCAGGATCGTCTCCTGCTCGCCGGCCTGAAGCGGTTCGCGTGGGCGTTGCTCGTCGGTTTCCGGTTGGCAACTGCGGGGGAAGTACATGTGCGCTCGCGTACCTTTGCCCAGGTCGCTGGCAATTTCGATATGGCCGCCACTCTGTTTGACGAAACCGAACACCATGCTCAGCCCCAACCCCGTTCCCTGGCCTTCGGTCTTGGTGGTGAAGAACGGCTCGAACACCTGGTTCAGGATGTCCGGCGGCATGCCCGCGCCGCGGTCGATCACCGACAGTCGCACATACTCGCCCGGCGCAATGCCCTTGCCGGCGCAGGAGGCTTCGTCGAGCACGATGTTCTCGCCGACCATGCGGATGGTCCCCTCCCCGCCCATGGCATCGCGCGCATTGATCGCCAGGTTCAACAGGGCATTTTCCAGCTGGTTGCGGTCGACGTGGATGCACCATGGGGTCTCGGGCAAGGTCACTTCGATCAGGATGGTTTCGCCCAGGGCCCGTTGCAAGAGTTCGACCAGGCCGTCGTAGATGCGCCGTGGGTTGTAGACCGCCGGTGACAACGGCTGGCGCCGGGCGAAGGCCAGCAATTGCGTGGACAGCTTGGCGCCGCGCTCCACGGCTTCGATGCAGGCGCCGACCCGTCGTTGCACGTTGACGTTGTCCGCTTCATGGCGAGCCAGCAGGTGCAGGTTGCCGGCGATCACTTGCAGCAAGTTGTTGAAGTCATGGGCCACGCCGCCGGTGAGGCCACCAATGGATTCGAGCTTCTGCGACTGGCGCAACTGCTCTTCGGCGTTCAATCGCGCCTGCACTTCGTCAGCGACGCGCCGCTCCAGGTCGCGGGTGAACTTGAGCAGCGACGCTTCGGCGGTCTTGCGCTCGTTGATGTCGATCAGCACGCCGGGAAAACGCAGGGGCGTGCCCAGCTCGTCGAACTCGCACCGACCGCTGGCGAGCACCCAGAGGTAGTCACCGCTCAGGCGGCGGATTCGATATTCGGCGCTATACGGGATGCCAGTGCGCACGGTCAGTTCGACCCGCTGGTTCACTTCCTCGAGGTCGTCGGGGTGGATGCTCTGGCGGGCGATCTCGATGGGCAACGCGTCCAGTGGACAATCCGGCGGATAGTTGAAGCTACGGGCGAAGCGCTCGTCACCGGAGAGCCTGTCGGCCTGGATGTCCCAGACGAACGACCCCAGCAGCGGGCCGGCCGACAACGCCAACTGGATCCGCTCGTTGACGGCGCGGTAACTGCGCTCGGCTTCTTGCCGGGCCCGCTCGGTCAACACATGCTCGGTGGTTTCCACCACGACCGCCAAGACCCCTGCCGGCGCCTGGTCCTCACCGGGCACGGGGCTGTAATAGAGGTCCATCCAGACGTCTTCGGGCTTGCCATCGCGCAGCAGCACCAGTTCTTTGCTGCGATAGGACAAGGTGCCGCCGGCCAGGCAAACGTCCAGCACATGGCGGTTGAAATCGGCCACTTCCGGCCAGCCCAGCTCCACCGGGCAACCCAGCAGGTACGGGTGGCGGCCGCCGGCAAACTCGGCATAGGCATCGTTGTAGATCATGAAACCCTGGCGCCCCCACAACATCACCATCGGCAGGGGCGACGCGAGCAGCATCTGGACCGCGTTGCGCAGGCTCGCGGACCAGTGCTCGATAACGCCCAACTCGGTCTGGCGCCAATCGAACGCCCGGATGCGCCCGGCCATTTCACCGCCCCAACCGAGGCATCCGTGATTGTGGGATAAAAACTCCATGAGAAGACTGTGAACCTCAACAGGCTTGCTGGGAATCGGCATACCACGAGTCCCTTGTGCTCAGTGCTTCGAGCGCGGCGGCTGCGTTTGGTTTCATACTCGCCGATTCAGACGCTCACCGTGGCGAGGGAGCTCGCTCCCGCTGGGCTGCGTAGCAGCCCCAAAATCGGCGATCCTTCAGGCAGACCGCGCCAGGCTGTTGACGACGGCTGCACCGCCGAGCGGGTGCAAACTCCCTCGCCACAGCAGCGGCAACGGTTGGAGATGACAACCGCGTCAGCGAAAATCACGGCTTTGCACCTGGATGCCGGCCAGCAATTCGGTCAGGTCGCTCAGGCGTCCGGCAATCAGGTGGCGGACTTCGCCCACGCTTTCCCAGCGCCCATCGACCCGCAGCAGTTGCGAGCCCACCAGGGTCTTGCGTTGGCGTTCCGCCAGGTCACGCCAGACCACCACGTTGAGGTTGCCGAACTCATCTTCCAGGGTGACGAAGGTCACGCCGCTGGCCGTGCCCGGGCGTTGGCGGCCGGTGACCAGACCGGCAACGCTGACGTTGCGGCCATGTTCCACGTCCTGCAATTCCCGTGAGCTGCGGCACCGTCGGGCACGCAGCTCGGTGCGCAACAAGGCCAGCGGATGCGGCCCCAAGGTGGTGCCAAGCGTGGTGTAGTCGGCAAACAGGTTTTCCCCCAGGGTGGGTTTCGGCAAGCTCACGGGGGGTTCTTCCTGGCTGGGCAAACCGGCGAACAGGCCCAATTGTTTCTGCACGCCGGCGACGGCCCAGCGGGCGCGATGCCGGTCGCCCGCCAAGCCGTGCAAGGCGCCGGCATCGGCCAGTTGCGCCTGGGCCCGGGCATCGAGTTGCGCCCGTTCGCCCAAGTCGGCCACGTCAATGAAAGGCCGATGCCGGCGAGCCGTTTCGATGCGCCGGGCGTCCTCCTCGCGAAACCCCTTGACCAGGCGCAACCCCATGCGAATCGCCGGTTGCCGGCCTTCCATGGGTTCGAGGCTGCAATCCCAATCGCTGGCGCGCACATCCACCGGGCGGATCTGCAATTGATGCCGGCGGGCGTCCTGCAGAATCTGGTCCGGGCTGTAGAACCCCATGGGCCAGCTGTTGATCAGGGCGCAGGCGAATGCCGCCGGCTCGTGGCATTTGAGCCAACTGCTGACGTAGGTCAGCAAGGCGAAACTGGCGGCGTGGGATTCGGGAAAGCCGTAGTTGCCGAACCCCTTGATCTGCTCGAAGATCTGCGCGGCGAACTCAGGGGAATAGCCATTTTTTTCCATCCCCCGGGCCAGGCGAACCCGATGCGGCTCAAGCCCGCCGTGGCGCTTCCAGGCGGCCATGGAACGCCGCAACTGGTCGGCCTCGCCGGGGGTGTAGTCGGCCGCGACCACGGCAATCTGCATGACCTGTTCCTGGAACAACGGAATGCCCAGGGTCCGCCCTAGCACCGTCTCCAGCTCGGGCGAGGGGTACGTGACGGCTTCCTCGCCATTTCGCCGCTTCAGGTACGGGTGCACCATGCCGCCCTGGATCGGCCCCGGTCGCACAATCGCCACTTCGATCACCAGGTCGTAATATTTCCGTGGCTTGAGCCGGGGCAGCATCGCCATCTGCGCCCGTGATTCGATCTGGAACACACCGATGGTGTCCGCGCGGCTGATCATCGCGTAGGTCGCCGGATCGTCCTTGGGCAGCGATGACAACGTATGGCGCTGACCCCGGTAGTGTTCGATCAGGTCGAAGCATCGCCGGATCGCACTGAGCATGCCCAAGGCCAGGACATCCACCTTGAGCAGCCCGACCGCGTCCAGGTCGTCCTTGTCCCACTGGATGATGGTGCGCTCGGCCATGGCGGCGTTTTCCACCGGCACCAGGGTGTCCAGGGGTTGCTCGGAAATCACGAAGCCGCCGGGGTGCTGGGACAGGTGACGGGGGAAGCCGATCAGTTGCCGGGTCAGGCCGAGCAACCGGCGCAAGATCGGGCTGTCCGGGTCGAAGCCACCTTCGCGCAGGCGATCCACGGGCGGTGCCTCATCGCTCCAACGACCGCAGCAGTCGGCCAGCGCGTTGACCTGGTCGGGCGGCAGGCCCAGGGCCTTGGCGACGTCCCGCACCGCCCCGGCGCCGTGGTAGCTGCTGACCACCGCCGTCAACGCCGCGCGATGGCGACCGTAGCGCCGGAAGACGTATTGCAGGACTTCTTCACGCCGCTCATGTTCGAAATCCACGTCGATGTCCGGCGGTTCGTTGCGCTCGCGAGACAGGAACCGCTCGAACAACAGGTTGCTCTGGCTCGGGTCGATCTCGGTGATGCCCAAGGCGTAACACACCGCCGAGTTGGCCGCCGAGCCACGTCCCTGGCAGAGGATGCGTTGCTGCCGGGCAAAGCTGACGATGTCCTGCACGGTGAGGAAATAGCTGTCGTAGCCCAGCTCGGCAATCAACGCCAGCTCCCAGTCGATCTGTCGTCGAACCTTGTCACTGACCCCGTCAGGCCAACGCGTGCACATGCCGCGCTCGGTCAATTCCCGCAACCACGACGCCGGATCATGGCCCTCGGGCACCAACTCACGCGGGTATTGATAGCGCAACTGACCCAGGTCGAAGGTGCAACGCCGGGCGATCACCAGGGTTTCATCGAGCAACGCACGGGGGTAGAGATCGGCCAGGGCCTGGAGGCTGCGCAAGTGCCGCTCGCCGTTGGGGTGCAGGCGCTGGCCGGCCTCGGCGACCGTCACGTGGTGGCGGATGGCGGTCATGGTGTCCTGCAAGGCCCGACGGCCACGCACGTGCATGTGCACATCGCCCGTGGCGACGGCGCGAAGATGCATGCGATCGGCCAGCGCCAGCCAATCCGCCAGTCGACGCCGGTCGTCCTGCCCGCAATGCAACTGGACCGCCAGCCACAACCGCTCGGCGAAGATCGACTGAAGCCAGCGACCCTGTGCTTCGTCGTCTTTGCCGTCTGGCACCCATAGCGCCAATAGGCCCGGCCAGGGCTCGTCGAAGTCTTCGCGAACGACGCGATAGTGGCCCTTCTCGCTGCGCCGGCGAGCGCGGGTGATCAACCGGCACAAGGCCTGATAGCCCTCGAGGTTTTCCACCAGCAGCACCAGTTTGGGACCGTTTTCGACCTGGATCTCGCTGCCGACGATCAGCGGTAATTGCAGTTCCCTGGCCGCTTGCCAGGCCCGGACGATCCCGGCCAATGTGCATTCGTCGGTGATCGCCAGGGCCTGGTAGCCTTGCTCGCTGGCGCGCCTGCACAACTCCAGGGCACTGGAGGCACCCCGCTGGAAGCTGAAGTTCGACAGACAATGCAGCTCGGCATACCCAATGCTCATGCGAACCACCCCTGCAACCACAGCGGCCCACCCTCGCCCACCGGCCGATAGGCCCAGCCCCGTTGCCCGCTGCGGGTCTCGACCAGGTAGTAATCGCGACGCACATCGGCGCCGTCCCACCAGCCCGTCTCGATGCGTTCCGGGCCCATGAGGATCTGCGCCTGGCTGGGCGACAAGGCCTGGGGTTCACTGAGCAACCAGCCGGGGCGTTGCACGTCTTGCACCCGGCAAGCCTGTGGCCGAGGCTGGGCGCTCATCTGCCAGGCACATTCGGGGCGGTGATCATCGCGAAACCCCAGGCCCTGCACCGCTTCGTCCCCCAGCCGGGCCCGCAGGCGCTCGCGCAATTGCTCCCAGGGCAAGGACTGTTGCGGGCGCTCATCGAACAGCTCCAGGCGTTGGGGCACGAAGCTCGGCAGGTCTTCGGCGCACAAGCGAAAGCCGCGCACCGGGGCTTCGACCTGAACCTGTTCCAGGCGACCACGGGCCAGTTCGAACAGCATCGAAGGCTCCCGCTCGGCGCTGAGCAGGCCGACCTTGATCACCGTGTCCGGCAGTCCGGCGTGTTCCAGGTGCAGGTCAAAGCGCTGTACGCCACTGTCACGCCCGCACAGGAACGCCGACAGGTCACCGGTCAAGCGGCGCAACGGGAACAACAGCGCCTGGTGGGACTGGACGTCGTAGTTGAGCTCGATGCGCACATCGAAACGGTCCGGTGGCAGGTAGAACGACAGCGCCAGGGTGCGGCTGCCGGTGAGCGCATCGAGGTGCTTGAGCACCTGGGCTTCAAAGCGCCGCGCCAGGGTATGTCGGGGCAAGGCCTGAACCTGGCTCAAACGACGCAAGCCCATGCGTGACAACGCCGTGGCGACTTCGGCTTGCAGGCCGATCCGTTCCACCGGCATCTGCCCCAGGCACGCTTGCAGGGCCTCGTCATCGGGCACCACCAGGGCGTCGTAGGCATTGGCCAACACCCGCGCCGCCACCGGGTTCGGCGCGGCGACGATGCGATGGCGGAACCCCAGCGCCGCCAACTCAGCCCGCAACCGCGCCTCGAACACCGGCCAGGGACCGAACAGGCCGAGGCTCGACTCGATCTCGAACAGCACCGTGCGCGGGTAATGCACGCTGACCTGGGCGCTGAAACGGTAGGCCCAGGCAGCCAGAAATTGCTGCCAGTGTTCGATCTGCGCGGCGTCGTACTCGGCGGTGGCAAAGCCTTTGCTCAAGGCTTGGGCAGCGGTCATGGTCTGGCCCGGACGCAAGCCCAGAGCTCGCGCCGACGCATTCACCGCTTGCAGCACCCGCCGCTGAGCCGGGCCGGTCAGCAGCGCCAGCGGCTCGTCGGGATCGGGTCGCTGACGCAGCGCGGCATCCAGCGCCAATTGCGGAAAGAGAATACAAACCCAGCGCATCGCAACCTCAGTGCCTTGTGGACGCGGCAAAGGCAATCGGCGCCGAACGGGCCAGCCCGCCTCGACACTTGAGCACGCGCAACTGCGCGGGTCGGGCGTCGATGGCGATGCGCAAGGCCGCCGGCGACGGGTTGATGGCTTCCTGCATCGAGCGCCAGGCGAACGCCAGTGTCTGGCCGGTTTCGGCCGCCACTTGCAGCCGGCGCAGGGCCCGGTCGTCTGCCTGACGAGGCCAGCACAACACCGCGCCGCAACTGCCCGAGCGCAGGCATTGTTCGGCGGCCCACAAGGCATCGCGCTCATCGGCGTGGATCACCGACAACTGGCGCAGGTCCACCCCGGCGTTCTGCCAGGCCTGGGGATAAGGCACGAACGGAGGCGCCACCAGCACGATGCGCTCCCCCGCGCTCGACAATCGGGCGAGGGTCGGCCACACCACTTGCAACTCGCCCACGCCTGGGGCGGCGATGAGCAATTCCGTCAACGCCGCTTCCGGCCAGCCGCCACTCGGCAAGGCCGCATCCAGCGCAGCATGCCCGGTAGGTTGCGGGCTGGCGGCTGGAGGCGCGGGCCGGCCCTTCCAGACCTGGCCCGCATTGAACAGCGTGTCCAGCGCGACGACAGCGCCCATCAGCCTTGCCTCAACAGGCCGCAGAACACGCCTTCGATGGCCAGGTCCTGATCGGCTTCGACAATGATCGGCTGATAAGCCGGGTTGCGCGGCAGCAGGCGCACGCGCTCGCCGATCCGCTCGAAACGCTTGATGGTGACCTCACCGTCGAGCCGCGCCACGACAATCTGGCCATTGGCGGCCTGGGGGGTGCGTTGTACACCCACGAGGTCACCGTCGAGGATGCCGTCCCCGATCATCGAGTCGCCCTGCACCCGCAGCAGGTAATCCGGCGCCTTGGTGAACATCGCCGGGTCCAGCATCAGGCGGCTGTGGACGTCGGCGTCGGCGCCAATCGGCAAGCCGGCCGCCACCCGCCCCAGCACCGGCACGTCCAGCAATTCGGGCCGCGGTGGCTGGTTCAACAACCGGATGCCTCGGGCCTGGTGTGGATTGACCTCGATGAAACCGGCTTCGGTCAGCGCCAGCACATGCTTGCGGGCGACACTGCGCGAGGCAAAGCCGAACGCCTCGCTGATCTCGGCGAGGCTGGGAGACTGGCCTTGATCGGCGATGCGTTCGCGGATGAAGGTCAGGATGGCGGTGCGGCGGGGAGTGAGAGTCGTCATGGAGTACATTTGTACTCCTGTCGGTTTTTTCTGACAAGCGCCGTCAGTCAGCTCACAGCCATGCACATCCCTGTGGGAGCGGGCTTGCTCGCGAAAGCGGTGTGCCAGTCAAAGAAAGTGTTAAATGCGCCCGCGTCTTCGCGAACAAGCCCGCTCCCACAGTCAATGTCCAAGCCCTGCTAGGTAAGCCCATGGATAAATCCCGCGCCCATGGCCATCGCTGAAGACCAACTGGACCCCATACCCCTGGGCATTGACCTCCACCACCCGAACCCGTGGATCGACCTGCACCGCCAGCCCTTGCAAGCGAAACGCCCGGCACTGGGAACAAGGACACTGGCGGCGCAGTTCAGTGTGGTCCAGGCGTTGTTCGCGGCCATCGGGCCAGTTCAACCTCAACTGGCCTTTGTCAGGGCTGTTGCCCATCGCCAGCGGGCTCATTGCACTTGCGCCAGGGCGATGCGCACGGCCTTGCGGACTTCAGGGTCGCCATCGTCCTGGGCAGCCTGCAATGCCGGGATCGCTGCGGGGTCGTTCAACTCGCCCAAGGCCAGGGCGGCTTCCTTGCGCAGGTTGCTGATGCGATGGCCCAGGGTCTCGATCAACCCCGACAACGCCGGGGCGTAGCGCAAGCGGCCGAGGCTACGGGTGGCGCGCAGGCGCACTTGCCAATAATCATCCCCCAGGGCCTCGACCAGCGCCGGGCCCGCATCGGCGTGGCCGACCTTGCCCAAGGTGGTGGCGGCTTCTTCGCGCACCGCCCAGGCAGGGTCCCGCAGTGCCTGGCGCAAGGCCGGCAAGACGTGTGCATCAGAGCCCAGGCCGAGGGCACCGGTGGCCGCCCGGCGCACCTCGGTGTCCGGGTCGGCGCTGGCCAACCGCGCCAGCGCCGGCAACGCGTCGAGGTGCTTGAGCCAGCCGAGCACGCCAACTGCCTCACGGCGGACGCTGGCATCGGTGTCGGCCAGGGCAATGAGCGCGACCGGTGCCGCGTCGGCCAGGCGCAATTCGCGCAAGGCCCTGAACGCGGCGACGCGCACGCTGACGGTCTCATGGGCGGCCCAGGGCAGGATCACCCTCCCCGCCGCCTCGCTCTTGAGCAGGCTCAGACTCTGGGCGGCGGCGCCCTGCACCGTCGGGGACGGATCGGTGAGGGCCTGGCACAACGCGGCGACCACCGGCGCGTCTTCCCAGGCTTCGAGCAGTCGCGCGGCCTCGGCGCGGACCTCGGCACTGGCATCGTGGGCCAGGCGATCCACCAGCCACAGCAGACCTTCGGGTTCCTCGAGGTCGGCCAGTTCAATCAGGGCGATGCGGCGCACACCAGGGTCCTCGTCCACCAGGCGCGGTTGCAGGGCGAGGATGTCATCGTTGTCGGTGTCTTCAAATAAAGAGGTCATAAGGCAAATCGCGGCAAGGAGGTTTCAAGGGGAAGCCCGAGGGGATTGAGGCGCGGCAAGGGCTGGCCGTCCTCATGGCGCAACAACTCGAGGCAGTGGCGCTTCAACAGGGAAAACTCGGGACGGGTGACCAGTTCGGTAGTGCGTGGCCGGGGAAAATCCAGGCGCAAGTCCTCGATGATCCGACCCGGGCGCGGGCTCATCACCAGCAGTCGATCGGCCAGGAACAGTGCCTCGTCGATGTCGTGGGTGACGAACACCACGGTGGTGCGGATGCGGGTCCAGATCTCCAGCAGCAACTGCTGCATGTTCAACCGGGTCAAGGCGTCCAGGGCACCGAAGGGTTCGTCCATCAACAGCAGTCGTGGCCGATTGACCAGCACCCGGGCGATCTCCACCCGCTGCTGCATGCCCCCGGACAGTTGGTCCGGCCAGTGCCCGGCGAATCCGTCCAGGCCCACCAGGGCGAGGATTTCATCCGCCGCCCGCTGCCGTTCGGCTTTGCCCAGGCCTCGCATCTTCAGGCCGAAGGCCACGTTGTCGCGCACGCTGCGCCACGGGAACAGCGTGTGCTGCTGGAACACCATCCCGCGCTGGGGCGATGGCCCGGCCACCGGCAAGCCGTCGACATGCAAGGTACCGGCGCGCGGTTGCAGGTGCCCGGCCAAGGCACCGAGCAAGGTGGATTTACCGCAACCGGACGGCCCCAGGACGCACACGAACTGGCCCGCCTCGATCTGGCAATCAAGGCCCTGGACGGCCTCGAACGCCTGGGCTCCCTGGCCCAGGACAATGGACAACTGACGGATATCGATCCGTCCCTCAGGCGTTTGCATCACACTCATCAGGCTTTACCTCGCGGTCGGTGCCAAGGCGTCAACAGCCCGCCCAGGCGCTTGATCAACACACTGCTGCCCATGCCCAGCACACCGATCAACAGCATGCCGACGACAATGTCGGCGTAGTTCTGCACGGTGTAGGAGGACCAGGTGTAGTAACCGATGCCGTACTGGCCGGCGATCATTTCCGCCGTCACCAGGCAGAACCAGGACGTGCCCATGCCGATGGCCAGCCCCGTGATGATGCTCGGCGCGGCGCCCGGCAGAATCACTTCCAACAGGATCGCGCAGCGCCCGGCCCCCAGGCTTTTCGCCGAGGCGATCAGCCGCCGGTCCACCGCCTCGACGCCGTGCACGGTGTTGAGCAGGATCGGGAACAGCGCCCCGGTGAAGGTGATGAACACCATCGACAGCTCCGAGGAGGGAAACATCAGGATCGCCAGGGGAATCCAGGCCACCGCCGGGATCGGCCGCAGGACTTCCAGCGGCGGCAACAGCAGGTCTTCGGCCCATTTCGAGCGACCAATGGCCAGGCCCAGGGCCACGCCGGTTAACACCGCCGCGCCATACCCGGCAAACACCCGGCCCAGGCTGGCGCCCAGGTGTCGGCCAAGGCTGCCCGACTCCCCCAGGCCGAGCGCAGCTTGGATCACCGCCAGCGGCGTCGGAACGTTGGCAAACGTCACCAGGCCCAGGTCCCAGTGATGAGTGGCGGCGAGCTGCCAGAACAACAGGCAGAGCACCAGGGAAGCGGCTCGCAGGAGCCAGCGAAAATAAGATCGGGACACAACTCTTCCTCTCAACCGAGATCCCTGTGGGAGCGGGCTTGCTCGCGAAAGCGGTGGTTCAGTCGACATCAATGTTGAATGTCAGACCGCATTCGCGAGCAAGCCCGCTCCCACAGTTCACTGAGTATTCTGACGATCAGCGCGCAGCAACCGACTGTGCCGTAGCTTCGGTAAAGTCCAGGACCTTGCCGCCCTGCTGCGCGGCAAACTGCTCGGCCTGGCCCTTGAGCAGGAACGCACTGAGTTGCCCCTGGGCATCGCGGGCAAACCACGCCTGCTCGGCCAGCAGCTTGATCCCGCTGTCGCTGGCCTGGGCATACACGGCACGGATGCCCTTGCCTTGCTGCTTGAGGTTCGCCAGCGCGGCGAAGGCCGACTGCGCCGAGGCGTAGTGGCGCACTTTCGGTTCGCCCCGCACCCAGATCTCGGCGACGCGGCTGAAGTCGCTGATCGCCTGGCCCGTCGCGGCGTCGGGCGTGGTCAGTGGCGTCTGGGCGTAGTTGGCCAGTTGCGCGGCGTAATCCAGGTTCGAGGCCTTGAAGGCGGCGCGGATGTACTGGTCATCGATGAAGGTATTGAGGTCCAGGCCACGATCGGCCTTCTTCAACAGCTTGAGGGTGTCGATGGCGGTGCCGACGGCTTGCCGGTATTCCGGCTTCCAGCTCAGGTCGCGGGTCTGTACGCCCAGCGGCCCATGGAACAGGTAATTGACCTCGGCATCCACGCCGGTGACCTGGGCGATCAATTCGCTGTACTTCTCAGGTTCCGCGGCCAGCAGTTGATTGGCCTCCAGGGACGCACGCAGGTAAGCGACCACGATTTCCGGGTAGCGCCGGGCATAGGCCTGGTCCACCAGCGCGCCATGGAACGTCGGCGCACCAGCCTGGGCGCCGTCGTAGATCTTGCGGGCGAACCCGCGGCTGGGGAACAGCTCGGCGAATGGCACGAAGTCGGCGTGGGCGTCGATCTTGCCCGCCTGCAACGCCGAGCCGGCCACTTCCGGCGGCTGGGCGATGATGTTCACGTCCTTGAGCGGGTCCCAGCCCTGGGCCGCCACGGCGCGCAGCAACATGCCGTGGGCGGTGGACGCAAACGGCACGGAGATCGTCTTGCCTTTGAGCTCGGCCAAGGCCTGCACGCCCGAGGCACTCGGCACGACGATGCCGTTGCCGCTGCCCCGGGTACTGCCCGACAACACGCTGATGAACAGGCTGTGCTTGCCGGCGGTCTCGAACGCCACGCCGTTGAACGCCCCCGGGAAATCAGCCATGGCGCCGAAGTCGAGTTTGCCGGCGACCATCTCGTTGGTCAGCGGCGCGCCACTGGTGAAGTTCTTCCACTGGATGTCGTACTTGGCGTCTTTGTAGGCGCCGTCATGGGGCAGGTACTTGTCCAGCAGGCCCAGTTCACGGATCAGCAACCCGCCGGCGACGCAGTTGATGGTGGTGTCCTGGGTGCCGATGGCGATGCGGATGGTTTCTGCCTGGGCAGACAGGGTCAATGAAGCCAGTACCAGACCGGCGAGTGCTGCACGCAACATGGGGGTTCCCCTCGAATCATTTATAGGAGGTTCGTCTCCGCCACGATCAGGGCGCGGTGGGAAACGAGGGGTGTTTTTGAATCAGGCGTCCGGGGGTGGCCGGATGGCTTCTTGGGTGTCAGGGCTGGCCTCATCGCGGGCAAGCCCGCTCCCACAGGTTTATGGGTGCACACAACAACCGCGACTAGACTTGATCCACTGTGGGAGCGAGCTTGCTCGCGATGGCATCCTCCCAGTCAACGCAGTAGGTACGGGATCTCGACTTTCACCGCGCCGGTCGGGCAGTCCTTTTCACACGGCATGCAGTACCAGCATTCATCGAACGCCATGTAGGCCTTCTGGGTGGCCGGGTTGATCGCCAGCAGGTCCATGGGGCAGACATCGACGCACACGGTGCAGCCTTTGTGGGCGATGCATTTGTCCTCGTCCACGGTGACGGGGGCATTGGAGCGGAAGAAGATTTCCTGGGGTTGATAGGCCATGGGCGTTCTCTCTGGGTGGAAGGTTCACGCCGCGCTGGCGTCGACCCGCAGCCGGTCGTAGGCCTGCAGCTCTTGGGCATCGAGGGCGATGATGTAAGGCTCGACCGCTTTCTTGAAGGAGGTCATCGCGCCGTCGTCGCCTTTCTTCAGGTGGCAATGGCAGAACCAGTCGCTGTCGTTGCGCTGCGGGTGATCGACCCGATAGTGGTACAGGCCCCAGCGGCTTTCGGCGCGAAACAGCGAGGCGCGAGCGGCCATCTCGGCGCAGTCGCGGATCACGCTGACCTCCATGGCGCGCATCAATTCATGGGCGTCGTGGGCCTTGATCTGGTCCAGGTCGCGCTGGATATCGCTGAAGCGTTGCAGGCCGATCTCCATCTTGCGGGTGACCTTGGGCGGTTGCAGGTAATCGTTGACGAAGCGCCGCAGCTTGTATTCCACCTGGGCCGGCGGCAAACCGTGAGCGCGCGTCAGGGGTGCGTAGACGCGGGCCTTTTCCCGTTCGACCTGGCCGGCATCCGGCGTCGAGAAATCCTTCCCGGCCACGAAGTCCGCGGCGTTATGGCCGGCAAACCAGCCGTAGGTGAACGCCCCGAGCATGTAATTGTGCGGCACCGCCGCCATGTCGCCCGCCGCGTACAGGCCCTTGACCGAGGTTTCGGCCCGCTCGTTGACCCACACGCCCGAGGCCGAATGGCCGCTGCAAAAGCCGATTTCGGAGATGTGCATTTCCACCATCTGCGTGCGGTAGTCGGTGCCGCGATTGGCATGGAACTGCCCGCGACTGGGCCGCTCGTTGCTGTGCAGGATTTCCTCGATGTTCTGGATGGTTTCCTCGGCCAGGTGATCGAGCTTGAGGAAAACCGGGCCATTGCCGCCCTCGAGTTCCTGGTGGAACTCCCACATCATCTGCCCGCTCCAGTAGTCGCACTCGATGAAGCGCTCGCCCTTGTTGTTGGCGGTGTAGCCACCCAGTGGCCCGGTGACATAGGCGCAGGCCGGGCCGTTGTAGTCCTTGATCAACGGGTTGATCTGGAAGCACTCCAGGTTCGCCAGCTCGGCCCCGGCGTGGTACGCCATGGCGTAGCCATCCCCGGCGTTGGTGGGGTTTTCATAGGTGCCCATCAGGTAACCGGAGGACGGCAATCCCAGGCGCCCCGCCGCGCCGCAGCAGAGGATGACCGCCTTGGCCTTGATCACATGGAAGTCGGCGGTGCGGCAATCGAACCCCATGACGCCGTTCACCGCGCCCTCTTCATCCGTCAGCAAGCGAGTGCAGACCAGCCGATTGGTGATGCTCACCCGCGCACGTTTCAACTGGCGGTAGAGCACTTTCTTGATGTCGTGCCCTTCGGGCATCGGCAATACATAAGCGCCCATGTGGTGGACCTTCTTCACCGCGTAGTCACCGGTTTCGTCCTTCTCGAACTTCACGCCCCAACGGTCCAGTTGCTCGATGGTTTCGAAGCTGTGCGTCGCATAGGCGTACACCGCCGCCTGGTTGACGATGCCGTCGTTGGCGATGGTGATTTCCTTGGTGTACTGCTCGGGTGTCGAGTGCCCGGGGATGATCGCGTTGTTCAACCCGTCCATGCCCATGCTGATGGCGCCGCTGCGCTTGACGTTGGCCTTGTCCACCAACAACACGCGCAAGTCACGGTTGCGCTCCTTGGCCTTGATCGCCGCCATGGGCCCGGCCGTGCCGCCGCCGATCACGACGATGTCGTATTCCTGTTCCAGGGTGCTTCCAGTCACAGCGCTGTGGGTCATGCTTGCGTCCCTTTTTGCCGGTCGATCCGCAGGCGGTACTGGAAAGCATCGCCGCGGTAATAGAGGTATTCGAAGTCCAGCGGCTGGCCGCTGGCGTCATGGGTCAGGCGTTCGATGCGCATGATCGGCGAGCCCGGCTCGACCTCCAGTGCCTGGGTCAACTCGGTGTCGGCCAGCACCGCGTCGATGGCCAGGTCGGCATGGCCGAGGGTCAGGCCGCAGTCGTTTTCCAGGATCAGGAAGATGTCGCGGGTGACCAGGTCGGCCTTTTCCAGACGTTCGCCGAGGGCCTTGGGCAGGTAGGTGATCTCCAGGGAAACGGGCTCGCGGTTGATCAACCGTACCCGCTTGACCTGCGCCACCGTGTCACCTTCGGCAAGGCCCAGGCGCTCGGCCACGCGTTTGTCCGCGGCAACGAAGCGTAAGCTGTGCAGCCGGTTGATCACCTCGAAGCCGCGCCCGGTCATGGACTCGGCCAGGCCCTGGAGGGTGCTGACGTTCTGGAAGGTCTTGGGCTTGGCGACGAAGGTGCCTTTGCCATGGATCTTGAAAATCAGCCCTTCCTTTTGCAGATCACCCAAGGCCTGGCGCACGGTGATGCGACTGACGCGAAACAGCGCGCCGAGTTCGCTTTCCGAGGGCATCTGGCTGCCCTGGGGGTATTCGCCGTCGAGAATCCGCGCGCGCAGCACGTCCCGCAGTTGGGTGTGCAGCGGCACGCTGTCGAGGGAAAGAACGTTGTTGGACATGGACCCCATCACTTGTCATAACGAGTTATGACGTGATCTTAGGGAAACCGCCCGTGGCTTGAGAAATACCGTTTGGACATAACCTTAGAGCCGCGCCTCGGCGCCCTCGCTACGAAACGCGCTGGGACTCATGCCGGTCCAGCGCCGAAACGCCCGACGAAAACTGCGCACATCGCTGTAGCCCACCTCTTCGGTAATACGCTCGATGGACAGGTCGGGGTTCGCCAGCAGGTTCAGGGTCCGACCGCGCCGGACCTGTTCGAGCAAGGCCTCGAAGGTCAGGCTGTGCTCCGTCAGGCGCCGGCGCAGGGTCCGGCTGCTCATGTTGAGGTCGCTGGCGATTTTCTCGATGTGGCTGCCCCGGGTCAGGTCCCGGGCAATCGCCCGTTCCACGGCCTGGATCAAGTCGATCTTCTGGTGAACCTGGGCGGCCTCCTGCTCCAGCAGGGCCAAGGCCTGGCGCAAGGCCAGCGGATGATGATTGGGCAGGCGCATGTCCAGCCAGCGAACGTTGATCAACATGCGATTGTGCCGGCAACCGAAGCGCACCTCCGGCCCCAATATGCGCTGGTATTCCCGGGCATAGGACGGCGCCGCGTGCATGAACTCCACGGCCTCTGGCTTGAAATCCGGGCCGGCCAGCGCTCGGCCGTAGACCATCAGGCTGGCAAAGAACTCCTCGACCGCAAACACCTGGATCTCGGCGAACGGCAGGCGGCAGGTCGCCTCGACCCTGATCTGCTCGGCGGCTTCCTCGACACTGGTCACCGCGATGCCACCCGTGGTGTGTTGGTAACGCACGCCCAGGGCGAAGGCATCGCGCAGGGTTTCGCACAGCGACAGGACATGACCCAGCAGGCCCAGGGTGCCCAGCACGTTCCGGTCGCCGACCCACAGGCCCAGGCCTTGGTCGGGCAGCAGCTTGAGCGCACGCTGGATCATGATCACGGCCTGGCGATAGGAAATCCGCTGGGCGGGGTCCTGCAAATCGTCGAGGCCAAAGCCCAGGCCGCGACACAGGCTGGCCGCATCGAAGCCTTTGTCCGCCACCACCTCGGCCAAGGTTTGCAACAGGAAGGGCGAGACCAGCGCCAGTTCATAGGTGGGGTCGATGACTTTCATCTGCATGGCGGGTTCCGGAGCACGTTAGGTGGCGTTTTTGTAACCGGTTGTTTCATGAACGTTAGCATGCGCCGGCGCAATGGGGGACACAAAATCTGGCCGCCCAAGTCCCCTGCGTGGCCGCCAATACCCTGCCCTGGCCGCCACTAACGGCTTATTTCTATGGCTCGGACTTTCGGTGCATCACCAACAATAATAATGAGCCCCCCTATGAACCCGATCCGCACGCGCTTTGCCTTGCCCCTGGCCTTCGGCCTGACCGTTACGCTGCCCGCCCTGGCGACGGAATCCGGCGTCGACAACATCGGCCCCGGCACCGACGGTTTCTTCGTGTTGCCGCTGGAGGTCGACAGCCTTCCCGAAAACATGGTCGCGTTCAACCTCTACTACAACCATTACAAGGCACGAAAATTCAACATCAGCTCATTGGGCGGCGACGTGCCGAAGGTTGAAATCGAATCCACGGCGGTGGTCCCGCGGATCGACTACCTGAGCCCATTGCGGGTGGCCGGCGGACGGCTGGGCATCTACGTCGCCCAGCCGTGGCTCAAGCAGGAAGTGTCGGTGTTCGGGTTGCACGACACCCGCGAGGGCATGGGCGACACGACCATTTCACCGATCGTGCTCTGGGACATGGGCAAGAACCTGACCTTGGCCGCGGCGGTGGAAATCACCGTGCCGACCGGCGAATACAGCACCGATCGACTGGCCAACACCAGCAACAATTTCTACACCTACAAACCGCTGTTCTCCTTCACCTGGTTGCCCACCGAGGCCACCGAGGTGTCGATGAAGACCACCTACAGCTTCAACCGCGAGAACAAGGACACCGACTACCGCTCGGGGCAGATCTTCCACTTCGATTATTCGGCCAGCTACCGGGTCACCGACAACCTGCGGCTCGGGCTCAACGGCTATTACCTCAAGCAGACCACCGACGACAAACAGTACGGCCGCACGGTGCAATTCGCCGGGCAGGACGTCGACGACGGCGTGCGCGGCCAGGTCTTCGCCATCGGCCCGGCGGTGCACCTGACCTTCCTCAAGTACGCCAGCGCGGAAATTCGCTGGGCCAAGGAGTTCGACGTGGAGAACCGCCCGGAAGGGGAAATGCTGTGGGCGAAGGTGAGTATTCCGTTTGCGTTCTAGGGCTGCTTTGGTGTTCTAGAGGCGCGCTGGGCCCCCGTGGCGAGGGAGCTTGCTCCCGCTCGGCGGCGCAGCCGGCGTAAAACCAGCTGACGCGATTGTCCTGGAAAATCACCTTCCAGATGGGGCGGCTGCGCCACCCAGCGGGAGCAAGCTCCCTCGCCACAGGGGGTCTTTCCAGGCCCGGCTCATTGCAGGCAGGCTCAGCTATAGACCGGCCACCGCTCGACAATCAGTCCACCGCGCACCGCCAGCAAGTCACCGAACTGCAGCAACACCGACTCTGTCTGGGTGGGCCGCAGGAACACCTGGTCTTCCAGCTCCAGCCCCACCGCTTCGGAACCGTTGACCATTTCCTGGTTGGAGCTGCGGCCATAGAGGCTGTTGCTCTTCAGGCCGGGGGGCGATTCGAAGTCGGCCATCCAGTTGCCGCCGTAGATGAAAAACGTCGCCCGCTGGTTCACATCCCACCAGGAAAAGACCCGTGACTGATCGTCCAGCGCCGGGATATTCACCGCGCCGGTGCGCTTCAACACCGGCGTGGCGATGTAGGCCGCCGGCACGTGCTCGCTCAGGGATGGCAGGTCGTAATGGCTGGGCTTGAGCATGGCCGTGCCCACCGACACTTCGGTGCTGAGGTTTTCCTGCTCGTGCAGCCGATAACTGGGGCTGCCGGCGGTGTTGAAGGTCAGGCTCGGGTGCCACAGGTCCGGGTAGCGCAAGCGAACGAAATCCACCCGCGCGGTGTAGATCGCCATGACCCGGGCCAACAGCGTCTGCGGGCTCGCCAACACCTCGGGCACACCCATGCCCACGAACGGGTCATAACCCATGAAACCGGCGAACTCCAGTTGCGCCGGATGGGCCCGGATCAGCTTGAGCATGGCGTCCAGGCCTGCTTCGTCGGTCACACCCCCCCGGTGCAGGCCAACGTCCAGTTCGATATTGACCCGTAAACGCGTGCCCAGGCCTTGGGCCAGGGCGCGGTACTGTTCGAGCCGTTGCGGAGTGTCCAGCAACCATTGCAACTGCCGCGCGGGGTCGAACGGCCCCTTGTGCAACTGGTAGAACAGCTCGGCGGAGCGCACCGGCAGCGGCTTGCCCAGCAGGATATCGGCGTCGGGAAACTGCATCGCATCGTGATTGAGAAACGGCTGGTGGAACGACATCAACCGCCGCGTCTCGGCCCGCTGGCCGATGTAGGCCAGCAACCCGGGCGACGGCAATGATTTTTCCACCAACCGCAGTTGCTTGCCGGTGCGCCGGACCGACGCCTTGACCACATCGACGTTGTGGTCCAGCCGATCGAGGTCCACCAGCAGCACCGGGCGCATCGGGCCGTTGGCCTTGAGCTCGCGGTTCA
Source organism: Pseudomonas chlororaphis (assembly GCA_001023535.1). NCBI lineage: Bacteria > Pseudomonadati > Pseudomonadota > Gammaproteobacteria > Pseudomonadales > Pseudomonadaceae > Pseudomonas > Pseudomonas chlororaphis. Next base: position 5,743,289 of record CP011020.1, read on the forward strand.
ACTGGCGGAAGTAATCACTGTACGGCCCGCCCTTGTCCTGCGGGCGTAACAGCACCGCGGCCCCGGCGAGCAGCACCCCCGCGCCCAACGTTCCCTTGAGAAACCCTCGACGATTGAAGACCATCAGCTCACCCCCAGGATCGTGGACAGATGCCCGTTGAGAAACTTGCCGGCGGGGTCCAGGGCCTGGCGCACTTCGGAAAATTCCTGCCAGCGCGGGTACAGCGCCTGGAGCGCCCTGGCGTTGAGCGAGTGCAACTTGCCCCAATGCGGACGGCCCTGGTACTTCCAGAAGATCGGCTCGATGGCGGCAAAGAAATTGTGGTGGTCCATCTGGTAATGCTGGTGCACGGAGATCGAGCAGCTGTCGCGCCCCTCGAACATGCTCAAGGCGATGTCGTCGGCCTTGACGTAGCGGTACTCGATGGGAAACCAGGTGCGCAGGTCCTTGTCGCGGATCAGCGCAAGAATCTCCCGCAGGCACGCTGGGCCGTGTTCGGCCGGCACCGAGTATTCCATCTCGTTGAAGCGCACGGTGCGGGCATTGGCGTAGATGTCATGGGAGTCGCCAACGCGATCGTCGAAACTGGCCAGCAGGCGCAGGTTGTTCAGCAGCATTCGTCGGGCCGCGGGAAAATCGCTGCCGTACTTGTCGAGTTTTTCGATCAGGGTGACGAACTCGTTGCCGCCCTCTTCTTCCGGGCTGATGGGCGGCGTGGCCGGGTCGCTGGTTTCGTTCAGGGCGATGGCCAACGCATAGTCGGAATGGGTGACGACCTGCATTTCCCAGTGCTGGTTGTCGCGGGTGTGGGCGTCGATGTCTTCGAGCAATTCTTCGGTTTTTGCCACCCACTGACGCTCGCGCAGCCGATAGGCCGGGCGATTCTGCAAGCGCACCCGGGTCACCAACCCCAGCGCCCCCAGGGAAACCCGCCCGGCCTTGAACACCTCGGGGTGGCGATGGGCATCGCAATCGATAACCTCGCCACTGGCGGTCACCAGTTGCAGGCCAACGACCTGGGACGCGTAGGAGCCGAACGCCTTGCCGGTGCCATGGGTCGAGGTGGCGATGGCGCCGGCCAGCGTCTGGTAATCCACGTCGGCCATGTTCAGCAATGCCTGGCCGACGGCCTTGAGTGCCGGGCCCATGCGCGACATGGGCGTACCGCCGCCGAACTCCGCTTGCAGGCTGGCGGCGTCGTGATTGAGCAATCCGCTGAAAAAGCTCAGCGACAGCAAGGTCCCGTCCGTGGGCACCAGCGCGCTGAAGGAATGCCCCGAGCCCACCGGCCGAATGCGACCTTCGGCGCGGGTCACCACCTGCACCAGTTCATCCAGGTCCTTGGGTGCCAGGCGCGCCAGCGGCAGGCAACTTTGCGCCCCCGACCAGTTGCGCCAGGGGATCAGGCGCGGCGCGCGCATCAGATCGGCCAGGGCGCCCTGGCTGCCGAGCGCGGTGAACGCCGCGACCACGCCGGCCCCTTGCAGCAACCGGCGCCGTGAAAAATCCATCGTCATGCCGTCGTACCCTTGTTTGTTATTGGAGAGATTGGCCGGACATGAAGGCGATCAGGGCCAGGAACTGTTCTTCGGAACAGTGCATGCACAAACCCATCGGCGGCATGCCGTTGTAGCCATTGATCGCGTGGTCCAGCAGGGTGTCGGCGCCCTGGGCCACGCGCGGCGCCCAGGCATGGGTATCGCCGGTCAGCGGCGCCCCGGCACCGGGGTTGGCGTGGCAGAGCTTGCAACTGCTGTCGTAGACCTGGGCCAGCGCCGCATCGGCGGGCATGGCCGTGAACACCGTGGGTGCGGGTGGCTTGGGTTCCTCGCCGCAGCCGGCGAGCAGCGCGCCGAGCAGCATGACGGCGGCGGTATGAAGCAATATCGGTGGTGTGGTTGCCGGCATAGGGCCCCTCTTCGCGGCGCATGGCTGCGCCTTTCTTGTTGTGGGTCAGGCAGTTCCCACGTTAAGGCACGCCGGCGTGCCGGCTGAGGTCATTGGGGGCCATAAAAGGGGGCTTGGGCGGCCAGTGCTTGTCGCACCGCCGATTGGACTGGCCACTGCCCCTGTGGCGAGGGAGCTTGCTCCCGCTGGGTTGCGAAGCAGCCCCAGAGATCGACTTCACGGTGGCTCGGATGCAATCAGCTCACTGATTCAGGGGCTGCGTTGCAGCCCAGCGGGAGCAAGCTCCCTCGCCACAGAAAGGCTGCGCGGCTAAGGAAGTAACAGCCCCTGCTCCCGCTCGCACAACTGCACCACGTAATCCCACAACACCCGCAAGCGCACCGACTTGTGCAGTTCGCGGCGGGTGCTGATCCAGTAGCTGCGGCGCAGGGTTTCATCCGGCAGCAGCGGCACCAGCGTCGGATCGCCGCTGGCCATGTAGCAAGGCAGCACGGCAATGCCCAGGCCGGACCGTGCGGCCTGCTGCTGAGCGATGACACTGGTGCTGTGGAACACCACCCGAGGGTGGCGGCAGAAGCCGTTGAGGAACATCAACTCCTGGCTGAACAGCAGGTCGTCGACGTAGCCGATCCAGGCATGGCGGGCCAGGTCTTCACGGGTGCGCAACGGTGGCGAACGGTCCAGGTAGGCCTGGCTGGCGTACAGCGCCAGGCTGTAGTCGGTGAGTTTGCGCGTCACCAGCAGGTCCGCCGCCGGGCGTTCGAGGTGGATGCTGATTTCCGCCTCGCGGTTGAGAATGCTGACGAACCGCGGCACCGCCACCAGCTCCACTTCCAACCCCGGATAACGCTGGAACAGCCCATCCATGCGGCTGGCCAGGAACATGATGCCCAACCCTTCGGTCACCCCGAGGCGAATCTTGCCCAGCGGCGCGCTGGACTGGGTGATGTCCTCCTGGGCCAGCAACGCCACGTTTTCCATGGCCTCGGCATGCTTGAGCAGCGTCTCGCCGGCGGGGGTCAATTCATAGCCCTGGGCATGCTGGACGAACAGCGCCGTGCCCAGGCTCTTCTCGATGGCCTCGATGTGCCGGGCGACGGTCGCGTGGGTGGTGTTGAGCCGCCGCGCGGCCGTCAGCAAGCGGCCACTGCGTTGCAGCTCCAGGAAGTACCGCAGGTCATTCCAGTCAAACATGGTCGCTCCTTGCACATCGCTGTTCATAAACGCACAGCGGCTGCGCAAAAACTAACATTCTTTAAACGAAAACTAACAACTAGGATGAATCCCACAACAACAATAAAGAGGTCGCGGATGCAACCTGTCGTCGATGAATACGATTACGTGATCGTGGGCGCCGGCCCTGCCGGATGCCTACTGGCGAACCGACTTTCAGCCAACCCGCAACACCGGGTGCTGTTGCTCGAAGCCGGTGGGCGCGATAACTACCCGTGGATTCACATCCCGGTCGGCTACCTGTTCTGCATCGGCAACCCGCGCACCGACTGGTGCTTCAAGACCGAAGCACAACCGGGCCTGCAAGGACGCGCCCTGAGCTACCCACGCGGCAAGGTCCTGGGCGGCTGCTCGTCCATCAACGGTATGATCTACATGCGCGGCCAGGCCGCGGACTACGACGGCTGGGCCGCCGAGGGCAATCCAGGCTGGACCTGGAACGATGTGCTGCCGCTGTTCCGGCAGAGCGAGAACCACTTCGCCGGCGCGTCGGAGCTGCATGGCGCCAGCGGCGAATGGCGGGTCGAACGCCAGCGCCTGTCATGGCCCATTCTTGATGCATTCCGCCGCGCCGCCGAACAGAGCGGCATCCCCAACGTCGACGACTTCAACGGCGGCGACAACGAAGGCTGCGGCTACTTCCAGGTCAACCAGAAGGCCGGGGTGCGCTGGAACGCGGCCAAGGCTTTCCTCAAGCCGATCCGCCAGCGCCCCAACCTCACCGTGCTGACCGAGGTCGAAGTCGATCGCGTGTTGTTGCGCGACGAGCGTGCCCATGCCGTGCGCGCCCGCTGGCAAGGCAAGGGCATGACCTTCAAGGCCCGCAGGGAAATCGTGCTGTGCGCCGGGGCCGTGGGGTCGCCGGGAATCCTGCAGCGCTCGGGGATCGGCCCCCGCGCCCTGCTGCAACGCCTGGGGATCGGCGTGACCCATGAACTGCCCGGCGTCGGCGGCAACCTGCAGGACCACCTGCAACTGCGGCTGATCTATCAGTTGGAAAATGCCCGGACCCTGAACCAGATCGCCGGCACCCTGTGGGGCAAGATGGGCATGGGCCTGCGCTATCTGTACGACCGCAGCGGACCGCTGTCGATGGCGCCCAGCCAACTCGGCGCGTTCGCCCGCTCCGGGCCCGAGCAGACGTCGGCCAACCTTGAGTACCACGTGCAACCGTTATCCCTGGAGCGATTCGGCGAGCCGCTGCACAGCTTTGCCGCGTTCACCGCATCGGTCTGCGACCTGCGCCCGCAAAGCCGTGGCCGGATCGACATTCGCTCGGCCGAGCCCCATCAGGCGCCGCTGATCCAGCCCAACTACCTGAGCCATCCGGAAGACCTGCGGGTGGCCGCCGACGCCATCCGCCTGACCCGACGCATCGTCGCGGCACCGGCCCTGGGCGCCTTCAAGCCGGTGGAATACCTGCCAGGGCCCAGCCTGCAAACCGAAGAAGAACTGCACCAGGCCGCTGCCCGTATCGGCACGACGATCTTCCACCCGGTCGGCACCTGCCGAATGGGCCAGGACCGCGACGCCGTGGTGGACGCCCAGTTGCGCGTGCACGGCATCCGCGGCCTGCGCATCGCCGACGCCTCGATCATGCCGCGCATCACCTCGGGCAACACCTGCTCGCCGACGCTGATGATCGCCGAGAAGGCGGCGCAGATGATACTTGAGCCGCAGGCTTGGAACGCCACCCTCCAGAAGGAAACCGCCTCAGTCTAAAGAACCACACTATCCCCTGTGGGAGAGGCGGCGTATCAGTGAGCGATGATGTCGGCTGACACACCGTTTTTCGCGAGCAAGCCCGCTCCCACAGGGGAAATGTACCGATCCAAGGAACGCAGCACGCTACAAACGCCCACCGGCGTCGACAGTGGAACAACAAAAACAATCACTGTGAGGGATATCGCTATGTCGGAACATGTTCAATCCCTGGAAGCCACGCGCAGCGCCGGCACCAGCCGGGAAACCCAGAAGGTCATCTTCGCCTCGTCCCTGGGGACGGTGTTCGAGTGGTACGACTTTTTCCTCTATGGCGCCCTGGCGGCGGTGATCAGCAAGCAGTTCTTCGCCGGGGTCAACGACACCACGGCGTTCATCTTCGCCCTGATGGCCTTCGCCGCCGGCTTCATCGTGCGCCCCTTCGGCGCGCTGGTGTTCGGCCGGCTGGGTGACATGATCGGGCGTAAATACACGTTCCTGGCAACCATCGTGCTCATGGGCCTGGCGACCTTCTGCGTCGGCCTGCTGCCCACCTACGCCAGCATCGGCATCGCCGCGCCGATCATCCTGGTGGTGCTGCGCATGCTCCAGGGCCTGGCCCTGGGCGGCGAATATGGCGGGGCCGCGACCTATGTCGCCGAGCACGCGCCCATCGGCAAGCGCGGCTTCCACACCAGCTGGATCCAGTCCACGGCCACCCTCGGGTTGTTGCTCTCGCTGCTGGTGGTGCTGGGCTGCCGCTACTTCACGGGCGACCAGTTCGAAGTCTGGGGCTGGCGCATTCCGTTTTTGCTGTCGATCCTGCTGCTGGGCATCTCCACCTGGATTCGCCTGAGCCTGCACGAGTCGCCAGCCTTCCTGAAAATGAAAGAGGAAGGCAAATGCTGCAAGGCGCCGATCCGCGAATCGTTCGGCCAGTGGGAAAACCTCAAGGTGGTGCTGATCGCGCTGTTCAGCATCAACGCCGGGCAAGCGGTGACTTTCTACGCCGCGCAATTCTACGTGCTGTTCTTCCTCACCCAGTTCCTGAAAATGGACCCGGCCCTGGCCAACAGCCTGCTGATCGTCAGCGTGGTCATCGGCGCGCCGTTCTTCATTTTCTTTGGCTGGCTCTCGGACAAGGTCGGGCGCAAACCGGTGCTGATGATCGGTCTGCTGCTGGCGACAGCGCTGTACTTCCCGATCTTCAAGACCCTGGCCCACTACGCCAACCCGGCCATCGACCAGGCGAGTCGCCAGGCGCCGATCAGCGTGATCGCCGACCCGGCCACCTGCACCTTCCAGTTCGACCCGGTGGGCAAGGCGCGCTTCGACAGCCCCTGCGACAAGGTCAAGACCTTCCTGGTCAAGCAAGGCCTGCCCTACACCAGCGTCGCCGCGCCGGCCGGCAGCCCGGTGCAGGTCAACATCGGCGACGTGAAGATCGACGGTCACGACGAAGCCGCCCTGCGCGGCGCGGTGACCTTGGCCGGCTACCCGCAACAGGCTGACGCCCAGCAGATCAACCGGCCGATGATCGTCGCCCTGATCGTGGCGCTGATCATCATTTCAGCGATGTGCTACGGCCCACTGGCGGCGTTGATGGTGGAACTGTTCCCGACCCGGATCCGCTACACCTCCATGTCCCTGCCCTACCACATCGGCAACGGCTGGTTCGGTGGCTTCCTGCCCACTGTCTCGTTCGCGCTGGTGGTCTATACCGGGGATATCTTCTACGGGCTGTGGTACCCGGTGGTAATCACTGGCGTGAGCCTGGTGGTGGGCATGATCTGCCTGCGGGAAACGCGGAATGTGGATCTCGACAAAAACTGAGGACCTGCGCTCATCCCGTGGCGAGGGAGCTTGCTCCCGCTGGGTTGCGCAGCAGCCCCAAACGGTTCAATCGATAAATGCTCACGCATTACACAAAGGGGCGCTTCGCGCCCCAACGGGGATAAATCCCCTCGCCACAGATCCATCATTGCTTGTCAATGCACCGAATGATTCTTCACTGTGCTCTCCACCAGGTCCAACATCTGCCCCAGTGCCCAGGGCTTGGCGATGAACGAGGCATGGTGCTTGATCCCCGCGCTTTCCGGCGTCTCGAAGCCCGACATGATCAGCAGCGGTATCTGCGGCCAGCGCTCCCCGGTGAGGTTGGCCAGGTCCGCACCGTCCAGTGTCCCCGGCATGGTGATGTCGGTGAGCAACAGGTCGACATAGTCGGAGTTTTCTTCGAGAAACGTCAGCGCTTCGTCAGCGCTTTCCCGGGGCTCCACGACGAACCCTTCTTCCTCAAGGATTTCACACAGGAACTCCAGGATCGTCGGGTCATCCTCAACGACGAGAATCAAACGTGTGGTCGTCTGCCCGTCGCCCTTCGGCATCGAATTCATGATCAGTGACTCTCCTAGACTTCATAGCTTTCTTTGCGGTTGCACCCGCTCTGAAGGTTATGAGCGATGCCTCTTCGAGAAATTCATTTTTGCCTGCCCAGATCCCGCCGAACGTCACGCCAGAGGCCCTGGGGCAACGCAACGCAACGTTTTATCTGTATATCCATACAGATAAAACTTGCCGCGACGCTCATCCATGACCATGCTTAGCACCCATCAGACCCGCCAGAGGAAACGGTCGCTATGCAGTTGTACCTGTGTGAGAAGCCCTCCCAAGCCAAGGACATCGCGGCCGTGCTCGGTGCCAAGCGCCGTGGCGACGGTTGCTGGTTGGGCGCGGGCGTCACGGTCACCTGGTGCATCGGCCATCTGCTCGAAACCGCTGCGCCCGATGCCTACGACGCGCGCTACAAGCGCTGGGTACTGGCCGACCTGCCGATCGTGCCCGCGCAGTGGAAAATGACCGTCAAGCCGAAAACCGCCAGCCAGTACAAGGCGGTCAAGCGCTTGCTGGGGGAAGCCCGGGAACTGGTGATTGCCACCGACGCCGACCGCGAAGGCGAAATGATCGCCCGGGAGCTGGTGGAGCATTGCCGCTACCGCGGGCCGATCCGCCGCCTGTGGCTGTCGGCCCTGGACGAAGCGTCGATCCGCAAGGCCCTCGCCGCCCTGCGACCGGGGGCCGACACCTTCAACCTGTACCACTCGGCCCTCGGTCGTTCCCGCGCCGACTGGTTGATCGGCATGAACATGAGCCGCCTGTTCACGCTGCTGGGGCGCCAGTCCGGTTATCAGGGTGTGTTGCCGGTGGGCCGCGTGCAGACACCGACGCTGCGCCTGGTGGTGGACCGCGACCGCAGCATCGCCGACTTCGTGCCGGTCGCCTATTGGGCCATCGACGTGCAGCTCAGCCACCAAGGCATCGCCTTCACCGCCCAGTGGCGCGCCGACCCGCAGGCCTGCGACGACCAGGAACGTTGCCTGAACCCGAGCCTGGCCCGGGATGCCGCCCAGGCCATGGGCGACGCCACTACCGCCCGGACCCTGAAGGTGCGCACCGAGCGTCTGCGCGAAGCGCCACCGCTGCCATTCGACCTCGGCACGTTGCAGGAAGTCTGTTCGAAGAAGCTCGGCCTGGGTGCCCAGGAAACCCTGGACATTGCCCAATCGCTTTACGAAACCTACAAACTCATCACCTACCCGCGCAGCGACTGCGGTTTCCTGCCCCTGAGCCAACACAGCGAGGCGCCGGCCATCCTGGCCGCCCTCGCCCAGGCCGACCCGAGCCTTGCGCCCTTGCGTGAACACCTGCAACCGCAGCGCAAATCCAGGGCCTGGAACGACGCCAAGGTCAGCGCCCACCACGGCATCATTCCCACCGCGGCGGCAAAAAACCTCGATAAACTCGCCAGCAAGCAGCGGGCCGTCTACACGCTGATTCGCGCACGTTACCTGGCGCAGTTCCTGCCCAACCACGAATACGACCGGACCCAGGCCGACTTCGACTGTGCCGGCCAGGCCCTGCGTGCCGTGGGCAAGCAAATCATCGAGCCTGGCTGGAAGCGCGCCCTGCCCGAGGCCCTGGCGCCGACCAAGGGCCGCGAAGCGCCCGCGCCGCAAACGCTTCCCGCACTGGTCGAAGGGCTTGACTGCGCGGTGGACGAGGTCCGGCTCAAGGACCTGTGGACCCAGCCCCCGAAGCCATTCACCGAAGGCGACCTGATCAAGGCCATGAAGAACGTCGCCAAACTGGTGGAGGATCCGCTGCTCAAGCAAAAACTCAAGGACACCACCGGCATCGGCACCGAAGCGACCCGGGCGTCGATCATCCAGGGCCTGCTTGATCGCGGTTACCTGGTGAAGAACGGCAAGGCCCTGTCCGCCACCCCGGCGGCCTTCAGCCTGATCGATGCCGTGCCTCGGGCCATCGCCGATCCAGGCACCACCGCCATCTGGGAACAGGCCCTGGACATGGTGCAAAGCGGTGAGATGAGCCTGGAAGAATTCGTCACCCGCCAGGCCGCCTGGATGAGCAAGCACGTCGCCCGCTGCCAGGGCATGAACCTGACCATCAGCGGCCCCGCCAGCCCGGCCGGCCGTGGCGCCACCCCGTGGAAGAACAAACGCAAGCCGGCCAAGCGCAAGGCCGCCAAAGCCAAGGCGACCTGACAGTACCTGTGGCGAGGGGATTCATCCCCTCGCCACAGGTAAGTCCAAAACCTGCCCTGCCCCAGTGCACTCCTCAAGATTTTTCATACCCAAACCATTTTGTCCGACAATATGTAGTGACCAAAAATAATCACTACAAAACCGTTGACGCCTACGATTTGCCCTTGCATGATGCAGACGTCTCCCCGATCGGGAGTACAGGCAACCGTTGGAGCAAGCTCGTCTGACCGCCGAGCTGTTTTTTGGATAAGGGACTGCCCACAAGGCAGATTGAAGGTGCTGACCTGGCCTGACCGTCCGGTAACAAGGACGAGAAACGTCGGTGAAGATCCTCATGACGCACGTGGTCGACCCTGCAAGGTTGACACTGACTGAAGATTCTTCGCTGTTTCTCTTCGTTGTAGCGCATTTGCGTAGCAGCCCTTCGATAACACTACATAACCACTGCATGACCCCGTCGACGTCTGACGGACGAATGCTGACGACCTGGTTTCGGTACCAGGCAGGCACTTACCGATAGCGAAGTTTTGCGAACTACCAGACAGATCAACCAAATGGTCAAGGGGCTTACACATGAATCTGAATGATCAACCAACTATTGATGAACTGGCTCGCATGTTCGCAGCACACAAAGACACCCTGGACAGCCATATCCTGTGGATCAGCAAGACAGGCCAGGTGCACATGGACTGCCTGTCGCCCTTCACCGAGGAAGGCGAGTTCGAGAGGAACAAGCAGGAGCTGTGTGCCCGGTTGAAGATGTACCGCCGTGGCCAGGGCTACGTTGGCAAGAAGGCTGCCGCCGACAAAGACTTCATCGGTCGCGTGCTGCAGACGCTGACCCAGGCCTGGCAGTCGATGCACAACACCTCGCAGGTACAGGTCATCGATCGCCTCTGCTGATTGCGCCTGAATGAAAGGGCCCGTTCCGTCACCCGGAACGGGCCCTTTTTCGTCGACCCTAGAACACCGACCAGCCGATCCGCTGGCTGAGCAATTCCAGCGCCGCCATGCCCGCCAGGGAGTTGCCGGCGGTGTTGAGTTCAGGTGACCACACGCACACCGAAAACTGCCCCGGCACCACGGCGACGATCCCGCCTCCCACGCCGCTCTTGCCCGGCAGGCCCACGCGATAGGCAAAGTTGCCGGCCTCGTCGTAGAGCCCGCTGGTGGCCATGATCGAGTTGACCTGCTGGGTCTGCCGCGCGCTCAGGATCTGTTCGCCGCTGTGCTTGCAGAACCCGTCGTTGGCCAAAAAGCAAAAGGCCCGGGCCAGGTCGATGCAGTTCATGCGCAAGGCGCAGTGGCTGAAGTAACTGCGCAGCACCGCTTCCACGTCGTTGTGGAAGTTGCCGAAAGACTGCATCAGATAGGCCATCGCTGCGTTGCGTGCGCGGTGCTGGTATTCCGAATCGGCGACCTTGCCATCCACCATCACCAGCGGGTTGCCCGACAGGCGCCGGACGAAATCGCGCATCGACAGCGCCGGAGCGGCGAAGCGCGACTGATTGATGTCGCAGATCACCAGGGCGCCGGCGTTGATGAACGGGTTGCGCGGTCGGCCCCGTTCGAACTCCAGTTGCACCAGCGAATTGAAGGGCTGGCCGGACGGCTCATGGCCGAGCCGTTCCCAGATCGCCTCGCCAGAATGCTCGATGGCCTGCACCAGGCTGAAGACCTTGGAAATACTCTGCACCGAAAACGGCGTTTCGGCGTCGCCTGCGCAGTACATTTCGCCGTCATTGCTATACACGGCAATACCCAATTGATTGGGCGCCACGGTCCCCAGGGCCGGAATGTAGTCGGCAACCTTGCCCTGACCGATCAGGGGGCGAACCGCATCGAGGATCTCGTTCAACAGTGCTTGCATAAACGCGGGGTCCAGTCATTCCCCGTTCGAGTGCGGGGATACAGACGCTAGACGCTGATCGACGGGACCGAAGCACATCGATGTGCGGGCCGCAAATCGAGCGGTCTATAGTTCAAAGGCTCAACCGAACGGAGGTGACCGATGCGCCAGATCATGCACAAAGAACCCTGGTGGGCCTCGCCGCCCCAACCGGGGCAGGATGAAAGCGAGCTGGAATGGGGATGGCTGGTGATCTACAGCGAAGGCGAGCCGCGCTTCGAATTCGTCAAGGAGCGGCCCTCGGACGAAGAGATCCGCCATCGCAAGGGATGTCGCGTCACCCTCGACGTGCAATGAGCCGCCCGCTCATGGCGTGAGCGGCGGCAGGACCACCGCCCGGTTGGCCAGGTCCGTTTCCACCAGATTGCCTTCGATTTCCTCGTCCAGGTAGTACACCGGCGCCATCACCCCGCTGAGGGGATGCTTGAGCGACTTGAACCAGGCCTCGTCGAACGCCGCGCTCAGGCTCTTGCGGATCTGTGCTTCCATTCCCGGCCGCTCGCCTTCATGAATGATCGCGCGAATACCGGCCACGCCCACGGAAATCAGCGCCCCTGCCGCCTTCCCGGCCACGGCCGCCGCCGCGCTGGTCGCCCCTCGCGTGGCGAATTGTGCCTGGATTTTTTCACTGGTGCGTTGCGCCACCGTGGCAATGACGGCGTCCGACGGGCCCGAACCGGTGGCGGCGGCCTTGTTGACGTGATCGATCAGCGCGGCATAGGCCGGCAAGGTGTTCAGCGGTTGGGCGTGGACCATCTCGTACAACGACGCATTGCGCGCCGCCGGCGGCCCCAGATTGATGGCGGGAATGCCATGCAGGCGCCGATTCATCAGCTCATTCGGGACTTGATTGCGCAGCGCGATCACCTGGACCTGCTGATTGAGCAGGCGCAGGTAGTAGTCGGTCGCGCTTGCCCTGATCGCCTCGGGATCGATGTCCACCGCCACCGGTGCCAGGACCCGCTCGCGATACTGCTCTTGCAGATAAAGCGCCAGGCGCCTGGCAGAGGCATCGTCCTCGCCTTGGGCACTGGCCGAGTACCAGCTGACCTTCACCGCCAGCCATTCCTGGGTCCAGTAGCTGCTGAACCAGGGGATGAACTCGGCCTCGGTGCGCTCGTACACCAGCACCCGCCAATGCTCCATCGAACCGCGGGCATAGAGGCCAGCCTGTTCGATGGCGCTTTTCGACGCGGCGATGATCTGCCGGTCAACCTGCCGCCAGGTTTCCTGGGAAATAGCCACAGTAACGGCCTGTTGTCCGCGCTGCGGCGTGGCGCACCCCGCCAGAACGAGCAAAACGGCCACCATCAGCGAACGCCACACAGTCGCGCCACCCCGGTTTCAGGTCACCCCACGAGATGAGTATAGGCCTCGCAGCCCAAGGCCATCTCTGCCAGCCTTCGAATCTGCGGGCACCGCCAACACCCTGTGGGAGCGGGCTTGCTCGCGAAAGCGGTCTGCCTGTACCGGTGATATAGAAAGTGCCGACGCCTTCGCGGGCAAGCCCGCTCCCACACGGGATCGTGAACACCCACAGTATCCAGCCGTCCCACCTAACCTGTGGGAGCGGGCTTGCTCGCGAAAGCGGTCTGCCTGTACCGGTGATATAGAAAGTGCCGACGCCTTCGCGGGCAAGCCCGCTCCCACACGGGATCGTGAACACCCACAGTATCCAGCCGTCCCACCTAACCTGTGGGAGCGGGCTTGCTCGCGAAAGCGATCTGCCTGTACCGGTGATGTAGAAAGTGCCGACGCCTTCGCGAGCAAGCTCGCTCCCACACGGGATCATGAACACCCACAGCATCCAGCCACCCCACCTAACCTGTGGGAGCGAGCTTGCTCGCGAAAGCGGTCTGCCTATAACGGTGACGCTGGAAGTGCCGACGCCTTCGCGGGCAAGCCCGCTCCCACACGGGATCGTGAACACCCACAGCATCTAGCCATCCCACCTAAGCTGTGGGAGCGAGCTTGCTCGCGAAAGCGGTCTGCCTGTAAAGGTGATGCTGGAAGTGCCGACGCCTTCGCGGGCAAGCCCGCTCCCACACTGGATCGTGAACACCCACAGTATCCAGCCACCCCACCTAACCTGTGGGAGCGGGCTTGCTCGCGAAAGCGGTCTGCCTATAACGGTGATGTAGAAAGTGCCGACGCCTTCGCGAGCAAGCTCGCTCCCACACGGGATCGTGAACACCCACAGCATCCAGCCATCCCCACCGTTCGGCAGGCCGTCAACCCAGCGCCGTATCGAGGAACATCATCACCGCAAACCCCATCATCAACCCGAGGGTGGCCGGGGTTTCGTGACCGTTGCGGTGGGTCTCGGGAATCACTTCATGGGACACCACGAAAATCATCGCCCCCGCTGCCAGCCCGAGGCTGATGGGATACGCGACTGCCACGCCGGACGACATGCCCAGGCCAATCACCGAGCCCAACGGCTCCATCAGCCCCGACCCGACCGCAATCAGCGCAGCCCGCAGGGTGCTGATACCGGTGACCCGCAAGGCCATGGCAATGGCCAGGCCTTCGGGGATGTCCTGGAGGGCGATGGCGGTGGTCAGCGGCAGGCCAACCTTGAAATCGCCGTCGGCAAAACTGACGCCGATGGCCATGCCTTCAGGCAAGTTGTGCAGCGTGATCGCGAGCACGAACAACCAGACGCGGTTGATGCGTTCGGCCTGAGGGCCGCGTCGACCGCTCAATTCGTGTTCGTGGGGCACGAAGCGGTCCAGGCCGATCATCAGCGCCACCCCCAGCCCGAGGCCTACCACCACGACAAACGCCGCCAGCAATCGATTGCCACAGATGACCTGGGCGGCTTCGATCCCCGGCAGGATCAACGAGAAAGAACTGGCGGCGAGCATCATGCCCGCGGCGAAACCCAGCATGATGTCCTGGGTGCGCGACGAGATGTCCCGCAGCACCACGGCCATCACCGCGCCCAGGGCGGTGGCGGCAAAGCCGGACGTTCCGCCCAGTACTGCGTAGCCCAGGTTGTGTCGGTCAGCACCGACCAATGCGTTGTAGCCGCTGTAGAGCAACAGCGCGGTGATCACGGCCAGCCCTAGCCAGAAGCTTACCCCCAGCACCAGATTGTTTTGCACCGGGTCCAGCCAAGTGCGCCAGGGGGAGCGGATCCGGGAGGTGGGCTGGTCCATCGAATGTCCTTACTGGCTCTGGCCAGGCAATGCCTGATCGCTTCTCCAAACGGTGGGAGCGATCAGGCGTGATGTCCAGGCGAGGGAGCCCTGCCCCCTCGCCAAGTTTTTACAGTTTGTCACCTTGCATCCCCGAACCCAAGTCTGCACCAGTGGTGGGATCGCTTTCAGGGTTGGACATCGTCCGCGCCTTCATATCCATCAGCAAGGCTTCGTCTTTTTTACTCAGCTGTACGCTGGCCAGGCCATCGCCGCCATCCACGGCCGGCGTGGGGTCTTCGACGAACTCCCAGTCGTCGCCCTGGTTCCATGGGCCGCGTACAGCCGGCTCGCCCTGGGACATGTTGAAGTACACGTTGGTGAACTCCGGCATGCCCGGCAATTTACCCTGAGGGAAATTGGGCTGGATGGAATGCAAGGCTTTTTCAAAAGACATCTGGTGAGCGATTTCCCGAGTCATCAGGAAACCCAGCGCCTCTTTTACGCCTGGATCGTCGGTGACGTTCATCAGCCGTTCATAGACGATTTTCGCCCGGGCCTCGGCGGCGATGTTGGAGCGCATGTCCGCGGTCGGCTCGCCAATGGTGTCGATGTAGGCTGCGGTCCAGGGCACACCCGCCGAGTTGGTCAGGGGTGAACCGGCACCATACAAAAGGCTGGTGATATGGGAGTCGTTGCCGGCACCGTTGATATCCCGGTACAACTGCCCTTCCTTTTCCACGCCTTCGGCCATCTGGCCTTTGGCGCCCTTGTTCAGCATCACGATGATCGAACCGATGATCTCCAGGTGGCTGAGCTCTTCGGTGGCGATGTCCATGAGCAGATCCTTGCGGCCCGGATCATCTTCGGACAACGCCTGGGTGAAATACCGCGAGGCGGCCGCCAGTTCACCCTGGGCACCGCCGAATTGTTCGAGCAACAGGTTGGCAAGTCCTGGATTGGGTTCAGCCACACGTACGGTGTATTGCAGCCGCTTATTATGTAGAAACATGATTGAAACTCCTCATCAAGGCACACAAACGCGAGAGCACTGCCAGAAAAGCAATGCCCTCAAGTTTCTGAAAAAGTTAAATGAATAAAATTTGTTTTTTATTCGACAAACAAGACGAATGGCCCATCACCCCCGCTGGGAGACGGCAGGTAATTTAATCAATGAAACATCCGACTTGAATGCCAACGCTCAACCAATGAACATGAACGGCCCAGACCCCGTATCTCGGCACAGGCCGGCGAAGTCATGGAAGTTACGAGGTGCGTCCACCACCGCGGCTGTTTTCACCGCCTTTGCGACCGGCCTCGGATGCCTTCTCCCGGTCATTGGCAAAGTTGCCACCGGAGGCTTGCCCGCCCTTGCGGCCCGCCTCGGCTGCGCGCTGCGGGTCATTGGCGAAATTGCCGCCGGAGGCCCGTCCGCCCTTGCGCCCGGCCTCAGATGCACGGCCCGGGTCGTTGGCGAAATTGCCGCCGGAGGCCTGTCCACCTTTCTTCCCGGCTTCCGATGCCTTCTCACGATCGTTAGCGAAATTGCCAGGGTTTTTATTTCCTGTGTTAGCCATTTCATTCACCTCGTTAGTTGATGTAACGAACCTTCGATGGCTCGTCTTATTCGGAAAATCCGACGCCTCGAAGGTTTGAACAAAAACCGCCAGCGGCGACGAACGGTCAATTGACCGTTTGTTTTAATTACGCAGCGTCATTCATATAACAACGAACTATCAAACAAGCGGCGGATGATAAATAACTTCAACGCCGCCTGCGCAGCGGTACACCCGCTATTGATCGTCCACAAAAAACAGTGCGTGTCTTTCCACGCTGTCCGCCAAAGGCCGGATGACGCCGGCACCCCACTGCACCGGTTTCGTCACCCTGGCCTCGCGCCGTTCCAGGAAGCCAAAACTCGCGGGCTGCCGGCGTTATCCTGCACCACCGCACTGACCGGCTTGCGGCGTCCGGATACCCTGTCGCCGATATCCGGATTTAGAGATAGTCACGGTGAAACAATGGAACGGCGGTGCCCTCAGGAAGACCCCACCAACAACTGGACCTCCAGGTTCGCTGCCGCCACACCGTGGTTGGCGACGTACACGTCGGCGGTCCAGCCCTTGGTCAGGTTGTGATAGGCCTGGGTGCCCAAGGCCGTGCCGCTGCCCCATTCCAGGATGTCGCCAATGTCGATATCACTGGCAGAACGCAGTTCGAGTACGGTGTGACCGTCCTCCTGCGCCACGTACACACCGACCATTGCGCTCTGTCGATTGATGGCCCGTACTTCACCTGTGGTCTGCTTCATACGTTTGCCCTTCTCGGCAGCTTCAACAGCGACCGACACCGGCCGGTCGCTGCTTACCTCAGCGCTTGGCTTCGGTGTGGGGATTGTCCGAACGTTCCAGAAACGCCTGCGTGATCTGTGGCAAATGGTCACGCAGCCACTCGGCCATGGCGATTTCCTGCGGCAGGATCTGCTCGCAAGCTCGCTGCGTTTCCACATCGCCGGCCACTTTCGCGGCCTCGATCAGCACGGTATAGGAAGCGATTTCGAGGTTCTCAAAGACGTAACCGCTCATGGCGCCCTTGACCACTTCGTCGCTCATGGTCATGCCGCCCACCGCCTGGCCGAAGGCCATGAGCTTGCCAGCCAGATCCTTGAGCGTCGATGTGCTGCCGCCCAGGCGCTCGATGCATTGCTCCACCAGCTTCTGCTGACCCAGGGTTTCTTGCAGATGCTCCTCGATTCGCGCCTTCAGCACCGGATAATGTTCGAGACGTTCGGCCTGGGCCTTGAGCATCTTTTCCGCCTGCTGCTCCATGGCATGGGCGTCCTTGAGCCAATCCAACAGGTTCTCTTTTGGCGTTGCCATTTCTTTCTCCTTTAGCCGTGGTCGACACTGCCGCGCAGCGCGACGGTTCTGAAGTACCGCACATAAAAATGGATAGCGCGGCGTCGGGGAAAGTTTGAAAAGACCGCGAGACAGGGCGACGAAAGGCGCCGCAAGCGCTCCCGCGCGTTGGAATGCTAACCTCAACCGCTCCAGGCCAACGGAGACCTCCCATGCCCGACGACCTTCACCTCGAACCGCTCGATCGATTGCTGGCGCACATGAGCGGACGCCGTTTCCTGGTGCTCACCGGTGCGGGCATCAGCACGCCGTCCGGCATCCCCGACTACCGCGACAGCGAAGGTGTGCGACGGGGGCGACAGCCGATGATGTACCAGGAGTTCCTCGCCCAGGCCGACGCCCGTCGGCGCTATTGGGCGCGGGCGATGCTCGGCTGGCCACGGGTGCGCCAGGCCAGGCCGAACGCAGCCCACGAGGCCCTGGCCCAATTGCAGGCTCAACAGCGCATCACCGGGCTGATCACGCAGAATGTCGACACGCTGCATGACCAGGCCGGTAGCCACGACGTCATCGAACTCCACGGCAGCCTGCACCGGGTGTTGTGCCTGGATTGCAACCAACGCAGCGAGCGACAGCAGATCCAGCAATTGATGGAAGCGCAAAACCCCTACCTGGCCGGCGTCGATGCGGTCCAGGCGCCCGATGGCGACACGCTGCTGGACCCGGCCTTCGAGGCGCGCTTCCAGGTGCCCTATTGCCCCCATTGCAACGGCAACCGGTTGAAACCCGACGTCGTGTTCTTTGGCGAGAACGTCGCCCCGCAAACCGCCGCACGCGCCAGTCAGGCCGTGGAGGCCGCGGACGGCCTGCTGGTGGTGGGCTCGTCACTGATGGCCTACTCGGCGTTTCGTCTGTGCCGCAGCATCAAGGATCAGGGCAAGCCCCTGCTGGCGATCAACCGGGGCAAGACCCGCGCCGACGAATTGCTCGATCTGAAACTGGAGGAGCCGTGCGAGGCGCTGTTGCCGTTGCTGGCCCGCACGCTCACCTGATCACCCAAACCCTGTGGGAGCGAGCTTGCTCGCGAAGGCGGACTGTCAGCCGACATCGATGTTGAATGCGCCAGCGTCTTCGCGAGCAAGCCCGCTCCCACAGGGCTGAGTGGCCAACTCCTGGTCCTTGAAGGTATCGAACAGCGCCTGGGCCGCCGCCGACAGTTCATGCCCAGGCTTGGTCAGCACACCGATGGCCCGCTCCACCACCGGATCGCTCAAGATGATGCAACGGGCACCCAGCTCGTGCATCTGGCCGACACACAGCGCCGGCACCGCGCTCACCCCCAGGCCACTGGCGACCATCCGTCCGACCGTCGCCAGTTGATGGCTCTCGAACTCCACCGGCAGCTTCATGCCCCGCGCCTGCAAGTGCTCTTCCAGCATCACACGGACGGTGGACGGCCGTTGCAGGGTGATGAACGGCTGTTCGAGCAAGGTCTTCCAATCGACGTCACGGCGCTGGGCGAGCGCTGAATCCTGCGGCACCACCGCGACGAAACGATCGAGGTACAACGGCGTGAACGCCAGCGACGAACCTTGCAGCGGCTCGAACGCCACGCCCAGTTCGACATGCCGATCGCGGACCATTTCCAGCACCTGCTCGTTGATCACGTCGTTGACCGTGACATTGACATTCGGATAGCGGGCGCGGAAGGTCTTGAGGATCGGTGGCAACAGGTTGCCGGCGAACGAGGGCATCGCCGCCAGTGTTACCCGGCCCCGCTGCAAGGTGAAGCGCTGGCGCATTTCATCCTCGGCGTTGTCCCAGTCCGCCACCAGCCGGCGCGCCAGTGGTAACAGGGATTCACCTTCGGGCGTCAGCGCAACGTTACGAGTATTGCGGCTGAACAGGCGCCCGCCCAGGCCTTCTTCCAAGGCCTTGATGGTCAGGCTCAAGGCCGACTGGGACAGGTGCAAACGCTCGCCCGCCACGGCAAAGCTCAGGCTCTGGGCCACGGCGAGGAAGGCGCGGATCTGCTTGAGGGTCATGGGGATCGCTTCGCTCCAGCGGCAAGCCGTAAGTTTCGAGCCGCAAGTGGACGGCGGCGACTATTGAGATTTATCAATTAATCCAACCTAAAAATCAACTTAACAAATATATGACTTGGCGCAACACTGCACTTCATTGCGACCCCATCAAGAATAAAAGAGGTGTCTATGGCAGGTTTCGACAAACGCGTGAGCTCCTATGAGCAAGCCCTGGAAGGCCTGAAGGACGGCATGACCGTCATCGCCGGCGGCTTCGGCCTCTGCGGCATCCCGGAAAACCTGATCGCCGAGATCAAACGCAAGGGCATCCGCGACCTCACCGTCGTCTCCAACAACTGCGGCGTCGATGGTTTCGGCCTGGGCGTGCTGTTGGAAGACCGGCAGATCCGCAAGGTGATCGCCTCCTACGTGGGCGAAAACGCCCTTTTCGAGCAGCAACTGCTCAGTGGCGAAATCGAAGTCCAGCTCACCCCCCAGGGCACCCTCGCGGAAAAAATGCGCGCCGGCGGCGCAGGCATCCCGGCCTTCTTCACCGCCACCGGCGTCGGCACGCCAGTGGCCGAAGGCAAGGAAGTACGCGAATTCCATGGCCGCCAATACCTGATGGAAGAGTCCATCACGGGCGACTTCGCCATCGTCAAGGGCTGGAAAGCCGACCATTTCGGTAACGTGGTCTACCGCCACACGGCGCAGAACTTCAACCCGCTGGCGGCCACGGCCGGCAAGATCACCGTGGTGGAAGTCGAGGAAATCGTCGAGCCCGGCGAGCTGGACCCGACGCAGATCCATACCCCCGGCATCTACGTCGACCGGATCATTTGCGGCACGTTCGAAAAGCGCATCGAACAGCGCACCGTACGCAAATAATCCCCTGCCCTGCGGCCCGAATGAAGGAATAACAACATGGCACTTTCCCGCGAACAAATGGCTCAACGCGTCGCCCGCGAAATGCAGGACGGCTACTACGTGAACCTGGGCATCGGCATTCCCACCCTGGTCGCCAACTACATCCCCGAAGGCATGGAAGTCATGCTGCAATCGGAAAACGGCTTGCTCGGCATGGGCGCTTTCCCTACCGAAGCCGAAGTCGACGCCGACATGATCAACGCCGGCAAGCAGACCGTCACCGCGCGCATCGGCGCCTCGATCTTCTCTTCGGCCGAATCGTTTGCGATGATCCGCGGCGGCCACATCGACCTGACCGTGCTCGGTGCGTTCGAGGTGGACGTCGAAGGCAACATTGCCTCGTGGATGATCCCCGGCAAGCTGGTCAAGGGCATGGGTGGTGCGATGGACCTGGTGGCCGGTGCCGAGAACATCATCGTGACCATGACCCATGCGTCCAAGGACGGCGAGTCGAAACTGCTGCCCCGTTGCAGCCTGCCGCTGACCGGTGCCGGCTGCATCAAGCGCGTGCTGACCGACCTGGCCTACCTGGAAATCCAGGACGGCGCCTTCATCCTGAAAGAACGCGCCCCGGGCGTCAGCGTCGAGGAAATCGTCACCAAGACCGCCGGCAAACTGATCGTGCCGGACCACGTCCCTGAAATGCAGTTCGCTGCCCAGTGAGGAGAGATTCGATGCAAGAAGTCGTGATTGTCGCCGCTACCCGTACCGCCATCGGCAGCTTCCAGGGTTCGCTGGCCTCCATTCCTGCGCCGGAACTCGGCGCCGCGGTGATCCGGCGCCTGCTGGAGCAGACCGGCCTGTCCGGCGAGCAGGTGGACGAAGTCATCCTCGGCCAGGTGCTGACCGCAGGCTCCGGACAAAACCCGGCCCGCCAGGCGTCGATCCTCGCCGGCCTGCCCCACGCGGTGCCGGCGCTGACCCTGAATAAAGTCTGCGGCTCGGGGCTCAAGGCCCTGCACCTCGGTGCCCAGGCGATACGCTGTGGCGACGCCGAGGTGATCATCGCCGGCGGCATGGAGAACATGAGCCTGGCGCCCTACGTGCTCCCGGCCGCCCGCACCGGCCTGCGCATGGGCCACGCGAAAATGATCGACAGCATGATCACCGATGGCTTGTGGGATGCCTTCAACGACTACCACATGGGCATCACCGCCGAAAACCTGGTGGACAAATACGGCATCAGTCGCCAGGAGCAGGACGCCTTTGCCGCCGCGTCCCAACAGAAAGCCGTCGCGGCCATCGAGGCCGGTCGGTTTGCCGATGAGATCACGCCGATCCTGATTCCCCAGCGCAAAGGCGACCCGGTGGCCTTCGCCACCGATGAACAACCGCGTGCCGGCACGACCGCCGAATCCCTGGGCAAGCTCAAGCCGGCCTTCAAGAAGGACGGCAGCGTCACCGCCGGCAACGCCTCGTCGCTCAATGACGGCGCCGCCGCAGTCGTGTTGATGAGCGCTGAAAAAGCCAAGGCGCTGGGACTGCCGGTGCTGGCGAAAATCAGTGCCTATGCCAATGCGGGCGTCGACCCGGCCATCATGGGCATCGGCCCGGTCTCGGCCACCCGCCGCTGCCTGGACAAGGCCGGCTGGTCGCTGGAGCAACTGGACCTGATCGAAGCCAACGAGGCCTTCGCCGCCCAGTCGCTGGCCGTGACCCGGGAACTGGAATGGGACCTGGCCAAGGTCAACGTCAACGGTGGCGCCATTGCCCTGGGCCACCCTATCGGTGCATCCGGGTGCCGGGTGCTGGTGTCGCTGCTGCATGAAATGATCAAGCGCGACGCCAAGAAAGGCCTCGCGACCCTGTGCATCGGCGGCGGCCAGGGCGTTGCCCTGGCGCTTGAGCGAGCCTAGTCACACCCGGTTCAACGGTGGCTGCGCGGACCCACGAACATCCGCGCCGCGACCGACAACACCACCGGCACAACCTCGGTTGCGCCGGTTTTTTTTGCCCGTGTGTTTAGCGGGATACTTGCCGGCCCCATCGCGAGCAAGCTCGCTCCCACAAGGGAATCTGTGGCGGGCACACCTCTCCAGTCCACAAAACAACACTGTGAGAGCGGGCTTGCCCGCGAAGGCGGTGGGTCAGTTTGCTCCGGTGCTGGATGGACCATCGCTTTCGCGAGCAAGCCCGCTCCCACAAGGGGATCTGTGGTGGGCACACCTCTCCAGTCTCCCGCAAGGGGATCTCAGGACCTGGCGCCAAACCGGTCGCGGCTGTTGGTCAGGTGCAACCACATGGCTGCGCGGGCGGCGTCCGGGTCTTGGCGCTTGATGGCGTTGAAGATCGCCTCGTGCTCCAGGTTCGCCAATTGCGCCAGCTTGCCCAGGTCCGCCTGGCCTCGCTCGATCACGTTCACCCGGGTCCTGGGGATCATCGCACTGCCCAGGTGCTGCATGATCTCGACAAAACAGGCGTTGTCCGTGGCTTCGGCAATCAGCAGGTGAAAGCGCCGGTCGGCTTCGACGCAGCTGTCGTTGTTGCTGGACAACCGCTGGTAGTCATCCAGCGCTTGGCGCATCTGCTGCAGGTGGTCTTCGCTGCGCCGCTGGGCAGCCAGGGCGGCGGCCTGGGTTTCCAGGCCCAGGCGCAACTCAAGGATGCCACGCACCCCCGCCGCCGTGTCGACGTTGAGCCGCAACCCTGGCTCGCCGGTGGGCTCGAGCACAAACGTCCCGATGCCGTGACGGGTTTCCACCAGCCCCGAGGCCTGCAACTTGGAGATCGCCTCGCGCACCACCGTGCGGCTGACGCCATGCTCGCGCACGATCGCCCCTTCGGACGGCAACTTCTCTCCTGGCTTCAACTGCCCCAGCAGAATGCTCTGGCTCAGCTTCGCGACCAGGTCGTGGGCCAGGTTATGGGTACGCTTGCGCAGGGGCGCTTCGGTGTCTTGCATCGCCGGGGTTCCTCGAAGACAGGCTGAGTGATCCTACCACCAGTGGTAAGGCGAGTAATCGGCAATGCAAGGTCCAACTTGTATGACAACATACTGAAAACCTACGAAATACTGTGAACCTCGCCTTTAAAATTCGCGGCCCTTGCCGCTCCCCCACTCAACTCCGCCAATGTTACCATCCAAAAAAACCTAACAAATACGGCATAAGAACCCATCCCACCCGAGCCAATCATCATCAAAAAGCGCTTGTCAGCGAAAAAAATCGAGTTGTATGATGTCTAGCAACATCGGCACCTGCACGATGCCCCGCATAAAAATAACGAGTGGGAGAAAAACCAGTGAACACATCCATCCCCCAGGCCAACGCCGGTGCGGATCCCGTGCTGCTTTCGGCCATCGCCAAGGTCAAGCGCCACATCCTGCCGCTGTTCGTCATCATGTTTATCGTCAATTACATCGACCGGGTGAACATCGGTTTCGTGCGCGCCCACATGGAGCACGACCTAGGCATCGGCGCCGCGGCCTACGGCTTTGGTGCCGGCCTGTTCTTCATCGGCTATGCACTGTTCGAAGTACCTTCCAACATCCTGCTGCAACGCATCGGCGCCCGCATCTGGCTGACCCGCATCATGCTCACCTGGGGCCTGGTGGCCGCCGGCATGGCGTTCATCCAGAACGAAACCCACTTCTACATCCTGCGTTTTCTGCTCGGCGTGGCCGAAGCCGGCTTCTTCCCGGGGGTGATCTACTACTTCACCCGCTGGCTGCCAGGCGCCGAACGCGGCAAGGCCATCGCCATCTTCCTCAGCGGCTCGGCCATTGCGTCGTTGATCTCCGGCCCACTGTCAGGGCTACTGCTTCAAATCAACGGCCTGGGCATGCACGGCTGGCAGTGGATGTACTTCATCGAAGGGATGTTCTCGGTCGGCCTGTGCGCCTTCGTCTGGTTCTGGCTCGACTCCAAGCCCCACGACGCCAAATGGCTCAAGCGCGAAGAGCAGGACGCACTGGTAAACGCCATCGACGATGAGCAACGGGCCCGCGAGGCCGCCACGCCGATCAAACTGTCCATCGGCCAACTGCTCAAGGACCGCCAGATCCTCCTGTTCTGCCTGATCTACTTCTTCATCCAACTGACGATCTACGCCGCCACCTTCTGGCTGCCGAGCATCATCAAGAAGATGGGTGACCTGAGCGACATCCAGGTCGGCCTGTTCAACTCGATCCCGTGGCTGTTGTCGATCGTCGGCATGTACGCCTTCGCCTCGCTGTCGTCGAAGTGGAAATTCCAGCAGGCCTGGGTGGCCGCCGCCCTGTTGATCGCCGCGGCCGGGATGTTCATGTCCACTACCGGTGGGCCGGTGTTCGCGTTCGTCGCCATCTGCTTTGCGGCCCTGGGCTTCAAGTCGGCCTCCTCGCTGTTCTGGCCGATTCCCCAGGCTTACCTCGACGCCCGGATCGCCGCCGGCGTGATCGCCCTGATCAACTCCGTGGGCAACCTCGGCGGCTTCGTCGCCCCCACCACGTTCGGTCTGCTGGAACAGCACACCGGCTCGATCCAGGGCGGCCTCTATGGCCTGGCGACCACCTCGATCATCGCCGCGATCATCGTCTTCGCCGCCCGCAATACGCCCAAGGCCAAGTCGGCAACGACGCCTACCCACTCGGCCGCCAGCCACGTCTGACCATTCGATTGCTCAAGGACTCGCACCATGAATTCTCAAGAAACCAGCAACGCCCCGATCATCACCAGCATGCAGGTCGTGCCCGTGGCCGGTCATGACGGCATGCTGCTGAACCTCAGCGGCGCCCATGGCCCGTTCTTCACCCGTAACGTGGTCATTCTCAAGGACAACGCCGGCCACACCGGCGTCGGCGAAGTGCCCGGCGGCGAACGCATTCGCCAGACCCTCGAAGACGCCCGCTCGCTGGTGGTCGGCAGCCCCATCGGCACCTACCAGAAGATCCTCAACACTGTGCGTCATGCGTTCGCCGACCGCGATGCCAGCGGCCGCGGCCTGCAGACCTTCGACCTGCGCATCACCATCCACGCAGTGACCGGCCTTGAAGCCGCCCTGCTGGACCTGCTCGGCCAGCATCTGGACGTGCCGGTGGCAGCCCTGCTCGGCGAAGGCCAGCAGCGCGACGAAGTGAAGATGCTCGGCTACCTGTTCTACGTCGGCGACCGCCAGCAGACCGACCTGGCCTACCGCAGCGAGCCGGACGCCGACATCGACTGGTTCCGCGTGCGCCACGAAAAGGCCCTGGACGCCGACGCCGTGGTCCGCCTGGCCGAAGCCGCCCATGCCCACTATGGCTTCCAAGACTTCAAGCTCAAGGGCGGCGTGCTCAAGGGTGACGAAGAAATCGAAGCGGTCACGGCCCTCGCCGAACGCTTTCCCCAGGCACGCATCACCCTCGACCCGAACGGCGCCTGGTCACTGAAGGAAGCGATCCGCCTGTGCCGCGACCAGCACAAGGTCCTGGCGTATGCCGAAGACCCTTGCGGTGCCGAGCAGGGCTATTCCGGCCGGGAGGTCATGGCCGAGTTCCGCCGCGCGACCGGCCTCAAGACCGCGACCAACATGATCGCCACCGACTGGCGCGAGATGGGCCATGCCATCACCTTGCAGTCCGTGGACATCCCCCTGGCCGACCCGCACTTCTGGACCATGCAGGGTTCCGTGCGCGTGGCGCAGATGTGCAACGAATGGGGCCTGACCTGGGGTTCTCACTCCAACAATCACTTCGATATTTCATTGGCGATGTTCACCCACGTGGCCGCCGCCGCGCCGGGCGACATCACGGCCATCGATACCCACTGGATCTGGCAGGACGGCCAGCGGCTGACCAAGGCGCCCTTGCAGATCCAGAACGGCTGCGTGCAAGTGCCGAAAAAACCGGGGCTGGGGATCGAGCTGGACACCGATCAACTGGCCAAGGCCCATGAGCTGTACAAGGGCATGGGCCTCGGGGCACGGGACGATGCGGTGGCGATGCAGTACCTGATTCCGGGCTGGACGTTCAACAACAAGCGGCCGTGCCTGGTGCGCTGAAGGAATCACAAAAGTCCTTCAGGTGAGCACATCCATGTGGGAGCGGGCTTGCTCGCGAAGAGGGCCTGACAGTCAGCATCGATATTGACCGTCAGACCGCTCTTCGCGAGCAAGCCCGCTCCCACATTGGAACTGCGGTGATCTTTAATTCTGTAACCGCCACAGTTGGCCTTTATGTAACCCCTAACCCTCCGGCCGCAGGATCAGCACCGCCAACGGCGGCAGGTTGAGCTCCAGCGACAGGGACTGGCCATGGCTCGGCACCTCTTCGGTGCTGGCACCGCCACTGTTGCCATAGTTGGACCCGGCGTAGGTCGCGGCATCGCTGTTGAGCAGTTCCACCCAACGCCCAGGGAACGGCACGCCCACCCGGTAGGCCTCGCGCGGCACCGGGGTGAAGTTGGCGACCACCAGCACCGGCCGGCCTTCCTTGCTCCAACGCAGCCACGCATAGACGCTGTTCATCGCGTCGTCGCCAATCAGCCATTGGAAACCCTGGGGCGCATCGTCCTGGTCGTGCAGGGCCGGCTCCTCGCGGTACAACCGGTTCAAATCCTTGACCAGTTGCTGGACACCGCGGTGCTCAGGGTATTGCAGCAGGTACCAGTCCAGTTGCTGATCGTGGTTCCACTCGCGCCACTGGCCGAACTCGCAGCCCATGAACAGCAGTTTCTTGCCCGGATGCCCCCACATGAAGCTTAAGTAGGCGCGCAGGTTGGCGAACTTCTGCCAGCGATCACCGGGCATCTTGTCGATCAGCGAACGTTTGCCATGGACCACTTCATCATGGGAAATCGGCAGGACGAAGCGTTCCGACCAGGCGTACACCAGGCCGAAACTCAGTTCATTGTGGTGATGGGCGCGGTACACCGGGTCCTGCTGGATGTAGTGCAGCGAGTCGTGCATCCAGCCCATGTTCCACTTGTAGGAAAAGCCCAGGCCGCCCTGCTGCGTGCTCTGGCTGACGCCCGGCCACGCGGTGGACTCCTCGGCGATGACCAGCGCGCCCGGCGCCTCCAGCGCCACCACGTCGTTGAGATGACGCAGGAAATCGATGGCTTCCAGGTTCTCGCGGCCACCGTGGCGGTTGGGCACCCACTCGCCAGCCTTGCGCGAATAGTCGCGATAGAGCATCGAGGCGACGGCATCCACACGCAGGCCATCGATATGGAAATGCTTGAGCCAATGCAACGCCGACGCCAGCATGAAGCCGTGGACCTCGGTGCGCCCGAGGTTGTAGATCAGGGTGTCCCAATCCTGGTGGAAGCCCTCCAGCGGGTTGCCGTATTCGTACAGCGCGGTGCCATCGAACTGGGCCAGGCCGTGGGTGTCGGTGGGGAAATGCGCCGGCACCCAGTCCAGGATCACCCCGATGTCAGCCTGGTGACAGGCGTTGACGAACGCGGCGAAATCATCCGGCGAACCGAAGCGTGCGGTCGGCGCGAACTGCGACAGCGGCTGGTAGCCCCAGGACCCGCCGAACGGGTGTTCCATGATCGGCATCAGCTCGATATGGGTGAAGCCCAGGTCCTTGACGTAAGGCACCAGGCGCTCGGCCATTTCATGCCAGTTGTATTGCCGGGCAACTTCCCCCGCCTCGTCGGTCTCGCATTGCCAGGAACCGGCGTGCAACTCGTAGATCGACAGCGGCGCGCCGGGCAATTGCCGCTCGCGGCGCCGTTGCATCCAGTCATCGTCTTGCCAGTCGATCTTCAATGGCGAGGCGACTTTCGAGGCGGTGTCTGGCGGCATCCGCGTGGCCAACGCTACCGGGTCGGCCTTGAGCGGCAGGATGCCGTGGGCACCGAGGATTTCATACTTGTAGGCTTCGCCCGCGCCCAGTCGGGGAATGAACAGCTCCCACACGCCGGAGGGATACCGGATGCGCATCGGGTGCCGACGACCGTCCCAGACGTTGAAATCCCCCACCACCGAGACCCGTCGCGCGTTCGGCGCCCACACGGCGAAGCGTACGCCGTCGACGCCGTCCACCGTGGTCAACTGCGCGCCAAGACAGGAACTGAGGTCGCGATGGTTGCCCTCGGCAAACAGGTAAAGGTCCATCTCCCCGAGCAAGGCGCCAAAACTGTAGGGGTCTTCGGCCACTTGCTCGCCGCCGGCCCAGCGGGTACGCAGCAGGTACGCCTGGGCATGGTCGAAATGCCCGACGAACAGGCCCGGGGTTTCGGTCAGTTGCAGCTCCCCCAGTTCCTGGCCACCGTCGCGGGCCAGCACATGCACGCTCAGCGCACCCGGCAGGTAGGCGCGGATGAACTGCCCGCCGGCCCCGTCGCCGTGGGGGCCGAGGATGGAAAACGGGTCGTGGTGTTCGGCACGCACCAGCGCGTCGATGTCCTTGGCGGACGGCAGCAACACGTCCTTGGGCTGCCCTTGGGGTTCTTTGTTCGAGACGCTCATGATTCTCTCCACTAAATCGGTCCGGCTAAATCGGAAAAGGGTTCCAGCCCACTCAACAACCCGTACAGACCGTGCAACGGCACGGGCAGCCAGGCGGGGCGATTCTCGGCTTCATAGGCCACTTCATAGGCCGCCTTCTCCAGGCCGAACAACGCCAGCGCGGCGTCTTCGCCTTCAGCATCCTTCCATTCATGGGCAAGACTAGCTGCCGCCAGCCGGTATGCCTCGACAAATGCCTGACGAGCCTCTTTGAGGTAACGCTCGGCCACCCGTTGCCGGGCCGCATCGGCGTCGGCCGTACTGTCGACCGTGTGCAAGTGGATCGCCATCGCCGCCGCATAATCGAAGGACCGCAGCACCCCGCTGACGTCCTTGTACGGGCTGTGCTTGCCCCGACGCTCATGCAACGGCCGCGCCGGCTCGCCTTCGAAGTCGATCAGGTAGGCATCGCCCTTGATCACCAGCACCTGCCCCAGGTGCAAGTCGCCATGCACGCGGATACGCAAGCCACCCACCGCCTTGCCAGCCAGCTCCTGGACATGGGCCAGGACGGTTTTTTTGTGCTCCAGCAAGCGTGCGACCATGGCCTGGTCGGTGGGGTTCAATTGGCCCTGGTGCTGCTTGAGCAGGCGCAGGGCATGTTCCACCTGGGCAGCCACATCCTTGCCAATGGCCTGGGCTTCCTTGGCCGTGGTGGTCTGCGCGGTGAAGTCCGGGTCATCGGTCGGCTGGGCCAGCACCTGGTGCATTTCTCCCAGCCTCTGGCCGAGCATGCCGGCGAAGTCCTTCAACTCGCCCAAAGCGTTGTAGTGCTGCTCCTGCTCGGACACGGCGTCCGCCAACTCGTCGCGCAGCGCGCGCTCCAGATTGTTCTGGGTCCACTCCCACGCGTCGCCCTGGTTGCTCAGGTAACCCTGGGCGATCATCAGCAGCGCGTCTTCGCCCTCGGCGTCGCGACGTACCACCGAACCGAGCAACGGCGAAATGTTGCTAAAGCCCGCGGCGGTCAGATAGGCGCTCATTTCCAGTTCCGGGTGGACGCCCGAGGCGACCTTGCGGATCAGCTTGAGCACCAGGCTGCCACCGACCACCACCGAACTGTTGGATTGCTCGGCGGACAGGTAGCGCACCTCCGGTTCGTCCCCCAGGTTCAAAGCCGCCAGGCCTTCGGTGGGTTCGAAACGCAATTCGCCTTCGGCGCACGGCAGCACCGTACCGGCCTGCATGTTCTGCAACACCGCCCGGATGAAGCTTTCCAGGCTGAAGGCATCGGTGATCAACCCGACCTGGCGGACCCGCCGAACCCGCGACAATGCCAGTTGTTGCGGCAACGCCGCGCCCACCTGGTCTTCGGCCAGCAGCCCGAACGGCAGTTGATAACGCAGGGTCTGGCCGCCGCTGGTGACGTCGATCTCACTGAGCAGCACCGGATGCTGCGGGTCACCGAAACGCACGCCATAAACGATGTCGACCTTCTCGATGGCGCTGTCCTTGCCGGCGAACCAACGCCGGTTTTGCAGCCAGCTCGGCAGGATGCTTTGCTCCAACGTGGTGCGCGACGGCGCTTCGAGCAACTCTTCCAGGCGTTTTTTCAGCACCAGGGTGGTGAAGTCCGGCAGGCTCTGGGCCGGCTCGACGTGCCAGCTCGGCATCTGGTTTTCCGCCGCCAGGGCGAACCAGTAAAAACCGTACGGCGCCAGGGTCAGCAGGAAATTCAGCTGGCCGATGGGCGGGAACGCATTACCGCCGAGCATCTCCACCGGCACCATGCCGGCGTAGGCCGACAGGTCCAGTTCGGCCGCCTGGGCACTGCGTGACACGTTGGCCACGCACAGGATGATTTCGTGCTTGCCATCGGGGCCGGTGTATTCGCGGGTGTAGGCCAGGATCCGGCGGTTGCTCGGCGACAGCATCTTCAGGGTGCCACGGCCGAAGGCCTTGGACTGCTTGCGCACCGCCAGCATCCGCCGGGTCCAGTTGAGCAGCGAATGAGGGTCGCCGGCCTGGGTCTCGACGTTGACCGACTGGTAGCCGTACTGCGGGTCCATGATCGGCGGCAGCACCAGGCTGGCCGGGTCAGCGCGGGAGAAGCCGCCGTTGCGGTCGATCGACCACTGCATCGGCGTACGCACGCCGTCGCGGTCGCCCAGGTAGATGTTGTCGCCCATGCCGATCTCATCGCCGTAGTACAAGGTCGGCGTGCCGGGCATCGACAGCAGCAGGCTGTTGAGCAGTTCCACGCGACGCCGGTCGCGCTCCACCAATGGCGCCAGGCGCCGGCGGATGCCCAAGTTGATGCGCGCGCGCCGGTCAGCCGCGTAGTAGTTCCACAGGTAATCGCGCTCCTTGTCGGTGACCATTTCCAGGGTCAGCTCATCGTGGTTGCGCAGGAAAATCGCCCACTGGCAATTGGCCGGGATCTCCGGCGTCTGGCGCAGGATGTCGGTGATGGGGAACCGGTCTTCCTGGGCCAGCGCCATGTACATGCGCGGCATCAGCGGGAAGTGGAACGCCATGTGGCATTCGTCCCCGTTCAGGCCCTGGGCATCCACATCGCCGAAATACAACTGAGTGTCTTCGGGCCACTGGTTGGCTTCGGCCAGCAGCATCCTGTCGGGGTAGTTGGCATCGATCTCGGCGCGGATCAACTTCAGCACGTCGTGGGTTTCGGGCAGGTTCTCGTTGTTGGTGCCGTCACGCTCGATCAGGTACGGAATGGCATCCAGGCGCAGGCCGTCGATACCCATGTCCAGCCAATAGCGCATCACCGACAGTACCGCCTTGATCACCTGCGGGTTGTCGAAGTTGAGGTCCGGCTGATGGGAATAGAAGCGGTGCCAGAAGTACTGGCCGGCCACCGGGTCCCAGGTCCAGTTGGACTTCTCGGTGTCGAGGAAGATGATCCGGGTGCCGTCGTACTTGTGGTCGTCATCGGACCAGACGTAGAAGTCCCGCGCCTTGGAGCCGGGCTTGGCCTTGCGGGCGCGCTGGAACCAAGGATGCTGGTCGGAGGTGTGGTTGATGACCAGTTCGGTGATCACCCGCAGGTTGCGTTTGTGAGCCTCGGCAATGAACCGCCTTGCATCGGCCATGGTGCCGTAGTCGGGGCTCACGCCACGGTACTCGGCAATGTCGTAGCCGTCGTCGCGCCGTGGCGACGGGTAGAACGGCAACAGCCAGATGGTGTTGACGCCCAGGTCGGCGATGTAGTCGAGCTTCTCGATCAGGCCGGGAAAGTCGCCGATTCCGTCATTGTTGGAGTCGAAATAGGACTTCACGTGGACCTGGTAGATCACCGCATCCTTGTACCAGAGCGGGTCTTTGATAAAGGTGGCAGACCGGGGTTTCTTCGCCATTTGCAACTCCTGATCAATTCAATAAAGCCGCTGGGACGGGCTTGCGAGGTCTTTGTGGCGAGGGGATTTATCCCCGCTGGGTTGCGAAGCGACCCCAAAAAAGCTCAATGCAATCTGGCTGACACACCGAGGTGCCTTGCTTTGGGGCTGCTTCGCAACCCAACGGGGATAAATCCCCTCGCCACAGTTAAATCCCACTTGGCTCACAGGCTTGTTTGCCTCAAGACACACTGATGCGCCAGATCCCGAACGGCTGGTACCCTGGGTCGATGCGCATGAACTGGTACTTGCCATACCAGGTCCAGCGATGCCCGTTCATCAAATCCTCGCCCTGGGTCTGGGCATCGTCCGGCAGGCCCATTTCCCACAGCGGCAACTCGAAATTGGCTTCTTGCGGGTTGTGCGGGTCAAGGCTCACCGCCACCAGGATGAAATTGCTGCCGTCGGGCGTGCGCTTGCCGAAATAGAGGATGTTGTCGTTCCACGCGTTGTAGACCGTCAGCCCCAGGTGCGTATGCAGCGCCGGGTTCTGGCGGCGGATGCGGTTGAGCTGGGCGATCTCGGCAATGATGTTGCCCGGCGCGGTGAAGTCCCGGGGGCGGATCTCGTATTTCTCCGAGTCGAGGTATTCCTCCTTGCCCGGTACCGGCGCCGACTCGCACAGTTCGAACCCCGAATACATGCCCCACAAGCCCGAGCCCATGGTCGCCAGGGCGGCACGGATGAGAAAACCGGCGCGCCCGGAGTGATGGAGAAACGCCGGGTTGATGTCCGGGGTATTGACGAAAAAATTCGGCCGATAGCATTCGCGCAACGGCGACTCGTTGAGCTCGGTGAAATAGGCAGCCAGCTCGGCCTTGGTATTGCGCCAGGTGAAATAGGTGTAGCTCTGGGAATAACCGACCTTGCCCAGGCGCGCCATCATCGCCGGGGTAGTGAACGCCTCGGCCAGGAACATCACCTCCGGGTACTCGGCCCGGACATCGGCGATCAACCATTGCCAGAACGGCAACGGCTTGGTGTGGGGGTTGTCGACGCGGAAAATCTTCACGCCCTCGTTGACCCAACCGACCACGATGTCCCGCAGCTCCAGCCACAGACTGGGAATCGCATCTGCCGCATAGAAGTCGACATTGACGATATCCTGGTATTTCTTCGGCGGGTTCTCGGCGTATTTGATCGTGCCGTCCGGGCGCCAACTGAACCAGCCCGGATGCTGCTTGAGCCAGGGGTGGTCCTGGGAACACTGGATGGCGAAGTCGAGAGCGATTTCCAGGCCGTGGTCGGCGGCGGCCGCGACCAACCGGCGGAAATCCTCGCGGGTCCCCAGTTGCGGGTGGATCGCCTCGTGCCCGCCCGCCTCGCTGCCGATGGCATAAGGGCTGCCGGGGTCCTCGGGGCCTGCGGTGAGGGAGTTATTGGGCCCCTTGCGGAAACTGCGGCCGATGGGATGGATGGGCGGGAAGTACAGCACGTCGAAGCCCATGTCCTGGATCATCGACAGCCGTGAGTGCACGTCGTTGAAAGTGCCGTGGCGCTTGGGGTCATCGGTGATCGAGCGCGGGAACAGCTCGTACCAACTGGCGAACTCGGCCAGCGGACGCTCGACGTCCAGGTGGTATTCGGGGCTGAGGCTCAGGTATGGCCGGTGGTCGGCCTGGGCCATCAGGTCGGCGCTGCGCGGCGCCAAAAACAACGCCACCTGCTCCGCCGGCAACAGGCCGGACAGCTCATCGTGCAGCGCGCTCAACTGGTCGCGCAACTCGCCGTCACTGCGCTCGGCCGCCAGGTGCACATGATTGCGCCCTTCCTGCAGTTCGAGGGCGATGGGCACGCCGGCGCCGTACTTCTTCTCCAGCTCATAACAGAAGCTGGCGTATTGATCGAACCAGGCCTCGATGCAAAACACGTAGCGTCCCTGCTCCGGCACAGTGAACTGGCCGCGCCACCCGTTGTTGCCCAGGTCGGTCATGACCTCGCTGTTCCAGCGTTCCGCTTGCAGCGACCGCCAGCGGATGCGCACCGCCAGCTTGTCGTGTCCGTCGGTGAACACCTTGCTGGTCACCGTTACGTCCCGCCCGGCCACGACCTTGGCGGCAAACTGTCCGCCATCGATCGTCGGCATGGTGTTTTCAATCGCAATCCGAGGCAACAACAAGGCCTGAGACAATGGCAAGTGCGGGTTGTACACAAGGTCGGTCGGCTGTTCAGCAGTCATCGAGCATCGCTCCTTTTACGCCCAATGGACGCGCTTGTGGCGGTAAAGGCCCAACGGGTCCCGTGAAAAAACTCACTTAAACTCCGAACCGAATCGACGGCCAAAAGTTCAGCAAGATTTGGCCCGCGATGCGCTGGGGATAAAACCTGGCGCAAGGGGGTCAACAACCATAAGCACGACTCAAGCCATCTGTATTACGGAGACCCGTCCTGATGAATATTCCGATCCCGGCCGAAACCCCGGACCCCAATATCGACGACCCCACCCTGCCCCCACCGGGGCCTGATCCGGAGCCCATCCCCGAGAAAGACCCGCCGCTGGATCCCCAGCCGCCGTTGGGCGACCCACCCAGCGAGGCGCCCCCGGAACGGGTTTGATGCTCAAGCTTAGTAGGAGACTTGCGAGAGCGAGCCTGCTCGCGATAGCGGTGTAGTCAGTTGAGGTGAACGCTTTCTGGTCGGACGCCTTCGCGAGCAAGCTCGCTCCCACGGGGATGCGTTGGTATCCGTTCCTAGGCTCTGTCTGAAAAGCCTTGATACTCGTTCATGCTGCGTTGAAAACCGGCTCGGAATGCTCATTTACTCCAGTAAAGTCGAGCGCGACCCCGGCCGTTCCTCGCCGGTTTTCGCCTTGCCTGACCTTCGCCTCAAGACTTTTCAAACAGAGCCTAAGGTTGGTCGTCGTTTTCCAGTGCCCGGACAATCAGCGGCATCACACTGAAGATCACCAGCGCCAGTATCGTACTCACCACGGCCGTGGCTTCGCGGCCCAAGCCTGCGGCGACGCCGATGGCCGCGGTCATCCACAGCCCCGCGGCGGTGGTCAGGCCCTTGACATGGCCGACATCGCCCTCGGTGTTCTTCAAGATCGTACCGGCGCCCAAAAAGCCGATGCCGGCCACCACCCCCTGGATGACCCGGCTCATGGCGTCGGCCTGGGAGCCGGACAGTTGCGGCACCAGGACAAACAGCGCAGCGCCCAGCGCCACCAGCATATGCGTGCGCACACCGGCGGCCTTGCCCTTGTGTTCGCGCTCGAAACCCAGGATGCCGCCAAGCAGCGCGGCCATCAGCAGGCGCACCGTAACGCGGGTCATCTGTTCCACATCGGCAATGTCGGCGAATTCCGCTTGCAGGGTCATCCAGATTCGTTGCCACCAGGTTTCCATCGACCACGCTCCTTCCATTCGTTAAACGATGGACCGCAAGCGGCGCCAGAGGTGCGCCCGACCGCTGATCCGGCGCAACGAACCCTGCGTACCGCCAGGCGCCTAACGCACAAGCCCCCAAGAAAGGAGCACCACCATGACTGTGCGAATCGTTGACCAGACCTGTTACTTCGACACCCCCAACGGCCAGGAACAACGCGCCGCTGGCGAACTCACCATCATCACCTGCGAGGAAAAAGCCATGTCGGCGGTCGATCTCAATGGCGCCCGGGTCTACATCACCGAGGCCGAAGCCGATGCCCTGACGGTGGCCGGCGCGGTGGACGGGCGCCAGAACCTCAAGGCGACCGACAGCGGTTCGGTGATCTAGCCAACCTGCCCCGCTGCTCCGTGGGCCTGCCGCCTGGACCCACGGAACAGGGGAATGTTGCTCCGCCAGCCCTGCATCAAACTGTCGCAGGGCTTGGCCTGCAGGGCATCTGATCCGGTTTTTATCGATTCACCTGAGTCTGTTATGCAAACAGTTCGATGGTCATAGTGCCCCGGCCAGATAACGGCTGATGAGCGACCGACCATGAGCGATAGAATCCCCGTCCAGTTGATACAGACCTTCGAACCTGCGCCGGCGAAGATAAAGGCCAGGACCACCGACAACCTGATCCACACCCGCAGCTTCACCGGTTTGTTCCGCACCTTGCGCCTGAGCGGCGCGGGCGTGCTGTTCCTGCTGTTCTTCGGCACGGTGTGGCTGGACTGGGGCGGCCGCCAGGCGGTGCTCTGGGATCTTTCCGAAAGCAAATTCCATATTTTCGGCGCGACCTTCTGGCCCCAGGATTTCATCCTGCTGTCGGCGCTGTTGATCATCGCCGCCTTCGGCCTGTTCGCGATCACCGTGTTCGCCGGTCGCGTGTGGTGCGGCTACACCTGCCCGCAGAGCTCCTGGACCTGGATCTTCATGTGGTGCGAGAAAGTCACCGAAGGCGAACGCAACCAGCGGATCAAGCTGCAGGCCGCGCCCTGGGGCCTGAACAAACTCCTGCGCCGTTCGGCCAAGCACACCTTGTGGCTGGCCATCAGCCTGCTCACCGGGTTGACGTTCGTGGGCTATTTCACCCCGATCCGGCCGCTGGCCGAAGCGCTGCTGACCCTGCAGATCGGCGGCGTCAGCCTGTTCTGGGTGCTGTTCTTCACCGCTGCCACCTACCTCAACGCCGGCTGGCTGCGCGAGGCGGTGTGCATGCACATGTGCCCCTACGCGCGCTTTCAGAGCGTTATGTTCGACAAGGACACCCTGACCATTTCCTATGACGCCGCCCGTGGCGAGATCCGCGGGCCGCGCAAGCGCGACGTGAAGCCGGCCAACATCGGCCTGGGTGACTGCATCGATTGCCAGATGTGCGTGCAGGTCTGCCCCACCGGCATCGACATCCGCGACGGCCTGCAAATGGAATGCATCGGCTGCGCAGCCTGCATCGATGCCTGTGACTCGATCATGGACAAGATGGGCTACGCCCGCGGGCTGATCAAATACACCTCCGAGCATCAGTTGCAAGGTGGCAAGACCCATCTGCTGCGGCCACGCCTGATCGGCTACACCGCCGTGCTGCTGGTGATGATCGGTGCACTGGCCGTGGCACTGGTGGAGCGGCCTATGGTGTCCCTGGACGTAAGCAAGGACCGCGGCCTGTTCCGCGAGAACAACCAGGGCCAGATCGAGAACATCTACAGCCTGAAGATCATCAACAAGACCCAGCAGCGCCAGGCCTACACCCTGTCGCTGCAAGATGGCGAAGGCTTCACCTTGCAGGGCAAGACGCACCTGAGCCTGGCGCCGGGTGAAATCGTCGACGTACCGGTGTCGGTGGCGATGCTCAGCGAGCGTCCGAGCAGCAGTTCCCAGGAATTGACCTTCAAAGTGACCGACAGCGACGAGCCGCGCACCCACAGCGTGGCCAAGAGCCGTTTTGTCGCGCCGATGAACCGGTGAGGCGATAAGATGCCCGACGCACAGCTCCAGTCTGACCTCGAACCGCTGCAAAATGGGCTCGCCATGAAACGCTACGAGAAATTCGCCGACGACATCGCTGAACTGATCCGCTCCGGCATGCTGGGGCCGGGCCAGCGAGTGCCCTCAGTGCGTTACGCCAGCCAGACCTATGGCGTCAGCCCGTCCACGGTGTTCCAGGCGTATTACCTGCTGGAGCGGCGAGGCCTGATCCGGGCCCGGCCGCGCTCGGGCTACTTCGTCAACGCCCATGCGCCGACGCCGTTTTCCGAGCCGGCGATCAGCAGCCCCGTGCACGAGTCCACCGAAGTCGACGTCAGCGAACTGGTGTTCTCGGTGCTGGAATCGATCAAGGACCCGACCACGGTGCCCTTCGGTTCGGCGTTCCCCAGCCCGACGTTGTTTCCGCTGCATCGGTTGTCGCGCTCTCTGTCCAGTGCCACCCGAGACATGGACCCGCGAGTGGTTGTCACGGACATGTCGCCGGGCAATCCGCAGTTGCGCCGGCAAATCGCCCTGCGCTACATGGTCGGCGGGCTGATGTTGCCGATGGAGGAACTGCTGGTGACCAATGGCGCGCTGGAGGCCCTGAACCTGTGCCTGCAAGCCGTGACCGAGCCCGGCGACCTGGTGGCGATCGAAGCACCGGCGTTCTACGCCAGCCTGCAGGTGCTGGAGCGGCTCAAGCTCAAGGCAGTGGAAATCCCCGTCCACCCGCGCGACGGCCTTGACCTGGAAGTGCTGGCGCAAACCTTGGAACGCCACCCGATCAAGGCCTGCTGGTGCATGACCAGTTTCCAGAACCCCATGGGCGCAACGCTGCCCGAGGCCCGCAAGCAAGCGCTGGTCGAGTTGCTGCGCCGCCACCAGGTGCCGCTGATCGAAGACGACGTGTACGCCGAACTCTACTATGGCCAACAGGCCCCAAAACCGGCCAAGGCATTCGACACCGAGGGCCTGGTGATGCATTGCGGCTCCTTCGCCAAGAGCCTGGCACCGGGCTATCGCATCGGTTGGGTCGCTGCCGGGCGCTATGCGCAGAAGATCGAACGGCTCAAGCTCATGACCTCCCTGTGCGCCTCGATGCCGGCCCAGGCGGCCATCGCCGACTACCTGCAACACGGTGGCTACGACCGTCACCTGCGCAAGTTGCGTTATGCCCTGGAAGAACAGCAAAGTGCGATGCGCGCCGCCATCGCCCGTTATTTCCCGGCCCAGACCCGCGTCAGCCAGCCGGCGGGCGGCTACTTCCTGTGGCTGGAACTGCCCGAGCAGATGGACTCGCTGAAGCTGTTCCAGATGGCCCTGGCCCAAGGCATCAGCATCGCGCCGGGGCCGATCTTTTCACCGACCCGGCGGTTCAGGAACTGCATTCGCCTGAACTACGGCAGCCCTTGGACCGAGGCGTCGGAAAAGGCCATGGAAACATTGGGGCGGATTATCCGCTCGTTCTGAGATCAGGGTAGCGCCCTTCGCGAGCAAGCTCGCTCCCACAACGGATCGTTATCGCAGACGATCCATGTGGACGCGAGCAGGGTCGCGAAAGCGCCGCAACAGACAGGCTGAGCTCAGCGCCCGCCCCCCAGGTCCACGAACGTCCCGGTGGCGTACGATGCCTTGTCCGACAGCAACCAGATGATCGCTTCGGCCACTTCATCCGGCCGCCCGCCCCTTGCCATGGGGATCGCCGACTCAAGTTTGCTGACCCGGTCCGGGTCGCCGCTGAGGGCATGGAAATCGGTGTAGATGTAGCCTGGCCGCACCGCGTTGACGCGAATGCCTTCGCCGGCCACTTCCTTGGACAGGCCAATGGTGAAGGTGTCCAGGGCGCCCTTGGAGGCCGCGTAGTCGACGTACTCGCTGGGCGAGCCGAGGCGCGCGGCCACCGAGGAGACGTTGACGATGCTCCCGCCCTGCCCGCCATGCCGTGGCGACATGCGCAGCACCGCGTGCTTGGCGCATAGGATCGGCCCCATCACGTTGGTCCGCATGACCTTGAGGATGCGGAACTCGGACATTTCATCGAGGCGAGCCTTCTGGGCGACGGTGCCGGCGTTGTTCACCAGGGCGGTAACGCGGCCCAACTCGGCATCCACCCGGTCGAACAGCGCGATCACTTCGTCCTCGATGCTCACGTCGGCCCGCACGGCAATCGCCTGCACGCCTTTGGCCCGGACCTGTGCGAGCACCTCCAGGGCAGCGCTTTCATCGGACTGGTAGTTGATGCAGATCCGATACCCCAGCTCGGCAGCCAGCAGCGCCGTGGCAGCCCCGATCCCGCGGCCGCCCCCCGTGATGACGATGACTTTATCCACGCTTGCTTCTCCCGTTCCACGGATAGAGGTCCGGCCCAAGAATAGCGTTCACCTCACGCTTTGCACAAACCGTTGCGCTTAGCGAGCCAGGGCGCGCAGGTCCAGGCGTGCGTCCAGCCGTGGCGGGCACCAGTAGTAGCCCCCGGTGATCGGCCGGCTCATGCGATACAGGCCGTCCGTAATGCCGTCCTCCAGGCCACTCATGCGGCGCAATTGCGCCTCGAAGGCATCGAGGGAGAAACCGAACGCCAGGAACATCAGGCCCGCGCGGTCGCCTTCGATCCAGGGCATGGAGCGGCGCACGACGAAAGCTTCGGGCGCGAAGCTCTCCTGGGCAGTGCGCTTGACGTGGGCCGACTCCGGCGCCTCGTCGATTTCTTCGTTGTCGCTCAGGCGCCGGCCCATGATGTTGTCGCGCTCACCGGGCGACATCGCCGCGAAGCCATCCAGGTCGTGCTGCCATTGCTGGATCGCCGCGAAACTGCCCCCGCGCAGGCCGTCTGTCCCTTGGGCCAGGGCGGCCGCGACGGCCGCTTCGTCGTGGGGGTTCTCGGTGCCGTCCTCGTAACCCGTGAGGTCATGGCCGGTCATGTGGCGGAAGGTTTCGTTCATCTGCACCAAGCACAAGGCCGGGGCCAGTGCCGCCTCGATGGCGCGGCTGCGGTGCAGCAACTCACCGCGGTCTTCGCCATGCAGCCAGCACCACAGCGCATGCTGGGTGGAGGGGTTATCGACGCCCACGCCGGCCAGCGCGGGAAAGGCCCGCAAACCTTCGATCTGGGCGCCCAGGGCCTTCACCAGCGGCTCACCAAAGCCGATCACCGCGCGCTCATCCAGCAGCAACACGAGTTTGTCTATCGCAGCCGGCAGTGCCTCGACCGATTCCAGGGCAAAAAACAGATGACGGGCCTGAGGCGGAACAGGGGTGGCGAGAATGCCAGGCTGGTAGTAACTCATGTGAACTCCTTTAGAAAGAGCGCAAGTTTACCCGGCGGCCAGGAATTTGTGTGGTTTGCCATGCATGGCCAATGGCCTGGGATTCGCAGCGATTTCGTAGGATCTTTCCGACGCCCAGGCCAGACAACTCGGAACCACGCCTGGCAACGTCCGGCCACCGAT
Source organism: Pseudomonas chlororaphis (assembly GCA_001023535.1). Taxonomy (NCBI): domain Bacteria; kingdom Pseudomonadati; phylum Pseudomonadota; class Gammaproteobacteria; order Pseudomonadales; family Pseudomonadaceae; genus Pseudomonas; species Pseudomonas chlororaphis. Next base: position 5,784,112 of record CP011020.1, read on the forward strand.
TGCCGAGCCGCGGAAAACGGCCTAGATTGACGCCCCTTCAGGTGCACCCCAGGCACCGGACACCCAAGGAGACGGTCCGACATGCACATGGCCAGATCAACCCTCGCCGGCGCTTTCCTGCTGCTTTGCGGGGCAACCACGGGCTTCGCCCAGGACCGCATTGAAGAGACGGTCAACGCCGCCATCGAGCCCTTGATGAAGCAACAGGACATCGCCGGCATGGCGGTGGCGATCACCCTCGACGGGCAACGTCATTTCTTCAATTATGGCGTGGCCTCCAAGGACACCCGGCAGGCGGTCACCGACCAGACCCTCTTCGAAATCGGCTCGGTCAGCAAGACCTTCACCGCGACGCTCGGCGCCTATGCCCTGGCCCAAGGCAAGCTGTCGCTGTCGGACCCCGCCAGCCGCTTTGCTCCCGAGCTGCGCGGCAGCGCCTTCGACGGCATCAGCCTGCTCAACCTCGCCACCTATAGCGCCGGCGGCCTGCCGCTGCAGTTCCCCCAGGAAGCGGACCATCCGGAGCGGATGTTCGACTACTTCAAGGCCTGGAAACCGCTCTACCCGGCCGGCACCCAGCGGCTCTACTCGAACCCCAGCATCGGTTTGTTCGGCTACCTGGCAGCCCGCAGCCTGGGCCAACCGTTCGAGCAAGCGATGGAGCAGACGCTGATGCCGAAGCTGGGCCTCACGCACAGTTATGTACGGGTACCGCCAGACCAACTGGAGCGCTATGCCCAAGGCTACGCGAAGGATGGCAAGCCCGTGCGGGTCGGGCCGGGGGCGCTGGATGCGCAGGCCTACGGGGTCAAGACCAACTCAGCGGACCTGATTCGTTTCGTCGAGGCCAACCTGCAGCCGGAAAAACTGGACGCCGACCTGCGCCAGGCCATCGCCACCACCCACAGCGGTTTCTACACGATGGGCGGCATGACCCAGGGCCTGGGCTGGGAGTTCTACCCCTACCCGGTGACACTGGACGCACTGCTGGCAGGTAACTCAGTGGAGGTCGCCATGCAGCCGAACAAGGTGCAGCCCCTCGAACCGCCCCGCCCGGCGCCGGACGATGCCTGGATCAACAAGACCGGCTCGACCGGCGGCTTTGGCGCTTACGCGGCGTTCGTGCCGGGCAGGCACATGGGGATCGTGTTGCTGGCGAACAAGAATTATCCGATCGAGGAACGGGTGAAGGTTGCGTATCGGATACTGACGGCGCTGGATAAGCAATGATCGACCGTGGCGAGGGAGCTTGCTCCCTCGCCACAAACAGAAGCCTATGGATCTGTCATCAATCATCCAACGGCTTCGGCGCCGCCGCAGGTTTGCTCGCCTTGCCAGGCTTGGCGCCTTTGGCATCCTTGGCCGGGGCTGTTTCTGGCGCGGGAGGAGGAGGTGTTGGGGCGGCCGCTTCCTTTTCCGCGGCCGGCAGTTTGTCGACAGTGTCGAAAACGTCTTTGAGCTCGATCGCCCCGGAATGCTCAAGCTTCTTTTCCCCGTCCTTGCCCACCAGGATGATCTTGGTCTGGGCACCGGCGCCCAGCTTGAGTGAACGGATCAGGGACATGGTGCTTTGCGGGTCCAGGTCCTTGCCGTCCCGCTGGCCGATGGTGTTGAGCACCGTGTAGAGCACCATGTTGCGCTCTGCAAAACCTTGCTTGCCGGCTGGTTCTTCCAACGCTTTCTTCAGGCTGACCCAGGCCGGGTCTACCGTGCTGGGCGCGATGACGATCAAGGGGCGGGTCCTGCCCACCTCCGCCACCAGGGGTGAGTCGCCATCAGCGGCGAACAGCGGGCTGGCGACGGCCAGCAAGGTAGCGAAGGTCAACGACCGAATGAGCATGCGCCTCTCCTTTTGATATCTACGCTGTACTGATTGCGCATGGCGGCAATTGTTCCGCGAGTCGGCCAATACTGCGCCCGCCTGTGTTGAAGCTTAGGCCAGCGGGTTCATTGCGCAACTGAGTGCGAAGCCGGCATGGACCGGCCAGCATGGACCGCCAGGGAAGAAACCCTGTGGGAGCGAGCCTGCTCGGCAAAGCGGTGTGCCGTGCAGGCACGTGCTCACCGGCAGGCCTCAGAACGCCAGCTTGAACCCGATCATCGCCAGCATCACCGCCAGGCACGGGCGCAGCAGTTCATCGGAGATACGCCCCGACAAATGACTGCCCAGGTAGATCCCCGGCAACGAGCCGACCAGCAGGAAACCGAGGATGTGCCAGTCCATGTTGCCCATGCTCGCATGGCCGAGGCCAGCGACCAGGGTCAGCGGCACGGCGTGGGCGATTTCGGTGCCCACCAGGCGCTTGGTGACCAGGAAGGGATAGAGGATGAACAGCGCGACCGTGCCCAAGGCACCAGCACCGATGGAGGTCAGCGCAACCATGGTGCCCAGGATCAGGCCGGTGATGACGGTCAGCACGTTGAGGCGCGAGCCGGACGGGTTGTAGTGACCGCCAGCGCGGTCGTGGGCGAATTGCAGCAGGCGCTTCTTGAACAGGATCGCCAGGGCCGTGGCGAACAGCACGAAGCCCAGGGCCTGCTTGATCACCGCGTTCATGGCGTCGGGCGAGCTGTGCAGGCTGCTGAGAAACCACAGGGTCAAACCGACCGCCGGCACGCTGCCCAAGGTCAGCCAACCGGTGATGGCCCAGTCGATATTGCGATTTTTGGCGTGGACCAGCACACCGCCCGACTTGGTAATGGCCGCGTACAGCAGGTCAGTGCCCACCGCCGTCGCCGGGTTGATGCCAAACCACAGCAGAATGGGCGTCATCAACGAACCACCGCCGACGCCAGTCATCCCGACGATGAAGCCGACCACCAGGCCCGCTACGACTAAACCGACATTACCGAAATCCATCAAACCCGTCTCAGCGCAACCGCGTGGAAAATCTGGCCGCGAGCATAGCGATTTTTCTTATAACCCCCTATATCGATGTGATCTATCTTTATTCCTTTTTTAACGGTCGCTATTGAACCGGCAGGAAGTTCAGGAACAGCAGGCTCTGGGCATAGTTGAGCCCGATCCGGCGATAGCGCTCGTCCAGCATCTGCGTCAACAGGTCCAACCGCGCGACAATTTTCCCGAACTCCACGGCAAAGCTCAGGTTGCTGCCTTCCTCCGAGATCTCGTTGGAGAACAGCAGCGGCTTGCCGTCCTTGCCTTGGCGCTGGCTCAGGATCCAGGTGGCTTTCTCGATGTTGCGCGCGGCATTGCTGACGAAGCGCGGGTCGATGCTATCGGTCATGTAGAACTCGAGGCGATTGCCATGGGCCGTGACCAGCATGCTGCCGATGGCATAGATGAAGGCCCCGACCCGGTCCCCGAGGAATTCCGGACTCATCGCATAGCTCAACGCCGCCAGATCCTTCTTGCCTCCCAGGGTCGGCAAGGGCTGCTGCTGCTCGATGGCCATGCGCACCTGTTTTTCAGCGGTACGAGCGTCGAGAAAGCCCGACTTGCGCAGTTCGTCGGGGTTGCGCAGGTACAACTTGCTCATCAACAGGTAAAGGCTTTGCAGGTTGTCATGCATCGCCAACGTCGCCATGCGGTCGACGCTGGTCTGCAGGAACTCCTGGGGACGGGTGTTACCCAACTGCGTGACCATGTCCTGGCCTTGCTGGTGGCTGCAGCCGCTGAGCAGGGCCAGCACACCGATCAACACTGCTGCGCTGCGTCGTCGCAACGCACGCATCGAATAAAAAGCACCGGCCATCGAATCTCGGTCTGGGCAGGGGGACGCGGCGGGGGTCGCCGCTTCCAGGCCATGGATAGAGCGACAAAAACCGTAAAAGTGCAGTGGACGGTGCAACACCGTCCTCTGAAGGAAATCTCCCAAACGTCAATTAGTCTTACTTTTTAATTGATAAATCCCAATTTATGGCTATAAATCCAGTTTCCATCGACAAATAGAAAGACTACTGAACAGCAAAGCCTTCATCGTCGTCCGACCAGTAACGGACTCGACCCGCGTTCAAAACAACAACAAAACAACAGGAAGGAAGGTCAAACCATGCTTGAATCCAGACATCTGCTCACGGCCCTCGGAGTGTCTCTGATGATCGCCACCTCTGCCTCCCAGGCCGCCGGCCTGACTCAACAGCGCGCAGCGTTCGGCAAGACCGACGACGGCACGGCCGTGGAAAAATTCGTGCTTCGCAACAGCCACGGCATGGAAGCCACGGTCATCACCTACGGCGGGATTCTCCAGTCGCTGATCGTGCCGGACAAACACGGCAAGCCCGCCGACGTGGTGCTCGGCTTCGACGATGTGCAGGGTTACCAGAAGAACGGCAACGTCTACTTCGGCGCAACCATCGGCCGCTTTGGCAACCGCCTGGCCGACGGGGCCTTCGAACTGGACGGCAAGCGTTATCAAGTGCCGCAGAACGACCACGGCAACGCGTTGCACGGTGGCCCGCAAGGGTTCGACAAGCGGGTATGGAAAGCCGAACCCCATGAGGGCAAGGATTCGGTGGGCGTGACCCTGACCTACCTGTCGGCGGACGGCGAGATGGGTTTTCCCGGCGCGCTGAAGACCGACGTCACCTACAGCCTCAACGAAAAGAACGAATTGCGCATCGAGTACAAGGCCACCACCGACAAGCCGACGGTGTTGAACCTGACCAACCACAGCTATTTCAACCTGGCCGGTGCCGGCAACGGTGACATCCTGAAACAGGTCGCCACCCTGCACGCAGCCCGCTACACCCCGGTGAACGGCAAGCTGATCCCCACCGGCGAACTGGCCCCCGTGGCCGGCACACCGATGGACTTCACCCAACCCACCGCCATTGGCACCCACATCAAGGCCGATCACCCACAACTCAAGTTCGCCGAACCGAAACAGGGCGGCTTTGACTTCAACTGGGTGCTGGACGCCAAGGGGGACGTGGGCAAACTCGCCGCCGATGCCTACGACCCGCAATCGGGACGCTACTTGCAGCTCTTTACCAGTGAGCCTGGCGTGCAGTTCTACACCGGCAACTTCCTTGATGGCACGATCAAGGGCAAGCAAGGCAAGGTCTACCCGCACTGGGGCGCCTTTACCCTGGAAACCCAGCACTACCCGGATGCGCCCAACCAGCCGAACTTCCCGTCGACGCGCCTTGATCCGGGCCAGACCTACACCCAGACCATGGTGCTGAAGTTCTCCACCAAGTAATCCCCCCGCTCGCCCCCATGGGTCCGGCTCAAGCCGCCAACCTGTGGGAGCGGGCTGGCTCGCGAAAGCGGTGGATCAGCTCGAATCGATTTTGGATGTACCGCCGTCTTCGCGGGCAAGCCCGCTCCCACAGGGAAGAGGCGTTGACCGCAACATTCGCCACCGCCTGAATCACCTTTGTGGGAGCGAACCTGCTCGCGAAGAGGTCGGCGCAGACAGACCGCTTCGCGAGCAGGCTCACTCCCACAGGCCTTGAACCCTTGGTCTATCCTGCTGCCACATGCCTGACGTTCAACCACACAGGAGACAGTCATGAAGACTCTGGAATTGGCCGGCGTATCCGTACCCGTGATCGGCCAAGGCACCTGGCACATGGGCGAGGAACCGTCCCAGCACAAGCAGGAAGTGGCCGCCCTGCGCCTGGGCATCGAACGGGGGATGACCCTGATCGACACCGCGGAAATGTACGCTGAAGGCGGCGCCGAGGCTGTCGTGGGCGAGGCGATCACCGGCCTGCGCGACCAGGTGTTCCTGGTGAGCAAGGTCTACCCCCACAATGCCAGTCGCAAAGGCATTCCTCTGGCCTGCGAACGCAGCTTGCGACGGCTCGACACTGACTACATCGACCTTTATCTGCTGCACTGGCGCGGGCAGTACCCGCTGGAGGAAACCGTCGAGGCTTTCGAGCGCCTGCGCGAGGAAGGCAAGATCGGCCACTGGGGTGTGTCGAACTTCGATGTCGCCGACCTCGAAGAACTGGCTGCGCCGGCCTGCGCCACCAACCAAGTGCTGTACAACCTGCAAGCACGCGGCATCGAATTCGACCTGCTGCCCTGGTGCCAACAGCGCAGCATGCCGATCATGGCCTACTGTCCGGTCGGCCAGGGCGGGCGCCTGCTCAAGGACAACACCCTGCGCCAGATCGCCGAGCGCCACGGCGCGACACCGGCGCAGATCGCGCTGGCCTGGCTCCTGCGCCAGGACAATGTCATTGCCATTCCCAAGGCGGTGCAGCCCGAGCACGTGCGGCTGAACGCCGAAGCGGCCGATCTGCAACTGGCCCCCCAGGACCTCGCGGCCCTGGACCTGACGTTTGCGCAACCCCAGGGCAAGCAGCGGCTGGCGATGGTTTGATTGGCGGGGCAATCGCGAGACACACAATAGCTCTGTGGCGAGGGGATTTATCCCCGATGGGGCGCGTAGCGCCCCCAAAGAACATCGCAGCCACCTACCAAATAGACGAGTGCTGCGCACTCGAACGGGGATAAATCCCCTCGCCACAGGGTCGGCAAACCAATGAACGTTCTCTAGAACAACCCCATCTGCCCACCCACCAACGTCGAGAAGTCATCGTCCACGAACGGCAGGATCGCGTCCGCCACCGGTTGTAGCTGCTTGCTCACGTAGTGGTCGTAATCGATCGGGGCGCTGCGGGCTTCCAGCGGTTCCGGGCCGGCGACGGTGATGACGTAGTTGATCCAGCCACCATTCTGGTATTGCCGCGGGCGGCCCTGGCGCTGGTTGAACTCGTCGGCCAGCCGCGCCGCACGCACGTGGGGCGGCACGTTGCGTTCGTAGTCGTCCAGCGGACGGCGCAGGCGTTTGCGGTAGACCAGGCGTTCGTCGAACGCGCCGGCCAGGGTCTGGCGCACGTAATCACGCACGTAATCCTGGTAAGGCTTGCGGTGGAAGATGCGCTCATACAACTCCTGCTGGAACTGCCGGGCCAGCAGCGACCAGTCGGTGCGCACGGTCTCCAGCCCCTTGTAGACGATTTCGTCATGGCCGTCGGCGCGGGTCACCAGCCCGGCGTAGCGTTTCTTGCTGCCCTCTTCCGCGCCGCGGATGGTCGGCATCAGGAAGCGCTTGAAGTGGGTTTCGAACTGCAACTCCAAGGCACTCTCCAGCCCGAACTCGTCACGCACCTGCTCGCGCCACCACTGGTTGACGTGTGCCACCAGTTCGCGGCCGATCTTCGCCGCTTCCTCCTGGCCATGGGCGCGCCGCAGCCAGACGAACGTGGAGTCGGTGTCGCCGTAGATCACCACGTGCCCCTGGGCTTCGATCAACTGTCGGGTGCGCTGCATGATCTGGTGGCCGCGCAAGGTGATGGACGAAGCCAGCCGCGGATCGAAGAAGCGACAGCCACTGGAGCCGAGCACGCCATAAAAGGCGTTCATGATGATTTTCAGGGCCTGGGACAGCGGGGCGTTGTGTTCGCGCTTGGCCGTCTCCCGGCCTTCGGCGACCCGCGCCACGATGGCCGGCAGGCAATGCCGGGTGCGGGAGAAGCGTGCTCCGCGAAAGCCCGGCACCGACTCGCGCTCGCCTGGGTGGCGCAGGCCTTCGATCAAGCCCACCGGGTCGATGAGGAAGGTGCGGATGATCGACGGGTACAGGCTCTTGTAGTCCAGCACCAGCACCGATTCGTAGAGCCCCGGTTGTGAATCCATGACAAAACCACCCGGACTGGCCTCAGGCGGGCGTTGTCCCAGGTTGGGCGCGACGAAGCCCTGGCGGTGCATCAGCGGCATGTACAGATGCGTGAAGGCCGCCACCGATCCGCCGCTGCGGTCCGCCGGCAGGCCGGTGACGCTGGCCCGCTCCAGCAGGAATGTCAGCAGTTCGGTCTTGGCGAAAATCCGTGTCACCAGTTCGCAGTCCTTGAGGTTGTAACGCGCCAGCGCCGGCTTGTCCTCGGCGAACATGCGGTTGATCTCGTCCATGCGCTGGTACGGGTTATCGATCGACTTACCCTCCCCCAACAGCGTCTGGGCGACGTTTTCCAGGCTGAACGAGGGGAAACTCCAGGTGGCCGAACGCAGCGACTCGATGCCGTCGATGATCAGCCGGCCCGCCGCCGAAGCGAAAAAGTGATTATTGCGCGCGCCATGCTCGCGCCATTGCATCTCTTCACCGCCGCGCCCCAGGCGTAACGGCACGGCCAACCGGCGGGCATGTTCATGCAGCACGCGCAGGTCGAACTGCACCACGTTCCAGCCAATGATGGCGTCGGGGTCGAAGCGGGCGAACCACTCGTTGAGTTTCTTGAGCAGCAGCGTGCGCGATTCGCAGTATTCGAGCTGGAAATCCACGCTGCTGTCGTCGCCATTGGGCGGCCCGAGCATGTAGACCTGGCGCTCGCCGCAGCCTTCCAGGGCGATGGAGTACAGATCCCCCTGGGCGGTGGTCTCGATGTCCAGGGACACCAGGCGCAGCGCCGGACGGTAACCGGGCGCCGGTTTCATCTGCGCCTCCAGCAGCAGGCCATCGGCCCCCGGAGTGCCACCGAACCACACCGGCGCGGTGATAAAGCGCTCCATCAGGTAGCGCTCCGGCGGCCGGATGTCGGCCTCGAACACCTCGACACCGGCACGGCGCAGCGTGGTGTCCAGGCGCATCAGTTGGGCGTGTTGCTGGCAATACAGGCCCAGCACCGGGCGGTGCTGGAAATCCAGCAGGTCCAGGGGCCGCAGCTCGATGTCCTTCTCCCCTTGCAACAGGTCCTGGAGCTGGTCGCGCTGGGCCTGCGGCACGAACGCCACCGACGGCTGCACCGGCAGGCGCACGCGCCGGGGCCCGGCATCGGTGGCCAGCCAGAACTCGACTTCGGTGCCGGCCGGGGTGTCGCGCCAATGCCGGGTCAGGACGAAGCCCTGCTGTAGATCCACCACTGCAACCTCGTGTTCTATGTGAGAAGGGATTCTACCTGTGGCGAGAGATCTTCACCTGCCCAACCGACATAGCCACCGTATTCCTGTGGCACTGTGGCACTGTGGCACTGTGGCACTGTGGCGAGGGAGCTTGCTCCCGCTGGGGTGCGAAGCAGCCCCGAAGGTGTTCATCTGATGCTTGGCCGCTTTGGGGCCGCTGCGCAGCCCAGCGGGAGCAAGCTCCCTCGCCACAAGGTGAATGACATGCCATCAGGGGAAATTTTGCTTGCCCATGACGTTATTTGACGACTGGCCGCCGCTTTCCCGCTTGCTCTGCGCCGCCGGGTCTACGATTCTTTAAGCACACCTGCAAAAACAACCGAGGCCCACCATGAAAACCGTCGCGCAATTGCTCCGGATAAAAGATGAGAAGAACCAGCAAGTGCACACCATCTCACCGGACGACATGGTATTGCAGGCCCTGATGCGCATGGCCGAGAAGAACGTCGGCGCCTTGCTGGTGGTGAAGAACGGGGAAGTGCTGGGGATCATCAGCGAACGTGACTACGCGCGCAAAATGGTCCTGCACGGGCGCTCGTCGGTGGGGACCAAGGTCAGCGACATCATGGTATCCCCGGTGATCACCATCGACCCGCACCAGAACGTCGAGACCTGCCTGAGCATCATGACTGAAAAGCACCTGCGCCACTTGCCGGTGGTGGACGACGGCAAGCTCGTCGGCCTGCTGTCCATCGGCGACCTGGTCAAGGAAGCCATCGCCGAACAGGCCGACCTGATCCGACAACTGGAGCAGTACATCCGCGGCGAATGACCGGTCGCAGCAGGGTCAACACACTGGGAGCGAGCGGGCTCGCTGCCAGCGTCACTGCCACAGCTTGCTGATTGGCCGTTCACTTCTATATTGAAGGGGTTGCCTCTGCCCGAGCCTCTCGATGGCCACCTCCGCCCGACTGATCATCTGTGAGCATTGCGATGCGGTGTACGAGCCGGTGGTCCTCGTGCGGCATCAAAAAGCCTCGTGCGTGCGCTGCCACGCGGTCATCCAGCGCTACAACGGCCTGAGCATCGAGCAACGCCTGGCCCTGACCCTCACGGCCGCGGTGCTGTGGGCGTTCACCAATGTCTATCCGATCATGAGCATCCGGTTCAAGGGCCTGAGCAACAGCGCCACGCTGTGGGACTCCATCGTCGCCCTGAGCCAAGGGCCGATGACCTTCATCGCCCTGGTGGCCGCCGTCGCAATCATCGTCGCACCGGCCCTGCAATTGGCGCTGCTGCTCTGGGTACTGGGCTACGCCCACGCCAACCGACGGGCGCCCGGCTTCAACCTGTGCATGCGCAGCCTGGAGAGCCTGCGGCCCTGGAGCATGCTCGAAGTGTGCCTGCTGGGTGCCCTGGTGGCGGTGATCAAGCTTGCCGGCTTGCTGGACGTGCTCCCCGGCATCGGCCTGTTTACGCTGGCGGCCTTGAGCCTGCTGATGATCCGCATTGCCGGGCGCGATGTCCGCGACCTGTGGGACAGCCTGTGAACGGCCTGCCGTCAGCCGACCCGCCCAAGGCCGACGACCTGAACCTGTGCCTGTGCCACGGCTGCGGCCTGGCCTGCGACATGAGCGACGAACCCCAGGCCTGCCCACGCTGCGACGCCGACCTGCATCGCCGCAAACCCAACCCCATCACCCGCACCTGGGCCTACATGCTGGCCGCGCTGGTGTTCTATATCCCGGCCAACCTGCTGCCGGTCATGAATACCCAGATGCTCGGCGACGGTGCCGACAGCACCATCATCAGCGGCGTCATCGAGTTCTGGCAAGGCGGCGCCTGGGACATCGCCCTGATCATTTTCATCGCCAGCATCGCGGTGCCGGGCATCAAGTTTGTCGTGCTGACCTTGCTGCTGGTCACCGTCCAGCGCCGCAGCACCTGGGCTCAGGTCCAGCGGGCCAAGCTCTACCGGCTGGTGGAGGTGATCGGCTACTGGTCGATGCTCGATGTGTTGGTGGTGGCCCTGGTGGCCGCGCTGGTCAAGTTCCAGGCCCTGAGCGACATCGAGCCGCGCCCGGGCATTCTGTTTTTCGGCCTGGTGGTGCTGTTCACCATGTTGTCGGCCATGAGTTTCGACCCCCGGCTGATCTGGGACACCCAACCCTGCGAGGAGGCGCTGGATGAAAACGCAAGCCACTGACGGGCAACGGCCCGGGCCAGGACGCGCCAACGTCACCACCCGCCGCTGGACCGTTTCGCTGGTGTGGATCGTGCCGATCATCGCGGTGCTGGTGGGGCTGTCCCTGGTGGTCCACGACTGGCTGCAGGAAGGCCCGACCATCACCATCACCTTCAAGACCGGCCAGGGCCTGACCGCCAACAAGACCGAGGTGAAATATCGCAATGTGGTCATCGGCCAGGTCACCGACGTGCAATTGAGCAACGACCAGAAAAACGTCACCGCCACGGTCAAACTGGCCAAGAACGCCGACACTTTCACCCACGAAGACTCCGTGTTCTGGGTGGTTCGGCCGCGCATCGGCGCCGGCGGGATCTCGGGGATCGACACCTTGCTGTCCGGTGACTTCATCGGCGCCGACGCCGGCCAGTCGAAGGTGCGCGCCAAGTCCTTCACCGGCCTGGAAGCCCCGCCGCCGATCACCTACGGCGAACCGGGCAAGCGCTTCACCCTGCACTCCCAGGACCTCGGCTCGCTGGACATCGGCTCGCCGGTGTACCTGCGCAAGATCCCGGTGGGCCAGGTCGTGTCCTACGCACTGGACGCCGAGGGCAAGGGCGTCGACATCGATGTGTTCGTCAACGCGCCCAACGACGCCTACGTCACCGAAAACACCCGGTTCTGGAACGTCAGCGGCGTGGACGTCAACGTCGGCGCCAACGGTTTCGCGGTCAAGACCGAATCCCTCTCGGCCCTGCTGCTGGGCGGCATCGCCTTCCGGGCCCCGGATTACAACCCCAACGACAGCCCGGCCAGCGCGGACAAGACCTTCGAACTGTTCGCCGACCAGCAGAGCGCACTCGCGCCGCCCAACGGCAAGGCGCAATACCTGGCGTTGCGCTTCGATCAGGCGCTGCGCGGCTTACGGGTCGATGCGCCGGTGGAATTCCTCGGTGTGGAGGTCGGCCGGGTGGTGGCGATCAACCTGGATTTCGACGAGAAACAACGCAGCTTTCCGGTCAACGTCGGTGTGGTGATCTACCCGCAACGCCTGGGCAAGGCCCATGAGAAACTGCTCAAGGCCCTCAATCATAACCCCGACGACGAAGCCGCTGGCGCACGCCTGATCGGCAGTTTCGTCGAGCGCGGGCTGCGCGCCCAGGCCCGCAGCGGCAACCTGCTGACCGGGCAGTTGTACATCGCACTGGACTTCTACCCCAAGGCGGAAAAAGTCGCCTTTGACCCCAATGCCCGGCCGGTCCGTATCCCGACCATTCCGGGCAGCCTGCAGCAACTGCAGGAACAGCTCCATTCAATGGTGGAACGGATCAACAAGCTGCCGCTGGAGAGCATCGCCAGCAACCTGGACGGCAACCTGGTGGAACTGCGCAAGGGCCTGAAACAGATCAACGGCAAGACCCTGCCCGGCGTGCAAAGCACCTTGCAGGACGTGAGCAAGACCCTGCAATCGGCCAACTCGACCCTCGCCGAGGATTCACCCCAGCGCGAACAACTGACCGAGACCCTCGACGACCTGGGCCGCATGTCGCGCTCGCTACGCGAGTTGTCCGACTACCTGAGCCGCCATCCCGAATCGCTGCTGCGTGGACGTCCCAAGGATGCTCCGGCGCAGAACCTCACGTTGCCGCCAAACGAATGATCACAGGAGCACACCTGATGCCGCTGAAACTCATAGGGCTCGCCATCGCCCTGTTGCTCGTCGCCTGTCGCAGCGATCCTATCCACTACCACACCCTGAGCCCCGCCCAGCCGGCCGGCCCGTCGCGGTCCAACGCGGACATCCAGGTCGAGCAAGTCAGCGTACCGCCCCAGGTGGATCGCACCCAGATGGTCATCCGCCAGGGCAACAGTGCCCTGGCGATCCTGGAAACCGAATGGTGGGGCGCCAGCCTGGCCGATGAACTGCACAGCAGCCTGGACGAACAGTTGAATAATCCCGGCGCGGCCAAGCGTTTGCTGCGCGTGGACGTGAAGCGCTTCGACTCGATTCCCGGTCGCTACGCCCGCATGGATGTGCAATGGCGACTGCGGGGCACGCAATCCCCCACCCTCACCTGCCGCAGCAGCCTGCAAACGCCGGCGGGTGGCAGCATCGACGCGCTGGTGAGCGCCCATCAGAACAACGTCCGTCAGTTGGTGGGCCTCATCGAGCAGGCCGCCACGGCAAACGCCTGCCCCTGATTCACTCGGCCCAGTGCAGCGACAACACGGGCGCCACCCGTGGATGGCGGTCGATGCGCGCCAGCAAGCCGTGGAACTCGGGACGAGCACTCAGCATCGCTTCCCGCGTGCCGCTCCAGCGAGTGATCACCGCGGCCAGGACATCCAGGGCTCCCGGTTCGGCACCGCCGAAAAAAGGCCTGGCCGCGAACTGGTCGGCAAACAAGGCCCAGTTGCGATACAGCCGTTGCTGGGTACCTCGGACCAATGACTCGGCGCAGGCGCCATCACCACCGTCCAGCCAGCGCTGTGGAAAATCGATGATGCCGATGGGCGTGTAGCAATTGGCGGCGACATAGACCAGGCCGCGCAGGGTTTGCGGGCGTTCGAGGGGATCGTCAGGCAGCAGCTTCGACGCGGGAAAGCTCAGCCCGAGGTGAATCAGGATCGCGGCCGCCTCGGTCAGCACCGAGCCATCCGGTAATTGCAGGGTGGGCACTTGGACTTGTGGGTTCAATGTCTTGAGCTCGCGCGTTGCCTCGCTGTCCTCGGTCGAATAGGCATCGATCCGGCGAAACGGCACGCCGCACCACTCCAGCGCGATCTCCACCGCCGCCGACCCGGACTGGCGATGACCAAACAACTGATACATGAGGGACTCCTCAAAGGGGGTATTGGGTAGAGCCCGTCAGCCCACCGACGTTCAAACCGACGCCGCTGTTTGCAGTATCAGGCTGACCAGCTGCACGCCGACGAGTTATCACCCCCGTCGATATCCACCATCATTTCAATGAAGTTCTTATTGACGGTGGTCGGACGCAACAATGGCGCCACACCAACCACTGCACCCCCGGAGCACACCCTCATGAAACGCCAAATCATCCTCAGCCTTGCTTTCTCGGTCCTGGCCGCCAACGTATTCGCCGCCACCGCCCAACCTGTTGTCGCCGAAGGCGGCTCCGATCGCCTGATCGAAAAACGCGTTGCCGAAGGCGGTGCCGATCGCCTGCTGGAACGCCGCGTCGCCGAGGGTGGTTCCGATCGCCTGCTGGAACGCCGCGTTGCCGAAGGCGGTGCCGATCGCCTGCTGGAACGCCGTGTCGCCGAAGGTGGCGCCGATCGCCTGCTGGAACGCCGCGTCGCCGAAGGTGGTGCTGATCGCCTGCTGGAACGCCGCGTCGCCGAAGGTGGTTCCGATCGCCTGCTGGAACGCCGTGTCGCCGAAGGTGGTTCCGATCGCCTGATCGAGAACCGCGCATGAAGGAGGCCCATGCAACCCAGGCCCCAGACAATGCAACACCCACCGTGGCGAGGGAGCTTGCTCCCGCTGGGCTGCAACGCAGCCCCCGACAATAACCGCGAGCAAGCACCCTCGCCACGGTCTCTTCTCAAATACCCAAGCCCCGCCATCGACCTCGCGTCATCGCTACCGCCCCGACGCCCGCGCCATACACCGCTGATAACGCTCATCCACCCGCTTGGCAAACCACGCCGTCGTCAACGTGCGTGTGATCTTCGGGCTCTTGAGCACGATCCCCGGCAACACCGCCCGCGGCAACGGCTTGCCTTCCGCACTTTCGGCCAGCTCGAACACCCGCTTGTAGAGCTTGCTGTCCTCGAACGCCAGGCTGTCCCCCAGCTCCAGTTGATCGCGAATGGTCGGGTTGCGCATTCCCAACGACTTGCCCAGCGTGCGTACCGCCAGCTCCGTGCTACCCGGCATGATGGCGTCATGCAGGATCAGATCACCGTCCAGCGCCAGGGAAATGCCCGACGCCCGACTCACCGCATGCTGGAACGCCGCATTGCGACTGGCGTACCACCCGGCATTGAAATCGGCGAAACGGTACAGCGGCTCGGTGTAGCTCACCGGATAGCCCAACAGATGGGCGATGCCGAAATACAGGCCGCCGCGACGGCTGAACACTTCGCGACGAATCGAGCCATCCACCGTGTAGGGGTAATTGCGGGCATTGGCCTGGGCAAAGGCGATGCTGACCTGCATCGGCCCACCGGTGTGCACCGGGTTGAAGCCGTCGAACAGCGTCTTGCCCAGCGGCACCATGCCGATGAAATCATCGAAGATCTCGCTCAACGCCTTCTCACTGCGCACCGCGTTGAGCCGGTCGGCGTAGCTTTTGCCGTTGGGCGAGCGCAGCTCAAGCGCACCGCTGATCAACAGCCTGGGAATGTGCATCTTCGCTGCGCGGCGATCGATCTCTTCCCGGGCGATCTTGCCCAGCCCCGGCACGCTGGGGTCGGCCTGGAAGGTTGATTCCTGCTCGGTCACCGCCAGGACTGCACAGATATTCTGCGTCGTGGTCGAGATCTGCTGGGCCGAGAAGGCCACATAGATGTCATTGGCCCACCCTTCGCGATCCGCGGTCTTTGACGGCAGCAACCGCACGATCTGCCGTTTGACCTCGTCCGGTTGGCGTTCAGGCTCCTGGGCTTGGCGACTGCCGCAACCGGCCAGGGCCAGTAATGCGACAAGGCTGATCATCCATCGACTGAGTTGCATGTTGCCCCATGAGGTCCGTTGGTCCGCAGCCACCATACGACCAAATGCCGGACGAGGCTACGTTCGCTCGCTCGGGACGACGGGTCACCACACCCTCCCCTCGGAATCGACCGGTTGCACCCTGGCGGGATGTGCCGACGCCTTCGCGAGCAAGCTCGCTCCCGCAGGTGTTTTCACTCTGGATCCGTGGTCAGATCCCGCTTGACGCCAGGTCCATCGCAAAATAGGTGAAGATCAGGTCGGCCCCTGCTCGCTTGATCGCCCCCAGGCTTTCACGGACCACCCGGGCTTCGTCGATGGCGCCGGCCTGGGCGGCGAACTTGATCATCGCGTATTCGCCACTGACCTGATAAGCCGACAGCGGCAGGTTCGACGCCTGGCGGATGTCGCGGATGATGTCCAGGTAGGCACCGGCCGGCTTGACCATCAACGCATCGGCCCCTTCCTGCTCATCGAGCAGCGATTCGCGCAGGGCTTCGCGGCGGTTCATCGGGTTCATCTGGTAGCTCTTGCGGTCGCCCTTCAAGGCGCTGCCGCCGGCTTCGCGGAACGGCCCATACAGCGCCGAGGCGAATTTGGTCGAGTAAGCCATGATCGCCGTCTGGCTGAAACCGGCTTCGTCCAGGGCCCTGCGGATGGCCTGGACCTGGCCGTCCATGGCCGCCGACGGGGCGATCACATCGGCGCCGGCGCGGGCCGCTGCCACGGCCTGCTTGCCCAGGTTGACCAAGGTCCGGTCATTGTCCACTTCGTGCCCGTGCAGGACGCCACAATGGCCATGATCGGTGTACTCGCAAAAGCAGGTATCGGACATCACGATCATTTCCGGCACGGCGTCCTTGCAGATGCCGGCCATGCGCGACACCAGGCCACGCTCGCTCCAGGTATCGCTGCCGTCGCCGTCCAGGTGGTGGGAGACGCCAAAGGTCATCACGGCCTTGATGCCGGCCCGGGCGTAGCGTTCGATCTCGCTGGCCAGTTTCGATTCAGGGATGCGCACCACGCCCGGCATGCTCTTGATCGGCACGAAGTCGTCAATTTCCTCTTCGACGAAAATCGGCAGCACCAGGTCGTTCAGGGTGAACTCGGTTTCCTGGAACAGGCTGCGCAAGCTGGCATTGCGACGCAGACGGCGTGGACGTGCTTCGGGGAACTGGCTGGACATGGGACTCCTGGGCAATTGGGGGCTCGATCACAGGGGGCAAAGCTTATGCCCTGGTCGACCCGGGCACAAACGCCGGCTGGAAAACAGAGTGTTACCGGCCGGGCAATAATCGCTCTACAGGGCCAACGTGCCATTGATGCAAATCACCCCAGCACTGCCCGGGCGTCATCAGCCGCTCATTCCGGAATCTTCAGCCCACGAACCACCGCCGGTCGCGCCAGGAAGCGCTCCAATACCCGCGTCACGTTGGGAAAGTGCTGGATGCCCACCAGGTCACCGGCCTCGTAGAAGCCGATCAGGTTGCGCACCCATGGAAAGGTCGCGATGTCGGCGATGGTGTAGCGCTCGCCCATGATCCAGTCGCGTCCTTGCAGGCGCCCGTCGAGCACTTTGAGCAGGCGTTTGCTTTCCTCGACGTAACGGTCACGGGGGCGCTTGTCCTCGTAGTCCTTGCCGGCGAACTTGTTGAAGAACCCCAGCTGCCCGAACATCGGCCCGATCCCGCCCATCTGGAACATCAGCCACTGGATCGTCTCGTAGCGCGCCGCCGAGTCCTGGGCCAGCAACTGGCCGCTCTTGTCCGCCAGGTAGATCAGGATCGCCCCCGACTCGAACAGCGCCAGCGGCTTATCCCCCGGCCCGTGGGGGTCGAGAATCGCCGGAATCTTGTTGTTGGGGTTCAGGGACAGGAACTCGGGGGATAACTGATCATTGCTGCCGAAGTCCACTTTATGAGGCTCGTACGGCAGGCCGATCTCTTCGAGCATGATCGAGACTTTCACGCCGTTGGGGGTCGGCAGCGAATAGAGCTGGATCCACTCAGGGTATTGAGCGGGCCATTTGCGGGTGATGGGAAATGGATTCAGGTCAGCCATGGTCGCAGGTTCCGAGAAGAATGGATGAGCGAGGATAATCCAAATCCGGAAAGACCTCATAGGCGTGATCGGGCCCTGCGCTGTTCTTAATTTCGCAACATCCTGTCGCTAATGTTCAGTGCATCGCTGGGAAGGAACCGGCCGCAGGATCGAACCAAAGGGCCTCAATGGACTCTGAGCAATGCCCTTAAGGGAACCGAGGCGGCGTCATGACAAGGAAAACACCCGAGGCCATCCGCCTCGTGGTGCCAGGGTTTGTCAGCCTGACTCAAAGAAGACTGAAGAATCGATCCGATGATGAACCCACTGAATTTCGCCAAGCGCCTGCAGCACCGTTCGTGGCTGCTGCTGCCGACCTTACTGGTGGTCTGCGGCCTGGCGCTGTCGCTGGAGTCCAGCGTCAGTCGCGCCCAGCCAGTCGACGGTGTCCAGACCCTGGTGTTCCTGCGCCATGCCGAAAAACCGGCCGGCGGCCTGGGCCAACTCAATTGCCAGGGCCTCAACCGGGCCATCGACCTGGCCACCCTGCTGCCGGAAAAATTCGGCAAGGCCGACTATGTGTTCGCGGCCAACCCGACCCGCAACGTCGAAGAGGGCGAACTGGATAACTCCTACAGCTACATTCGCCCGCTGATGACCATCAGCCCCAGCGCCATCAAGCTCGGGCTGCCGGTGAACATCAATTATTCGGCCAACGACACCAGTGACCTGGCGGATGAGTTGCTGCACGACAAGTACCACAACGCCACCATCTACACCGCCTGGTCCCATGGCTACCTGCCGGAGCTGATCAACAAGGTCGCCGGCGAGGCCGTCGGCAAGAAGCAGACCATTACCGAAGACTGGGAATCCGGGGATTTCGATTCGTTGTATGTGCTGACCCTGACCTGGCACAACGGCAAGGCCAGCCTCTCCAGCCGGACCTACAAGCAAGGCCTGGATAACGGCCAGGAAACCTGCCCGACCTGAGGCATCAGCCGCGGTGGCGGGGGCGTCAGGTCCTGACCGACGGGAGGACGTTGCGCTCGGCGGGAGTCAGTGCCGCGGGGTATGATGCAGCCATTCTCCCGCTACCCGGATTTTCTCCATGTCTTCATCCTCTGCCGCTGCTCACCGGGGCTGGTCGTTCTGGTGCAAGCCTGCCCTATTCCTGCTGGTGGCCTGCGTCGGCCTCTATTACGTCAAGTGGTCGCCCTACTACCTCAAGGCCTTTGTCGCCGCCGACAACCACAGCATCGGCGGCTCGATCCTCAATGATGCCCAGACCGCGCCGCTGACAGCGGCCCTGGCCTACGCCCAGGTGTACTTCCTGGCCATCTGGAAGGCGGCGGTGCTGGCGGTGATCCTCGGCTCCCTGCTGCAAGTGTTGATCCCCCGTGACTGGTTGCTGCGCCTGTTCGGCCGGGCCGGCTTTGCCTCGACCTTGCGCGGTGGGCTGTTCGCGCTGCCCGGCATGATGTGCTCGTGCTGCGCCGCGCCAGTGGCGGCCGGCCTGCGTCGGCAGAACGTTTCGGTGGGCGCGGCACTGGCCTTCTGGATCGGCAACCCGGTCCTCAACCCGGCGACGCTGGTGTTCATGGGCTTCGTGCTGGGCTGGGGTTTCACCGCCCTGCGTCTGGTGGCCGGTATCGTGCTGGTGTTCGGCGTGTCGATGGTAGCCCAGCGCATTGCCCGCCCCGAGGCCCTGCCCGAAGCCGCCGTGGAAGCGGTGGCCGAAGCCAGCACGGTGGATGCGCAGCCGTTCCTGATCCGTTGGGGCCGGACCTTGTGGCAGTTGTTCTGGAGCACCATCCCGATCTACGTGCTGGCAGTGCTGGTGCTGGGCGCGGCGCGGGTCTGGCTGTTCCCCCACGTCGACGGCGCCATGGCCGACAGCCTGGTGTGGCTGGTACCGCTGGCCATTGTCGGCACGCTGTTCGTGATTCCTACCGCGGCGGAAATCCCGATCGTGCAGACCATGATGACCCTCGGCATGGGCACCGGCCCCGCCGTCGCGTTGCTGATGACCCTGCCGAGCATCAGCCTGCCGTCGCTGTTGATGCTGCGCAAGGACTTCGATGCCCGCGTGCTGGTGACCGTGGCGCTGCTGACCATGGTGGTGGGGATTGTTTGCGGGTTGATTGGGGCGGTGGTGCTCTAGCAGGCTGGCACCTGAATGCCGGACAGCCACAAACCCTGTGGGAGCGGGCTTGCTCGCGAAGGCGTCGACACATTCAAAAGAGATGCGAGCTGACACACCGCTTTCGCGAGCAAGCCCGCTCCCACATGGGGTTGCGGTGAAATTCACGGTTGAGGCTGACCCACGCTCGCCGCCCGCTCCCGCAAATACTCCAGCACCGCCGGCTGATCACCCGCAAACTCGATGCGCAGGCCCTTCTTTTCCCGCTGGTACACGTACATCGGGTCGTAGTACTCACGCAGCAGGCCTTCGATCCAATCCCGATGCAGGTCGACCGCGCCGCTGCGAGCCTGCTCCGCCAGGGCAGCTTCCAGGATGCCCATCAAGCGCCGGTGACGGTCGCCCCCCAGGCGCTTCTGGATGTTGCCCAGGCTCGCCAGCAGCCGCTCGGCAAACGCTGAGAACCCCTGTTCGCCCTGGACCGCGACGAACTCGGCGCACAGGTTGACGATGTAGTCCCGCAGGATCCGCTCGACCCGCCGCTCAACGCTGTCTTGCAACCAGACCATCGGCACCTGCTGCATGCGCTGGAACAATGACAGGGGCAAGGCGCAACTGCCGATCATGCGGTTCTCATCTTCCAGCACGAAGTGCTCGATGCCCGCCGCGCGCTTTTTCAACACGTCCACCGCCAGGCGGTTCTCGAAATCGATGTTGGACGGCTGCCCAGTGGCGCGCTTGCCGAAACTCGAACCGCGATGGTTGGCATGGCCTTCCAGGTCAAGGCTGTTTTCCAGCTGGGCCAGCACGTCGGTCTTGCCGGTGCCGGTCATGCCCCCCAGCAACACCAGGTCGCACTGGCTGACCGCCTGCTCGACCGTCTCCAGCAGGAACGTGCGCATGGCCTTGTAGCCGCCGGCCACCCTGGGGTACTCGATGCCCGCTTCGTCCTTGAGCCACTGCTGGACGATCTGCGAACGCAAGCCGCCGCGAAAGCAGTACAGAAGACCCTCGCGATGCGTGTGGGCAAACTCGGCCCAGGCCTGGATGCGTTGTGCCTTGGTCTGGCCGGACACCAGCTGATGACCCAGCACGATCGCCGCCTGCTGCCCTTGCTGCTTGTAGCAAGTACCGACGCGTTGCCGCTCGCTGTCGGTCATCAGCGGCAAGTTGACCACGCCGGGGAAGGCCCCCTTGATAAATTCGATGGGCGCCCGGGTGTCCATCATGGGCCGGTCGTTGAGGAAGATGTCGCGGTAATCGGTGATGTCATCGGCCATCATGACACCTCGACCGCGTGGGTCTGTCGCTCGACCAGTTCGCCAATCGGCTCCAGCGCCAGGCCGAGCTCCGCGGCGACCCGCAGAAACTCCGCTTCGCCCTGCGCGGTGACGGCGATCAGCAGCCCGCCACTGGTCTGTGGGTCGCACAAGACCCGCTTGTGCAACTCCTGGACCCGGCCCACCCGGCTGGCGTAGCTGTCGTAGTTGCGCAACGTGCCGCCCGGCACACAGCCCAGGTCGAGGTAATACTCGACGCTCGACAGGCGCGGCACCGCGTCATAGCGGATGCGCGCCGTCACCTGGCTGCCATCGGCCATTTCCACCAGATGCCCGAGCAGGCCGAAGCCGGTGACGTCGGTCATCGCCGTTACGCCATCGAGCTTGCCGAAACGGCTGCCAGGCTTGTTCAGGGTGCACATCCAGTCACGGGCCAGGCCAACGTCGGCGGCCCGCAGCTTGCCCTTCTTTTCAGCGGTGGTGAGGATGCCGATGCCCAGGGGCTTGGTCAGGTACAAGCGGCACCCCGCAGTGGCGGTGTCGTTGCGTTTCATATGGCGCTTTTGCACCAGGCCGGTGACCGCCAGGCCGAAGATCGGCTCCGGTGCATCGATCGAATGCCCGCCCGCCAGGGGAATGCCCGCCTCGTCACACACCGAACGCCCGCCGCGAATCACCTCCCGGGCGATTTCCGGGGCCAGCACGTTCACGGGCCAGCCGAGAATCGCGATAGCCATCAGCGGATCACCGCCCATGGCGTAGATGTCGCTGATGGCATTGGTGGCGGCGATGCGTCCGAAATCGAAAGGGTCATCGACAATCGGCATGAAGAAATCGGTGGTCGAGACGACCCCGCGGGTTTCGTCGATGGCGTATACCGCGGCGTCATCCCTGGACGCATTGCCGACCCACAGGTTGGGGTCGAGGTTCTGCGCACCGCTGCCGGCCAGGATCACTTCCAGTACCTGGGGCGAAATCTTGCAGCCGCAGCCAGCACCGTGGCTGTACTGGGTCAGGCGAATAGGCTCGCTCATGGGCATACCTCTTGTCAGTCAAGGTGACCGAGTCTACCAGCATCCCCCGTGCCCCAGCGCCGCACACGATGAGTGCCAGGCAACAGGGCCTGCCACCCTTTGGTGCCTCTTCAAATGGCGGCACGGTGACCACGGCATGAAGATTGACCAAAAGGCCAGAAAAAACGGCCGTTCCCTTTGTTTTTCAAGCCTGTACGAAAATCTGGTACAGGATATGCAAACGTTTGCGAAGCCAGTCGCTCGCCGCGAAACGACGACGGTTTCTTCAATCACGGAACACGGGCTTCGGCCCGCTCGGACAAGGATTTTCCATGCACCACACTTCCCGGCGTTGCACCTCGCCCGGTCCTTGGGCAGCCTGCCTGCTACTGACCGCCGTTACCGGACTACTCAGCACTACTACCCTGGCGCAGACGAACGAAACGTCCGCCCAGGGCGAAGCCCTCAGCCCCGAGGCCACCCCGCCGAAAAAAGGCGTCTACCTGTCAGACTGGTACAACCAGGACCTGACGATCATTGGCAGCAAAGACATCAGCTTCGGCCCACAACCCACCGACGACGTGTACCTGGAGTACGAATATTTCGGTCGCAAGGGCCCGTTCGAACTGTACGGCTACGTCGACATCCCGAAGCTCTTCACCATCGGCAACAGCCACGACAAAGGCGTGTGGGACCATGGCTCGCCGGTGTTCATGGAGCATGAGCCGCGCATTTCCATCGATATCCTGGCCGGACGCAGCCTGGCCATCGGACCGTTCAAGGAATGGTACGTGGCGTTCGACTGGATCTACGATCACGGCAGCAACAGCGCCAATCGCGCCAACACCTTGTACAGCGGCCTGGGCACCGACATCGACACCCATTCGAGGGTCAACCTGTCGGCTAACCTCTATGCTCGCTACCAATGGGAAAACTACGGCGCCAGCAATGAGTATTCCTGGGACGGCTACCGCGCCCAGCTCAAGTACATCGTGCCGATCAGCCAGTTCAGCAACGGCGCTTCGCTGACCTACATCGGCTTCACCAATTTCGACTTCGGTTCGGACCTGCACAAGGACAACCCGGCGCGCACCGCCAACGCCACGGTCGCCACCAATGTCCTGCTGTACTCGTTCACGCACTTGCGCTTTACCCTGGTGGGCCGCTATTTCCACAACGGGGGCAACTGGCAGGACGGCAGCGAGCTTGATTTTGGCGAAGGCAGCTTCCGCGCCCGATCCGATGGCTGGGGGTATTACGCGGGGGTTGGCTATCAATTCTGATCCGATACCTGCCCACAAAAGCATCTGTTTCGATTCCACGGAGGTCACGAAAGCATGATCAATCGCCTGTGTGTTCCATTCGGCCTGGCAACGGCCGCCCTGTTCAGCACGACCGCCGGAGCAGCCCCGCCGCTGCAGCCCAAGGTCATGCTGATCACGATGTTTGCCCCCGAGGCACAAAACTGGATCGAGCGCCTGGCGCTCAAGGATGAAATCCGCATCCCCGGGCTGTCGGCCGAGTACCCGACGATCCGTTGCAACACCGAACGGGTCTGTCTGATGATCACCGGCATGGGCCAGACCAACGCCGCCGCCTCGACATTGGCCCTGGCCCTGTCGCCCCGCGTCGACCTGCGCAAGAGTTATTTCCTGGTGGCCGGGATCGCTGGGATCAACCCGCATCACGGCACCCTGGGCACGACCGCCTGGGCCCATTA
The DNA here is from genome assembly GCA_001023535.1 of Pseudomonas chlororaphis. Taxonomy (NCBI): domain Bacteria; kingdom Pseudomonadati; phylum Pseudomonadota; class Gammaproteobacteria; order Pseudomonadales; family Pseudomonadaceae; genus Pseudomonas; species Pseudomonas chlororaphis. Next base: position 5,807,989 of record CP011020.1, read on the forward strand.
CCTGGTGGAATTTGGCACCCAGTGGGAGCTCGACTCGCGGGACGTGCCCAAGGACTGGCCCACCGGCTACCTGGGCATCAACACCAAGGGTCCCAACGAAAAGCCGCCGCTGGACTACAAGACCGAAGTCTTCGAACTCAACCCCGCGCTGCAAGCCAAGGCCTTTGCCCTCAGCCAGAACGTGAGCCTGACGGAAAGCGAGGCGTCGGCAGCCTGGCGCGTGAAATACCCCTACGCTCCGGCCAACCAGCCACCGGTGGTGACCCGCTGCGACACGCTGGCGGGCAACACCTGGTTTTCCGGGACGCGCCTGAGCGAACGGGCCGAAGTCTGGACCCGCCTGCTCACCGATAACAAAGGCGTGTATTGCACCACCCAGCAGGAAGACAACTCCACCTACGAGGCCTTGTTGCGGGCCAGTCGTGAGGGTCGGGTGGACATCAATCGGCTCGCAGTGCTGCGCGCCGGCTCCGACTTCGATCGACCCGAGCCCGGCGGCAATGAAGTGGACAACCTGCTCAAGTACGCCGACCAGGGCGCGTTCGTCCCTGCCTTGGAAAACCTGTTCCGCACCGGCAACCCGCTGGTGCAGGACATCGTCAAGCACTGGTCGACCTGGGAGCACGGGGTGCCCAGGTCCTGATCCTCGCGTCTGTGGAGGGCGTTGCGACGCGGGCATCGATCCCGGCTAGCCCTCACAGCCCCGCCGACCTCACTGCGATGGAATTTTCCATTGCCCGGGGGATCACTTGAACATCATCCCAGCGTACCCATCCAGGAGACTGCGATGCCCAATGCCCCTGCCGCCGCCGACAGCACTCACCTTGACTACGGTCTGGACACCCTGTTTGGCCGCGAAACCAAAACCATCGAGTGCCAGCTCGACGTCAAGCGCCTCGACGACGGCGAACCACCCTGGTTCGCGCTGCACGTCAGGCCGCCGCTGCCGGAGGACCTGCACAAGGCTCAGATCGTGGTGTTCAGCGCCGAGGGCCGGCGCATCAGCGGCATCGTCCGACGCACCGAGCGCCTGGCCGACGACAGCCTGCAACTGGACGTCGAACCCGACTGAGGCGCTCAGGCCTGCCGCGCGCTGCTGCGATACATGAACACCAGCGCCAGTGCCAGGCAGACCATGGCCAACATCCGGCTGCCGGACAACTCGATGGCCGGGTTGCCCAGCCAGCCGAAGTTGTCGATCAGCATGCCCATGCCCAGTTGGCCGACGATCACCGCAACTGTCGCGACGGCGGTGCCGACCCTGGGCACCGCCCCTACCATCACCATCATGTAGACCACGCCGAACAGCGCGCCACTGAGTTGCCATTTCGGCACCTCCAGCAAGGTGACCGCGTGGGCCGGCTCGAAAAACACGATCAGCAGGCCAGTGATCACCGCGCCCACGACAAACGTCAGCAAGCTGCTGCGCAACACCCCGACCGTCTGTCCCAGACGACCATTGATGGCGGCCTGCACGCTCAACACCGCCCCCGCCGCGACCACCACCAGCAACAAAAGAACCAGATTCATCATCAACCTCGGGCAATCAGGACAAGGGCCACGACAATCAGTGCCAACGCCAACCAGCGCTCGCCATTGACGCGCTTACGGGTGGCACCGAACCAGCCGAAGTGATCGATCAGCACGCTTTTGCCCACCTGGCCGGAAAGAATCGCGACCATGGTCATGGCAATCCCGATGTGAGGCGTGGCGAGCGTGAGCACCACCACGTAGACCGGTCCCAGGAAACCGCCGATCAGTTGCCAGCGCGGCAGTTCACTCAACGCCGGCCCTGGCTGCCGGCCACTGAGCAGCAACAGCAGGAACAGAACCGCCGAGCCCACGCCGAAAATGCTCAAGGTGGCCCACAAATGACCGACCTGAACGCCCAGCGGCCCCAACAGGCCCGCCTCCACCGACAACCCCATGCCCGCCAGAATCACCAGCGGCAGCAACAGCCAGCGCAAGAACGGCCGGGGTTTGGCGGTAGCCGTCACCGATTCGGCCTCGCTGATGGAAGACGCTTGCATAGTCACACCCTGTTCCAGGAAAGAAGGGCCGGCATTATCGGCTGGCATCGCTGTGCGATAAATGGGAGCATCCCGACAACACTTTTGCGTATTACGCACAGAAGGAATCGCCCATGCAGGGGCTTGACGAGCTTGGCTTCAAGGCACTCCGACTCTTTGTCGCGGTGCTCGACCACGGCAGCTTTTCCGAGGTGGCCCGACGCGAAGGCCTGGCGCCCTCCTCCATTTCCCGGCAGGTCCAGTTGATGGAGCAGGCCCTGAACCAGCAACTGCTCTATCGTCACACCCGCGCGGTCTCCCCGACCGAGGCCGGCCGCCTGCTGGGCCACCACGCACGCTTGCTGCTGGTGCAGTTGGAAGAAGCCGAACAGGCCTTGCAGGAGCAACACAGCGAGCCGTCCGGCCTGGTGCGGATCAATGCCCCGGTGGTGTTCGGCCAACGCCACCTCAGCCCTTGGCTGGGACCGCTGTGCGAGCGCTATCCGAAGCTGCAACTGGAGATCCAGCAAACCGACAGCTACGTCGATCCGCTCCAGGAGGGGGCCGACCTGCTGTTTCGCATCGGTCCGTTGCACGACTCCGGCATGCAGGCGCGGATCATCGCCGCCCATCGCTTCCAGATCGCCGCCAGCCCGGCCTACCTGGCCCGTCACGGCACGCCCCTCAAGCCCCAGGACCTGGCGCACCACCAATGCCTGGCCTACAAAGGCGTCACCGGCCAGCAGCGTTGGTTTTTCCGCCGCCCCGGCCAGGCGTGGACGCCCTACAGCGTCAAGGGCCCGATCACCGGCAACCACGCCGACACCTTGACCCAGGCCGCCGAGCAGGGCCTGGGGCTGGTGATGTTTCCGTCATGGCTGATCGGTGAAGCGGTGCGCAACGGCACATTGGTGTCGGTGCTGCGCGACTACGAAGCCTCCAACAGCCTCGAACCCCAACAGATCGCCATGCTGTGGCCGGGCAGCCGCCGGTTGTCCGTGAAGGTGCGCACGGTGATCGATTTCTTCTTCGAGTGTTTTGGCGAAGTCCCCTATTGGGACCGCTGACAGGGGCCACGCCCTGAACACGGTGGGCGCGGTTCACTGGCCAGGGGCTGGGTGTTAACGTGGCACTCCGAGAAGCGACAAGGACGACTGCGTGCTGCTGCTCAAACTGCTGGTGATTCCGGGTTTCCTGTTGCTGATTTCCCTGGCCGGTCGACGCTGGGGCCCGAGTGTGGCCGGTTGGCTGTCGGGATTGCCGGTGGTGGTGGGGCCGATTCTGTTGTTCCTGGCCCTGGAACAAGGCGAGGCGTTCGCCGCCCGATCGGCGACGGCGGCGTTGTCGGCCATGTTCGCGATGATTACGTTTTGCGTGGTGTACGCCCAGGTTGCCCAGCGCCGGGGTTGGCCTTGGGCGCTGGGCATTGCATTGGCGGCCTGGGCCTTGGTGGCACTGGTGCTGTCCTGGCTGCCGGCCTCGCTGCCATTGGCAAGCCTGTTGGCGGCAGTGGCTTTGCTGGCGGCGCCTTATCTGTTCCCGGCGGTCCGGCCCGTGATGCAGAGGCCAACGCGCACGTCCGACAAACTGATGCTGCGCATGATCGCCGGCGCGTTGCTGACCCTCGCGGTGACGTGGTTGGCCAGCACCGTGGGCGAACGCTGGAGCGGGTTGCTGGCGGTGTTTCCGCTGCTGGGCAGTGTCATGGCGGTGTTTTCCCAGCAAACCCGCGGGCCGGCGTTCACGGCGGCGCTGCTGCGAGCCACGGCCACCGGCATGTATTGCTTCGCCGCGTTCTGCCTGACCGTGGCCCTGACCCTGCCGCGGCTGGGCCTGCCGGCCTTTGCCCTTGGCGTTGCCGTCTCGGCGGTCATGCTTCTGGTGACCCGACGCCTGTTGGTGCGCACGCCTCCATCGGCCTGCGTAGCCGCACCGAAATGACCGACGTGCCTGCCGTTGCGCTGGAGTCAGGTGCGATGCCCATGGGATGATCGCCGCTCAAGCGCGACCACCTGTGGAGAGTGTCAATGTCAATGCCGAGTCAATACGCTGCCGCCCTGCTGCTGGCGGTCATCGCCAGCCTGGCCGCAGTACCTGCCCAGGCCGCCCAACCCAAATCCACCGGCGAGGCACCGGCGCAGAAGGTCTCGATGCTGTCCGGCAAGTTCGTCTTCACCTTGCCCAAGGGCTTCACGGCAACGCCACTGCCCGCCGGCGAAGCAGCCCAGGGCACCGCTGGCGCGACAGGGACGATGTACAGCAACGCCACCAGCCGAACGGTGGTGATCGCTGCTGAAAACACCATTGCCGATGGTACATCCGTGAAGGATAACGATGGCGCGTTTCTCGACACGACCATGGCCGGCTTCGCTGCCCAGCGCACCCAGGCCCTGCCGGACGCCAAGATCCTCAGCGAAAAAAGCCTGACCCAGAAAGGCAGCGGCCTGGGGTTGCGCCAACTCGACACCCGCGCCACCCAGGGCGGCGGGCCGACCCTCGACACCACCCTGCTGGGCGCTTCCGGCACGCGCATGGCGGTGGTGCAGATCATCTCCCGCGCTAGTGACAAGGCCGGTCATGAGGCGCTGGTGAAACGGATCGCCAGTGGGCAGTGATGGGGCTGTGATTCCAGGAGACCGCGTCGCTCCGATCGCGAGCAGGCTCGCTCCCACAGGGGGATGGTAGACGGCGCGGAAGTGAAGCCCACCCCGATTAAAATGTGGGAGCGGGCTTGCTCGCGAAGACAATGGCACATTCAGTATTGATGCAAGCTGACACGACGCATTCGCGGGCAAGCCCGCTCCCACAGGGGCTTGTTTCGGCCGAAGTATCGAAGCCCACCCCGATCAAACTGTGGGAGAAGGCCTGCTCGCGATGGCATCGCCACATCCAACCGGGTTTTCTAGGGATTGAGCCGTTCCAACCACGCCCGTAAGTCCTGCACTTCCTGCGCACTGATGTTGTGACCAAGCCCAAGGTAGGCATGGAATTCCGGTTCCAGCGCCAGGGTCTTCAGGAAGGAATCGGCCTCGGTGCCGTCATGGTAGGGAATGATCGGGTCTACCGTGCCATGGCCGATGAACACCGCCAGCGTGCGGCGCGACTCTTCCGGGCTCAATTGCCCGCGCAGCACCGACAGGACCCGCCCGCCCATCGCGGCAATGCCACCGACGGCCTCGGGGTGCCGCAGGGCCACTTCATAGCTCATCATCGCCCCCTGGCTGAACCCCACCAGGTAGACATTGCTCGCATCGGTGGGGTACTTGGCCCGGGCCTTGTCGATGAAGTCCAACAGTAACTGGCCGCTGGCCTTCAGGTCCGAGGCGTCACCGTCGTAGGCGCCCTCGCCGGCCTTGGCAAACCATTGGTAGTGCCCCGGCTCCATGGTTTTCGGTGCGCGCACCGAGAGGTAGTTATAGTGCTGGGGCAGCTCGTCCTTGAGTGCGAACAGGTCCTGTTCGTTGCTGCCGGAGCCGTGCAGGAAGATCACCAGCGGTCGGTTGCGGGCCTGCTCATCGGCCTGGGCCAGGTAGTTGAGCGGCAAGTCCGTTTGCAGTGACGGTTGCGCCTGCAACCCGGACGAAACCAGCAACAGAAACAGGGTGAGCGCTTTATACATCGGTCTTCCTCCATCGTTCGATAACCCCACGGCAGACACCGTGCCGGCGGTAGACAGCGGTTATCGGCGGTTGCTCAATTCTATCCGGCACTGCGCTATGATCAGCGGCGACCATCGACAAGCGAGTCAGACAGTGCGCTCATTACCACGGATTGGTATCGGCCTCAGGGCCCCTCATTATCAAGCGTTCCTCGACGGCCATCCCGCCGTTGACTGGCTTGAGGTGCATACGGAGAACTACCTGGGGCCAGGCGGCAAAGACCTGCATATTCTTCAACGCCTGGCGCAACGATATCCCATCAGCCTGCACGGTGTCGGCCTGGGGATCGGCTCGGTGCATGGTTTTTCCAGCGCCCATGTCGAACGCATACGACACCTGGCGGCTCAGGTGCATCCGTTTCTGGTTTCCGAGCACTTGAGCTGGGGGGCGATTGAAGGCCGGTGCCTCAACGACCTGCTGCCGCTCCCTTTGGTTGAAGCCTCGCTGGAGCTGGTCTGTGATCGGGTCGACCAGGTCCAGGATGCATTGGGCCAACAGTTGTTGCTGGAAAACATTTCCACCAGCCTGCGCTACCACGGCGATACCCTGGGCGAAGCCCAGTTCCTCGCCGAAGTGGTGAAACGCACCGGCAGCGCGGTGCTGCTCGACCTCAATAACCTTTACGTCAACCAGTGCAACCACGGCGAATGCGCCCTCGCCGCCCTGGAAGCCCTGGATGAATCGGCTGTCCGCGAATTTCACCTGGCAGGCCACAGCCAGGAAGAGGAATTGCTGATCGACGATCACGGCAGCGCGGTGGCGGAGCCGGTCTGGTCGCTGTATCGCAGCGCATTGCGCCGGTTTGGCCCGGTCCCGGTACTGGTTGAATGGGACACCCGCCTGCCGCCCCTGGGCGAACTGCTCGACCAGGTCGAGATCGCGCGCACGATCGCCCGGGAGGTGTTGCATGACACGTGAAGAGCTGGCGGCGCTGCAACTCGGCTTTACCCAGGCGCTGGATGATTGTTCATCGCCACCGGCCCTTCCACCGGGATGGTTAGAGACCGCAAGCGCGGGCAATCAGCGACGCTTCGCGCGTTATCGCAGCGGGCTCTGGCGGCACCAGGAACAGTCGTTGGCCTTGACCTATCCCGTCATCAAGGCGCTGGTGGGCGATCCGTTCTTCCGCTCGCTCGCCTACGAGTATGGACGGCGCTACCCATCGCAGCATCCCGACCTGGGCATGTTCGGCGAGCGTCTGCCGAGTTTCCTCGAACACTATGGCCCCGTAGCGCCCTACCCTTACTTTGCGGCGGTGGCGTCGTTGGAATGGGTCATTCATCTGGCCGCTGCCGCCCGCGACGCCACACCACTTGGTCCCCACGCACTGGCCGCAATGAACAGCGCTGAGCTGGACAGCCAAAGGTTCACCCTGCCGCCGAGCTGCAGGTTGCTGCCCTGCGAATGGCCGGTGGTCGCGATATGGTCCGCCCATCGCCGGCAGGGCCAGCCTCTACCCTCAGTGAACCGCCACGCCTGCACCGCCCTCGTCTATCGAAACGGCTGGAATGTCGAAGCACGCGAGGTCGAACCCTGGGAAGCCGCCGCGCTGGAGCGCTTGGCGCAAGGCGCGACCCTGGGCGAAGCGTTACTCGCCGCCCAGGCGTGTTACGGCGCGCAGGGTCAGGCGCACCTTGTCGACAGCGCGGCCCTACTCACCCGCTGGCTGAACGATGGTTTGCTGACTGCCGTCCCCTGAGCCCAGTCCACGCACCTGTATCGGTCACCTGTGTCCCCATGAACCCGTCCTGCTGGGGCCCAGGCCCCTGCTGTGAAAGGACGGGCAAATCCTGTTACATCTTGAAACATCTTATAAGCTTATATCGATTAGACATATCCTGACCGTGGACTACAAATAGAAAGCACCTTGCAAACTCGCACTAAAGCAATACATTTGATTTCGCGGTGAAGATACGACAGACCCATGGCTGTTTCGATAAACGAACGAGCGATGCAGTCGGTCAGGAACGGATTCCGAACAAGTTGCCCGAGGCGACCTGTACAAAAAGGGAGCGGTAAATGTATCGAACCAGCTACTCGAACGAATCAACTTTGCGCAAACGGCGCCAACGTATTGCAACCTTCCGCCTTGTCATTCCTGATTTCTTGCAAACACAATGCCGGCACGCCGTGCCGATCAAGTTTGCTTGTCGCAGCACTGTCAAACCCTAATTGAATATCGATATTGCGCCGAACGTTGAATATGTATGTCCAGACGGACAGCCGTACGGCCCGTTCGCGTGCGCGATGGGCTTATAAAAATAAATAACTGTATAAAAACCTTGACCGGGAACTTGCGTGATGAATCTAAAGGATATTCTGGTAGCCACTGCGTTGGCCTCCATCAGCAGTGCTTCGCTGGCCGAGGTGGCCGCTGAGAAACCGGCAGAAACTGAGGTGTGCTACGGCGTAGCCAAGGCAGGCCACAACGATTGTTCCGACAGCAGTTGCCTGCATGACTGCTCGGAGATGAGCAAGGTCGACAACGATCCACGCGAGTGGGTCGCCGTGCCCAAAGGCACCTGCACACAGATGGGGGGCGTCGTCAAAGCCCAGCCAGACGCCTGCCCATTCGACGAACCGGCTGTCTCCGCAGCCGTTGACGTCGGGGCCGGGGAACGGCTCTTCAACGGGGGCGACCACACCCGCGGCATCGTCGCCTGCTCTACCTGCCATGGCACGGCTGGCGCGTCTGAAAACGCCGAGTACCCCAAACTGGCGGGACAATTTGCCAAGTATGTGGAGACGCAACTGCGCGCCTTCCGCGATGCCTCGCGTCCATCACCGGTCATGGTGACGGTGGCCAAGTCCCTCAGTGACCAGGACATCGCCAATGTGGCGCAGTACCTGGTGCAATCTTCCGCGACCCCGTCTTCAGCCCCGGCACAGCCTCAACCAAACGTTGTTGCGGCCTCGACGGCAGTCATTCATCAAGAAGCGAAATCGGGCACCGTGCCTAATTAAAACGATCGCTCATCTTCAATAACCCTTTCAGGCGCCCCTGAGTAGCGTAGATCATTACGCACTCGATAACAGCGCTTGGCCTGGTTATGTCCGAGGCAAAAAAATTGCAATCAACTTTATGCAATACGAACACTTTCGCCTTTAAAAAAGTGCTGAAAAATAAATAAAACGGCACCTTGATTCGAAATAAATATTAAGTATTGTCAGTCTATGGACGCCGTCACTTGAAAGGGACAACAACAAATGTCAAGTAACATTGTGGATTATGACTTTGCTGACTTTCAACTAAAGTCATTGATTGCCCATTCTTCCCAGGGCCAGCGTCTGACACCCTTGTTATCGCTGCGCTATGCTTTTCGAAGTGATGAGTTCTGGCGCGACCTGGATCATTGGAAAGATATTGACGCCGAGTTGTTCCTCAATCATCTGTGGCAAGAAAAAAATGCCATTACCAGCGTCGGCGCACTGGGTGCATTGATCAAGAACAGGATCAGTGCCGCGTTCCTGAAAGACCTTGAAGAAGGTCATCGGATGGCGCCGATGTCTATCCGACTGACGCCTTACATCCTCTCGCTGATCGACTGGGACAACCCCTACCTGGACCCGTTGCGGCGCCAGTTTCTGCCGCTGGCCTCGGAGATCTGTGTCGATCATCCCATGGTGAAACTCGACCCCATGGGCGAACAGAACGACTCTCCGGCCCCGGGGCTGACCCATCGCTACCCCGATCGCGTGTTGTTCCTGGCCACCAACGTATGCCCGGTCTATTGCCGCTATTGCACCCGCAGCTACGCGGTGGGGCTGGACACCGATGCGGTGACCAAGACGAAGATCAACGCCCCCGGCGAGCGCTGGGAACCGGCCTTGCGCTACATAGAAGCCAACGCCAGCGTCGAGGACGTGGTGATCTCGGGCGGCGATGCCTATCGACTCAAGGCCCGGCAGATCACCGAGATCGGTGAACGACTGCTGGACGCTCCCCACGTACGGCGTATGCGTTTCGCCACGAAGGGGCTGGCTGTATTGCCGATGAAGATCCAGAGCGATCACGACTGGACCGATGCCATCTCACGCTTGTCGGACCGGGCGAGGAAGATGCACAAGTCGATTGCGATACACACGCACTTCAACCATCCGAACGAAATAACGGCGATCACCGCCAAGGCCCTGGGAATGCTCTATGAGCGTGGCGTCGAGGTCAGGAACCAGGCCGTCATCCTCAAAGGCGTCAATGACAACCCGCAGACCATGCACCGTCTGAACGAATGCCTCGCCTACTTGAACGTGCGTCCCTATTACTGCTTTCAGGGGGACATGATTCGTGGCGTCGAAGCACTCAGAACGAGCCTTGGCGATTCGATCGCCCTGGAGAAATCCACCCGTGGCCTGATTGCCGGACACAACACCCCGCACTTCATCGTGGATCTGCCCGGCGGTGGCGGCAAGCGCGATATCCATAGCTTCGACTACTACGACCCCTACCTGGGTATCGCCGCCTATCGCGCGCCAGCCGTGAAAAAAGACCAGGTTTTTCTCTACTGCGACCCGCTCCACACCCTCACCGCGGATGCCCAAGCGCTCTGGACGAATCCGGCGACGCGGACACAACTGCTCGACGATGTCCTGAAATCCGTCAAATAAATGTTCAACCACCGTGAATGGAAGCATAGAAATGAGCGAAACCAACAAGATTGACTGGATCCACCACACGTCCTACGTCCACGCCATCGAGCAGTCCAAATCGACTGGCAAGCCGATCCTGATTTATTTCCATAGCCAATCCTGCGGTGGTTGTAACCGCTTGGTGGACAGTGTTTTCAACGACACCCAGCTTATCGGCGCGGTCAATGACTCAACGATTCCGGTATGGGTTGAAGTGGAAAACTCCAAACCCGATCCACGCATTTCCGAGTTGGTGGGAAGCCACATCTTCATCATGTCGCCGGTTCTGCAACTGATTTCCAGCGACGGGGACATCTACCATAAATTCCTCGGTGCTCCGCTCCATACGCGACTCGACCTCGGGTACTGCCGCGTGCATCACGATGTCGAAGGTGACATCGACGCCAGCGAAACCGCTTCTCAACTGTCGGTCGGCCTGGCCAAGCAGGCCATGGCCAGCTTCAACTACTCCATCGCCGAATCGAAGTTGCGAAAAGCGCTGAACGCCAGCAATACGGCCAGCGTGGCGGTGCGCGAAGCGGCGTATTGGCTGCCTATCGTGCAGGCCCGCGGACAGTATCCTGAAGACAGCGTGTCTGAAGACGGTATCGCGCAGACCGCCATTGCCCGCGAAGTCCGGCGCTTCTGCAATACGCTGATCCAGGTGCCGGACCATGAGTTGATGGTCGACTGGCCGGGCGTCCAGGGCGAAGGTGGCTGGGCCCATTACACCGACTGCCTGCGTGAGTTGTGCCTGGGCATCTACCAGATGCTGCTGGATGTCGCGACCGATGCGGCGCAGAAACGCGCGGCACAAGGCCGCAGCCTGACCCGTGCGCAAATGATCATCCGCGATTGGCAGGTGTCCTTCCGTGACCTGCAGGCCAGCCTCATTGGCCTGAAGGGTCCAGAGTACGATCAGCAGCACCTGCATCAGAACTACACCCTCGGCAAGCAGCGGACGATCCGCAACAACATCGTCCACTGCGTGATGGCCGAGTTCTGGGCTCACTCCCCTGCGATCCGTTCCACCCTGGAAGCCAGCCGGACGGGCATCCGCCACTCTGAAAACGTCAGCCCGGCGCTGGTCAACTGGAAGATCCATGGCCCGGCGCCCTATAACTTCGGCAGCATCCAGTCGTTGCTGACCCTCTGGGAAAAACGCCACCAGCAATTGGTGGAAGAGTTCTCGGGGATCACCGACGCCGAACTCGACGCCTCGCTGAACTGGTGGGAAGACTCGCCTGTCTCGGTGAAATTCCGTCTTTGCCGCCTGGGCTGGCACTTCCACGATCATGCCGCGGTTGTCGAAACCATCTGCCAGCGCATCGGCCATGAGCGCTCGGAAACCGAACTGCTCGCCAAGCTCCTGTTCAACGCACTGGGCCGCGCCGAGGGTGAAATGGTCGGCCTGTCGCGAGACGAGCAACAAGCGCTTTTCGCCAGCGCCGCCCATCAGCTGAAAACCCGCAGCGATGAGCTGGCCCGCGTCTACGAGGGCTACCTGAACAAGCGCGCCGACGCCGCCTACGCCACCACGCAGGCTCAGCCAGTGGCCGCGGCCGTGTAATGAAAAAATGCGGCGCGCCCTGCGCGCCGCTTCGAGGATAGAAAGCGTGATGAATATTCTGCAGCAGATGTTTGGCGACCAGACCGAGGTGTTCCTCGACACATGCTGGCCCAAGCGCTCATACGTCGCCGACGGTGCCATGAGCCGCTTTACGCAATTGTCGGCCCTGGAAGAATTCCAGGACATCCGCGCGTTGTTCAAGGCCCTGCCAGGGCCCGTCGACCTGCTCTTTCCAGGTGGCAAACGTATTACCGTGGCCAGGTCCGCCGATGCCCTGGCGCCGTACAACGATGGCGCCGCGATGGTTTACATAAAGGATCTGGAAGCGCTGCCCGCGATCTCCCTGGCCTGCGATGAACTGGCCAAGACACTCGACATCCCGCGGCACTATGTGAGCTGCGAGGCGTTCGCGGCCAACCATGGCGTGGAAGTGGCGACGCACTTCGATCATGAAACCAACTTCATGATCCAGATCAAAGGCGAAAAGACCTGGAGGTTTGCCGAAAACACTTCGCTGCCGGACCCCATCTACCCGTTTTTCCCGAATAACCCGAACCGCTTCTACCAGCAAGGCACGCATCCCTACACCGGCGCACAACTGCCGCGGACAATGCCCGAGGGCCACGAGGAGCGGCTGGTCAGGCCCGGGACCACGACCTTCATGCCCCGGGGCTATTGGCATGCCACGGTCGCCCATGAAGAGTCCTTTTCCATCGGCTTCGTGATCAACCCGCCAACGGTGGCCGACATCATTACCTATGCCCTGCTGGAGCATTTACACGGGAACGAACGCCTCAGGGCCCACCCGCTCGACACGCTGTCGGAGCCTGCACTCGCGCGCATCCTGGGCGACATTCAGAGCGGCCTGGAGGAGGTCGGGAAGTTGTCCAGGACATTGCCGGCACAAGCCCTGCTGCAACGCTACAAGCAATCGAGAAAAGGGAACATTCGCACACTCACTGCCCTATGACCGCGTTCTTGATTGGAATCCGTACCATGCGCACTGCACACGCTCTGTTTGTAGGGATCACGGCGTTGATGCTCGTCAACGTGATCGATGGGCTCAAGGAAGTGTATTTCGGGATCCTGCTGCAAAGGCTCGACAGTGTCATCGCGACATTCGTGTTGTTCGCCGTCGCCTGGCCGGTGTTCTTTTTCGGCTACATGGCCCGGAAACGCTCGACGCCTGCCCTGCTTGCCAGCCCTGCAAAAAAGGCTTCCGTGCGCCGGTGCCTGGTGATGTTGAACATCAGTTCCGCCGCGCTCTGGATATCCTTTCTGCTGGCATTGAAATGGGTGGAGCCGGCCATCGTCAGTGCGCTGGTGGGCGGGGTCGGGATCATTTCGACGCTGGTGCTGAACAAGCTGTTGCGTCCCACGGCGATCATGATCCCGGCCGACTATATCGCCGCGCTTGTCATCGCACTGGCCAGTGTCTACCTGGGGTGGGTCTCGATGGACGGACGCACCGCCGTCAAGGATGAGGTCGACAGCGACCAGGTGCTGCTGGGCTACCTGATGATGCTGGTGTGCGGTGTCGCCATGGCCTTGACCAGCATTCTCTCGAAGGTCGTCGCGGATCATGGGGCGTCGAGCCACTATCTCTACGCCCATCGGTTCTACCTGCTGCTGGCGGTGACCGGCGTCTACACCTGTTTGAACCTGAGCAAGGTCGGCGCCGTCATCGATCATCTCGATGCCTTGGTCCTGTTGGCCTTCGTCGGCGTGATCCTGCCGTTGCTCTTGCTGCAAGAAGGCATAAAGCGCTGCGAGCCCGTGACCACCGAAGCCATCCTCGCGGCCGCCCCGTTGTTCACCATCATTTTTCAAACCGTTGATTCGAGACTGGCCTTTTCAGCGTTCAGTTTCGCCGGCGTGGTCCTCATCTGCCTGGCCGCGACCTACAACGGCTATTCCCACCTGAGTCGCCTTTCAGTCGAAGGAGTTAGAACATGAAATACGCGGTGATCGTCGATGCCTACTCGACCGGGGCAAGCCTGGCGGACGAACTCAAGTTGTATGGCATAACCTGCATCCATGTGCAGACATCCGCCGAAATACTCGAATATGACGTGGACAGCTACAGGCCGGGGGATTTCCAGCAGCGATTCGTCGCGACGCAGGACCTCAAGGCGCTGACGGATGCCTTGGCCGAATTCGACCCGATGTTCATCATTCCCGGATGCGAGTCCGGCGTGGAGCTGGCCGACCAGCTCAGCGAACTGATGGGCACGCCTGGCAATGGCACGGCGCTGTCAGCCTGCCGCCGGGACAAATGGCACATGGCCAAGCGGCTGCATCAGATGGGCATCCCGGCGGCCCGGGTCGCCTTGATCCATCAGATGAGTGAGGTCGAGACGGCGATCGAGACGATCGACGGCTGGCCGGTGGTCATCAAGCCGGTCAACAGCGCCGGGGCGGACGGTATCCATTTCTGCTACGAGATCGCGCAGGTGCGTCACGCGGTGGACAAGGAGCTGGGGCGCCTCAACGAAATGGGGCTCATCAACGACACGCTGCTGGCGATGGAGTACTTGGCTGGCCAACAGTACCTGGTGCAGGCGGTGTCCCGAGACGGTGAACATTTTGTCTTCGAGATCTGGCGCGACACTCGCAAGCCCGTGCCAGGCGCCGGGGTGGTCAACGACCGTGAGGTGCTGATCGACCTGCTCTCGGAGGAAGCGGCCCCCATCATCGCCTACGTTCACCAATGCCTGGATGCATTCGGCGTCGACATCGGCCCTTCGTTCCTGGAAGTGATGGTAACGAACAACGGTCCGATGCTGATCGAGTGGGCAGCCCGGATGATGGGAACCCAGGAGCTCAGCGCGATGACGCGCGTGCGCGGCGTCAATGCCGTCAATCTCTGCGCGGCCTGCTATGCCGATCCCGAGGTGTTCCATTCGATGCTGGAGAAAGTCAACCGGTCGAACGCGACATGCGAAGTCATCGGGATGATCAACAGCGTTTCCGGCCAGGTGATCCATCATCGTTGGCTTGACGAACTGAGCGTCAGGCCAAGTTTCTTCAAGATGATCAGGGCCCCTGAAATTGGCGCCAGCGTTGCGCCTACCATCGGGATCTCGACCAACTACGGCTTCATCTATCTGGTTCACGAAGACCCTGCGGTCACCTACGCCGACTACCTGTGGATCCGGCAAAAAGAGGCCGAGGACACCGGTTTCTTCGACGTGCAACTCAGCCAGGCAGCGGTCGCGCAAGCCTGCTGACCTTGATCGGGATGGAGCAAGACTCAATGAAGCTATACGTGGATCATCAATGCACGTCGCCCTTTGCCATGTGCGCGTTCGTAGCGCTCAAGGAGTGCCGGTTCGATTTCGACCTGCACTACCTCGACCTTTCCCAGGGCGATCACCAGCGACCGCCATTCACCGGGATCTCGCTCACCCACCGCGTGCCGACGCTGGTGGATGGGGCGTTTTCGCTGGCTGAATCGTCCGCCATCGCCGAGTACCTGAACGACATTGCGCCGCAGGCCCGGCTGTTTCCGGTTGACGTTCAAGCCCGAGCCCAAGCCCGGCAAGTCCAGGCCTGGCTGAGAAGCGACTTCTTCAACCTGCGCGGCAACCGGCCCACCGAGACCATCTTCATCGCACCGTCAAAGGAACCGCTGGGGCCATTGGCGGTGGCCGATGCCCGGCGACTGGTCGAGACCTTGTCCCATAGCCTGCGGGACGGCAAGGCGTTTCTTTTCAACGAGTGGTGCATCGCCGACGTCGACGCCGCCGGCATGTTGAACAGGCTCATCTACAACGGCGATCCGGTTCCCCAGACGTTGAAGGATTATGCGCTGCGGGCCTGGGATCGCGAGAGTGTCCATCATTGGCTGGATCTCGACCGACAGGGCAATACGACTTCCTCCGGGCGCTGAACCGGATGGCCAGGGGCGTCGATGCCCCCTCAACGCAAGAGTTGGAAAATGGAACTATTCAATACCCTGGGAAGGACCGTCGTCCCCTTCACGCCGATCGTTGAAAACCAGGTAGGCCTGTATGCCTGCGGCCCCACGGTCTACCACTATGCGCACATCGGGAACATGCGCACGTACATCTTCGAAGATGTGCTGGCCAAGACCCTGCGTCATCGCGGCTGGACGGTCAAGCACGTCATGAACATCACCGATGTCGGGCACCTGCAATCCGACGCCGACGCCGGCGACGACAAATTGATGGTGGGTGCCGCTCGCGAGAACAAGACCCCTTGGCAGATTGCTCAATTCTACGAGGACGCCTTTTTTCGCCACTGCGGCCTGTTGAATATCACCCGCCCGGACGTGGTGTGCCGGGCGACGCAGCATATCCCCGAAATCATCGCGCTGATCGAACGCCTGCTGGAAAAAGGCGTGGCCTATGCAAGCGCCGGGAATGTCTATTTCAGTGTGGAAAAATTCCCGGCCTATCACGAACTCGGGCAACTGGTGCTGGACGAGCAACGCGCCACCGAACGCGTCAGTCACGACCCGTTGAAGCGCTCGCAAGCGGACTTCGCCTTATGGTTTTCGACCTCGAAGTTTCCGGGCCAGATCATGAAGTGGGAATCTCCCTGGGGCCTGGGATTTCCCGGCTGGCACATCGAGTGCTCGGCCATGGCCAGCAAGTACCTGGGTGACAGGATCGATATCCATTGCGGCGGTATCGATCATATCAACGTCCACCATTCCAACGAGATCGCGCAATCGGAATGCTGCTTTGGTCACCGTTGGGTCAATTACTGGTTCCACTGCGAGTTCCTCAATGTGGAGACAGAGAAAATGTCCAAGTCCAGCGGGGAATTCCTCACGGTGGACTCGCTGGTGGACAAAGGCTACGACCCCTGCGCGTTCCGCTTGCTGGTGCTGGGCTCGCATTATCGCAGCGCCCTGGCTTTTTCATGGGAAGCACTGGATGACGTAGCCACGGCCTTGCAGAAAGCTCGGCGACGGATCAGCAGCGCCCTGGAAAACAGCGGCCCTGTCGGCGAGGCTTTTTCGGCCACGCATGCCGCTTCCTATCGAAGGTTCTTCGCTGCGCTGGAAAAGGACCTGCACACGCCCAGCGCCATGGCTGAGTTCTGGTGGGTGATCAAGTCCAGTGAGCTGACTGAATCGGAACGCATCGACCTGCTGCGCAGTTTCAACGCAGTGCTGGACATCGGTTTGTTCGACGCCCAGGCCACCCGCCTGACATCGGAACAAAGCCAATTGATCGCCGCGCGTAACGTGGCCCGTAACGAAAGGAACTGGGCGGAATCGGATCGGATCAGGGACTTGCTGCTGGCCCAGGGCATCAGCCTCAGCGACTTGAAAGCCTGAACAGCCTCAGTCGCCATCACGAAGGATCGACATGTTGGATATCGAGCGTATCAGGCAACAGTTTCCGGTGTTCTCCCTGGCCTCGGCGCGTGACAGCGTGTTTCTCGACAGCGCCGCCGGCACCCAGATGTGCAAGCGTGCCCTTGCGGCCAGCGTCGAGGCCGCGATTGAACACAACGCCAACCTGGGCGGCCATTTCTCGACATCGGTCATGGCACAAGACGCCATCGACCAAGCTCGGTGCGCAGCCGCCGCACTGGTCAATGCCCACTGTGCCGAGGAAATCGTGTTCGGCCAGAACATGACGACGCTGACGTTCCATCTCTCACGTTGCCTGGGGCGAAGCCTTGGCAAAGGTGATGAGATTGTCCTGACCCAGTCCGACCATGAAGCCAATATTTCGCCCTGGCTCGAATTAGCCAAAGACCTGGAACTGAACGTTCGCTGGCTGCCGTTCGATCCCCTTGCCTACGGTTTCAGCATTGCCGACATGGACTCGATCATCACGGATCGGACCAAGGTCGTCGCGTTGAGCTATGCGAACAACGTCACCGGCACGATCAATGATGTCGCCGCGGTGGCCGCCCTGGCCAGGCGCAAAGGCGCGGTGGTCTATGTCGATGCGGTTCAGTTCGCGCCCCATGGGGTGATCGATGTGCAGGCCCTGCAGTGTGACTTCCTGGTGTGTTCCTCGCACAAACTCCACGGCCCCCATCACGCGATCCTCTGGGGCCGCCTGGCCTTGCTCGAGAGGCTCATGCCCTACAAACCCCGGCCCACGGCCGATAAACCACCCTATAAATTCGAAACCGGGAGCAAGAGCCGCGAGGCCATCGCCGGAATCCTCGGTGCCATCGAACACCTGGCCTGGATCGGGCGCGAGTTTGGTGCGTGCGGCGAGCAGACGGGCAAGCGGCAGCAGATTGTCGCGGGGATGCACGCCATCATCGAATACGAGCAACGGCTGGTGCAGTCAGCCCTGGAGGGGTTGGGCAGCTTCAAAGGCGTTCATATCCACGGCTACCACGCAGCCCAGGCACGGGAACGCCGGGTGCCGACCGTGGCCTTTACCCTGGCGTCGACACCCAGCGAGATGATTTCCCGGTACATGGCCGAACAAGGCATTCGTCTCTGGCATGGTCATCACTTCAGCCCGCAGACCGTTCGGGCCCTGGGTGTTGACGAGCATGACGGCGTGGCCAGGATCAGCCTGGCGCATTACACCTCTCAAGACGACGTTCAACGTTTCCTGTCGGCCATGGATGACCTCGTTCGAATGCGGCGCTGAGCAAGCGCCCGGCCAGCCGGGGGGCCCGTATCAGCAATCGCAGCGCACAGCCTGGTCCGCCACTCGCTCCACCAGGCCGGTCAGGCGAAACCCTTCATCGAGCCAGCCCATGACGCCGCCGATCATTTCCTTGACCGGGTAACCCAAGGTCGCCAGGCGAACCGCCGCCTTGTTCGCCCCGTTGCAATGCGGGCCGGCGCAATACACCACGAACAGCGTGGCCTTGGGGTACGCCGCCAAAGCCTGGGCGGTGAGCGTGCGGGTCGGCAGGTTGATCGCCCCGGGCACATGCCCGCGCTCGTAGGCCGACGGTCCGCGGACGTCCACCAGGACAAAGTCGAGCTCGCCGGCCTGCTGGCTGGCGTGGACGTCGGAACAATCGGTTTCGAACGACAGGCGCCGGCGGAAATGCTCCAGGGCGATATCGGACGGGGCGGCAGGCACTTCGCGAACCAGGCTAGTCATCGTGTGTACTCCAAGGTGATGAGGGCATGGACAGACTTTATCCGCCCCTGGGTTACCGCTACAGTGGCGCATACGACACTCTCTGGGAATTTTCCGACAAATGCAGCCTACCTCCGGCCTAGTCGCGATCCTTGCCTACGACGGCTTGTGCACCTTCGAATTCGGCGTCGCCGTCGAGATTTTCGGGCTGGAACGTCCCGAGTTCGAGTTTCCCTGGTACGTGCACCGGATCGTCGCGGTGGATGACGGCCCGATGCGTGCCATGGGCGGCTTCCAGATCCTGGCCGATGGCGGCATGGAACTGCTCGACACGGCCCGGACCATTGTCGTGCCCGGTTGGCGCAGCCGCAGCGAACCGCCGTCCGAAGCGTTGCTGGAGGCGCTGCGCCGGGCCCACGCCCGTGGCGCGCGGCTGCTGTCGATCTGTTCGGGGGCGTTCGTCCTGGCGGCGGCCGGGCTGCTCGATGGACTCGGCGCCACCACTCACTGGCGCTACACCGACGAACTGGCCGAGCGCTTCCCCGCCATCCGGGTGGACCCGGACGTGTTGTACGTGGATTCCGGCCAGGTCATCACCTCGGCCGGCAGCGCCGCCGGCATCGATGCCTGCCTGCACTTGGTGGCGCGGGACTATGGCGTCCAGGTCGCCAACACGGTGGCGCGGCGCTTGGTGATGTCACCGCAAAGGACCGGCGGACAGGCGCAGTTCATTCCTTCGCCGGTCAGTCGCACGCCTCGCAGCGACCTGTCGAGCGTCATGCAATGGGCCCGCGAGCGCCTGCACGAACCCCTCGGCGTGCGCGAACTGGCCAGCCAGGCGGCCATGAGCGAACGCACCTTCCTGCGCCATTTCACCCAGGCTTGCGGCGTGTCGCCCAAGGCCTGGCTGCAACACGAACGCCTGGCCCGCGCCCGCGAGCTGCTGGAAAGCACCGAAGACAACACCGACAACATCGCCCAGTTGTGTGGCTACCGTTCGGTGGAAAGCTTTCGCGTGGCGTTTCGCAGCGTGGTCGGGTTGGCGCCTTCGGTGTATCGGGAGCGGTTTGGGCGGGGGTGAATGCAGTGGATTAGCAATAGCGCCCGCACAAACAATGGACAGCTTCAGGGCTTGCGCAACAAGTAAGTATCCATGATCCAGCCATGCGCCTTGCGCGCGGCCTTGCGGGTGCGCTCGATGTCGTCGGCCACGTCCCCCAGCCGCCCCTGGATCAGGATTTCATCCGGCGTCCCGACATAAGCGCCCCAGTAGACCTGCGTATCCGGATCGCTCACCTGGCGATACGCGTCCTCGGCATCGAGCATCACCACCACGCTGGCGGCGTCGCTCACCTGCCCCGCCGCCAGGCGCCGCCCGGTGGTGATCTCCAGCGCGCCGCCAATGCTGTTCAGCGGCACGCGATGGCGAGCCGCAAGGGCCTGGACACTGCTGATGCCGGGGATCACTTCGAACTCGAAGGCACAACGGCCCGCGTCGAGGATCGACTGCAGGATGCGCACCGTGCTGTCGTACAGCGAAGGGTCGCCCCACACCAGAAAGCCACCGCACTGCCCGTCGGACAACTCATCATTGATCAGCCGTTCGAAGGTGGCCTGTTTCGCGCGGTTGAGGTCTTCGACGCTGGTCGGATAGTCCACCTCGCCACGCTGGCGCTCGGGACTGTCGGCGGTGACGAAGCGGTATGGGTGATCGACGATGTAGCGCCGGCAGATCTCATGGCGCAAATCCAGCAGTGTGCCCTTGGCCGGGCCCTTGTCCATGAGAAAGAACACGTCCACTCGGTTCAGGGCTTTGACGGCCTGCATGGTCAGGTGATCCGGATCGCCGGCACCGATGCCGATGACCAATAGCTGCTTCATGCTGACGTCTCCTGGCCAGGGCCCTGCGTGCGCCATCGCCAGACGCCATTGAAGCGCAACTCGACGGCGGACAGTGGTTCGATGTCGATCCGGTTGAAGGCGGCGCTACAGCCCAGGACATGGACCAGCGCCGCGCGAATCACAAAGGGATGAGTGACGGCCAGCACGTGCCCTGGCCGGGTTTCCAGGTTCGCCAGCCAGTCGCCGACCCGGCGGCACAAAGCGGCGACGGACTCACCGCCGTGGGGTGCCGCCTCAGGGTCGTCGAGCCAGGCTTGCACTGCGCGCGGCTCGTCCTTGAACAGCTCGTCGATGGACCGCCCGCGCCAGTTGCCCAAGTCGCAATCGGCCAGGGCCTCGGTCACCTCAGGCTCGAGGCCGAACAACGCGGCGGTCTGGCGCGCGCGCAACTCCGGTGCGCACAGCAGGTGCCGAACGTGGCGGTAGTCATCGCCGACGCTGCGACGCTGTGCCAGCCAATCGGCGTCCAGCGGCTCATCCAGGCCGAAACGCGCGTGTTTCTGGGCGACGGTCCGGGCATGGCAAATCAGGGTCAGGCGAGTGGCTTGCACGCAGGAACTCCCACACATTCAAAAGCGGTTCATCGCCGGCATATTCAGGCTTTTACTTGTACAGCACCTTATACGAAATCAAATAACCGAGACAAAATGGCGTTATTTCTTACACAACAAAAAGCATTGGCTGACATACCGAGTCACTTCGACCAAAGCCATGTCCTACGGCGCTTTCGGACCCTACCCGGTCATTTTAAACGGGACGTAAAAAGCGCTGGACATGTAGCACCAGCTACATAAATACTATTTTCAGGAGTTATGAAAGAAATCCAACACCCATCCCGGCAAGGAGCACGGATGCCGCCTCTCAGAGACCTGATCACCGATCCCGGCCTGGTGTTGACGCCGTCGGAACGCAAGGTCGTACGCGCCCTGCTCGACCACTACCCACGCAATGGCCTGGGGCCGATGTCGCGCCTGGCGGACCACGCTGGTGTCAGCGACCCGACCATCGTGCGGCTGGTGAAAAAGCTCGGCTTTGGTGGCTATGCCGAATTCCAGGAGGCGTTGCTCAGTGACATGGATCACCGCCTGCGCTCCCCGCGCACGCTGTTGCAACCGCGGGCAAAATCGCAGCAGGGCGATACCTGGAGCCACTACCTGGCGGTCAGCCAACGCAACCTCAGCGACACCCAGGCCCTGACCCAACCCGAAGACGTGCGCATCCTGGTGCAGTGGCTGCTCGACAGCCGCCATCAGGTGCATTGCTTCGGCGGGCGCTTCAGCAGTTTCCTCGCCCACTACCTGCTCAACCACCTGCGCCTGCTGCGCGCCGGCTGTTTTGCCCTGGAGGACAACGCCCAACTGCCTGATCGCTTGTTCGACGTCCAGCGCCAGGACCTGGTGCTGATCTTCGATTACCGGCGCTACCAGGCCCAGGCCCTGCGAGTGGCGAGCGCGGCCAAGGAACGGCATGCCCGGGTCGTGCTGTTCAGCGACGTCTACGCTTCGCCCTTGCGCGAGCTGGCCGACCTGATCATCAGTGCCCCGGTCGAGTCAGTCTCGGCGTTCGACAGCCTGGTCCCGGCGCTGGCCCAGGTCGAGGCCCTGGTCGCCTGCCTGACGCTGCAATGCCCCGATCTGGCCGAACGCCTGGACGGCATCGACGCCTTGCGCTCGGCATTCAACACGCACCTGTTGGAGGAAAAATAAGGATGTTCTCGCTCCCCCACCGTTCGCCCCGGGACCTGCCGTTCACCCGCGACCACACGGCCTTGCTGCTGGTGGACATGCAACGCGCCTGGCTGGAAGTGCAGTTCGATGCCCACCTCGCCAGCCCCGAGGCCGAGTACTTCATCCGCCGCGCCCGCCAACAGGTGATCCCCAACCAGCAACGCTTGCTCGCCGCGATGCGGGCGGCGCGGCACAACGTGCTGCACACCCACATCGAAAGCCTCACCGCCGATGGCCGCGACCGTTCCCTGGATCACAAGCTGTCGGACATGCACCTGCCCAAGGGCAGCCCCGAGGCGCAGATCATCGCCGAGCTTGCCCCGCAGGAAAACGAGATCGTGCTGCCGAAGACGTCCTCCGGGGTCTTCAATTCCACCAACATCGACTACGTGCTGCGTAACCTGGAAACCCGCCACCTGATCGTCGCCGGCATCGTCACTGACCAATGCGTCGACATGGCGGTCCGCGACGCCGCCGACCGCGGTTACCTGGTCACGCTGGTGGAAGATGCCTGCGCCACGTACACCGAACAGCGCCACCTGGCCTGCCTGAACGCGATCAAGGGTTATTGCTGGATCACCGACACCGCCACCGTGCTCGCTCGCTTGCAGGAGATGCAGCCATGAGCCGCCCCGATACGGCGCCACGCCTGTTACCGCTGCCCCTGACGACACTGGTGAGCACCGACCTGATCGGCGTGACCCGCGGGCGTTCGCTGCCCAGCGACGAACTGGCCCACTACGTCAGCGCCGGCTGTGGCTGGGTGCCGGCCAACAGTGCGTTGACACCCCAGGACATCATCGCGTCAAGCAACCCTTGGGGCGCCCATGGCGACCTGCGGCTGATACCGGACCTGTCCAGCCGGGTGACCGTCGACAATGGCCCCGACAGCGCCGCGCCGGCCCTGGACTTCATCCACTGCGACGTGCGCGAGACCGACGGCCGGCCCTGGGGCGCCTGCCCGCGCACGCTGCTGCAGAACGAAGTGGAGCGTTACCGCACCGGACTGGGGATGCAGGTTTTCGCCGCGTTCGAACATGAGTTCAACCTGAGCGCCACGCCCGCCCTGCCTGATCGCCTGGCCTTCAGCCTCCAGGCCCAGCGCCAGCAGGCCGGGTTCGCCGGCTGGCTGCTCAGTGCGCTGCGGGCCGGCGGTGTCGAACCGGAGATGTTCCTGCCCGAATACGGCAAGCACCAGTACGAGATCACCTGCCGCCCGACCCTCGGGGTGGCCGCTGCCGATCGCGCGGTGAACGTGCGGGAAATCAGCCGGGAGATCGCCCGGCAGATGGGCCTGGACCTGAGTTTCGCGCCCAAGACTGGGGAACACGCCATTTGCAACGGCGTGCACCTGCACCTGAGCCTGCAGGACTTGAGCGGCGACCCGATGCTGCACGACGACGCAAGCGCCAACGGCCTGTCCAGCCTCGGCCAGCACTGGGCCGCTGGCGTGCTGCACTATCTGCCGGCGCTGTGCGCCCTGACCGCGCCGACCCCGGTGTCCTACGAACGCCTGCAACCCCATCACTGGAGCGCCTCCTATGCCTGCCTGGGACAGCGCAACCGCGAGGCGGCATTGCGCATCTGCCCCACGGTGAGCCTGGGGGGCAAGTCGGTGGCGAGCCAGTACAACCTGGAGTTCCGCGCCATGGACGCCACCGCCTCACCACACCTGGCGATGGCCGCCGTGTTGATCGCCGGACGACTGGGCATCGAACAGCGCCTGCCGCTGAACGCGGTGACCGATGAAATACCCGATGAGCTGGATGAAGCACAGCGGCGCGAACGTGGCATTATCGCCCTGCCAACGACCCTGGCCCAGGCACTGGATTGCCTGCGTCACAGCGGGGCGCTGCTTCAAGCCCTGCCCCGCCCGCTGGTCGAAACCTATTTCGCCTTGAAGGCCCAGGAGCTGGCCTTGACCGAGGCGCTGTCACCTGCCGAGCGTTGTGAGCACTATGCGCGAATCTATTGAGTGTGCCGAGTCGGGGCTCTATACCGAGCCGGCCTACCGGTTGCTGCGGGAAGACTCCGAACACCCGCTGGTGCTGGTGTGCGAACACGCCAGCCGCTTCATTCCCCCGGCCCTGAACGACCTGGGCCTGGATGAAACCGCCTCCCACGAACACATCGCCTGGGACATCGGTGCCCTGGCCCTGGCCGAACGCTTGTCCGAGACCCTCGGCGCGACGCTGCTGTCGGCCCGCTATTCGCGCCTGCTGATCGACCTGAACCGCCCGCTGCACGTGGCCGACAGCATCCCGCCACAAAGCGAGATCTACCAGGTTCCGGGTAACCAGTCCCTCGACGACGCCACCCGCGCCTACCGCCAGCAGTGCCTGTTCCATCCGTTCCACGATTGCTTGCGCGCGCTGATCGACCGCCGCCTGGCCGACAACCGCCCCGTGCGGGTGGTGGGCATTCACAGTTTCACCCCGGTGTTCTACGGCCAGCCACGCGCATTGGAAGCGGGCGTACTGTTCGGTGAAGCCCGGGACTATGCCCAGCGCATCGTCGACGGGCTGACCCGCCATTCCCTGCGGGCGGCCGGTAACCAACCCTACAAGATCAACCCGTTGACCGACATGACGGTTCCGGTGCACGGCGATGGACGCGGCCTGGATTCGGTGTTGATCGAGGTGCGCAACGACTTGCTGCGCAGCCCCGAAGCGGTACGCACCTGGAGTGCATACCTGGCCCCGCTGCTCTAGGCACAGCGGCAAGCCAGCACAACCTACACAGCTGAAAAGGAGAACGGCTCATGAGTATCGAGGCATTTGGCTACAAACAGGAGTTGAAACGCAGCCTGTCACTCACCGACCTGGTGGTGTACGGGATGATCTTCATGATCCCCATCGCGCCGTTCGGCGTGTATGGCTACGTGAACGCCGAGGCGCCGGGGATGGTGCCGCTGGCGTACATCATCGGCATGGTGGCGATGCTGTTCACCGCGTTGAGCTACGGGAGCATGGCCAGGGCCTTTCCGGTAGCCGGCTCGGTCTATTCCTACGCGCAAAGGGGTCTCAACCCACACGTCGGCTTCATCGCCGGCTGGCTGATGTTGCTGGACTACCTGCTGATCCCGCCGCTGCTGTACGTGTACGCGGCGATGGCGCTGAATCATTTGTACCCGCAGATCCCCAAGGTCGGTTTCATCCTCGCGTTCCTGCTCAGCGCGACCTTCGTCAACCTGCGGGGCATTACCTTCACCGCGCGGATGAACATCCTGTTCCTGCTGGCCCAACTGGTGGTGCTGGGGATCTTCCTGTCGTATGCCTGGACAGCCCTGCACGGTGGCGCCGGCAACGGCCAATTGACCCTGGCGCCGCTGTACAGCCCCGAACACTTCAACTTCGCCCTGCTGATGCAGGCCGTGTCCATCGCGGTGTTGTCGTTCCTGGGCTTCGACGCCATTTCCACCCTGGCCGAGGAAATCAAGCACGAGCCGGGCCGCAGCATCGGCAAGGCGGCGCTGGTGACCCTGCTGGTGATGGGGGTGATCTTCGTGGTGCAGACCTGGATCGCCACCGACCTGGCGGCCGGCATGGGCTTCAAGTCCGCCGACACCGCGTTCTATGAAATCGCCGAGCTGGCGGCCGGCAGTTGGCTGGCCACCTTGACCGCTGTCGCCACGGCCCTGGCCTGGGGCGTCGCAGTGGCGATCACCTCGCAGGCGGCGGTATCGCGCCTGCTGTTCGGCATGGCCCGGGACGGCCAGTTGCCCAAAGTGTTGGCCAAGGTTCATCCAAGGCACAACACCCCGTACGTGAGCATCTACCTGGTCGCGCTGCTGTCGCTGCTGATCTGCTACCTGTTCATCGACGCCGTGGACACCCTCACCTCCCTGGTCAATTTCGGCGCCCTGAGTGGCTTCATGTTGCTGCACATCACCGTGATCAACCACTACTGGAGACGCCAGCGCTCGGGCCAGTTCATCCGTCACCTGGTCTGCCCGCTGGTGGGCTTCGCGATCGTCGCGGCCATCATGTACAACATGGGCGTCGGGGCGCAGAAACTCGGCCTGATCTGGATTGCCGCCGGCGTGATCTACCTGTGTGCGTTGAACCGATTCGGCGGACGCACCACCCTGCCCGACCCGACCGGCCAATGAGGGGCGGCGGTCGAAGGGTTCGACCGCCGGTGATGACAATGCGTGGACATCGACAGTGATCGTCAAGCCCGGTGCCAGGCACCGGGCCCTCTGGAACAGGAGTGCAATCCATGCTGGCTTTACGTCCAGTGCAACTTAGCGATCTGCCGCAACTGCAGCAGTTGGCCCGGGACAGCCTGGTGGGCGTCACGTCGCTGCCAGACGACACCGAGCGCCTGCGGGAGAAAATCCTCGCCTCGTGCGCCTCGTTGGAGGCCGATGTGCAGAAGGCCGGCGGGGAGAGTTATTTTTTCGTCCTGCAAGACCTCGATGACGGGCGCCTGGTCGGCTGCTCGGAAGTGCTCGCCAACACCGGTTGCAACGAACCGTTCTACAGTTTGCGCAACCGGCCGTTTTCCAGCGAATCCCGGGAGTTGAACATCCAGCACGGGGTCCCGGCACTGTCGCTGTGCCAGGACCTCAATGGCCAGACGCTGCTGCGCAGCTTTCACATCGATGCCGAGCGCGTGCGTACACCGGCCTCGGAGCTGTTGTCCCGGGCCCGGCTGATGTTCATCGCCGCCCATCCCCAGCGCTTTGCCGAAGGCGTGATCACCGAAATCGTCGGTTTCAGCGAAGACGGCCAGTCGCCGTTCTGGGACGCCATCGGCCAGCACTTCTTCGACCTGCCCTACGTCGAAGCCGAACGCCTGTGTGGTTTGCAAAGCCGCACCTTCCTCGCCGAGCTGATGCCGCAATACCCGATCTACGTGCCGATGCTGCCGCCCGCGGCCCAGGCGTGTATCGGCCGGGTCCATCCCGACGGCCAGGACGCTTTCGACATCCTGGCGCGCGAGGGCTTCGAAACCAACAACTACGTGGACCTCTTCGACGGCGGACCGACACTGCATGCGCGCATCGCGAACATCCGCTCCATCACCCAGAGCCGGCTCGCCATCGCCAGCCATAGCCCGCAGATCGACGCCAGGGGCCGGTACCTGGTGAGCAACGAAGGGCTCGGCAACTACCGCGCCGTCGTCGCCGAACTGGATGTGAACCCGCAAGGCCCGGTGGCCCTGTCGCCGGACCTGCTGGCTGCCCTGGGCGTCGCGCCAGGCGACCCGATCCGGGTGGTGACCCTATGAACCTCCCGCATCGGCACCGGAACCGACACGACGAAGGAGCAGCATCATGATTGTCCGCCCGGTCGCCCTCACCGACCTGCCTGCGCTGCTGGACCTGGCCCGTTGCGCGGGCCCCGGCTTCACCAGCCTGCCGGCCAACGAAGAGCGCCTGGCCCATCGCGTGCGCTGGGCCCAGCGCACCTTTGCCGGGCAAGTGGAACGCGCCGACGCTGATTACCTGTTCGTGCTCGAAGACGATGACCACCAGGTGGTGGGCATCAGCGCCCTGACCGGCGCGGTGGGACTGCGCGAGCCCTGGTACAACTACCGGGTCGGGGTGACCGTCGGTTCGGCACCGGAACTGGGCATCCAGCGACAGATCCCGACGCTGTTCCTGAACAACGAGATGACCGGGCAATCGGAAATCTGCTCGTTGTTCCTGCACCCCGAACAACGTCATGGCCACAATGGGCGCCTGTTGTCCCTGGCACGGTTGCTGTTCGTGGCCGAGTTTTCCCAGCTGTTCGGGGAAAAACTGATCGCCGAGCTGCGTGGCCATGCCGACGAACAGGGCTGCTCGCCGTTCTGGGACAGCCTGGGACGGCACTTTTTCCGCAGGGACTTCAGCTATGCAGACCAGTTGTCCGGCATGGGCAACAAATCGTTCATCGCCGAGCTGATGCCACGCCAACCGCTGTACACCTGCCTGCTCACCGAACAGGCCCAGGCGGTGATCGGCAAGGCCCATCCAAACAGCGAGCCGGCCATGCGGATTCTCAATGCCGAAGGCTTCAGCCATAAGGGCTACATCGACATTTTCGACGCAGGCCCCGTGATCGAAGCGCCGGTGGCGAAGATCCGCACCGTGCGCGACAGCCAGTCGCTGACCCTGGCCGTGGGCGCACCGGACGAACAGTCGCCGGTGTGGCTGATCCATAACCGACGCCTGGAAAACTGCCGTGTCACCAGCGCCCGGGCCCACCAGCACGGCCACAGCCTGCTCGTCGACCGTCTCACCGCCAAGCGCCTGCAAGTGCAACCCGGCGACACCGTGCGCGCCGTGGCACTCCTCAAGCAGGGGCAACAGGCAGTGGCGGCGTAGCCTCGCCGCCTACTCGACAATGCACCGCAGGCATGGCCCATGCGCATTCGTCATCATCTTTATACCTGCCACGTGATAGCCTTTGATTCTTTCGGCGTTGACACTTTTGCTCAAGCCGTTCCATTCCAATGGTGGAACTCACATGTCCAGGCTTTCCCATCAAGATTTACGCCGCAACTTTCGTCAACTGCTGGCTTCCCAGACCTGCTACCACACCGCGTCGGTGTTTGATCCGATGTCGGCTCGGATCGCCGCCGACCTGGGCTTTGAAGTAGGGATCCTGGGCGGCTCGGTCGCGTCGTTGCAAGTGTTGGGCGCGCCGGACTTTGCCTTGATCACCCTCAGCGAGTTCGCCGAACAGGCCACCCGTATCGGTCGCGTGGCGCAACTGCCGGTAATCGCCGACGCCGACCATGGCTATGGCAACGCCTTGAACGTGATGCGCACCATCATCGAGCTGGAGCGCGCCGGCGTGGCGGCGCTGACCATCGAGGACACCTTGCTGCCGGCCCAGTTTGGCCGCAAGTCCACCGACCTGATCAGCGTGGCCGAAGGCGTCGGCAAGATTCGCGCGGCGCTGGAAGCCCGGGTCGACCCGGAAATGGCGATCATTGCCCGGACCAATGCCGGGATCCTGCCGGTCCAGGAAATCATCAGCCGGACCCAGCAATACGAACGAGCCGGGGCGGACGGGATCTGCATGGTGGGCGTGCAAGACTTCGAGCACCTGGAAAAGATCAGCGAGAACCTGACCGTGCCGTTGATGCTCGTCACCTACGGCAACCCGCTGCTGCGCGACGACAAGCGCCTGGCCGAACTGGGCGTGCGCGTCACCATCGACGGCCACGGCGCCTACTTCGCCGCGATCAAGGCCACCTACGACAGCCTGCGCGAACAACGCCAGATCTTCACCCAGGCCTCGGACCTCAGCGCCACTGAACTGACCCACACCTACACCCAGCCCGAGGAATACATCCGCTGGGCCGAAGAGTACATGAGCGTCAAGGAGTAGTCCTGGAGCCGCCATCGCGAGCAAGCTCGCTCCCACAGGGGATCTGGGTGGCCGCGATATCGGTGACCGCCATATTCCTCTGTGGGAGCGGGCTTGCTCGCGAAGGCGGTGGGTCAGCTTGCATCTCTTTTGAAGGTACCGCCCTCTTCGCGGGCAAGCCCGCTCCCACAGTGGGTTTGCGGTGCGTCGTCCATCTTGGACACATACTCATTCCCCGTGGGAGCGGGCTTGCTCGCGAAGGCGGTGGGTCAGCTTGCATCTCTTTTGAAGGTACCGCCCTCTTCGCGGGCAAGCCCGCTCCCACAGGGCTCTTATGGCGGCGGATGCAAGCTGGTCTTCAGCGCCCGCTGCGCAACATCTCCTTGGGCACGTACTTGCCGATCTCGAACTTGCCGATGGCTGCCCGATGCACTTCATCCGGGCCGTCGGCCAGGCGCAGGGTGCGCTGCATGGCGTACATGTAGGCCAGCGGGAAATCGTTGGAAACCCCGGCGCCCCCGTGGATCTGGATCGCCCGGTCGATGACCTTCAACGCCACGTTCGGCGCAACCACCTTGATCTGGGCGATTTCACTCTTCGCCACTTTGTTGCCCACCGTGTCCATCATGTACGCCGCCTTCAAGGTCAGCAGGCGCGCCATGTCGATCTCCATGCGCGAGTCGGCGATCTTATCGACGTTACCGCCCAGGCGCGCCAACGGCTGGCCGAACGCGGTGCGGCTGACGGCGCGCTTGCACATCAATTCCAATGCGCGCTCGGCCATGCCGATGGAACGCATGCAGTGGTGGATCCGGCCTGGGCCGAGACGCCCCTGGGCGATCTCGAAGCCGCGTCCTTCACCCAACAGAACGTTTTCGTACGGCACCCGCACGTTGTCGAACAGCACTTCGGCGTGGCCGTGTGGCGCATCGTCGTAGCCGAACACCGGCAGCGGCCGGACGATTTTCACCCCGGGAGTGTCCACCGGCACCAGGATCATCGAGTGCTGGGCGTGGCGCGGCGCATCGGGGTTGCTCAGGCCCATGAAGATCAGGATCTTGCAACGTGGATCGCAAGCCCCCGACGTCCACCATTTCTTGCCGTTGATCACCCACTGGTCACCGTCGCGCTCGGCGCGGGCGGCCATGTTGGTGGCGTCCGACGAGGCCACATCCGGTTCGGTCATGGCAAAGGCCGAACGGATCTCGCCGCGCAGCAGCGGCGCGAGCCAGCGTTGTTTCTGCTCCTCGTTGGCGTAACGCACCAGCACTTCCATGTTGCCGGTGTCCGGCGCCGAGCAGTTGAACGGCTCCGGTCCCAGCAGCGAGCGGCCCATGATTTCTGCCAGCGGCGCATATTCCAGATTGGTCAGGCCGGCACCCAGCTCCGACTCAGGCAGAAACAAATTCCACAGGCCTTCGGCCTTGGCCTTGGCCTTGAGCTCTTCCATGATCGCCGTGGGCTGCCAGCGGTCGCCTTCGGCCACTTGCCGCTCGAACACCGCTTCAGCCGGATAGACATAGGCATCCATGAACGCCGTGACGCGTTCACGCAATTCCTGAACCTTGGGGGTATAGGCAAAATCCATGGACAGCACCTTCTTGGCAGAGGTTGATTTCAGGTCATGAAATCGATGCTAGTTCAGCTACGAAAATTTACCTAACCTATTCTCGGCGTGTATTAACATTCATCACCGATATATGTTTCACTGATTCGCATCGTTACCTGGCACCCACAACAAGTCCAAGAACCCGCCCGAATACAAGAGTGCAGCGCCATGAATCTGAGCAAGGTCGACCTGAACCTTTTCATCGTCTTCGACGCGATCTACACCGAAGCCAACCTGACCCGCGCCGGCCAAATCGTCGGCATCACTCAGCCCGCCGTGTCCAATGCCCTGGCGCGTTTGCGCGAAACCTTCAACGATCCGCTGTTCGTGCGCACCGCCCAGGGCATGGTGCCCACGCCCATGGCCCAGAACATCATCGGCCCGGTGCGCAACGCGTTGTCGCTGCTGCGGGTGTCGGTGCAGGAAAGCCGCATCTTCAACCCCTTGCAGGCCGTCAAGACGTACCGCATCAGCATGACCGACCTCACCGAAGGCGTGATCCTGCCGCCGCTGTTCCAGCGCCTGCGCCGCCTGGCGCCGACCGTGGCCATCGAGAGTTTCCTGTCCAAGCGCCGTGAGACCACCAAGGAACTGGCGGCCGGTCGCCTCGACTTCGCCGTCGATGCACCGCTCAACACCGACCCGCAGGTGCGCCACGTCAAGCTCATGGAAGACCGCTACGTGTGCGCCATGCGCAAGGGGCACCCACTGGCGGGCAAGGAAAAGATCAACCTCGACGATTACCTGGCCCAGACCCACGTGCATATTTCCAGCCGGCGCAATGGCCTGGGCTATGTCGACCTGGCCTTGGGCAAGATGGGCATCCAGCGCAAGATCGCCCTGCGTTCCCAACATTACCTGATGGCGTCCCAGGTGTTGCAGCAGACCGACATGGTCATGACCGTGCCCGAACGCTTCGCCCGCCGCCACGACCTGCACGCCTTCCAATTGCCGGTCAACGATGTGCCGCCAGTGGAAACCCACCTTTACTGGCATGAAAGCACCGACCAGGACCCGGCCAACCGCTGGATGCGCGAGCAGATGATCGAGCTGTGCCAGCAAGTGACGGCCCATGAGAAGAAGCTCGACAAGGTTTAGGCGACCAACATTGTGGGAGCAAGCTTGCTCCCACAGGTTTTGTGTACAGAACCTCCTTGCTTGACGCGAACGTCAACCTGCCTTTAGCTTAGCGCCAGCCCCCTTCGTTTCGAGCGCTTCCATGAGCAGCCAGACCTACAGCATCTCCGACCTCGCCCGTGAGCTGGACATCACCACCCGCGCCATCCGCTTCTATGAAGAGCAAGGCCTGTTGAGCCCAGAGCGTCGCGGCCAGGAACGCATCTATTCGCCGCGGGACAAGGTCAGCCTGAAGCTGATCCTGCGGGGCAAGCGCATCGGCTTCTCCCTGGCCGAGTGCCGCGAGCTGATCGAGCTCTACGACCCCACCAGCGGCAACCGGAAACAACTGCACAGCATGCTGGCGAAAATCGCCGAGCGCCGGGAGCAGCTCGAACAGCAATTGCTGGACATCGAACAGATGAAACTGGAACTCGACACTGCCGAAGAACGCTGCATCCAGGCGCTGGAGCAGACGATCGAGGGTGAGAAAATCGTCCAGTAACACTTTCCCCTGTGGGAGCGGGCTTGCTCGCGATGACGGCACATTCAACATCGATGCAAGCTGATCCAGAGCTATCGCGGGCAAGCTCGCTCCCACAATGGGTTCATCATTGCGCTCAACATATTGGCAACTCACTACAGGTCAACCTCTATGTCCCTCCCCTCCTTTGTACGCTTGATCGAAGTCGGCCCCCGCGATGGCCTGCAGAACGAGGCACACCCCATCAGCGTCGCCGACAAGGTGAACCTCGTGGATGCCTTGAGCGCCGCCGGCCTGGGCTACATCGAGGTCGGCAGTTTCGTTTCGCCCAAATGGGTGCCGCAAATGGCCGGCTCCGCCGAGGTCTTTGCGCAGATCCAGCGCAAGCCCGGTGTTACCTATGGCGCCCTGGCGCCAAACCTGCGGGGCTTTGAAGACGCGCTGGCGGCTGGCGTGAAGGAAGTGGCGGTATTTGCCGCCGCGTCCGAAGCATTCTCCCAGCGCAACATCAATTGCTCCATCAAGGAAAGCCTGGAGCGCTTCGCGCCAATCATGGCGGCTGCCCGGCAGCACGGTGTCAGCGTGCGTGGCTATGTGTCCTGCGTGCTGGGCTGCCCGTATGAAGGCACGGTCAAGCCCGAGCAAGTCGCGTGGGTCGCGCGTGAGCTGTACGCGATGGGCTGCTATGAAGTGTCCCTGGGCGACACCATCGGCACGGGCACCGCCGGCGCCACCCGCAGGATGTTCGAGGTGGTCGGCGCGCAAGTGCCGCGGGACAAGCTCGCCGGGCATTTCCATGACACTTACGGCCAGGCCATGGCCAACGTGTACGCCAGCCTGCTGGAAGGGATCGCGGTGTTCGACAGCTCCATCGCCGGATTGGGGGGCTGCCCCTACGCCAAGGGCGCCAGCGGTAACGTCGCCACCGAGGACGTGCTCTACCTGCTCAACGGCCTGGGCATCGAGACCGGTGTCGACCTGGAGGCATTGATTGCCGCGGGCCGGCAGATCTGTGACGTGCTGGGCCGTCCCACCGGTTCACGCGTCGCCAAGGCACGCAGCGCACAGTGAGGTGTTACCGCTGGGCTTTGTAACGGCGGCGAAACGAGTAACACGGAAACAATTTGTCAGGTTTGGCCCGCCAGATTTTTTTGATAAAAAATTCAACTCATTGATTTATATAGAGTTTTAAAAGTTGGCACGGCACCTGCTATATCTCTGGTACAACAAGAATAAAAAAACGCAGCAAACCCAATAAAAACAAGACGAAACGACTCTGACATAACAAAAACAACACGGCAGAGACGCAGCTAACAGATTTTTTTGGAGAAGATGTGCTTTTCAGGGTGCTTCCAGGAGCAACCCGCAACCGGGCAGAGAACAATAAAACTACCTTCAGGTAGCGCCCGAATCGGTTGGATCGCAAAGCGAAAAGGCAGATCAGCGCTCAAAAAAATACGTTTGCTCTTGATCCCGGATGGGGATCGCCAAAAACAGCGGTAAAGGGCCACGGCTGCCAAAAACAACAACAGGCCGCCCCTCAATAATAAAAAAGAGCACGCGACGACAAAATTAAAGGGGAGCTTCGGCTCCCCTTTGTGCTGTCTGGCGTTTGGTTTCCGGGGATCGGCTGGTGGGAGCGAGCTGGCTCGCTCCCACAGGGCTCACTGCCCATTGGCTTGCTTGTTCAGTCCTCGTCCCTATCGCACAGCTCTTGGATGCTGATTTCGCGCATGCGGAATTTCTGCACCTTGCCCGTGACCGTCATCGGAAACGCATCGACGAACTTGAAGTGACGCGGCGTCTTGAAGTGGGCAATGCGCTCTTTGCACCAGGCGTGCAGCTCCTGTGCGGTGGTACTGTGGCCGGGGTGGCACTTGATCCAGGCGACGATTTCTTCGCCGTAGCGGGAACACGGGATGCCGATCACCTGCACGTCCGCCACCGCCGGATGGGTGAAGAAGAACTCTTCCAGCTCACGCGGGTAAACATTCTCGCCGCCACGGATGATCATGTCCTTGTTACGCCCGACGATGCAGACGTAGCCCTGCTCGTCCATGGTCGCCAGGTCGCCGGTGTGCATCCAATGCGCCTGGTCGATCGCTTCGGCGGTGCCCTTGGGGTTGTTCCAGTAGCCGAGCATCACACTGTAGCCGCGGGTGCACAGCTCTCCAATGGTGCCTCGGGGCACGATTTCACCGGCTTCGTCGATGATCTTGCTTTCCAGGTGCGGCTGAGTGCGGCCGACGGTGGTCACGCGCACTTCCAGTTCATCCGAAGGGCCGGTCTGCAAGGACACCGGGCTGGTTTCGGTCATGCCGTAGGCAATCTGCACCTCGCGCATGTGCAGCTCACCGATGACCCGCCGCATCACTTCGATCGGGCACGTGGCCCCGGCCATGATGCCCGTGCGCAGGCTGGACAAATCAAACTCGCCTCGCTGCGGCTGATCCAGCAGGGCAATGAACATGGTCGGCACGCCATACAGCGCCGTGGCCTGTTCCTCGGCCACGGTGGTCAGGGTCAGCAAGGGATCGAACGCATCGTTCGGGTAGATCATGGTGCTGCCGTGGGTCACGCAGCCCAGGTTGCCCATGACCATGCCAAAGCAATGATAGAGCGGCACCGGTATCACCAAGCGGTCGGCAGCGGTCAGGCCCAGGCTTTCGCCGACCATGTAGCCGTTGTTGAGAATGTTGTGATGGCTGAGGGTCGCGCCCTTGGGAAAGCCGGTGGTGCCGGAGGTGTACTGGATGTTCACCGGCTGGTCGAAATGCAGACTGGCTTCGCGCTCGGCCAACTGCCCGGCGGTCACCGCGGTGCTCAGGGCAGCCAACTGCGACCAGGGCAGGAAACCCGAAGGCGGCTGTGGATCGAGACTGATGACACCCCGCAGATCCGGCAGGCGCTCGCTGTGCAACTGGCCGATCGACTGTTCCGCCAGTTCCGGCGCGAGTGCCTGCAACATGGCGTGGTAGTCCGACGTCTTGAATGACCCGGCACACACCAGCCACTGGCAACCGGACTGCTTGAGCACGTACTCCAGTTCGGACACCCGGTAGGCCGGGTTGATGTTGACCAGGATCACACCGATCTTCGCGCTGGCGAACTGGCTGATGCACCACTGGGCACAGTTGGGTGCCCACACGCCGAGGCGGTCGCCGCTTTTCAGGCCCAGTGCCAACAAGGCCCGGGCGTGCACATCGACGGCTTCAGCGAGCTGTTGCCAGGTGTAGCGCAACGATTGATGACGCACCACCAGCGCCTCGCCCTCGGGATAGCGGGCCACGGTGTGGTCGAACGCCTCGCCGATGGTTTGCAACAGCAAAGCCTTGGCCTCGGAACCGCGGGTGTAGCTCAGTGGCGACTGCAAACCGGATTGATCCATGACGCACCCTCTTGTCTTTATTGGTGGGGGTATCGGTGAACCGTGTGCACACAGGCTTTTGTGGCGAGAGAGCAAGCTCCCTCGCCACAAAGAGCTGTAAAGCGCACTTACTCTGGACCAAGTTGACGTTAACGTAAAGGTGATTGACAGGCATTTATAGCAGGCTTACGTTAACGTCAAGGTGAGAGCGAGCCCTTCCCTCTCCGCACCCGACAAAAAAGCCAAAGGTGTCCCATGAGCTACCCATCCCTGAACTTTGCCCTCGGCGAAACCATCGACATGCTGCGCGAACAGGTGCAAGCCTTCGTTGCCAAGGAAATCGCCCCGCGGGCAGCTCAGATCGATCTCGACAACCTGTTTCCCGCCGACCTGTGGCGCAAGTTCGGTGACATGGGCCTGCTGGGCATTACCGTGCCGGAAGAATATGGCGGCGCCGGCCTGGGTTACCTGGCCCACGTGGTGGCCATGGAAGAAATCAGCCGCGGCTCGGCGTCGGTGGCCCTGTCCTATGGCGCCCACTCCAACCTGTGCGTGAACCAGATCAACCGCAACGGCACCCACGAGCAGAAAGCCAAGTACCTGCCCAGGCTCATCAGCGGCGAACACATCGGCGCGCTCGCCATGAGCGAACCCAACGCCGGCTCCGACGTGGTCTCGATGAAACTGCGGGCCGACAAACGTGGCGACCATTACGTCCTCAACGGCAGCAAGACCTGGATCACCAACGGCCCCGACGCCAACACCTACGTGATCTACGCCAAGACCGACCTGGAAAAGGGCCCCCACGGCATCACCGCGTTCATCGTCGAGCGCGACTGGAAAGGCTTCAGCCGCAGCAACAAATTCGACAAGCTCGGCATGCGCGGCTCCAACACCTGCGAGCTGTTCTTCGATGACGTGCAAGTGCCGGAAGAAAACATCCTCGGCGTGCTCAACGGCGGCGTGAAAGTGCTGATGAGCGGGCTCGACTACGAGCGCGTGGTCCTGTCCGGCGGCCCGACCGGGATCATGCAGGCCTGCATGGACCTGATCGTGCCCTACATCCACGACCGCAAGCAGTTCGGCCAGAGCATCGGCGAATTCCAGCTGATCCAGGGCAAGGTCGCCGACATGTACACCCAGCTCAATGCCAGCCGCGCCTACCTCTATGCGGTGGCCCAGGCCTGCGAGCGCGGTGAAACCACCCGCAAGGACGCCGCCGGGGTGATCCTCTACAGCGCCGAACGCGCCACGCAAATGGCCCTCGATGCGATCCAGATCCTCGGGGGCAACGGCTACATCAATGAATTCCCGGCCGGTCGCCTGTTGCGCGACGCCAAGCTGTACGAAATCGGCGCCGGCACCAGTGAGATTCGCCGCATGCTGATCGGTCGCGAACTGTTCAACGAAACAAAATGATTTTTCGTCAGCTACAAGGCGCAAGCTTCAGGCGGCAAGCGAACCGCGCTCCTGCTTGCAGCTTGTGGCTTGAAGCTTAGAGCTGCTACGGAGTAGCCCATGATTCTGCACACCCAGCTCAATCCACGTTCGCCGGAGTTCGTCGCCAACCGCGACGCGATGCTCGAACAGGTCGAGGCCCTGCGCACCCTGCTCGCCCAAGTCCAGCAAGGTGGTGGTGCCAAGGCTCAAGAGCGGCACACATCCCGGGGCAAATTGCTGCCACGCGAGCGCATCAACCGGTTGCTCGACCCCGGTTCGCCGTTCCTGGAAATCAGCCCCCTCGCCGCTCACGACGTGTACGGCGAGGACGTTCCCGCCGCCGGCGTGATTGCCGGGATCGGTCGCGTGGAAGGCGTCGAATGCATGATTGTCGCCAACGATGCGACCGTCAAAGGCGGTTCCTACTACCCGCTGACGGTGAAGAAACACCTGCGTGCCCAGGCCATCGCCCAGCAGAATCGCCTGCCCTGCATCTACCTGGTGGACTCCGGCGGTGCCAACCTGCCGCGCCAGGATGAAGTGTTCCCGGACCGCGAGCACTTTGGCCGGATCTTCTTCAACCAGGCCAACATGAGCGCCCAGGGGATCCCGCAATTGGCCGTGGTCATGGGCTCCTGCACGGCCGGCGGCGCCTATGTGCCGGCCATGGCGGACGAGGCAATCATGGTGCGCCAGCAGGCCACCATTTTTCTCGCCGGCCCGCCACTGGTGAAGGCCGCCACCGGTGAAGTGGTCAGCGCCGAAGACCTGGGCGGTGCCGACGTGCATTGCAAGATCTCTGGCGTGGCCGACCATTACGCCGATAACGACGAACATGCCCTGGCCTTGGCCCGCCGCAGCGTGGCCAACCTGAACTGGCGCAAACTCGGCGACGTGCAGCGGCGCCAGCCCATCGCCCCGCTGTATGCGGCGCACGAGCTGTACGGCGTGGTGTCGGCAGACCCCAAGCAGCCCTTCGATGTCCGGGAAGTGATCGCGCGCCTGGTGGACGGTTCGGTGTTCGATGAGTTCAAGGCGCTGTTCGGCACCACGCTGGTCTGCGGGTTTGCCCACTTGCACGGCTATCCGGTGGCCATCCTGGCGAACAACGGGATCCTGTTCGCCGAGGCTGCGCAGAAAGGCGCGCACTTCATCGAACTGGCCTGCCAGCGCGGCATTCCCCTGTTGTTCCTGCAGAACATCACCGGTTTCATGGTCGGCCAGAAATACGAAGCCGGCGGCATTGCCAAGCACGGAGCGAAACTGGTCACGGCCGTCGCCTGCGCCCAGGTGCCGAAGTTCACCGTGATCATCGGCGGCAGCTTCGGCGCGGGCAACTACGGCATGTGCGGCCGCGCGTACGACCCGCGGTTCCTGTGGATGTGGCCGAATGCGCGGATCGGGGTGATGGGTGCCGAACAGGCGGCCGGCGTGCTGGTGCAGGTCAAGCGCGAACAGGCCGAGCGCAGTGGCCACCCGTTCGGCACCGAACAGGAAGCCGAGATCAAGCAACCGATCCTCGACCAGTACGAAGAACAGGGCCACCCCTACTATTCCAGCGCACGGCTGTGGGATGACGGTGTCATCGACCCGGCCCAGACCCGCGACGTACTGGGGTTGGCCTTGTCGGCCTCACTCAACGCGCCCATTGAATCGAGCCGCTTCGGCGTGTTCCGGATGTAACGGGGAATGCCCATGGATAACTTCAACACCCTCGAATTGATCACTGACCCACGCGGTTTCGCTACCTTGTGGCTCAGTCGTGAGTCGAAGAACAACGCGTTCAATGCCCAGATGATCCGTGAACTGATCCTCGCCCTGGATCAGGTCGGCAGCGATCCGAACCTGCGCTTCCTGCTGATCCGTGGCCGCGGCAAGCATTTCAGCGCCGGCGCCGACCTGGCCTGGATGCAGCAATCGGCCGAGCTCGACTACCACACCAACCTCGACGACGCCCGGGAACTGGCGGAGCTGATGTACAACCTCGCCAAGCTGAAGATCCCCACGCTGGCCGTCGTGCAGGGCGCCGCCTTTGGCGGTGCGCTGGGCCTGATCAGCGCCTGCGACATGGCCATTGGTGCCGACGAGGCGCAGTTCTGCCTGTCGGAAGTGCGCATTGGCCTGGCGCCGGCGGTCATCAGCCCGTTCGTCGTCCAGGCCATCGGCGAACGGGCCGCCCGGCGCTACGCGTTGACCGCGGAACGTTTCGGCGGACAGCGTGCGAGGGAGATCGGTTTGCTGTCGGAAAGTTACCCGGCCGAGGCGTTGGATCATCACCTCGAACAATGGATCGACAACCTGCTGCTCAACAGCCCGGCGGCCATGCGCGCCAGCAAGGACTTGCTGCGTGAGGTCGGCCACGGTGCCCTGACCCCGGCGCTGCGACGCTACACCGAAAACGCCATCGCCCGCATCCGTGTCAGCCCCGAGGGCCAGGAGGGCCTGCGCGCCTTTCTGCAAAAGCGCGCGCCAAACTGGCAAGCCGAGTCGAATAACAAGGAGCCACGTCGATGAGCGCCCCCACCCTCACCACACTGCTGGTGGCCAACCGTGGTGAAATCGCCTGCCGCGTGATGCGCACCGCCAAGGCCATGGGCCTGACCACCGTGGCCGTGCACAGCGCCACCGATCGCGATGCCCGTCATAGCCGCGAAGCCGACATCCGTGTCGACCTGGGCGGCAGCAAGGCCGCCGACAGTTACTTGCAGATCGACAAACTGATCGCCGCGGCCCAGGCCAGTGGTGCCCAGGCGATCCACCCCGGCTATGGCTTCCTGTCCGAAAACGCCGGGTTCGCCCGGGCGATCGAAAACGCCGGGCTGATCTTCCTCGGCCCACCGGCCTCGGCCATCGATGCCATGGGCAGCAAGTCCGCGGCCAAAGCCCTGATGGAAACTGCCGGCGTGCCCTTGGTGCCGGGTTACCACGGCGAGGCCCAGGACCTGGAAACCTTCCGCGACGCCGCCGAACGCATCGGCTATCCGGTGCTGCTCAAGGCCACGGCCGGTGGTGGCGGCAAGGGCATGAAGGTCGTCGAGGACGTCAGCCAGTTGGCCGAAGCCCTGGCCTCGGCCCAGCGAGAGGCGCAATCTTCGTTTGGCGACTCGCGGATGCTGGTGGAAAAGTACCTGCTCAAGCCACGCCATGTGGAAATCCAGGTCTTTGCCGACCGCCACGGCCATTGCCTGTACCTCAATGAACGCGACTGCTCGATCCAGCGTCGCCATCAGAAAGTGGTGGAAGAAGCCCCCGCCCCTGGCCTGACCCCGACCTTGCGCCGGGCGATGGGTGAAGCGGCCGTGCGCGCGGCCCAGGCGATCGGCTACGTCGGCGCCGGCACGGTGGAGTTCCTGCTGGATTCGCGGGGCGAGTTTTTCTTCATGGAAATGAACACCCGGTTGCAAGTCGAGCATCCGGTCACCGAAGCGATCACCGGGTTGGACCTGGTGGCCTGGCAGATCCGCGTCGCCCAAGGCGAGCCGTTGCCGATCACCCAGGACCAGGTGCCGCTGCTGGGCCACGCCATCGAAGTGCGCCTGTACGCCGAAGACCCGGCCAACGATTTTCTCCCGGCCACCGGGCGCCTGGCGTTGTATCGCGAATCGGCCGACGGGCCGGGTCGGCGGGTCGACAGCGGCGTGGCGCAAGGCGATGAGATCTCGCCGTTCTACGACCCGATGCTCGGCAAGCTGATCGCCTGGGGCGAAGATCGCGAGCAGGCGCGATTGCGGCTGTTGAGCATGCTCGACGAGTTCGCCATCGGCGGGCTGAAGACCAACATCGGCTTTCTGCGCCGCATCGTGGCCCACCCGGCCTTCGCGGCAGCCGAACTGGACACCGGATTTATCCCACGCTACCAGACGCAATTGCTGCCAGAACCCGGCGAACTGGATGACGACTTCTGGTTCGCAGCGGCCCAGGCATTTGCCCTGGGCCTGGCACCGCAGGTGCGTGGCGACGACGTGCATTCGCCTTGGGCCCACACCAGCGGTTTGCGCCTGGGATTGCCAGGGGAAACCAGCCTGCACTTGAACTGCGAAGGACAAGACCGTGCGATCACGCTGGTCCCTAACATCCCAGGCGTCGAACTCGTCGACGAGCGATTGACCCTCGAGCACAACGGCCTGCGTCGCAGCCACCGTGCCATTCGCCAGGGCGACAGCGTGTATCTGCAATGGCAAGGCGACCTGCATCGGATCGACCGGTACGACCCACTGGCCGCCGCCGAAGCCAGCCACAGCCATCAAGGGGGCCTGACGGCGCCCATGAACGGCAGCATCGTGCGGGTGTTGGTGAGCGCGGGCCAAGCGGTAGAGGCCGGGGCCCAGTTGGTGGTGCTCGAAGCAATGAAGATGGAGCACAGCATTCGTGCACCCCAGGCCGGCGTGATCAAGGCGCTGTATTGCCAGGAAGGCGAAATGGT
This sequence comes from Pseudomonas chlororaphis, assembly GCA_001023535.1. Lineage (NCBI taxonomy): Bacteria > Pseudomonadati > Pseudomonadota > Gammaproteobacteria > Pseudomonadales > Pseudomonadaceae > Pseudomonas > Pseudomonas chlororaphis. The sequence goes on from CP011020.1 coordinate 5,850,271, forward strand.
CAGCGAAGGCAGCGCGCTGGTGGCGTTCGAAGAGTAGTCATCGGCCCGCTTGCAGGGCCGATGCGCTCAGAAACGGATGGTGGCCTGCACCACCACGCCGATCATGCGGCATTGCTTGGTGTACAGGCTTTTCGGGTAAGTCGGATTGAGCGGGACCAGGTAACGCTGGCCGCTCTCCTCGATCAGCTTGCGAAAGGTCGCGTCGCTGCTGCCAGGCAAGTAGGCCACCACCAGCTTGCCGGGCACCGCTTCGATCGCCGGATCCACCAGGATCGACATGCCCTCGGGAATGCTCAGGCCGCTCGGGGCGGTCATGGCATCGCCCATCACCACCAGCCAGAACGCTTCGCCCTGGGCGTGGTAATCCGTCAGCTCATAGCGAATCTCGCCCTCGCGCACATGGCCGACCTGGTGCCACTCACTGACCGGGTAACGGAAGTACGGGTTGTACTTCTGCGCCAGCGCCAGGCCCTCCTCCGTGGAGGTGTCCGGTTCGCGAATCACCATCGCCACTTCGAGGAATTCCAGCCCCAGCTCCTGCAGGACCCGATTCATGTCGTCGACACTGGGTTGCCGGCGCTTGGTCAGCCAATGGCCGACGCCGCCCTGGGACATTCCCAACCGTTCTGCCAGCACCACTTGCGTGATGTGCAGCTCCTTCATCTTGGCCTTGACCAACTCTATCCATTTATCCATGTGCGGCACGATACGTGGCTGGCTCCGACCATCAAAACACAAAATGTAGTATTTAAATTATCGTCACAATTACGATGGGTACTATTCTGGATTCAGGATTTTCAGCCCCCACACGGAGAACCGCGAGACCATGGACACTTCCAACAAGGAACAGCCCAACACCCCGTACGACAGCTCATTCACGCCATTGCAGGACTGCCCGGCGGCGCAACGCGCGCTCGATCACTACTTGAAACCGGGTGTGTCGAATGCCCCGGCGGAACATCGCTTCTTCGACGTCAACCACAACATCGGCGCGGAGGAAGCCCTGGTCCACGCGTGCGACCTGCTGCGCTGCGCGGCGGCCACGGCCCACGAATCCGCCAACCGATTGGACGGTTCCAGCCGCGACCTGGCCTTCTCGGTAGTGCACATGATTGATCTGGTCAAGGTGATGCTCGACCGATCCCTGGATGGCTACCCGACTCGTCAGGCGTAGCAAGGGAAGGTTGGCGCGGAACGCGGACAACAGGAAAATTTTTCCAATCGATGCGATAAAACCATTTGACTTGCAAATGATAATGATTATTATTGTATCAACTGGTCGCGAGATCAGTCGATAGCCCAGAAGACCTTGGTCGGACTTCTGGAATATCTCCTCATCAGGCTAATCACGGTTTTTGACCCGGCTTTTTGCCGGGTCTTTTTTTTTGCCGATTTTCGGCTTATGGCTTCAGGCTAATGAAGTCTTTGGGTGTCGCTGAATCTGTTGGCGGCGATGATAGCAAATGAACATCTATTTTCAAGCATCCCCGTCCGCGCAAGCCGAAACGATCGATTGCCAGCACTTGAGAATCAATTGCGGACTCTCTAAGCTGACTCGGCGTCCAGGGAGGACGCCCCCGCTCTTTGCTTGATGTAAATCGTCCTGACTTTCCCTTCCCAGCGTGTAAAGTAACGGCCATAAAATCCTGTTCAGGAATCGTGACCGTGGCTAAATCTTCCTTCGATATCAGCGCCAACTTTGACAGCGGCAACATTGAAGTCGTCGACATCAGCAACCCGTTGCAGTCGCTGCTCAAGATCCGGCCCGATACCCGCAGCCCGCATTTGCAGTGGTTCCACTTCAAGGCCAGCGGCCTGCATGTCGGCCAGGAATATTCCTTCCGCCTGCTCAATGCCAGCCAATCGTCGTACAATAAGGCGTGGACCGGCTACCAGACCGTCGCGTCCTACGACCACGTCAACTGGTTCCGCATTCCGACCCAGTTCGAGGGTGACGCCCTGCGCTTTCACCTGGAAGCCGAACAGCCCCACGCCTGGTTCGCCTACTTCGAACCCTACAGCCGTGGCCGTCACGACTGGCTGATCGAACAGGCACTGCACAAGGCCGGCACCGAGCTGCTGGCCGTGGGCAAGAGCGTCGAAGGCCGTGACATCCAGCTGCTGCGCAAGGGCAATGGCAGCGACGGCCGGCGCAAGATCTGGATCATCGCCCAGCAGCATCCCGGCGAACACATGGCCGAGTGGTTCATGGAAGGCGTGATCGAGCGCCTCCAGCACACGGATGATGCGCAACTGAACCGGCTGCTGGACAAGGCCGACCTGTACCTGGTGCCTAACATGAACCCGGACGGCGCATTCCATGGGCACCTGCGCACCAACGCCAATGGCCAGGACCTCAACCGCGCTTGGCAGAACGCCAGCCCGGAGATCAGCCCCGAGGTGTTTTTCGTACAGCAGCAGATGGAAAAGTACGGCGTCGACCTGTTCCTGGACGTGCATGGCGACGAGGAAATCCCCCACGTCTTCACCGCCGCCTGCGAGGGCAACCCCGGCTACACCCCGCGTATCGCCCACCTTGAAGAACGCTTTCGCAGCCACCTCAAGCACCAGACCAAAGACTTCCAGACCACCCACGGCTACGTCCGCGACGAACCGGGCCAGGCCAACATGACGCTGGCCTGCAACGCGGTCGGGCAGAAATACGACTGCCTGTCACTGACTCTGGAAATGCCGTTCAAGGACCACAACGATCATCCGAACCCGCTCACCGGCTGGTCCGGCAAACGCTCGATGCAGTTGGGCAAGGACGTATTGAGCACCCTGGGCGATTTGGTCGACGAATTGCGCTGATCCTGCGCCGGTCCCCATGATCGGTGGCGAGGGAGAGAACGCCCTCGCCACCGATGTTTCAACCCTTGCCGCGCAACATACTGTCCAACACCTCGTCCCGACGCACCCAGGCGTGAAACAACGCCGCCGCCAGGTGCACCAGCACCGTCAGGAACAACAGGTAAGCCAGGTAGCCATGAGCCTTGCGCAACAGGGCGAAGGTCTGCGCATGCGCCGGCAGGATCGACGGCAGTTGCAGCCAATGGCCGAGCATCACCGGGTCACCCGCCGCTGAAATCATGCCCCAGCCCAACAGCGGCAGCACCAGCATCAAGGCGTACAACAGCACATGCGAAGCCTTGGCCGCCAGCACCTGCCAACCCGGCAGATCGGCCGGCAGCGCTGGTTGCCGAGTACTGAAGCGCACCACCAGGCGCACGATCACCAGCAGCAGAATCGCGATGCCCAAGGGTTTGTGCAGTTGCAGTAACCATTCATGACGTTCGGACACCGAGGCGACCATGCCGGCGCCGATGAACAACATGGCGATGATCATCAGCGCCATCAGCCAGTGCAGCAGTCGGGCCAGCGGAGCAAAGTGACGAGGGGCGCTCATGGGCGGGCCTCCTGGGTGGCGGGCAGTTGGCTCACTTCGCTGGTGCGCCGCAGGTAGGAAGTGGCGTACGCAGCGGAGCGCGCCGCCAACAATGGATCATCGGACCCTTCGATGCCGGCTGGCAGGATCAGCGGGTCATAGTTGATATCGCGGCACTCGCCTTGGTCCTGCGCCTGGGAGCGTTCCAGCACCAGCGTACCGGCATTGATCACCTTGCGCTCCGTCGGCCAGGGCTTGCTGGCATCGTTCACCGGGTCGCCCGGATCGGCCAGGGTCATCCTCAACTGCCAACGCAGTGGCCCGGCCGCGAGCCGCTTCACCAGATCCTGCTCAAGGAAATCGGCCCCCTGGGGCAGCGTCGCATCCGCGGCGTCCTGGCTCTGCGGCACCACGCCCCAGCGCACCGCCTGGCGCTGGCCGGCAGGGTTGACCAAGTAAAAGGCATTGATGCCGTTATAGGTCTCGGTGGCATAACTGGCCGATGGCTTGGCGGTCTTGATCCATTGCAGGAACGGCGTGGCCTCCGGGTGCGCGGCAAAGAACGCCGGCGCCGCGGCAGGGTTCGGTTTTCCCGTGGCCGGATCCGGCGATTGAGCCTGTTGCAACTGGTAGAACGCGTCGGGCGTGCCCACCGGGAACACCGGCATGCTGTTCATGCCGGTGCGCCATTGCTGGCCGTTTTCCTGGGTGAACCGCAGCGCCAGGCTGCGAATCGGGACACTCGCGTCCGGTGCATACGGGTTGCCGCTGGGCAAGGCGAAACGCCCGACCACTGGCGTGCGCGGCTGCGTGAAGACCTGGGCACTGGAATAGGCCGCGGCCTCGCCACTGCTTTCAAAATAACCCGCCACGCAGACACCTTTCGAGTGATTGCGGCGAAAGCCCGGATGCACGCCGTTGTTTTTTTCCAGCACGTTGACCAAGGCATTGGGCGTCAGACGCTGTGGGTCGAGGGTGCCGTTGACGTAGGCAAAAGCCCCGGCCAGCGCCGCGACAATCACGCCAATGCCGGCCAGGCGCAGGGTCAGGCCGGCGGCACCCAGCGGCGGCCTGCTCGATGAGGAGGAAGGGTCAACCATGACGAAGCTCCAAGGCTCAAGGCCGTTTGAGGAAATGGACCCGTCAGACGAAGGGCCAGCAGGTTTATTCCCACGCCTCGTATTTATTTTTCCCGCGCTGGAATAATCTCGTTCGTCGGTCGTCTTTCCAGTCCCGGCGCAGTGACTGCCCCAGAAGCGACACTCCCATGAACGAACTCGATGAACAGTTGCGCGAACTCATCCCCAGGCTCCGGCGCTTTGCCGTGTCGCTGACGCGCAACCCGAGCAACGCCGACGACCTAGTGCAGGCATGCCTGGAACGGGCGTTGTCAAAATGGGGCGACAAGCGTCGGGAAGGCGACCTGCGGGCCTGGCTGTTTTCGATTCTTTACCGGCAGTTTCTCGATGCCCATCGCCGTTCCCGACGGTATGCACGCATGCTCGAATTTTTCACCGGCCGCGACGAGGCCCACCCTTCGGCCGAACGCAGCGTGATCGCGCAGGCGTCCCTGCAGGCTTTCGATCAACTGACGACCGAACAGCGTGCACTGTTGCTGTGGGTCTCGGTGGAAGGCCTGAGCTATCAGCAAGTCGCCGACATCCTCGGCGTGCCGACCGGCACGGTGATGTCCCGGCTGTCCCGCGCTCGCCAGGCCTTGCGCCAACTCAGCGATGGCGAAATCACCCGCCCTGCCCTGCGGATACTCAAATGATCAACATGCCCCCCAACGACAACGACCTGAACGCCTACGTCGATCGCCAACTGAGCGAAGCCGACCGACGCCTGGTGGAAACCTACCTCGCCCATCATCCCGAAGTCGCCGCCCGGGTCCGGGCCTGGCAACAGGACGCGCAACACTTGCGCACGGCCCTCGGCAGCACGCTGCAACAACCGGCCAATCCAGCCCTCGACCCGGCGATGATTCGCCGGCGCCTCAATCACCGGCTCCGGCGTCACCTGGCCAGCGCGGCGGTATTGCTGTTGGCCGTCAGCGTCGGGGGATTCAGCGGCTGGCAGGCGCGGGAGATGACCCTGCTCAGAAGTGCCGCGCCCATGGCCGACGCCTTGCAGGCGTACCGCCTGTTCGCCCAGCAAGGCGTCTTGCCGGCCGATTACCAGACGGGCGATGAGCACAGCATGCAAGCCTGGCTCGACCGCTATTTCACCCAGGCCAACCGCCTGCCGGACCTGTCGAATGCCGGCTTCAAGCCGGTCAGCGGCCGCCTGCTCAGCACCGAACAAGGCGCGGCGGCCATGGTGGTCTACCAGGACCCGACCGGGGAAAAGATCAGCTTCTACGTGCGCCCACCAGGCCCGAAGAATTTCCTGCTGCCGCGCGGCAGCCGTCGCGACGGCGAACTGCAGGCCGAGTACTGGTCCGGGCCGGGGTACAACTACGCGATGGTCATCCCCAGCGACACGCCGACAACGCAGCGGCTCAAACAGACCCTGAACTTCTGATCACGACGGGGAAGTCCTGAACCACGGATGCCACCGCCCTGCTCTGTGGAAGCGAGTCTGCTCGCGAAGGCAATGTGTCAGCCAACCTCATTGTGTTGCGGCCATCGCCTTCGCGAGCAAGCTCGCTTCCACAAGGAGCCCGGACGGCCTCAACCCTGTCCAAACACCTGCGAAGGCCGGCGCAGCAGTGGGTCGAACGGGTTGATTCGCGGCCCGATCGACGCCGCCTCGCGCTTGAGCATTTCCACCACCGTCGGCAGGCGATCAGGGCCCAGGCGGTCGCTGATCGTCGCCACACTCAAGGCCGCCACGGCTCGGCCATCGCGGTCCAGGATCGGCACCGCCACGCCGGCCATGCCCTGCAGCACGCCGGTGTTGCGCCCGGCGTAACCCTGGGCACGCACGTTCTCCACTTCCGAACGCAGGAAGACTTCGTCGTACAGGTGGAAATCCTTGAGCCGCGGCAGGTTGTAATGAATCACCGTGTCGCGCTCTTCCTCCGGCAGGAACGCCAGGATCGCCAGGCTGCCCTGGCCCACGCCGAGCGCCACCCGGCCACCGATGTCGCCGGTGAACGTGCGGATCGGGAACGGCCCTTCACTGCGGTCCAGGCAGATGGCATCGAACCCGCTGCGGGCCAGCAGGAACAACGAATCCCCCAGGGACGCCGACAGCCGCAGCATGGCCGGCCGCACCAGTTCGCGCAGATTGCCGGTGTTGCCTGCGCGGGCGGCCAGGGCGAAGAAGTCCAGGCTCAGCCGGTAGCGCTTGGTGCGCGCGTCCTGCTCGACCATGCCCTCGTCCATCAGGCTGCGCAACAAGCGATGGGTCGTCGGCTGGGACAACCCGATGCGCTGGGCCAGCTGGGTCACCCGTTCGCCACCCTCGACGGTGTCGCCCAGGCTGCGCAACACGGCGAACAGCCGGGAGACAGCGCCTACGCCCACTTCACTCTTTTCATTATTCCGATCAGTGGAATTATTCATTCAATATCCATGCAAGAAATTTACTCAACGAATGAAACTGAAAATAGTCATCGCCTCAATGAAATAGATCATTGAGCCCATCCTATTCTTCGTCCTACTCTGCGTCCATACAGGGGCGATTCGAACAACAGCGGCAGCCGACCCACGTCGAGCGCCAACGCACCCGCAGCACTTTTTTCGTATCTGCCCATACAAAAAAGCGCGCCTTACGGCGACGCATAACAATTCCAGGTGGAGCGCAGCGATGGCTTTCGTGCAACTTGAAGGACTTGGCAAACGTTACGGCGACATCGACGCCGTGGTCGCCACCGACCTCTCGGTGGACAAAGGTGAATTCGTCTCCCTGCTCGGCCCCTCCGGCTGCGGCAAGACCACCACGTTGCAAATGATCGCCGGCTTCGTCGAAGTCAGCAGCGGGCGCATCCTGCTGGACGGCCGCGATATCACCCACGCCAAGCCCGCCAGTCGTGGCCTGGGAGTGGTTTTCCAGAGCTACGCCCTGTTCCCCCACATGACCGTCAGGGATAACGTCGCCTTCGGCCTGCGCATGCGCAAGGTGCCCCAGGCGGACCTGCAACAACGGGTCGCGCGGGTGCTGAAACTGGTACGCCTGGACCTGCACGCCGACCGTTATCCCCGGGAGCTGTCAGGCGGCCAGCGCCAACGCGTGGCCCTGGCCCGGGCGCTGGTGATCGAACCCCCGGTGCTGCTGCTCGACGAGCCGTTGTCCAACCTCGACGCCAACCTGCGCGAGGAAATGCAGTACGAGATCCGCCGCATCCAGCGCGAAGTCGGGATCACCACGTTGATGGTGACCCACGACCAATCCGAAGCCTTGTCCATCAGTGACCGCGTCGTGGTGATGCAGGCCGGGCGCATCACCCAAGTCGACGCGCCCTACACCCTCTACGAACACCCGCGCACCGAATTCATTTCAGGCTTCGTCGGCAAAGCCAACCTGCTGCCCGGCGAGCGCGACAGCAACGGCGTCGTCCAGGCCTCGCTCCACGGCCAGGGCGACCTGACGCTGAGCCTGCGCCCGGAAAAAATCGACCTCTGCCCCGCCGGCTCCGGCCGACTGCAAGGCACCCTGGCCAGTCGCTTTTTTCTTGGCAGCCAATGGCTGTACGGCGTCTCGACCAGCCTCGGCGAACTGTGCGTGGTTCGGCGCAACGACGGCGGTGCACCACTGGCCGAAGGCACCGCGGTGGGCCTGGACTGGGACCCGGCGTTGCTGCGGGTGCTGAGCCACGACGAGGTGCCGGCGTGAAGTGGATCGCGGCCATGCGCCGCGCACGCAACGGCTACCTGATGTCCGCGCCGGCCCTGGCCTGGTACCTGGGCCTGCTGGTCGTCCCGCTGGGCCTGACGCTGGTGCTGTCGTTCAATGTCTTCGACTACGGCTCGGGTATCGACAGCAACGCCTACACCGTCGACCACTATGCCAGCCTGCTCGGTGACCCGTACTTCTACGAGATCTTTTTGCGCACCTTGTGGATCAGTGCGCTGACCACCCTCCTGTGCGTGCTCATCGGCGTGCCCGAAGCCTACGTTCTCAGTCGCATGGGCGCGCCGTGGCGCTCGATTTTCCTGATCCTGATCCTCACGCCGTTGCTGATATCCGTGGTGGTCCGCGCCTTCGGCTGGAGCCTGCTGCTCGGCGCCGACGGCCTCGTCAATCAGACGCTGCAGGCCTTCGGTGGCTCACCGATGAAGCTGCTCTACACCCCGTTTGCCGTGGTCATCGCCCTGGTCCACGTGATGCTGCCGTTCATGATCATCCCGGTCTGGACCTCGCTGCAGAAACTCGATCCCGCCGCCGAACAGGCCGCGCTGTCGCTGGGGGCGAGTCAGTTCACGGTGATCCGTCAGGTGGTGCTGCCACAGATCATGCCCGGCGTGCTGTCGGGCACGCTGATCGTGTTCGGCCTCGCCGCCAGCTCGTTCGCCATCCCCGGACTGCTCGGCGGGCGTCGCTTGAAAATGGTCGCCACGCTGATCTACGACCAGTACCTGTCGGAACTCAATTGGCCCATGGGAGCCGCCATCGCCGTCGCGCTGCTGCTGCTCAACCTGCTGATCATGCTCTCGTGGAACCGCATGATCGAAGGCCGCTACAAGAAGTCATTGGGGTAATTCGTCATGTCCAGGAACGGTCCTTTCGCCCTGTTGTTCCATGCCTTGGTGGTGGTGTTCATGCTCGCGCCGCTGGTGGTGGTGTGCCTCGTGGCCTTCACCCCGGAAAACACCCTGAGCCTGCCGACCACGACGTTTTCGTTGCGCTGGTTCCGCGCCGTGTTCGAACGCGCAGACTTTGTCGATGCGTTCTACAACAGCCTGATCCTGGCGTTCTGCGCCGCCTCGCTGGCCACGGTGATCGCGGTGCCGGCGGCCCTGGCGATCACCCGGCTCGAATTCCCCGGCCGGGACTTCTTCAACGGCCTGTTCCTGTCGCCGATCATCATTCCGCACCTGGTGCTGGGGGTGGCGCTGCTGCGTCTGTTTGCCCTGATGGGCGTGAATGGCAATTTCACCTGGCTGATCTTCGCCCACGTGCTGGTGATCACGCCGTATGTACTGCGCCTGGTGCTCGCCTCGGCCATCGGCCTGGACCGCAGTGCCGAGCAGGCCGCGCAATCGTTGGGGGCCGGGCGCTTTACGCTGTTTCGGCAAATCACCCTGCCGATGATTCTGCCGGGGGTGGCCGGGGGCTGGTTGCTGGCGTTCATCAACAGTTTCGATGAGGTCACGTTGTCGATCTTCGTCACCTCGCCGGCCACGCAGACCTTGCCGGTGCGCATGTACGTCTACGCCACTGAATCCATCGACCCGATGATGGCGGCGGTATCGGCCCTGGTCATCGCGCTCACGGCACTGACGATGATTCTGCTCGATCGGGTCTATGGCCTGGATCGGGTCCTGGTAGGTAAGCAATGAGGGCGCCATGGCTCTGCTGAAACGACTGGCCGAAGGCGACCGCCCGGCCCTGCACTTTACCCTCGACGGCGCACCGGCCACCGGCCTGTTGGGCGACACCCTGCTCACGGCCGTGTTGACCTGCAGCGACCATCTGCGCGGCAGCGACTTCAGCGCCGAACCCCGGGCCGGCTTCTGCCTGATGGGCGCCTGCCAGGATTGCTGGGTCCGCCTGGGCGACGGCCGCCGCGTCCGGGCCTGCTCGACCCTGCTCGAAGCAGGCCATCAGATCAGCCGTGAACCGGGGCGGCGCGTATGAGCGCCGCCTTCGTTGAATGTGCCGCCGCCTTCGCGGGCAAGCCCGCTCCCACAGGGAATGGGTGGCGAACACAGCATCGAGGATCACCACTAGATCATTGTGGGAACGGGCTTGCCCGCGAAGGCGGCTTCACCCGCGCCGCAAATCCCCACCCCCAACCGAGGAGGTGGCCATGAAACCCATCGCCATCATCGGCGCGGGCCCGGCCGGTATTCGTGCTGCGCAAACCCTGGTCGCCCACGGTGTCTACCCCGTTCTGCTGGACGAGGCAGCCCGCGGCGGCGGACAGATCTATCGGCGCCAACCGGCCAATTTCAAGCGCTCGCCAGCCAAGCTCTATGGCTTCGAGGCGCAAAAGGCCAATGCCCTGCACCAGACCCTCGACGACCTGCGCGAACAGCTCGATTACCGTCCCGACACACTGGTATGGAACGCCGAGGGCGGTCTTCTGGACACCTTGCACGAAGGGCGCGCCGAGCGCCTCGAATACGCCAGCGTGATCGTCGCCACCGGCGCCACCGACCGCATCCTGCCCGTGCCGGGTTGGACCTTGCCGGGGGTGTACAGCCTCGGCGCGGCGCAGATCGCCCTGAAGTTCCAGGGCTGCGCCATCGGTGAAAGAGTGGTGTTCGCCGGCAGCGGACCTCTGTTGTATCTGGTGGCGTATCAGTACGCCCGCGCGGGCGCCCAGGTGGTCGCCGTGCTCGACAGTTCACCGCTCAGCGCCCAGGTCCGCGCTCTGCCCGGCTTGCTGGCTCAGCCCGTCACCCTGGCCAAGGGGCTGTATTACCGCGCCTGGCTGACGGCCCACGGCATCAAGGTGCGGCAAGGCGCCCGCCTGTCGCGCATCGACGGCACACGCCGGGTGCAATCGCTGCGCTGGCACAACGCCAAGGGCGAGCACACCCTCGAGTGTGACGCGGTGGCCTTCGCCCATGGCTTGCGCAGCGAAACCCAGCTGGCCGACCTACTCGGCTGCGGGTTTTCCTGGAACCCCCTCAACCGCGCCTGGCTGCCGCAACGCGACGGTGCCGGGCGTAGCAGTGTCCCCGGGGTCTACCTGGCCGGCGACGGCGCCGCCATCATGGGCGCCGACGCAGCGGAAATGGCCGGGGAGCGCGCCGCCTTGGCCCTGCTCGAAGACCTTGGCTACCGGATCGATTCGCAGCGCTGCCACCAACTGGAGCAAGCCCTGGAGCGCATCGGCCGGTTCCGGCAAGGCCTGGAGCGCGCATTTGCCTTCCCCGAAGGCTGGGCCGCCGACGCCGCCGATCAGCTGATGATCTGCCGCTGCGAAGAAGTCAGCGTCGGTGACATTCGCCGGGTGGTGGGCGAAGGCCATTGGGAGATCAACCGGGTCAAGGCCCATTGCCGGGTCGGCATGGGCCGGTGCCAGGGCCGTATGTGCGGCGCCGCGGCGGCGGAAATCATTGCCTGCGAGAGTGGCCGCCCGGTCTCCGACATCGGCCGCCTGCGGGCCCAGGCGCCCATCAAACCCGTGCCGTTCGGCCTGGAGGTGGCGCCATGAACGACGTCGACGTAGTGATCATTGGCGGCGGCATCGTGGGCGCCTCGGCCGCGTTGTTCCTGAGTCGGGCCGGACGCCGGGTGGCGCTGCTGGAGCGGGATTTCTGCGGGTCGCACTCAAGCGGCGTGAACTACGGTGGCGTCAGGCGCCAGGGTCGTCCCTTGTCGCAACTGCCGTTGTCGCAACGGGCCCATGAAATCTGGAGCCAGCTCCCCCAGTTGATCGGCATCGACGGCGAGTACCAGCGCAGCGGCCACCTGAAACTGGCCCGCAGCCTCGACGATCTTCGCGCCCTGCACGACTATGCCGCCAGCAGCCAGGGCTTCGGCCTCGACCTGCAACTGCTCGATCGCGATCAATTGCGTGCCCGCTTCCCGTGGGTCGGCGCCGTGGCGGTCGGGGCATCGCTGTGCCCGGATGACGGCCACGCCAATCCGCGCCTGGTGTCGCCGGCCTTTGCCCAGGCCGCCCGCCGGCACGGCGCACAAGTGCACGAACAATGCGCCGTCGACAGCGTGGACCATGACGGCCATCGCTTCACCGTTCAAACCCGGCCTGGCTTGGTGCTCCATGCGCCCTGGTTGCTGAACTGCGCCGGAGCCTGGGCGAGCCACTTCGCCGCGCAATTCGGCGAAGCGGTGCCGATGCACGCCGGGCATCCGGCAATGTTGGTCACCGAACCCCTGCCCGTGGTCATGGATGCCAGCACTGGCGTCGAAGGCGGCGGGATTTACGCACGCCAGGTCGCACGGGGCAATTGTGTCCTGGGCGGCGGCCAGGGTTTTGCACTGGACGAAGCCCGCGCCCGGCCCGGGCAGAATGCCGTGGTCGAAATCCTGCGCCAGGCCGTGGAACTCTATCCATTTTTGGAAGGCGCCCAGGCGATTCGTACCTGGAGCGGCACCGAAGGTTACCTGCCCGATCGCCAGCCGGTGATCGGCCCCAGCAGCACCCAACCCGGCCTGTTGCATGCGTTCGGCTTTGCCGGCGCCGGCTTCCAGATCGGCCCCGCGGTGGGCCAGGCGCTCACCGAGATCATCTGCAGCGGCGCGTCGAGCACGCCGCTGGATGCGTTTTCCATCACCCGGTTTCACTCCATCTCCGTTGCTTGATAGAGGAAGGTCGCGCCATGAATAACGTCAAACGCACTGCACTGCTGGGTTGTGCCTGCTTGAGCGCATCGCTCACCGCCGGCCAGGCATACGCCGAGCCAACGCTTTACCTGGGCATGAACGGCGGCACCATGGAACGGCTCTACGCCGACAAGGTCCTGCCGGCCTTCGAGAAAGCCAACAACGTCAAGGTGGTGATCGTGCCCGGTACGTCCGCCGACATCCTGGCCAAGGTCCAGGCCAGCAAAGGCAACCCGCAGATGCACGTGATGTTCCTCGATGACGGCATCATGTACCGCGCCATCTCCATGGGGCTGTGCGACAAACTCGAAGACAGCCCGACCCTGGCACAGATCCCGGCCAAGGGTCGTATCAAGGACCAGGCCGTGGCCGTCAGCCTCGGGGTGACGGGGCTGGCCTACAACACGCGGCTGTTCAAGGAAAAGGGCTGGAGCGCGCCGACCTCCTGGATGGACCTGGCCGACCCGCGCTTCAAGGACAAAGTGGTGTTCCAGTCGATGGCCTCGTCGACCTTCGGCCTGCACGGTTTCCTGATGTTCAACCGGATCCAGGGCGGCAGTGAAAATGACGTCGAACCGGGCTTCAAGGCCTGGCCGAACACCGTCGGGCGCAACGTGCTGGAGTACATTCCAAGCTCGGCGAAGATCTCTGAAATGCTGCAGACCGACGAAGCGGCGCTGTTCCCGCTCACGCCGACCCAGGTGACCGCGCTGAAACTCAAGGGCATGCCGGTGGAATACGCGCAGCCGAAGGAAGGCGCGGTGGTCCTCAACGTCGCCGAATGCACCATCGCCCAGAACACCCAACCCGAACTGGCGCAGAAACTCGCCGCCTTCCTGCTGACGCCTGAAGCCCAGGCCATTGCCCTGGAAGAAGGCGACCAGATCCCGTCCAACCCCAACACCCCGACCACCGACAAGACCCGTGGCCAGGTACAAGCGATGAAGCAATACCTGGAAACCGCCATTGCCGTGGACTGGGACCAGGTCAACGAACAGCGCCCCGCCTGGAATGCGCGGTGGAACCGCAGCGTCGAGCGCTAACCGGTATGGCGCGTGTGGCGAGGGGATTTATCTCCCTCGCCACAGGGTTTTGTAACAGAATAGCGGGCATCAGACGCTTCTGGATCGACAGCGACCGCTCCCCATGGATACCCTCACACGACTTCGCGCCGGCCAGCTCTCGGGCGTCACCCGCCTGGACCTGGCCTGCGGCCTGACACAGTTTCCCCCGGAAATCTTCGACCTGGCCGACACGCTCGAGATCCTCAATCTCAGCGGTAACCAGCTCGACGCGCTGCCCGACGACCTGCATCGGCTGACCCGTCTACGGGTGTTGTTCTGCTCGGACAACCGCTTCACCGAACTGCCCGAATGCCTGGGTCGATGCGACGCATTGACCATGGTCGGTTTCAAGGCCAACCGCATCGAGCGTGTCACGGGCGCCGCCCTGCCGCCGAAGTTGCGCTGGCTGATCCTGACGGACAACTGCATCAGCCAGTTACCCGATGAGCTGGGCCAACGCCCGGACCTGCAAAAACTGATGCTGGCCGGCAATCGCCTGCGCCAGTTGCCGGCCAGCCTGGGCCAGTGCCAACGTCTCGAGCTGCTGCGCATCGCCGCCAATCAATTGGACGAACTGCCGCCCGGCCTGCTGCAACTGCCGCGCCTCAGCTGGCTGGCCTACGCCGGCAACCCGCTGGAAACCCAGGCCGACCTCGCCGCATTGAGCACCACGACGCCCATTGACTGGTCGCAACTGACTCTGCAACACACCCTGGGCGAGGGTGCATCGGGCGTGATCCATCAAGCGCTGTGGCAGGCGCCGGGCCAGGCGCCTCGGACCGTCGCGGTGAAGCTGTACAAAGGCCAGATGACCAGCGACGGCTCGCCCCTGCATGAAATGCATGCCTGCATCACCGCGGGCCGGCATCCGCAGTTGATTGAGGTGTTGGGCCAGGTCGTCGGGCATCCCGAGCAACAGGCCGGGCTGGTGATGGCGCTGATCGAGCCCCGCTACCGCAACCTCGCCGGGCTGCCGAGTCTGGCCTCGTGCACCCGCGATGTGTACGCCGACGAATTGCGCCTCGATGCGCCCGCCGCCTTGCGCATCGCCCACGGCATCGCTGCGGTGGCAGCCCACCTGCACCGCCAGGGCATCACCCATGGCGATCTGTACGCTCACAACATTCTTTTCAATGACCAGGGCGACTGCCTGTTGGGGGATTTTGGCGCAGCGTCGTTCCACGCCACCACCGACACCGTGCAGACGCGTGCCCTGCAACGCATCGAAGTGCGTGCCTTCGGGATCTTGCTGGGGGAACTGCTGGCGCGCATCGAGCCGACGCCCGAGGGGGCGATGCAGGCAACGTTGCAAGGCTTGCAGTCACGTTGCTGTCAGCCGGAGGTGCTGGCGCGACCGGGTTTCGAGGAAATTGAAGCGCTTTTGAGCGGGTTGAAACGCTGACCGCGGCGAGGAAGCGTGCTCCCTCGCCACCCAAAGGGCTGCTTACCCCGCCAACCCGACAAACATGTCCTGCACGTCATCGTGGTTGTCGAGGCCTTCGAGGAAGGCTTCGACTTCAGCCATCTGCTCGTCGGTCAGGCCGCTGACCGGGTTTTTCGGCTGGTAGCCCAGTTTGGCCGACAACACAGTGAAACCCTGCTCCGGCAAGGCCTTCTGCACGGCGTCGAGGTCGGCAGGGTCGGTGAGGAACAGGGTCGCGCCCTCTTCCCCCGGCTCGAAATCCTGGGCACCGGCCTCGATGGCGGCCAGTTCCGGATCGGCATCCGGGCTGTCCGGCGCGGCTTCGATCATGCCCACATGGTTGAAGTCCCACGCCACCGAACCCGAAGCCCCCAGTTGGCCCTTGCGAAAGGCCACACGGATCTCGGCAACGGTGCGGTTGATGTTGTCGGTCACGCACTCAACGATCAGCGGCACCTGATGCGGCGCGAAACCTTCGTAGGTGACACGGTGGTACTGCACGGTTTCACCGAGCTGGCCCGAACCTTTCTTGATCGCACGTTCCAGGGTCTCGCGGGGCATCGAGGCCTTTTTCGCCTGCTCGACCACCAGGCGCAGGTGCGCGTTGGTCGCTGTATCGGCGCCGTTGCGCGCGGCAATGGTGATTTCCTTCACCAGCTTGCCGAAAATCTTGCCCTTGGCGTTCGCAGCCGCTTCTTTGTGTTTAACCTTCCACTGTGCGCCCATCACTCACTCTCTTGTCTGACGCGCCGAGACATCTGCTGGCCGGCGCTGTGGCGCCAGTTTATACGGCCTAAACCGGCTGATCGACCAAAAAATTCGGCCTGCTGGATCGACATTTGCGCAGCATCTTGTAGGGCCTTTCTGAAATAGCGCCGCACAGGCCCCGTTCCCGTCCACGGTTTCGTACCCTCTGCGCTTCTCCCCGCCAGTAAGAGCCGCGATGCGCAACGACATGGAAAGTCCTTTCAGCCTGACCTTCACGCAAAGCGATTTGCAGCTGCAAGTGCTACGGTTCAACGGCCGCGAAGCCCTCAACCAACCCTACCGCTTCAACCTCGAACTGATCAGCCTGGCGCCACCGATGAACCCCGACACGCTGCTGGGACAACCGGCCTTCCTGCGCCTGGACGCCGAATCGGGCATCCACGGGGTCGTCCACAGCGTCCACCTGAGCGCGCCCGCGTCCCATCGCATCGGCTATCGGGTGACGCTGGTGCCTTATCTCCAGCGCCTGGAACAAGGCCCACGGCGGCGGGTGTTCAACCGGCTCAGCGCCGTGCAGATGCTGCAGCGCCTGCTGGACGACCACGCCCTGCCCACCGACAGCTACCGCTTCGAACTGCCCCATGGGCAATACCCGCGCCGTCCGTTCTGCATCCAATACGAGGAAAGCGACCTGGCCTTGCTGCAACGGCTGTGCGAGGAAGAAGGCATCCACTACCACTTTGAGCACAGCCCCCAGGGCCATGTCCTGGTGTTTGCCGAAGACCCGCAGAGCTTTCCCCCTGCGCCGCTGGCATTGCCCCTGCGGCCGGACGCCAGCGCGGAGCCGGCGATCCAGCGGTTGTACCTGCGCCACCAGCCCATGACGCCCACCCCGCCCGGCGGGTTCAGCGACCGGGCCATGGGCGAGACCGAGGCCTTCGCCGCCAACCACGCCTTTGACAGCCCGGCTCACCAGGCCCTGCGGGGCGACCCGGCCCTGGCTCACCGTCACCAGGCCGGTCGTCGCCACCTTGAACGGCTACGCTGCCGGCAACGGGAGATCCACGGCCAAAGCACCCAACCGGCCCTGCGTGGCGGCCACCTCGTCCAGATCGAAGAACACCCGGTGTCAACCTTCAACGATCAATGGCTGATCGTTGACGTGCAACATCGCGGTCGACAGTTTTCCATCCTTGAACCGAACCTGCCCGCCACCCCGTCGACCCGGCAGTACCGCAACCGATTCACCGCCATCCCCTGGTCCACCGTGTTCAGGCCCGCCCTCAGGCATCCCAAGCCCCGCATTCCTGGCTATCACCTGGCCCACGTGCTCGGCCACGCCGGCCAACCGGCCAGGCCCGATGAACACGGCCAGGTCAGTGTCAGCCTGTGGGCGCCGGACCAGGAAGCCATCGCCCTGCCGGTGTCGCGATTATCGCTCGGCACTCCTCCTGTACTGACGGCGGGCAGCCAGGTGCTGGTGAGTTTTCTCGACGGCGATCCCGACCGGCCGGTGCTCTGTCCCGGCGTTTTCGACACCGGCGCTGGCTCGACCGCCGCACCGCAATCACCACAGCACACACCGGATGCCGGGCTGCTTTTGGACTGGCTTCTGAACCCGCCCGACCTTGCTCCCTGACAAAACGTGATCCAGCACAAGCAAACCCAGCGAAACGGGCTTACAGTAAACACAACGCCGCAAAAGACGGCGCTCTACCCTGATTGTTGGAGATACCTGCAATGCCCTGGAAAAACTCAGAAAGCCGCTACAGTACCGTCACGGTCACCTTGCATTGGTTGATGGTGGTCCTGCTGGCCGTGGTTTATGCCTGCATCGAGTTCCGTGGAATCTTCCCCAAGGGCAGCGGCGGTCGAACCCTGATCAAGGAAGCCCACTTCATGCTCGGCCTGACGGTGTTCCTGCTGGTCTGGCTGCGCCTGTTCGCCCGCAGCATGGGCAAGGCGCCGGCGATCTTCCCGGCATCGCCTGTCTGGCAGACCTTCCTCGCTCGCCTGATGCACTGGGCCCTGTACCTGTTCATGATCGCCATGCCGCTGCTGGGCTGGCTAATCACCAGCGCCGAAGGGCACCAGGTCATGTTCTACGGTTTCGACCTGCCGCTGATCACTCATCAGGACAAGGATTTCGCCAAACAGCTGGAGGGCTGGCACGTGCTGGGTGGCACCATCGGCTATTGGTTGATTGGCCTGCATGCCCTGGCGGGGCTGTATCACCACTATGTGGTGCGCGACAACACGCTGCTGCGGATGATGCCCAAGCGCGGCTGAAGACGGTCTATTCGAGCCCCCGGCGGCCTTGCAAGCCGCCGGTGTGCACAAAGATCAGGCGCGTACCTCGGGCGAACCGCCCGGCTTCGATCTGAGCCTTGAGCAGCATCAGCGCCTTGCCGGTGTACAGCGGTTCCAACTCGATGACGCCCGTGGTCGAAATGAAGTCGCTGAGCTGGGCATCGACCCGGGCAAAACCGCCGCGGCTGCCGTCGAGCAGTTCATAACGCGCCGGAGTCAGCCCGGCCGCCGTCACGATGCGCTCGACCTGCGACGCCACCCCGTGGTCCTCGGGCACGGCCAGCACCCCATACACCGGGCGCTCCCCCGCTTCGGCCAGCACCAGCCCCGCCAGCGACGTCCCCGTGCCGCACGCCAGCCACCAGCCGTGATAATCCGCCCACCCCAATCGCGCCAGTTGTTCGCGGACACTGGCCACCCACGCCATGCAACCTTGGGCGCCGGCCAATCCTGAGCCGCCTTCGGGCACGGGATACAACTGTGGATAACGCGCCTGCCAGGGCCCCCAGAAATCCGCCGCGTGGCGCTCGCGGTAGCCGCCATACCCCAACCAATGCAATTGCATGCCGAACGCGTTCAGGTCCCGCACCGTGGGCGTGTCCATGGGGTGACCGCGCAGCAGTCCGAGCGTCGGAAAGCCGAAGCGCTTGCCGGCAGCCGCCAACGCATGCAGATGATTGGAATAGGCCCCGCCCAGGCTCATCACCCCCTCGGCTCCCGCCTCCTGCGCCGCGCGCAAATGATGCACCAGCTTGAACCATTTGTTGCCGCTGATCAGCGGGTCGATCTGGTCCAGGCGCAACACCGCCACTTCAACACCGGCGAGGGCGAGCCAGTCGAGGGGCAAGGGTTCGAGTCGAGGTTGGGGATGCCAGTCGAGGGCGGGAAGCAGCATGGCGGCAGGCCGAAGAGAAAGACGCCGGAATCTTAACAGCTTGGCCGCAACGGGCCGGACAATACACAAACCTGAGGGAACGAACCGGCTCGCGAAAACGCTTGGTCAGTCACGATTGCAGTGACTGATTGGACGCCTTCGCAAGCAGGCTCGCTTCCACACATGGAGTCAGGTGAGCCCGCCCCCCATGGACAGACCTTACAACTGTGCCGCCAACCGCGACCCCTGGTTGATCGCGCGCTTGGCATCCAGCTCCGCGGCCACATCGGCACCGCCGATGAGGTGAACGGTCTGCCCCGCCGCTTCCAGGCCTTGCTGCAATTCACGCAGCGGATCCTGGCCGGCGCAGATCACGATGTTGTCCACCGGCAGCACTTGAGGCTCGCCGGCTTCACCGATGCGAATATGCAGGCCCTGGTCGTCGATCTTCAGGTATTCGACGCTGTTGAGCATCTGCACCTGCTTGTTCTTCAGGCCCGTGCGGTGAATCCAGCCGGTGGTCTTGCCCAGGCCGTCGCCAACCTTGGAGGTCTTGCGCTGCAACAGGAATACCTGGCGCGCCGGGGCATGGGGTTCGGCCTGGATCCCGGCCACACCACCGCGGGCCTGAAGCCGTGTGTCGATCCCCCACTCCTTCCAGAATGCCTCGCGGTCCTGGCTCGTGGCGACGCCCTGATGCACCAGGAACTCCGACACGTCGAAGCCGATACCGCCAGCGCCGATCACTGCGACGCTGCGGCCCACTGGCTTGCGCTCCAGGATCACGTCCAGGTAGCTCAACACCTTGGCATGCTCCACACCGGGAATCGCCGGCACGCGCGGCGCAATGCCAGTGGCCAGGATGATCTCGTCATAACCGCCGTCCACCAGGGTCGCCACATCCACCCGAGTGTTGAGGCACAACTCGACATTCGTGGTCTGCAACTTGCGATTGAAGTAACGCAGGGTCTCGTAGAACTCTTCCTTGCCCGGTACACGCTTGGCGACGTTGAACTGGCCGCCGATTTCGCTGGCCGAATCGAACAGGGTCACCTGGTGGCCCCGCTCGGCCGCCACGGTAGCGGCGGACAACCCGGCCGGCCCGGCCCCCACCACGGCGATCTTCTTCACCTGGGTCACCGGCAGGTAGTTGAGCTCGGTTTCATGGCACGCCCGCGGGTTCACCAGGCAACTGGTGAGCTTGCCGCCAAAGGTGTGGTCGAGGCAGGCCTGGTTGCAGCCGATGCAGGTGTTGATCTCATCCCCACGCCCCGCCGCTGCCTTGTTGACGAACTCCGGGTCTGCCAGGAACGGCCGCGCCATGGAGACCATGTCGGCATCGCCTTCGGCCAGGATCTGCTCGGCCACTTCCGGCGTGTTGATCCGGTTGGTGGTGATCAGCGGAATGCCGACCGAACCGCGCAACTTGGCCGTGACCTTGCTGAACGCGGCTCGCGGCACCTTGGTGGCGATGGTGGGAATCCGCGCCTCGTGCCAGCCGATGCCGGTGTTGATGATCGTCGCGCCAGCCTGCTCGATGGCCTTGGCCAGTTGGACGATCTCGTCCCAGGAACTGCCACCCTCCACCAGGTCGAGCATCGACAGGCGAAAGATGATGATGAAATTCGGGCCCACCGCTTCGCGTACCCGGCGAACGATCTCCACCGGCAGGCGCATGCGGTTTTCATAGCTGCCACCCCAGCGGTCGGTGCGGTGGTTGGTGTGGGCGGCCAGGAACTGGTTAATGAAATACCCTTCCGAGCCCATGATCTCGACGCCGTCGTACTCGGCCTGCTGGGCCAGCACCGAACAGGTGACGAAATCGCGGATCTGCTTCTCGATGCCCTCCTCGTCCAGCTCCTTGGGCTTGAACGGGTTGATCGGCGCCTGGATCGCGCTGGGCGCCACTTGCTTGGGGCTGTAGGCATAGCGCCCGGCGTGGAGAATCTGCATGCAGATCTTGCCGCCGGCCTCGTGCACGGCGCGGGTCACGATCCGGTGCTTGAGGGCTTCTTCTTCGGTGGTCAGCTTGGCCGCCCCGGAGTAGACGCCGCCCTCGTCATTCGGCCCGATCCCGCCGGTGACCATCAGGCCCACGCCGCCTCGGGCACGCTCGGCGAAATACGCCGCCATGCGTTCGAAACCACCCGGTTTTTCTTCAAGACCGGTGTGCATCGAGCCCATCAGGGTACGGTTGCGCAAGGTGGTAAAACCCAGGTCCAACGGAGCCAGCAGGTGCGGGTAATGGGCGGCGGTCATCGGTAACTCCACAACGGGCGATCACGGAAAAGGTGGAAGCTCTGCGGCCTCCCTCAGTCATGCCCCACAGCCTAAGAGCCGGACTGCGAGCGCTCAATGACCGTAACTGACAACTTCATGATCCAAATGTGCAGCGCGTGGACCACTGGCGCCTGAGGCCCGTCTGCACTGCCCCTGGCAAGGGCGCTTGGCCCCGGAGGGCTGTGAAGCTCGCGCTTACCTGCCGGCGACCACCCCCTCTGCATACGCCTGCATGCACTTTGGAACATGTGCATCCTTTGGCGAATGGCCGGTTTTACCGTACCCTGCGCCGTAATAACCGCACACGGCCGCTGACTGTTTACCCCATGCGCAAATTTCTGTACCTGCTGTTTTCCCTGGCCTTGGTCGCCGTCCTGATCACCTATGCACTGTGGACGGCGGATCGGCCGGCGGGTCATTACCTGTCGGACCTGCGCATCAACCTGGCAGTCGACCAGGGCACGCCCACCGACCGCGGCAACCTGCTGGGCATCCAACCCGAACTGTTCCCCACCGATTACCAGACCCCCGAGCGCCTGCACCGCAAACTGGCGGCCTACCTGCAGGCCGCGCGCGAGCAGGGTTTGCTCAACGAAAAAACCATCGTGGTATTGCCCGAGCACATCGGCACCTGGCTGATGGTCAGCGGTGAAAAGGACGAGCTGTACCAGGCCACGACCTTCAAGGAAGCCATGAACTGGCTGGCGGCGAGCAATCCACTGGCGTTTATCCGAGCGCTGCTCAGCACCCACGGCGAGAACCGCCTGGACGATGCCTACCTGCGCATGAAAGCCCAGCGCATGGCCCACGACTACCAGGCGCTGTTTGGCGGGTTGGCCAAGGAGTTCGGCGTCACCCTGGTGGCCGGCTCCATCATTCTCCCCGAGCCCAGCGTCAGCGAAGATACGCTGAAGGTGGGCGCAGGCGCGCTGTACAACAGCAGCCTGGTGTTCGGCAGCGATGGCCTTCCGATGGGCCAGCCACAACGCCAGCGACATCCGGTGTTCGAGCAACGGGACGTGTTGGAGGCTGACCGCCCGGACGCCATCCATGTCGTCGACACCCCCGCCGGGCGCCTGGGCGTGCTGATCGGCAGCGACAGCTGGTACCCGGTCCACTACCGACAGCTCAACGAGCTGGGCGCACAACTGATCGCGGTGCCCGCCTTCGTCATCGGGCGCGATACCTGGGACAAACCCTGGAGCGGCTATAAAGGTCTGTCCACGCCCAGCGAAGTGAGCCTCAAGCCCGGTGAAACCAGCGAAGGCCAGGCCTGGCATCGCCTGACATTGACCAGCCAGTTGCCCATCAGCCAGGCCCGAGGCGGCGTCAGCGTGTTCCTGCGGGGCCAGTTCTGGGACAGTGGCAGCAGCGGCCAAAGCTTCATCAGCCACGACGGCCAGCATTTCCCCGATGGCCAGGCCCGTGGCGCACGCCTGCTGAACCTTTGGCTGTGACCATGAAGCCGCAACCGATGCGCCTGGGGGATTTATCGGTGGGCTTCGTCCATAGCCTGGCAGACGCGATCGCCAGCCATGGGCATGATCCCCAACCGTTGCTCGAACAGTACGGCCTCGATGCCACGCGCTTGGCCGAACCCGGCGCACGCCTGTCGATCCCTCGTTATATGCGCCTGGGTCACGCCGCCATCCAGCAGACCGGCAACCCGGCCCTGGGCCTGCGCATGGGCCAGCTCAGCCGATTGAGCCAGGCCGGGCTGGCAGGTGTTACCGCCGCCCAGGCACCCACCGTGCGCGAAGCCGCCCGCTGCCTGATCCGCTTCGAGCCACTCTATGGTTCCAACTACCGCGGCCAATCCAGCTTCCACGAGGATGCCCGGGGCGCCTGGCTGCGGTTCTATTCCATCAGCCCGTACAACGCCTACAACCGCTTCGTGGTGGATTCGATCGTCGCCGGCTGGCTCACCCAACTGTCCAGCGTGAGCGGCATCGCGCTGCGACCGGAGCGCATCGACATCGAATTCGAAGAGCCGGCGTACCTGGAAGCCTACCGCGTGCTAGGCGACGGCCCGATCCAGTTTGGCGCCGAGCAGAATCAACTGCGCCTGGGCCTCGACAGCCTGGCCCAGCGAAACCCGCAGCATTGCCCCAGTACCTGGCAACACCTGGTTCAGTTGTGTGAACGGGAATTGGAACAGCTGACCCGCACCCGCAGCCTGCGCGAGCGCATCATCCAACTGTTGGGACCCTTGCTTAACGGTGGCCGGGAGCCCGACCTGGAAGAAGTGGCGGCGCGCCTGAAGCTGCCCACCTGGACCCTGCGCCGCAAGCTGGCCGAAGAAGGTACGCAGTTTCGCGCCATCCTCAACGACACACGCCGCGACCTGGCCATGACTTACATTCGCGATACCGAACTGGCGTTCGGTGAGATCGCCTACCTGTTGGGGTTTGCCTCAGCCGAGGCATTCCAACGAGCCTTCAAGCGCTGGAACGCACAAACGCCGGGAGAGTTCCGGCGCAGTCACAGGGCACATTGAGTCCAAGCGCCCGTGTAGGGTTCATGCTGTGCCGAGGGCTTACAGCTCCGTTGCATCTTCGGCAGGTTCCAGCGGGTCCAGTTCGTACGCCTGGTATTCCAGCAGCTCTTCCTGATAATCGTCCATTGCGTGTCCTTCCCCTTTCATTGAAACCAATGCCTGATGGCCTTGGAGTCAGAATAAAGCTGCTTTATGAATAAAACATGAAGCCTAGGCTTCATGTTTTAAACGTAGCACAGCGCCGGGAAATTAGCGCAAGCAGGTGTAACAGCACGTGCCAGGCTGACCACCCACCTCAATATCAAGGAAGCGGCTGGATGGCCTCGGTCGGGGGTGGCAGGTCGCTGGCCGGTGGCGGCGTGATGACCTCCATCGTCGACTCCGGAGCTACCGAGGGTGCGTATTCGGCAGGCGCAATCGGCGCGGGTTCGCTTGGCGGGGCCACCGGTTCGGAGGCGGTCGGAGCGGTGTCCGCCGGCGCGGCGCTATCCGTCGGCGTGGCCGGTGCGGGCGCGGGCGCTGGTTGCGACTCGGCGGCCGGCGCAGGGGCCAGCGCAGCCGGTTCCGCCTTGGGTTCCGGCATCCCCAGTTCAGCTTTCGGCTTGTCGGCATTCTCGACGTTCTTCTTCGCCTCGGGCGGCAGGAACACCTCCACCAAGGCAAAGAAGCGCTCATAGAACTTGGCCGCCGACACGGTTTCGCTGGCGACCTTGACCATCGCATCATCGGACGAGCCGATCGGCATCGACACCGAACCCAACACGCCGACGCCCAGGCTCGCAGAGTTGTTGGTCTTCTTCAGGGCATAGCGGTCCTGCAAGGCGTTGGCGAACATGGTCGCCCGATGCCCCGGCCCGCCATCTTCGGCACAGACCAGGTTGAAACTGATCTCCAGGTGGGTTTCACCGGTCTGCTGGAAGCTCTTGTGGCCACTGACCAGTTTCGGATCGCTGCTGGTGATGATGTAGCCCTGGCTGAGCAACGCCCGACGCCCGGCCTCGCAGGTCGCCGTATCGCTGACGGGATAAGTGCGCGAGAACGTACCGGAATCATCGAAGCTCTCGTGCTCGTAAATCGCGGTTTTCTTGGACGAGCAACCGGCTGCGGCGACCAGCGCCAGTGCAAGCCCGAGTGTGCGCATTTGAAATGATGTGAACATTGAACATCCTGAGGAAAACGATCCGGGGCGTATTGTGCAACAGAACGCGACCTGACAGCGTGAGTAATCTTGTTTCAAGGGGGTTACAAGTCTACTGAGGGTTGTTTGCAGGAAAAAGACGCCAATCCAGTGTATCGACGAACGCCCCTTCGAAAGCAACAAGCGGATACAAAAAGACCCCGGCGTTTCGGCCGGGGTCTTTTTGTAGGCAACCGTCAAGGCATCAGAAACGCTTGATGTCCGCCTGGCTTTCCAACTGCTTGCGATAAGCCGCGAAGTCCTGCTGGCCGGCACGCGATGCAAGGTAGCGACGGTACTCGGCTTTCTCTGCATCGGTCGGAGCCGCTGCTTCGTTGACGCCGTTCAGGCGTACAACCGCCAGGCTACCGTCGGGCAACGTCACGCTGGTGAACGTCGGCTTGTCCTTCGATTCCGGCTTGGGCATGCGGAACAGCGCCTGCAATACCGCAGGGTCGATGCCCTCCTGGTTGCGATTCGCCGCTTCGGTGACTTTCCAGGCCTGGCCGTCGACAGGCTTGTCCAGGGCAGCCTTGCCATCGCGCAGGTTGGCGATCAGCTCATCCGCCTTGGTCTTGGCAGCCGCGCTGGCGTGTTCCTTGGCCAGTTGGGCACGAATCGGGCCGGCCACGCTTTCGAGCGGCAACTGCTCAGGCTTGCGGTGCTCCTTGGCACGCAGGACCACGACCGTCTCGGGATCCAGCTCGATGGCGGTACTGTTGGCACCCTCCTCCAGCACTTCGGGGCTGAACGCGGCAGTGACGACGGCACGGTTGGCCGCAATCCCTTCCCCGCCTTCACGGCCGAACGGGGCCGAGGTGTGGACCGTCAGCTTCAGGTCCTGGGCTGGTTGAGCCAGATCGGAGGCTTCGAACGAGGCATCTTCCAGTTGCTTGGTCGCCTCGACGAAACGCTGCTCGACCTGCTGGGTCTTCAGCTCGCGGGTCAGCTTGTCCTTGAGGCTGGCAAAGGTCGGCACTTCAGGCGCTTCGACCCCCAACAGCTTGATCAGGTGAAAACCGAAATCGGTGCGCACCGGTGCCGAAACCTGATCCTTGGTCAAGGCATACAGCGCCTTCTCGAACTCGGGATCGTAGACACCCGGACCTGCATAACCGAGGTCACCGCCGTTGTTCGCCGAACCCGGGTCCTGGGAAAACTCCTTCGCCAGGGCTTCAAACGACTCGCCCTTGGCCAGGCGTGCCTGGACCTCTTCGATCTTCGCCTTGGCCTGGGCTTCGCTGACCTTGTCGTTCACTTCGATCAGGATGTGAGCGGCACGACGCTGTTCGGACAGGTTGGCGATTTCCTTCTGGTACGCCGCCTGCAGGTCTTCATCCTTGACGCTGACCTGGTCGAAGAACGCGGCCTTTTTCAGTTCGAGGTAATCAATGACCACCTGGTCAGGCGCCATGAATTCCTTGGCGTGCTTGTCGTAGTAAGCCTTGACCTCGTCGTCGGTCAACTTCACGGCTGACGGGTCGGCCTTGATGCTCAAGGTGGCAAAATCACGGGTCTGCTTTTCCAGGCGGGCGAAGGCCAGTACCTGAGCGTCGGTGACGAAGCCGCTACCTGCCAGGCCTGCGCGCAACTGACCGATCAGCATTTCCTGGGCCAGCATCTGGCGGAACTGCATCCGGTTGTAACCCAGTTGGCGGATCACCTGGTCGAAACGTTCGGCGCTGAACTTGCCATCGACCTGGAACTCAGGCGTTTGCAGGATCACTTGATCCAGCGCGGCTTCGGAGAAGGCGAATTTCGCATCGTGTGCGCCTTGCAGCAGCAGCTTGCGATCGATCAGGCCCTTGAGCGCCGAATCACGCAGCATCTTTTCGTCCAGCAGGGAGGCGTCGAAATCCTTGCCCAGCTGTTGCATGAGCTGGCGGCGCTGCATGTCGACAGCCTGACTCAGCTCGTTCTGGCTGATGTTCTCGCCGTTGACCTTGGCCGCTTCATTGCGGTTGGAAGAGGCTTGGAAAATGGCATCGAAACCGGTCAACGCCATCAACGCGACGATGACCCCGATGATGGTTTTGGCAATCCAGCCTTGTGAATTGTCCCTGATATTCTGCAGCATGCGTCCCCCAGAAACGGTTGAACTTCAAATTTAGGCAACCGTGGAGCGTGGGTAGAATCCGGATAGAAGAAAGGCGCATCCGAGGATGCGCCTTCTCGTAACTGGCGGAGCGGACCAGACTCGAACCTGCAAGCCCTGGCGTGCCAGGCCGGTCGTAACCGGCCGTATTACCGCTCCGCTGCCAAGCCAGGCATGACCCCGACCCGGATAAACTCAACGAAACCTTAGTTAACGGCTTCTTTCAGCGCTTTACCGGCTTTGAAGCCTGGCTTCTTGGCAGCGGCGATTTCCAGTGTCTTGCCGGTCTGCGGGTTGCGACCGATACGAGCTGGACGGTCAGTCACGGAGAAAGTACCGAAACCTACCAGAACAACGGAGTCGCCAGCCTTCAGAGCGCCAGTGACGGATTCGATTACAGCGTCCAGCGCACGGCCAGCAGCAGCTTTCGGGATATCAGCGGATGCAGCGATAGCATCAATCAGTTCCGACTTGTTCACTCTAAGTCCCCTTATATCTATTTGAGATGATTCTAAGTTTTTTTGGTGAAAGCAAAAACGAGTGCTGAATGGCCTGCAGACACTTAAGAGCCGCTTTATAACAAGGGCTCTAAAAAACTGTCAAGGAAGCCCCCCAGGCAAATGCGTATTAATGCGTGCTAATTCTTTCCTTAGAGTCAGACTCGCGCTTTTCGTCCTTCGCGACTATCTCCGGAGCCACATCCGGCAAGGGCTCCGGCGCGTATTGCAGCGCAATTTGCAGGACCTCGTCAATCCATTTAACCGGTTTGATCTGAAGATCTTGCTTAATGTTGTCAGGAATTTCCTTCAGATCACGGACATTCTCTTCCGGAATGATCACAATCTTGATCCCGCCACGGTGTGCCGCCAGCAGTTTTTCTTTCAAGCCACCGATCGCCAGTACCTGGCCACGCAACGTGATTTCACCCGTCATGGCCACGTCGGCGCGCACCGGAATCCCGGTCAAGGCCGACACCAGCGCCGTGCACATGCCCACGCCGGCGCTCGGGCCGTCCTTGGGGGTCGCCCCTTCAGGCATGTGGATATGGGTGTCGCGCTTCTCGTGGAAATCCAGGGGAATGCCCAGGCTGCGGGCACGGCTGCGCACCACCGTCAGCGCCGCGGTGATCGACTCGACCATCACGTCGCCCAAGGAACCGGTCTTGATCAGCTGACCCTTGCCCGGTACCACGGCTGCCTCGATGGTCAGCAATTCGCCACCGACCTGAGTCCAGGCCAGGCCGGTCACCTGGCCGATCTGGTCCTGCTGCTCGGCCAGGCCGTACTTGAATTTGCGCACACCCAGGAAGTGCTCCAGCAGGTCGGAAGTGACCTTGACCGCGAAGCGTTTTTCCAGCGCATGCTCCTTGACCGCCTTGCGGCAGACCTTGGCAATCTGGCGCTCCAGGCCCCGCACACCGGCTTCGCGGGTGTAGTAGCGAATGATGTCGCGGATCGCCTCTTCGTCGAACTCCAGCTCGCCTTTCTTCAGGCCGTTGGCCTGGATCTGCTTGGGCGAAAGGTACTTCACGGCGATGTTGATCTTCTCGTCCTCGGTGTAGCCCGGCAGACGAATCACCTCCATCCGGTCCAGCAAGGCTGGCGGGATATTCATGGAGTTGGAGGTGCAGAGGAACATCACGTCCGACAGGTCGTAGTCGACCTCCAGGTAGTGATCGTTGAAGTTATGGTTCTGCTCCGGATCGAGCACTTCGAGCAACGCAGAGGCCGGATCGCCGCGCATGTCGCTGCCCATCTTGTCGATTTCATCCAAAAGGAACAGCGGGTTGCGTACACCCACCTTCGTCATCTTTTGAATCAATCTTCCTGGCATCGAACCGATGTAAGTACGGCGATGACCGCGGATTTCCGCTTCATCGCGCACGCCGCCGAGGGCCATGCGGACGAATTTACGGTTGGTGGCGTGGGCAATCGATTCCGCCAGGGACGTCTTACCCACCCCGGGAGGACCGACCAGGCACAGCACCGGGCCACGAATCTTTTTCACGCGTTTTTGCACGGCGAGGTATTCGAGGATACGTTCCTTGACCTCTTCGAGGCCGTAATGGTCGGCGTCGAGGATGTCCTCGGCACGCGCCAGGTCCAGCCGCACCTTGCTCTGGGCCTTCCACGGCACCTGGACCAGCCAGTCGATGTAGGAACGCACCACGGTGGCTTCGGCAGACATCGGCGACATCTGCTTGAGCTTGTTCAGCTCGGCCTGGGCCTTGGCCAGGGCATCTTTTGGCAGCCCCGCGGCATCGATGCGCTTTTTCAGCTCTTCGATTTCGTTGTGGCCTTCGTCGCCATCGCCCAGCTCCTTCTGAATGGCCTTCATCTGCTCATTCAGGTAGTACTCGCGCTGGCTGCGCTCCATTTGCTTCTTGACGCGCCCGCGGATGCGTTTCTCGACCTGCAACAGGTCGATTTCGCCGTCGAGCAATGCCAGCACGTGTTCGACACGGGCCGACAGGTCGATGATTTCGAGGATTTCCTGCTTCTGCTCGATCTTGAGAGCCATGTGGGCCGCCATCGTGTCGACCAGGCGTCCAGGTTCGTCGATGCTGTTCAGCGAAGACAGGACCTCGGCAGGCACCTTCTTGCCCAATTGCACATACTGTTCGAACTGGGACAGCAGGCTGCGGACAAACACCTCCGATTCACGCTCGGGCGCATCGACCTCTTCGATCAGCGACACTTCGGCACGGCAGTGCCCGTCCACTTCGCTGAAGCGCTCGACCGTACCGCGCTGCTCGCCCTCGACCAGGACCTTGACGGTGCCATCAGGCAGCTTGAGCAATTGCAGAACCGTGGCGATCGTACCTACGCGATAGAGTGCGTCTTCGCCGGGATCGTCGTCGGCAGGGTTTCTCTGAGCCAGCAGGAGAATCTGCTTGTCGCCCGTCATCGCAGCCTCGAGGGCTTCGATAGACTTCTCGCGCCCCACGAACAGCGGGATAACCATGTGCGGATACACCACGACATCGCGCAATGGCAGGAGAGGCAATTCGATGGTTGTCTTCATGATTTCGCCTCTACGGCGGCCCTAGGGCCGGAAACAGATGGAAGTAAGCTTGAAACCAAGATGGGGGCAGCCTTGAAAAAAAACAAGCGCTAAGGCTGATGCCTGACGGTTAAAAGAAATAAAAGTCATGCACAACCCTATGTGGCGAGGGGATAAATCCCCTCGCCACATAAAAGCAAAGGGGCCCGAAGGCCCCTTCTTTGTTCCGGCAGCGGGACGCTTAGGCGTCCGGCGCGGCCTTGGCAGCCGGCTCACTGTTTTCGTAGATATACAGTGGCTTGGACTTGCCTTCTATGACGCTTTCATCGATCACGACTTTACTCACCTCAGACTGCGAGGGGATTTCATACATCGTGTCGAGCAAGACACCCTCGAGGATCGAACGCAACCCACGGGCACCGGTCTTGCGTTCCAGGGCACGTCGGGCGACCGATTTCAGCGCGTCGGAACGGAACTCCAGGTCTACACCTTCCATTTCGAACAGCTTGGCGTATTGCTTGGTCAGGGCATTCTTCGGCTCGGTCAGAATCTGCATCAACGCCGCTTCATCCAACTCGTCCAGTGTCGCCAGGACCGGCAGACGACCGACGAATTCCGGGATCAGGCCGAATTTGACCAAATCGTCAGGCTCGACTTCACGCAGGGATTCACCGACTTTCTTGCCCTCTTCCTTGCTGCGCACTTCGGCGTTGAAACCGATGCCGCCGCGGGTGGAGCGGTTCTGGATGACCTTTTCCAGCCCAGAGAACGCGCCGCCGCAGATGAACAGGATGTTACGGGTGTCGACCTGCAGGAATTCCTGCTGCGGATGCTTGCGACCACCTTGGGGCGGTACGGAAGCGACCGTGCCTTCGATCAACTTGAGCAAGGCCTGTTGCACGCCCTCGCCGGAAACATCCCGGGTGATGGACGGGTTGTCGGACTTGCGGGAAATCTTGTCGATTTCATCGATGTAGACGATGCCCATCTGGGCCTTTTCCACATCGTAGTCACACTTTTGCAGCAACTTCTGAATGATGTTCTCGACATCCTCGCCAACATAACCCGCTTCGGTCAGCGTGGTTGCGTCAGCAATGGTGAACGGAACGTTCAGCAAGCGGGCCAGGGTTTCGGCAAGCAGGGTCTTACCCGAGCCTGTCGGGCCGATCAGCAGGATGTTGCTCTTGCCGAGTTCGACCTCGTCATTCTTCTTGTCACGCTGGTTCAGGCGCTTGTAGTGGTTGTACACCGCTACGGCCAGTACCTTTTTGGCACGCTCCTGACCAATCACATACTGATCAAGGATGCCGCTGATTTCTTTAGGCGAAGGCAATTTATGCGCGCTGCTTTCGGCCTGGGCTTCCTGCACCTCCTCGCGGATGATGTCATTGCACAGGTCGACGCACTCGTCGCAAATGAAGACCGAGGGGCCGGCAATCAATTTGCGTACTTCATGCTGGCTTTTGCCACAGAAGGAGCAATAAAGCAGTTTGCCGTTGTCCTCGCCGTTGCGGGTGTCAGTCATTCGATCGATCCAAATCCGATAGGCTTGCAACACAAGATGAAGGCAATTGCGGGCTTTTTCAAGCCCGCAGGCGGCCGGTCATCCCAACCACCTGCATTTTGAGCGGCTTAGGCAGGCATTTGACGCTTGTTGATCACCGAGTCGATCAGGCCGTACTCGGCGGCACGCTCGGCGCTCATGAAGTTGTCACGCTCGGTGTCACGCTCAATGGTTTCGAGGCTTTGGCCGGTGTGATGGGCCAGCAGCGAATTCAGGCGCGAACGGATGTGGAGGATTTCCTTGGCATGGATGTCGATGTCCGACGCCTGGCCCTGGAAACCGCCCAATGGCTGGTGAATCATCATGCGCGAGTTCGGCAGGCAGTGACGCTTGCCCGCTGCGCCACCGGCGAGCAGGAACGCGCCCATGCTGCAGGCCTGGCCGATGCAGATGGTGGAAACGTCCGGCTTGATGAACTGCATGGTGTCGTAGATCGACATACCCGCCGTCACCGACCCGCCAGGCGAGTTGATGTAGAGATGGATATCCTTGTCCGGGTTTTCCGCTTCAAGGAACAGCAGTTGCGCCGCGACCAGGTTGGCCATGTAGTCTTCAACGGGGCCGATCAGGAAAATGACGCGTTCCTTGAGCAGGCGCGAGTAGATGTCATAGGCACGTTCGCCACGGGCGGACTGCTCGATAACCATCGGGACCAGGCCGCCTGCGGCTTGGATGTCAGAGCTCTGCTGATAAAAAGAATTGCGGGACATGTCTCGCAGTCACTCCCAAATAGTTATGTCTTGAATACGCATAAGCCAGCACGAAGGCTGGCTTATGGTGTGTATTTCCTACCGCAAAACAATCAATCGGCTTGTGGAGCTTCCACCGGCTTGACCGCTTCTTCGTAAGAGACCGCTTTATCGGTCACGCTAGCTTTCTGCAGAACAGTATCCACAACTTGTTCTTCCAGCACAACCGAACGGACTTCGTTCAGTTGCTGCTCGTTCTTGTAGTACCAGGACACGACTTGCTCAGGCTCCTGATAAGCCGAGGCCATTTCCTGGATCAGCTCGCGAACGCGGGTTTCGTCAGGCTTGAGTTCGAACTGCTTGACCACTTCGGCAACGATCAGGCCCAGCACGACGCGGCGCTTGGCCTGCTCTTCGAACAGCTCGGCCGGCAGTTGGTCCGGCTTGATGTTGCCGCCGAACTGCTGGACGGCCTGCACGCGCAGACGGTTCACTTCGTTGTCCAGCAGAGCCTTTGGCACTTCGATCGGGTTGGAGGCCAGCAGACCGTCCATGACCTGGTTCTTGACCTTGGACTTGATGGCCTGGCGCAGCTCACGCTCCATGTTCTTGCGAACTTCGGCGCGGAAACCGTCAAGGCCGGTTTCCTTGATACCGAACTGGGCGAAGAACTCTTCATTCAGCTCAGGCAGCTTCGGCTCGGAAACGCTGTTGACGGTCACGGTGAACTCGGCGGCCTTGCCGGCCAGGTCCAGGTTCTGGTAGTCCTCTGGGAAGGTCACGTTCAGCACGCGCTCTTCACCCGCCTTCGCACCGACCAGGCCATCTTCGAAGCCTGGGATCATGCGACCGGAGCCCAGCACCAGCTGGGTGGCCTTGGCGGAGCCGCCGGCGAAGACTTCACCGTCGACCTTGCCAACGAAATCGATGTTCAGCTGGTCTTCGTTCTGGGCAGCACGATCGGCCACTTCGAAACGGGTGTTCTGCTTGCGCAGGATGTCCAGCATCTTGTCCAGGTCGGCATCCGACACATCGGCGCTCAGACGCTCGACGGCAATGGAGTCGAAACCGGCAACGGTGAACTCCGGGAACACTTCGAACGTTGCAACGAACTCCAGGTCCTTGCCCTTTTCCAGCACTTTAGGCTCGACGGACGGCGCGCCGGCCGGATTCAGCTTCTGCTCGACCACCGCTTCGTAGAAAGAAGACTGGATCACGTCGCCCACCGCTTCCTGGCGTGCATCAGCTTCGTAACGCTGACGGATCACGCTCATCGGCACTTTGCCTGGGCGGAAACCTGGGATTTTGGCCTTTTGGGCAGTCTGCTGCAGACGCTTGTTGACCTGAGTCTCGATGCGCTCAGCCGGCACGGTGATGCTCATGCGGCGCTCAAGAGCAGAAGTATTTTCAACAGAAACTTGCATGGATATTCCTCGTTGCACAGACGTTGGCCGGGCGTTTCCGACCCCAGAATCAAGGGCATGCATTCTAGTAGGTCAAACTCAAGAAGTCACCCTACTGAAAACGGGTAGGAAACAGGCGCCGAATTTAGGAGCGGGGCAAACGGTGATGCCTCGCACGAATTACAAATACAGCTGATCAGCCAAAGGCTCTGCACCAACGCTTCCTTTATATAGAAGCGCAGGCTCGACACACGCGACACCCGGCCCCACGAGGAGACCAACGGGCATCCTGCGCATCATCACGAAACACAATCGTGACCAACCTCCCCCTGCACACCACCCGAAAACGGCGCCAGCGGACAGGCACAGAAGCCCCGAAAACAAAAACGGCGCAGCCCTTTTCAGGTACTGCGCCGTTTTCTGCTATTAAATAGCGACTTGTATGGTGCGGACGGAGAGACTCGAACTCTCACACCTTGCGGCGCTGGAACCTAAATCCAGTGTGTCTACCAATTCCACCACATCCGCGTATCAAGCTTTTAAAGCAAAGGCGCCAGATGATTGCATCTGGCGCCTTTCTAGAATATGGGGTGGACGATGGGGATCGAACCCACGACAACGGGAGTCACAATCCCGTGCTCTACCAACTGAGCTACGCCCACCATATTGCCTTGTTGCGTTACTTGTGCCAAAGCTGCCTAAATGGCGCACCCGGCAGGACTCGAACCTGCGACCATCCGCTTAGAAGGCGGATGCTCTATCCAGCTGAGCTACGGGCGCCTTTTTAATCTGTATTCTTGGACGATTACAAACTAAGTGCTTTCAGCTTTACCGAGTTGAAACAACCAACTCTGCGCCGCCTTCTTAACCAGTGCTAGGCTGTGCCCGACAAGTGCGACGAATGTTATAGACGGCCTGATAGGTCGTCAACTCTTTTTTAAAAAAAATTCATTTAATTAAAGGGGTTAGGGGAATTTGCAGACCAAGCGCCTTTGCCCTCACGTCCCGGCATGCGAGAATGCGTTCTCTTTTTTTCCCCTCTCGATGGTTAACCACGCGCAATGACTGCACAACTTATCGACGGCAAATCGATCGCCGCCAGCCTGCGCCAGCAGATCGCCCAACGAGTCACCGAGCGCCGCCAGCAAGGCCTGCGCACGCCCGGCCTTGCGGTGATCCTGGTCGGCAGCGATCCTGCCTCTCAGGTTTATGTCTCGCACAAGCGTAAAGACTGTGAAGAGGTCGGCTTCCTTTCCCAGGCCTACGACCTGCCTTCCGAAACCACTCAGCAAGCGTTGGCCGATCTGATCGACCGCTTGAACGAAGACCCGAACATCGACGGCGTGCTGCTCCAGTTGCCACTGCCTGAGCACCTCGACGCCTCCCGGCTGCTGGAACGCATCCGTCCGGACAAGGACGTCGACGGCTTCCATCCTTATAACGTCGGCCGCCTGGCCCAACGCATCCCACTGCTGCGCCCCTGCACCCCCAAGGGAATCATGACGTTGCTGGAAAGCACCGGCGTGGATCTCTACGGCCTCGACGCCGTGGTGGTGGGCGCCTCCAACATCGTTGGCCGGCCGATGGCCATGGAACTGCTGCTGGCCGGCTGCACCGTCACCGTGACCCATCGCTTCACCAAGGACCTGGCCGGCCACGTCGGCCGTGCCGACCTGGTAGTGGTCGCCGCCGGCAAGCCTGGCCTGGTGAAGGGTGAGTGGATCAGGGAAGGGGCCATCGTCATCGACGTGGGCATCAACCGCCAGGAAGACGGCAAACTGGTAGGCGACGTGGTCTACGAGACCGCCCTGCCCCGCGCCGGCTGGATCACGCCAGTGCCCGGCGGTGTTGGCCCGATGACCCGCGCCTGCCTGCTGGAAAACACGTTGTACGCGGCAGAAACCCTGCACAGCTGATACACGTTAAAAAAACCTGTGGGAGCGAGCTTGCTCGCGATAGCGGTGTGTCAGTCAACTGGATGTTGGCTGGTCCATCGCTATCGCGAGCAAGCTCGCTCCCACAGATGTTTCTGGCGACGGATTTTGCCGCCAAATTACATATTTTTCAGATTCGTTTCGCCAAAATCCCCCTCCATGAAACTTTATTTATTCACAAGCCTCGGCGATACAGGCATGTAGCGCTGCTGTCGCCCATACTCCTAAAATGCGACGGTTTTTTAAAGCCGTTACTCAACGGCACCTTCAACTCCATCGAGTCTACTCGCGTGAAAATCCGTCTTTCGATCCTCAGCCTGCTCTTCGCTTTCACAGGCACCTTTATCACGCACACTGCCAGCGCACAGGAAACGATCGCGGCCCCACGGGACACCACCAAGCTGCAAGTTGCCTCGGGCAGCGCGCTGCTGCTGGACCTGCAGACGGACAAGGTGGTCTATTCGAATAACCCGGACGTGGTGGTCCCCATCGCATCGGTGACCAAGTTGATGACCGGCCTGATCGTGCTGGACGCCAAACAGAACCTCGACGAATACATTTCCATCACCATCGCCAACACCCCGGAAATGAAAGGGGTGTTTTCCCGGGTCAAGCTCAACAGCGAACTGTCGCGCCGGGACGTCCTGCTGATCGCCCTGATGTCATCGGAAAACCGCGCCGCCGCCAGCCTCGCCCACCATTACCCGGGCGGCTACGCCGCGTTCATCGCCGCCATGAACGCCAAGGCGAAGGCCCTGGGCATGACCAGCACCCACTACGTGGAACCCACGGGCCTGTCGATCCACAACGTTTCCACCGCGCGCGACCTGACCAAGTTGCTGATCACCGCGCGCAAGTACCCGCTGCTGAGTGAACTGAGCACCACCAAGGAAAAGACCGTTACCTTCCGCAAGCCCGTCTATAGCCTCGGTTTTCGCAACACCGACCATTTGGTCCACAAGGCCAACTGGGATATTCAACTGACCAAGACAGGCTTCACCAACGAAGCCGGCCATTGCCTGGTGCTGGTCACGAAAATGGGTAATCGGCCAATGGCGCTGGTGATCCTCGATGCGTTTGGCAAGTACACGCACTTCGCCGACGCCAGTCGGATTCGCAGTTGGGTGGAAACCGGCAAAAGTGCGAGCGTGCCGGCGGTGGCGCTTCAATACAAGGCCGCCAAGAACCTAAAGAGCCGCCAGACCGGCGTGGTAGAAGCGTCCAAGTAATCTGTCCACGCCAGCCTGGACCCGTGGCGAGGGAGGCTTCAAACAGCCCGGCGCAAGCCAACCCTTGCCACGACCTGCCGGTTCAGGGTTTCAGATCGCCCAATGGATCGTAGGCCCGGGATTGCGCCTTATCCTGCTTTTCCTTGTCCAGCGGCGCCTTGGCCGGGCCGACCGGATCGACCTGAGGATCATCGAGGTCTGGCGAATCCGGGTCGAAACCCAGGTCATCACCGGACGAATGATCTGACGAATGTGGGCCCGTAGGTGTTTTCGACTGTGCCATCGCTGCCTCCTCAAATCATGGCCGGGAACGTCCCGACCCTGACGGTAAGAGCCTCAGGCGTGCCGGGTCGTGCCCGGCAAGTGACGAACGGGGCCGCCATCAATGTGCGGCATTCAGCGTCTGGGTGGCCCGTGCAGCGGCTTGTTCCTGCCCTGCCCCGGCCAACTCCTGCGCGGCCTTCAACCAGCGCTGGGCGTCGACATTGGCCGGAAGCTGGGTCGGCCGCTGCACCAGCACCGCCCAGGCGCCTGCGTTCTGGTAGTCCGATTCGAAAGCGCCGAAGCTCATCGTTTCACGGCGATTCATGCCGGATCGCAACAGGACCGTCTGCTTCTGACGGTTGTAGCCGGCCAGGATCCCATACCGTAGCTCAGGCCAGAACGGTGTACCCGCGTTATAGCGCACCAGGACCGGGTAGCCGGCGGCGACCTGTTCCAGCAACGCAGGCAACTGGGCACGCAGTGGATACACCACGAATCCGTACTGGCGCACCAGGGTTTGCATGTTCTGCTGCAAATCAGCCTCGCCGCCCGGCAGATGCAAGGGTTTTTCCAGCAACCCAGGCGTGATCACCGTGCCTTGGAACGTCAACAGCGCCGCCAGGGATTGCGGCGCGCCCTGATACATCTCGCCTCGGTAAAACGGCACGCTGTTGAGCTCCACCCGCTCAGGCAGGCTCCGGATCCGGGGCGACACATCGCTCGCGCAACCCGCGAGGGTAGCCAGGCAAGCCGTCGCCAGGACCAGTGATCGAAAAGAGGGAATGAGCGGCAACATGAAGACTCTCTTGTTCAGGCACCCGACGTTAGAGCCGGGCTGGGGCTGTCGATCATAAAGCGCCCATGGGCCAGGGTATAGCCTTAAACAGCAGTCCCCATGGCTGGATAGAACGAACCGGTCCGTTCTGGCCGCCACCGATCGACTGCCTGAAACACTGCATGGACTAGACTGTCCATTGAACTGAGTGCGTTGTCCCGGAACGGGATCAAAGGAGGCACAGATGAGCCTGACGACGACAATTCTGATGCTGATATTTGGCTGGCTGAGTGTGGCGACCGCCATGTTGTGGGGTGTGCTTCGCATCGCTCGACGCCACCATCACGCGCCGTCCGTCCAACCGAAAAAAACCGCAGGACCCGCCCGGCGCCACGCTGCGGCACATTGACGTTTCTTTCCCATACATCGCGATCACGCCCACGCAGAGGTGGAAACGAGCCGCCCGGACCTGAGTCCGGGCGGTTTGCATGCGCCTGGAATCAGGCGTTGTCGGTCAAGGTCTTATGCGCCCTCTGCTTGGCGCGGCGGGACATCATGTTCAACACTTCGATGGCGGCCGAGAAAGCCATGGCGGCGTAGATGTAGCCTTTAGGCACATGGGCACCAAAACCTTCGGCGATCAGCGTCATGCCGATCATGATCAGGAAGCCCAGGGCCAACATGACCACCGTCGGGTTGTCATTGATGAACTTGGCGAGCGGTTCAGCCGCCAGCAGCATCACCAGCACCGAAACCACGACGGCGATGATCATGATCGGCAGATGCTCGGTCATGCCCACGGCAGTGATGATGCTGTCGATGGAGAACACCAGGTCCAGCATCAGGATCTGACCGATCGCGGCAGCAAAACCCAGGGTCACACCGGACGACGCGGTCTTGGGATCATGGGGCGCCGGGTCCATGCTGTGATGGATTTCGGTGGTGGCTTTCCACAACAGGAACAGGCCACCGGCGATCAGGATCATGTCTTTCCAGGAGAACGCCTGGCCCAGGATCTCAATGACAGGTTCGGTCAATTGCACAATGAAGGCGATGGTGCTCAACAGGCCCAGGCGCAGGATCAG
Organism: Pseudomonas chlororaphis; assembly: GCA_001023535.1. Lineage (NCBI taxonomy): Bacteria > Pseudomonadati > Pseudomonadota > Gammaproteobacteria > Pseudomonadales > Pseudomonadaceae > Pseudomonas > Pseudomonas chlororaphis. The sequence goes on from CP011020.1 coordinate 5,889,435, forward strand.
CGCCATGCCGATACCGATTCGCCGTGCCTTGGTACGGTGCTGCACAGGCAGCTTGTTGGTCAGGATCGAAATGAAGATCAGGTTATCGATGCCGAGCACGATCTCCATCACGACCAATGTTGCCAAGGCGATCCACGCGGTGGGGCTGGCGGCGAGCTGTAAAAGATAATCCATGAGTCAGTCCTGGCTGATGTGCGGGTTAAAGGGTCTTGGTCGAGGTTTCGGGTTCTTCGGCGTCGTCCGCCGGCTTTTTGCCGGGGTTGATCAACCCTCCGCTGGCTTCGCTGAGGGCCTGTTCGGCGGCCTTGTGGGTATCGTCGATGGCCTGCTTGGCCGTTTCTGCGGCCTGCCCCATCAGTTGCTGGGCGCTTTTTTCGGCTTGCTCGCAACCTGCCAGCGCCATGGAAGCTGTAACGAGCATCGCGGCAAGACCCAAGGATTTATAGCTCATGAATGAATGCCTCTTTAGAAATACCAAGCGCACGAAAGGTGGCCCTCCAATGGCAGGGCATTCTAGAGACGACAACACTTCAGGAAAATTCGTATTTTTAGCGGTTATACTTCGTTTTTTACGAACTGTGTGACCCCATGCTCAATTACCGACAATTGCATTACTTCTGGGTCGTGGCAAAAACCGGCAGCATCGTGCGCGCCTGTGAACAGTTGAACCTGACACCGCAAACCATCAGCGGCCAGATCGCCCTGTTCGAACAGACCTATAACCTCAAGTTGTTTCGTCGTGTCGGGCGGCAGTTGGAACTGACCGAAGCCGGCCGCCAGACGCTCCCCTATGCCGAACACATGTTCCAGATTGGCGGGGAATTGGAGTTGATGCTGCGGGCCCAGCCCAACGAACAGCAGACGCTGTTTCGGGTGGGCGTGGCGGACGTGGTGCCCAAGTCCATCGTCTATCGCCTGCTGGCACCGACCATGGAGCTTGCCGAAGCGCTGCGTATCACCTGCCGCGAAGACAAGCTCGAACGCTTGCTGGCGGACCTGGCGATCCAGCGCTTGGACCTGGTGATTTCCGACAGCCCGATGCCAACCCACCTGGACATCAAGGGCTACAGCCAGAAGCTGGGCGAGTGCGGCATCAGTTTCTTCGCCACCGCCGCGCTGACCGAACGCTACGGGCAGGATTTCCCCCACGGCCTGCATGACGCCCCGCTGCTGATTCCCGGGCCGGAAACCGTGGTGCGCAGCCGCCTGCAACGTTGGTTCGCCGAACAACAGATCCAGCCGCGCATCGTCGGCGAGTTCGACGACAGCGCCCTGATGCAGGCCTTCGGTCAATCAGGCAGCGGGATTTTCATCGGCCCGAGCGTGATCGCCGAAGAGGTCAAGCGCCAGTACGGCGTCGAGGTGATCGGCCAGACCGATGCGGTCAGCGAATCTTTCTACGCCATTTCGGTGGAGCGCAAAGTCAGCCACCCGGGCATCGTCGCGATCGCCGAAGGCGCGCGGCGCGAACTGTTCAGCGCCTAGCCGTTGGAGCACACGGCGCGGGGCTTGAAGGTCATCAGCAGCATGGCCAGCAGAATCGAGACCAGGATAAACCCGGCCGCGGCAAAACCCACCTTGCCCAGGCCGAGGGTATCGATGACCCGGCCACCGACCATTGCCCCCAGGCCAATCCCCAGATTGGCCCCGGCGATGTTCAACGATGCAGCAAAGGCCGGGGCTTGCGGCGCGGCCTTCATCAACCGGACATGGCTGACCAAAAACAACGCCGCCTGGGTCACGCCCCAGATGCCCATCGCCGCCGCCAGGCCGAGGGTGGAATGGATGCTCGGCACCAGCGCCACCATGCCGCCGATCATGAACAGGCAGAACACCATCGAGGCGATCAACGGGTGCCGGTCTACCGCCCGCCCGCCCAGGGAATTGCCCACCAGGCCCACCGCGCCGAAGCCCATCAGGCACCAGCCCACCAGCGTGCCATCGAAGCCGGCGAGGCGTTCGAGGATGTCCGCCAGGTAGGTGTAGGCGGTGAACATGCCGCTGAAGACCAGGATCGACAGCAGCACATGCCCTTGCATCAATGGGCTGCGCAGGATCTTGAATTGCGAGCGAAAGCTCACCTGATGCTGGTGCAGGTTGGTTTTCGGCAGATAGATGAACAGCAGCAAGGCCTTGGCGAAGGCAATCACCGACAGGATCGCGAAGGCGCTGCGCCAACCGAATGCATCGGAAATCAGCGTACCCACCGGAATGCCGAATACCGTGGCGCAGACGATGCCGAAACCGATCCGGGCGATGGCACGCCCGGCGTGCTCCGGCCCGACGATGTCCACCGCCGTTTCACTGGCCAGCGCCCAGAACACTGGCAGGCCCAGGGCCGGCAGCAACCGGGCAATGGCCATCACCCAGATGTTGGGAGCAAACGTCGCCAGCAGGTTGGCCAGGCCGAACATGACCAGCACGCTGATAAACAGCTTGCGCCGCTCGAAGCGAGCGAACCAGGCGGTCAGGAACGGCCCGAACGCCGCCACGGTAAACGCGAACAACGTCACCAGCAGCCCGGCCTGGGGGATGCTCACCTCCAGATCACGGGCAATGGATGGCAACAGGCCAACGATGACGAACTCCGTGGTCAGCACGGTGAACCCGGCGGCCGACAACAGGAAAATCGGTAACAACATGCAAACTCCAGCAAAACGACGACACCAGCGGTAGCCCAAGGGCTCGCTGGCGGAGATAGAAAGTGAGAGGGGCACAGCCTAACAGAATGCGTCCGAGAGAAAAACGCAGTTGAACCGCGCAGTGACGGATCGTCACAGGTCCGTCAGACTTTTCGGCGGGCTGTGATAAAGTCCGCGGCCTGCAAACGCCGTCTTTCCCCCGGTCCGCTCATGTGGCCTGCCCGCTTGTTGCCCTGACGCGTCGACCGTCGCACACAATAAAACCAGAGATGCCGCTATGACTGCTTCGTCCCCGTCCGTTTTCCAACGCCTCACGCGCACCAGCCTGGTGACGCAAATCATCATCGGCCTGATCGCCGGTATCGTCCTGGCATGGCTGGCGCCCGAGCTGGCGAAATCCACCGCCTTCATTGGCAAGGTCTTCGTCTCCGCGCTCAAGGCCGTGGCGCCGATCCTGGTGTTCGTGCTGGTCATGGCGTCGATCGCCAACCACAAGCATGGCCAGGAAACTCACATCCGGCCGATCCTGTTCCTCTACCTGCTGGGCACGTTCGCCGCGGCCGTGGTTGCCGTGGTGGCCAGCACGCTGTTTCCGTCCAGCCTCGTGCTGTCGACCCAGGACGTCGCCGTCACGGCCCCCGGCGGCATCGCCGAAGTGCTGCAAAGTCTGCTGCTGAGCGTGGTGGACAACCCGGTCCGGGCGCTGATGGACGGTAACTTCATCGGCATCCTCGCCTGGGCCATCGGCATGGGCATCGCCATTCGTCATGCCGGCGAAACCACGCGCACCGTGCTCGACGACCTGTCCAACGGCGTAACAGTGATCGTGCGCCTGGTGATTCGCTTCGCCCCGCTGGGGATTTTCGGTCTGGTGGCCTCGACCCTGGCCACGTCCGGCTTCGGCGCCCTGCTCGGCTACCTGCACCTGCTGACCGTGCTGATCGGCTGCATGCTGTTCGTGGCCCTGGTGGTGAACCCGCTCATCGTCTTCTGGAAGCTGCGTCGCAATCCGTTCCCGCTGGTGTTCACCTGCCTGCGCGAGAGCGGCATCACGGCGTTCTTCACCCGCAGTTCGGCGGCGAACATCCCGGTGAACCTGGAGTTGAGCAAGCGCCTGGGCCTGCACGAGGACACCTATTCGGTGTCGATCCCGCTGGGTGCGACCATCAACATGGCCGGTGCTGCCATCACCATCACCGTACTGACCCTCGCCGCCGTGCACACCCTGGGCATTGCGGTGGATGTGCCGACCGCCGTGCTGTTGAGCGTCGTCGCGGCCATTTGCGCCTGCGGTGCTTCCGGCGTGGCGGGCGGTTCGCTGCTGCTGATTCCCCTGGCGTGCAGCCTGTTCGGCATTCCCAGCGAAATCGCCATGCAAGTGGTTGCGGTGGGGTTCATCATCGGCGTGCTGCAGGATTCGGCCGAGACGGCGTTGAATTCGTCCACCGATGTGCTGTTCACCGCAGCGGCTTGCCTGGGTGAGGAAGAGAAGCTCGCGCGCGCGTAGGTAGGGGTGGGGCCTCCCCGACGTAACAAGCCAGCACAAAAAAAGCCCGGAACGGCTCACACCGTTCCGGGCTTTTTCATGGCCGCGAGTTTAGAACGCGCCCATGTAGTCGCGCTTGCCCACTTCCACACCGTTGTGGCGCAGCAAGGCGTAGGCGGTGGTGACGTGGAAAAAGAACTGCGGCAGGCCGTAGGTCAGCAAGTAGTTCTGGCCGCTGAAGCGCTTTTCCTTCGGGGTGCCTGGGCGAGTGACAATCTCGATGCCTTCCTTGCCATCGATCTGCGCGGGGCTGATGCCGTCGACAAAGGCCAGGACCTTGGCGATCAGGGCTTGCAGCTCGGCGAAGGTGGTTTCGCTGTCGTCATACTTCGGCACTTCGATCTCGGCCAGGCGCGCGGAAACGCCCTTGGCGAAGTCCACTGCGATCTGAACCTGGCGCACCAGGGGAAACATGTCCGGGTACAGGCGCGCCTGCAGGAAGGCTTGAGGGTCGATGTTCTTTGCGGTGGCGTGGGCTTCAGCCTTGTTCAGGACGTCGCTCAAGGCGTTGAGCATCTGCTTGAAAACCGGGATGGAAGCGGCGTACAGGGAAATGGTCATGGCGATCTCTTGCAGGTGGCTGGAATGGAGCGAATCAAACGGAGGCGATTATAGCCACGGCTTGTTGCATCGCTTGTCTTTTATTGCGCAAGGATTAGGCTAGGCGGCTTCCACAGCATAGGGAGCGCGCGATGAGCATCGAAGAACAAAACCAGGCCGAAGAACCACGGCTCACCAGCACGGAAATCCGCATCCTCGGCGCGCTGGTCGAGAAACAGGCGACCAACCCCGAGACGTACCCGCTGACCCTCAATGCCCTGGTCCTGGCCTGCAACCAGAAGACCAGCCGTGAACCGGTGATGAACCTCAACCCGGGCCAGGTCGGCCAAAGCCTGCGGGCACTGGAAGGCCGCGGTTTCACCAGGCTGGTCATGGGCAGCCGCGCCGACCGCTGGGAGCACCGGATCGACAAGGCCCTGGAGCTGGTCCCGGCCCAGGTGATCCTGATGGGCCTGCTGTTTCTGCGCGGCCCGCAAACGGTCAACGAGCTGCTGACCCGCAGCGCTCGCATGCACGACTTCGAAGACACCGAACAAGTGGTGCATCAACTGGAGCGCCTGATTGCCCGTGGCCTGGCGCTGCTGGTGCCACGTCAGGCCGGCCAGCGCGAAGACCGCTACGTACACGCCATGGGCGACCCGGCGGACATCGAAGCGATTCTCGCCGCCCGCCACCAACCCACCGAGCGTCATACGGCGGGCGGGGTGTCGCTGGAACGCATCGAAGAGCTCGAGGCGCGGATCGCGGCACTGGAAGAGCGCCTGGCAAGGCTGGAGTGATCAGGACCGGGCGAAGGCCACGGCTTTTTCAAACTGCTCAAGGTTGGGCCGCACCCCGGTATACAGCACGAATTGCTCCAGGGCCTGGAGCGCAATCACTTCCAGCCCGGTGATGACCCGCTTGCCTTCGGCCCGGGCGCGCACGATCAGCGGCGTTTCCGAGGGGATTGCCACCACATCGAACACGGTCTCGGCGGCGGCGATGGCCTCGGGGTCGAACGCCAACTGGTCGGCCTCCGGGCCGCCGGTCATGCCGATCGGCGTGACGTTGACCAGCATTTGCGGCCGCAGGCCACCCAGCTCGGCCTGCCATTCGTAGCCCAGGGATTCGGCCAGCGCCCTGCCGGTGGTTTCATTACGGGCCACGATCAACCCCTTCTTGCAGCCGCCGTCGCGCAAGGCACTGGCCACAGCCTTGGCCATGCCGCCGCTGCCGCGCAGGGCGAAGGTCGAATCCTTGGGTACGGCGTGGGTCTGAAGCAATTGCTCAACGGCGATGTAATCGGTGTTATAGGCCTTCAAATGGCCATTGGTGTTGACGATGGTGTTGATGGACTGGATCGCCGCGGCAGAAGGATCCAGCTCATCGACCAAGGCGATGCAGGCTTCCTTGAACGGCATCGACACTCCACAGCCACGAATACCCAGCGCGCGAATCCCGCCCACCGCGCCAGGCAAGTCCTGGCTGCTGAACGCCTTGTAATAGAAGTTCAGGCCCAGTTGCTCATAGAGATGGTTGTGGAAGCGCAGGCCGAAGTTGCCGGGCCGCCCCGACAGGGACATGCACAACTGGGTGTCTTTGTTGGGATTGATCTGCATGCGGTTCTCCTTGCATTCACTTTCAGACAGACGGGATCACCGCCCCGGCCGACCTTACACAATATTTACCCAACGGCGTTGTGAATCCTGAGAAAATCGCTGTCATAGCCAGTAACCCCGCGACCCTCATCGGGTCTGCTACAGACCACAGGCGACGGGGCCGGAACGAGGAACAGCCATGAAACGTAAACTTCCCATCATCGCCCTGCTCGTGGGGGCACTCGCGGTCACCGGCCAGGCTAGCGCACATGGTCGTGGTGGTTGGGAGGGGCCCGCAGTGTTCGGCGCAATCGTCGGTTCGGCCATCGTTGGCTCGGCCATCATCAACCGTGACCGGCCGGTGTATGTGCAGCAACCGGTCTATGTCCAACCGCAGCCGGTCTATGTGCAGCAGCCACCCCCCGTCTACTACCAACCTCAGCCGGTGTATGTAGAGCAACCCATCTACTATCGCCCAGCGCCGGTGTATTACGGGCCACCACGTGGCTATTACTACGGCCCACCTCGCGGTCATTACGGCCGCTGGTAACCCAATTGTTGTGACAAAAAAACCAGCCTGTGACCGCGCGTCACAGGCTGGTTTTTCAGTTATGGCGCAAAAAAGCAACGCGATGTGGGAGCGAGCTTGCTCGCGAATGCAGTGGGCCTGTCACATCTTCATCACCAGACAAGCCGCCTTCGCGAGCAAGCTCGCTCCCACAGGTCAGTGCCGTTTATGGGTCAGACGTGCTCGCTGCTTTTCTGGCGCACCGGAGCCTGTTCGACTGGGTGGGACGGTTCGGCCACCACCGGGATTTCGTTGCCATCGCAGTCGTGCAGTTTGCCATCGCTGAAGTAATCACCTTCGCGCAGCGCCGCCAGGTCCTGGTAACGCAACACCCGCTCGGTACCCGCGGCGAAGACCGACTGCTGGTCGGAGTTGCCCGTGGTGAAGTGGTTGAACGCCAGGTTCAGCATGATCGCCATGATGGCCGAGGAACTGATGCCCGAATGGAAGATGGTCGCGAACCAGCTCGGGAAATGATCGTAGAAGTTCGGGGCCGCGATGGGAATCATGCCGAAGCCGATGGAGGTGGCAACGATGATCAGGTTGACGTTGTTGCGATAGTCGACTTTCGACAGCGTACGAATGCCACTGGCCGCCACGGTGCCGAACAGCACGATACCGGCACCGCCGAGGACCGAGGTCGGCACCGCTGCGATGACCCGCCCCATGAACGGCAGCAGGCCAAGCACCACCAGGAACACCCCGCCGGTCGCGACGACGAAGCGGCTCTTGATCCCGGTCACCGCCACCAGCCCGACGTTCTGGGCGAAGGCACTCTGGGTGAAAGAGCCGAAAATCGGCGCGATCATGCTCGACAGCATGTCTGCCCGCAAGCCGTTGCCCAGGCGTCGGGAGTCGACCTTTGTGTCGATGATCTCACCCACCGCCAGGATGTCGGCGGAGGTTTCCACCAGGGTTACCATGATCACGATGCACATCGACAGGATCGCAGCGATGTGGAAGGTCGGCATGCCAAAGTGGAACGGAGTCGGGAAGCCGAACATCGGGCCCTGGCTGACCGCGGAAAAGTCCGCCATGCCGAGGAACACCGCAATCACGGTGCCGATGACCATCGCCAACAGAATCGACAGGCGCGAGATGGTGGCGCTGCCCATTTTGCTCAGCAGCAACACCAGCACCAGGGTCACCGCCGCCAGGCCGATGTTGGCCAGGCTGCCGAAATCGGCGGCGTGGCTGTTGCCCCCCATCGCCCAACGCGCCGCCACCGGCATCAGGGTCAGGCCGATGGTGGTGATCACGATGCCGGTGACCAGCGGCGGAAAGAACCGGGTGATGCGCGAAAACACCGGCGTAATCAGTAAACCGATCAGCGAGGCGGCGATCACCGCGCCGAGAATGGCTTGAAAGCCGCCCTCACCGCCGCTGCCGACAATCGCCACCATGGTCGCGACCCCCGAGAACGACACGCCTTGCACCAGCGGCAACTGGCAACCGAAGAACGGCAGGCCGAGGGTCTGCAACAGCGTCGCCAACCCCCCCGCGAACAACGACGCGGCAATCAGCAGGCCGATGTCCGCCGGCGACAGCCCGGCCGCCTGGCCGATGATCAACGGCACGGCGACGATGCCACCGTACATGGTCAACACATGTTGCAGGCCGTAGGCCATATTCGCGCCGACACCAAGGTTCTCGTCCTCGGGCCGTGGAAGTGAAACATGGGGCGTTTTCATAGTTCGGGGGTTCCCTGTTTTTTGTTATGCGCACACTGTATTCAAAACTTAGGACAAATGTCCATAGAGTTGTATACAACTTACCAGTCGCATCATGGACAGAGAGTCAGCGCCAGGATCAGGCGCCCCCCACTGCCCTGCTCAGAGCAACCCCATCACAGCCGGACGCAAGAGGTCCCGGGGCGGCAGTCGCAGGTCGAACTCGGTTTCCAGCAGCGCCATCAATTCATCGGCATCGGCGATCACGCGTCGCTCGCTCTCCTGCCCTATCCGGTGCACGGCATAGCTATTGCCGTTCAGGGTCTTGCGCAAACCGTCACCGGTGCGGGCCACCATCAGGCGCCCCATGAACGGCGAGTCCGGGTGACTGCACACGTACCAGTTGCCGACGGTGTAGTCGATGTCTTCCTGGCGTTGCAGGTCGAACAGGTACATCGGTCGCCATTCGTCACCGACCTTGGCACGCAACAGGTAGCCGTCCTCGTGCACGTCGATGCGGTACGGTTCATGGGGGGTGAATTGGCTGTCCCGGCTGTCCAGCAGCAGCGGCGCGGTGGGCACCATGCCGCCAAAGCCGACGTCGGTGATGTAGCGCACACCGTCGAACGTCACCAGGCTCAGGCGATGGGTGCGCGCAGGCCAGGCACCCTCCGGGGCGTTCATCACCACCCGTCCGGTGATGCTCCGGGCTTCAAAGCCCAGTGCCTGTAACAAGGCCAGGAACAGTTGGTTGAGCTCGTAGCAATAGCCACCGCGGCCTTGCTCGAAGACCTTTCGCTCAACCGATTCGAGGTCGATGGCCACCGGCTGGCGCAGCAATGTCGAGATCGTTTCGAAAGGGAATTGGGCGGTGTGGCGTCTTTGAAGTTGCCCCAGCGTCTCGAGCGTTGGGGCGGGCGGCGTGTCGAAACCCAGGCGCCGCAGATAGCGGGCCGTATCGCTCAGTTGTGCACGACTCATGACGGTGTCCTTTACCGGTCTGGCGCAGCGCTACCAGACAGCGCGCTGCGGATGGCGCCAGGTATAAGCCATTACCCGTCGGGTGACAACGCTTCGCTGCTCAGCGCCGCTTGCGCGAAGCCAGGCGGATCCAGGTGGGCGCATGGTCGCTGGGGTGTTCCTCGTTCCGGACCCAGGCATCCACGCCCGCCTCGCTCAGGTAAGGGCTGGCCGCCGGGTTGAGCAGCAAGTGGTCGATGCGAAGTCCGGAGTTTTTCTGCCAGTGCTGGCGGAAATAATCCCAGAAGGTGTAGATCCGCTCGTCCGGGTACAGGTGGCGCAACGAATCGGTCCACCCCTGGTCCAGCAGACGCTGGTAGCACTCGCGGCTCTGCGGTTGCAGCAACGCGTCCTTGAGCCAGGAGCGCGGGTTGTAGATGTCCAGGTCGGTGGGCACCACATTGTAGTCGCCGGCCAGCACCACCGGGTGATCGCTGGCTTGAAGCCCTTGGGCGTACTCGATCAGCCGCTCGAACCAGGCCAGCTTGTACTCGAACTTCGGCCCTGGCTGCGGGTTGCCGTTGGGCAGGTAGAGACACCCCACCAGCACGCCGTGCACCGCGGCCTCCAGGTAGCGGCTGTGGCTGTCGCCTTCGCCACCGGGCAGGCCACGACGGCTCTCCAGCGGCTGCGCATCACGGGCGAGAATCGCCACGCCGTTCCACGACGCCTGACCGTGCCAGATCGATCCATAGCCCACCGACTCGATCTCCGCCGCCGGAAAGTCCTTGTCGAGCGCCTTGAGTTCCTGCAGGCAGACGACATCCGGCTTCTCTCGCTCCAGCCATTGCAACAGGTTCGGCAGCCGCGCCCGGATGCCATTGATATTGAAGGTCGCGATACGCAGGTTTTTCATGGGCCAACACTCGAAAGACCGGGACACTGGCTGTGACCGGCGACAGCGCCCGGTGGTTGCAACGCGTCCTCAGGAACCGGTTTTCGACAACGCCTGACGGTCTTGCAGCAGGTGCGCGAAGGCCTGTTTGTCGATCGGGCGGCTGAGGAAGTAACCCTGCACTTCATGGCACTGGTCCGAGCCCAACGAGCCCAGTTGGGCCAGGGTCTCGACGCCTTCGGCCGTCACCGTCAGGCCCATGGCCTTGCCGAGGTTGATGATCGCCTGCACCACCGCCCGGTCATTGCTGCTGTTGCTCATGGAGGCGATGAAGCGTTTATCGATCTTGATGCCGTCGAACGGGTACGTGCGCAGGTAGCCGAGGGACGAATAACCGGTGCCGAAATCGTCCATGTTCAAGCGCACACCCAGTTCCTTCAGGGCGTTCATGGTGTGCAGCGCGCCGTCCACGTCGTTGAGCATCACGTTCTCGGTGATTTCCAGTTCCAGGCGGCTGGCCGGGAACCGCGTCTCGATCAACACCCGGCGCACGTCTTCCACCACGTCGCTGCGCTCGAACTGCGCTGGCGACAGGTTGACCGACACCATCAGTTCGCCGGGCCAGCTCAGCGCGGTTTCACAGGCTTCGCGCAATACCCAGTTGGACAGCGGCACAATCAGGTCAGTCTGTTCGGCCAGCGGAATGAACGCATCGGGGCCCAGTAGCCCCTGGGTCGGGTGCTGCCAGCGCACCAGCGCCTCGACGGCGACGATGTCACGCCCATCGACGGTGTAGCGCGGCTGGAAATGCAAGACGAATTCGTGTTGGCGCACGGCTTGGCGCAGGTCGCTTTCCAGTTGCCGACGGTGCTGGATCTGGTCGTTCATCTGCGAGGCGAAATAGCACCAGGTTCGCTTGCCTTCGGACTTGGCCTGATACAAGGCAATGTCGGCGCAACGGATCAGCTCACCGGGCACGTGGCCCTGGCGACGACTCACGGCGATGCCGATGCTGGCACCGATGTGCAGCGAATGGGTTTCGTAATGAATCGGTTGCTGCAGGCTCCCGATCAAGCGCTCGCAGAATCGGTCGATCTCGGTGGTGTGCTCCATGCCGCTGAGCACCACCACGAACTCATCGCCGCCCAGCCGCGCCACCAGGTCCTGCTCGCGGGTACAGTCGCGCAGGCGCTGGGCCACTTCCAGCAATACCGCGTCACCGGCCGGGTGACCGAGGGAGTCGTTGATCGGCTTGAAGTTGTCCAGGTCCACCATGAGCAACGTCAAGGGTGGGGCATGCTCCTTGGCCAGCAGCGCGTCGTCCAGGTAGCGTGCCAGCTTGTTGCGGTTCGGCAGGCCCGTCAGCGCATCGTGCAACGACAGATGCTGGACCTGGGCGTGAGCCGCCACCTCGTCGGTAATGTCACTGGCGGTGCCGCGGTAGCCCACCACCGCGGCCTTGTCGATAATCGGCCGCGCCGACACCCGGCAGAAGCGCAATTGCCCGGAATGATCGCGGTAGGAGCAACGCAGGTTGCTGGCGCTCTGCTCCTGGGTGAGCGTGCCCAACCAGAGGGCGATCGGCGTCGTGTCGCAGTACAGCAGTTGTTCGATGTCCTGCCCCAGCCATTGTCGATCGGAGAACCCGGTAACGGTGCCGAAGCGTCCGGACAAGTAGGTGATATGCCCTTCGCCGTCGATTTCCCAGATCCAGTCGGAGGCCGCTTCCGCCACGGCGCGAAAGCGTTCCTCGCTGGCTTCCAGGGCCTGCGTCGAGCGCTCCAGGCTGTCGTAGCTGGCATCCACCTGGCGCGCCGTGCGCAGGGCATAGCGGAAGAAATAAGCCGTCAGCAGCGCCAGGATCAGCAGCGCGCCGCCCAACGGCGGCAACAGCGACCACAGCAGATGCTGGCCCGGACGCTCCAGGCGCGAGACCAGGCTGTAACCGGTGCTGTCCAGCGGCACGGCGGGCTGGCCGGGCGCCAACTCGGAATCCTTGACCAGGTGCAGGTCGGTCAGCCCGTAGTTCTGGCCCAGCGCGCGCAGCTTGACATGGGTCAGTTGGTCGACGAACACCAGCACCGATGTACCTTGGGGCGCGACCCGAGGGCGCTCGTCATTGGGCAGGATCACCGAGGCCGTGACGATGGCCGGCCAGCCTTCGAACAGGGTGTAGCGGACCGCCGGGGCGGTCAGGTCGGCCTGCGCCTGCAACTGATCCACCAGCGGCTCCAACGGCATGTCCATGTGGGCGCGCGCGTCAGTCTGCTGGTGCTGCCCGCGTACCACGGCGTACTTTGTGCGCTCACGGTCGATGACGAACACGCCTTCATAGCCGTCATTGGTGAACAGGGTCTTGCCCATGTTCTGGTCGGCATAGGCCCATTGCACGTCGACCTCGCCGTTGAGGTGCTCGTAGGCCGTGGTCCAGTAGGTGTAGCTAGTGATGTAGTTCTTAGACGCCGTGATCCGGTTTTCCACCGCGCGTTCGGTGTAGAAAAAGTTCTTGCGCACATCTTGCGCGTCGAGTTGCCGTGCAATGTTGAACAGCGCGACGACGGCCACCAGCACCCCCAGTACAAACAGCCCACCGACGGCCGCCACCAGGCGACGGGTGATCGGGGTGTGACGAGGGGTGTTCGAACGCGTAGTCGTGGCTGCAAAATCCATTGGCCTGCTCCTGTCCTGTCGACACCGGCTTCGATGTCAAGAAGCGCCGTGTCTGAACAATGGACCCTGGCCAGGCCTCGATGATTCCAACCAATCTCAGCGGTCCGAGCGCTCCAGCGCGTCGAGGCCGCCTTCCATGGACAAGGCCGCCACGCGATTGCGCCCATTGTGCTTGGCTTGATAGAGCGCCGCATCGGCCCGCTGGATGAACACCTCGATGCTGTCCAGGCTGCTGGGGACGAAGGCGTAGCAGCCCAGGCTCACGGTCAGGTAGCCGGTGGGGGAACCGGAATGGGTGATGTGCTTGTCGATCACCCGGCAACGGATCTGCTCGGCCAACGCCAGGGCGCCCTGCAGGTTGGTGTCGGGCAGCAGCACTCCGAACTCCTCGCCGCCATAGCGCACCGCGAGGTCGGCCTTGCGGTGGCAGCAGTCCTTGAGCACCTTGGCCACCTCCGCCAGGCAATGGTCCCCGGCAACGTGCCCGTAGGTATCGTTGTAGCGCTTGAAGAAGTCGATATCGAGCATGATCAGGCTCAGCGGGCTGCGCTGGCGGGCACCGCGGCCGAACTCGACGTCCAGCGCCCGCTCGAACAGCCGACGGTTCGCCAGCCCGGTCAGGCTGTCGTGGGTGGCGATCATTTCCAGGGTTTTCTGGGCCTTGCGCAAGTCCGCCTCGATCCGCTCGCTGTTGCGCACCTGGCGCACGAAGACCCAGCCGAACAGGCAGATCCCCACGACCACCAGGGCCACGATCAGGCTGGACTGGAATGCCCTGTCGTGCCAGCCGGCCAGGATCGCGTCTTCAGACATTGCGGCGGTGACCACCAGCGGGTAGCTGCGCAAGTGATCGTGCCCGTATAGCCTGACCACGCCATCGACGGTGGAACGGATGATCGAGTCGCCCGACATCGCGCCCGGCAGGTCGTGATTGAACAGGTTCTCCTCGGACAGTGGCCGGCCGATCCGCGCCTCATCGAAGGGGCGACGGGCCAACAGCGTCCCGTCGGACAAGGCCAGGGCCATCTCGCCTTTATCGTCCAGGCTGAAGCTTCTGAAGAACTTCTCGAAGTAGGACATCTTGATGCCGGCCATCAGGACGCCCTGGAAGTCACCGTTCGCATCGTTCAGGCGCCGGGAGATCGGAATGATCCATTCACCGTTCTGGCGGCTGTGAATCGCCGGCCCGATGTGGGCGATCAGGGACGCATTCTGTTGGTGGAAAAGGAAGTACTCCCGGTCTGCCACCCCTGCCCCCCTTTGCAGATTGTCAAAGGAGGTCACGACCCAGTGGCCGTGCTTGTCGAACAGAAACAGACCATGCAACTGCTCGAGCGATTGCACCCGGCGTGCGAAGTTGTTTTGCAGGCGCGACTGCAAGGCCGGGCCGAACCCATCGACCTGGATCCAGTCCGCCAGGCTGTCGAGGACCACATCGGCCTGCAGGAACGTGTCCTGGGCCTGTTGGGCCATGGCCCGGGTCAGGTTGGCCGAGGCGATCCGCGCCGTCTCCAGGTCGTGACGGCGGGACTGCTCCACTTGCAGGTAAAGCAGACCACACAGGCACAGGCACACCGCCGCAATGAAAATGACTGCGGCCTTGAGCAAGGGTAGGCGTTTGAGGGCACCGCCGGGGGGATGGAACGGGTCGATAATGGGGATAGGCAAGCGAATTCCTGAGGGGGGCAAAATCCTGGGCAAACCGCTCAAAGCCCCCAATGCGCAAGAGCTTAGCCTACCGCTTGTGGAGCAGCAATTTGCCTGTATTTGCCAGCCGATAGGTGGCGTAATGGATCCAAAATCCGCCCGTGGGTCGCGACACGTCACGGGCAAAAAAAGCGCATGGTCTTGCTTGACTGCCCGACATCAGCCCGGCTATCTAGGTCAACCCGCGCCTGCCGGCGCAACTCGTCCTCGACTGCCAAGTGCCCTCGCCGACCATGAACACACCGACCCGAACCGTCGACGAAGCCTTGTCCCGCCCTTCTGCCGTCGGCCTGCGTGAAGCCTTCTGGTTCTGGCTCAAACTGGGTTTCATCAGCTTCGGCGGCCCCGCCGGACAGATCTCGATCATGCACCAGGAACTGGTGGAGCGCCGGCGCTGGATCTCCGAGCGACGCTTTCTGCACGCGCTCAACTACTGCATGCTGTTGCCCGGGCCGGAAGCCCAGCAACTGGCGACCTACCTGGGTTGGCTGATGCATCGCAGTTGGGGCGGCGTCATCGCCGGAGCGCTGTTCGTGCTGCCCTCGTTGTTCATTCTCATCACCTTGTCGTGGCTGTACATCGCCTTTGGCGAAGTGCCGGTGGTGGCGGGCCTCTTCTACGGGATCAAGCCAGCCGTGACGGCCATCGTGGTGCATGCCGCCCACCGGATTGGTGCCCGCGCGCTGAAGAACAGCTGGCTGTGGGCGATCGCCGCCGCCTCGTTCACCGCCCTATTCGCCTTCAACGTGCCCTTCCCGCTGATCGTGCTGGGCGCCGCTGCCGTCGGTTACCTGGGCGGCCGCTGGGCGCCGGAAAAATTCAGCCTGGGCGGCCAGGATGCCAGGCACTCATCCTTCGGCCCGGCGCTGATCGATGACGACACCCCGACCCCGGACCATGCCCGGTTCAGCGCCTTCAGGCTCGCTCGGCTGGCGATCGTCGGCGCCCTGCTCTGGATCTTGCCAATGGGGCTGCTTACCGCTGTGTTCGGCTGGGACGGCACCCTGACGCAAATGGCCTGGTTCTTCACCAAGGCCGCGTTGCTGACCTTTGGTGGCGCCTATGCGGTCTTGCCTTACGTGTACCAGGGCGCCGTCGAACACTTCGGCTGGTTGACGCCAACCCAAATGATCGACGGCCTGGCCCTGGGCGAAACCACCCCTGGCCCGCTGATCATGGTGGTGGCGTTCGTCGGTTTCGTCGGTGGCTATGTGACGCAAGTGTTCGGCCCCGATCAGGTTTTCCTCGCCGGCGCCGTGGCCGCCGCGCTGGTGACCTGGTTCACCTTCCTGCCGTCGTTCCTGTTCATCCTGGCGGGTGGCCCCCTGGTGGAATCGACCCACAACGCGCTGACATTCACCGCACCGCTCACCGCAATCACCGCCGCCGTGGTCGGGGTGATCCTCAACCTGGCCTGCTTCTTCGGCTACCACGTGCTCTGGCCCCAAGGCTTCTCCGGTGCCTTGGACTGGCCCTCGGCAATCATCGCCTGCGCCGCGGCCGTGGCCCTGTTTCGCTACAGGCGCGGAGTGATCCAGGTGTTGCTGGCGTGCGGGCTGACCGGGTTGGCGGTGCATCTGTTGCGTTAGCTTTATCCACGATAACGTCGGCTACCGCCTCGACCATCGCAACCGCCCAGCAGCGCTCATGACGCAGCGCAAGACGGACGCCGGTGTCCTTAAGCTAAGCTCAACCCCATCATCACGACAGGGACAATCGACATGAGCAAGGCAGACGAGCTGGCCGCCAAACTGAGGCAAGCCCAGCAGACCCAGGCCGACAACGACCACTGCGCCGACCTGGCAATCGAACACTGGCCCGCCCAGGTCAACGAGCTGTACCGCCAGATCGAAGCCTGGCTGGCCCCAGTCTGCGAGGCCGGCCTCGACATTCGGCGTAACCCTACCCACGTCTTTGAAAGTCATTTCAGCGGGTCGACATACAACTATGCGATCGATCAACTGGTCATCGAGGGCAATGCCCGGCGCCTGACCTTCGATCCCGTTGCCCGCTTCACCCCAGGCGGCGCCGGGCGCATCGACATTCACATGACCGGCCAGCAAAGCTGCCTGCTTCGCAGCCTGGGTGAACATGGCGAATCGGTGTGGCACATAAAAACCGTGGATCAAGCCGCGCAGTCGCAGCCTGACCCCGTTGCCATGGACGAAGAGGCGATGCTTTCGGTGGTGGAAAAAGGCCTGGGCCTTTAATGAAAAGGGGCGACCTTCACAGGTCGCCCCTTTTCATTGAACAGAACCGATCAGCCGCCGGTTGGCGTGGCGGTGGCGACGAGCACATCGGGCAGGATGTCGATCGACGACGGTGTCACGCGCGTCGTCGACCTGCCCATCAGCAGGTTCAAGGCGTTGTCGATTTCGTCCGCCGCGCCTTGGGCGTAATGGGCGTTCGCCCAGCTCCAGTAGCGTTCGGACACCAGCCCGCCGACCGCCTGTGCGCACAATTCGTCACTGCTGATACCCATCTTTCCCGCAGCAGCGATCACGGCCATAAGGGCTTGTTCTAAATGGGAAATACGCTCGGTGGTCACAACGAAAAACTCGGAAGATCACGAGCACGAAGTTTACCAGCATATCAATATGCCACCAACCACAGGCGCTCAACGGTCGTCGCCTTTCGCCGCGCGGGAGCGCCTTCGTAGGCCGGCGGGCATTGGTTATGAATACACTCTTTAACAATTTAATCACTGCTGGCGCCTAAAGCCCCTCGTTAGCGAGCCGATAGCCTCGAACACCTACACATTCAGGCGTGAGCATGATCAACATCAACGCACAAATCTCCAGCAGCCTCCAACAATCGCTGATCAAACTGGAGCCCAAGAAGTCCGAAGATGAATCGCAGACATCGGCGATCGCCCCCGCCACCGGCGCGCCAGTGGCGGGCGTGAAGGTCTCGCTGTCGGGTGTCGGCCTGCAAAAATCCGCAGATGAACGCGCAGCCAATGCCAACAAGGACATTGAAGAAAGCGGGCTGCCTGCCCCCGTGCAGAAGATCCTGAAAATGATCCGGGAATTGAAGCAGAAGATCGCAGAGAAACAATCGGAAATGCAGGCACTGATGGCCGACCAGAGCATGACTCCAGAGACCAAGCAGACCAGGATGGGCGCGCTCCAGGCAACGCTTTCCACCCTGACCGCCAGCCTGCTGACGGCGACCGCGTCCCTGGACAAACTCACCAAGAACGGCAAGTTGTCCGCTACCCAGGTACAACAGGCCAGTCAGTTGGCGATGAAGGGCTAAAGCGCGAACCCGTTACGCTCACCAAAACCCTACCCATCGTGCGGATGGGAGGGACTGAAAAGCAGCTAGCAGCCCTGACGGAGGAGTTGCATAGAATGTTGGCAACGCCCAAGCCTGGCCAATTCAAAGCCAAGGCCTGGATGTGAGCTGAAAAAGCCCAATCAATCAGGCGTGAGGCACACGCCCAACGAGGTGCCGTCACTTCTCGCGGCCACCACAATCCGCTTGCCGGCCTGCTCCTTCACCTCTATCGCCTGCCCATCGCGCTGCTTACCCTGGCGCGCCTGCCCGACCAATTGGGGAATCAATCCGCCCTCCGGCAGGTGCTGCCAGAAGCGCCCGGGCATGTGCTGGCGCAACGCCTGGGGATTGAGCCGCGCCGGGTTGAAGATGTGTCGGTAATAGGTGCGCCACAGCTCGGCGCCCGGATCGTCGGCGTGACGTGCCCACTGTCGCCACTGCTCAGGGCACTGGCGCCGGTAGTCAAGTGATTGGCCGTCGAAGCGGATACCGTCGCGGGGCGTGGCGATCAGCCAGCGTTGCCGTCCCAGTCGTTCGGCAAAATGACCACTGGCGCTCTCGAGGATGTCATGGGCGGGCTCATGGAACGACACAAGGTCCAGTTGCAGTCGCTCGGCCAACGCGGGTGGCAAAGGAACGAAGCGCACGAAGGCGTGCAGGTGATGAGCTTCGCGACTGACCTGTTTGATCCGTCGCTGCAGTTCACTGCCCAGGCGATCGCCGGCGAGCATGGCGGTGCGGTCGCCATGGGCCACGCGCCAGAGCACTTCATACAGCAGGTTCCAGCGTTGTTCGCCGAGGTAACGGCCCGCCTGTTCGAGTTGCGCCAACAAGGCCGCCGGCACCCGCGTGCGGAACGGGCCAGGGCCTGATGGCAGCGGCGTCGGCACGGCCAACAGGTCGGTGATGGGACCTTGGGCCCACGTCACGTCACTGGGGTCGATGCCATGCCCAAGCAGCGTCCGGGCCTGGTCGCGCCAGGTCGAGAAGTCGTCATCGCAATCCAGCGCGATCATCCCCATAGTCCCATCTGCACAGGTCGCTGGGGATCGCGCAGACGCGCCCGCAAAAGGCCGCTGCGCACCTGGGCTTCAGCGGGCCGGTAGTCGCTGGTGATGATGAACGGCCGCGCCTTTTCCAGTACGCAACGCAACTGCACCAGGTCGTCATAGCGGACCCGACGCTCCCGCCGTAGCGCCACCAGTCGTTGCACGCTGCGCAGGCCGATCCCGGGAATACGCGCCAGCAACGCAGGCTCGGCGCGGTTCACATCCAGCGGGAAAACCTCCCGGTTGGCCAGCGCCCAGGCGAGCTTGGGGTCGATGTCCAGGTCGAGGTTGCCGGCGTTACCCAAGAGTTCGCCGGCCTTGTAGCCGTAGCCGCGCATGAGAAAGTCAGCCTGGTAGAGCCTGTGCTCACGCAACAAGGGCGGCGCTGCCAACGGCACGCTGGCGGGGCTATCGGGAATAGGGCTGAACGCCGAGTAATAGACCCGGCGCAAACCATAGCCCTGGTACAGCGATTCGGCGTTCTGCAAGATGGCATGGTCATCGGTGGCATCGGCGCCAACGATGACCTGGGTACTTTGCCCGGCTGGCGCGAACCGCGGCGCCCTCGCCTCCCCGGCCACCGCCTGCTGTCCGTCATGGATGGTGCCCATGGCCTGGCGAATCGTGGTCAGCTGCTTTTCCGGTGCCAGGCGCTTGAGGCTCGCCTCGCTGGACAGCTCGATATTCACGCTCAAGCGATCGGCCAGCCGCCCGGCCTCTTCGATCAACAGCGGGTCGGCGTCGGGAATGGTCTTGAGGTGGATATAGCCACGAAACTGATGGTCCTCGCGCAGCAACCGTGCCACCCGCACCAATTGCTCCATGGTGTAGTCAGCCGAGCGAATGATGCCGGAGCTCAGGAACAGGCCACTGATGCAATTGCGGCGATAGAAATCGAGGGTCAAGCGCACCACTTCCTCTGGCGTGAAGCGCGCTCTCGGCACGTTGCTGGTACGACGGTTGACGCAATACTGGCAGTCATACAGGCAGAAATTGGTCAGCAGCACCTTCAACAGCGACACACAACGCCCATCCGGCGTATAGCTATGACAAATACCCATGCCATCCGTAGCGCCCAAGCCATCGCGCCCCCGGGAGCTGCGCTTGGGGGCACCACTGCTGGCGCAGGACGCGTCATACTTGGCAGCGTCGGCGAGAATGCCGAGCTTGGCGATAAGTTGCATGAAGGCCTCTCGATACTGGTTATAAACACAGTATTTTGAGATGCATGGCATTGCAAGGGCCATTGATCAGCTCACTTCCCCCAGGAAGGCCCATAGCGGCTGCGTCATAGGTCCGACCTCGCGAGATGGGCTATAATCGGCTTACGTTCGCCATTGAGATCAAGCCCATGGGCACTGTCAGCCTTGAAGCGAAAAAAGCCTACGCGGCCAGGACACGTCGTTCCAACTATGCCGCCAGCCTGCGCCTGGAAGGTTTCAAAGTGAGCTTCTCCGAGAGCGATTGCAAAATGCCAACGCGCGAAGAAGTGTTGAAAACCTTCACCAAGACCCGAGCCTGATGCCGGACAAATATGGTGTCGGCGAAGACGCCTATTGCTACCCCGGCTCTACAATCCTGCGTAATAAACTCGATATCCGTGACGAATCGACCTTGAGCGAAGCCGAACAACAGCTCTCGGCCATCGCCGCGGACAACGTCGAATTCAGCCCTCCCCCTTATAGCCTGGGTTATCTTCAGGGCATTCATCAGGTGCTCTTCTGCGACCTGTATGAATGGGCCGGACAATTGCGAACCGTTGGAATGGCCAAGCAGGACACCCGTTTCTGCCAGCCGTCATTCATGGAGGCGCAAGCCGGGAAAATCTTCAAGGGCATGGCTGCACAGAACTGGTTTGAAGGCATGGGTCGCGCAGACCTGATCAACGCCGTGGCAGAGGCCTATTCAGAGATCAACGTCATCCATCCTTTTCGCGAAGGCAATGGCCGCGCTCAAAGGATTCTCTTCGAACACCTCATCATGAACGCCGGTTTTGAGATCAGTTGGTGGGGCATTGAGAAAGAACAGTGGATCGACGCCAACATCGCGGCTTATCACTGCATGCTCGAGCCCATGCAGCACGTGTTTGAAAAATGTATTGGCAGCCCGATTCGCCCGTAAGATAGCACCGGTCATCTGAAACGCGTTTTCCACAGTCTTGCGACTTCCCCCCTAGAACACCGGCATGAATACGATAAGCACATTCCCCTCCAACCCAGAAGGCCGCGACTTTGTCGTGGGGGACGTTCACGGCCACTTCAAACTTTTAAGCATCCTGCTGGAACGCTCGAAGTTCGATGTGGAACGGGACCGTCTTTTCTCCGTCGGCGACCTGATCGACCGCGGCCCCGACTCCCTGGAAGTGCTCGACTGGCTTTCGCAGCCCTGGTTTCATGCTGTGCGGGGCAATCATGAACAGATGCTGATCGACTGCATCGGCGGCGACGGCGACATTCCCAGGCATACCCGCAACGGCGGTGCCTGGCTCTATGAACTGCCGCCCCCCGTCCAGCATGAACTTTCCAAGGCTCTCCAGGCGCTGCCATGGATCATTGAAGTCGACTTGCCGGACGGCAACACCGTCGGCATCGTGCATGCCGAAGCGCCACAGACGCAGAAAGGTGACGACTGGCAGACAGCCAAAGCAGCCCTGCAAGGGCAACTGGGAGAAATTTGCCGCCTGCGCGCGCTAAGCATGGCGCTGTATGCCAGGGAAAGGATCGAGGAGCAAAACAGTGAACCGATCAAGGGAATACACCAGCTCTACGTCGGCCACTCGACCGTACCGAGCGTGAAGCGCCTGGGCAACGTCATCTACATCGACACCGGCTGCTCCTTTGGCGACGGTGCCTTGAGCCTGATCGAGCTCAACAGCGAAACCGTCACCCACCTGCGCATGAGCCCATGACCGCTGCGCCACACAGGGCTCCGTGCCCATTCAATCGGCTTTGAATCAACGATATTCAACTCGCGCCGCCGTGAACAGGAGAACGCCATGCATGAGCAGCCTCAAACCCACCGCATTCACGAACTGCTGACCCTCGTCGGCCTGCGTGTAGCGCCGCAAGTGGCAGCCACGTTTCGTCCACCCGCCACTCACGCAGATATCACCCGGATCGAACAAACCCTGGGCGCGCCACTGCCGCCGAGCCTTGCTCAGCTATTGCTTTGGCATGACGGACAAGAATGGAACGCGCCACTGCGCGACAGCGACAATCGCCGCCTCCTTGCAGCCCATGAAATTGTCGAGGTGATGACATTTTTCCTCGACCCAGAGGAGGAATTTCTCGAGCCATGGGGGCGCTATTGGGTGCCGTTTTTGACCAATGACTCGGGCGATTACGTGGTAGTTGATGCCTCGCCAACCGGTAGCGGGGAGCTCATCGCTTACTGGCACGACTGGGAAAACCGGGATGTTGAACATCACTCCCTGCTGGAATGGGCGCAGGGGCTGGTTGAAGAGCTGGGCTGATTACCAACACTCCCTCTGTTCCAGCATGCCGCTCGACGCTACGACGAGGGCATGCTGGAACAACGACCTTGTCAGACCTTGAAGCGAGCAACCAGGCGATTCAACTCAACCGCCAGGTTGGCCATCTCACTGCAGGCACTGGCGGTCTGACTGGCGCCCGCCGAGCTCTGGACAGAAAGCTCGCGAATACTGGTCAGATTCTGGTCGACCTCGCGGGCCACCTGCGATTGCACAACGGCACGATCATCAGCGGTCGCAAACGGAAACGCAGCCGCCTCACACTCCAAAAACTGACCCAGCAAAAGGGTATCAGCTATGACCCAAAAACCTTTCATAACCTTGGGATTGAAGCTGCTCGCCGAGATGCAGAGCGCGAAGAACGAGTGCGAATCTACTACCTTGCCCTGCGAGCCAAAAATCGAAGCCCCGTTCATCTTAGCTTCAAAGCGCGTCAGCAAAAGGAGCTCGAAGATACCATCAGGTCCATCATCGCCCTGATCTTGGCTTGCTCGGAATCAGGCAAACAGGGAGCTAGAAGACAAAAAAGAAGGCGAGCCGCACTACCAGCTTCGCTCCAACTGGCTCAAAGATCAGAGGTCAAGCAGGAAGAGGATCTCAACGCGGCTTGGTTTTACGATCGAAACTTAGCTCTGTAATAAAAAATCCCCGGAGCCGGGGATTCTAATTATTTCCAATCGAGGTCAGAGATATCGAACTCAAAAATTCTGCTACCCTCTTGGTAGAAGTCCGCCTCAATGTAGACCTTGTCGGACTTCCGTGCTTGGTTGATAAACGATGAGGCATTGCTGATGAAAAGGAGGTCTGAGCTCTGATCGTCAGGCTCGCTCGCTGACATGCGCTGAGCATTGCCTTTGGCGAACCGCACCCGCACATCGCAGCCATCATACCCACAGACAAACTGGCCTTTTTCGATCGCGATATAAACCGAAGTGCCCCAGCGTGGGTGCTTCCTGATCGTCAGCGTGGCTCTTTGAGTACCGCTATATGGAAACTTGAAATCTACGGTGCTGATCGAGGAAACATATGCGCGACGTACCGGTTTTCCCGACATGTTGTCTTCATCATCCGCATAATTCCAGTTCAGGCCTAGGCTTCTATTACGAGCTTTCTCAGCCGCTGCCTGTTCGCGCACCTTAGCCTCTTGAGCCTGCTGCTCAGCAAGTTTGGTGAATTTGTCTGCGTTAGCCTGGTAGCTGCTATCTATCGCAGCGAGCTGGGTGTACGTCGATGATAGGCTTCGGTAATCGTCCTGCTTGATTTTGGCAAGAGATGCCTGAAGAGATACTTTCTTCTGTTGCTTGTCAGCCTCCGTCTTCTGAAACAACACCTTTGAAAAAGCCTGGTCGATCTCGAAGCTGCCGGCGTTGCTGTATTTAGCTCCCAGAGCGGTAGCACCCAAATAGTCCTGGTTCGCGATCAGAACATTCATCTCAGCCAAGATTGAGTCTTTGTTTGCACTAACGTAATTGTGCTTTTCCTTCTGTGCCTGCTCAGCTTTGACCTGTGCTACCTGAGCCTCCTGCGCTTGTCGCTCAGAGCGTTCTGCATCCAGCGCTTTACTGCTGGTGTAGAACATGAAACCAAGGCACACAATAGCTGCAACAGCTCTATGCCCAGGGGAAACTGTGACACCGGCTTTCTCTTTGATGGTTCGATTGATCTGCGGAACGAAAACGCAGGCGGCGAGTAACATGATCAGGCCTGATGCAAGGCTTGTGAACATCGCGGCTAAACCTATTGCCAAGAACAACGCGAAGAAAAGCCACATCGCCACTGTCTTGAAAAAACTTCCAACCTTGGATTCCGACACGCCACCGCTCCTTAGCAAAAACATAAATGCCGAGAATCCTATGAGATAGCACTATGCCAGTCAACGAGAATGAACGTTTACTGTGGTAATCAGAAATCCACGCACCCCGGCGATTCTAATGATTTTCCACGTAGATAATCGCTTTACTTGCGCAGCACAGCGTTGTAATCGTGAGAGATCTCCCTTCGCAGACTAGGAGATAGAAAAAGGGGACAGATTCTGAGGGATCCCCACAAATCTACTCCAGTGCCTGCGCCTCTTGATGTACCTCTGCGCGCAGCGCGTGCTCAAGCCTCTCCAAGGTGCTTCGAGAATTTGAGCCGCGTCCGCTGCGCCAGTATTCCAAGCCCAGCCGCCACAGCGATAGCACACGTCGGCGTTTAAGGCTGTTGCTTTGAAATCGGCGCTCATGACCCGCCTGACGGGCCTGCAATCCCGTTAAACAAATGATGTAATTAGCCAGAGCCGAGATCAGCAAAAGCACTTCGATTCGGCGTGGACAGCGACTCCGATGGCGAGTGATGCCTACGCCAAAATACTCACTTTTTACATCCCTGAAGCCTTCTTCTATCTGCATGCGCTGTTTGTAAATGGCCACGATTTTCGATGGGTTCCATTGATCTTCCGGCAGGTTGCTGGCCAACAACCAGGGCTCTCGTTCACGATTGGCCGATTGCCTACTGAGTTTGTTTTTGGCAATTGAGCCGGTGACACGCTGGTGTTTGCGACCCTTTGCCGAATGCCTAACGCAATACAGATGAATGATGTGCGGAGCGCTCTGGGTCATCTCGATCCGTCCCAGTGACTTCGGTGAGGACGATGCCAGAGCGTAGAGGCTTTTAACGGGTACCCAAGTGTCTGCGTCGTTTCGGTAGAGATCCCGATTACGCACACGTCCCACGTAATACCAGCCTTGCGCTTCGACGGCTTTGATCCATGGCCGGCGAAAACCTGCATCAGCCACAAGGATCGGAACGCAGTCTTTGGGGAGTATTTCGGCCAGCGTTTGTAGCAGTCGTTTTTGATATTTCGGACAACCCTCGCGTTCGTGAACAGTCAGAACCAGTCCGACGCATCACTATGTCGCCGGCGAGATTACCGCTGCCAAAACGCCGGGAGTCCATCGCCGAGCGGCCGGTTTCGTACTCCGTGATAGTGTCCTGGCCATCACCCAGGTTGAATATGTAAGTGTCCGAAAAGTAGCCACCGGTGAATGTGTCGCTACCGGTCCCACCGGCCAAGGTGTTATCCCTCGAGTTATAGGCGACTTGGATTACATCATCGCCGGCATCCCCGAACAGTTGGTTGGTACCGGCTCCGCCATCCAAGGTATCGTTTCCACTTCCTCCATGGATGATGTCGTTGCCATTGAAACCAACCAAGTTGTCCGCCCCCGCGGTCCCCGTCTGGCTCAGACCCGCTGCAACCATATCCGACCATGTCCAAGTTGTGCCATCTGCAAACTCAATACGCTCGATGAGAGTCGAGGTTACGGCACTGGCAGCGGAAGTATCGCGGTCAAAGACTTCTTTGACCGTCACTTGGTCCGAGCCGTTACGGTGCAGGAGTACCAAGTCAGAGCCAACACGACGCATCACAATGTCACTGGCGAGAATACCGCTGCCAAAACGCAGGGTGTCAGTCGCCGAGTTGCCGGCGTCGTACTCGGTGATCGTGTCCTGACCATCACCCAGATTGAACACGTAAGTGTCCGAAAAGTAGCCACCTTTCAGCGTGTCCTTTCCAGTACCGCCAGCCAAAATGTTATCTCTAGAGCTAGAAGCGACTTGAATACTGTCGTCCCCTGCATCGCCGTACAGCCGATTGACTCCCGCTCCGCCGTCGATAATGTCATCCCCGTCCCCACCCCGAATGTTGTCGTTCCCCGAACCGCCAGCCAACACATCCCCCAGCTCCGTGCCAACTTGGCCCAAGCTGATGGAGGAAATATCTGAAAATGACCACACTGTGCCGTCGGCGAACTCGATACGCTCAAGAACGCTCTGCGTCACTACAGAAGCACTAGACGTCGTCCCGTCAAACCAGCCTTTGATTCTGACTTGGTCAGTGCCATTGTTGTGCATGAAAACGACGTCAGCGCCTGACTTGTAGGCTTGAATGTCGCTAGCCAGAATCCCCGCCCCGAACCGCAAGGTATCGATGCCACTAAAACCAGCGTCGTATTCCGAGATCGTGTCCTGCCCATCTCCCAAGTTGAACAGATAGGTGTCTGAGAAGTAACCTCCGGTCAACGTATCGTTACCGGTCCCACCGGCCAATATGTTGTCCCTTGAGTTATAGGCGACCTGGATTACATCATCTCCGGCATCTCCAAACAGCTGGTTGGTACCGGTCCCGGCATCCAAGGTATCGTTTCCAGCGCCAGCGTGAATGTTGTCGTTGCCATTGAAACCGACCAAGGCATCGGCGCCCGCCGTGCCCGTCTGGTTCAGACCCGCCGCAACCATATCCGACCATGTCCAGGAYGTGCCATCTGCCGATTACCCAGCAACCGATCCACTCGCTTGATGGTGTGTTTGGGATAGGCTTTGCTCGGCAAGAATCGACCAAGCCCCGTCAGAGTGAGCCGACGTCCTCGGAGTAAAGCGCTGACACAACACATCAACGTTTTCAGACGATGAGAATGAACATCGGGAAGTGCTTGGGCGAGCGCGCTGTGTAAGAATCGGATGGCCTGCATGGGTCGGGATCTTGTTTTGTGTGGTGCAACACAAGCTGCCGATTCATGCAGGTCTCTTCAATATTCCAACTTCTTGATTTTGTGTAAGAAAATTCGGGGATCCCTCAGAATCCGACCCCTTTTTCTCCGCTGAGGAATCCCCGTAGAGTAATAGATCTACTCTAGCAAACCTTGATAATTTTTATATTATCGAAAGACCCAACCGGAATTTTGTATAAAACCCCTTTAATATTCAGCGGCAATTTAGAGTCCTTCATTCCACCTTTAGGCCTTGCTATTAATTTGTAACCAGCATCACAAACATCATAACTAAACAATCCTTTCCTAGCCATCGCAGCAAACGACTTCAAGTATCGATCGCGCTGAACCTTGATATTAAAATCTGGAATATTTTCCTCAACTACTTCGCACTCAAAACCATCACTCAACGAACAAAAAAACTCATAGGCCATTTCATAATCAGAAATCGACTCCCTGATCACCTCAGGAACAACACCTCGCCCTCCAGTTGCAAAATGCGCAAGCAACCCATCATTGAAAACTGCAAACCAATCCAAATCATTAACCTCTAAAAATTCATCATCCATTTCCACTTATTCAGCTCCAAAAATATTTGTGCAATTCTCGCAACGTGGCACCACCTCACCAGGCCTAACAGCAGGAGTAAATTTAATATCGCTTAGTTTGAGACTAGGATTACTCAACAGTAGTTCATTAGCAGCTCTAAACTCAGCACAGCGACCCAATGTATTCCCACATGCTGTTTTAACACCTAAACCGCCTAGCTTATCCGCGTATGCCTGCAGTTCAGGAGCAATCGTACTTGGAACAGCTCCGTTAGACGTAATAACTATTTTTCCTGTCAATGGATCCACCGCTCAATCAAAAAGGGGACAGATTCTGAGGGATCCCCGAATTTTCTTACGTCGAAAAAGGGGACAGATTTATTTTCCCGACTCAGTCCTCGGCCGCCCCTGTCTTCGCCGCTCTACGCGCGCACCCACAATCCGCCCGACCTCGTCTACGAAACGGCTTGTACCCGTCAATTGACCTCGCTGCAACGCATCGCGGATCAATCAGGATAGTTTGGTGTACAAACGCCTAATACCGGTCCCCTTTTCGGAAAATAAATCTGTCCCCTTTTTATTCTTTTTATTTCGTCCCCTTTTCATTTCCGGGAATATTGGCTCCTTGCAAGCTCTCAGCGTAACAGAGGAATGAAAAATAAATCTTTCATCTTTTATTTATCACTCATACAAACCGAAGCTTCCAATAGTCATTTCCCGCCACCACCCAATACCGCTCGCTAGCAGGAATCAAAAAGCTAAAATCAAAACATTCAGCAATCCAGTCTGGATAAGCTAGACCTTCATGAACACGCGCGTCATCCATATGCATAAAAATTTTTCTGTCAAAATTTATGTAAAACCTAGGAAACCTAGAGTGAATCATGTTGGCGCGTTTAAACAGATCCTGGGTCAAACCTTCACCGGTTAAAAAATAATACTCAACTTTTTCAAAAACCTCGAAATCCGCACCTATAAAATCATTTAAATCACTTGGAGACAAAATTTTTCCACTTGAATCACCCAAATACTGCGGAAAATTTTCCGCCGTCATTTTCAGAATGCCACCTCTGAAACTTTTGCAAGACTGCTCATATTGCTCCTGGGTTATTTCGCCACTATCAAGGTAGGCGCGATAGTCTTTCTCTGCATCAAGAGAAAAATTATACTTCTCATCTACAACCCAATAACACTTTCCAGCATGCACAAAAAAGCAAATACTTTTCTCCCCCCGCCAAAGATCATCAAGTACCGATTGACTTACGGTCATTGCTTGAACTCCTTAAAAAATTCATCCTGTGTATAAACCCGGGCGTTGCTCGAGTTCTTTTCGAGTAGCGACTCCCACATTTTTGGTAACTCCACAAAGGGGACAGATTTATTTTCCCAACTCAGCCCTCGGCCGCCCCTGCCCTCGCTGCTCTACCCTCACACCAACAATTCGCTCCACCTCATCTACGAAACGGCTTGTTCCCGTCAGTTGGCCTCGCTGCAAGGCATCGCGGATCAATCGAAGCTGATCAGACGGAATGGCTTGGCGCACAAACTCCCCATACCGAAGCTGCCGCTCCAGCGGGGTATCACCCAAAGCCAAGAAGCAGGGATCAGAATCTAACCAGCACCTACCAGGCCCATCACTTACCCGGCTTCGATAGCTCGACCATACATAGTCTGCGACATCAGCGACCATACGAGCACGTACAGGATTCAACTCAATGTAACGACTACAAGCGAGCAAATATGAATCCGACTGGACCACGCTGGATTTGTAACGGCTTTCCCACAGGGTGCCTGAACGCCCTTCCAATCGATTTCGATAGCGCGTCGCACGGGCAGCCAGTGCCTTCATTAACTGCCCCAGCCCAACGGTCGACTCCCCTGGAGCTAGCAACAAATGGACATGATTCGTCATCAGGCAATAGGCGTAGACCTTTACTCCGAACGCATCCTTCAGCTCACGCAGATCAGATAGATAGCGCTGATAATCCTCCGCCGCCGCAAACACTACCTGCCGGTTATGGCCGCGCTGTACCACGTGATGCGGATAATTTGGTAAAACAATACGTCCCATTCTTGGCATATTCGCTTCCTGTATCCTTGGAAGCTTTCAGCGTAGCAGAGGAATGAAAAATAAATCTGTCCCCTTTTTCTGTTTTCGCCGCATTCTTGGCAGATTCGCTTCCTGTATCCTTGGAAGCTTTCAGCGTGGCAGAGGATTGAAAAATAAATCTGTCCCCTGTTTGCTAAAAATAATTTGGCGTACAGACGCCTCATACCGCCGTCCATTTTCGGAAAATAGATCTGTCCCCTTTTTCCCTTCTAACGCATACCTCTGTACGGATCCTTAACTGAGTCACCTACCTCAGAAAGCGCAAGTGAAATCTCATTAAAAACTTCCGGCGACACATCCATTAATGAGCAGGAGCATAGAAACCCCCATATTTTCTCGAGCCCTAATCTCACCATAATACCAATGATATCTTCAACCAACGCTTGATCATACCCATCCCATACGGAAATCAAGCAATATTCGATCCGTTCTCTTATACCACCATCCAAAACATTATAAGTATGCCACTGTCTATCACTTAATTCTAAAATCGACTTTATAAAATCTCCCCTTTTGACAGCTTGCAACTCGAAACCATCCAACAACTCTGTAAATTCAACTTCGAGCTCTTTGTTAGTCATTGAGTCTGGCAGACTAGTATAGTATTCAAAACTCTTCATATTTAAAAATCCACCGGTATATGCGTTGCATTGGAAGGCTGCCTGTACAACAAGCCGTCTTGACCAAGCAGCTTGTTCCCAATTTTTATTTGTGCAGTCCATCCGGAGCCAGCGTTTGAACCAGGAAACTTAGCAGCAGCGTTCGCATCAGGCGCATGCCATTTTATCTCGACTTTTTGACCATTCCATATGTATTGAAACTTGCTCCCATCGGCAATTGTACCTGAGGGCTTGAAACTATTTTGCGTACCAGGCGGCACCAGCTTCTCCAAATCCGCAGCACTGATCCTACCATTATTAATAAACCCTTTGGCTGAAGCGTAAGCATCAAAAAAGGCGGCTGTTTTATTCACTGGCTGGTTTAAGTAGCCAAAATCGCCATCTGCTTGCGACGCGGGGGACTCAGGCTTTGAGCTTGGCGGAGTCGCTTGTTCCGTCGCTCCCCCTTTCGGAACATTAACACCGACAACCACAGGACTTTTACCCAGAATCTCCATACTCAAGGTAGTCTTCAGCTCAGTCAACAACCCAGCCCGCTCAAACAGCGATAACTGCCGTCCAGCCTGTTGATCAAGCCAACTGGTCTCCTTGACCCATTGATCGACCCCTGCCCATTCATCCGGCGTCAGCCAACCTTCCTTGAGGCTCTTCGCGAACGCCATTTGCTTATCTGAGGTAAACAGCGCTCCCCAACCATCTACTCCCTGTGACGGAACGGCAACCGCCCCTGGATTTCCCGTGAGAAGCCCGGCCATGTCATAAGAAACATTACGCCGCAGGAAGTCCATCAAGTCCTTGGCGACAGGAGCGTCCAAAGAAACCGCGCTTTGCTGGATCGCCTCTACACACGCTCTGCTTTCACAAGCGTTGATGGCCATGGAACGCTGGGCAGATAGTTCTTCGTACTTTCCGACGATCTCGCGGATGTTCTGTGCGCTGCATCCCTCAGTCGCCCGACACCCCTGAAGTTCTTTAAGCAGACGTTCTGCTGACTGATGATTGAGGTTATTGTACTGAGTTGCGTTTGCCGTTACCGCAGCGGCGGCGGATGCGTCCCCGCCCGTAAATGCCGCTGTCAACACACCTATCAGCTGAGAAGCACCCAACAACTTGCTCACGCCTTGTTGGTATTCCGGGCTGTTTCGATCTACTCCGACCGGTAGCAACTTGTCGGCAAGGGCATCTACCAATGCCTCGTTCGCGCCAGCAGCAATAGCGCCTGTACGGAAGTCCCCTCCCATAGCTTCCGCCATCAATCCACCCAACGCGGCATGCATCACTACTTTGGAAAGCTTGCCATTGTCGAAGACGGTGATATCACCAATTTTATTAGCGGAAACCGCCCCACCAATGCTAATCGCCGAACCCAATGCAGACGTAACCAGGTTGTCTTTCAGGCTCCCGCCAGTGATCACTGTCTTGGCGGCGGCGTCAGCGGCCACTTTTATAGCCACGCTTTGTGCGCTGGGGATATCAAACTTCAGATCTGTAGGACTAAACCCGAACTGCGAAGCGATGCCCGCTGACGCCCCTGCCAGCACATAGCCCTTCAGGTTTTCGGATGAGAAAACGTCTTTGAAGACAGCTCCCATATTACCTTTGTTATTAATTGTGCTGACCGCTGCAGTACTAGCCACCGATGTCAGCGCCGCAGAGGCAATAAGGTTACCGGTCCCTGCCGCTGCGGTCCCCACCGCCGTACCCGCCGATACCATTGCGGAGCTACCCGCAGCCGCCATCGCCGTACCTGAACCGGCCGTTGCGCCAGCTGCCGACCCCACTGCCGCACTCGCAGCTCCGGCTGTCAGGACGGTGACAATAATAATGATCGCCAACATCGCCCCCTGCCCAAGGCTGGAGCTGCTGTACTTGAATGACTCGTGAGTTTCTTTCACCAACCGCCAGTCAACATCGCCACGCTGTTCGGCCTCCTTGAGCCAAGCCAACTGGGGGTCGGCTTTAACCATGGCATCGATGGTCTCGCTAACGGTTTTCTGGTTGATATTCTTGATATCGATGTTCAAACCATCGACCGCTTTGATGACCAAGTCTCCCTGTGCTACAAGTTGGCTCTGGATCAAGGTCTCGTCCGTATGGCCTTTACCCTTCATCGAGTTCCAGGCCATGCTCGACTTGCTCTTTGTATGAGTCTCCTGACTCAGATCCTTCACACCCTCAAAGGTAATCGCCCCTCCACTCTGCACAGTCAGGTCAGCCCCACTGTTCAACTTCGCAGCCTGATACCGCTGGTCATCCCCACTGACCAACGTCAGATCGCCCCCCGCAGTGATTTCACTCCCCACGTTCGTGACCTTGGTCACCTCGTCATGCTTGGTCTGCTTTTTCCCCCAACTGCCCTTTTTCTTTTTGTCATACAGGGAGTAGTCACTGTCCTGCGCCGCCAAGACGTCGAGGTTTTCGCCCGCCACCAGGTAAGCCTCATCCCCGGCGCTGATGCGGCTGGAGATGATGGCCATGTCTTTTCCGGCCCCCATCGTCACGTCACCGCCAGCGCTGATGGCGCTGCCAATCTGTTTGACGTGATCTTCCTGGGTGGTGACTTTTTTCGTTTTGGAATAAGAATGGGTTTCGTCAGTTGCGGAGGAGATGGTCATATTCTCCCCGGCGGTCAGTGCGACGTTGCGCTCGGCACCGAGTTGGCTGGCGATGGCAGTGAAATCCCGGCCAGCGTTCACGGCCAGGTCGCGACCTGCTTGGGCGCTGGAGCCGAATTGCGTCACCGCGCTTTTGCGAACGCCGTTGTTGCTGGCACTTTCCTGTTGGGCTGAGGCAATGATCGCGTCCCGGCCGGCATCGATCGTGGTGTCACGACCACTGACCATGACGCTGCCGACGCTCTTGAAATCGCGTCCGGCGCCCATGTCCAGGTCATTGACAGCCTCGATACGGGCGGCGCTGTCCATGAAGTCCTGTCGCCGACTGTCGTTTGCGGTGGTAACGGTACGCTCGTTGACGACGTCCCCCATCACCGCCTTGATGCTGACGTCACGCCCCGCGAGGATCCCACCGGCCTGGTTGGCGATGTTGTTGACCGCCAACACGTCCAGGCGATTACCGGCCTCGATCAAGCCACTGTTGACCAGGTCGTTGCCTGCGGTCGCCGAAAGATTGTTGGATGCGCGCAGGGTGCCGACGTTGTCGAGGTTTTGGCCGGCGATCAGCGTCACGTCATTACCGGCAATCAGCGCACCGGTAGGCCCGAGGCGGCCCTCGGTCTGCGCCAGGTACAGCACCGGCACCAGGACTTTTTCGCCATTCACTTCGTGCTCTTCAAGCCAGACGATGTCGTGGGTCAGCGCCGCGACTTGCTCCGAAGTCAACGTCACGCCTACCGACAAACCAAGCTCCTGCTTGCTGGCGATGGCGTTGTTCATCAGGTACTTGAACAGGCCTTCGTCGCTGGTTTGGCCGTCGATGAAGCGCTGGCCGGTGCGGGCGACCACCGCTTGTTGGATCAAGCGCTGTTCGTAGAGGCCGTCGCCCAGGCGTTTGGCGCTTTGGTCCGGGTCGTAGCCGAGGTTTTGCAGCAGGTAGTCCGAGCTCATGAACGACTTGAGGTCGGTGAGTACGGGGTTGGTCTCGATCAGGTACTTTTGCGGGTTAGCCTTGAAGGAGGTCTCTGGTACACCTTGAACGCGCGCGACCGTCTGGCTGGCGGCTGGCGTATCAACCACATTGCCCACCTGGGGGACGACCTGGGCCGTTGGGAGCAGGTTGGTGCCTGTGACATTCACCGCGGCCACTTGAGTCCCGGCGCTGCTGCTGTTGCGACTTGGCATCGGCAGCGAGTGGCTGTCTTGTGCAGGCGCACTGACGTTGAGCGTACTGGCGCTCACGTCGCTGTCGTTGGCTTGACGAGCGATCAGGGACAGTTGCCGATCACTGGCACCCACCGCCGCGATCGCACCTACCTGGACAGCACGGGCTTGAGTATCCGGCAGGTCTTGTTGGCGCTGGCTGGTGCTGATCGAGGCGCTGCCCATGCTCCAGTTTGGCGAGCCGGAGTTGGCCTGAGTGGCCTGTTGAGCCGAACCACCTTGGCCGCTCAGGCGGAACAGACCGTTTTGACCGGTTGGCAAGGCGAAGCCAGGAAGGCTCAGTGGGTTCACCTGCTGCTGGGCGCGATCAGGTGGCAGCTGATTGTTGATCCTGACGATGGTGGTGCCGGTTCCGCTTGCCTGGGTATTCGCGACTTTGTTGGTACCGCCGCTGGCGGTGTAGTCCTCATGGATGACACTGTTCTGCAGGTCTTTGGTGGCGGTGATCGAGACGTTACCGCCGGCCTGGATGACGGCGTTACGGCTGCCGACTGTACTGGCGGTGCCGGAACTGTCTTTGGCGATTTCGATGTCACTTAGAAGGTTGTACTGATCCAGGTTTGGCATCTGAAGCAGGTTGTTCGGATCGTACTGGGATTGCGTGGTGTTCTCGAAACCGTAGGCCAGCCCGGGCAGTACGAGGTTGTAGTCTCCACGTGTTTTGACCGTGCCCCCTGTATCGGCATCTGTAAGACTCACCACGGAAAACGATTCACCGTCTCGCCCCCCTTCCCTGTAGCGAGTCGATTTGGGGATGGCCTTGTGAATATTCCCGTCCAGATCAAGGTAATAGACATACGGGAAATCAGGGTTATTGCGCTGGTTGTAAGGAGTCAGGACGTTGGCGAAAAACCGTCCAGTACCGCCGTCGCTCATACCTGCGACTTGATACATGCGGGTGCGCTCGATGGTTCCGTTCTGCGCACCGATGTTCTGCACGTTGTCGGCCACGATGTTGATATTGCCGCCGGCGCTCACCGTACTTTTACTGTTGAGAAAGCTGCTGCCTTGGAACACGAAATCCTTGCCGGCCGTCAGCAATGACGAGGCACTGGTGTCGTTGTCAACACTTTCGAAGACCTCACGGGCCGCCAGTGTGAAGGTGTAGTAGTCCCCTTTGCAGTCATTACATATATTGGCGATAAACCCCG
The DNA here is from genome assembly GCA_001023535.1 of Pseudomonas chlororaphis. NCBI lineage: Bacteria > Pseudomonadati > Pseudomonadota > Gammaproteobacteria > Pseudomonadales > Pseudomonadaceae > Pseudomonas > Pseudomonas chlororaphis. The sequence goes on from CP011020.1 coordinate 5,924,849, forward strand.
AAATCAGCTTGCGCCCACCAGACGCCACCGCACCCTCGGTACGGTTCTGGAACCCATCGGCGTTGATCGTGAATGTGCCGCCGCTCTCCATCGAACCGGAGACGTTGTTTACGCTGGCGGCTCGCGCGGCGGCGCCATAACCCCCTATCAACACATTCCCCAACCCGTAAAGATCACCGCTCTGGTTGGTGAAGTTACTCACCCCCAGCGTCATATCCGCACCGCTGAATACCAACCCACGGTCATTAAGCAGCGAAGGGGTTTTCAACACGAGGTTGCGGGCCGAACCCAGGGTCCCGGCGTTGATGAGGTTTCCGGCCTGGACGGTCAGGTTGGCACTGGAGGTGAGACGCCCGGCGTTGCTCAGTTGTCCGCCGATGGTCACTGTCGAGTCACCACCACCGGCGATGCTGGAGGCCGCGCCCAGACTCAGTTGGGCCGCGGTCAGGTCAATCCCACCGAGACTCGACATCCGCCCGTTGCCAACATAGCTCCCCCCCAAGGTAAGGTTGATCGAACCATCACTGGCAATCAGCCCATCATTGCTCCAATTTCCCCCACTCCCCACCAAACGGGTAGAAGCCAGCAACTGCCCCGTCCCGGTCTGCGTCAGGTTGTTCACATTGACGGTCAGTCGCCCGGCCTGGATCACGCTGCTGTTGGTCCAGCTGTCTGCGGTCAGCGTCAAGCCGCCGCGGGTGACGAGGCTGCCGCCGGCGTTGGTGAGGTTGGCGGTGGAGATGTCAAAGTCGCCGCTGCCAACATGCAACAAGCTGCCGCCCAGGTTCTGGAAGTTGGCGGCGTTGAGGATCAGGCCGTTGTTGGCGGTTTCCAGCGTGCCGTTACGGTTATCGAACAGCCCACCAATCTGGAAGTTGGTCGTACCGCTCCCGCCCAATGCCCGCAACTGCCCGGTCTGGTTATCGAGGCTCGCCGCTTTGATTGCCAGGGTGCTGTCGCTCTCGATGATGCCCAGGCGGTTGTTCAGCGCGCCGGTGAGGTTCAGGTCGATCTGGCTGCCGGCGATCTGGCCGTCGTTGTCGCCGCTGTTATCGAAATCGTTGCCGGTGACGTTGACCTTGCCTTTGGCGTAGAGGCCGCCGTTGCGGTTGTCGAAGTTGCGGGTGGTGACGGTGGCGTCGCCGGTTTGCGCGGAGATGCGCCCGCCGTAGTTGTCGAGGCCGCCGAGGGCGATCAGGTTCAGGCGCTGGGCCTGGGTGATGCCGCCCTGGCGGTTGTTGTTCAGGTCGTAGCCGTTTTTCAGCACGCCGCTCAGTTGGGTGGTGAGCAGGCCTTGCAGGCTGGCGAGCACGCCGCCGCGGTTGTCCAGGTTGCGCCCGACGACCGCCACGTCACCGGCCTTGGCTTGGAGGCGGCCGCTCTGGTTGTCGATGTCGCCGGTCACGGTGAGCGTCAGCGCGCCCTGGCTTTGCACGACACCCTTACCGTTGCCGAGGCTGGCCGCGTCGATCTGCACGCCGCTGTTCTGGCTGTAGATCAGACCGTCGGCGTCGTTCTGTACCGTGCCGGTCGTGTTGAGGATCAATTGATCATTAGCCGCGACGGTGCCGCGATTGCGGTTGTCCAGGCCACCGGTGAGCAAGGTCAACAGGCCTTGGCTGGCGATCTGGCCGCCCTGGTTGTTGATTTGCGTGGCGCGCTCGACCCGCAGGGGGCCGACGCTGGCGAGCTTGCCGTTGGTGTTGGTCAGGGCGCCGAGCAGGTCCAGGGTGACAGCGGCGTTGCCGATCAGGTTGCCACCGCTGTTGTCCAGGCTGGTGCCGGTGAAGCTCAGAGCGTTCTGTGCATTGAGGGTGCCGTTGGCGTTGCCCAGCGTCATGGCGTTCATGACCAGGGTTGCGCCGCTGTCGATCAGGCCGCCTTGGGCGTTGTTCAGCAAACCGCCCGTGACGGTCAGGGTCTGGTCGGCACCGCTGGAAAGAATCCCGCCCCGGTTATCCAGGCTGGCGGCGCTGACCGTGAGTTTTTTCTGGCTGACCAGCGCACCGGCAGCGCCGTTGAGCAGCGCTGCGCTGAGGGTGACGCCGACGTCTCCGTTGCGGCTGGAGAGCGTGCCGTTGTTGCGGTTGTCCAGGCTGCTGCCACTGACCTGCAAGTCTTGCCATCCAGAGATCAAGCCGCTCTGGTTGACCAAGCTATCGCCGTCGAGGCTCAGGCTCTGGCTGCTGATCAGCTTGCCGCCGCTGTTATCGAGTGTCTGGCCGCTGAGCGTGAAGCTCTGGCTACTGGAAATTTCGCCGCTCTGGTTGTTCAGGTTGCGCAGGCCGTTGAGGGTCAGCGGACCTTTAGCGGTGATCAGGCCATTGCGGTTGTTCAGGTCATGGCCGCCCAGGTTCAGCGCCATGGCTTGTTCGCCCAACAGACGCCCACCGTTTTGGGTCAACGCCGCGAGGGTCAGGTGCATATCGCCCTTGGCCGACACTTCGCCACCGTCGCTGGAGTCCAGCGCGTTGGCAGTCAGCGTGAGATCACCCTGGGCATTGATCAGGCCGTTGGCGCTGTTGTTAAGCGCCATGGCGTTGAGGAGCAAGGCACCGCTGGCCAACACGCTGCCGCCCTGGTTGTTCAAATCGCCGCTGTTGAGCGTGAGCAATTGCGCGGCGCTGATGAGGCCTTGGGCCTGGTTATCCAGTTGTTGATCGATCGCCAGAACGAGGTTGCTGCGACTGGTAAGTGTGCCGCCATTGTTGTTCAGGCTTTGGGCGTGGGCATCGACGGTTGCCGCGCCGATCAGGCCCTTGACGTTGTTCAGCGCCTGGGCGATGCGCAGGGTCAGGCCCTGGTTGCTGAGCAACCGGCCGCCGTCGTTGTTGAGGCTTTGCGCCGCCAGGGTGAAGGCTTGGGCGCTGGAGATTTCGCCGCCCTGGTTGTTCACGCCGAGCAGGTTTTTCAGCAGCAGCGTGCCGGGGGCGTTGATCAGGCCGTTCTGGTTGTTGAGCTGGCCGTTGTTCAGGTCCAGGCTCAGCGAGGTGTTGCTGAACAGCTGGCCGCCCTGTTGATCCAGGCCGGACACCGAAGCCGTCAGCGCGCCTTGGCTGCCGATACGGCCGCCGTCCTGGTTGGTGACCTGGGCCGCGTTGAGGCTCAGGGTGCTGCCGCTGTTGAGGCGTCCGTTCTGGCTGTTGTCGAACGCGCCGGTGGTGACGTTCACCGCACCTTTGCCGCTGATGCTGCCCTGCTGACGGTTGTCCAGCGCCGTGCTGGTGAGGAGCAACGCGCCGTCGGTCACCAGTTCGCCGCCCTGGTTGTCGAGGCGGCCCAGGCTTTTAACCGTGAGATTGGCCGCACTGGACAGGCTGCCTCCGGTGTTGCTCAGGTTGGCGGCGCTGACGTCCAGGGTACCTTCGCTGCTGAGTTGACCTTGAGTGTTGATCAGGTCGCCACTGAGCTCGATGCGCTGGTTTTGCTGGCTGATCAGATAGCCGCCACTGTTGTCCAGCGAAGCGCCATCGAGGTTCAACTGTGCCTTGGCACTGAGCAGGCCCTTGTTGCGGTTGACCAGTTTGTCCACGGTGAGCTTCAGCGTCTGCCCGGCGAATAGCTGGCCGCTGTCGCTGTTGTCGAGGTTTTTGCTCACCAGGGTGACACCCGTGTTGCCACTCAGCTCGCCGCCACGGTTATCGAGATCGTCAACCTTGAGATCCAGCGCTTTTGTTGCGCCGATCAAACCGGCCTGACGGTTGTCGAGGCTGGATGCCTTCAAGGTCAGGTCCGTGGTGCTGACCAGCGTGCCTTGACGGTTGTCCAGCGCGGTGACGGTGACGTCGAGCCCGGCTTTGCCGGCGATGCTGGCGGTGCGGTTGTCCAGGCGATCAGCGTTCAATACCAGCGCGCCGTCGGCGATCAGCGAACCGCGCTGGTTGTCGAGCAACGTATCGACAGTCAAATCGAGTTGATCGAGGCTGCTGATCAGGCCATCGCGGTTATCCAGGCTGGCGCTGTGGCTGTCCACGGACGCGGCCGAGATAATCCCTTTGGCGTTGTTCAGCGCCTGCACTGTTCGAAGCATCAGGCCTTGGTTGCTGAGCAATTTGCCGCCGCTGTTATCGAGGTTGCGCGCCGCCAGGGTGAACGCCAGCCGGCTGGAAATTTCACCGCCCTGGTTGTTGACGTCCTTGAGGTTGCTGAGCAGCAACAGACCCGGGGCGTTGATCAGGCCGCCCTGATTGTTCAGTTGGCCTTGGTTCATGTCCAGGCTGACGCGGGTGTTGCTGAACAACTCGCCTTGCTGTTGATCCAGGCCAGTGACCGATGCACTCAGGGCCTGGCTGCTGGCGATACGGCCAGCGGCGTTGTTCACCTGAGTGGCGGTGAGCGTGAGGGTATTGCCCGAGGTCAGGCGCCCGCCCTGGCTGTTATTGAAAGCGCCAGTGCGCACTTCAGTGGCGGCGCTGCCCGAGACCAGGCCTTTCTGGCTATTGTCCAGGCTGGCGCTGTTGAGCGTCAGCGCGGCATCGGTGCTGATGGAGCCGCCCTGGTTGATCAAACCGCCCGTACTGAGAAGCGACAACGCACCGGCGCTGCCCAGGCTGCCGGCAGTGTTGTCGAGGCTGCCGGCGTTGACGGTCAGTGCACCTTCGCTGCTGATCAGGCCTTTGTTATTGAGCAGTGCGTTGTCGAGGGTGATCACCAACGCCTCAAGGCTGCTGAGCGAGCCTGCACTGTTGTCCAGGGTGCTGCCGGTGAGCGTGAGGCCGCCTTGGGCGTGGATCAGGCCCTTGGTCTGGTTGATCAGTTGCGCGACTTTCAATTCAAGAGCGTTGCCGGCAATCAGTTTGCCGCCGTCGCTGTTGTCCAGCCGTTGAGCACCGACCTTGACGCCCAGTCCTGCTGACAGTTCGCCCATCCGGTTATCGATCTGCCCAACCTGCAGATCCAGCGCTTTTGTAGTGCCGACCAAGCCACCGTTGCGGTTATCCAGAACGCTGCCGGTCAGGCTCAGGTTGCCTTGGGCGACCAGCGCACCGCCCTGCTGTTGCAAGGTATCGATCACGGCGGTGAGGTCGGTTTGGCTGGAGATTCGACCAAGACCGTTCTGCACTTCGTCGGCCTTCAAGGTCAGCGGGCCGACGCTGCTCAGCAGGCCACCGCTGTTGTCCAGCCGCGTGCTTTCGACGGTGACCTGGGTCTTGCCGGTGATGACGCCGTTGTTGCGGTTGTCCAGTTGCGCGACTGTCAGTTGCAGCGCTTTGTCAGCGCGGACGTTGCCGCCACGGTTGTCGAGCGAATCGCTGCGCAAGGTCAGCAGATCCTTGCCGGTAAGGCGTCCGCTACGGTTGTCGAGGCTGCCGGTTTGCAGGTCCAGTGCGCCTTTGGCAATCACTTCGCCCTGGCTCTGGTTGTCCAGCAGGCCGCTGATGCGGGCGCGCAGGCTGCCGTCGCTGATCAGTTGCCCGCCGCCGCTGTTGTTCAGGCCGGCGGCCTGGATGTCCACGACCTTGCCCGAACCGAGCACACCCTCGCGGTTGTCCAGCGCACCACCCAGGGTGATCTCCAGGGCGTTGTCGCCCAGCACCTGGCCGTTGCGGTTGTTCAGGGTCATTGCGTTGAGTCGGGTCAGCCCGGCACTGGACACTTCCCCCGCCAGGTTAGTCAGCGCGGCGTCGAGGTTCACGCTCAGGTCGGCGTCGCTGCTCAAGGTGCCGCTGCTGTTGTCCAGGCTGGCTGCGCGCACGGCAAGGCCATTGGCCGAGATCCGTCCTTGGGCGTTGTTCAACGCCTGGGCAATGGTCAGGTTGAGGCCTTGCTTGCTGACGACTTTGCCGGCCCTGTTGTCCAACGCGCTGGCGTTCAGGCTGAAGGCCTTGTCGCTGGAGATCTCACCGCCACGGTTGTCCACAGCGGCAAGGTTGTTCAGCAGCAGCGCGCCGGGAGTACTGATCAGCCCGCCCTGGTTGCTCAGCTGCCCATGGTTAAGGTCAAGAGAGAGACGGGTGTTGCTGACCAGTTGGCCATTCTGTTGCGCCAGCCCGGTGACGCTGGCATTCAGGGCCTTGGCACTGGCGATGCGGCCGGAGGCGTTGTTCACCTGGCCGGCCTTCAACAGCAGCGTGTCGCCGCTGATCACGCTACCGCCCAGGTTGCTCAAGGTCGCGGCGCTGTCGATGTTCAACGCACCGACGCTGGTCAGTTGGCCCGCATCGTTAGTGATCCCGGCGGCTTTGACGTTGGCGGAGGTATCGCCTTTGATGCTGCCTTGGGCATTGAGCAGTTGCCCGCTCAGGTCCAGGTTCATCCCTTGCCGGGCGTAAAGCGAACCCTGGCGGTTGTCCAGTTGCCCGGCGTTGACTGCCAAGGCGCTTCGGCTGGAGATCACGCCCTGGCTCTGGTTGCCCAGGCGTTCCAGGGTCAGGCGCAGGTCGCCGTAGGCAATCAGTTTGCCGCTGTTGCTGTTATCCAGCTCGGTGCCGGTCAACGTCAGGGCGCCCTGACTCGACAGCTCACCGCCGCGGTTATCCACCTTGCCTACATTGACGTCGGCGGCCTGGGTTGTGGTGACAACGCCATTCTGGCGGTTGTCCAGGCTCGCCGCATTGAGCGTCAGCAGTCCAGCCGACGACAGCAATCCCGCCTGATTCAGCAGTTGCGCCGAAAGGCTGGCGGTGAGCGCGCCGTCACTGAGCAAACGGCCTGCCGTGTTATCCATCGATGCAGCGCCGAGCTGGACGCTCTTGCTTGAAGTGAGCCGACCACTGCGGTTGTTCACCTGGCCGCTGGCGTTGATAACCAAACCCTGCCCCGCCGCGACCAGACCCGCCACGTTATCCAGCGAAGCGACGCGCAACGTGACGCCGTTCAAGCCGGTAAATTCGCCACTGTTGTTATTCAACTGCCCGACATTGGCCGTGAGATTGCCGTTGCTGCTGATCGTGCCCTGGGTGTTGAGCAGTGTGTTAGCGGTGATGTTCAGGGTGTTGTTGCTCAGCACCCGACCTTGGTTTTGGTTGTCCAGGGTCGCGGCGTTGACCGTGGTGGTCTGCCCACCGCTCTGCGTTCCGCCTTGGTTACTCAGCGTCTGCGTCACGTTGGCTGTGAGGTTACGACTGGCAACAACACTCTTACCCTCGTTACTCAGACTCTGCGCCGTCAGGCTCACATCCCCCGCCGCATTACGCGTGTTATCCGCATTGACCCCGGCCTCGATCATGCCGCTGTTGGTCAACTGCCCGCCCGCGTTCAGGGTGATGCTGTCTCGCGCCGCGAGGGTTTGCTGGTTGCTCAGGTTGCCTTGGGTCTGCACATTCAGTGCGGTGCCGGCATAGACCGCGCCTTGCACGGTGGCGCTGGCCGCCTTGACGTTGACCGCGCCCGTGGCGGAGGTCTCGGCCAGGCTCAACTGGCCGTTGGCGTCGAGCTGGATGTCGCCGCCGCTGGCGATCAGTTTGCCGTCCAGTTTCACGCCGACGCCGGCCTCGGTGCCCACCAGCTTGATGGCTCCGGCGTACATCCCGCCCAGGGCCGAGGAGTCGATGGCCAGTTGCGGCTTGGCGCTGCCGTCGTCGGCGCGCGCGGTGGCGTTGAGGGTGTCGGCGTTGACGTCGTTGCGGCCGGCAACAATCGTCAGGTTTTTTGCCTGGATCTCGGCGTTGATCCTGGCGCTGCGGGTGATGATTTCGAAGCGGTCGACGTTGGTGGCGTTGAGGCCGGCGCCTTCGACGATGACGCTGCCCTGGTCCACTTGGTAACGGTCCAGCCGGCCGTTTTCCACCACCGGTTTACCGGTGCTCAAGGTCACTTGCGGGCTGTTGATGAACCCACAGCCGTTACAGGTGATGCCGTAAGGGTTGGCGACGATGACGCGGGCCGACTGCCCCGCCACTTCGGTGTAGCCGCGCAGTTGGCTGGGGTTGCCGCCGTTGACTTCGTTGAGGATGGTCGTGGCCGCGGTGCCGCTCAGGTTCGGATTGCCGAGGATGATCCCGCCCAGTTGCGTGGCCTGGGTGCGGGCGGTGGCGTTGTTGAGGATCACGCCGTTGCTGCCGACGTTGTAGTCCGTGAACTGGTTGTGCGACAGGCCGTTGCCGTTGGGCCGGGCGATGTTGACGATGGGCACGCCATTGCCTGCCCGGTCCAGGCCGGTGCCCGCCGCACTGACGGCAATCCCGTCGGCCTGGGCCCACATCGGTTGCCAGAACATGACGTTGGCCAGCAAAAACGCCAGGCCGCGCTTGGGCATGCCGCAGAACCGTTCGCGGGTTTGCAGGGCAGCAGAAGGTTGGCGGGCCAGGAAGGCGTATTGGCGATCGTCCATGTTCAAGTCTCTTTGCAGCAAAAATTAAAGAAGTACGTCCAGGCGGAAGTAGATCGGCGCTTCGCGCTCGGTCAGGGGATCCGGCCGTTCCAGGGAATGGGCGAAGGTGACGCTGGCGGTCAGGTGCTCGCCGCGGGCAAACAGCTCCGCCGAGTTGCTCGACATGCGCCCGTGCTGATCGCCGTTGTAGCGGTCACCGCGGATCACGCCCTGGTCGTAGCCAAGGCTGGCGCCGTATTCGGCGAACACCGGGCGCAGCCAGGCTTGGGAGATCGGCCGGCTCCAACGCAGGTCGTTGCGCCAGTAGCCACCGCTGTCGCCGGACAGCGACTGATCCTTGTAGCCGCGAATCGACGACTGCCCGCCCAGGCTTATGCGCTGCGGGCTGAACAGCACGTCCTCGCTGCGCTGACCGGTCATCAGGCTGCTGAAACTGAACGACTCGTTCCACAGCTTGAAGGGCAGCAGGTAACTGGCGGTGGCGGTGTACTTGCGGTAGCGGGCGTCGGCCTGGCCGGGGCCCGGGCTGTTGTTGTCCTGGGCATCGAACGCGCCAATGCCTTGCTGCATGCCCAAGTCCAGGTTGATGAAGGCGCTGCCGACCCGCCGGCCATGGTTGATGCCGAACTGTGCTTCGCTCAGGCGATTGCTGCTGACCGCCAGCTTGCTGTCTTCGATGAAGTTATTGCTGCGCAGGTAAGCCAGGCCAGTGTTCAGGGAGGTCTTGCTCAGGGCATCACGGTGGATCACTCGCTCAACGCGCAGCTGGTGGTTCTGGCTGTCGCCGGTCTGCTTGAAGTTGAAACCGTTCGCCGCGATCTGCGAGCGGTACTCGCTCTGGCTGTAGGTGTAGCTGACGTTCCACCAGCCAAACGGCAGGTTGTAATAGAGCATGGCGTTGTTGGAGGTGTGCTGATGGTCGGTCATCGCGTCGTGACCGCCGCGCAACATCAACTGGTCGGCCAGGCCCAGCGGGCTGTCCCATTCAAAGCTAGAGCCCCATTGTTGCTCACCGGTGCTGCGCTGGCCGTCGTTGCTGCGCGACAGGCCGGCACGCCAGGGCTTTCGCGGGTCATTGGTGACGCGCACTTCACTGCCGCCAACGTTCTGGCCGGGGGTCAGCTCCATTTTTGCCTGGTTCGACGGCAGGCGATTGAGCTGGTCCACCATCTGTTCGATCTCTCGAAGGTTGACCAGGTCGCCGGCCTTGCCGGGAAACGCCATCGCCAGCTCACGATCCGACAGTTGGCTGTTCTCGGCGCCTTCAAGGCCTTCGAGCCGCCCTTCCACCACCAGCACGCTCAAGTGCCCGCCCGACAGATCCTGCTGCGGCAGGTAGGCACGGCTGGTGACCAGGCCTTTTTCGATGTAGCGGTCGGTGATGACCTTGAGCAACTCGTTGAGCTGGGTCACCCCCAGGCACTGGCCGATGTAAGGTTTGAGCAGGCGCTCGCGCTCACTGGCGGAGAGACTGTCGGCGCCCTTGAGTTCGATGGTCTTGATGGGGAAACAACGGGCATCGACCGGCGCCGTCGGCTGGGCCGGCTTCGCTTCCTGGCCCGGCAAGTCCTTGAGCTCCTCCAGGCGACGCTGCTGCTCTTCGAGCAGGCGATTCTGGCGCTCACGGATCAGGTCGGTTTCACCGGGTGTCGGGGCGGCACGGGCGTCGGTCAGCGGAGAAAGGCACAGCAGAGCCAGGCACAACCTCGCCCAATGGGCGGGTGAGGACATGTTCGATCCCTCGAGCAAAAATGACATCAAAATAGTGGCGCGATATTAGAGAGCCATCATTTTGGCGTCAATTAACTAATGCACGAAAAAATGAAAGTTTTATGGAGCGTTGGTCGGAAACCTGGCGACGTCAGATTGAGCTCTTTCAAGGTGAACTTTCAGGCCCAAACCAGCCTCAACCCCTTACCCGCCCAACAAGGAATACGAGGCCCGCCCCATGAAAACCTTCCTGAAACTCACCCTGGCCACAACCCTCGCCTGCGCCCTGCCCGCCTGGGCCTGCACGCCCGAGGAAGCCACCGCCAAACGCGAGCAACTGGCCCAGGAAGTGACCAGGCTCACTCAGCAGAATCCGGCCAAGGCCAAGGAAATCAACGATGAACTGCAGGCCATGGATCTGAAGACCGCCAGCAAGGATTTGCCGGACAAGTGCCAGTTGATCGACAAGCGTTTGCAAGAGTTGAAAGAGGCGCAGCAGAAGGCGGGTTGATTGCCCCAACCGGAGTGCCACAGGTCTTTGTGGCGAGGGAGCTTGCTCCCGCTGAGCCGGCAGGCGAATGCTCCCGTGCGAAACATCCCAAACGTGGGATCAACCCCTTGAGTCAGGTGAACAGGCAGCCTGATGGGGCTGCTGCGCAGCCCAGCGGGAGCAAGCTCCCTCGCCACGGCTCCTGTGCCTTGCATAAAAAAAACCGGACTCAAGGTCCGGTTTTTTTTTGCAACGCTACAGCCCCCTCACTCCGCCGCCGGTGCCTCTGGCTTGCGGCGCTTGAGCGGGGCCATGCCGTCCTTGCTGACCAGCGAAGGCGCGTCGGCTTTCGGGCGGTTGGCGGTCTTGCGCTTGGTCGGGGACTTGGCGGCGGCTTTCTTCTTGTCGCCCTTGCCGTCGACCTTTTTCTTCTTCACGCCAACGGCCTTGCCCGACGCCTTGACCTTTTTCGGCCCGCTGTAGGTGCCCTTGACTTCCTTGATGGTGCGGCGCTCGAAGCTCTGCTTGAGGTAGCGTTCGATGCTCGACATCAGGTTCCAGTCGCCGTGGCAGATCAGCGAGATCGCCAGGCCGTCATTGCCGGCGCGGCCGGTACGGCCGATGCGGTGCACGTATTCATCGCCGCTGCGAGGCATGTCGAAGTTGATGACCATGTCCAGGCCGTCCACGTCCAGGCCGCGGGCGGCAACGTCGGTGGCGACGAGGATTTTCACGCCGCCCTGCTTGAGGCGGTCGATGGCCAGCTTGCGGTCCTTCTGGTCTTTCTCGCCGTGCAGGACGAAAGCCTTGTATTCCTGCGCCACCAGGCGACCGTAGATGCGGTCGGCCATGGCGCGGGTGTTGGTGAACACAATGGCCTTTTCGTAGGTTTCGTTGGCCAGCAACCAGTTCACGATCTGCTCTTTGTGCTGGTTGTGGTCCGCCGTGATGATCTGCTGGCGGGTCGTGGAGTTCAGTTGGCTGACCGCGTTGAGCTGCAAGTGCTCAGGGTTGTTCAGCACCTTGGCGACCATCTCGCGCAGGCCCGAACCACCGGTGGTGGCGGAGAACAGCATGGTCTGCTGGCGATTGGCGCACTCGTCCACCAGGCGCTGCACGTCTTCGGCAAAGCCCATGTCCAGCATGCGGTCGGCTTCGTCCAATACCAGCACTTCGACCTCCTTGAGGTCCAGGTTGCCGGCGTTCAACTGTTCGATCATCCGCCCTGGGGTGCCGATCAGGATGTCCGGCACCTTGCGCAGCATGGCGGCCTGGACCTTGAAGTCTTCACCGCCGGTGATCAGGCCGGACTTGATGAAGGTGAACTGCGAGAAACGCTCCACTTCCTTCAAGGTCTGCTGGGCCAGTTCACGGGTCGGCAGCAGGATCAGGGTCTTGATGCTGACGCGGACCTTGGCCGGACCGATCAGGCGGTTGAGAATCGGCAGCACGAACGCGGCGGTCTTGCCACTGCCGGTTTGCGCCGTCACCCGCAGGTCACGCCCTTGGAGCGCGAGCGGAATGGCCGCTGCCTGCACGGGCGTTGGCTCGACAAATTTAAGCTCGGCCACGGCTTTGAGCAGGCGTTCGTGCAGGGCGAATTCGGAAAACACGGGTGCTACCTCGAAGAAATGCAAAAAAACAGCTGCATAGGGTAACGGTTTCGAGCGCGAAGGCCGAGTTTCTTTATGCAAACGCCGACAATATGCGATTTTTTCCGGCCTCCGCGCGCCCTAACGGTCACCTGGGCCGGCTTAAATGCTCTAATCGCGCCATCGCGTCTTATAGAGAAGAACCGTTTCGTCCATGGATATCAAACAACTCTGGGTCCACCTTCAAGACCTCTGGGGTGCCCTAGACCAGCACCCGCTCCTGCACTCCGGCCTCGGCCTGATGTTGCTGCTGGTGATTGCGCTGGTGCTCGGTCGCGTGGCGCGCTACCTGATTCTGCACGCCGCCAAGCTGCTGGGGCGCCAACCGGCCCTGCACTGGATCAATGACCTGCGCCAGAACAAGGTCTTCCATCGCCTGGCGCAGACAACGCCGTCGCTGATCATCCAGTTCGGCCTGCACCTGGTGCCGGAACTGAGCAAGGCCAGCCTGGTGTTCCTAGGCAATGTCGCCACGGCCTTCACCATCCTGTTCATGGTGCTGGCCCTCAGTGCGCTGCTCAGTGCCCTGCTGGATGTCTACGCCCGCACCGAGCACGCGCGCACCCGCTCGATCAAAGGCTACGTGCAACTGACCAAGATGGTGCTGTATGTGTTTGCCGCGATCATCATCGTCGCCACGCTGATCGACCGCTCGCCGCTGTTGCTGCTGTCCGGCCTGGGTGCGATGTCGGCGGTGATCCTGCTGGTCTACAAGGACACCTTGCTGTCGTTCGTCGCCAGCGTGCAGTTGACCAGCAACGACATGTTGCGGGTCGGCGACTGGATCGAGATGCCCCAGGTCGGGGCGGACGGCGACGTGGTGGACATCACTTTGCACACGGTCAAGGTGCAGAACTTCGACAAGACCATCGTCTCGATCCCGACCTGGCGCCTGATGTCCGAGTCGTTCAAGAACTGGCGTGGCATGCAGCAATCCGGCGGCCGACGCATCAAGCGCAGCCTGTTCATCGACGCCAGCGGCGTGCGTTTTCTGCATGACGAGGAAGAACAGCGCCTGACCCAGGTGCGGCTGCTGACGGATTACATCAGCCGCAAGCAAGCTGAGCTCAAGGCCTGGAACGAAGCCCAGGGCAACGTCGCGGCAATGTCGGCGAACCGTCGACGCATGACCAACCTGGGGACCTTCCGCGCCTATGCCCTCGCCTACCTGAAAAGCCACGCCGAGATCCAGCCGAACATGACTTGCATGGTCCGCCAGTTGCAGACCACGGCCCAGGGCATCCCCCTGGAAATCTACTGTTTCACCCGCACCACGGTGTGGGCCGACTATGAGCGGATCCAGGGGGATATCTTCGATTACCTGCTGGCGGTGATGCCGGAGTTCGGCCTGAACCTGTACCAACAGCCCAGCGGCACGGACCTGCGTTCGGGTTTGCTGCCAGCGGCGCTGGGGGCAAGCCACCTGCCGGAGCCGCAGAAGCAGGTGGTCTGACCCTCACAACCAATCACCCTGTGGGAGCGGGCTTGCTCGCGAAAGCGGTGGGTCAGTCAATTAAAATGTCGACTGATACTCTGTCTTCGCGAGCAAGCCCGCTCCCACAAGGGTTTTCAGTGTGCAGGTAGCGGTTGGCGTACCCCCAACCGGCTGATCCACACCGCCGCCAATATCACTGACCCGCCCAGCAGCAAGCGGCCCAGTGCCTCGTGCTGGTTCCAGATCAGCAGGTTCAGCAGCAACCCTACCGGCACATGCAGGTTGTTCATCACCGCCAGCGTGCCGCCGTTGACCAGGCACGCGCCCTTGTTCCACCAGTACAGCCCCAGCGCGGTGGACACCAGGCCGAGAAACAGCAGCACGCCCCATTGCAGCGGTGCCTCGGGCCAGAAGTCGGCCTTGCCGAACAGCAGGAACGCCGGCAACGCCACCGCCAGCGCACCGAGGTAGAAATAGCCGAAACGCCGGTAGTGCGGCAGGTCGCTGGGGTGGCGGGCCACCAGGTGCTTGTACAGCACCTGCCCGGCCGCGTAAGTGAAGTTGGCCAGTTGCAGGAGCAAAAAGCCCATGAAGAAATCCGGATTGATCCGGTCATAGCGAATCACCGCCGCACCGGCCACGGCCACCAGTGCCGCGATCAACGCCCAGGGGTTGAAGCGGCGGTTCAGTGCGTCTTCGATCAGGGTGACGTGCAGCGGGGTCAGGATGGTAAAGAGCAACACTTCTGGCACCGTCAACACCCGGAAGCTCAGGTACAGGCAGACGTAGGTCACACCGAACTGCAAGGCACCGATCAGCAACATGCCGCGCATGAACGACGGCTCGACCTGGCGCCAGCGCGTCAATGGAATGAACACCAGCCCCGCCAGCACGACCCGCACCAGCACCGCGAAATAGCTGTCGACGTGCCCGGCCAGGTACTCGCCGATCAGGCTGAAGGAAAACGCCTGGATCAGCGTCACAAAAAGTAGATAGCCCATAAGCCCCTCGTTTCGAATGGCGGCGAAGATAGCGGTTTTACGCGGTGGGGGCGAGTTTGCTGGCGATGGCGGCGGTGCATTCACAGATCCAGCCCAGCGCACACAAGATCCGTAAGCACCGCACTTCCGTGTGGGAGCGGGCTTGCCCGCGAAAGCGGCGTGTCAGCCAACAAATTTGTCACTCATGAGCCGCCTTCGCGGGCAAGCCTGCTCCCACAAGGGGCCTTTTTGTGTGAGTGAAATCGCAGGCAAAAAAAAGGTTCATCACGGATTGCCGGGAAAGACGCTCTTGATCTTCATGAAAAAGAATTCGCTATCCCGGTAACCGTACGCCATCCGCTTGATGACCTTTATTCGATTGTTTATTCCTTCCAACTGACCGGTGTGCATCGGCCAGCGAACCCGGCTCACGATGCCCCGCCAGTAACCCTTTAGCCGTTTGGCGAACTGGATCAGAGCCGGTATTTCGCTTTCATGCGCATGACGCAGCCATTGCTTCCAGGCCGCTCGCCAACCCCAGGCAGTACTCGGCGTCCAGAGTGTTTTGAGTTCAGCCTTCATCAAATAGACCGTCATCAACGCTTGGTTGGCCGCCAGCAGATCCTCCAGGCGGACCTGTTGCTCCGGTGTTTTCAAGTTCTGCGGATTGCGCAGCAACAGCCATCGCGCCTGCTTGATGACCTTGCGGGCAGGCTTGTCGTGCAAAGATCGCCAAGGGCGAATTCAAACTGATCCTGCCCTATGCGTTGCCGTTGACACTGGGCAATGACCTGGCCGGCGTGGTGCTCAGCGTCGGCGCGGCGGTACGACGCTTCAAGCCGGGGGACGAAGTCTACGCTCGCCCGCCCCAGCAACGTATCGGCACCTTCGCCGAGCGGATTGCCGTGCACGAAGACGCACTGGCGCGCAAACCCGACAACATCACCATGGAGCAAGCCGCGGCCCTGCCCCTGGTCGCGCTCACGGCGTGGCAGGTGCTGGTGGAAACCGCGAAGCTGAAGAAAGGCCAGAAAGTGTTCATTCATGCGGGCTCAGGCGGGGTGGGCAGTATCGCCATCCAGTTGGCCAAGCATTTGGGCGCTTTTGTCGCGACCACCACCAGCACCGCCAATGTGGAGTGGGTCAAAGCGTTGGGCGCAGATGTGGTGGTCGACTACAAACAGCAAGCCTTCGAGACCGTGCTGCGGGATTACGATGTGGTGCTGAACAGCCTGGGCCCAGATGCGCTGGCCAAGTCACTGAAGATTCTCAAGCCCGGCGGTCAGCTCATCTCCATCTCCGGCCCACCGACGCCCGCCTTCGCCCGCGGCCAGAACCTGCCCTGGTTATTGGGCCTGGTCATGGGTGTGTTGAGCAGCAGTATCCGCAGGAAAGCGCGCAAGCAAGGCGTGAGCTATGACTTTGTCTTCATGCGGGCCAGTGGCGCGCAACTGGATGAAATCACCACGCTGGTCGAGTCGGGGATTATCCGGCCGGTCATCGACCGAACCTTCCCTTTCGAATCCACAGCCGCGGCCCTGGACTACGTCGAACAAGGCCGTGCCAAAGGCAAAGTGGTGATCACGATGGAGACGGCACCGCCCGACGCACACCCAGCCGGCTGATCCACACCGCCCCCAGAATCACCAGACCGCCCAGGGCCAAACGACCCAGCGGTTCGTGCTGGTTCCAGATCAGCAGGTTCAGCAGCAACCCCACCGGCACATGCAGGTTGTTCATCACCGCCAGGGTGCCGCCATTGACCAGGCAGGCGCCCTTGTTCCACCAGTACATGCCCAGCGCGGTACTGACCACTCCGAGGAACACCAGCACGCCCCATTGCAGCGGCGCTTGCGGCAGGAAGTCAGCCTTGGCGAACAGCAGGAACGCCGGCAACACCACCATAACTCGTCCATCACCAGGCGTCGCGGTTGCGCCTTTGGCAAAACGCTCAACGCCGCTTGCAAGGCTCGACGCTCCAGCAACCGAACGGTGTCCCAATGCAGCCCGAACAGTTGAGCCACGTGCAGTGTGGGGAGGCGTTCGCAGGCCTGAATGACCGCCTCGGCCAAACGGCGCGTCATGCGGGCATAGCGGTCCAGCCAACTGACGGCCTCCATGCGTTTACCGCAGTCACGACAGCCCACCCGCCTGAGCAACACGCTCAGGCGTACCGCACGACCGAGAATCGGCAGGTCACGAACGGTACGCTCGCAATACTCATGAGTGGTTGAACAGGGTTTCTGGCACCCGCCGCAGGATGGGAATCGGGTGGGATGGGGAATCAGATCGATTTGTAGATCGTCGCCATCAGGCTTGATCGTGACGACAGAAAAGCCCTCCCAAAAAGGAAGGAAAGTATTAATATCGCGCATAAGAACGCCGGTTTGTTAGATGTGTTTGCTCGCACGAACATCATCAATCAAATCGGCGTTCTTGTTTCTGTGGTTCCCGGGATTCCGTGAAGAACCAAAAAAAAGCCCGATCTCGCCAGGGCGTTCAATCGGGCTGATGCACTCAGGAGCAATAAGTGCAAAGGGAGGTTCGATGCGCAAAACGGTTTGAAGGGAAGCGCCAGGTCACTAGACCACCTGGCGATTACCCGAGGATTAACGGATCAGGCGACCTGGGAGAGCTTGGCATTGGCCTGGTTCAGGCCCTTCTCCTGGAAGTCGCCGCCCAGGTTCATGCCCTCGGCATGGATGAAGGTCACGTCGTGGATCCCGATGAAGCCCATGACCTGGCGCAGGTACGGTTCCTGATGGTCAGTGCTGCCGCCGGCATGGATACCGCCACGGGCGGTCAGCACGAAGGCGCGTTTGCCGGTCAGCAGGCCTTGCGGGCCGGTGGGGGTGTATTTGAAGGTCACGCCGGCACGCAGTACGTGGTCGAGCCAGGCCTTCAAGGTGCTTGGAATCGCGAAGTTGTACATCGGCGCCGCCATCACCAGCACATCGGCGGCCAACAGTTCCTCCGTCAACTGATCGGAACGTTCCAGCGAGGCATTTTCGCTGTCGTTGCGTTGCTCGGCAGGCTTCATCCAGCCACCCAGCAGGTTGGCGTCAAGGTGCGGCACCGGGTTGACGGCCAGGTCACGGACCTTGATCTCATCGGCCGGGTGCGCGGCTTTCCACTGGTTGATGAACGTCTGGGTCAGTTGACGGGAAACCGAGTCTTGCTGGCGGGCGCTGCTTTCGATGATCAGGACGCGTGACATGGGTTGTAGGCTCCATCTGAAAATGTTGTCAGTCGATGGAGTGAAGATTAAACATGAGCATATCGATGAAAAAGCGCAAATAACTGCTGTAAAGCATCGATAAATTCGTTTATAAGCGGAGCAAGCACTCGGCGCTTGCCCCGCTATGCCGTTATTTCGGTTGGCAGGTCAGCACGATGCGCAGCTTGATGATGTTGCGGTTGAACTTGGCCGTGGCGTTCTTGAACTTGCCGGCGGCGACTTCGAGCTTGCGGGTGCGTGGCGCTTCGGGGCCGTTGCGAAAGACCACCGTGCACGCCGCGTCCGTGTTGCCGTAGTTGTTGACCTGGATGGAGCCGATGTCGGCATCGGTGTCGTAGGCGTTGTAGTCGATGCTCAGGCCGTTGAGGTGTTTTTCCACATCGATCGGGTACGCAAACGCGGTCAGCGGCAGCAAGGCCAGCACCGCACAACAGATTTTTTTCATTCGGCAGTCTCCACCCAGGGACCGCCAGCTTAGGACAAGAGGAGCTCAATATGAAAGCGCCCCGCGTGACCCTTGATCAATGGCGAACGTTGCAGGCCGTGGTGGACCACGGCGGTTTCGCCCAGGCCGCCGAAGTGTTGCATCGCTCCCAGTCATCGGTCAGCTACACCGTGGCCCGCATGCAGGATCAGCTCGGCGTGCCGCTGCTGCGGATCGACGGGCGCAAGGCCGTGTTGACCGAGGCCGGCGGTGTGTTGCTGCGGCGCTCCCGGCAACTGGTGAAACAGGCCAGCCAGTTGGAAGACCTGGCCCACCACATGGAGCAAGGCTGGGAAGCGGAAGTGCGCCTGGTGGTCGACGCGGCCTACCCCTCGGCCCGCCTGGTGCGCGCGTTGACGGCGTTCATGCCGCAAAGCCGTGGCTGCCGGGTCCGGCTGCGCGAAGAGGTGCTGTCGGGGGTGGAGGAAGTGTTGCTCGAAGGCGTGGCCGATCTGGCGATCAGCAGTTTCAATATTCCTGGCTACCTCGGCGCGGAGTTGAGCGATGTAGAGTTCGTCGCAGTGGCGCACCCTGAACATGCCCTGCACCGGCTCAATCGCGAACTGAGCTTCCAGGACCTGGAAAGCCAGCTGCAAGTGGTGATCCGCGACTCCGGGCGCCAGCAACCCCGGGACGTGGGCTGGCTCGGCGCCGAGCAGCGCTGGACCGTCGGCAGCCTCGCCACCGCCGCCACGTTCGTCAGCAGCGGCCTGGGCTTCGCCTGGCTGCCCCGCCACATGATCGAGCGAGAACTCAAGGAAGGCACGCTCAAACGACTACCCTTGGATCAGGGTGGCAGCCGTAACCCGAGTTTCTACCTGTATTCAAACAAGGAAAAACCCCTGGGCCCGGCAACGCAGATCCTCGTCGAACTGCTGCGCACCTTCGACACCGCGCCGCTGGATGCCCCGTTCGCCGCCCCTGAACAAGCCTGACAGGAGTCATCGATGGCCTACTTCGAACATGAAGGTTGTCACCTGCACTACGAGGAATACGGCCACGGTGCGCCCTTGCTGCTGGTCCACGGCCTGGGTTCCAGCACTCGGGACTGGGAACAGCAGATCCCGGCGCTGTCCGCTCACTATCGATTGATCGTCATGGACGTGCGCGGCCACGGCCGCTCCGACAAGCCTCGCGAACGCTACAGCATCGAGGGTTTCAGTGCCGACCTGATCGCCCTGATCGAACACCTCGACCTCGGCCCGGTGCACCTGGTGGGCTGGTCCATGGGCGGGATGATCGCCTTTCAGCTGGCCGTGGACGAACCTGCGCGGGTCAGGAGCCTGTGCATCGTCAACAGCGCCCCCGAAGTCAAGGTCCGCACGCCCGACGACTGCTGGCAATGGTTCAAGCGCTGGAGCCTGATGCGCCTCCTCAGCCTGGAAACCATCGGCAAGGCCCTGGGCGCCAAGTTGTTTCCCAAGCCCGGGCAGATCGAGTTACGCCTGGAAATGGCCCGACGCTGGGCAAAGAACGACAAACGTGCTTATCTCGCCAGCTTCGACGCGATCGTGGGTTGGGGCGTCCAGGAACGACTGTCGCAGGTCACCTGTCCAACGCTCGTCATCTGCGCCGACCATGACTACACCCCTGTGGCGCTCAAAGAAGCCTATGTGAAGCGGCTGCCGAATGCGCAACTGGCGGTCATCGCCGATTCACGGCACGCTACCCCGCTGGATCAACCCGAACGCTTCAACCAAACCCTGTTGCACTTCTTGAGCGCAACCGACTCCACCACTCAGGATCACTGACCCCATGCTGAAAAAAATCGCCCTCGCCGCCGGTACCGTATTGTTCGCCGCCAACCTGATGGCCGCGCCTGCGCCTCACGTGCTGCTGGAGACCACCAATGGCCAGATCGAAATCGAACTGGACCCGGTCAAGGCCCCTATCAGTACCAAGAACTTTCTCGAGTACGTGGACAGCGGTTTCTACAACAACACGATTTTCCACCGCGTGATCCCCGGCTTCATGGCCCAGGGCGGCGGTTTCACCCAACAGATGCAACAGAAGGACACAAAGGCACCGATCAAGAACGAAGCCAGCAATGGCCTGCATAACGTTCGCGGCACCTTGTCGATGGCCCGCACTTCCGATCCGAACTCGGCCACCAGCCAGTTCTTCATCAACGTGGCCGACAATGCGTTCCTCGACCCGGGCCGTGACGCCGGTTACGCGGTGTTCGCCAAAGTGGTCAAGGGCATGGACGTGGTGGACATCATCGTCAACTCCCAGACCACCACCAAGCAAGGCATGCAGAACGTGCCAATCGACCCTGTGATCATCAAGTCGGCCAAGCGCATCGACTGAGGCACACGGCAAGCCTGAGCGGCGAGGCCAATCGCGCGCCGCTCACAGCAAAAGGAGAGCCCCTGCCAGGGCATTGACCGATGGTTTATCGCCGTTTCGAACAACTGATCGACATCTTCCGCGACGCCCCCACTTCGGCACCGCCGAACCGCGTCCTACCCTTCTACACCTATTACCTGAAACAGGTCTGGCCGAGCTTCGCCGTGCTGCTGGTGGTGGGCCTGGTCGGCGCACTGATCGAAGTGGCGCTGTTCAGCTACCTGAGCCGCATCATCGACCTGGCCCAGGGCACGCCCAATGTGGACTTCTTCAAGATCCACGGCCTGGAGCTGGCCTGGATGGCCGTGGTGGCGCTGGTCTTTCGCCCCATTTTCGTGGCCCTGCATGACCTGCTGGTGCACCAGACCCTGAGCCCCGGCATGACCAGCCTGATCCGCTGGCAGAACCACAGCTATGTGCTCAAGCAGAGCCTGAATTTCTTCCAGAACGATTTTGCCGGGCGCATCGCCCAGCGCATCATGCAGACCGGCAACTCCCTGCGCGACTCGGCGGTGCAGGCCGTGGATGCGCTGTGGCACGTGCTGATCTACGCCATCAGCTCGCTGGTGCTGTTCGCCGAGGCCGACTGGCGCCTGATGATCCCGCTGCTGCTCTGGATCGCCGCCTACATCGGCGCCCTGTGCTACTTCGTGCCGCGGGTCAAGGAGCGCTCGGTGGTGTCGTCCGATGCTCGCTCCAAGCTCATGGGCCGGATCGTCGACGGTTACACCAACATCACCACCCTGAAGCTGTTCGCCCACACCAACTTCGAACAGCAATACGCCCGCGAGGCGATCCAGGAACAGACCGAAAAAGCCCAGCTGGCCGGCCGCGTGGTGACCAGCATGGACGTGGTCATTACCAGCATGAACGGCCTGCTGATCGTCGGTACCACGGGCCTGGCGCTGTGGTTGTGGACCCAATCGCTGATCAGCGTCGGCGCGATTGCCCTGGCGACCGGGCTGGTGATTCGCATCGTCAACATGTCCGGCTGGATCATGTGGGTGGTCAACGGCATCTTTGAAAACATCGGCATGGTCCAGGATGGCCTGCAGACCATCGCCCAGCCGGTCAGCGTCACCGACCGCGACCAGGCCAAGCCCCTGGCAGTGGCCCGGGGCGAGGTGCGCTTCGAACATGTGGACTTCCACTATGGCAAGAAAAGCGGGGTGATCGGCGACCTCAACCTGACCATCAAGCCCGGTGAGAAGATCGGCCTGATCGGTCCGTCCGGCGCCGGTAAGTCCACCTTGGTCAACCTGCTGCTGCGTCTCTATGACGTGCAGGGCGGGCGCATTCTCATCGACGGCCAGGACATTGCCGAAGTGAGCCAGGAGAGCCTGCGCTCGCGCATCGGCATGATCACCCAGGACACCTCGCTGCTGCACCGTTCGATTCGCGAGAACCTGCTCTACGGCAAGCCCGACGCCACCGACGCACAGCTCTGGGAGGCCGTGCACAAGGCCCGCGCCGATGAGTTCATCCCGCTGCTGTCGGACGCCGAGGGGCGCACCGGCTTCGATGCCCACGTGGGTGAGCGCGGCGTGAAACTCTCCGGCGGCCAGCGCCAGCGCATCGCTATCGCGCGGGTGCTGCTCAAGGACGCGCCGATCCTGATCATGGACGAAGCAACGTCAGCCCTGGACTCGGAAGTCGAAGCGGCGATCCAGGAAAGCCTCGAGACCCTGATGCAAGGCAAGACGGTGATCGCCATCGCCCACCGCCTCTCCACCATCGCCCGGATGGACCGGTTGGTGGTCCTGGAGCATGGCCGCATCGCCGAAACCGGCAGCCACGCCGAACTGCTGGCGCACGGCGGGTTGTATGCGCGGCTGTGGCAGCACCAGACGGGTGGGTTTGTGGGGATCGACTGAAATACCGTGGCGAGGGAGCTTGCTCCCGCTGGGGTGCGCAGCGCCCCCTCTGAGATTTGAGCCTCAACGCATGAGTTGAAGGTCAGTTGATTGGGGCTGCTGCACAGCCCAGCGGGAGCAAGCTCCCCGCCACGGGGTTCGGTGTCAGTCAGCAGATATCAGCACTGTCGATACGGCAGTGCAGTCCTGGCCTCCTCGGCGTAGGCCAAAACCCCTTCCTGCTCGCGCGCCAGGAAGTCCGCCACCGCGGCCTTCAACCCCGGATGGCGCAAGTAATGCCACGACCGGGTGATCACCGGCTCGAACCCACGTATCAATTTGTGCTCGCCCTGGGCACCGGCATCGAAGCGTTGCAAGCCGTGGGCAATCGCATAATCCATCCCCTGGTAAAAACAGGTCTCGAAGTGCAAGCGATCGTATTCCGCCAGGCAACCCCAGTAACGCCCATAGAAGCTGTCACCGCCCACCAGGCTGAAGGCCATCGCCACCGGCCGTGAGCCTTGCTTGGCCAGCACCACGCGAATGGCCTCGGGCATGCGCTCGGCCAGCAGGCTGAAGAACGCCCGCGTCAGGTACGGCGCCTGCCGACGCACCGCGTAGGTGTTGGCGTAACAGGCGTAGACGAAATCCCACAGCGCCTCGTCCAGTTGATGGCCATCGAGCCATTCGAACTCGATGCCCTGCCCCGCCACCTGCTCGCGCTCCTTGCGCATCTGCTTGCGCTTGCGGGAACTGAGCGCATCGAGAAAGTCCTGGAAGTCCCGGTAACCGCGATTCTGCCAATGGTACTGGCAGCCAATCCGCTGCAACCAACCCTCCTGCTCGGCCAGCGCGGTATCGGTGAAGTCATCGGTAAAGTTGATGTGGGCGCTGGACAGCCCCTCGACCTCCAGATACCCCGGCACGCTGCCCAACAACGCCAGCCCATCCTCCCCCCGCGCCGCCAGCAGACGCGGACCGCTGACCGGGCTGAACGGCACCGCCGTCAGCAGCTTGGGGTAATAGTCGATACCGGCCCGGGCACACGCATCGGCCCAGCCGTGGTCGAACACGTACTCACCGTAGGAATGCCACTTGCGGTAACTGGGCAAGGCGGCCAGCAGACGACCGTCTTCGACGTGCAGCAAATGCTCGGGCTGCCAACCGGATTGCGGGCCGAGGCTGGCACTGTCTTCCAGGGAACTCAGGAAGGCATGGCGCAGGAACGGTTGATGGTCGGGCACCATCGCGTCCCATTCCTGGGACGCGATGGTGGAGAGAGTGTCCAGTACGTGAAGCGGCATTGGGGGTACCAGGGTCCAAGCGATAGGATCAGTATCGCCGATCCGGGGAAAAGGAAGGAGGGGTATTCGATATTTCACATACGGAGCTGGCGGATGTTTTTCATCTCCTCCTCTCCGAGATTCAAGCCTTTGAAGTATTTTTCCAGATCACTTCTCGGTGAGATTTTCTGATCGTATGCCGCTGCAATTATCTTAAAGTCTCTTGTACTGTGCCGGGTTCTGCCTAGGCGGCCTATATTATTCTTAGCATGTCGATAGGCCTTATTGACTGAGACAAACACCTCAAGACTACTTTCCACTTGACTCTCCAGAGCCGCAATATGAGCGCTCCGCTCGACCTTGGCCGTGATGAGGTCTGCTTGACGCGCTGCTGCCACATCCGAATAAAAATCTTTCCTTTTCTTTAGATAGTCCACATCTTTGGGCCTGATGGTTTTAATCGAAGCCGCTTCCGATTTGGCAGGATTAGTTCTCAGAAGGTCACGCGGTATACCTGAAACATCCTCGAGATAATCCGCCGAGGCAGTCGTTTTCCTGACGGCCCTGAGCAACGTGCCTACCAAGTTATGTCCAGTCGGATCCACATGATTGATCGGATCCCCCGCACAGTACATGTACGCATTCAACCCACCCTCTCCAAACGGGCTCAGGTTGTCCGGGCTGTGAAACCTCATCATTAACGGATTGAAGACTCGATAACCCTTGCCTAGCAAGTACCACCCGGTTTGCCCTTCACGTCGCTCGCCGTTGTAACCCAGCAGACTGTTCGCTAATGCGGCATCAGTGAGATAGCCGTAAGGAAAGTAGGCATGATGCGTGATGCCCTGCTGACTGATCTCCCCCAACACGCTGTTCTTGTCATCGCCCACCAGCAACCGGACACCGGAATCACCGCCGACCGGGTGCTCGGCGAGTACAACACCTTCTGCTCGAACAAAAGTCGTGCTGTCAGTTCCGTTGGTCTCCGCCACCAGCTCATTGTTTCGGTAAAACCGTTGCTCTTGGCCATCGGCGGTGCTATGTCCGACCAACGTGTCCAGCGCATCATAGTGGAACACAGTCACTTTTCTTTCCTCGTCGACTCTTGAAAATTTTACCAACGAACTTTTAATGATCTTAAATGACGAACCCTCCATCTATTAACTTCACTTTTAAAATAAGCCAACTCGGCATCTACTTCCTTCAAATCCATTGACATTCGCGAGTTATACAAAATCGCATCATCATTAAAAGCGTCGGCGCTATGTCGAGTAATACGATGCTTACCTATATTCGCTTCAGAAAATGCGTAATCCATCCTGGCGGCATTTGCTTTATCGACAAATTTTTCGAGGGCCCACATATTTTTTGTGATATCCGCATATCTTCCGCTTTCACTCTTGTAAAGCTTTTCGAGATCAAGATGGACTTTTCGAGCATTGTCATAGGCCACCAGCTGCCTTTTATTAAGATCACTAACATGCTTCTCTGTAATAGAAAATAGGGATGCCGGCTTTCCTTCAGGGCCCCTCTTTAAAGCGTCAGGAATTTCTTTTGCGATGGAAGACGCAGTGGTTTTCCGGAAAATTCGCAAGAAAAATCCCTTAGAAATATGCCCAGTAGGATCCACTCTATTAACCGGATCCCCCACGCAATACATATACGCATTCAAGCCCCCCTTTCCAAACGGGCTTAAATTGTCCGGGCTGTGAAACCTCATTAGACGTGGGTTGAACACTCGATAACCATTACCCAGCAGATACCAACCGGTTTGTGTATCACGTCGTTCGCCGTTGTAGCCCAGATGACAGTTCACCGAGGCGCTCTGCGTACGATGGCCGTACGCCGAATAAGCGATGCTTTTGACAGCACCCTGGCTGATCTCACTCAACACGCTGTTCTTGTCATCGCCCGCCAACAGCATGGCCCCTGAACCACTGCCGGTCCGGTGCTCGGCAAGTACGACACCCTCGGCGCGGATGAAAGTGCTGTTGATGTTCCCGTTGGTTTCATTCGCCAGTTCATCGCTTCGGTAGAAACGTTGCTCTCTACCGGCGGAGGTCGTTCGACCAATCAAGTTGTCCAGCGCGTCATAGTAAAAGCCGTCAGTCGTTTCGTTGCGTGAAACCCCGGAGTCGCCGAGAGAGCCATTGGACCCTGGCTGCTCTACTTTATCTGAACCCGCCATGTCGTTCTCCGCATCTGCCATTGCGCCTGAACGAAGTAAGCACGTTTTCCGGAAACCGCGAAACTGTCAGGGTTTACAGGTGCATGCCCGTACAGTGCCTGCGGAAAAATGGATAAAAAAAACCCCGCCAGAGGCGGGGTTGAAAAAGGAGCTTTAACGGATGAAGGAAGAGCTCTGTATCAAGTGCGCGACTTAGAACACGTACTGGGCACGGACCACGAAACCATCGCCGTCGTCGTCGCCGTTGACGTTGGTGACTTTGTCGGTCTTGGCCTTGATGTAGGCGGCGGAGATTTTCACCGCTTCGTTGGCGTACCAGTTAACGCCGAGGTTGTGCACCTTGGCTTCGGCATCGCCGACGTCGCGGGTGGCGCTGGCGGTGGTGATGTTGTCGTCTTCGACGGTCATGCTGTCGTAGCGATAGAACACTTCCCAGGCGCCGATGGATTTGTTCTGAGGCTTGATGGCGTCGAACTTGCCCACTTTATAGCCGCGCGATTCACCGGTGAGGGTGTAGGCGCCCTGAACGTAGAAGCCATGGCCCTTGAGGTCTTCGAAGCCGTCGGCATCAGCCTTGGTCTTGCGGGTGATGTACTCACCCTGGATCGACGCAGGCCCCATGGCGAAGGCGGCTTCCAGGCCGAACGCGGTGTCGCGGTCGTAGGAACCGGCCGGCGAGTTGTTGGCACCGCCCAGTACCGGACGGTTACCGTTAGGGCCGGCATCGTTGCCGCCGAGGGTTTCTACGCCACGCATGCCCAGGCGAGAGCGATAACGTGCATCGAACACGGTGTCGGAGACATCGCGCGAGGCCACGTTCACACCGAAGTGCAACACGTTGCCAGCCTCGTGCATCGGGGCGAACACGAAGCGGCCGTTGACTTGCTTGACGCTGTCGCCGTCGGTGTCGTCGGTGTCCTTGCTGAACACACCGGCCGATGCATAGAACGAATCGGCGAAGGTGCTGGACGCTTGCAGGCCCAGGCCGTTCTGGTGGCTGTTGGCCCAGTCGATCAGGTCGTAAGCAGCGTTACGCTCAGGCGCGGTGACCCACTTGGAGCTGGTGGCTTTTTCCAGGCCGAAGTCGGGGTCGAAACGACCGACCTTGATCGACACTGGTTTGAAACCGTTATAGGCCAGGGACGCTTCGTCGAAGTAGCCGTTGTCCGAGTCGCCGCTGTTGTGGGACATGTCGTAGTTGATGGTGTAGGCCCAGTCCGTGTACAGCACGCCGGACAGTTCCAGGAACGCGCGACGGATGTAAGCGGCATCGGCCGATTTGCCGTTGTCGGTGTAGATCCCGTCGAACTGGCTGTAGTCAGCCTGCAAACGACCGCCGAGCTTGAAGCTGAACTCTTTGTCAGTGGTAGCGACTTCAAGGCCGCCCTTGGTCTTGACCACGATATCGGCGCCATCGGTGGTGACGGTGCCGGCGAAAGCCTGGGCGGTTACTGCCATTGCCAGTGCGCTGGCGGCAAAACCTGCGAAGTGCTTACGGATCATCGAAGAATTCCCCTAGTTGGTAGTCTATGCGTTAGAAAACACGCGGAACTGGGCCCGCTGGTGTTGGGAGGGGATCTTGGCGGCAGGTTGTGTCAGGCGAGTTGCTATCACATAAAGATTTTATGACAGCGGAACTTTTTACTTCGAAAGGGAATAACCAGAGGCGACGCAGCCCCCTGTGGGAGCGGGCTCGCTCGCGAAAGCGGTGTGCCAGTCGACATGGATATCGAATGTGCCACCGTATTCACGAGCAAGCCCGCTCCCACAAATTGCGCGGTTGGCGGATTTTAGTGGCTGGATCGACGACGTTCGGCCGCAAGTTTTTCGGCGAGGTGGTCGAGATCGGGCACCGGCGGTTCAGGGAGTTTTCTCAGGGTCGCCTGCATCAGGCGCATCTGGCGGATGAAACGCCGACAGTTGGGGCAGAACATCAGGTGATGGCGCACCATCAGGCGCTCGCGAAAGCTCAGTTGCCCATCGAGGTAATCGCTGGAGCGCGCCACTTGTTCCTTACAGGTCAGCATTCGCCGGTTTCCTCGAAATGTTCCACGGTCGCGAAGACCTTCAGCCGGGCGCGATGCAACAGCACACGGACGTTGGAGAGCGAGATGTCGAGAAGATTACAGATTTCTTCCAGCTCCAGGCCCTGACGCTCACGCAGGGTCAGCACACTGCCCTGCAGCTCCGACAGGCTGAGCAAGGTGTGCTCCAGGCAATCGCGCAGCTCGCTTTCCGTGAGCAGGGCTTCGGGTGTGTCCTGGTGCCAGGCGAACGGTGCCAGCAACCAATGCCCGTCGGCGGCGAAGCGTTCGTCGCCCAGGGTGCCGTGGGGCGCCGGCAGATCGTCGAGCAGCACTTCCCGCCGGTTCTGCTTGTAGCGGCCCTTGGCGGCATTGGCGGTGATGGTCAACAGCCAGGTCTTGAGGCTGGAACGCCCCTGGAAACCGCTGAGATTGCGCACCACCGACAACCAGGCGTCCTGCACCACTTCGTCGGCGTGGCGGTTGCCGACGATGGCATAGGCGACCGCGCGCATCGGGCCCTGGTAGGTACTGACCAGTTCCTTGTAGGCACGCTGCTCACCGGCCAGCAGGCGCTGGAGCAGTTGGGTGTCATCGGTGACCGTCATTCAAACGCCCCATTCTGCAGGAAGCCGGACGCTGCTTTTTGTGGCGAGGGAGCTTGCTCCCGCTGGGCTGCGAAGCAGCCCCCAGATCTTGCGGTCGCTGCGCAACCGAGCGGGAGCAAGCTCCCTCGCCACAGAAGCTCCACTTGCCACAGAGGAAGCCCGGACAGGATCAACGCTTGCGCAGAATCACACTGCCAATCGAATAGCCGGCGCCAAACGAGCTGAGAACGGCCACGGTGCCCGCCGGCAGGTCATCCTGGTACAGGTGGAAAGCAATGACCGAACCTGCCGAACTGGTGTTGGCGTAGCGGTCGAGGATGACCGGGGCTTCTTCTTCGGTGGCTTCGCGTCCCAGCAGCTTGCGCACGATCAACTGGTTCATGCTCAGGTTGGCCTGGTGCAGCCAGAAACGCTTCACCTGGCCGACGTCCAGTTGGTTCTCATCCAGGTGGGCGCCGATCAGTTCGGCCACCATCGGGCAGACGTCGCGGAACACCTTGCGGCCTTCCTGGACGAACAGTTTGTCCCGGCTGCCGACACCCTCTTCAGCGGCGCGGTTGAGGAAGCCGAAGTTGTTGCGGATGTTGTTGGAGAACTTGGTCAGCAACTTGGTGCTGACCACGTCGAACTGGTGCGCCGAGGTGGCCTGGTCGGCGCGTTCGATGATCACGGCGGTGGCCGCGTCGCCGAAGATGAAGTGGCTGTCGCGGTCACGGAAGTTCAGGTGCCCGGTGCACACTTCCGGGTTGACCATCAGGATCGCCCGGGCCTGGCCCAGTTGCACGCTGTTGGCGGCGGCCTGGATGCCGAACGTTGCCGAGGAGCAGGCCACGTTCATGTCGAAGCCGAAGCCCTCGATGCCCAGCGCTTCCTGAACCTCGATGGCGATGGCCGGGTACGGCCGCTGCAGGTTGGAACAGGCGACGATCACGCCGTCGATGTCGGCAGCGGTGCGGCCGGCGCGCTCCAGGGCTTGCCTGGCGGCACCGACCGCCATTTCGCAGAGCACCGACCACTCGTCGTTGGAGCGCTCGGGCAGACGCGGGGTCATGCGCTGCGGGTCGAGGATGCCGTCCTTGTCCATGACAAAGCGGCTCTTGATACCAGAAGCCTTTTCGATGAACGCGGCATTGGATTCGGTCAGCGCCTCCACTTCACCGCGCTCGATGGCCTCGGCGTTGTCGGCGTTGAACTGGGCGACATAGGTATTGAAGGAGTGCACCAGTTCTTCGTTGGAGATGCTGTTGGCCGGGGTGTACAGGCCGGTGCCGCTGATGACGACGTTATGCATGGGCGTGTCTCTGATCTGTTCAGGCAGAAAGCATTGGCACCGACGTACCAATACACAAAGGGACTTTTCCCATCCGGGGAAGCAGCCCTGGCAGCGCTTTATTCCGATCCGCCCGAGGGATTGAAGCTCAAAAACCACGGGACCGGCATTTATAGGCGCGAAGTTTGCCATAAACCCTGGGGTTTGGCCCATTCTCCATTCATCACAACCCCATACCCTGTGGGAGCGAGCTTGCTCGCGATAGCGATGGTTCGGCCTGCATTGATGTTGACTGATACACCGCTATCGCGAGCAAGCTCGCTCCCACAGGGGTTAGAGGGGCTTTGCGATCACGGTTCCACCTGCCCCCATTGCTTGCCCAGGCGCTTGTCGGAAATCGGTACCTTGGTGCCCAACTGCTGGGCGAACAGCGACACCCGGTATTCCTCCAGCCACCAGCGGTACAACTCCAGTTGCGGGTCGCGCTTGCCTTCCTGGGCATGTTTGTCGGCACGGGCCTGGTATTGGGCCCAGAGGTTCGACAGCTCGCCGCTCCAGACTCGGTCCTTCTGCACCTGGCCGCCGAGCTTCTCGAAGCGCTGCTCGATGGCCTTGAGGTAGCGCGGCAGTTCCTTGAGCCATTGATGCGGAGTTTCGCGCACGAAGCCCGGGTACACCAGGTGGCCGAGCTGCTGCTTGATGTCGTTCAGAGCCACGGCCTGGGCCAGGTCGATCTTGCCCTTGAAGCGCTTTTGCAGGCCGTGCCAGAGCTTGAGGATGTCCAGGGTCAGCTTCGCCAGACGCTCGGCGTGCTCGGTCCACCCGCCGCGCTTGCGCTCGGCCAGGGAGGCGAGCGCGGCGCCGTCGCGGGGCAGGCTCGCCTCGCCGTCCAGCACGCAACTGTCGAGGCTCGCCAGCAGGATATCTTCGACCAGGCTGTCGATGCGCCCCAGCTCGCGATACAGCAGGCCCAACTCGGTCAGCCCCGGCAGCTTGCCGCGCAGGAACTTGGCGGACTCGGCCAGTTGTTGCATCAACAGGCGCTGCAAGGCGCGGCGGTGCTGGAACTCGGCTTCGGCCGGTGTCGGGAAGCGCCCTTCCTTGACCACGCCGCCCTCTTCCACCAGCGCCGGGTAGACCGTCATCGACAGCCCGGCGATCTTCTGTTGGGTTTTCTCGGCCACCGGCGCAAAGACTTTCGCCTCCACCGGCGCCTGGCTTTTCGCCGTTTGCGGCACCGCCAATGCGGCCTGGCTGGCCTCGGCAAAGCGCGCCGTCAGTTCGGCCAGGTCGCGGCCTTCGCCGAGGAACTTGCCCTGGCCGTCGACGATTTCCAGGTTCATGCGCAGATGACTTTCGACTTGCTGCGCCGCTTCGACCCAGGCTTCGTCGCTAACCCGCGCCCCGGTCATGCGCAGCAGTTCACGCCCTAGGGCCTGGGGCAACGAACCCTCGGCGAAGGTGATGCGTTGCAGCGCGGCCTTGACGAAGTCCGGCACTGGCACGAAATTCTTGCGCAAGGCCTTGGGCAG
The DNA here is from genome assembly GCA_001023535.1 of Pseudomonas chlororaphis. Lineage (NCBI taxonomy): Bacteria > Pseudomonadati > Pseudomonadota > Gammaproteobacteria > Pseudomonadales > Pseudomonadaceae > Pseudomonas > Pseudomonas chlororaphis. Next base: position 5,956,217 of record CP011020.1, read on the forward strand.
GTTGCGCACCAGGGCGATGCACTTGGCCTCGATCATCCCCGGCACCAGCCACTCCAAGCGCTCCGGTGGCAACATCGGCAACAGCGGCGCCGGTACGCGCAAGGTCACGCCATCGCGGGGGTGGTTGGGCTCGAAGTGGTAGCTCAACGGCAAGGTCAGGTCGCCGACGCGCAAGGTGTCCGGGTAGTACGCGGCGGTGACCTCACTGGCCTCGCGAGCCAGTACGTCTTCTTCGCGCATGATCAGCAGTTGCGGGTCTTTCTGGCTGTTGATGCGATACCAGCTGTCGAAAGTCGCGGTCTGGTGGATCTCCGCTGGCAAGCGAGCGTCGTAGAAACCGAACAGCGTTTCTTCATCCGCCAGGATGTCGCGACGACGGGCCTTGGCCTCCAGCTCGTCGAGTTGCTCCAGCAGCCTGGTATTGGCCCCCAGGCACTTGGCCCGGGACTGGATCTCACCGCGCACCAGCGCTTCGCGGATGAACAGTTCGCGAGAGACCACCGGGTCCACCGGCCCGTAGTGCACCGGCCGACGACCGACCACGATCAGCCCGAACAGGGTGATCTGCTCGTACGCCACCACCTGCCCGCGCTTCTTCTCCCAATGGGGTTCGAAATGGTTCTTCTTGATCAGGTGTCCGGCCAGCGGCTCGATCCAGTCCGGCTCGATCTTGGCGACCATGCGCGCATACAGCTTGGTGGTTTCCACCAGCTCGGCGGTCATCAGCCACTGCGGGCGTTTCTTGCCCAGGCCGGATGACGGGTGGACCCAGAACCGCCGTTGACGGGCCCCCAGGTAGTCGCCGTCCTCGGTCTTCTGGCCAATCTGGCTGAGCAGCCCCGAGAGCACCGCCTTGTGCAGCTTCGGGTAATCCGCCGGTTCCTTGTTGAGGCTCAACTGCAGGTCGCGGCAGATCAGGCTCAATTGCCGATGGGCGTCGCGCCACTCGCGCAGGCGCAGGTAGTTGAGGAAGTTCTTCCGGCACCAGTTGCGTAACGGGCTGGCGGTCAGGGCCTGGCGCTGCTCTTCGAAACCGCGCCACAGGTTGACCAGCCCGGCGAAGTCCGAGTCCGTGTCCTTCCACTGGGCGTGGGCCTGGTCGGCGGCCTGCTGGCGCTCGGGCGGACGCTCGCGCGGGTCCTGGACCGACATCGCGCTGGCCACGATCAGTACCTCCTGCAGGCTGCCCAGCTTCGCCGCTTCCAGCAGCATGCGACCCATGCGCGGGTCTACCGGCAGGCGGGCCAACTGGCGGCCCAACGCCGTAAGCTGACCATTGCGGTCCACCGCCGACAACTCTTGCAGCAGGTTGAAACCGTCGCTGATGGCCTTGCCATCCGGCGGCTCGATGAACGGGAAGTCGGTGATTTCACCGAGGCGCAGGTGCAGCATCTGCAGGATCACCGCGGCCAGGTTGGTGCGCAGGATCTCGGGGTCGGTAAATTCCGGCCGGCCGAGGAAATCCTCCTCGCTGTACAACCGCACACAGATCCCCGGCTCGACCCGCCCGCAGCGCCCTTTGCGCTGGTTGGCGCTGGCCTGGGAAATGGCTTCGATGGGTAGGCGCTGGACCTTGGCCCGGTAGCTGTAACGGCTGATGCGCGCGGTGCCGCTGTCGATGACGTAGCGGATGCCCGGCACGGTCAACGAGGTTTCGGCGACGTTGGTCGCCAGCACCACGCGCCGCCCCGGATGGGACTGGAAAATTCGCTGTTGTTCGGCCGGGGACAAGCGCGCATACAACGGCAGGATCTCGGTGTGCTTGAGCTGGGCCTTGCGCAGCATTTCCGCCGCGTCACGAATCTCCCGCTCGCCTGGCAGGAACACCAGCACGTCACCGGGGCTACGGCGCTCGCTGCGTTCATGGGCGGCGATTTCATCGAGGGTGGCGAGGATCGCCTGGTCGACGGTCAGGTCGTCTTCGACCCGGTTGCCTTCTTCGTCCTGCTCCAGGGTCAGCGGCCGATACCAGGTTTCCACCGGGAAGGTGCGCCCCGAGACCTCCACGATCGGCGCATCGTCGAAGTGCTTGGAGAAGCGCTCAAGATCGATGGTCGCCGAGGTGATGATGACTTTCAGGTCCGGGCGGCGCGGCAGCAGGGTCTTGAGATAGCCCAGCAGGAAATCGATGTTCAGGCTGCGTTCGTGGGCCTCGTCGACGATGATCGTGTCGTAGCGTTCGAGGTAGCGATCGTTCTGGGTCTCGGCCAGCAGGATGCCGTCGGTCATCAGCTTGATCAGGGTGTTGGCGTCGCTCTGGTCCTCGAACCGCACCTGGTAGCCCACCAGCGCGCCCAACGGCGTCGCCAGTTCCTCGGCGACCCGGCTGGCAACGCTGCGAGCGGCGATACGGCGCGGCTGGGTGTGGCCGATCAGGCCATGCTGGCCGCGACCGATTTCCAGGCAGATCTTTGGCAACTGGGTGGTTTTGCCCGAGCCGGTTTCGCCCGCGATGATCAGAACCTGATGCTTGAGCAACGCGTCCTTGATTTCATCGCGCTTGGCCGCGATCGGCAGATTGTCGTCGTAGCGAATCACCGGCAGGCTGGCCTTGCGCGCCAGCACCTGGTCACACGATGCCTGCATGCGCGCCACCCACTGGGCCAGCTTGGCCTCGTCGGGTTTCTTGCGCAGCTCGAGCAACTGGCGCCGCAACCGGTGACGGTCGGCGAGCATGGCGTGGTCGAGGTTCTTCAGCAACTTGTCGATAGCGGGGGCTTGGTCAGTCATCAGGTACGCAAGGGGAAAAAAGAGCAGCGGCAAGTTTCAAGCTGCAAGCTGCAAGTTGCAAGCCGCGTTGACCGGAAACTCAAAACTTACCGCTTGAAGCTTGAAGCTTGAAGCTGCTTCTATCCCTTGCGCCGATACGGGAACACATCGATCACCTTCCCCGCCCGAATCGCCTCTTGCAGGCCTTTCCAGTAGTCGGCGTTGTACAGCTCGCCGTGCAATTGGTCGAACAGCTTGCGCTGGCCCACGTCGGCGAACAGGAACGGTGGGAATTCCTCGGGGAACACGTCCAGCGGGCCGATGGAATACCAGGGCTCGGAGGCCATCTCGTCTTCCGGCGTGCGGGGCTGGGGGATGTGGCGGAAGTTGGCTTCGGTGAGGAAGCAGATCTCATCGTAGTCGTAGAACACCACGCGGCCGTGGCGGGTCACGCCGAAGTTCTTGAGCAACATGTCACCGGGGAAAATGTTCGCCGCCGCCAGTTGCTTGATCGCCAGGCCGTAGTCTTCCAGCGCCTCGCGCACCTGGGCCTCGCTGGCGTTTTCCAGGTAGAGGTTCAACGGCGTCATGCGCCGCTCGGTCCAGCAGTGGCGAATCAGCACCGTATCGCCCTCCACCGACACTGTGGACGGCGCCACGTCGAGCAGTTCTTCCAGGCAGGCCGGCTCGAACTTGCTCAGCGGGAAGCGGAAGTCGGCGAACTCCTGGGTATCGGCCATGCGCCCAACCCGATCGACACTTTTCACCAGGCGATACTTCTCGATCACCGTGGCCCGGTCGACGTTTTTCGACGGCGAGAAACGGTCCTTGATGATTTTGAATACAGTGTTGAAGCCCGGCAGGGTGAACACGCTCATGACCATGCCGCGCACCCCCGGCGCCATGATGAAGCGGTCGTCGGTGTTGGCCAGGTGGTTGATCAGCGCCCGGTAGAATTCGGACTTGCCGTGCTTGTAGAAACCGATGGAGGTGTACAGCTCGGCAATGTGCTTGCCCGGCAGGATGCGCTTGAGAAAACCGATGAATTCCGCCGGCACCGGTACGTCCACCATGAAGTACGAGCGGGTGAACGAGAAGATGATCGACACCTGCGCCTCGTCGGTGATCAGCGCGTCGATCTGGATGCCCCGGCCTTCGCGGTGCAACAGCGGGATCACCAGGGGCCATTGGTCGTCCTGGGTGTAGATCCGGCCCACCAGGTAGGCGCCCTTGTTGCGGTACAGCACTGAAGAAAACAACTCCACCGTCAGCTCCGGGTCCTTGCAGACCCAGTCCGGCAGGTTCTCGCGCAGTTGGGCTTCGAGGCGCTGCAGGTCGCCCGAAAGGTCGGCGTAGTCCTCGCTGAAGCGGTAGTCGGCGAAGATGTTCGCCAGCATCCGGTCGATCTGGCCCTGGGGCTTGTAGGTACGCGTCTGGGCGGCCCGGGCCCGGCGCAGGCTGGGCCGGGTGGTGTGGATGAACATGGTGCCGTCGCTGATCAGGTCATGGCTGAACAGCCCGCAGAAGATCGAGTTGTACCAGGTTTCCGACAGTTCATCGTCGAAACGCAGGTCGATCAGGCTGATGTAGGCGCTCTTGACCAGCGGCCAGCAGCCCACGTCCATCAACGCCTCGGCTTCGAAGGCCTTGCGCAGCCGCGCCACGGTTTCAAAGACTTTTTCTTCATACAGATTGATCCGCGCCGCCGACGCCGCTTGCGCCTCCAGCCACTGGGCCTGCTCGAACCGGGCGCGGGCGCCGTCGGTAATCTGCCGGAAATGCTCGCGATAATCGTCGAAGCCTTCGAGGATCGAACGGGCGATATCGGTGGCGGGCCATGGTTGCGGCATAGGGTGAACCTCGGCGGGTCAGGCTTGTTATTGGCGACTGAGCTTAGAGGCCAATCGCGCGCCAGCGCAACCATTGCCATCGGTATCCGGGGCAGCGACACTTGTCGCCCGATTCTGCCAGGAAAGCCCCGTGAACCTCGTCGATACCCTGCGTTTGCTATCACTGGCCGCCATCTGGGGGGCCAGCTTTCTGTTCATGCGCATTATCGCCCCCGTCATTGGCACGATCCCCACTGCATTTTTTCGCGTGTCCATCGCCTTCGTCGGCCTGCTGGTCATCCTGACGCTGATGCGTATCGACTTTGATTTTCGCGGCAAGCTCAAAGTGGTGATGGTGCTGGGCCTGATCAACTCGGGCATCCCGGCCACGTTCTACTCGCTGGCGGCCCAGGTGTTGCCCGCCGGGTACTCGGCCATCTTCAACGCCACCACGCCGTTGATGGGCGTGCTGATCGGCGGCCTGTTCTTCAGCGAAAAACTCACCGTGGCCAAGGTCAGCGGGGTGTTCCTGGGCCTGTTCGGGGTGGGTATCCTGACCGGCGCCGGGCCGGTGGCCTTCGACCTGCAACTGCTGATGGGCGCCCTCGCCTGCCTGCTGGCGACCACCTGCTATGGCTTTGCCGGCTTCCTTACTCGCCGCTGGCTCGATCATCAAGGGGGGTTGGACAGCCGCCTCGCCGCGCTGGGCAGCATGTTCGGCGCCACGGTGTTCTTGCTGCCGCTGTTCGGCTACACCGCCATCAGCCAGCCCCCGGCCAGCTGGGGCGGCTGGAGCGTCTGGTTGTCGCTGCTGGGGTTGGGGCTGGTGTGCACGGCACTGGCGTACATTCTGTACTTTCGGCTGCTCAGCTCCATCGGCCCGGTCAAGTCCATGACCGTGACCTTCCTGATCCCGCCGTTCGGCGTGTTGTGGGGGGCGTTGCTGCTGGATGAGCCGCTGGGCATGGCGCATCTGTATGGCGGGGTGCTGATTGCGGCGGCGTTGTGGCTGGTGTTGAAGCCAGGGGTGACGAAGCCTGTTGAGGTAGAGTAAGGCCGTGGCGAGGAAGCTTGCTCTCGCCGGGCGCGAAGCGGCCCTCGTTTTCTGGGGCGGCTGCGCCACCCAGCGGGAGCAAGCTCCCTCGCCATAGGTCAGCCGAACAGCCAGTAGCCCAGGGCCGTCAGCACCAGCACCGCCAACACGGGGCGCATCACCCGGTAGGCCTTGGGATGCTTGCGCTTCCACTGCTTGACCTGACCACTGAAGCCGTCACTGAACCTCTTGCTCCAGGCGTAAGCCTGGTTGATCCCGCCGACGCGTTCGTCGTCGAGGTTCTGCGGTGCGGTGGCGCGACCGAGGAAGGCACTGATGGCGCGGTTGAGACGGGTCATCAGCCGGCTTTTCAGCGGGCGTTCGACGTCGCAGAACAAGATCACCCGGGTTTGCGGGGTTTCGTTCTTGACCCAGTGCACGTAGGTCTCATCGAACATGACGTCTTCGCCATCACGCCAGGCATAGACCTGGCCGTCGACAAAGATCCGGCAGTCGTCGGAATTGGGCGTGGACAGCCCCAGGTGATAGCGCAGGGAACCGGCGAACGGGTCCCGGTGAGGGTTCAGATGGCTACCGCCCGGCAGCAGGGCAAACATTGCGCCCTTCACGTTGGGAATGGCGCTGACCAGCTCGACGGTTTTCGGGCACAGCAGCTCGGCAGACGGCAGCGGTTTGTCGTACCACTTGAGGTAGAAGCGCTTCCAGCCTTTCTTGAAGAACGACCCGAAGCCGGCATCGTTGTTCTTTTCCGCAGCCCGGATATAGCCCTCGTCGAACAGGTGCATGGCCTCGTCACGAATGACGTGCCAGTTGTCCTTGAGCACATCCAGCTCGGGAAATTTGCTGCGGTCCAGGTAGGGCTTGGAGGGCACGCCGGAAAACAGGTACATCAAGGCGTTGTAGGGGGCGAACAAGGCCGAGTGATTGACGAACTGGCGCAATACCGGCAAACGCGCGCGACCGCGCAAGTGCACATACAGCGTACTGCCCAGGAACAGCAGCAATACCGAGGCCTTGGCGACAAACGAAACGGTCATTGTAAAACTCCTTGTCCAAAACGACTTGCGCAACGCCATCAGCCCGGCGCGACGGCCGGCCATGGTATAGAGCCTTGCCCGGGGAAGAAACCGCCCCAGGCAACATTCACTGTTGAGAATGACGCAACAATGCCCTTCTTAACACGCATGAGCTGAACGTTGGCTGATGCAGTCCACTGTGGCGAGGGGATTTATCCCCGCTGGACTGCGCAGCAGTCCCAACAACTCATCCGGCTCCATTTATCTCGGGGTCGGGTTTGGGGTCGCTTCGCAACCCAACGGGGATAAATCCCCTCGCCACAAAAAGCCTCGATTGCTTGGCCGTTACTGCTGGATCTCCTGCTCGGTGAACAAATCACTGAACAACATGCTCGACAGATAGCGCTCGCCCGAATCCGGCAGGATCACCACCAGGGTCTTGCCCTGCATTTCCGGTTTTTCCGCCAGGCGCACGGCCACGGCCATCGCCGCGCCGCAAGAGATGCCGCAGAGGATGCCCTCCTCCTGCATCAGGCGCAAAGCCATGGCCTTGGACTCCTCGTCGGTGACCCGCTCGACCTGGTCGACGATCGACAGGTCAAGGTTCTTCGGCACGAAGCCGGCACCGATCCCCTGGATCTTGTGGGGGCTGGGCTTGATCTCCTGCCCCGCCATCGCCTGGGTAATCACCGGCGAGGTTTCGGGCTCGACCGCCACCGACAGGATCGGCTTGCCACATGTGTTCTTGATATACCGTGAAACGCCGGTGATGGTTCCCCCGGTGCCGACCCCCGCGACCAGCACATCCACCGCGCCATCGGTGTCGTTCCAGATTTCCGGGCCGGTGGTTTTTTCGTGGATCGCCGGGTTCGCCGGATTTTCGAACTGCTGCGGCATGAAATAGCGGGAAGGGTCGCTGGCGAGGATCTCGGCGGCCTTCTCGATGGCGCCTTTCATGCCCTTGGCCGGCTCGGTGAGCACCAGTTCCGCGCCCAGGGCCTTGAGCACCTTGCGCCGCTCGACGCTCATGGACGCCGGCATGGTCAGCATCAGCTTGTAGCCGCGGGCGGCGGCGACGAACGCCAGGCCGATACCGGTGTTGCCCGAGGTCGGTTCGATGATGGTCATGCCCGGCTTGAGCCTGCCGGTGCTTTCGGCGTCCCAGATCATGTTCGCGCCGATCCGGCACTTGACCGAATAACCCGGGTTGCGCCCCTCGATCTTGGCCAGGATGGTCACGCCACGCGGCGCGATGCGGTTGATCTGCACCAGCGGCGTATTGCCAATGGAATGGGCGTTGTCGACGAATATGCGGCTCATGACCGGTCCTTGAGGCTGCGGATAGTTAAGCGCTTTAAGGTAAGCCTGTTGCCCATGGGCGTCCAGTTGCACCGAACGTTCGCACGGCGACAACGGTCAATGGCTTTAACAACGCTGGAGACTGACTGACATGAAGCGTCGATACAGCTGGCCACTGTGGGGACTCGCCGCCCTCGTCGTGCTGCTGGTGGCCTTGCACTTCACCTTGCCTTATCTGGTTCGCGACTACCTGAACGACAAGTTGGCGAATATGGGCGATTATCGCGGCCAAGTCACCGACGTGGACCTGGCCTGGTGGCGCGGGGCCTATCGGATCAACGGCCTGAAAATCATCAAGGTCGACGGCAAGGTCCCGGTGCCTTTCGTCGATGCACCGCTGGTCGATTTGTCCGTCAGTTGGCATTCGCTGTGGTACGACCATGCGGTGGTGGCCGAGGCGGAGTTCGCCCGGCCCGAAGTGAACTTCGTCGACGGCGGTGGCAACCGACAGAACTCCCAGACCGGTCAGGGCACCAACTGGCGCGAACAACTGAGCAAACTGCTGCCCATCACCTTCAACGAAGTGCGGATCAGGGATGGCCACGTGACCTTTCGCAACTTCAACTCCAAGCCGCCCGTCAACCTGCGGGCCACCGACGTCAATGCCAGCTTCTATAACCTGACCAACGTGGTCGACACCGAAGGCAAGCGTGACGCGCGTTTCGAGGGCAAGGCGCTGGTGGCCGAGCACGCGCCCCTGGAAGTGCTGGCCACCTTCGATCCACTGAGCAATTTCGAGGATTTCGATTTCCGCCTGCGGGCCACGGACATCGAACTCAAGCGCCTCAACGACTTCGCCGCGGCCTATGGCAAGTTCGACTTCAACGCCGGCCACGGCGACCTGGTGATCGAAGCGCAGGCGACCGACGCCAAGCTCAGCGGCTACATCAAGCCGCTGCTGCGCGATGTGGACGTCTTCGATTGGCAGCAGGACGTGGAAAACGAGAAAAAGAACATTTTCCGCTCGGTCTGGGAAGCGCTGGTCGGCGCGGGTGAAACGGCACTGAAAAACCAGCGCAAGAACCAGTTCGCCACCCGGGTCGAACTCAGCGGCAATGTCCATCAACAGAACATCAGCGCCTTCGAAGCCTTCCTGCAGATATTGCGCAACGGCTTCGTCCAGGCCTTCAACGCCCGCTATGAACAGCCACCGCCATCCAAAGACTAGGCGCATCAATCCTGTAGTGAGACCGGGTCAACATGTGACGCTCCATTCAGAGACTGAATACAGCGTCTGCGTTCACAGTCGGCGGGACGTCGCGTTATAGTCGGGCACGACATTTATTTTCGCGCGCCCCGCCTCGCCGGGCCGACGACACGTTCGAGGAATCCGCAGATGAAGTTCGAAGGCACCCGCGCCTACGTGGCCACCGATGACCTGAAGCTGGCCGTCAACGCCGCCATCACCCTGGAGCGGCCGCTGCTGGTCAAGGGCGAACCGGGCACCGGCAAGACCATGCTGGCCGAGCAACTGGCTGAGTCCTTCGGCGCCCGCCTGATCACCTGGCACATCAAGTCCACCACCAAGGCCCACCAAGGCCTGTACGAGTACGACGCGGTCAGCCGCCTGCGGGACTCGCAACTGGGTGTGGACAAGGTCCATGACGTGCGCAACTACCTGAAGAAAGGCAAGCTCTGGGAAGCGTTCGAGTCCGAGGAACGGGTCATCCTGCTGATCGACGAGATCGACAAGGCCGACATCGAGTTCCCCAACGACCTGCTGCAAGAACTCGACAAGATGGAGTTCTACGTCTACGAAACCGACGAAACCATCAAGGCCAAGCAGCGGCCGATCATCATCATTACCTCCAATAATGAAAAGGAGCTGCCGGACGCCTTCCTGCGCCGCTGCTTCTTCCACTACATCGCCTTCCCGGACCGCGCGACGCTGCAGAAGATCGTCGATGTGCATTACCCGGATATCAAGAAAGACCTGGTCAGCGAAGCGCTGGACGTGTTCTTCGACGTGCGCAAGGTGCCGGGCCTCAAGAAAAAGCCCTCCACCTCCGAGCTGGTGGACTGGCTCAAGCTGTTGATGGCCGACAACATCGGTGACGCGGTCCTGCGCGAGCGCGACCCCACCAAGGCCATCCCGCCGCTGGCCGGTGCCCTGGTCAAGAACGAACAGGACGTGCAGCTGCTTGAGCGCCTGGCGTTCATGAGCCGTCGCGGCACGCGTTGAGCCCTCTTCGTCAACAAGCGCGAGGGCAACTGCCATGCTGCTGAACCTGTTCAATGAGATGCGCGCCGCCAAGGTGCCCGTGTCGGTGCGTGAACTGCTGGACCTGATCAATGCGCTGAAACAGCGGGTGATCTTCGCCGACATGGACGAGTTCTATTACCTGTCCCGGGCGATCCTGGTGAAGGACGAACGCCATTTCGACAAGTTCGACCGGGCCTTCGCCGCTTACTTCAATGGCCTGGAGAAACTCGACGATCATCTCCAGGCGCTGATCCCCGAAGACTGGTTGCGCAAGGAGTTCGAGCGCTCGCTGACCGATGAAGAGCGGGCGCAGATCCAATCCCTCGGTGGCCTCGACAAGCTGATCGAGGAATTCAAGAAGCGCCTGGAAGAACAGAAGGAACGCCATGCCGGCGGCAACAAGTGGATCGGCACCGGCGGCACCAGCCCGTTCGGCTCCGGGGGTTTCAACCCCGAAGGCATCCGTGTCGGCGACGCCGGCAAGCGCCAGGGCAAGGCCGTGAAGGTCTGGGACCAACGCGAGTACAAGAACCTCGACGACCAGGTGGAATTGGGCACCCGCAACATCAAGATCGCCCTGCGCCGCCTGCGCAAGTTTGCCCGCCAGGGCGCGGCCGAAGAGCTGGACATCGACGGCACCATCGACCATACCGCCCGGGATGCCGGCCTGTTGAACATCCAGATGCGGCCGGAGCGGCGCAACACCGTCAAGCTGCTGTTGCTGTTCGACATCGGCGGTTCGATGGATGCCCACGTGAAGATCTGCGAAGAGCTGTTCTCGGCCTGCAAGACCGAGTTCAAGCACCTGGAGTACTTCTACTTCCACAACTTCGTGTACGAGTCGGTGTGGAAGAACAACCTGCGCCGCACCTCCGAACGCACCTCCACCCAGGACCTGCTGCACAAGTACGGCGCCGACTACAAAGTGATCTTCATCGGCGACGCCGCCATGGCGCCCTATGAAATCACCCAGCCGGGCGGCAGCGTCGAGCACTGGAACGAAGAAGCGGGCTACGTGTGGATGCAGCGCTTCATGGAGAAGTACAAGAAACTCATCTGGATCAACCCCTACCCCAAGGACACCTGGGGCTACACCGCCTCCACCAACATCGTGCGGGAACTGGTGGAGGACCGGATGTATCCGCTGACCCTGCGAGGGTTGGAGGAAGGGATGCGGTTTCTTTCCAAGTGATCGTTGGTGCCCTTTAGGGCCTCATCGTCGGATCGCCGCCCGGAGCAAGCTCGCTCCCACACTGGATCTTCGTCACACATGAGATCCCCTGTGGGAGCGAGCTTGCTCGCGATGCTTTTAGCGGTCGAGAAAACCGCGCAAGCACTCCACCTGCTGCCGATGCGCCACCTCCTGCACCACCGGCCGCAACCGCACCTGCGCCCCCGGCAGGCATTGCGCCAACCGGGCCAGGGCCAGCGGGGTCAAGGCGCCCAGGCGCGGGTAGCCACCGATGGTTTGCCGGTCGTTGAGCAACACGATGGGCTGGCCGTCCGGCGGCACCTGCACGGCCCCCAGGGGAATGCCTTCGGAAATCATCGGCGGGCCCTGGTACTCCAGCGGCGTTCCCAGCAGGCGGATGCCCATGCGATCGGCGCGGCTGTCCAGCGTCCAGGGCGTGTTGAACGCATCGAACAGGCTGCGGCCACTGAACGCCCCGTTCTGCGCGCCCAGGATCAGCTCCAGCGGCTGAGCCTGCTGGAAATCCGGGATCAACCGGCCCGGCATCGGCCGAGGCGTGGCCGCCCCCCCATAGCTCAAGCGCTCGCCGCGAGCCAACGCCCGCCCCAGCCCATCCAACCCGCCGAGCGCTTCGCGCACCACCGTTGCCCGGCTGCCCAACACCGCCGGGGCTTCGAAGCCGCCAGGGGCCGCAAGGTAGGCACGAGCCCCCAGCACGGGCTGGGTGAGCGCCAGGGATTGGCCTTTGCGCAGGCTGAAATAGCGCCAAGGCGCCACGGCCTGGCCGTCCACCCGGGCGCCCAGGTCGGCCCCGGCCAGCGCCAGCACGCAGTCGTCCTCGGCCACCAGCGTGAAGCCGCCAAGGGTGACTTCCACCACCGCCGCGTCCAGGGCATTGCCCAGCATCCAGTTGGCCCAGGCCATCGACAGCCAATCCGCCGCACCGCCCTGGGTCACGCCCAGGTGGCGGACGCCAAAGCGGCCGGCGTCCTGCAACAGGCACAGCGGGGTGCTGGCCTGGATCAATAAGCGGCTCATGCCTGGGCCTCCTGGGGTGTGTCATCGCCGCCCAAGCGGATGAACTCGGCGCGGTCCACGGCGACAAAACGCACCGTGTCGCCGGGTTGCATCAGGCTGTAGCCGTCACGTTCACGGTCGAACAGTTTGGCCGGGGTACGGCCGATCAGGTTCCAGCCGCCAGGCGACACCAGCGGGTACGCCGCGGTCTGGCGCTCGGCAATCCCGACGCTGCCTGCGGCCACCCGCTTGCGCGGCGTATCCAGGCGCGGCGCGGCGAGCGCTTCGTCCACCAACCCCATGAAGGCAAACCCCGGAGCGAAGCCCAGGGCGAACACCTGGTATTCGTGTTCGCTGTGGCGCCGGATCACCTGCTCCACGGTCAACCCGCTGCGACCCGACAACAGCAGCAGTTCCGGTCCGACGCTCAGGTCGTACCACACCGGCAGCACATGGCAGCGCCCAGCCGAGCGAGCATCGGGCGACAAATGGTTCAGCGCCTCGCTGACCAGCGACCGGGCCTGCGCCGGGCTCAAGGCCAACAGATCGTAATGCACCATCAACGTGGTGTAGGACGGCACCAGGTCGATCAGGTCGGCGGCGAACACCGCGCGCAGGCGCTCGCTGGCGGCGAGCATCCACGGCATGTTGTCTTCGGCGATTTCATCGAACAGGCGCACCATCAGGCAGTCCACCGCGACCACTTCCACACGTGGCTTCATGACGCACGCTGCCGGTCCAGCGCTTCGCGGATGCGTTGCACGGCGGCCACGGAGCTGGCGTTGTCACCGTGCACGCACAAGGTATTGGCGTGCAGGATCAACGCGCTGCCATCGCTGGCGGCCAAGGCATCGCCACGGGCAATGGTCAGGGCCTGGGCAATGATGGCTTCGGGATCGTGATGCACCGCCCCCGGCGCCTGCCGCGACACCAGGCGGCCAGCGCTGTCGTAGGCACGGTCGGCGAAGGCTTCGAACCACAACGTCAGGCCATATTCGTCACCCAGGGCCTGGGCGGCGCTGTTATCCCGGGTCGCCATGAGCATCAGCGGCAGGTCCGGGTCATAGTGGGCCACCGCCTCGATCACCGCGCGCAACTGCGCCGGGTTGGCCATCATGTCGTTGTACATCGCGCCGTGCGGCTTGACGTAGCTGACCCGTCCACCCTGGGCCCGGCAGATGCCGTCGAGGGCGCCGATCTGGTAGTGCAACAGGTCCTGCAGTTCCTGGGCAGCGTAGGCCATGGAGCGGCGGCCGAAGCCGGCCAGGTCCTGATAGGCCGGGTGTGCGCCGATCTGCACGCCGTTGGCCAGGGCCAGGCTGACGGTCTTGCGCATGATGCTCGGGTCGCCGGCGTGAAAGCCGCAGGCGATGTTGGCGCAATCGATGAAGGGCATCACTTCGGCGTCCAGACCCATGGTCCAACTGCCGAAGCTTTCGCCGATGTCACAATTCAATAGCAGGCGGTTCACGCTGAACGCTCCTGTAGGTACTTTCTTCTGACCCTGGGGGCACACACCCCCAGGTTACTCGTTACTCGGCTTCCAGTTGCTTGCCTTGGGTTTCCGGCAGGCTCAGGGCCGCCAGGATCACCACGCCGTAGGACACGGCCGCAAACGCACCGATCCCGACGCTCAACGGCACCCGCTGGCTCAGCAGGCCGATCAGCAGCGGGAACAATGCCGCCACCGCCCGACCAATGTTGTAGCAAAAACCCTGGCCCGAGCCCCGGATACGTGTGGGGAACAGCTCGGTGAGGAACGAGCCCATGCCGCTGAACATCCCGGAGGCAAAGAAGCCCAGGGGAAAGCCCAGCCAGAGCATCACGTTATTGCTCACCGGCACCTGGGTGTACAGCAGCACGATGGTGAACGAGCCGACGGCGAACAGGACGAAATTTTTCTTGCGCCCCAGTATGTCCGACAAGTATGCGCTGATGACGTAACCCACGTAGGAGCCGACGATCACCATCGCCAGGTAGCCACCGGTGCCCAGCACGCTCAAGCCGCGCTCGTTCTTCAGGAACGTCGGCAGCCAGGACGTGATTGCATAGTAGCCACCCAGGGCGCCGGTGGTCAGCAGCGAAGCGCGGATCGTGGTGAAGAGGATGCCGGGGGCGAAAATCTCGTAGAACCTGGCGTTATTGCCAGACGCCAGGCGGGCCTTGGTCTGGTTGTAGACCTCCGGGTCCTTGACCAGCCGACGGACGAAAATCACGAACACCGCTGGCACGATGCCAAGGATGAACAGCGCGCGCCAGGCGTCTTCCGGCGCCAGCACCGAGAACAGCAGCGCGTACAGAATCGCCGTCATGCCCCAACCCAGCGCCCATCCCGATTGCACCATGCCCACCGCCTTGCCACGGTCCTTGGCGCGAATCACCTCGCCCATCAACACCGCGCCAGCGGTCCACTCGCCGCCGAAGCCGAAGCCCATCAGCGTACGGGCGATCAACAATTGTTCGTAGTTCTGGGCAAAGCCGCAGAGGAAGGTGAAGAACGCGAACCACAGCACGGTCAGTTGGAGGGTGCGGACCCGGCCGATACGATCCGAGAGAATGCCGGCCACCCAACCGCCAAGTGCCGAGGCGATCAGGGTGCTGGTGTGAATCAGCCCCGCCTGACCGGTGGTGATGCCCCACATCGCGATGAGCGTCGGCACCACGAAACTGAGCATCTGCGTGTCCATGCCGTCCAAGGCGTAGCCGATCTTGCAACTCCAGAATGTGCGACGTTCCTGTTGGTTGATGTTGCGATACCAATCGAACGGGCCGGAACGGGCCTTGGACTCGGGGACGCCGAGCATGTCGGGTGCACTCATGGTGGTTCTCCACGGTTTTATTGTTTTAAGCCTCGACGCTGCAAACGTCGGGATCGGGTGCCGTGATTCTTGAGCGCAGGCGCCGGCGCGTCCAACTAATAAAACCTCGGACGGGTCATAAGAAAAAGTTGATGGGTAGAACTACCCGCGGAAACGGCGCAAAGCCTTTGTGGCGAGGGAGCTTGCTCCGCTGGGCCGGGCTGGCGCTCCAGCGCGCAGCGGCCCCAAAAAAGCGATGAGCGCTTCGCACTCAAGCGGGAGCAAGCTCCCTCGCCACAAAAAGCGTTCTAGCGTGAGCGTCAAAGCCCGCGCAAATCCCGCTCTTCGATCGGTCGGCTCTGGCGCAGGCGCTTGCCGCCCAGCACGACCCAGTCGATCAGGCGGAACAGGCATTCCAGGCCGAACGACAGCAGCATTGCGCCGCTGATGCCCCAGACCATGGCCTCGGGGGTCAGCAGGATCTGGTAGCTGTAGCCGTTCCAGGTTTCCTTGCGAATGTCCGGGTCTGCGGCCAGTGCCACTTGCAGCAAGCGGATGTACCACGGCCCCTGCATCGCCTGGAACTGCTTGTCCAAGGCCTGCTGGCGCACGAGCAAGGTGTTCAGGCTGTCGGCGTCGCTGCGAAAGATCGGGTCTTCGCTGGCGCGGTAATGGGCGACCAGGGCCTGCATGTCACCCTTGAAAAACTGGTTGGCGGTGCCCTGGAAACCTTGCAGGCCTGTCTGTGCCTCGATCAGGTGGGCCTCGACCCGCTTGGCGTAATCATTGATGAAGCCCGGCACCTGGACCCCCACCAGCAGGCCAATCGCGAACAACACCAGCCGTAGATAACTGAGCAACATAGCGTGACGTCCTTATTCGGTCCGGCCCTGGCTGACGCATTCGCCGCGCCGCCACAGGCTCCATTGGCCCGGTTCGTAGCGGGTCCAGGTTTCGTTTTCGGTCAAGGGCTCGGTGGCGATCACCGTGACCACGTCGTTGGGCGTGGTTTCGGCCTGGAAATCGACGATCACGTCGACATCCTTCAGCCGTGCCGGGCCGAATGGCGCACGCCGAGTGATCTGGGCCAGTTTGGTCGAGCAATAG